>NZ_SMDC01000001.1 GCF_004343155.1 Marichromatium gracile
TTCCGTATTCCGTGTCAACCGTCTTTTTTCCGGTCAACCCCGAATCGGTTGGTGATCCGGGCCGCTCTGCCCTGAGCGAGCTGCGCATTTTAGACGCTTCTCGAAAAACGTCAACACTTTTTTTGAAAAAACCTATCCCGGCCTTCCATGGCCCGGGATAGGCCTTCCGGCCATCTTAGGAAACGCGCACGCGCGCGAAGCGCCGCTTGCCCACTTGGTAGACGTGCTCACTGCCCGAGACACAAGCCAGACGCGGATCCTCGATGCGCTCGCCGTCGATGCGCACCGCGCCCTGGCCGATCATGCGGATCGCCTCGGAGGTACTCTTCACCAGCCCGGCCTCCTTGAGCAGGTTGGCGACCGGCAGGGCATCATCGTCCTGCGGAGCCACCGTCAGCGATTCGATCTCCTCGGGCATCGCTCCCTTCTGGAAGCGCGCGATGAACTCTTCCTGGGCACGACGCGCCGCTTCCTGGCCATGGAAACGCCCGACCAGCTCGAGCGCGAGCTCGAACTTGATGTCACGCGGATTGGCCCCCTCCTCGACCGCGCGCTGCCACCCCTCGATCTCGGCCATCTCACGCCGACTGAGCAGCACGAAGTAACGCCACATCAGGGTGTCGGACACCGACATGATCTTGCCGAACATCTCTCCCGGCGCATCGGTGATGCCGATGTAGTTGCCGAGCGACTTCGACATCTTCTGCACACCATCGAGCCCCTCGAGGATCGGTACGGTGATCGCCACCTGCGGCTCCTGGCCGAAGCTTTCCTGGAGCTGACGCCCCACCAGCAGGTTGAACTTCTGATCGGTACCGCCGAGCTCGACGTCAGCCTTGAGTTGGCAGGAGTCATAGCCCTGGATCAGCGGATAGAGGAACTCGTGCACGGCGATCGGCTGACCACCCTTGTAGCGCTTGGCGAAGTCATCGCGCTCGAGCATGCGTGCAACGGTGTGCCGCGCGGCGATCTGGATCAGGCCGGCGGCGCCGAGCTCGTCCATCCACTGCGAGTTGAAGACGACCTGGGTGCGCTCGGGGTCGAGGATCTTGAACACCTGCTCGCGATAGGTAGCGGCATTCTCCATGATCTGCTCGCGGGTGAGCGGCGGGCGAGTGGCGCTCTTGCCGCTGGGGTCGCCGATCATGCCGGTGAAGTCGCCGATCAGGAACAGCACCTCGTGGCCGAGATCCTGGAACTGACGCAGCTTGTTGATCAGCACGGTGTGGCCGAGGTGCAGGTCGGGCGCGGTGGGATCGAACCCGGCCTTGATGCGTAGCGACCCTCCACGCGCGAGCTTCTTGCGCAACAGATCCTCGACGAGGATCTCATCGGTACCGCGCTTGATGAGCGCGAGGGCGTGGTCGAGTGCTTCCATCGTTATCGTGTCTTCTCAGCTGTGGCGCGCCCTTGAGGCGCAAAGAGAAGAGCCTACGACGCCACCCAGGGGGACTCAAGCGCAATCGCTACCGACCGGGCACGGGCGCACCCATCCTTGTGAGAAGCCGTTCTTTGGGACTACACTAGGACTCGAAAATAAAGCCCTACATCATTGTAAATAAAAGACATTATGCGCGACTACAAATTCAGGCAGAGCGATATCCCGCTTCGCCCCCGCCGCAGACGCGGACCACGCGTGTTCCCGATCCTGCTGTTGCTCACGGTGGTCGGAGGCGCTGGTTATGGTGCCTACTGGTGGTTCGAGCACATGCCTCAGGGCCAGCCCCAGGCGGTCGACACCGACGCGCGCGTCATCCCGCTGGAGCTGCCGCCGCTGCAGGCCGAGCTGACCGAACTCCCGCAGAGCGGGACGACGACCGCACCGCGCTGACCGCACTCAGGCCGAGAACGACGACCCGCAGCCGCAGGTGGTTGAGGCATTGGGGTTGCGGATCACGAACTGGGCGCCGTGCAGCCCCTCGGTATAGTCGATCTCGGCCCCCATCAGATATTGCATGCTCATCGGATCGACGAGCAGCTTGACGCCGTCGGTGACGACCTCGGTGTCGCCGTCCTCGGTACGCTCCTCGAAGGCGAAGCCATACTGGAAGCCGGAACAGCCGCCGCCCTGGATATAGACGCGCAGCATCAGCCCCGGGTTGCCCTCCTCGGCGATCAGCTCCGCCACCTTCGAGGCGGCCGACGTGGTGAAGACCAGTGGGGCATCGGTAGCGGCATCGGCGCTCATGACATGGACATCCTCGTGATGATGGTGATGTCTGCCGAGATGCGTCCCGCCGGGAGCAGGTTCAACCACGCGCCGGACACGGCAGCGCCCAGCGCCGGGTCAGTCGATCAGCTCCAGCGGCCAGGGGAAGGAGGCGCTGGTCGCGGCCAGGCGCTCGCCATCCGGCTCGATCTGGATCACCACCAGCTGCGGGGCGAAGCCCTCGGGCAGCATGAACCAGCCCGAGCAGTGCTGATAGTGTTCGAAGTCCATGCCGATCGTCGCCGGCTCGGCAGTCAGCTCATCGAGTCGCAACCGCGCCGGCTCATCGCCGCGCACCCCCTCGATGACCAGCACCACCCGCCCCTCGACCTGCCCCACCCCGTCGACGAGCTGGGTGAGCAGGAAGTCATAGCCATAGCGACGCGGCTGCGATTGCGCCGACAGCCGCAGATCGTGTGCGCGAACCGCCCCCTTGTCACCGGCCTGCAGCAGACGCTTGAGATAGGAGAGTTCGCGCGCCTGCTCGAGCCGCGCATCCTGTGCCGCCTCCAGGCGCGACTGCAGCACCCGCACCGTCTCGCGCTCGATCGTCCGGTCGCGTTCGAGGATCAGCGCCTGCTGGCGCGCCGCATCGAGTTCGCGGGCCAGCGTCTCGCGCTCGACCGCGAGCCTGGCCAGCTCCGGGCCGAGCTCGGTGCGCGCCGGGATGCGACCGAGTTCGTAACCGACGCCGCAGGCGAGCGCGATGAAGAACAGACACGCCAGCAGGGCCGAGCGCTCGCCACGGCTCGTCATTGGCTCAGGGCAGCAGCGCCAGGGCATCGAGCCCGAGCGACTCGTCGAGCCCGAGCATCAGGTTCATGTTCTGCACCGCCTGACCGGCCGCGCCCTTGACCAGGTTGTCGATCACCGACTGGACCACGACCACCCCCGAGTCGCCCTGACGGGTGACGGCGATACGGCACAGGTTGGAGCCACGCACGGTACGGGTCTCGGGGTGCGAGCCGGCCGGCATCAGGTCGACGAAGGGCTCGTCGGCATAGCGGCGCGCATAGATCGCCTCGAGATCCTGGCCGGGCTCGAGTTCGCGGGCATAGAGCGTCGCTTCGATACCGCGCACCATCGGCACCAGATGGGGCACGAAGGTGAGGTTGACCGACGAAGCGGCGGCGGCGTTCAGGTTCTGGGTGATCTCCGGGCCATGGCGATGACCACCGGCGGCATAGGCCTTGAAGCTCTCGCCGACCTCGGCCATCAGCTGACCGACGTTGGCCTTGCGCCCGGCGCCGCTGACCCCCGATTTGCCGTCGGCGATCAGCCACGACGGATCGACCACACCGGCCTCGAGCAGCGGCAGCAGACCCAGCGTCACCGCCGTCGGGTAGCAGCCGGGATTGGCCACCAGACGCGCCTCGCGGATCGCCGCGCGGTTGACCTCGGGCAGACCGTAGACGGCCTCGGCCACCAGCTCGGGACAGGCGTGCGACATACCGTACCAACGCTCCCACTCGGCGATGTCCTTGATGCGGAAGTCGGCGGCGAGATCGACCACCCGGGTCCCGCGCGCCAACAGCTCCGGCACCAGCTTCATCGCCGTGCCGTTGGGGGTGGCGAAGAACACCAGATCGCAGCCGCCGAGGGTCTCGGCATCGGGCGCGCTGAAGCACAGGTCGACATGACCGCGCAGATGGGGGAAGAGCTCGGCGACCGGCAGCCCGGCCTCGCCGCGAGAGGTGATGACCGCGATCTCCACCTCGGGGTGACGCGCCAGGATGCGCAGCAGCTCGGCACCGGTGTAACCGGTACCACCAACGATTCCAACCTTAAACATGCTCAAGCCTCCATGCACGGACCAGCGAGGGGCCGCGCACGACGAGAATCCTTATAGAGGACAGCGGGCGGTGACCCACGCCATCGATCCGGCCCGACGGCGGGAAGGACGACGACCGGGGACACCGGACCTCGCCGCATCGATGATCGGGCGAGGACGGAACGCGCGGGGATCGGCGTCACGCCGATCGCGGCAGCGCGACCGACGGACTGGTGACGCACCCGGGGGGGTGCTCGCCTGACGGGTTCGGCGCAAAGGCCGCCGGAAGGCGGCCTCGCGAGTGCCGGGCGGGGCCGGCACCAGCGGATCCGGGACGGGATCAGCTGCAACCGCTGCCGGAACCACAGCTGGAGCAACCACCGCCCTGGACCTGGGGGAGGTTGTTGAAGACGAAGGTCGCGGTGCCTTCGCCATCATCGGAGAAGTCGATCTCGACGCCGCGAAGATACTCCAGCGTGCCATCGTCGACCACGACCTTGAAGCCGTCGCACTCGAGCACGCCATCGTTGTCGTTGATGGCATCGGTGAAGGTCATGCCGAAGCTGACGCCGCTGCAACCGCCGGGCGAGGCGAACACGCGAACCCCCTGCACGGTCGCGTCGACCTGTGAGAACAACTCCTGCATCTTCGCCTGGGCCGGTGCCGTCAGGGTCAGCTCCGCGTCGGTGAGCGCTGCGGACATGTGGGGCGAACCTCTTCTTCAGAAAACGGAAAAATAGTTCTTGAGCATAGCAAAAGCACTCAGGGGCATCCAGCAAGCGCGCCCGGCCTCAAGCGATCGGGGGCCCTGCTCAGAGCCGACCGTCGGCGATCAGCATGGAGAGATGACGCTCGGCGTCGAGCAGATGACGCGACCAGTGCAGCTCATAACCCGCGCACCAGGCCGCCAACGCCCACTCCGGGTCCTCGTCGTAGGCACAGAGTCCGGCCTTGAGTTCGCAGTAGATGTCGGTCAGGTCATCGGCGAGGCTGCCGGACATGGCCTCGCGCCCCTCACTGGCGAGATCGAACTCGAGCCAGTAACCGTCAAGATCGGCGAGCAATCGGCGCAGATGGGAGAAGAGCTCGAAGCGGGCATCGAGATCGACCGGCGGCACGTGACCGGCACCCAGTCCAGCCGCGCTCAACGGGGCGATGAGCGCATGCAGCCTGGGCAGCAGCACCGCCAACTCGGGCAGCCAGTGCAGCCGACCACGGGTCGATGACTCGATCAGGCTGCAGTAACGGCGCACCAGCGAGACGAGCTCGCCGCAGGGCGCTTCGGAGACGGGCGATGGGCGGGTGAGGACTTCCATGCCAAGGAGTGTAGCCGAGAATGCGGCCAAGTGACCCCAACTTGATCCAACCCCTTCGATCAGGACGCGATCCTCACACCTCGACCATCTCGAAATCCTCCTTGCCGGCGCCGCACTCGGGGCAGCGCCAGTCGGCCGGGACATCGGCCCAGCGGGTGCCGGGCGGGATGCCGTCCTCGGGCCAGCCCTCGGCCTCGTCGTAGATCAGTCCACAGACAATACAGAGATAGGTCTTCATCGGGGTGTACGACCTCAGGCTACTCCGCACACCGAGCGGCCATGGTGTCGACACCCGGCCAGCACGCGCGGTTAAATACTGCCAGACACAATCGGGGGAGACCCCGCGGTTTTCAACGTCGACGACCGTCCCGACGGGTTCGGGACCGTGCCCGCGACGCGCTCGCGATCACCATCGATCGGCGGCTGATCATGCCCCTGATCGCCGCCGGGCGCAGATTCGCCGGGCAATCGTCGTCATCACGCCCGGCGCATCGACACCGGGCCTCTCGCGGAGATATCTCGAATGATCAATGACAGCCCTGAGCGGGCGGTGGTGCTCTGTATCGGCGGCCACGACCCGAGCGGCGGCGCCGGCATCATGGCCGATGCCGAAACGATCGCCGCGCACGGCGGCTTCGCGGTGAGCGCGATCAGCGCGCTGACCGACCAGGACACCTGCGGCGTGCGCGCCATCCACGCCCAGCCGGCCGAGCAGCTCGAGGCCCAGTGCCGCACCCTGATCGCCGACAGCGCGCCGCGCGCGATCAAGGTCGGGCTGCTCGGCAGCTCGCGCGCGGTCCGCGTGATCTCCACCCTCGCCGACGAGCACCCCGAGCTGCCGCTGGTGCTCGACCCGGTGCTCGCCTCGGGGACCGGCCAGCGTGTCGCCGACGCCGCGGTGCTCAACCAGCTGCGCCATAACCTGATCGCACGCAGCACCCTGGTGACCCCCAACCTGCCCGAGGCGCGCACCCTCACCGACCTCCAGGACCCGGCGCGATGCGCCGAACGGCTGCTCGGCAGCGGTGCGCGCTGGGTGTTGATCACCGGCACCCACGACACCACCGAGCATGTCACCAATCGTCTCTACGGTCGCAGCGGCGCGCGTCACCAGTGGGACTGGCCACGCCTCCCCGGCGAATACCACGGCTCCGGCTGCACCCTGGCGAGTGCCATCGCCGTGCGCCTGGCCAGGGGCGAGTCGATGGTCGATGCGGTGACCGCGGCCCAGGAGTACACCTGGAACGCACTCGATCAGGCCTTCCGCACCGGGCGCTGCCAGCTCACCCCCAACCGCTTCTACGCACAGTCGCACCCATGAGCCAGGCGTTGCACGGGCTCTATGCCATCACCCCCACCGCCCCGCACCCGCGCCCGCTCACCGAGCGCGTGGCCGAGGCCATCGCCGGCGGTGCGCGGCTGATCCAGTTTCGCGACAAGGGGACGGATGCGCGGGCGCGCGAGCAGCAGGCCCGCGCCCTGCTCGACTGCTGCCGCGCCGGCGGCGCGCGACTGATCATCAACGACGACCTCGCGCTCGCCGCACGCATCCACGCCGATGGCGTCCATCTCGGGCGCGACGACGGCGACCCGCGCGACGCGCGCGCCTTGCTCGGCGAGGGGGCGATCATCGGCGTCTCCTGCTACGACGCACTCGAGCGCGCCCGCCGGGCCGTGGCGGCGGGCGCGAGCTATGTCGCCTTCGGCAGCTTCTTCGCCTCGCCGACCAAGCCCGCGGCGGTACGCGCCACCCCCGAACTGCTCGACGCCGCACGGCGCGAGATCCCGCTGCCGCGAGTTGCGATCGGTGGGATCACGCCACAAAATGGCGGTTTGCTGATCGCGGCGGGAGCGGACATGCTCGCCGTCGTCAGCGGAGTCTTCGCGGCGCCCGATGTCGCCGTCGCGGCCCGCGCCTACACCTCACTGTTCCCCAAGGAGTCATCCTGATGAGCCGATCCCATGAACTCTTCGAAGCCGCGCAGCGCCACATCCCCGGCGGCGTCAACTCGCCGGTGCGCGCGTTCCGAGGCGTCGGTGGCGACCCGGTGTTCTTCGAGCGCGCCGAGGGCGCCTACGCCTACGACGCCGACGGCAAGCGCTATGTCGACTATGTCGGCTCCTGGGGCCCGATGATCCTCGGCCACGCCCACCCCGAGGTGCTCGGCGCGGTCGAGGAGCGGATGCGCAAGGGCCTGTCCTTCGGCGCCCCGACCGAGGTCGAGACCCAGATGGCCGACACCGTCTGCGAGCTGGTGCCGAGCATGGAGATGGTGCGCATGGTCAGCTCCGGCACCGAGGCGACGATGAGCGCGCTGCGCCTGGCGCGCGGCTACACCGGTCGCGACAAGGTGGTGAAGTTCGAGGGCTGCTACCACGGTCACGTCGACTCGCTGCTGGTCAAGGCCGGCTCCGGCGCCCTGACCTTCGGTGAGCCCAACTCCCCCGGCGTCCCCGCCGCACTCGCCGAGCTGACCATCACCCTGCCCTACAACGACATCGCGGCGGTGCGCGAGACCTTCGCCGAGATCGGCTCCGAGATCGCCTGCATCATCGTCGAGCCGGTCGCCGGCAACATGAACTGCATCCCGCCGCTGCCGGGCTTCCTCGAGGGTCTGCGCGAGGTCTGCACCGAGCACGGCGCGGTGCTGATCTTCGACGAGGTGATGAGCGGCTTCCGCGTCTCACTCGGCGGCGCCCAGGGTCACTTCGGCGTCACCCCCGACCTCACCACCCTCGGCAAGGTCATCGGCGGCGGCATGCCGGTCGGCGCCTTCGGCGGCAAGCGCGAGATCATGGAGCACGTCTCCCCGGTCGGCCCGGTCTACCAGGCCGGCACCCTCTCGGGTAATCCGATCGCCATGGCCGCGGGCCTCAAGACCCTCGAGCTGATCAGCGAGCCGGGCTTCTACGACCGTCTCACCGCCACCACCAGCGAGCTGCTCGCCGGCCTGCGCGAGCGCGCCGCCGCCGCCGGGGTGCCCTTCACCACCAACCAGGCGGGCGCCATGTTCGGCCTGTTCTTCAGCGCCGAACCGGTCACCGGCTTCGACCAGGCGACCGCCTGCAACCAGGAGCACTTCAAGGCCTTCTTCCACGGCATGCTCGAGCGCGGCGTCTATCTCGCGCCCTCGGCCTTCGAGGCCGGCTTCGTCTCGATCAAGCACGGCGAGGCCGAGATCCAGGCCACCCTCGACGCCGCCGCCGAGGTGTTCGCCGAGATCGCCGGCTGACCCGGGGCGACCGCCCCCTCACCCGGACGGGCCCCGCCCGTCCGGGTCTTCTCACCGCCAAACCCCACCCGACACCGGCAGCCGAGCCACCGCGCCCCGGCAACTGCCGCGACCGCCACACGCACACGCAACGCAACCGCGCGCACCGAACGAAGCGCGACGCGGACACGAAACGAAAACACCGCGACAGACCTCCCTTCCCGGCCATCAACACGATCCGCTGACAGCGCCTCGAAAAGACCGGCCTCCAGGCGAATGAAACACGCCCTCGAGCCCAGCGCCGACGCACACACCTCAATCCACTCAGGGTGACATGCCGGACGGTCACGGCACGAATCATCACCGCCGCCGCTCACGACAATTCAGCAGCTACCGAAAGCCTTAAAAAATCGCCATAAAAACAGCAATATAAATTCATCGTACAGGCTTTCGCGCGCGATATAACCGGGTCCAGAACAGAGATCAACCCCCTTCGCCCTATACGAAATATTCGCTTTGCTAATTCACTCATCAACGACCTCGACAGCCTCTCGGGCGCGACCTGCAGTCATTGACGGAATGATTGCAAATTCGTTTACACGGCACTAATGTCGCCACGCATCGAGTTCCACGAGGCCTTCCATCGATGTAGTGGAGGCCCAGATCTCAACACAGAGGATAGAGCGATGGACTATCAGAGCGTCTACAAGCATTCGATGAAAGACCCCGAGGCCTTCTGGGCGGAGGCGGCCAGCCTCATCGACTGGGACAAGCCGTGGGACAAGGTGCTCGACGACGCCAACAAGCCCTTCTACCGCTGGTTCAGTGGCGCGATGATGAACACCTGCTACAACGCGGTGGACCGTCATGTGATCGCCGGTCGCGGCGACCAGGCGGCGATCATCCACGACAGCCCGGTGACCGGCAGCAAGCGGGTGATCACCTACGCCGAGCTGCAGCAGCAGGTCGCGCGGATGGCCGGCGCGCTGCAGGCGCAGGGCGTGACCAAGGGCGACCGGGTGATCATCTACATGCCGATGGTGGCCGAGGCGCTGATCGCCATGCTCGGCTGCGCGCGCATCGGCGCCATCCACTCGGTGGTGTTCGGCGGCTTCTCCTCGCACGAGCTGGCCACCCGCATCGATGACGCCAAGCCGAAGATGATCGTCGCCGCCTCCTGCGGCATCGAGCCCAACCGCGTGGTGCACTACAAGCCGCTGCTCGACGAGGCGATCGAACTCTCCACCCACAAGCCCGAGCACTGCCTCGTGCTGCAGCGCCCCGAGGAGCCCGGCACCCTGGTCGAGGGTCGCGACCTCGGCTGGGCCGAGGCGCTCGCCGCCGCCGAGCCGGCCGATTGCGTCTCGGTGGCCGCCACCGACCCGCTCTACATCCTCTACACCTCCGGCACCACCGGCCAGCCCAAGGGCGTGGTGCGCGACAACGGCGGTCACGCCGTAGCACTGGCCTGGAGCATGGGCAACATCTACGACGTCCAGCCCGGCGAGGTGTTCTGGGCCGCCTCCGACGTCGGCTGGGTGGTGGGTCACTCCTACATCGTCTACGCCCCGCTGCTGCGCGGCTGCACCACCGTGGTCTACGAGGGCAAGCCGGTCGGCACCCCGGATGCCGGCGCCTTCTGGCGGGTGATCGAGGAGCACAAGGTCAAGGTGCTGTTCACCGCGCCGACCGCCTTCCGCGCGATCAAGGGCGCCGACCCCAAGGCCGAGCATCTCGGGCGCTACGACACCAGCTCGCTGAGCGCGCTGTTCCTCGCCGGCGAGCGTTGCGACCCCGACACCCTGCACTGGGCCGAGGACATCCTCAAGCGCCCGGTGATCGACCACTGGTGGCAGACCGAGACCGGTTGGGCGATCGCGGCCAACTGCATCGGCATCGAGCAGCTCCCGGTCAAGGCCGGCTCGCCGACCTGCGCCGTCCCCGGCTACGACATCCAGGTACTCGACGACGAGGGCGAGCCGGTCAAACCGGGCAACATCGGCCGCATCATGGTGAAGCTGCCGCTGCCGCCCGGCTGTCTGTCGACCCTGTGGGGCAACGACACCCGCTACGTCCAGTCCTACCTCTCGGCCGAGCCGGGCTACTACCTCACCGGCGACGCCGGCTATCTCGACGAGGACGGCTACGTCTTCGTGATGAGCCGTATCGACGACATCATCAACGTCGCCGGTCACCGGCTCTCGACCGGCGCGATGGAGGGCGTGCTCGCCTCGCACCCGGACGTCGCCGAGTGCGCGGTGATCGGCGCCGCCGACGAGCTCAAGGGCGAGCTGCCGCTCGGCCTGGTGGTGCTCAAGTCCGGGGTCGAGCGCGATCACGACACGATCAAGAAGGAGTTGGTCAAGCTGGTGCGCGAACAGATCGGTCCGGTCGCGGCGTTCAAGACCGTTGCCGTGGTCGAGCGTCTGCCCAAGACCCGCTCGGGCAAGATCCTGCGCGGCACCATGAAGGCGATCGCCGACGGCACCACCTACAAGCAGCCGGCGACCATCGACGACCCCTCGATCCTCGACGAGATCACCAGCTCGCTCAGCGCCATCGGCTACGGCCGTCACGACTGACCCCCCCGCGACGACCGTCCGCACGGACGGTCGCGTGCGCCGCCCGCCCCACCGGGCGGCGCACCCCACGCCACAGCTCCTCCGTCCGCCCCTCCCCAACACCCCCGACAAGATCGACTATCAGCCTGCTCAATCCGCAGCATTGTCGACAATCAGGATTGACATCGATAAAAAACACGCTATCTTCGCTGTCATTCTGTTGAAGTGTCGACAATCCAGATGACAAAGGCCTCCAACGCCTCAACCGAGCCCAGCTCCACCATCGCCGATCGCATCTTCGACCAGATGCGTCAGGCGATCGTCGAGGGCGGCATCCCCGCGGGCAGCAAGATCAGCGAGCCGGTGCTCGCCGCCCGCTACGGGATCAGCCGCGGGCCGCTGCGCGAGGCGCTGCGTCGGCTTGAGTCGATCAAGCTGGTCGAGCGCCGCGCCAACGTCGGCGCCCGGGTGATCCAGCTCAACAGCGACCAGCTGCTCGAGATCTACGACGTGCGCGAGGCGCTCGAGGGCATGGCCGCGCGGATCGCCGCCGAGCGCATGCCGGAGGGCGCGATCGAGGAGCTCAAGGCGCTGCTGGCGCATCATCGCGGCGACATCGCCCGCGACGACTGGCAGACCTACTTCCAGGAGGAGGGCGATCTGGATTTCCACTTCCGCATCGTCCAGGGCGGCGGCAACCGCCGACTGGTCGACATCCTCTGCAACGACCTCTACCACCTGGCGCGGATGTATCGCTGCCAGTTCGGGATGCGGAGCGAGCGGGCGCGGGACGCGCTCAAGGAGCACGAACTCGTCGTCGACGCCATCGCGGCGCGGGACGGCGAGCTGGCGGAGTGGCTGATGCGTCGCCACATCCGCGCCTCGCGCGAGGCCATCGCCCGGCGCCTCGTCCCATAGCGCGGACGACGACCGCGGGGCGGGTCCGCGCATCGAAATCACCACAGTCACGGACGCCGCACGCGTCCGGGCGGTTCAAGGAGACCCAACACCATGAGCGACACCATGACGGCCGGCGCACGACTGCGACTCGCGGTCCAGGAAGAGAACCCCCTGCAGATCATCGGCGCAATCAACGCCTATCACGCGATGATGGCCGAGCGCACCGGCTACCGCGCCATCTATCTCTCCGGCGGCGGTGTCGCCGCGGGCTCCTACGGCCTGCCCGACCTGGGCATGACCAGCCTCGATAACGTCCTCGAGGACGTGCGCCGCATCACCGACGCCACCCAGACCCCGCTGCTGGTCGACGCCGACACCGGCTGGGGCGGCGCCTTCAACATCGCCCGCACCGTGCGCCTGCTCAACCAGGCCGGCGCCGCCGGTTGCCACATCGAGGACCAGGTCGCGGCCAAGCGCTGCGGTCACCGTCCGGGCAAGGCGATCGTCTCGCAGGCCGAGATGGTCGACCGCATCAAGGCCGCGGTCGACGCACGCCGTGACGACTTCGTGATCATGGCGCGCACCGACGCGCTCGCCGTCGAGGGCATGGACGCCGCCATCGAGCGCGCCGTGGCCTGTGTCGAGGCCGGCGCCGACATGATCTTCCCCGAGGCGATGACCGAACTCGAGCAGTACCGTCAGTTCACCGCCGCGGTCAACGTCCCGGTGCTCGCCAACATCACCGAGTTCGGCGCCACCCCGCTGTTCAAGACCACCGAGCTCGCCGAGGTCGGCGTCTCCATGGTGCTCTACCCGCTGTCGGCCTTCCGCGCCATGAACAAGGCCGCGCTCAACGTCTACCAGGCGATCCGCAACGAGGGCACCCAGGCCGGCGTCATCGACACCATGCAGACCCGCATGGAGCTCTACGATTACCTCGGCTACCACGCCTTCGAGCAGAAGCTCGACGCCCTGTTCGAGCAGAACAAACCCGAGTAAATCCCTGACGCAGGAGACGCCCGGCCACGCCTCGGCCAGCGTCTCCCGCCCCGTCGCACGCGCCGCGTCCGGGGCCAACCCGATCCGAGGAGAGAACCATGGCCGAGACCTCGCAGACCCAGCTGCCCAAGCCGAAGAAGTCCGTCGCCCTGTCCGGCACCGCCGCGGGCAACACCGCCATCTGCACCGTTGGCCGCACCGGCAACGACCTGCACTACCGTGGCTACGACATCCTCGACTTCGCCGACCAGGCCGAGTTCGAGGAGATCGCCTACCTGCTCATCCACGGGCGTCTGCCCAACCACGCCGAGCTGGCCGCCTACAAGCGCAAGCTCAAGAGCCTGCGCGGCCTGCCCGCGGCGCTCAAGACCGCGCTCGAGCAGCTGCCGCCCTCGGCCCACCCGATGGACGTGATGCGTACCGGCTGCTCGGTGCTCGGCACCCTCGAGCCGGAGAAGGACGACATGTCGGTGGCCGGCGCACGCGACATCGGCGACCGGCTGCTCGCCAGCTTCGGCTCGATGCTGATGTACTGGTACCACTTCTCGCACAACGGGCGGCGCATCGAGGTCGAGACCGACGATGATTCGATCGGCGGTCACCTGCTCCACCTGCTCCACGGCGAGCCCCCCTCGGACGAGTGGGTGCACGCGATGCACACCTCGCTGATCCTCTACGCCGAGCACGAGTTCAACGCCTCGACCTTCACCTCGCGCGTGGTCGCCGGCACCAACTCCGACATCTACTCGGCGATCACCGGCGCCATCGGCGCGCTGCGCGGTCCCAAGCACGGCGGTGCCAACGAGGTCGCCTGCGACATCCAGAACCGCTACGCCACCGCCGACGAGGCCGAGGCCGACATCACCGAGCGGGTCGCACGCAAGGAGATCATCATCGGCTTCGGCCACCCGGTCTACACCATCGCCGATCCGCGCAACAAGGTGATCAAGGCCGTGGCCAAGCGTCTCGCCGAGGGCAATGGCGACATGCGCATGTTCCAGGTCGCCGAGCGTCTGGAGACGGTGATGTGGGACCTCAAGAAGATGTTCCCCAACCTCGACTGGTTCTCGGCCGTGTCCTACGCGCAGATGGGCGTGCCCACCGCGATGTTCACCCCCTTCTTCGTGATCTCGCGGACCACCGGCTGGGTGGCACACGTCATCGAGCAGCGCCAGGACGGCAAGATCATCCGCCCGAGCGCCAACTATGTCGGTCCCGAGGACCTCAACTGGCTGCCGATCAAGCAGCGCTGAGCCAGCTACCAGCTACCAGCTACCAGCTACCAGCTACCAGCTACCAGCTACCAGCTACCAGCTACCAGCTACCAGCTACCAGCTCGAGGCTGGAGCTGGTGGCCGGCGGCTGCAAGCCACCGCATTCCCAACCCACTGGAGACCTCATTCAAATGAGCGCACATATCGCCGACGCCAACGTTCGCCCCGATCCGGACCAGGAACTGGTCGCCATCGCCGACTACGTCTGCAACACCGAGATCGACTCGGCCGAGGCCATCACCACCGCCCGTCACTGCCTGATGGACTCGCTCGGCTGCGCCATGCTCGCGCTGCAGTACCCCGAGTGCACCAAGCACCTCGGCGCCATCGTCCCCGGCACCACCGTGCCCAACGGTTCGCGCGTGCCCGGCACCGCCTTCCAGCTCGACCCGGTCAAGGCCGCCTGGGACATCGGCGCCATGGTCCGCTGGCTCGACTTCAACGACACCTGGCTCGCCGCCGAGTGGGGCCACCCCTCCGACAACCTCGGCGCCATCCTCGGTCTCGGTGACTATCTCTCGCGCAAGGCGGTGGCCGACGGCGCCGCGCCCCTGACCGTGGGCGACGTGCTGCAGTACATGGTCAAGGCACACGAGATCCAGGGCGTGCTCGCCCTCGAGAACAGCTTCAACCGCGTCGGTCTCGACCACGTGCTGCTGGTCAAGGTGGCCTCGGCGGCGGTCTCGGCGCTGATGCTCGGCGCCGATCGCGACCAGGTCATCGACACCCTGTCGCAGGCCTGGGTCGACGGCCAGGCGCTGCGCACCTACCGTCACGCCCCCAACACCGGCTCGCGCAAGTCGTGGGCGGCGGGCGATGCCAGCTCGCGCGCGGTGCGTCTGGCGATGATGGTCGATCGTGGCGAGATGGGCCTGCCCTCGGTGCTGAGCGCGCCGACCTGGGGCTTCTACGACGTGCTGTTCAAGGGCAACAAGTTCGCCTTCCAGCGCGACTACGGCAGCTATGTGATGGAGAACATCCTGTTCAAGATCAGCTTCCCTGCCGAGTTCCACGCCCAGACCGCGGTCGAGTGCGCGATGCGCCTGCACGACCAGGTCAAGGACCGCATCGACGAGATCGAGCGCATCGAGCTGGTCACCCAGGAGTCGGCGATCCGCATCATCAGCAAGGACGGCCCGCTCTACAACCCGGCCGACCGCGACCACTGCCTGCAGTACATGGTCGCCGTGCCGCTGATCCACGGTCGTCTCACCGCCGCCGACTACGAGGACGGCGTCGCCGCCGATCCGCGCATCGATGCGCTGCGTGAAAAGATGGTGGTGCGCGAGGATCCGCGTTACACCGCCGAGTACCTCGATCCCGAGAAGCGCTCGATCGCCAACGCCGTGCAGGTCTTCTTCAAGGACGGCAGCAGCACCGAGCTGGTCGAGGTCGAGTACCCGATCGGTCACCGTCGTCGTCGCGCCGAGGGCATCCCGGTGCTCGAGGCGAAGTTCCTCGCCGCACTCAAGACCCGCTTCCCCAAGGGTCAGGCACAGCGCATCTACGACCTCTGCCAGGACGAGCAGCAGCTGATGCAGACCCCGGTGCACCAGTTCATGGACCTGTTCATGATCTGACCCCGGTCGCGCGCCCCCGCCGGGGCGCGCCCCGAGCGGGGTGGCCGAGGCCACCCCGCGCCCCTCTCTCCACCCCCCGCCGCCCCCCGTCCCACTTGGCGTGCCACCCGCACTGGGCCATGCTTGTTAGAGAGCGCTCCCGTGCACGACCCACTGGCGCCGAATCTCGCCATCGGTCGAGCGGGCCTCGTCCCGGGCCATCGCGCAGCATCTCTATCCATATCGGTCAAGCCGCACCCCGACTGCGGCATCTCGCGGAGGCAGTGGTCAATGCATCCCCCCGGCCCCGACAGCGAGCAACTGCGTGTCGAGAACGCCGCGCTGAAGCGCCGTATCAACGAACTCGAACGAGCGCAGCACAGGACGCGCGGCCCCGACACCGCCGCCCTGCTCGATAACTTCCCCGGCATGGCCTACCGCTGCCAGAACGACAGCAACTGGACCATGGACTACGTCAGCGCCGGCTGCCTGGCGCTCACCGGCCACCCCCCCGAGGCGCTGATGCGCTCGCGGGTCATCTACTCAGACCTGATCCACCCCGAGGATCGCAGCCGGGTGTGGGATCAGGTCCAGCTGGCGCTCGGCGAGCAACGCACCTTCGAGGTCGAGTACCGCATCAACCACATCGACGGCGAGATCCGCTGGGCCTGGGAGCGCGGCTGGGGACTGTGGTCCGATCACGGCGAACTGTTCACCCTCGAGGGCTTCATCACCGACATCTCGGCCTACAAGCGCGCCGAACAAGCACTGCGCGACCATCAGGCGACACTGCGCGCGCTGCTCGATACCCCCGAGGACTCGATGCTGCTGATGGACGCCACCGGCAAGCTGATCGCCTGCAACGACATGACCGCGCGCCAGCTGCGCTGCGACCGCCAACAGCTGATCGGCAGCAGCCTGTTCGCGCGGCTCCCGACCGAGGTCGCCGCCAACCTGCACCGTCAGCTCAGGAAGGTGATCGCCAGCGCCGAGCCGATCCGCTTCCAGGAGCAATATCGCGACCGCTGGTTCGACCACACCCTCTACCCGGTCTGCAACGCGCACCGTCAGGTCTCGCAGCTGGCGCTCTATTCACGCGACATCACCGAGCAGAAACAGCTCGAGCGCACCCTCGAGCAACTGGCCATCTCCGACCCCCTG
The DNA here is from genome assembly GCF_004343155.1 of Marichromatium gracile. GTDB lineage: Bacteria > Pseudomonadota > Gammaproteobacteria > Chromatiales > Chromatiaceae > Marichromatium > Marichromatium gracile. Next base: position 16,963 of record NZ_SMDC01000001.1, read on the forward strand.
ACCGGCTTGTTCAACCGCCGTCAGTTCTGGTCGCTGGCCGAGCAGAGCCTGGCCCAGGCGGCGCGCAAGCGCACGCCGACCAGCGCGCTGATGATCGACATCGATCACTTCAAGTCGATCAACGACCGTCACGGCCACCTCATCGGCGATCAGGTGCTGCAGACCATCGCCAGCGAACTCAAGCTCAACCTGCGCCACAGCGACATCCTCTGTCGCTACGGCGGCGAGGAATTCGCCGCGCTGCTCCCCGAGACCGACCTCAGCACCGCCAGCGAGACCGCCGAGCGGTTGCGTCAGTGCATCGCCGACACCCCGATCGAGACCGACCAGGGAGCGCTCTCGCTGACCATCAGCATCGGCGTCGCCGAACTCGTCGGTGGATTCAGGACCAGGGTCTCGACCCTGCTCGAATGCGCCGATCGCAAGCTCTACGCCGCCAAGCAGGCCGGACGCGACCGGATCGCCTGCTGGACCCCCTCGGACGACGAGCTACAGCGCCTCGCCGGCAACGCTCACGGACTCTGAGGCCGACTCAGCGCATCAGCGCCTCGCGCACCCGGGACCAGGGGAAATTGCCCGCGAACCCCGGATAGGCGCCGCCGGGATCGACCTTCGACTTGTAGCGCCGCCCGCCGCAGACGAAGCTGCGGGTATCGAGTTCGCCATGACCACGTATCTGCGCCGGGGTCAGGTCATGGGCGACGAGCAGCGGGCGCAGCAGCGCGATCAGCGCCTGGATCTGGACCTCGGGAAAGGGGTCGCGACCATCGCCGTCGTTGACCAGCTCGATGCCGACCGAGCGGGCGTTGTGACCGCGGGCGTGATGGGCGACCTCGGCCACCGGCGTCCCCGTCACCGTGGTGCCGTCGCGACCGATCAGATAGTGATAGCTGATGCCCGGGTTGCGGGCGAAATGACGCCGGTTGGACTCGAGCGTACCGCCCCCGGAGTGCCACAGCCGCCCCGCCTTGCAGCCCGGACCGCCGGTGGCATGGATCACCACCAGATCGATCTCGCGCGCCGGCGTCGCGCCGAGCCCGAGCAGCAAGAGCAGGCCGAGCAGCCAGCGCCCGTATCTCGCCATCCCCCCCATGCCCCACCTCCGGCGGCCTCGGCCGCATCTCGAGCACGCCCACGCAGGCGATCTCGGCTATGCTGGAGGGCTTGAATCCGCCTTGCAGGAGGATCCGGCCATCCTCTCCCTGACCGATCTCGCCACCCTCGTCATCCTCACCGTCGCCGCCTTCGCCCACGGCGCCCTCGGCTTCGGCTTCCCGTTGCTCGCCACCCCGCTGCTGGCGCTGGTGATGGACCTGCGCATGGCGATCCTGCTGACCCTGATCCCGACCATCCTCATCAACCTGGTGAGCATCGCCCACGAGCGACACTGGCGCGAGGCGCTGCGCCGTTTCTGGCCGCTCCCGGTGAGCACCATGATCGGCAGTCTGATCGGCACCCAGTTGCTGCTCAGCATCGACCCGCAGCCCTTCCAGATCCTGCTGGCGCTGGTGCTGGTCGCCTTCCTGCTGCTCGAGCGCCGTCAGGGCAGCGGCCCGGAGCGCCAGGTGCCGCACTGGGCGCTGGCACTGCTCGGACTGAGCATGGGTCTGCTGGCAGGGCTGATCAACATCTTCGCCCCGGTGGTGGTGGCCTTCGCCCTCTACACCCGGATGAACCCGGTGCTGATGGTCGCAACCTTCAACCTCAGCTTCATCACCAGCAAGAGCGGCCAGGTACTCGGCTTCGCCAGTCGCGATGCGCTCGACCCCGCGGTGCTCGGTCTGGCGCTGGTGCTGCTCCCGGCGGTGCTGCTGGCGCTGTGGATCGGCATCCGGGTGCGGCGCCATCATGGTGGGACGAGCTACCGCAACTGGCTGCGCGGCGCGCTCTGGGCGATCGCCGCACTGCTGATCATCGAGGCCTGGTGAGACGGTTCAGTCGGCCTCGGCAAGCGAGTCGAGATCGATCTCCCAGCGCTCGAGGATGCGCCGATAGATCGCCAGCTCGCTGTCGGCGAAATGGCCGTCGGCGCGCGCCACCAGCAGCAGGACTCGCGCGAGCAGACGCCGTCGCGAGACCTCGGTGACCGGGGCGAGCACCGCGTCGATCCACTCCGGGTCGTTCAACCCGACATAGCGCGCGGTGCCGGCATGGGCGATCAGGTCGTCGCAATAGGCATCGAAGACCTCGGCGAAACGGTTGTGGTCGACGCCCAGGGTCTCGAACACCCCGAGATCGTCGAGGATCTCCAGCTCACCGTCGGCGACCTCGCCGTCGCTGACGATGAAGAGGGTGATCACCCGCAGCAGCGCCTCGGCGCTGTTGTCGGGATAGGGAGTGAGTTCGAGCGTCGACATACCTGCTCCAGCTGATGACGAATGGGACTGCCACGATCATCGCACAGACCCCGGATCCGGCACGAGTCATCATCAGTCGCCTTTAGTCTCCAGCCGCCAGCCATCAGCCTCCAGTGGGCGGTCGTCCTCGACCACCGTCGCGGAAGCAAAGGCGTCGCGCCCCGCCTTTGCTGGTCGCTGGCTGGCGACTGGCGACTGGCGACTGGCGGCTGATGGCTGATGGCTGGTGGCTGGCGGCTAATGGCTGATGGCTGGCGGCTGGAGACTGAAGACGGCTGATAGCTGACTCCGCCGATTGCACCTAACCGTCGAGTGGCACCACAATGGGGCGAGCCCAGACGGGTCGCGGCGTGACCTGCATCGCGCCGCCCGCTCCACGCCGACCTTAAGCTTTAGAGGTGACGGAGCGGCCGCTCGACTTGCCGGACCCGTGCAACCGCGATCATCCAGGAGCCCGCATGTCCAGATCCCTGACCTCATTCGCCGCGGTGGCGCTCGCCACCATCGCCACCTCCGCGCTGGCGGCCAATCCCCGTGTCGCGATGGACGTCTCCATCGGCGGCGAGCCGGCCGGCACCGTCACCCTGGAGCTGTTCGCCGACACCACCCCGAAGACCGCGGAGAACTTTCGCGCGCTCTGCACCGGTGAGCGCGGGGACGACCTCGCCTACGCCGGCAGCCCCTTCCACCGCATCATCCCCGGCTTCATGATCCAGGGCGGCGACTTCACCAACGGCAACGGCACCGGTGGCCGCTCGATCTATGGCGAGCGCTTCCCCGACGAGAACTTCGAACGGCGTCACGACCGCCCCGGCATGCTGTCGATGGCCAATGCCGGCCCCGACACCAACGGCTCGCAGTTCTTCATCACCGTCGCTCCCACCCCCTGGCTCGACGGCAAGCACGTGGTCTTCGGCGAGGTCGTCGACGGCATCGAGGTCATCAAGGCGATGGAGGCCGAGGGCTCGCGCTCCGGGCGCACCCGGACAACGGTGATGCTGGAGGACTGTCGGGCACTGTGACCCCCGGGGGGTGGTGGGCCCTTGGTCTGGTGTCCACCACCCCCACCCTTAACAACAAGCTACCAACCGACGCGAACGAGGACTCAGCCATGCGTATCCCAGACCCTCGCGACACCTTCCTCGACCCACGGCGCCAGCCGCTCGAGCAGGCACCCGAGCGCCAGCCGCGTCTGCAGACCTGGAGCGAACTCGAGACCGTGCACCCGCACGGCGCCGATCGCGAACACCCCCATGCCCGCCAGATCGAGGCGGCGATCCTGCGCACACTGCGCTAGCCTGCGATGGCGCAGGGACGCGCCCCAGCCCCCCTCACTCCTCCGCCGTCCGCACCCGCAGATAACGCGCAAAGCGCGGAATGCCGTTACCGGTGTAGCCCTGATACCTGAAGGTCACCCAGCTGCCGACCGGCGGCGGCGCCTGCCGTTCGGCATCGCTCAGGCCGCTACCGAGACGAAAGCGCCGCCCCTCGGCATCCTCCACCAGCAGCGCCCCGACCATCCCGCGCAGCCGCCCCTTGCCGGGCAGGTGGGCGATCACCCGCGCCTCGGCGTCGAGATAGGGCTTGAGCTTGAGCAGATCATCGCCGCGCCCCGCCCGATAGGGCGCAGCGGCGCGGTGCAGCATCAGCCCCTCGCCCCCGGCGGCAACCACCCGACGCAACCGCATCATCAAGTGCGCATGATCGCGGCCGCGCCACTGCTCGATCAGCTGCAGCGACGCCGGCTGCGGCACGGCGAAGAGCTGGCGCAGGGCAGCCAAGCGGCCATCGAAATCAAGCCCGCACCCGGGCAGGTCGAACACCATGTAACGCACCGCGCGCCACGCGTCCGGGTCGGGCCGTTGACGACGCACGATCCCGGACAGCCGGTCGAAGGTCCCCCGCCCCATCCACAGCTCACCATCGAGCGCGAGTCGCGGCCAGCCGGCGGTGAACTGCGCCGGCGCGACGATCGCCCGACCGCCGCGACTGACCAGACGCCGCCCGTCCCAGTAGGCGCGCACCCCGTCGAGCTTCTCGCTGACCCAATAATCGGCGACGGGCAGGCCCCGCCGATAGACCCCGGCCAGGGTCAGCGCCGGGGGCGCCTCGCCACCACGCTCACCGATCGGCGCACCGGGCGTGCAGCCGACGGGCCATGCGTCGGTCGTGGCGAGAGCGGAGGCCGGCACGAGCAAGACGGCCAGCAGCAGCGGTCGCAAGAGCATTTTGTCGTCCCCGGTTCGCCCTCATGATGATCCGGACAAGGCTAGTGCAGCGCCGCTTGATACGAGGCCGAATCGGACGGGCGCACGGACACGGGGCGTGCCGCAGATACGCCGTCCACCGGAAAACCGGTAAACTGCCCTCCTCTTTCAGCACCGCATCAACCGGACGCACCTGGGCCAGCACGCAGCAGCCATCCCGCCAGGAGCCTGCCTTGAACACGCAACGCACCCCGCAGAAACGCCGTCTGGCCGAATGGGTCGAGTTGATCCAGCATCACGAGATGCCGATCTTCAACAACACCGTGCATCAGGTGTTGCGTGTCTCCGAGGACGAACTGGCGCCCGCCGCCGCCCTGGCCCAGGTGATCATGCAGGATCCCTCGCTCACCACCCGCATCCTCAAGCTCGCCAACTCCGTCCATTACAACCCGGCCGGCGCCAGCACGGGCCACAGCCTGACCACGGTCAACCGCGCCGTGGTGGTGCTCGGCTTCAATGCCGTGAGCAACATGTGCCTGGCCGCGACCCTGGTCGACGACACCATCGAGGGGGCGACCCGCGAGCGTGTCGCGCGCGAACTGGCGCGCGCCCTCCACGCGGCGATCCAGGCCCGTTCGATCGCCACCGCGCGCGAGGACAAGGCCCCCGAGGAGGTCTTCATCGCCGCCCTGCTCCACCGCATCGGCGAGCTGGCCTTCTGGTGCTTCGGCGGCGAGCAGGCCGAGGCGCTCGACCAGCTCTACCGCCAGCAGCCCTCCACCCTCCCCGAGCGCGCCCAGGAGCGCATCCTCGGCTTTCGTCTCAACCAGCTCAGCGGCCAGCTGGCAAAGGTATGGAACCTCAACGAGCTGGTGCGCGAGGCGATCGTCACCCCCAGCGTGCTCGACGAGCGGGTCCAGACCGTGGTGCTCGGTCAGCAGATCGCGCTCTGCGCCGAGGACGGCGGCTGGCATACCGAGCCGATGGAGAAACTGGTCAAGCGCGCAGCCAAGATGATCGACCTGGCGATCGGCGAGACCCACAAGATGCTGCAGCACAATGCCAGCGAGGCGGCCGAGGTGGCCGCCGTCATCGGTGCCCAGATCGCTGCCCCGCACATCCCGCAACAGCAGGAGACGTCAGACCAGCCGACGCCCGAGACAGCCACCGAGACAGCGGCGGCGGCGACGACAGACGCCGAGAGCACCGCCCCCGAACCCGACGCCCAGCTCCAGCTGCGCGTGCTGCGCGAGCTCTCGACGCTGATCGAGAGCGGCACGGCCAGCCTCAATCAGGTGATGACCCTGGCGCTCGAGGGCATCCACCGCGGCGTCGGCATGGATCGGGTGGTGTTCGCCCTGATCACCCCGGACAAGCGTACCCTCAAGGCCAGATACACGCTCGGCAGCGAATCCGAGCGATTGCTCGCCCGCTTCCAGTTCACCCGCCTGCCGGGTCAGAACCATCTGCTGTTCACGGTCATCGAGCGCCAGCAGGCACGCTGCATCCGTGGCGAGGCGCTCGCCGACGTACCGGCCACGGTGATCCAGGCGCTCGGTCGCACCCCCTTCATGATCGCCCCGATCGAGATCGCCGGACAGGGCATCGGGCTGCTCTACGCCGATCGCGCCAGCAGCGCGCGCGCCCTCACCGAGCCATTGTTCGAGGACTTCCAGCACTTCGCCAAGCAGGCCAGCCAGGGGCTGACCCTGGCGGCACGGCGGCGCGCGCGCTGACCCGCGTCGCGGGCGCTGGAATGTATACTAGAGGCCCGACTCAACCCCTTTTCGCGTGAGACGCTCCAATGCTCTGTTGGGCCCGTTATCTGTTCATCGCCATCATCCTGGTGCTCGGGACCGTCAGCATGCTCGGTGCATGCGGCCAGAAGGGCCCGCTCTATCTGCCCGAGCCGGAGCCGGCAACGCCAGCCGCCACCGGCGGAGACCTGCCCGACGTCACCGACGCCGCCGTCCCCGCCGCCGATCAGCCCTAGCCGAGCACCACATCGACGCCGCATGGATCACTTCAACTATCGAGACGACCTGCTCCACGCCGAGTCCGTCCCCCTCACCGAGATCGCCGAACGCTTCGGCACCCCGTGCTACATCTACTCCAGGGCGACCCTGGAGCGTCACTGGCACGCCTTCGACCGCGCCTTCGGCGAGCATCCGCACCTGGTCTGCTTCGCCGTCAAGGCCAACTCCAACCTCGCCGTGCTCGACACCCTGGCGCGGCTCGGCTCGGGCTTCGACATCGTCTCGGTGGGCGAACTCGAACGCGTGCTCGCCGCCGGCGGCGATCCGTCGCGGGTGGTCTTCTCCGGGGTCGGCAAGCGCGCCGACGAGATGCGTCGCGCCCTCGAGGTCGGCATCCGCTGCTTCAACCTCGAGTCCGAGGCCGAACTCGACCGGCTCGATCAGGTCGCCGGCGAACTCGGCGTGATCGCCCCGGTGTCGCTGCGGGTCAACCCCGACGTCGACGCCCGCACCCATCCCTACATCTCCACCGGACTGCGCGAGAACAAGTTCGGCATCGACATCCGCACCGCCGAGGCGGTCTATCGCGACGCCGCCGCGCGGCCCAACCTGCGGGTCACCGGCATCGACTGCCACATCGGCTCGCAGCTCACCGACCTCGCCCCCTTCATCGACGCCCTCGACCGGGTGCTCGCCCTCGCCGACCGTCTCGCCGAGGCCGGTATCGCCATCGAACACCTCGATCTCGGCGGCGGGCTCGGCATCCGCTATCGCGACGAGCTGCCGCCAGATCCGGCCGCCTATGCCGCCGCCATCCGTCACCGCCTCGCCGGCAAGCCCTACGAGATCCTCATCGAGCCTGGGCGCGCCATCGCCGGCAACGCCGGCGTGCTGCTCACCCGCGTCGAGTACCTCAAGCCGACCGAGGCGCGTCACTTCGCCATCGTCGACGGCGCCATGAACGACCTGCTGCGCCCGGCGCTCTATCAGGCCGAGCAGGAGATCGTCCCGGTCCACCTCGACCCCACGCTCGAGACCCAGCGCTACGACCTCGTCGGCCCGGTGTGCGAGACCGGCGACTTCCTCGGCAAGTCGCGCCAGCTCGCCATCCGCCCCGATGATCTGCTGGCGGTGCGCGGCAGCGGCGCCTACGGCTTCACCATGAGCTCGAACTACAACAGCCGGCCCCGCGCCGCCGAGGTCATGGTCGACGGCGATCAGGCCCACCTGGTGCGCGAGCGCGAGTCGATCGAGTCGCTGTTCGCGGGGGAACGGAGACTGCCGTGAAGCGTCGCCCCGAGCCCGAGTTGATGGACACCGAGGAGCAGGCGCAAGCCTATGCCGAGGCCGACTTCTCCGACTCCAACAGCCTGTTCATGCGTCTCCTCGCCCGTCAGGCGCGGGGCGGCCTGCCGGGCTCGGCGGCGCTCGACCTCGGCTGCGGCCCGGCCGACATCGTGTTGCGCCTGCTGCGTACCTATCCGCGGCTGCACTGCGACGCGCTCGACGGGGCTGCGACCATGCTCGAACGGGCCCGCGCCACCCTCGAGGACGCCGCCGATCTCGACGGCCGCTGGCAGCTGGTGCACGACCGTCTGCCCTCGAGCCGGCTCGCAGACCGCCGTTACGACCTGATCCTCTCCAACAGCCTGCTCCATCATCTCCACGATCCCCAGGTGCTGTGGCGGACGGTGCGCGCGCACGCCAACCCCGACGCCCTGGTGCTGGTGATGGACCTGCTGCGCCCGCCCTCGGCGGGCTGGGCCGAGGCGCTGGTCGAGACCTATGTCGCCAATGCACCCGAGGTGCTGCGCAGCGACTTCCGCAACTCGCTGTTCGCCGCCTACGAGCCGCGCGAGGTGGTCGAGCAGCTTGCCGAGGCCGGGCTCGAGGGGCTGGAGGTCGGCGTGGTCAGCGACCGGCATCTGGCGATCTGGGGACGCGTGCCGGGATGAGCCCGACGGCGACATGCAGGAGATCGAATCGATGAAGGTCCGCTTCACCAAGATGCACGGGCTCGGCAACGACTTCGTGGTGTTCGACGCGGTGCGCCAACGCATCGCGCTCGACCCCGAGCGGTTGCGCCGGCTCGCCGATCGGCGCTTCGGCGTCGGCTGCGACCAGATCCTGCTGGTCGAGCCGCCACGGCTGCCGGGCACCGAGTTCCACTACCGGATCTTCAACGCCGACGGCTCCGAGGTCGAGCAGTGCGGCAACGGTGCGCGCTGCTTCGCCCGCTTCGTGCGCGAGCAGGGGCTGACCGAGCACGACGAGATCCCGGTCGGCACCGCCGCCGGGGCGATCCGGCTCCATCTCGAGGCCGACGGCCAGGTCCGGGTCAACATGGGTCGGCCGCGGCTGGCGCCGGTCGAGATCCCCTTCCAGGCCGAGCACGAGGCGCCGCTCTACGACCTCGAGGTCGCCGGCGAGCACCACCAGATCGGCGCCGTCTCCATGGGCAACCCGCACGCGGTGCTGCTGGTCGAGGACGTCGAGACCGCGCCGGTGGCGCGCCTCGGGCCGGCGATCGAGCATCACCCGCGCTTCCCGCAGCGGGTCAATGTCGGCTTCATGCAACGGCTCGCCGGCGACGCAATCCGTCTGCGGGTGCACGAGCGCGGCGCCGGCGAGACCCTGGCCTGCGGCACCGGTGCCTGCGCCGCGGTGGTCAGTGGGCGGCTACGCGGTCTGCTCGATGAGCGCGTACGCGTCGACCTGCCGGGCGGAGGGCTTATAATCGACTGGCGCAGCCCGGATGACGTCGTCTGGATGACCGGGCCTGCCGAATCAGTGTTCCACGGGGAGATCGTTCTATGAGGGGTCAATCGTGATCACACAGGCAGAGCAGCCCGAGACCAGGGACGAGGCGCTGGAGGCCACGGTCGCCGCCTATCTGCAGCGCCATCCCGACTTCTTCGAGCACCACCCGGAGATCCTCATCACGCTGCGGATCCCGCATCCCACCGGTGACGCCGTCTCGCTGATCGAGCGCCAGGTGCGGGCGCTGCGCCAGGAGCTCGACACCGAGCGCCAGCGTCTCGGCCAGCTCATCGCCCGCGCCCGCGAGTACGAGTCGCTGTCGACCCGATTGCACGCGCTGGTGCTGCGGCTGATCGCGATCAACGATCCCGACCGGCTGTGCGAGGAGACGCGCGAGACCCTACTGCAGGAATTCCGCGCCGACGCCGTCACCCTCAAGCTGTTCCCGCTCGACCCCGAGACCGCCGCACCAGACCCGCTCACCGCCGCCTTCAAGGACTTCCTTGCACGCAAACACGCGCTCTGTGGGCCACTCGACGCCGACAAGGCCGAGGTACTGTTCGGCGAGGCCGCGGCGAGCGTGCGTACCGCCGCCCTGGTCCCCATCCGCACCGCGGAACGCTCCGGCGTACTCGCCATCGGCAGCAGCGACCCCGAGCGCTTCCGCCCCGAGCTCGGCACCGACCTGCTCGACCGGCTCGGCGAGATCATCGCCCACAAGCTGAGCGCGGTCACCATCGAACGCTGCGGACGGGACTGAGTCGCGCATGGCCGGCGAGACCTCAGCCCAACTGCTCGCGCGCTTTCTCGACCACCTCGCCCACGAGCGTCGGCTGGCGCCGCTGACCGTCGCCAACTATCGCCGCGACCTCGAGCGTCTCCTCGCCTGGCTGCAGGCCCACGCCGAGGTGACGATCGAGACCATCGACGGCGAGACGGTGCAGCGCTATATCGGCGCGCGTCATCGCGAGGGCATCGGCGGGCGCACCCTGCAGCGCGAACTCTCCAGCCTGCGCGCCTTCTATCGCTGGTTGCTGCGCGAGGAGCTGGTCACCGCCAGCCCCGCGCTCGACATCCGCGCCCCCAAGACCCCGCGCAAGCTGCCCAGGACGCTCGAGGCCGATCAGCTCTGCGCGGTACTCGACCGTCCCCGCGAGGAGGTGCTGGAGATCCGCGACGGGGCGATGATCGAGCTCTTCTACTCCGCCGGGCTGCGCCTCGCCGAGCTGGTCGCGCTGGATCTCGCCGAGGTGCCGCTCGATGTCGATGAGCTCGAGGTCGTCGGCAAGGGCGCCAAGACCCGGCGCGTACCGGTCGGGCGCAAGGCGCGCGAGGCGCTGCGCCAGTGGCGACTGCTGCGTCCCTTTGTCGCCGCGCCCGAGGAGCCGGCGCTGTTCGTCAGCCTGCGCGGCACCCGCATCCACCCGCGCACCGTCCAGGCACGGCTGACGCAGTGGGCCCAGGTCCAGGGGCTGGCCCAGGGGCTGCATCCGCACATGCTGCGCCACAGCTTCGCCACCCACCTGCTGGAGTCCTCGGCCGATCTGCGCGCCGTCCAGGAGCTGCTCGGCCACGCCGACATCGGCACCACCCAGATCTACACCCACCTCGACTTCCAGCACCTCGCGCAGGTCTACGACCAAGCGCATCCACGCGCCAAGCGCCGGCGCTGAAGCCGGGGATAGAACACCGGCGCCGCGCGCCGCCCGCGCCGGAACCGCTCCACAGCCCCAGAGACCCTCATGCTGCTCTCGCCTCGCTATCGTTTCCTCTTCGTCCACATTGCCAAGACCGGCGGCACCAGCGTGCGCGCCGCACTCCAGGGGCTGCGCTGGCGCGACCCCTGGTACTACCCGATGTTCCTGTGCAGCCGCATGAGCCATCTCAGCGGTCATCGCATCGGCACCAAGCTGCCGCGTCATGCCAAGGCGGTGCTCGCCCAGGAGCTGCTGCCGCGGCCCTTCTACGACTCGCTGTTCAAGTTCGCCTTCGTACGCAACCCCTGGGACCTGCAGGTCAGCTCCTTCCATCACATCCGTCGCGAGCGCCCGCACTATCTCGGCGGCCACCAGGAGTTCGCCGACTTCCTGCGCTGGAAGCTCGACCCCGAGCGCCCCTACCAGTACCACGTCGACACCTCGATCACCCGCCAGAGCGACTATCTGGTCGACCTCCACGGCGAGGTCATCGTCGACTTCATCGGTCGCTACGAACAGCTCCACGACGACTTCGCCACCGTCTGCGCGCGCATCGGCATCACCCCGCCGGCTCTCCCTCACGCGCGCAAGGCGACCGATCGCAAGCGCGACTACCGCAGCTACTACGACGACGACACCGCCGAGCTGGTGGCGCGCCACTTCGCCCGCGACATCGAGCTGCTCGACTACCGCTTCGACCCCGACTGAGCACCCGGCTCAGTCGCGCGGCACCAGGTCACGATAGGCGTGCCAGGTGGCGTGCCCGAGCAGCGGTACGGCGACGAACAGCCCGAGCAGCAGACTCGCCAGCCCGAGCCCGACGATCACCACGATCAACCCCGCCCACAGCAGCATCGGCGCCCAGTTGACCCGCACCGCGGCGAAGCTGGTGCGCGCCGCGGTGAAGGCATCGACCGGACGGTCGATCAGCATCGGCACCGTCACCGCAGCGATGCAGAAGGCCGCGGCCGCGAACACCGCCCCCACCCCGACCAGCACCGCCACCAGCCCGAGATGATCCCCGGAGAGGAAGACCACGGCGACGAAGCGCTCCCAGCTCGGCAACGGATCGGTGAACAGCATGATGAACAGGAACACGGTGGCGAGGATCCACAGCTGCAGGATCATCAGCAGGAAACCGGTGGCGATGCCCAGCTGCCCCTGGTTACGACGAAAGGCCTCGAGCGCCTGACAGCGTTCGAGCGACTCACCGGCCTCGAGGTGCGCGCTCATCTGGTAGAGCCCGATGGCCAACAGCGGCGCGACCAGATAGAAGGCGGCGAGCAGGAAGGGCACCAGGAAGGCGAGGCGCCCGAGCGCCAGCGGCACGGTGATCGCCAGGCTGATCAGCACGATCCCGGCGCCGTAGCGCAGGCTGTAGCCGGGGGCGGCGCGCAGATCGCGCCAACCGGCGCGCAGCCACTGCAAGGGCTGACCCGGGGCGACCCGGTTGACCCCGGGCGGCGGACGAACGGCGGACTCGGACGAGGTGGACGGCTGCATGCGGGCATTCCTCCGCGCTGGATCGACCCCCGATAGCTGGTGGCGGAAGCGCGAACCGCAACGCCAGCGGCCAGGGGATTGAACTGCAACGTCGAAAAGGACGCGACGGGTAGAGAAGGGCTTTCAGCGGCCGGCCGAATCCCCTGCACGATCAAGCCATTGGCGAGCGCATGGGCGAGACCGAGGGGTGTGCCCCGGAACCACCAATGGTCTTGTCCACTGGGGCGTCAAGCGCCCAATCCGCCACAAGTGTCCTAAACTCCTAAGTATGAATCCAACCCCATTGAGGGGCTACCGCCCGCACTGCGTCGGAGGCAGTCAGCACCAGACCACCCACAGTCAGCAGACCCGATCCATTAGGCCAAAGGGCGGCATTGCCTCGTTGCGCGGCACCTCATCCACGAGGCGGCATCCCGGTTGACCTGTTCATACTCGTCACATCGCGCAGGAAACCGTCATGGCACTCGTGAAGACCCCTAGCACACCCCGCCCCCAATCGACCGGCGAGACACGCACCAACGCGGCAACCGCCCGCGAGGCAGAGGCACAGCGCAGGCGCGCGCGCACCCTGGCGAAGCAGCAGCAGGCCGCCGAACGCGTCGCCTCGGCGACCGCCCAGCTCTCGTCCGGGATCAACGAGGCAGCCTCCGCGGCCGAAGAGCTCAAGCGCTCCTCCGACCAGATCGCCACCGGTGCCGAGGAGGCGTCCGGAGCGGCGCAGGAATCATTGGCGGCCTTCAAGCAGGTCAGCGCGGCACTCGACCGCCAACTCGACAACGCCAGTCTGTCGCAGACCAAGGTCGAGGCCTCGCAGACGCTGATCACCAAGGTCAGCGCGGACGTCACCGGCATGATCACCAACGTCGGGGTGGCCGCCCAACGCCAGGGCGAGTCGGTCAGGATGGTCGCCGAGCTGGAGCAGCAGGCGGCCAACATCGGCGACATCGTCAAGGCCGTCGCCCGCATCGCCGACCAGACCAACCTGCTCGCACTCAACGCCGCCATCGAGGCGGCGCGCGCCGGCAAGCATGGCAAGGGGTTCGCCGTGGTTGCCGACGAGGTCCGCACGCTCGCCGAGACATCGGAGAAGAGCGCCAAGCAGATCCAGGATCTGGTCGGCCAGATCCAATCCGAGGTCAAGGTCATCTCCGACGGCATCAACGACTCGGCCACCAAGGTACAGGGCGAGGTCGAGAACGGTCGGGCGGTCAACTCGCAGCTCGAGCAGATTCGCGCCGACGCAGTCGAGATCACCCGCGCGGTCCAGGAGATCGCCGCCAGCGCCCAACAATCCAACACTGCTGCGGGTCAGGCACTGAAGGGCGCCGAGGAGATCGCAGCGGCGGCCGAGGAACAGTCGGCGGCCTCGGAGGAGTCGGCCAAGACCGTCGCCGAACAGACCCAGGCGCTGGCCGAGTGCGAGCAGGCCGCGCAGAACCTCTCCGAGCTGGCCGAAGACCTCAAGAACTCCACCGACATCACCAAGAGCGCCGAGGAGGTGGCCTCGGCCGCCGAACAGCTCTCGTCGGCGGTACAGGAGATCAACCGCTCCGGCACCCAGATCATGGCCGCCGTCGAGCAGATCCGTAAGAGCACCCAGGTACAGGCCTCGGCCACCGAGGAATCGGCAACGGCGATCACTCAGATCGAGAAGGGCGTCGACGACTCGCTGCAACGCTCGCGCGCATCCGGCGAGAGGGTCGGCGCCATCAGCGAGTTGCTGACCAACAACAAGAGCAGCATCGACGCGCTCATCGCCGGCGTCGCGGACTCGGTCGAGTCATCGCGCCTGAGCCTGCGTCAGATCAAGGACCTGGAACTGGTCTCGCGACGCATCGACAAGATCGTCGACGCCATCACCACCGTCTCCATCCAGACCAACATGCTGGCGGTCAACGGCTCGATCGAGGCCGCGCGCGCCGGGGAGTTCGGCAAGGGGTTCGTGGTCGTCGCCACCGACATCCGCAACCTCGCTCACGATTCGGCGGAGAACGCCGATCGCATCAAGGACCTGGTGAAGGCGGTGCAGGACCAGATCGGTGTCGTCGGACGCGACCTGGAGGAGATCATCTCGGCGGCGATCAGCGAGGCGGAAAAGGCCAAATCGATCACCACGGGACTGGAGACCATCGAGACCGATATCGCCGAGGTCAGCCGCTCATCGACGGAGATCGAGGCCGCGGCCAGCGAGATCTCCGCCGCCATCGCACAGGTCAAGGTCGGAGTCGATCAGATCGCATCGGCAGCCCAGGAGGCCGAGAAGGCCTCGACCGAGGCTGCGGCCGCGGCACGCCAGCAATCACAGGGGGCGGAGGAGCTGGCGGCAGCCATCGAGGAGATCGCCTCGCTGGCCGACGAGCTGCAGAGCGCTTGAGGCCCATCGCGGTTACGCGGGAGACAGTCATGACCCAAGACCTGGTCAAATCGTCACCCCCCGCCGCGCCGAGCGGCGAGGATGTGGCCACAGAGGGGCAGGAGCACGACCTGCGTCAGTTCGTCATCTTCGTGTGTGGCAGCGAGGTCTTCGCCGTCGACATGGCGCCGGTGCAGGAGATCATCCGGGTGCCCGAGGTGGTTCGGGTACCGCTCGCGCCCCCCACCCTGGAGGGCCTGGCCAATCTGCGCGGCAAGGTCTTGCCCATCATCAACCTGCGCCGTCTGTTCGGCCTCGAGGAGCGCGACGATGACGACGCCACCCGCGCTCTGGTGATCGATCTCGGTCAGCCACTGGGGTTCGTTGTCGATCGCGTCAGCAGTGTGGTCGGGGTCGAGCCCTCGTGTATCGAGGAGGTTGGATCGCTGGCGGCAACGGTCAAGACCGACCTGCTCTGCGGACTGATCAAGGATGTCGGCGGCTTCCCCATGGTGATGGAACTTGACTTCAAGCGCCTGATCGAAAAAGAGTTCAGCGCGATCACCACCCTGGCGCGGCATGGCGCCGCGGCGCTGGCCGAGACGAGGGATGTCGAGGAGGAGGAGGAAGAGGACGCAGACGAACTCCAGCTGGTCAGCTTCGAGGTCGCCGAACAGGAATACGCCATCCCGATCGAGAACGTGCAGGAGATCGTCCAGTTCCCCGAACAGGCGGTACAGATCCCGCGCACCGAGCCTCACGTGATCGGGCTGATGACACTGCGCAACCGCTTGCTGCCCCTGGTCTCTCTGCGTTGTCTGTTCGGTCTGCCGCCACGCACCGCCGACGAACACAGCCGCATCCTGGTGGTGCAGCTCGGCGAGTGCGCCGTGGGCCTGGCGATGGACAGCGTCAACGAGGTGCTGCGCGTCCCCTGGTCGGCGGTCGACGCCATGCCCAAACTGCTGGCGCAGCATGATGACCTGTCGGACATCGAACAGATCTGCCGGCTCGATGAAGGGCAGCGTCTGGTCTCCATCATCTCGACAGACAGACTCTTTCGTCACTCATCGATCCGGGAGGCCTTGAGCAGCGTGGAAGACATCGACTACGACAACCGGAGCGGTGACGACATCGAGGACGACGAGCAGGACGACGATGAGGAACAGATGGTGGTGTTCCGGCTCGACAAGGAGGAGTTCGGTGTCCCCATCGAAAGCATACAGGAGATCGTCCGTCTCCCCGACGAACTCACCCACGTCCCCAAGGCGCCAGACTTCGTCGAAGGAGTCATCAACCTGCGCGGCTCGGTACTGCCGGTGATTGACCAGCGCCGCCGCTTCGGTCTGGCGACGGTGGCACGTAACGACCGACAGCGCATCATGGTGTTCCTGCTCGATGGCGTACGTACCGGCTTCATCGTCGACTCCGTGGCCGAGGTGCTCAAGATCCCGAGGACGGCGATCGAGCCAGCGCCACAGCTCTCCAGCGAGCAGGCCAGATTGATCGCGCGGGTGGCCAATCTGGAGGGTCAGAAGCGTATGATCCAACTGATCGAACCCTCCCAGCTGATCGCCAAGGAGCAACGCGCCGAGCTGGAAGAGCTAGCCGAAACGTCCGCCTAGGACGTCGCGGCACAGGCCCATCGACCAGGAGCTCACGTGATCAAGCTGTTGATTGTCGACGACTCGGCGCTGATGCGCCGCCAACTCAAGGCACTCTTCCTGGCCGAGGGCGATTTCGAGATCCGCGTCGCCCGCAACGGTCAAGAGGCGGTCGCCGAGAACATCGACTTCGCCCCGGATGTCGTCACACTCGACATCAACATGCCGGAGATGGACGGCCTGACCGCACTGTCGCTGCTGATGGCCGAGCGACCGGTACCGGTGGTGATGGTCTCCTCGCTGACCGAGAAGGGGGCCATCGCCACCTTCGAGGCACTCAACCTCGGCGCCGTGGACTATATCCCCAAGCCCGGCGGCACCATCTCGCTGTCGATGGTCGAGATCGAGTCCGAGATCGTCGCCAAGGTGCGCGCGGCGGCACGCGCACGCATCCGTACCGCCCGCGGGCTGGCCGCACGTATCCGTGGCGACACCCCGTCACGCCCGCAACGTCCCCGAACCGAACCGACCAGGGCTGCGCCCGACGACACACCGGCCAGCGGCAGCGGTGTCGTGGTGATCGGGGTCTCGACCGGCGGTCCACGCACCCTCGAGGACATCCTCCCCCGACTCCCCGCCGACTTTCCCTGGCCGGTCCTGGTGGCGCAGCACATGCCGCCAAGCTTCACCCTCCCCTTCGCCGAACGCATGAACCTGCTCTGCCAGCTCGCCGTCTCCGAGGTCAATCGCCCCACCGCGGTCGCCGCCGGCAACATCTATATCGGCAAGGGCGGCGCCGACATGATCCTGGCACGACGCGGCGGCAGATTGACGGCGCTGGCACGCCCCGAGGACCCGACCAAGCTCTGGCACCCGTCGGTCGAACTGCTGGGGCGCTCGATGCTCGAGCACTGCGACCCGACCCGGGTCATCGCGGTGATGCTGACCGGCATGGGACACGACGGCGCCCAGGCATTCACCGAGCTCAAGCAGCGCGGCGCCCGCACCATCGCCGAATCGGAAGAGAGCGCAGTGGTATTCGGCATGCCGGCCGAACTCATCTCGCGCGGTGGCGCGAGCCTGGTGTTGCCGGTCGAGCGCATCGCCGACCAGCTGCAGATCTGGGTGGAGCGCTGAGCCGATGACGATCATCGGCGCCGTCACGACACCACCCCCGCGAGCGACATCGCGTGACGACGGGAGGTCGGAGCCCCGGCACCCACCTCGGACACGCACCCCAGACCAACCGAGGAGCACGATGGCATGGCACTCAAGAAACCTGCTCCGGCAGCGCCATCCAGCGATGACGAGCGCCGCCTGGCGCGCGATCTCCCAGGGCTGCTGAGCGCACTCGAGGCGGCCGATCCGCTCGCACGCCGCTGGGCGGCACGCGACCTGACCGATCACCCGGACGCGTCACGCGCCCTGGTCGAGCGGCTCGGAATCGAGACCGAGCCGAGCGTCAGCCAGGTGATCCTGACGACACTGACCCGACTCGGCGACGAGATCGCGGTCGCCGGCCTCACCGAGTGTCTGCGCAGCGAGGACGCCATGCTGCGCAACGCCGCCATCGAGGCGATGAAGCAGCTCCCCGACGAGGTCGCCCCGGTCATGGAGCAGCTGCTGAAGGATCACGACCCGGACGTGCGCATCTTCGCCGTCGACGTGCTCGAATCGCTGCGCCACCCCCGCGTCGAGGAATGGCTCATCCGGGTCATCGCCGAGGATCCGCACGTCAACGTCTGCGCCACCGCGGTCGACCTGCTCGGTGAGGTCGGCTCCGAGCGCGCGGTGCCGACCCTGCACGCGCTCAAGGCCCGTTTCGTCGACGAACCCTATATCCAGTTCGCCGCCGATCTGGCGCTGAAACGCATTGCACAAGGCTGACCCCGGATGACACAGGCGCGCATGATCAGCGACGAAGATTTCCGCAAGTTCCGGGAGTTCTTCTACCGCAAGACCGGCATGCTGTTCGAGGACAGCAAGCGTTACTTCGTCGACAAGCGTCTGCTCGAACGGATGGATGCCACCGACTCGGAGAGCTTTCGCGCCTACTTCACCATGGTGCGCTTCCAGGCCTCCGGCGAGGAACTGCAGACGCTGATCAACGCGATGACGGTCAACGAGACCTACTTCTTCCGCGAGGAGTACCAGTTCCGCTGTCTGGTCGACTCGATGCTGGAGGAGATCGTCACGCACACGAGGCAAAAACGTGCGCTGCGGATCTGGTCGGTGCCCTCCTCGTCGGGCGAGGAGCCCTATGGCATCGCCATCTATCTGCTCGAACACTGGCCGCGGCTGGACGACTGGGACATCGAGATCGTCTCCTCCGACATCGACACCGAGATCCTCGCGCAGGCCAGGCGCGGTCGTTATACCCACCGCTCGATACAGAACCTGCCACCGTCGCTGCTGGCCAAGTACTTCAGGCGCGACAGGGATCACTACCTGATCGACCAGGAGCTGCGCGAGGCGGTCGACTTCACCCGGGTGAACGTCAGCGACGCCGCGGACATGCGCAGACACCGTCACTTCGACATCATCTTCTGTCGCAACCTGCTGATCTATTTCGACGATCTGTCGCGCAAGCAGACCGCGGAATCCTTCTACGACGCACTCAATCCGGGCGGCTTCGTCTGTCTCGGTCACTCCGAATCGATGAGTCGGATCTCATCGCTGTTCCGGGTACGCAAGTTCCCCGAGGCCATCGTCTATCAGAAACCCTGGGAGGCCCGATGAAGCGGATCCTGGTCATCGATGACGCCGCGACGGTGCGGCTCTATCACCGCAGCATCCTGGAAGAGCTGGGCTTCGAGGTGACCGAGGCGGTCAACGGCCTCGAGGCATTGGAACGGGTGGCCGAGGGCGACTTCGACCTCTATCTGGTCGATATCAACATGCCCAAGCTCGACGGCTACGGCTTCCTGCGCGAGCTGCGCGGCAAGGACATGCCGCAGGCCCCGGCGATCATGGTCTCGACCGAGGCCGGCGCCAACGACCAGAAGCTCGCCTTCCTGTCCGGCGCCAACCTCTATATCGTCAAGCCGGTCAGACCCGAACGGCTCGCCTCACACGTATTGACCCTGCTCGGTATGACACCGAACGGCCGGGGAGCGCCGTCATGAACCCACTGCTCGATCAATTCATCACCGAGGGACGAGACATCCTCCAGACCATCGGTGAACGCCTGCTCCAGCTCGAGGACACCCCCGACGACAGCGCCCTGATGGGCGAGCTCTTCCGCCTGGTCCACACCCTCAAGGGCAACAGCGGACTGTTCGACCTGCCGGAGATGACCCGCGTCCTGCATGCCGCCGAGGACCTGATGGACGCGGTACGCGATGGCAGGCGCCCCTTCGACCGTCCGGTGGCCGACAGACTGCTCGAGGCGATGGACTTCGTGCTCGCCCTGATCGACGAGATCGGCGACAGTGCCGAGGCGGCGCCACCGAATACCGCGCGACACGCCAACGACGCACTCGAACTCGCCAACGCGCTGCGGGGCCTGCTCGCCGCTGCCCAGGCCACGACACCAACCGCCACCGAGACCGAGCCGGCGGCCACGCCAGCGCCTTCCCCTGCGCCCGCAGCGATGCCGCTCGAGGCGCTCCCGAGCAGGATCCAGCAGGAGCTGACCCAGCGCCTCGAGGCCGGCGAACCACTGTGCTGGCTGACCTACGAGCCCGAGGAGGAGTGCTTCTTCAAGGGCGAGGACCCCTTCCACCAGATCCTGCAGCTCGGCGAACCCTGCTGGCGCCGGGTGAGCAGCCGCGAGGACTGGCCGCCCCTGGCCGAGCTCGACGCCTATCGCTGCATCCTGCGCTTCGAGGCGATCCTGAACACCCCGGCCGAGGCGCTGCACGAACACTTCCGCTACATCCCCGAACAGGTACGGATCATCCCGCTGCAACCGCCAGCGCCGACCTCCGCGTCCTCATCCGAGCCACCGCCCGATGCCGAGACCACCTGGTCCTTCAACGTCGTGCTGGAGGCCCAGCGCGAGATCCTCGGACTGACCGACAACCCGCCGTGGCTGAGCGGTCGACTGCGTGCCGTCGCCACCACCCTGGAGGCGGCCTTCGCCAGCATCGGCCAAGTGGTGGAGCGCGACGCACTGGAGCAGGCACTGCACTCGGCCGACGCCTCACACTCCTCACAGCCTCTGCTGAATTGGCTCGACGAGCAGCAGCGTCGCGGCGACACCCAGCTCCCGACCGCGGCCTCCCCGCCCGGTGCCCCCGCCGAGGACATCGCCCCTCCCCCGGAGGCGCAAGAACCGCAGGAGCCGATCAAGTTCGGACGACGTGCCGAGGACCGGCTGGCCGGCCACACCCTCAAGGTCGATCAGGCCAAGGTCGACCGACTGATGAACCTGATCGGCGAGATGGTGGTCACCAAGAACGCCCTGCCCTATCTCGCCAACCGCGCCGAAGAGGTGTTCGGAACACGCGAGCTGGCCCGCGAGATCAAGGCACAGTACGGGATCATCAACCGCATCGCCGAGGAGATGCAGGACGCCATCATGCAGATTCGCATGATGCCCGTCTCCTTCGTGCTGCAACGCTTCCCCCGCCTGGTCCGCGACACCGCCCGCAAGCTCGGCAAGGAGGTTCGGCTGGTGATGGAGGGCGAGTCGACCGAGGCCGACAAGAACATCATCGAGGCCCTGGCCGACCCGCTGGTGCACATCGTCCGCAACAGTCTCGACCACGGACTCGAGTCCCCCGCCGAGCGCAGCGCCGCCGGCAAGCCGACTGAAGGACGGCTGACCATCTCCGCCCGCCAGGAGTCCGACCGGGTGGTGATCGAGATCAGCGACGACGGCCGCGGCATCGACCCGGATCGGATTCGGCGCAAGGCATACGAGCGCGGTCTCATCGGCGAGCCCGAGCTGGAACGACTGACCGACCAGGAGGCGATCAATCTGGTGTTCGCGGCGGGCTTCTCCACCGCCGAGCAGGTCTCGGACCTGTCCGGGCGGGGCGTCGGCATGGACGTCGTGCGCAACGCCATCGCCTGCGTCAACGGCGCCGTCGAGCTCCACAGCCAGCTCGGCCAGGGCACCCGGCTGCGACTCTCGCTGCCGCTCTCGATGGCGGTGACCAACGTCATGATCATCGAGTCGGCCGGGCAGCGCTTCGGCGTGCCGATGGACAGGGTCGCAGAGACCGTCAGGGTCGCGCGCAACGACATCCGCACCATCAAGCGCCGTCTCACCACGGTGCTGCGCGGACGCCTGGTACCACTGGTCACGCTCAACGACCTGCTGGCGCTCACCATCGAGCAGGTCCCCAACGACGACGACGAGTTCGCCGTGCTGGTGGTCCGCATCGGCGCGGACCATCTCGGCATCATCGTCGACGACTGTCGGGAAACGGTCGACATCATCCTCAAGCCACTCGGCGGGGTCCTGGCCGGGCTGGGCGGCTACGCCGGCTCCGCGCTGCTCGGTGACGGCTCGGTGCTGCTGGTGCTCAACCCGAGGGAGTTGCTCTGATGGCGCTCGAATTCAAGAAGGTGACCGCGGTCGTCAGTGAACAGATGACGGTCGAGGACGCCGAGATCCTGCTCGACTGGCTGATCAAACACCCACGTGGCCGGATCAACCTATCCGCCTGCACCCATCTGCACGCCGCCAACCTCCAGGTCCTGATGGCCGCGCGGCCGAGGATCTCGGCCTGGCCACGCCATGCGCCGCTGGCCGCGTGGATCAAGGCGGCCCTGACCCCATGAGGAGTTCAAGAGCATGTCCAAGACGATACTGGTTGTAGACGATTCGGCAACCATGGTGATGAGCCTCAAGGCCAGCCTGGAGATCGCCGGCTTCACCGTGGAGACCGCGGGCGACGGCGTCCAGGCGATCTCCAAGCTCAAGTCCGGGATCAAGCCGGACCTCATCCTCACCGACATCAACATGCCCAACATGGGCGGCATCGACTTCATCCGCAACGCGCGAGCCCTGCCCGGCATGCGCTTCACCCCCATCCTTGCGCTCACCACCGAGAGCCAACAGGCCAAGCGCGACGAGGCCAAGAAGCTCGGCGCGACCGGCTGGCTGGTCAAGCCCGTGGGTGGGGCCGATCTGATCAAGGTCATCAAACAGGTACTGCCGGGGGCCTGAGGACCTCAGACGATGCCCATCACCAACCAACACCAAGTGGTGATCGATGCGAATCTGGCGCAGGCCCGCATGTTGCGGCGCACCATGGGCTGGATCAACCTGCTCGGCAGCCTCGCCATCACCATCCTGGTGTACCTGACGCACGACTGGTTGAACCTCGGGCTGCAAACGGCCGGCTCCAACGCCGCGCTCATCCATGCCCTGATCTTCGGTGGCGCCGTGCTCGGCACCAACTTCATCGCCGGACTGGTGTTCTTTCGCTTCAGCTTCCGCGTCAACAGCGCCCTGTGCCAGACCTGGGACCGGGTGATCGAGGAGTTTCGCCAGGGCCAGCAACGGATACAGGGGGACAAGGAGGCGCGCGCGCTCACGGTCGAGCAGGACCAGGCCATCGAGCAGCAGCTCGGCGAGACGGTCGCCGAGACCGAGGCCTCCACGCTCGACGTCATCGAGCGCACCACCAAGCTCAATGCCGACGCGGCCCATCTGCTGGACTATCTGAAGAAGTCCACGGGCAATGCCAAGTCGATGGAAGAGGACATCTCCGGCAGGCTCGAGGACATCACCGAGATCGCCCTCCTGGTACAACAACTACCCACGCGCATCCAGGCGGACATGGAGGCCATCGAGAAGGTCCTCAACGACATCCGCCAGCTCGGCGGACTGACCAGCTCGATCAAGCAGATCAGCAAGAAAACGCGACTCCTCGCGCTCAACGCCGCCATCGAGGCGGCGCGGGCGGGCGAGGCCGGACGCGGCTTCGCCGTCGTCGCCGGCGAGGTACAGTCGCTGGCCGACCACGCCACCGAAACGGCCGACACCATCGAGGACGGGCTCAACCGCGCGCTCCAGAACGTCGAGAAAAACCTCCAGTTCACCCTGCTCGAGGGCTCCGAGGAACAGCTGGCGCAGGCGAGCCGGGCAGTGGAATCGATCCATCGTCTCCGCGACAACTACGAGGACATGCGCCAGTTCTACAAGGTGCTGTTCTCGGTCATCACCCATCACAACACCAGCCTGGCCGACCAGATCTCGGACATCCTCGGGCTGTTGCAATACCAGGACGTCACCGGTCAACGACTGGAGCGCATCCGCACCACCCTCAACCACCGCGCCAGTGTCCTGGTGGGCGCCGATGACGATTCCAGACAACTGCCGAGCCAGCTCAGGGCGGTGTTCGACGAGTATCTGCGCAACGAGTCGAGCCATGCACGCTCGCAGACCAGTCACGTGACAGAGGACCCGAGCGAGCCACGGATAGAACTCTTCTAGCAACCGGCCCTGGCGCCTGAGAACCAACCCGCGCGCGACACTGCCAGGCCGAGATAGCGCCGCCGACAAAACGCCCCGGATACCATGACGAACGCACTCGGACACCTCTTACAAGACCAACGCAACACGCTATTCACGGCCTGGTTGGAACAAATCAGGGCAATGCTGCCCTCGTCATCCTCGCTCACCAGCACAGCGCCAACGCCCCCAGGACATCACCTGCGCACCATCTTCGACGGCATCCTCGATACCCTTGAGCAATCACCCTCCGAGGACTTCACCCTCGGCGCCACGGACCCACTGACGGATCATCTACGTCAGCTCGTCAGCGACCAGGCACGCCACGGCGGCAGCGCCAACGAGACGATCGCGATGCTACTCGCGCTCAAGCGGCTGATCACGGCCCGCTCGATCACCTCCGGCACGCCCCCGGAGGTCGACGGCTTGCTGTGGCTCGACCGCGTCTTCGATGGACTGACGCTCAGCACCTTCGACGCCTTCGTCGAGGTCCGCGAACAGATCATCACCCAACAGAGCCTGTCGCTACTGGAGCTCTCGACCCCGGTGCTGCGACTGTGGAACCGCATCCTGCTGCTGCCGCTGGTCGGGGTCATCGACACCATCCGCGCCCGCCAGGTCACCGAGCGACTGCTGGAGGCGATCGCCCATCACGAGGCACGGGTCACCATCATCGACCTCACCGGCGTGCCGATCCTCGACACCAGCGTCGCCCAGCACCTGATGAAGACGATCGACGCCGCGCGCCTGCTCGGCACCCGCATCGTCATGACCGGCATCAGCCCGGAGGGTGCGCAGACCCTCACCAAGCTCGGCATCCGCTTCGACGACGTGCTCAGCCGCGCCACGCTGCGCGCGGGCATCGCCGAGGCGCTGCAGCTGATCGGACTGCGCATCGGCCCGATCGAGGATCGACACCCATGAAGATCCCGATCCTGCGACTGGGACGCATCCTGCTGGTCTCCATCCAGGACGACCTGACCGACAACGACGCCATGCAGTTCCAGTCGGACCTGGTCGAACGCGTGGCCGAGATCGAGGCGCTCGGCGTGGCGATCGACATCACCGCACTGGACGTGGTCGATTCCTACATGGCGCGCGTCATCAACGACACCGCCTGCATGGTCGGACTCCTCGGCGCCGAGGTGGTGATCTGCGGCGTTCAGCCGTTCGTGGCGATGACGCTGATCGAGATGGGACGCGACCTGCTCGGCGCCAACTGCGCGTTCAACCTCGAACAGGGTCTGGAGATCCTCAACCGTCGTATCGCTACACGTGGCGACATTCACATCGACGAGGACGAGGATGACTGAGGCCTTTGCCAGCGAATTCATCCCGATCCGCACGCCGACGGATATCGTCACCGCACGGCGTGCCGCCCGGACCCTGTGCGAGCGTCTCGGCTTCGGCAAGGCCGATCAGACACGGCTCGCCACCGCCGTCTCCGAGCTGACCCGCAACGTCATCCAGTACGCCCGCGAGGGCAGTTGCCAGATCAGCGACACCTCGGACGCCGGATACCGGCGCATCCGCGTCCTGGTCGAGGACCACGGCCCGGGGATCCCCGACATCACCCTGGCGCTCACCGACGGCTATAGCACCAGTGGCGGACTCGGTGCCGGCCTGCCCGGCACACGACGTCTGGTCGACGACTTCGGCATCGAATCGGCACCGGGGCTCACCCGGATCACCATCGCCCTGCAAAAGCCGTTGTGATCACCTCACCATGACTCCAGGCGGTGACATGCATCAAGACCGACCCACTCCTCCAGCGCCCGCGCACCCCGGCCCCGGCATCGTCGCCACCAGCATGCGCATCGATACCGAATCCGATGTCGCGGCCGTCTGCCGCGTGGTCCGTGCCCTGGCCGAGCACATGGCATTCAGCCGCAGCGCGGCCTACTCGCTCGCCACCGCCGCGTCCGAGCTGGCGACCAACCTCCTGATCCATGCCGGCGGCGGCCAACTACAGGTCGCCCCGCTCCCCGGCATGCGCGCCGGGATCGAGCTGCTGGCCGAGGACCACGGACCGGGCATCGACGACCTCAGGCTTGCGCTGACCGATGGCTACAGCACCGCCGGCGGTCTCGGCTGCGGCCTGCCGGGTGTCGAGCGGCTGATGGATCTTTGCGACATCGACTCCGTGCCAGGCCACGGTACCCGGGTCAGGGCGGTCAAATGGCGCTGAACCCTCCGCCCCTCCAGCCGTCCGTCGGTCAGGCGCTGCGTTCACACCCGGACGAGCTGCACTGTGGCGATCAACTCGGCTGGTGGACACGACCCGATCGGCTGCGCCTGGCGCTTGCCGACGGTCTGGGCCACGGACACGAGGCCGAGATCGCGGCCAGCGCGGCCATCGCCCAGGTCGCGGCCATGCCCGAGCATCACCTCGAGGAGATCTTCCTCGCCTGCGATCAGGCC
Source organism: Marichromatium gracile (assembly GCF_004343155.1). Taxonomy (GTDB): domain Bacteria; phylum Pseudomonadota; class Gammaproteobacteria; order Chromatiales; family Chromatiaceae; genus Marichromatium; species Marichromatium gracile. The sequence goes on from NZ_SMDC01000001.1 coordinate 43,252, forward strand.
CTGCGGGACACGCGCGGCGCCGCGCTCGCCATCGTCGACATCCACCCCCAGCTCGACCGACTCCGCCATGCCGCCGTCGGCAACATCCGCAGCGTCATCGCCCGCAGCGGCCTCATCAGACGCCTGAGCAGCTCCCGAGGCATCGTCGGCGCGGGCTACAGGGATCTGCGCGCCGAGTCGTTCACCATCACCGCCGGCGACTGGCTGACCCTGTTCACCGACGGGATCCAGGAGAGCGCCGAGGTCCTCAGCGGCCTCGACGATGCCACGGTCTCGGACCGTCTCGCCGAGCAGCTCATCGAGCGCTGGGCCGACGGGCACGACGATGCCGGCATCCTCATCTATCGCCATGCCTGAACCCAGAGCACCACAACACACCGGGGAACTCGGTCAGCGCTACACCGAGTTGTTACGCCGTGCCGTCTTCGCCGAGGACCCACTGGTCTCGGAGGCGGCGCTGGCCGAGGCGGCCGATCTCGGGCGCACCCTGATCGCTCGCGCCGTACCACTCGAGGAGGTCGGAGAACTCCATCACGAGGCACTCATCCACCTCGCCCGCCACCATCCCGACCTGCCATTGAGCCAGGTCGCCGGGCAGATCACGGCGCCGCTGATGGAGGCCTACATGGCCTACAGCCTCGCTTTGCGCGAGCAGCTCGAACGCCGCGCCGAGGCCATCGTGAACGCCCGTCTCGAGCAATCGCGTCGTCTGGAGGCGATCGGCACCCTGGCCGCCGGTATCGCCCACGATTTCAACAACATCCTCGGGGCCATCCTCGGCTTCAGCGAGTTGCTCGGTGACGAACTCCCCGCCGACTCGGCAGGCCGCCATCACCTTGCACACATCCAGCAGGCAAGTTTCCGCGCGCGCGACCTGATCGCCCGCATGCTCACCTTCGCACGGGCGATGGCCGACACCCCGAGCGCCGTCGAACTGGTCTCACTGACCGAGGAAACGCTCAAGCTACTGCGTGTCTCGCTACCGGCGACCATCCAGCTCGCATTCGCGCCGCCCGACCGGGACGCCTGGGTCCTGGCCGAGCCGAGCCAGCTGCAGCAGATCGTGATGAATCTTTGCATCAATGCCGCCGACGCCATCGGCGACCGACCGGGCAATATCCAGGTCACCATCCAGCCCATCGCCACCGCGGCCGGCGCAATGATCAGACTCAGGGTCGAGGACGATGGTGAGGGCATGAACGGCGAGACCCTGGAGCGGGTCTTCGACCCCTTCTTCACCACCAAGGCACCCGGCAAGGGCAGCGGACTGGGGCTATCGGTCGTGCACGGACTGGTCACCAAGCTACAGGGAACGATCGAGGTCGAGAGCACCCTCGGCAGCGGCACCCGCTTTCTCATCGATCTACCTCGCCTTTCCCACCCCGATACCACCGCGCCGCCCACCGCCACAGGAGAAGCGCCATGACCAAGATCCTGATCGTCGACGACGACGACCTCTTTCGCACCATGCTCGTGGAGATGGTGCGTCGCGAGGGCTACGAGGTCAGCGCCGTCAGCAACGGCAAAGAGGCACTCGAGCACATCGAGCACGATCGTCCGCAGCTCATCATCACCGACATCCTGATGCCGGAAATGGATGGCATCGAACTCATCATGGAGCAGAACAGGCGAGGCAACACCATACCGGTCATCGCCATCTCCGGGGGACGGCGCGCCATCAGCCTGGAGTTCAACCTGGAGTCGGCCGAACTCATGGGCGTGCGGGCGACGCTACCCAAGCCCTTCACCCGCGAACAACTCAGGAGCGCCATCACCGAGGCCCTGCAATGAGCCCCGGCGCAAGGCGGCCAGCGGCCAGCGGCCAGCGGCCAGCGGCCAGCGGCCAGCGGCCAGCGGCCAAAAGATTGAACAGCCAAGACGCAAAGGGCGCGAAGGGAGAAAAGCCTCCAGCGACCAGCCTTCAGCCGCCAGCGGCGCTGCACTCAACGATCGATGCCTGGATCGTGCGCCACGGCTGACAGCGGGCGGTGCCGTGGTCGAAAGCGCACACCCGCTGGCGACTGAAGGCCGATCGCCCGAAACTTGAATCTTCGCGCACTTCGCGGCTTTGCGGTTCAATTCGCTGGCGGCTGGCCGCTGGCGGCTGGCGGCTGGCGGCTGGCGGCTGGCGGCTGGCGGCTGGCGGCCAGGACGTTGAACCGCAAAGTCACAAAGCGCGCCAAGGATCTCGAAAGCGGCCTGTCGTCAGTGCTCAATCGATAACGGACACGCACAGGTCGTGAGGTCAAACGGCAAGAGGACACCACAGCACAACTCACCATCGCGTTCTTTGCGGCTTTGCGGTTCAAACGACTGACGACTGGTCGCTGGAGGCTGGCGGCTGGTCGCTGGTGGCTGCCAACCGACGAAGCCGTTAGACTCGGGCGGCTGAACCCTTGTCAGGATAAGGAACGGAGAGCCCATGTCGCACGCCCCCTTCCAACAGGTCGCCGAGGATGTCTACTGCATCGAGACCGGCCTCTATCGCCACGGACTGGCCGCCTGCTATCTGGTCCGCTCGAACGATCGTCTCGCCTTCATCGACACCGGCACCGATCACACCGTGCCGGCGCTGCTCGAGGTCATCGCCGAGCTGGGGCAGACCCCGGCAGACGTCGACTATGTCATCCCCACCCACGTCCATCTCGATCATGCCGGCGGCAGCGGCTCGCTGATGGCCGCCTGTCCCGAGGCGCGGCTGGTGGTGCACCCGCGCGGCGCCCCTCACCTGATCGACCCCGAGCGGCTGATCGCCGGCGCCACCGCGGTCTACGGCGAGGAGGGCTTCGCCAGCGACTACGGCACCCTGCGCCCGGTGCCCGAGTCACGCGTGATCGCCGCCGAGCACGGCCAGACCTTCCAGCTCGGCGCGCGCACCCTGACCTTCCTCGACACCCCGGGACACGCCAACCACCACGGTTGCATCCTCGACTCGCTCACCCGGGGGATCTTCACCGGCGACACCTTCGGCATCTCCTACCGCGAACTCGACACCGAGGCCGGCCCCTGGCTGTTTGCGCCGACCACCCCGGTCGCCTTCGACCCCGAGTCCTGGTTCGAGACCCTCGACCAGCTGATGGCGCTCGAACCCAAGGCGATGTACCTGACCCACTATGGTCGTGTCGATCGCCCCGCCGAACTGGTCGGGATGCTGCGCGAGAGCATCCGCGCGCTGGCCGATCTGGCGCTGGCCGAGGAGGGACGCGATGACCCGCAGCGCGGCGAGCGCCTGACCCGGGCGGTCGCCGATTGGCTCATCGCCGGCGCGCGCGCGCACGGCGTCGCCCTCGACGAGGCCCGGCTGCGCGAGCTGCTCGCGGTCGATATCGGGCTCAATGCCCAGGGGCTGGAGGTGTGGCTGAAGCGGCGCGAGAAACGGGCCGCGCGTTGACCCCAAGGCGCCCCGCCGCAGGGTTGCGGGCGGGGCGCGGGATCAATCGACGAGCTGATAGCTGGCGCCGCAGTAGGGGCAGGTGACGCGACCGTCCGGGGCATCGGCGATCGGCAGATAGACCCGCGGATGGAGGTCCCATACCGGGGTCTCCGGTCGCGGACAGGCGAGCGGCAGTTCCGCGCGCGTGACCGCGATCGGCGCCTCTTGCTGGGGTTGACGGGTAGCGGGATTGGCCATGGATCGAACCTCCGTGATCGTGGGCGCCGTGCCCTCGACGGACACGGCGCGAGTCGCACTCAGACCAGGGTCAGCCACTCGGCGCGGGCCGCGTCGCGACCGTGGACCAGGTCGAAATAGGCCGACTGCAGCCGCTCGGTGATCGGTCCGCGGGTGCCGGCACCGATCGCCCGGCCGTCGACCTCGCGGATCGGGGTGACCTCGGCGGCGGTGCCGGTGAAGAAGGCCTCGTCGGCGATATAGACCTCATCGCGGGTGATGCGCTTCTCCACCACCTCGATGCCGAATTCCTTGGCCAGGGTGATCACGGTGCGACGGGTGATGCCGTCGAGCGCCGAGGTCAGGTCCGGGGTGTAGAGCACGCCGTCGCGGACGATGAAGACGTTCTCGCCGCTGCCTTCCATCACATAGCCCGAGGCGTCGAGCAGCAGCGCCTCGTCATAGCCGTCGCGCTGCGCCTCCTGCAGCGCCAGCATCGAGTTCATGTAGTTGCCGTTGGCCTTGGCGCGGCACATGGTGATGTTGACGTGATGGCGGGTGAAGGAGGAGAACTTCACGCGGATGCCGTTGCGCATGTTCTCCTCACCCAGGTAGGAACCCCAGGACCAGGCGGCGACCACGCAATGCACCTTGAGGTTGTCGGCGCGCAGGCCCATGCCCTCCGGGCCGTAGAAGCACATCGGGCGCAGATAGGCCGAGTCGAGACCGTTCTCGCGCACCACCGCGCACTGCGCCGCGTTGAGGGTGTCACGATCCCAGGGCATGTCCATGCCGAGGATGTGCGCCGAGTTGAACAGCCGGTCGGTATGTTCCTGGAGCCGGAAGATGGCCGCGCCCCGATCGGTCTGATAGGCGCGAACGCCCTCGAAGACCCCCATGCCGTAGTGCAGGGTATGGGTCAGTACGTGGGTCTGGGCCTCGCGCCAGGGCACCATCTCACCATCCAGCCAGATCAGACCGTCGCGGTCCGCCATCGTCGTCATATTCTGCTCCGTATCTCCCGGGCCCAGGCTCGGGTCCGGTCACCATAATGAGGGCCCGGGGGCCCCGATCGGTCCGCGCAAGGCGGACCCCAGATAACATGTGCGCGGCGATACCCGGCCAAGCCGGGTCGTCTCGACACCCCATTGACTGGCGCGTCTGTCGGTCCTGCGCCCGGCGACGGAACCGAGGCGCGCCCGAAACGATCGGTTCCGCCGCCCGCTCGGGACGCGACGGACCGCTCGACAGGCCGGCGCCGGAGACGCCGGCCGATCCCCGGCCCACATCGGGACCGGACACAGACACCCGCCCGCCATCCGGTCGCGCCGGGGTCACGGTGGGAGGGGTCTGGAATGCGTGGGCAGCCGCTAGCCGCACTCCTCCATCAGCTCGCACCACAGCGCCCGGACCCGCGCGCGCTCGGCCAGCAACTGGTCGTCGGCGATGGTCTTGGGCTGTTCCTGCAGGGCGCTGCGATGATAGGCGGCACGTAAGACCTTGTAGGCCTCGGCGAGGTTCTCAGCGGTGTCTCCCGGCAGCAGGTCGATGCGTGCCAGGGTATCGAGCAGGCGGACGTTGTCGGTCCAGTCGGCGAGCTCCGGGTGATCGGCAGCCCAGCGCAGTACAGCGTATTGAACCATAAACTCGATATCGGCAATACCACCAGGACCTTGCTTGAGATCAAAGCGCCCGTCGCCGCTGCGATCGAGGTTGGCGCGCATCTTGGCGCGCATCTCGCGCACGTCGCGACGCAGCTGCTCGGGATCGCGGCGACGACAGAGGATCCCGCGGCGCACCTCGGCGAAGCGACGTGCCAGCTCGGGGTCGCCGGCGACCGGACGGGCGCGCACCAGCGCCTGATGCTCCCAGGTCCAGGCGTCCTTGTCCTGATAGGCGGCGAAGGCGCCGATCGAGCGCACCAGCATCCCCTTGCCGCCGTCCGGGCGCAGCCGCATGTCGACCTCGTAGAGCGTTCCCGAGGGGGTGCGGGTGGTCAGCATGTGGATCATCCGCTGACCGAGACGGGCGTAGAACTGCTCGTTGCTGATCTCGCGCTCGCCGTCGGTCATCGCCGTCATCGAGTCGCTGGCATGGACGAACACCAGATCGAGGTCGGAGCCGTAGCCGAGCTCGATGCCGCCGAGCTTGCCGTAGCCGAGCACCAGGAACCCCGAACCCTCGCCGGGGATCGCGGTGGGACGACCATGACGCGCCTGCAGGTGCGTCAGGGTCAGCTCGAGCACCCGCGTCACCGTGGCCTCGGCGATCTCGGTGAGATAATCGCTGACCACCATCAGCGGGATCACCCCGGTGAGATCGGCCGCCGCCACCCGCAGCATGTTGCCCTGGGCGAACTGACGCAGCCGCTCCATCTGCTGCTCGAGGTCCTCGGGGTCGACCGGACCGAGCAACACGTCGAGTTCCTCGTCGAGTCCCTCGCGGCGCAGCGGGTCATAGAGCCGGCGCGGGTCGATCATCTCGTCGAGCAGCAGCGGCTGACGCGACAGCCGGTCGGTGAACCAGGGACTCATCCCCGCCAGTCGCGCCAGCTGCGAGAGGATGCAGGGGTGCTCGACCAGCATCGCCAGATAGGAGGTACGCCGCGCCACCGCCTCGAGCAGGCGCAGCACCCGTTCGAGGGCGAGATCGGCGTGTTCGCTGGCGGCGACGATCGGCAGCGCCAGCGGCATCAGCTGCGCCAGACGCTCGCTGCCGCGGCGGCTCACCTTGCGCTCGATGGTGTCGCGAAAGGCATCGATGTGCACCAGCGCCGACTCGGGGCTGGCGAAGCCGGACTCGGCGAGCAGCGCGAGCGCCTGCTCGCGCTCGTACTCACCACGCCACAGCGCCGCCAGCTCATCCTCGTGCTCGTGGTCGGCCGGCTCGTCCTCGCCGCTCGGCGGCGCGAACACCTCGTCGAAGTGGTGCTGCACCCGTTCGCGGTGCGCGGCGAGCACCGGGGCGAAGCTCGCCCAGTCGGCGAAGCCCATCGCGCGCGCCATCCGCTCGCGCGCCGCCTCGTCCTCGGGCAGGGTGTGGGTCTGGCGATCGCGCCAGGCCTGCAGCCGGTTCTCGACCCGGCGCAGGAAACAATAGGCGTCATCGAGTTCGCGCACCGCCTCGGGCGGCAGCAGCTCGCGCTCACCCAACAGCGCCAGCACCTCGCGGATCGGACGGATCTGCAACTCCGCATCGCGCCCGCCGCGCACCAGCTGGAAGGCCTGACCGATGAACTCGATCTCGCGGATGCCGCCGGGACCGAGCTTGATGTTGGCGTCCATGCCGCGCCGATACAGCTCCTTGGCGATCAGCCGCTTGAGTTCGCGCAGCGACTCGATCGCGCCGAAATCGAGATAGCGCCGGTAGACGAAGGGCCGCAGCATCGCCTCGAGCTGGGCGATGTCCTCGGCGTCACCGCACACCGCGCGGGCCTTGATCATCGCGTAGCGCTCCCACTCGCGCGCCTGCGACTGGTAGTAGTCCTCCATGGCATCGAAGCACATCGCCAGCGGACCCGACTCACCGAAGGGACGCAGCCGGGTGTCGACGCGGAACACGAAGCCGTCGACCGTCTGCTGGCCGAGCGCCTGCACCAGACGCTGACCGAGCCGGGTGAAGAACTGCTCGTTGCTGAGCGCGCGCGGCCCGTCGCGCACCTCGCCGCGCTCGGGGAAGGCGAAGATGAGATCGATGTCGGAGCTGAGATTGAGCTCGCGCGCACCGAGCTTGCCCATCGCCAGCACCACCATCTCCAGGGCGCGCCCCTCGGCATCGCAGGGCACGCCGAGTTCGGCGCGGGTCCAGTCCTGGAGCTTGCCGAGCGCCTGACGGATACAGCAGTCGGCCAGTTCCGAGAGGTCCTCGAGCACCTCCTCGAGCGCGCCCTCGCCGCTGAGATCACGCCACACGATGCGCACCTGCTCGCGGCGCCGGAACAGCCGCAGCGCGCGCGCCAGCGCCTGCTCGTCGTCGACCTCGGCGAGCGCCCGGGTCAGCGCGCGATCGAGATCCCCCGGGCCATAGGCGCGGAAGAGATCGCCGCTGGCCAGCAGCTCGGCGAACATCTCGGGGTGACGCTGTACCTCCAGCGCGACGAACTCGCTGCCGTCCCACACCGCGGCGCGGGCGCGCGCGAAGACGGGGGTATCGGGCACCTCGACACCCGTCTCGGCGGCCCAGGCCAGCCAGTCCTGCCAGTGACTCTCGGTGACGGGTTCGGTGCTCATCGGTTCGTTCATCGGCGCTACAGGGTCTCGATCTGGTAGTCGGCACCGATGCGGCTTGCCGCGCCCGGCGCCAGGTTGAGGGTCTCGGAGGCGGTGTTGACCGTCTCCACGCAGAGGAAGCGGCGCGCGTCCTCGGGCGCGAGGTCGTCGGCAAAACGGTGGATCTCGGTCGCGCCCGGGTTCCACACCACCCAGGTACGGCTGCCGCGCGCGCGCACCCGGATGCGTCGCCCCAGCACCGGGTCGTCGAGCCACAGCGGACCGGGGGCGTCGAGATAGATACGATTGACCTCCTCGCCGCCGGCGCTCACCGGACCTTGCTGCCGACATGGCGCAACCGGCGCGCCCCGTGCCTTGTCCAGATAACACCGACCGTCGAGCCCGTGCAAGCGAACCCGGTCGGACGCGCCGATGCGCAGATAGGTGTGCAGCCCCTGGGTGAGCGTCCAGGGGTGATCGGCCTCGTTGCGGGTCTCCAGCGTCAGCCCCAGGGTCGCCCCGATGCGGATCTCCAGCAACAGCGCGCAGGGATGCGGCCAGGCGGCGAGGGCCCCGGACTCCGGCACCAGACGCAGCCGCACCGCCCCATCGGACTGGGGCGCGCAGTCGAGTAGCCGCCAGTCGGCGGTGCGGGCGAAGCCGTGGATCGGACCGCCGTCCGGGTCGACCCCGAACCAGGGCCAGCACAGCGGGACCCCGCCCATGCGCTCGCGCCCGGGACGGAAGGCGGCGCGACTGCCGACGAACAGCAGGTCCTCGGCGCAACCGCGCGGTCGGTAGGCGAGCACCTGGGCCCGACGGACCGACACCAGCGCCTCGGCCAGCGGCGTCTCGATCCGGGCGAGCAGATCGCCCGCCGCGGTCGCGACCAGCCGCACCCCGGCGCAGACCGCCTCCCCCACCTCACCCATCAGCCCCGCCCCCACACGACGCGGACGAGCACCATCGACAGACGAGGGAAAGCGGGCACGGACATCGCGGAAACCTTCACGAATGCGGATTCGATCGATTATACGCCGCATGACGGGAGCGAGCGGCCAGCGGCCAGCGGCCAGCGGCCAGCGGCCAGCGGCCAGGATGTTGAACCGCAAAGCCGCAAAGTACGCAAAGGATCTCGAAAGCAGCCAGTCGTCAGTGGATTACATGCGCTCTGGCTACTTGATCACTGCCATTCAGCAATCTTGGCTTGCCGAGCCGCAGGAGAAGTAAGGAGAAAAAACCCAACTCACCTTCGCGTTCTTCGCGGCTTTGCGGTCCAACCTTCCGGCGGCTGACGGCTGACGGCTGACGGCCTGGATGTTGAACCGCAAAGCCTCAAAGTACGCAAAGGCGCTCGAAAGCAGCCAGTCGTCAATGCTCCGTGGGCGCCGGGCGTACAAACGTCGGCAGATCAAACAGCGAGGGCAGCACAGTTTATCTTCGCGCCCTTTGCGACTTTGCGGTTCAACCTTTCTCACGCCAGCCCCAAACGAAAAAGGCCCCGCCGAAGCGGGGCCTTTCTTATGGTGCGACGAGCGCGCCGGGCTTACATCATGCCCATGCCGCCCATGCCGCCCATGCCGCCCATGTCAGGTGCGCCCGGAGCGTCGTCCTTCGGCTCATCGGCGACCATCGCCTCGGTGGTGATCATCAGACCGGCCACGGAGGCGGCGTTCTGCAGCGCCGAGCGGGTGACCTTGGTCGGGTCGAGGATACCCATCTCGACCATGTCGCCGTACTCGCCGTTGGCGGCGTTGTAGCCGAAGTTGCCCTCGCCCTCGGCGACCTTGTTGAGGATCACCGACGGCTCGTCACCGGCGTTGGCGACGATCTGACGCAGCGGCTCTTCCATCGAGCGACGGGCGATCTGGATGCCGACGTTGCGATCGTGGTTGTCGTCGGAGAGATCCTTGATCGCGGTCAGAGCGCGCACCAGCGCGGTACCACCACCGGGGACGATGCCCTCCTCGACGGCGGCGCGGGTGGCGTGCAGCGCGTCCTCGACGCGTGCCTTCTTCTCCTTCATCTCCATCTCGGTGGCGGCACCGACCTTGATCACGGCCACACCACCGGCGAGCTTCGCCAGACGCTCCTGGAGCTTCTCGCGGTCGTAGTCCGAGGAGGTCTCCTCGACCTGCGCGCGGATCTGCTCGCAACGGTTCTTGATGTCGATCTCGGCGCCGGCGCCGTCGATGATGGTGGTCTCGTCCTTGCCGACCTGGACCTTCTTGGCGGTGCCCAGCTCGTTGAGGGTGGCCTTTTCCAGCGACAGACCGACCTCTTCGGCGATCACGGTAGCGCCGGTGAGGATGGCGATATCCTGCAGCATGGCCTTGCGACGATCACCGAAGCCCGGGGCCTTGACGGCGCAGACCTTGACGATGCCGCGGATGGTGTTGACCACCAGGGTGGCCAGCGCCTCGCCCTCGACGTCCTCGGCGATGATCAGCAGCGGCTTGCCGGCCTTGGCGACGGCCTCGAGCACGGGGAGCAGATCGCGGATGTTCGAGATCTTCTTGTCGAACAGCAGGATGTAGGGGTCGTCCAGCTCGGCGCTCTGGCTCTGCTGGTTGTTGATGAAGTAGGGCGAGAGGTAGCCGCGGTCGAACTGCATGCCCTCGACGACGTCGAGCTCGTTGCTCAGCGAGGTGCCGTCCTCGACGGTGATGACGCCTTCCTTGCCGACCTTCTCCATCGCCTCGGCGATGATCTTGCCGATCGACTCGTCGGAGTTGGCCGAGATGGTGCCGACCTGGGCGATCGACTTGTTCTCGGTGCAGGGCTTGGAGAGGTTACGCAGCTCGGCGGTGGCGGCCTCGACGGCCTTGTCCATGCCGCGCTTGAGGTCCATCGGGTTCATGCCGGCGGCAACCGCCTTCAGACCCTCGCGGACCATCGCCTGAGCGAGCACGGTCGCGGTGGTGGTGCCGTCACCGGCGATGTCGGAGGTCTGCGAGGCAACCTCCTTCACCATCTGCGCGCCCATGTTCTGGAACTTGTCGGTGAGCTCGATCTCCTTGGCCACGGAGACGCCGTCCTTGGTGACGGTCGGTGCGCCGAAGGACTTCTCCAGCACCACGTTGCGGCCCTTCGGACCCAGGGTCACCTTGACCGCGTCGGCGAGGACGTTGACGCCCTCCATCATGCGGGCGCGGGCGTCACCACCGAACTTCACGTCTTTTGCAGTCATTGTCTAGCTTCCTCGAGTATGAATTCTGGTCGTATCGGAATGGATGCGGGGGAGCGCTCGGCTCAACCCTCGACGACACCCATGATGTCGTCCTCGCGCATCACCAGGAACTCCTGGCCGTCGAGCTTGACCTCGGTGCCGGAGTACTTGCCGAACAGCACACGGTCGCCGACCTTGACGTCGAGGCCACGGGCCTCACCGTTGTCGAGGATCTTGCCGTTGCCGACAGCGACCACCTCGCCCTGGATCGGCTTCTCGGTGGCCGAGTCCGGGATCACGATACCGGCGGCGGTGGTGCGCTCTTCCTCCATGCGACGGACAACGACGCGATCATGCAAGGGACGGATGTTCATTCAAGGGCTCCTCGTAACGGTTGAGAAGTGGATCTATCTGTATCTAGAGCGCCACAGCGGTGGTGACCGGAGGTCTGTTAGCACTCACCTGAAACGAGTGCTAATAGTAGAGACAAAATCCATGCTGTCAAGGGTCCGATGACGGGGCGATCTCGACTGCGGAAGGCAGAGACCACAACGCCGGAGCAAGGGCTGGGGGTGGCGGCGGAGAGGCGGGCGGCGAGCGGCGGGCGGCATCGTCACGACCGGAGCCGTGACGATGCGCGAGAGGGGCGCGGATCAGTCCTCGCGACGGTAGTCACCCTCGATGACGCGGGGTTCGTCGGGCGAACGGAAGGGGTCCTGCCCCTGCACCGTGGTCACCGAGATCCCGCGCACGTAGCGCAACACCAGCGCCCGGCGCAGCGGCGGCACCAGCAGCAGGAAGCCAACCACGTCGGTGAGGAATCCGGGCAGCAGCAGGAAGAGTCCGGCGACCAGCAACAGGGCGCCGTCCATCATCTCGAGCGCGGGCACCTCGCCGCGGTCGCTCAGCTCGCGGACCCGCAACAGCACGCCGAAGCCCTGGTGACGGACCAGCCAGGTCCCGATCACCGCGGTGAGGATCGACAGCATGATGGTCGACAGGGCGCCGATCTCGGAACCGACCTCGATCAGCAGATAGATCTCGATCAGCGGCAGCCCGATGAAGAGCACAAGAAAAAGCAGCACGGCGTTAGTCTCGATCAGGGTGGAAGACCAGGATCCCGGGGACCGGGACCGGCGAGCGCCCGCGCCAACCGGGCAGCGGGCATATCGGCCCTCCCGCGACCAGGTATCGGGGAGGCGACTGGAGGAAGGACGGCAGCATAGCCATGCCCTGCAGCATAGTGCATCGCACGCCCCGAATGGAACCGGCGACCAGCCGCCAGAAGATCGAACCGCTAAGACACAAAGGCAGCGAAGGAAGAGGCCAAGGACTGAAGGCCGGCTCCCTTTCTCTCTTCTCCCTTCGTTCCCTTCGCGTCTTAGCGGTTCAGTACCCTGACCGCTGGCGGCTGGCGGCTGGCGGCTGGCGGCTGGAAGCCATATTGACAGCACGCGCCGGCGCCACTCAGGATGCCGCAACACCCCGGCGTGAACCATCGGCGGACGCGGCGCACCAAGAAGGATCAGGCCATACCCGCAAGGAGACCCAGAGCATGCACCCGGACCCCCGCCATCACCTGTTGCTGTGCACCTGTCCCGATGTCGCCCAGGCGACCCGGCTCGCCGAGCAGCTGGTCGAGGAGGAGCTGGCCGCCTGCGTCAATCTGGTCCCCGGCCTGACCTCGATCTATCGCTGGGCGGGCGAGATCGCGCGCGAGCGCGAGGTCCTGCTGCTGATCAAGACCAGCGCCGAGCGCAGCCGGGCGCTCATCGACCGACTCGCCGAACTCCACCCCTACGAGACCCCGGAGGCGATCGCCGTCCCCATCACCGAGGGGCTCGCCGACTATCTGAACTGGATCGACACCGCCACAGGAGCGCACCGCTGATGTCCCGCCTCGCTCACCTGTCACGTCACCTGCCGCTGCTCGTGCTGCTCGCGCTGCTGCTCCCGGGACTCGCGGCCCAGGCCCGCGACGACTTCCTGCTCCCGGATCAAGCCTTCCAGCCCAGCGCCGAGGCCATCGACGCCGACACCCTGAAGGTGCGCTGGCGCATCGCCGAGGGCTACTATCTCTACGCCGCCAAGTTCGCCTTCACCACCGACACCGCCGGCATCACCCTTGGTGAGCCGGTACTGCCCGAGCCCGAGATCAAGCAGGACGAGTTCTTCGGCGAGGTCGGCATCTATCGCGACACGGTCGAGATCACCCTGCCCGTGACGCGCTCCGCCGCGGCCCCCGAGGTGCTCACCCTGGAGACCACCTCACAGGGCTGCGCCGACGCCGGACTCTGCTACCCGCCGCACCGCCAGCGCGTCCAGATACGCCTGCCCGCGCCGCCGCTCGCCCCACCGGCCCCGGCAATCCCGCTGCCCGGACTCGATGCCGGCGCCGGCATCAGCCGCGCCCTCGGCCTCGACGACGAGGAGATCCTCACCGTCGACCAGGCCTTCGACCTCCAGGTCGAGGTCCTCGGCCCCGAACGGGTGCGGCTGCACTGGGAGATCGCCCCCGGCACCTATCTCTATCGCGATCTGGTCGAGGTCGCGCTCGACGACGCGCAGCTCGCGCTCGAGCAGCCGGCGCTGCCGCCGGGCGAGATCAAGCACGACTCGGTGCTGCCCGACGGCAGCATCGGCGACGTCGCCGTCTATCACGACCGTCTCACCCTCGACCTGAGCCTGCGCCGCGCCACCACCGAGGCGCTCGACACCACCCTGGTGGTCGGCTACCAGGGCTGCGCCGAGCGCGGCATCTGCTACCCGCCGCAGCACCGTCGACTGACCCTCGCCCTCCCCGCCGGCGGTAGCGCCGCGCCCATCGCCGCCGCCCCGGCGCCGGCTGCGCCCGCGCCGAGCGCGGCGCCGATCTCCGAGCAGGACCGGCTGGCCTCGACCCTGGCCAACGCCAGCCTGTGGACCAGCGTGGCGTTGTTCTTCGGCCTCGGCCTGCTGCTCGCCTTCACCCCCTGCGTGTTCCCGATGATCCCCATCCTCTCCGGGATCATCGCCGGCCAGGGTGCCGGCATCACCACCCGCCGCGCCTTCGTGCTGTCGCTGGTCTACGTGCTGGCGATGGCGCTGACCTACACCGTCGCCGGGGTGCTCGCCGGGCTGTTCGGCGCCAACCTCCAGGCCGCCTTCCAGGACCCCTGGATCCTCGGCGCCTTCGCCCTGGTGTTCGTCGCCCTGGCGCTGTCGATGTTCGGCTTCTACGACCTCCAGCTGCCGGCCAGCCTGCAATCGCGCCTGGCCGCGCTCAGCAACCGCCAGCAGGGCGGCACCCTCGCCGGGGTGGCGATCATGGGCCTGCTCTCGGCGCTGATCGTCGGTCCCTGCGTCGCCCCGCCGCTGTTCGGCGCGCTCATCTATATCAGCCAGACCGGCGATGCGCTGCTCGGCGGCGTGGCGCTGTTCGCGCTGAGTCTCGGCATGGGCGCGCCGCTGATCGTCATCGGCACCTCGGCGGGCAAGCTGCTGCCCCGCGCCGGGGCCTGGATGGAGGCGGTCAAGGCAGTGTTCGGCGTCGCCCTGCTCGCCGTCGCCATCAGCCTGATCGAGCGGGTGATCCCGGCGGCGGTGGCGATGCTGCTGTGGGGCCTGCTGCTGATCTGCTCGGCGGTCTATCTCGGCGCGCTCAGCCCGCTCGGCCACGAGAGCGGCGGCTGGCGCAAGCTGTGGAAGGGGCTCGGGGTGGCGCTGCTGGTCTATGGCGGCCTGATGCTGATCGGCGCCGCCGCCGGCGGCAAGGACACCCTGCAGCCGCTGCGCGGGCTCGGCATCGGCGGCGGCGAGGCGGCCCATGCCGAGTTCACCCGGGTCAAGACGGTCGCCGATCTCGACCGCGAACTGGCCGCCGCCAGCGCCCAGGGCCGCCCGGTGATGCTCGACTTCTATGCCGACTGGTGCGTCGCCTGCAAGGAGATGGAGCGCTACACCTTCAGCGACCCCGCGGTGATCGCAGAGCTCGACCGCTTCGTGCTGCTGCAGGCCGACGTCACCGCCAACGACGCCGCCGATCAGGCGCTGATGCAGGGACGCTTCGGCATCCCCGGACCGCCGGCGATGCTGTTCTTCGGCGCCGACGGCGCCGAGCGCACCGGCTTCCGCCTGGTCGGCTTCACCCCCGCCGAGGCCTTCGCCGATCACCTGCGCCGGGCCGCACCATGAGCCCGGCCAAGGTGGTGCTGGTCACCGCGTTGGCCGGCGGCATCAGCATCGGCGCGGCGGTCCTCGGTCAGCGCTGGCTCGACCAGGGCGCCGACCGCGACCGTCACGCCGGGCTGCGCGGCGGCACGCTCGACCAGCTGCCGGACTTCCGCCTCCCCGACCTCGGCGGACGCGAACACACGAGCAACGCCTGGGCCGGCCGCCCGCTGATCCTCAATTTCTGGGCGGTGTGGTGCCCGCCCTGCGCCACCGAGCTGCCGTTGCTCGAGCAGTTCGCCCGCACCCACGCCGAGACCGGGATACGGGTGGTGGCGATCGCCGTCGACCGCCCGGAGACGACCCGCGCCTTCCTCGCCGAACACCCGCTCGATCTCACCGTGCTGCTCGCCGATCTCGAGGCCATCGACCTCGCCCGGCGCCTCGGCAACCGCGTCGAGGGGCTGCCCTTCACCGTCGCCTTCGACGCCCGTGGCCGACGCATCTTCAGCCACACCGGGGCACTCGATCAGGCACAATTCGAGCAACTCGCCGCCCGACTCGCCGACGACCCCGCGAGCGCCCGCTGAGGGGGCGTGAATTCGCCGAACCAGCTGGACATCATCCCGTAAAATACGGACAATTCGCAGCGGTTCACTACTATTCAAAGCCGAAATAGTGGATCCGAAACCGTTGCAACCTTCGGCGAGGCAGCTGGCGACATGGCCGCGATCCTGGTCCTGAACGGACCCAATCTCAACCTCCTCGGAACCCGCGAGCCCGCGCACTACGGCAGCACCACGCTGGCCGACATCGAGCGCGAGCTCCAGCAGATGGCTGCACGGGCGGGACACGACCTCGCCTTCCTGCAGAGCAACGCCGAGCACGTCCTGGTCGACGCAGTCCACCGCGCGGCACACGAGAACGTGCGCTTCATCATCATCAATCCGGCCGCCTTCACCCACACCAGCGTCGCCCTGCGCGATGCGCTGCTGGGGGTCGCGATCCCCTTCATCGAGGTGCACCTGTCGAACGTGCACGCCCGCGAGCCGTTTCGCGCCCACTCCTACTTCTCCGACATCGCGGAGGGAGTGATCTGCGGGCTCGGGGCCGAGGGATACGCACTGGCGCTGCGCGCTGCGCTCACCCGCGTGGCGCAAGACCACACGAA
Organism: Marichromatium gracile; assembly: GCF_004343155.1. Lineage (GTDB taxonomy): Bacteria > Pseudomonadota > Gammaproteobacteria > Chromatiales > Chromatiaceae > Marichromatium > Marichromatium gracile. Next base: position 59,559 of record NZ_SMDC01000001.1, read on the forward strand.
CGAGAAACACTGACCATGGACATCCGCAAGGTTAAGAAGCTGATCGAGCTGTTGGAGCAATCCGACGTCGCCGAGATCGAGATCCACGAGGGCGAGGAATCCGTGCGCATCAGCCGCCACGGCAGCACCGCCATGCCGGTCTACACCCCGCAGCAAGCCGCGGCGCCGGCCCCGGCTGCACCTGCGGCGAGCGTTGCCGCGAGCAGCGCCGACGAGGGCGATGACGAGGCCCCGCTCGAACTCCAGGGCGAGGTCGTGCGCTCGCCGATGGTCGGCACCTTCTACCGCGCCCCGGCGCCGGGCGCCAAGTCCTTCGTCGAGGAAGGCCAGTCGGTCAAGACCGGCGAGACCCTGTGCATCATCGAGGCGATGAAGATCCTCAACCAGATCGAGTGCGAGCAGGCGGGCACCATCAAGCGCATCCTGGTGGAGAACGGTCAGCCGGTCGAATACAACCAGCCGCTGTTCGTGATCGAGTGATCGAGTGAGGGGACGCCCCCTCACGCGAGCGTCGACCCTGCGCCACCTCGGTGGCGCAGCCTGGCAACCGCTACAGAAGACACTGCAATCATGGCTGCAATGATCGAGAAGGTTCTGATCGCGAACCGCGGCGAGATCGCGCTCCGGGTGCTGCGCGCCTGCCGCGAGCTCGGCATCAAGACCGTCGCGGTACACTCCGAGGCCGACCGCGACCTCAAACACGTGCTGCTGGCCGACGAGGCCGTGTGCATCGGCCCGGCGTCGTCCCAGCAGAGCTACCTCAACATCCCGGCGCTGATCAGCGCCGCCGAGGTGACCGACACCGTCGCCATCCACCCCGGCTACGGCTTCCTCTCGGAGAACGCCGACTTCGCCGAGCGCGTCGAACACTCCGGGTTCATCTTCATCGGCCCGCGCCCCGAGACCATCCGCCTGATGGGCGACAAGGTCTCGGCGATCGAGGCGATGAAGGCCGCCGGCGTGCCCTGCGTCCCCGGCTCGGGCGGCCCGCTCGACGACAACAAGAAGCGCACCCTGGAGCTGGCGCGCGAGATCGGCTACCCGGTGATCATCAAGGCATCGGGCGGCGGCGGCGGACGCGGCATGCGCGTGGTGCACTCCGAGGCCACCCTGCTCAACGCCATCTCGCTGACCAAGGCCGAGGCCGCCGCGGCCTTCGGCAACGACATGGTCTACATGGAGAAGTACCTGGAGAACCCGCGTCACATCGAGTTCCAGGTACTCGCCGACCAGATGGGCAACGCCATCCATCTCGGTGAACGCGACTGCTCGATGCAGCGCCGCCACCAGAAGGTGGTCGAGGAGGCCCCGGCCCCCGGCATCACCGAGGAGCAGCGCCGCACCATCGGCGAGCGCTGCGCCGAGGCCTGCCGCACCATCGGCTACCGTGGCGCCGGCACCTTCGAGTTCCTCTACGAGAACGGGCAGTTCTACTTCATCGAGATGAACACCCGCGTCCAGGTCGAGCACCCGGTCACCGAGATGGTCACCGGCATCGACATCATCAAGGAACAGATCCTGATCGCCGCCGGCGAACCGCTGCGCTACCGTCAGGAGGACATCGAGATCCGCGGACACGCCATCGAGTGCCGGATCAACGCCGAGAACTCCGAGACCTTCATGCCCAGCCCGGGCAAGATCACCGAGTTCCACGCCCCCGGCGGCCCCGGCGTACGGCTGGAGACGCACATCTATTCCGGCTACACGGTGCCCTGTTACTACGACTCGATGATCGGCAAGCTGATCACCCACGGTGAGGATCGCGACGCCGCCATCGCACGCATGTGCAGCGCGCTGCGCGAGACCATCATCGACGGCATCGACACCAACATCAAACTCCAGCGCACCATCATGCGCGACGGCGCCTTCCTCGCCGGTGGACCCAACATCCACTATCTCGAGAAGATGCTCGGCCTCTGAGCCACCGGGGCGGGCAGCCGCCCGCCCCGCTCGCTCCAGCCTCCAGCCTCCAGCCTCCAGCCTCCAGCCTCCAGCCTCCAGCCTCCAGCCTCCAGCCTCCAGCCTCCAGTCAGATTGTGAACCGCTAAGACACCAAGAGCGCGAAGATGAAGAAAGGCTTCCAGCTGCCAGCCTCCAGTGAGGGGCTGGGGTGTCTCGTCGCGTCGCGGTTGATCGCACACCGACACTGGAGACTGTTTACTGAAGGCTGATCGCTTTCTTCGCGTCCTTTGTGTCTTGGCGGTTCGAACCAGCCTCCAGCGATCGGCTTCCAGCCTCCAGTCGGGAAGGCTGGTGTGCATGATCAGCGATTGACGGGCAAGACGGTATCTTGGCGGTTCAATCTCCCGGCGGCTGACAGCTGGTGGCTGGTCCAAACCGCCAAGACACCAAGGACACGAAGGGTTTTTGGGCGTGGATGACGGTCGATTCCCGGCCAACAGCGACCCGTCCCGTAGGCCGGGCAAAGCGCAGCGTGCCCGGCGCCTGCGTGCGCCTCGATGGGCACGCTGCGCTTTGCCCATCCTACGACGCTGGCAGCAAGTGGCTGGTGGCTGTTAGCTGGTGGCTGGCGGCTGATCGCCACCCGCCCCAGCCTCGCGCGCGGATGCTATGATTTCAGGTTTGTTTCAGAGGACGCTCGCCCCATGCCCTGGCTTCAGCTCAGATTCGATGCCCCCCGCGAACAGGCCGAACGGCTCGCCATCGAGCTGGAGGAGGCCGGCGCGCTGTCGGTGACCTTCGGCGATGCCGGCGACGAGCCGCAGCTCGAGCCGGGGCCGGGCGAGACCCCGCTGTGGACCGAGGTGACGACCACCGCGCTGTTCGAGGACGATGCCGCCAGCAACGCGCTGGTCGCCGCGCTCGTTGGCGACCTCGGCACCCGTCTGCCGGTCCCGCCCGTGGTCGAGCGGCTGGAGGATCAGGTCTGGGAGCGCGTCTGGCTCGACACCTTCAAACCCACCCGCTTCGGTCAACGGTTGTGGGTCTGTCCGCACGGCCAGTCGCCCGAGGCCGCTGACGCGGTCATCGTCGCGCTCGACCCGGGGTTGGCCTTCGGCACCGGGCACCACGCCACCACCGCGCTCTGTCTGGAGTGGCTCGACGGCGCCGACCTCGCCGGCAAGACGGTGCTCGACTACGGCTGCGGCTCGGGCATCCTCGCCATCGCCGCACTCAAGCTCGGCGCCGCGCGCGCCGTCGCCGTCGACCACGACCCCCAGGCGCTCCAGGCCACCCGTGACAACGCCGCGGCCAACGACGTGGCCGAGCGCATCGAGTGCCATCTGCCCGACGCCCAGCCCGAGGGCGAGGCCGACATCGTGCTGGCCAACATCCTCGCCGGCCCGCTGGTCGAGCTGGCCCCGCGGCTGATCGCAGCGGTTGGCGACGGCGGCGCGCTGGTGCTCTCCGGCGTGCTCGCCGAGCAGGCCGAGACGGTGCGCGCGGCCTATGCCGAGACGATCGCGCTCGATCCCACCTGTCAGCGCGAGGATTGGGTACGGATCAGCGGACGCCGCTCGACATGAGCGCCAGCCCCTTCCGGATCGGCCCGCACCGACTGGAGAACAATCTGGTGCTGGCGCCGATGGCCGGCATCACCGATCGCCCCTTCCGCACCCTCTGCCGCCGTCTCGGCGCGGGGCTCGCGGTCTCGGAGATGATCTCGGCCAACACCGCGCTGTGGGGCACCCGCAAGTCGGTGCGCCGACTCGACTTCGGCGACGAGCACGGACCGGTCTCGGCGCAGATCCTCGGCGCCGACCCCGCGGCCATGGCCGAGGCGGCGCGGATCAACGTCGCCCACGGCGCCGACATCATCGACATCAACATGGGCTGCCCGGCGAAGAAGGTGTGCAAGGTCGCCGCCGGCTCGGCGCTGTTGCGCGACGAGTCGCTGGTGGCGGCGATCCTCGAGGCGGTGGTGGCGGCGGTGGAAGTACCGGTCACGCTCAAGATCCGCACCGGCTGGGCGCCGGAGGCGCGCAACGCCCCGCACATCGCCCGCATCGCGCACGAGAGCGGCATCGCCGCGCTCACCGTGCACGGGCGCACCCGCGCCTGCGGCTATGGCGCCCCGGCCGAGTACGACACCATCCGCGCCATCCGCGAGCAGGTGCCGATCACCCTGATCGCCAACGGCGACATCGGCGACGCGCGCTCGGCGCGCGCGGTTCTGGACTACACCGGCGCCGATGCTATCATGATCGGGCGCGCGGCCCAGGGACGCCCCTGGATCTTCCGCGACATCGCCACCGCACTGGCCACGGGCGACACGTCCGACCCGGCCCTGCCCCCCCGAACCTGGATCAGGGACCTCCTGCGCGAACACCTCGAGCAGCTCTACCAGTTCTACGGCGACCACGGCGGGGTGCGCATCGCGCGCAAGCACATCGCATGGTACAGCCGCCACCTCCCCGGTGCGGCGCGCTTTAGAGACCAAATCAACCGGACCGAGACGCCGGCGCAACAACTCGCGCAGGTGCTCGCGTTCTTCGATCAATGCCCCGACACGGAGACAGACGCAGCATGAAGACAGAGGCTGCAGGCAACGCATCGGAGCCGAACTCGACGGGGCTCCGGGTGACGGACGCCAACCACTCCGACCCGCTGAACAAGTGCGTGCGCCTCGCCCTGCGCGCCTATCTCGACAACATGGGCGACCATGACGTGCATGATCTCTACGCCCTGGTGATGGAGGAGGTCGAGCGTCCGCTGTTCGAGACCGTGCTCCAGCACACCGGCGGCAATCTCAGCCAGGCCTCGCGCATGCTCGGCATGACCCGCACCACCCTGCGCAAGCGGCTGAACGACTACGGGGTCGAGCGCGAGCGTTGAGCGCACCCCCGCCGGCGTCGACCGCGACGCCGACCGATTGATTCCCCGCGGGGAATCGATCAGCATCCATCCAGTACCAACCAACCGATCCGGACCTACACCAGATGCAACCCATCAATCGCGCCTTGATCAGCGTTTCCGACAAGACCGGCCTGGTCGACTTCGCCCGGGAGCTGGCGGCCAGAGGCGTCGAAATCCTCTCCACTGGCGGCACCGCGCGACTGCTCACCGAGCAGAACATCGCCGTCACCGAGGTCTCCGACTACACCGGCTTCCCCGAGATGATGGCCGGGCGCGTCAAGACCCTGCACCCGAACATCCACGGCGGCATCCTCGGTCGTCGCGGCACCGATGACCGGGTGATGCGCGAGAACGGGATCAAGCCGATCGATCTGGTGGTGGTCAACCTCTATCCCTTCGAGCAGACCGTGGCGCGTCCCGACTGCGACCTGCCGACGGCGATCGAGAACATCGACATCGGCGGCCCGACCCTGCTGCGCGCAGCGGCCAAGAACCACGCCAACGTCACCGTGGTGGTCGACGCCGCCGACTACGCCCGCGTCGGCGCCGAGCTGGCCGAGCACGGCGGGGTGAGCGACACCACCCGCTTCGACCTCGCCGCCAAGGCCTTCGAGCACACCGCCCGCTACGACGGCGCCATCGCCAACTATCTCGGCGCCCGCGCCGAGGCCCGGAGCGAAGGCGAGGAGGCCCCGGTGGCCCTGCCGCGCACCCTCTCGCTGCAGCTGGTGCGTCACCAGTCGATGCGCTACGGCGAGAACCCGCACCAGAACGCCGCCTTCTATGTCGAGCACCAGCGCGCCGAGGCCGGCATCAGCACCGCCCACCAGCTCCAGGGCAAGGCGCTGTCGTTCAACAACATCGCCGACACCGACGCCGCGCTCGAGTGCGTCAAGCAGTTCGACGAGGCCCCGGCCTGCGTCATCGTCAAGCACGCCAACCCCTGCGGCGTGGCCATCGGCGCGAACATCCGCGAGGCCTACGAGCGCGCCTTCTCGACCGATCCCGAGTCGGCCTTCGGCGGCATCATCGCCTTCAACCGCGAACTCGACGCCGAGACCGCGAAGCTGATCGTCGAGCGTCAGTTCGTCGAGGTGATCATCGCCCCCAGCGTCGCCCCCGAGGCCGCGGTGGCCGTCGCCGCCAAGAAGAACGTGCGCCTGCTCGTCTGCGGCGAGTGGTCGGCCCAGCCCGGCGCCCGGCTCGACTACAAGCGCGTCAACGGCGGCCTGCTGGTGCAGGACGCCGACCTCGCGCTCCACGACGCGCTGCGCACCGTCACCACCCGCGAGCCCAGCGAGCAGGAACTCACCGACCTGCTGTTCGCCTGGCGGGTGGCCAAGTTCGTCAAGTCCAACGCCATCGTCTACGGTCGCGACGGCATGACCATCGGCGTCGGTGCCGGCCAGATGAGCCGCGTCAACTCCGCGCGCATCGCCGCGATCAAGGCCGAGCACGCCAACCTCCAGGTCGCCGGATCGGTGATGGCCTCCGACGCCTTCTTCCCCTTCCGCGACGGCATCGACCAGGCCGCCGAGGCCGGCATCACCGCCGTCATCCAGCCCGGCGGCTCGATGCGCGACGAGGAGACCATCGCCGCCGCCAACGAGCACGGCATGGCCATGGTGTTCACCGGGATGCGCCACTTCCGCCACTAAAGGATCAGCCACCGGCGACCAGCCTCCAGCCATCAGCCGGGCGCCCGCGATACGGGCGCGGCAACCAGCAGCTGGAGGCTGGACGCTGTCAGCCTGGAGGCTCAATCGCCATGCGCATCCACCCCACCGCCATCATCGAGGACGGGGCCGAGATCGACCCCAGCGTCACCATCGGCCCCTACTCGATCGTCGAGTCCGGCGCCGTGATCGGTCCCGAGTGCCGTATCGAGAGTTGCGCGCGCATCTACGGCAACACCCGCATGGGCGCGCACAACCGCGTCTGTCACGGCGTCACCCTCGGTGCCGAGCCGCAGGATCTGAGCTTCACCCCGGAGCGCGCCACCCCGCTGGTGATCGGCGACCACAATCACTTCAAGGAAGGGGTCAACATCAGCTGCGGGATCAAGTCCGAGCAGGGCACCCGCATCGGCGACCACAACTTCTGGATGGCCTTCTCCCACGCCGGACACGACGCCCAGGTCGGTGATCACAACATCCTCGCCAACGGCGCCACCCTCGCCGGTCATGTCACCGTCGAGGACCATTGCTTCGTCTCCGGTCAGGTGGCGGTCCACCAGTTCGCCCGTATCGGCGCCTACGCGATGATCGCCGGGGTCACCGGGGTGTCGCAGGACGTGCCGCCCTACGCCCTCGCCGACGGCCACCGCGCCCGCTTCGTCGGGCTCAACGTGGTCGGGCTGCGCCGCGGCGGCTTCGATCAGGCGCAGCGCAGTCGCATCAAGGCGGTCTACCGGCTGGTGTTCCGCTCCGGGCTGCGGCTGGCCGAGGCGCTGGTGCGCGCCGAGCGCGAGCACCCCGGCCCCGAGACCGAGCACATCGTGCGCTTCATCCAGTCGAGTCGACGCGGGCTGATCTCGCTCGGCTGAGCCGCGAACCGAACCCAACCCACACAGCCAATCGCGCGGCCAGCGGCCGCGTCTGGAGCAACCCCATGAAGATCCTCATCATCGGTGGCGGCGGGCGCGAACACGCGCTGGCCTGGAAGGCCGCCCAGTCCCCGCTCGCCGAACGCGTCTATGTCGCCCCCGGCAACGGCGGCACCGCGCTCGAACCCAAGATCGAGAACGTGGCGATCGCCGCCGAGGACATCGCCGCGCTGGTCGACTTCGCCCGCGCCCAGCAGATCGGCCTGACCATCGTCGGCCCCGAGGCGCCGCTGGTCGCCGGCGTGGTCGACGCCTTCGCCGAGGCCGGGCTGGCCTGCTTCGGCCCGCGCCGCGACGCCGCCCAGCTGGAGGGCTCCAAGGCCTTCACCAAGGACTTCCTCGCCCGTCACCAGATCCCCACCGCCGCCTACGGCGTGTTCACCGAGATCGAGCCGGCGCTCGCCTATCTGCGCGAGATCGGCGCGCCGATCGTGGTCAAGGCCGACGGCCTGGCCGCCGGCAAGGGCGTGATCCTCGCCGATGATCTGGCCACCGCCGAGGCCGCGGTGCGCGACATGCTCGACGCCGGGCGCTTCGGCAGCGCCGGGGCGCGGGTGGTGATCGAGGAGTTCCTGCGCGGCGAGGAGGCGAGCTTCATCGCCATGGTCGACGGCGAGCACATCCTCCCCTTCGCCACCTCGCAGGACCACAAGGCGCGCGACGACGGCGACCGCGGCCCCAACACCGGCGGCATGGGCGCCTACTCGCCGGCACCGATCGTCACCCCCGAGATCCACGCCCGCATCATGCGCGAGGTGATGGAGCCGACCGTCGCCGGGCTCGCCGCCGAGGGCACGCCCTACACCGGTTTCCTCTACGCCGGGCTGATGATCGACGAGACCGGCACCCCCAAGGTGCTGGAGTTCAACTGCCGTCTCGGCGACCCCGAGACCCAGCCGCTGCTGATGCGGCTCGACTCCGACCTGATCGCGCTGTGTCAGGCCGCGCTCGCGGGTCGGCTCGACCGGATCGAGGCCGCCTGGAACCCCAACCCCGCGCTCGGCGTGGTGATGGCCGCCGGCGGTTATCCGGACGGCTACGAGAAGGGCAAGGAGATCCTCGGTCTGGAGGCCGCCGCGGCCACCGGCGCCAAGGTGTTCCATGCCGGGACCACGCGCGAGGGCGAGCAGGTGCGCACCAGCGGCGGGCGCGTGCTCTGCGTCACCGCCATCGGCGAGAACGTCTCGGCGGCCCAGGCCGCCGCCTATGCCGGGGTCGACCAGATCTGCTGGGACGACTGCTTCTGCCGTCGCGACATCGGCCACCGCGCCATCGCCCGCGAGCGCGCGGACGACTGAGCGCTCGGCCAGCGCGCCGGGCCCGCGCCCGGCGCGACTCAGAGCCCGTCGAGCAACCGCGCCAGCCCGGCCAGCTCGGGATGGCGCGCGGCGACCGTGCGCAGCGCGTCGAGCACCCGTGGCAGGTCGTCGAGATACTGCCGCTTGCCGTCGCGCAGCGCGAGCCGGGCGAAGATCCCGCACACCTTGAGGTGACGCTGCACCCCCATGAGGTCGAACCAGCGCAGGAACTGCGCCGGGTCGCGACCGCCGGCGCTCGCCGCCGGGAGGACGCCGCGCGCCAGCGCGTGCCGGCGGAAGTCGAGCGCCCAACCCTCGACGCGCGCCTCCGGCCAGCTGATATAGGCGTCGCGCAGCAGCGACACCAGGTCATAGGTCAGCGGCCCCAGCACCGCGTCCTGGAAATCGAGGACGCCGGGGTTGTCGGCGGCCAGCCACATCAGGTTGCGCGAGTGATAGTCGCGATGCACGCAGACCTGCGGCTGTTCGAGCGCGCTGTCGATCAGCACCCGGTCGAGCGCATCGAGCAGCGCCGTGGTCGCCGCGTCGGGCGCGCGCCCGAGATGGCGTTCGAGGAACCAGTCGCGGAACAGCCCCAGCTCGCGTCCGAGGAAGGCGGCGTCGTAGCGCGGCAGGTCGTCGGTCGCCACCGCCGTCTGCAGCGTCAGCAGCGCGTCCATCGCCTCACCATAGAGCCGGTCGGCGTTGGTCTCGTCGAGCACCTGCAGATAGGGCCGCTCACCGAGGTCGTCGAGCAGCAGGAAGCCCTGCTCGGTCGCCGCGGCGTGCACCCCGGGCGCATTGAGCCCGGCCGCGCGCAACCGTCGCGCCAGGCGCGCGAAACGGCCACAGTCCTCGTGCTCGGGCGGGGCGTCCATCGCGATCAGGGTACGATCGTCGAGATGGACCCGCAGATAGCGCCTGAAGCTCGCGTCGGCCGAGGCCGGGGTGAGCAGGAAGGGCGCCCCTTCGAGCACCTGATCGAGCCAGGCGTGGAGCGCTGCGTCGCGGTCGGCCAAGGGGGAACTCCGGTGGGTTGTCGGTGAAAACACAGAGGGAGACGCAATGATCCAGCCACCAGCGCGTGCGCGCAACGCCGGGATCGGCTCCGGGACGGCCCAGCTCGCCGTTCGACGGGGCATGATCGCGATTGATGGTATGGCCCAGATATGACATCGTTGCAGCCTCCAACCGGATCCGTCCACCCGCTCACCAACCAGCCCGTCAGACGCATGGCGACCATGGTCGACTTCAAACAGGGCGTGCGCGCCTCACTGCTGGCGACCCTGCTCGCCGTCTCCGCGCCGGGCGCGGCGAACTGCACCCAGGACTGCCCGGAGTCCGAATCCAGCGATGGCGGCACCCTGGCGACGCTGCGCGCCATGCTCTCGGCGATCCGTCTGCCCGATCTGGTCGCGCTCAGCCCGCTCGCCCCCGATGACAGCCTCCCGGCCGAGCCCGAGGAGCCCCTCCCGCAGCCCGGCGCGGCGCGCGCCAGCGTCGATTATCTGCACCGGGGGCTGGAGTGGGATCAGTGCGGCCCGCGCAAGGGCGCCAACGTCTCCATCCTCGGCAACGAGGACGACACCACCCCCATCGACATCGTCGCCGACCGGGTCGACTACGACCGCCGGGGCGAGCGCATCGAACTGCGCGGCACCGTCGAGATCACCCGCCCGGGCCAGCGTCTCGAGGCCGACCGCGCCACCTACGCGAGCGCCAGCGGCCAGACCGAGGCCAGCGGCGACGTCTTCCTCGACTATCGCGGGCTGCGTCTCCAGGGCGATCGTGCCGACTACAACCTCGACACCCAGACCGGCGAGATCGAGCACGCCCGCTACCGTCTCTCCGGCAGCGCCAACCTGCGCGGCAGCGCCACCCGCGCCGAGCTGCTCGACCCGGCGCGCAGTCGCTACGAGGACATCGTCTACACCACCTGCGCGCCCGGCAACGACGACTGGTCGATCCGCGCCTCCACCCTGGAGCTCGACCGCGACAGCGGCATGGGCGTGGCGCGCAACGCGCGGCTGCGGGTGGCCGACGTGCCGGTGCTCTATACCCCCTATCTGCGCTTCCCGATCGACGATCGGCGGCGCAGCGGCCTGCTGATCCCCTCGTTCGGCTCGTCGAGCGAGACCGGCACCGATATCACCATCCCCTACTACTGGAACATCGCGCCCAACATGGACGCGACCCTGATGCCGCGCTACATGAGCACCCGCGGGCTGATGCTCGGCGGCCAGTTCCGCTATCTCTCGCCCCACCAGCAGATCGAGATCAACGCCGAGCTGCTGCCCGAGGACCGCAAGAACCCCGAGGAAGGGGTGCGCGGCGCGCTGCGCGTGCTGCAGAACGGCTACTACGCCGGCTGGTACAGCTCGATCGACTACGCCTCGGCCTCCGACGACCAGTACCTGGAGGACTTCGGCAACCGACTCGACGTCACCAGCCTGCGCAACCTCTCGCAGCGTGCCGACTTCGGCTATACCGGCGAGGGCTGGCGCACCCTGATCCGGTTGCAGCAGTTCCAGACCGTCGACACCAGCATCACCCCCGAGAACCGTCCCTACGGCCAGCTCCCGCACCTCGAACTCGAACTCGACCCGCAGCGCTGGAACGGCCTGCTCGAGTACCGCTTCCAGGGCCAGTACGACTACTTCGACCACAGCAACGCCGTCCACGGCAGCCGCCTGGTGGCGGTGCCCTCGGTGCGCATCCCGATACGCCGCAGCTTCGGCTATCTCATCCCCCAGGCACGGGTCTACTACACCGGCTACGAGCTGCAGGACCAGCAGGACGGCCTGCCCGAGCGCCCCTCGCACCTCATCCCCAGCTTCGATCTCGACGGCAAGCTGGTCTTCGAGCGCGAGACCAACTGGTTCGGCAGCAGTGCGCTGCAGACCCTGGAGCCGCGCATCTACTACCTGCTCACCGCCTACGAGGACCAGTCGGACACCCCGCGCTTCGACACCACCGCGCTCGACTTCAGCTTCGCCAGCCTGTTCCGCGCCAACCGCTTCACCGGCTACGACCGCATCGGCGACGAGAACCGTCTCACCCTCGGCCTGACCTCGCGCACCATCGCCGACGACAGCGGGCGCGAACTGTTCCGCGCCAGCATCGGCCAGATCTACTACTTCGACTCGCGCCGCGTGCGACTCTACGGCGACGAGGCCGAGGAGGACGTCAGCTCCTCGGTCGCCGGCGAGTTCGCCGCCCGGCTCAGCCAGGACTGGAGCGCACGGGCGAGCGTACAGTGGAACCCCAACGAGACCGAGGACCCGTGGGAGAAGCGGGTGCTGCAGCTGCGCTACGCCCCCGAACCGAACCGTCTGGTCAACCTCAGCTATCGCTACAACCTCGGCAACCAGACCGGATCCGAACGCTACGAGGACGCCGACCTCTCCTTCCAGCTCCCGCTCGGCGACCGCACCCGGCTGGTCGGGCGCTGGCTCTACTCGATGCTCAACGACGAGACCATCGAGGCCTTCGCCGGCATCGAGTACGGACGTTGCTGCTGGCGCCTGCGCCTGCTCGGACAGCACCTCAAGACCAGCTCCGAGCGCGACGGCAGCACCAGCGTCATGTTGCAACTGGAGCTTGCCGGTCTCGGTTCATTCGGCAACCCGATCGACAAGCTCCTGGAAAGAGGAATCTATGGGTACCACACGGACTAACCGGCCCGCCCCCTGGGCCGGCCTGCTCGGCGGCCTCGCGCTCGCCCTGGCGCTCGCGCTCGGCGCGACGCCCGCCACCGCCGCGGTCGAGGCGCTCGACGCCATCGTCGCCGTGGTCAACGACGACGTCATCGTGCAGAGCGAGGTCGAGCGCGAGATCGAACTGGTGCTGCCGCAGATGCAGCGCGCCGGCACCGCCGCGCCGCCGCGCCCGCAGCTCGAGAAACAGGTGCTCGATCGCCTGATCCTCAAGCGGCTGCAGCGCCAGCAGGCCCGCGCGCTCGGCATCGAGGTCGACGAGGCCACCCTCAACGAGGCGCTCGGCGACATCGCCGCGCGCAACGGTCTCACCATCGCCGAGCTGCAGGCCACGCTCGAGACCGGCGGCATCGACTTTGCCGACTTCCGCGAGGACACCCGCGACCAGATCCTCACCAGCCGACTGCAGAACCAGGAGGTGGTGAGCAAGATCCGCATCACCGACCAGGAGATCGACCGCTTCCTCGAGCGCGAGTCGAGCCTGCTGATCGAGCGCGAGCGGGTGCGTCTCCAACACATCCTCATCGCCCTGCCCGAGCAGCCCGACGCCGAGCAGGTCGCACGCGCCGAACGCAAGGCCAAGCAACTGGTGGTCAAGCTACGCGGCGGCGCCGACTTCGCGGCACTCGCGGCACGCGACTCCGACGGGCGCAACGCGCTGCAGGGCGGCGACCTCGGCTGGTTCGAGATCGGCGCCACCCCGACCCTGGTCGCTGACCTGGCGTTGACCCTCAACGAGGGCGAGATCAGCGACCCGATCCGCAGCTCCAGCGGCTATCACATCATCAAGCTCAGCCAGATCGAGGGCGCCAAGCCGGGCAACCTGCAGCAGACCCATGTGCGCCACATCCTCATCCGCACCAACGAGCTGGTCTCCGACGCCGACGCCAAGCGCCGTCTCTCGGTGCTGCGCCAGCGCATCCTCGGCGGCGACGACTTCGCCCTGCTCGCCCGCGCCAACTCCGACGACACCGGCTCGGCGCTGCGCGGCGGCGACCTCGGCTGGGTCAATCCCGGCGACACCGTGCCGGCCTTCGAGGAGGTGATGGACAGGCTCGGGCCGGAGCAGCTCAGCGCCCCCTTCCAGAGCCCCTTCGGCTGGCATCTGGTGCAGGTGCTGGAGCGCCGCACCCAGGACTCGGCCGAGGGTGCGATGCGCATCAAGGCACGCGAGGCGCTGCAACAGCGCAAGGCCGAAGAGGCGATCGAGCAGTGGCTGCGCCAGCTGCGCGACGAGGCCTATATCGAGATCAGGCTCGACGACCTCGAGCCCTGAGCGGACGAAGACGGCGCCGCGTGGATGCGGCGCCGGAAGGAGACGGGCGCGCCGCGCGGCGCGCCCGGGGCGAGAGGCAGGTCGCGACTCAGGCGCCGGCCTCGAGCTGGGCGACCTTGTCCATCACCAGCTTCTCCAGGTCGCGCTTGTACTGCGCCACCCGCTCGCGGATCTCGGGGTCGGACGCGCCGAGGATCTGCGCCGCGAGCAGCCCCGCGTTCTTCGCCCCGTTGATCGCCACCGTCGCCACCGGCACCCCGGCGGGCATCTGCACGATCGACAGCAGCGAGTCCTCGCCCGACAGGGTCGAGGTCTTCACCGGCACCCCGATCACCGGCAACGGCGTCAGCGAGGCGGCCATCCCCGGCAGGTGCGCCGCGCCGCCGGCACCGGCGATGATCACCTGCAGCCCGCGCGCGACGGCCTGCTCGGCGTACTCGTAGAGCCGACGCGGGGTGCGGTGGGCCGAGACGATGGTCATCTCGTAGGGAATGCCGAGACCGGCCAGGCTGTTGGCCGCCTCCTGCATCACCGGCAGGTCCGAATCGCTGCCCATGATGATGCCGACTCGCGCGCGCGCGCGTTCCTGAACCTGGCTCATGCCTGCTCCTCCCCGGTGATCTCGATCAGCTCGCGTACCCGCAGCGCCTTCTCGCGCGCCTGTTCGATGTCGGTATCGAGCACGGTGACATGGCCCATCTTGCGAAACGGCGAGGTGGTGGCCTTGCCGTAGAGGTGCACGCACACGCCCGGGATGGCGAGGGCCTCGGCCATCCCCCGGATCACCGGCCGGCCACGATAGCCGGGCGCGCCGAGCAGATTGATCATCGCCGCCGGCACCAGCTGGTCGGTCGAGCCGAGCGGCAGCCCCACCACCGCGCGCAGATGCTGCTCGAACTGGTCGGTGACGCAGGCCTCGATGGTGTGATGGCCGGAGTTGTGGGTGCGCGGCGCCACCTCGTTGACCAGCAGCGAGCCGTCCTCGGCGAGGAACATCTCGACACCGAACACCCCGACGCCGCCGAGCGCCTCGACCGTGCGCACCGCCAGGGCGCGCGCCGCCTCGGCCTCGCTGTCGTCGATCGCCGCCGGGGCGAGCAGCATGTCGAGCACGTTCTCGCCGGCGCGGAAGCACATCTCCACCGGCGGGTAGCAACGGCAGGCGCCGTCGCGCCCACGCGCCACCAGCACCGCGACCTCCTTGCGCGCCGGCACGAAGCGCTCGACCAGCGAGGGCACCGGCAGGTGACGGTCGAAGTCCTCCGGACGCTTGATGATCGACACCCCGCGCCCGTCGTAACCACCGCGTCGCGCCTTCTGCACCAGCGGATAGCCGAAAGCGGCGAAGGCCTCGGGCGTGGGCTCGGGCATCGGCACGAAGGGCGCGGTGGGAATCCCCGCCGCCTCCAGCGCCTGCTTCTGGGTGAGCTTGTCCTGGATCAGCGCCAGCACCCCCGGCGCCGGATAGATCGCATGCCCCTCCTGCTCGAGCTCGACCAGGGTCTCGGTGCCGATGTCCTCGATGTCGAAGGTGAGCACGTCGCAGGCATCGGCCAGCTCGCGCAGCTTGGCCGGATCATGATAGTGACCGACGATCTGCTGACCGGCGATCTGCGCCGCGGGCGAACCCGGCTGCGGATCGAGCACCACGCAGGTGCAGCCGATCCGCTTGGCGGCCTTGGCCATCATGCGGCCGAGCTGGCCACCACCGATGATGCCGATACGGGCAATGGGTAAGGAAAATCGATCCATAGTGCAATGATCGGGGATGTGGAAGAAATTGGAAAGCCCTAAAGAATACAGGGGAGTAGTCAGGACAGCGCGTGGACGTATCGGCTGGGTCGGGCGACGGTCGCGGGGACGCTGAGACGACATGGTATCGGCTGCGCCCGCGAGTCTCCAGTCTTACCTTCCGTGCAAAACCTCGCGCCCGAGACGTCTGCGGATGCCAACAAGCCTCAATCTCGCCGAAAAACGGGGGGCCGACTTGTCGTAACGGCTGGCAGGTCGTCGACAGGGCTTGAGTCCTGCCAACGGGCACTCGGTGGCGTTGCGATCGCGGGATTTGCGAAACGTCCGCAGACAGCCAGCCGCAGCGGCGCTTACGCCCTCTGCTTGTCCGCCGCCAGCGCCGAGACGCATGGCACGGACCGGCGTCGAGTCGATCATCCAGGTCTCCCGCCCGATCCCCCGGTCTCGGGTTACCGGAGGTGCAACCGCTCCAGGCCCTTGGGCAAGGTGTCGCCCCAGGCCAGCCACGCCATGCCGCCACCGGGCACAGCCCCGGAAGAGACCCTTGAGCGAAGAGACCCTTGAGCATCGGGCGAGCGCACCGGCACCGCTGGCTGCAATCAACGCCCTGGGCTTCAAACCTGTGCGATCGAGCCCCCCGTCAGAAACAAGGATCGCCAAACAGACGCAGGACGAAAACCCCTTACTGGACAAGAGACTGGAACTCGCCGCGGGCCTTGAGCTTGGTCATGAACAGCGAAGCGCCAAACTCAGTCCAGTGCAGTTGGTCAAAATACGAAAACTTGTTGTTTTCATAGAATGGACATCCGCCAGCACAGAAAACCTCTTCGGTGTCGATAAAGTCGACACCCAGACGACCTGCCATGCTCCTTGCATAATCCGTTTCTTCCGGTCTCAACCATCTCTTCTCGTTGAGCGATGCGTTCATCAAGGGCAACGATCTTTGCCCCTTGGTGATCGCATTGATGGATAGCCATGTCTCTCCGATCAATGGCTTCGGACCGAAAAAGACAACCTTTATCTCAGGATTCAGAGCCTTTATTTCCGCGACGGCCTGACGATAGAATGCTTCCGCATCTTCCGGCTCGCCGGCCATTTGCCAATGAGCGGCATAGACAAATATTTCAGCGTCCTGTATCTCCGGCGAGGAGATCATCGTCGCAAAGTTCTGACGACACGACTCCGCGTTCTTTTCAGCCCCCCACTTCGGCATCATGAAGGCGGCGCACTCAAAGCTGGTCTGATAGATCTTCAGACCAAAACGATCGTCGTTCGCCAATGCCTTGTAGATATCGAATGCCTGACTATCCCCGAAGATCAGTATATTCGTCGCATCGTCACGGAAACCGCTGCCCGAAATCTCCGACCAATACTGCTCCCGCTCCTGCTTTATCGCCTGCTCATCCATCGCAAGATTGGAATTCAGCCTGAATCCAAACCCGTTACCCAGGTAGGTGGCAAGCCCAACCAGGCCAATGCCCGACATGGCGAACACCAGCACCAGGATCTTCTTTCCACCGACCCTGGAGCGAACCCTTTTCTCGACGAACTGGTAGGTCAACCATGCCAACAGGAAGGCCCCGGCGACACCGAGCAGCCGGGTCGCCACGGCAGGCGAGCCGTCCTCGAGGATATAACCGAAGGAAAGGATCGGCCAATGCCACAGATAAAGCGGATAGCTGATCAGGCCGACCCACACGAAGAGTCGGCTTGAAAGCACTTTCTCGTTGACCCATGCCTGAGGCCCGGCAGCGATTATCAAGACGGCGCCAAGCACAGGGAACAGCGCCCAATAACCCGGAAACTCGGATCGTTCGTTGATTTGTGTGACGGCAACGATCAAAAACAGCACGCCAACCAAGGAAAAAACATTGGCCTTGTTTAGAAATGCCTTGCCCTTGCCCGTCTCGACGGCACTGCCAACCGGCTCGGCATACAGTTTCAGCCAGGCCAGCAGACTCCCGGCAAGCAGCTCCCAGAAGCGGGTCAGCGGAAGGTAAAAAGCGGCTTCCTCGTTGTTTTTTATCGTGACGATACCGAGAGAGAAAGACACGACGAAGACACCCGCGATCAGCCAGGCAAGGCTTACCCCTTTTCGCCATGCCAGCATGACCAGCAGGGGCCAGAAGATATAGAACTGTTCCTCGACACCCAGACTCCACAAGTGCAGCAAGGGCTTTAGTTCGGCGGCACTATCGAAATATCCCGACTCCGTAAACAGAACGATGTTGGAGATGAAGGCAGCACCAGAAGCAATATGCTTGCCCAGCTGCTCGTACTCGTTCTCCAGCAAGAAATACCAGCCAAAGAGATAACTCGAGAGCAGCACCAGAAAAAGCGCCGGAAAGATCCGCTTCACCCGTCTGCCATAGAAATCGGACAGACTGAAAGCACCGGCATCAACGCTCTTGAATATGATCGAGGAGATAAGAAAGCCGGAGATCACAAAGAAAACGTCAACGCCAACGAAGCCACCCCTCAAATGGCTGGGAAAGGCGTGAAAAAGAACGACAAAAAGAACGGCGACAGCCCGGAGCCCGTCAATATCTGGACGATATGCGGGATGACAGCCAGAATCTTTACTTGGACGCTTTTCTTTTTCCATCAAAAACAACCTGCCCCCTGCCTGAAAAGCAAGAGGCACAAATCATGAATATTCGAAAAGCGAAAGGATCTTCACTTCCCAACAAGAGGCATGGCCGTCAACGCTCACACGAGCCCTTGAGCCTTTTCAAAAGCCGCAAGGTCTTCCCGAGCCCGCGCCTCAACCACGACGGTAGTCTCGGACTGCTCGCGACCTTGATGAGCGAATACTTGAAAAAGGCATACGCGGCCATTTTATAGGTCGACTGAGGGTTGATGTAGATGGCTTCTTTTGCCAGTTGTCTGGGCCCCGCCTCGAACAGGGCCTGTCCTCTTGCCACCGGCGCCACCGGAAGGAGCCTGTGGTAATCCGCCACCATCCCGTCCAAGGTGCGCGGCGGAGTCTGTTCGAGCCGGCCACGTACCCTGGAGAGAACCTCCCTGTCGTCATCGAGAGAACGCATCAGTTCGACAACCGCCCCGGCATCCAGGTCACACAGAAAACCGGTTTCACCATGATCGATGCGATCGACAAAACTCCCCACTCGGGTGGCAACGACAGGTATGCCATAGTGCTGCAGCTCGCCAAGCGTGTAGGAAAAGGTTTCCGGGACCAGAGAACAGAGCAAGCCGACATGCGGGCGCAAGGCGGAAAGCTCGGCCTGAATCTCTCCCCGGGCATAGTGCTCGACGAGATGAACGCCGGGAATGCTGGAGAACACATGGCCGCTGACACCACAGCCGATCAGGTAGATGTCCGCAAACCGAGCCAAGGCGGGCAGGACCTGCTCGAGCAGCCTCAAGCCCTTCGCCTCACTCAGTTTTCCCGGAATCACAACACGCAACCGCCCCGCATCCTCTCCCGCGAGCGATGGGCTGGGCGACAACCCCAAGCCGTGCGGAATGACATGGGCAGGCAGGGACTCGAGCTGAGGCATCTGGGTACGCCATCGCTCGAGCACGGAACGGACAGGCGTGACCAGCGTGACGGGGTTGTCCTGCAAGACCCCGACAAAGGCTGCGCGCAACGCCTCCCAGTCCTCCGGGGCACGACTGGTAAAGAATTGATGGCCAGGATTATCCTTCATGCACGCCCGAAGCCTTTCGCCATCACAGCGGGCGCAGACATCGTTGAACCGGGAATACAGCGCGATACAGAAAGGATAATGGTCATGAGCAACCAGCAAGGTCGGGAGGCCGGTGCGAAAGACATCGAGCGAGTGACCGATCAGCGAAGAGACGATAACGCCCTGGACCTGATACTCCGAGAGGATCTCGCGCAGGACGGCGCGATAATCCAGATTGGCCAGTGCCGTCTCCGTGATTGGCGTGGTCAGTGACCAGACACGGAGCGGCGGCATCGCACTGTAGCTGCTGTAAAGCTCGAGACGCTGCCCGAACTCCCCCCAGGACCCGATCGACTTCAAGACCAGGTTGACGCGACTCGAATCACCGGCGATGAAATCATCCACCCAGTGACCGAGCCCGCCGCCCCAGCTATGAGCGATATGCAGCTGAACCGGCTGCGATGAACGGACGGCTGCGGAATCGATGGCTGGCGCATGCCCCTCGTCAAGCCTGGTGCGCAGCCATCCGAGCAGCTTGCTGGATTTCGACGCAGACTCGATGTAGGCCGAGAGCGCGCTTGACTCACCCAGGCCTCGCTGTTTCGCGGTCAGCAAATTCAGCGCGACCAAGCTGACGAGACCGGCGCGCTCGAGACAAACGACCGGGTCCAGGCCCCTGTCTGCCGCCCGTAGAGCGGACAGCCCTTGCGCGGTCAAGTAGCAGCACTGGGGGAACAGGATGGGAAGCTGTAGGTGTTGCGTTGCGCCGAGCGCCGCAACCAGCCGGTCGTTGTCCAGCCACGCGGTCATGGCGGCCGCATCGACCGCGCCCGTTGAACTCGATCCACGCGCGGAGAGACCAGCGCCGTCATCGAGGGGCGGCACCCCCATGCAAAGCGGAGAAATGCAGCCGATCAGGGCGTCGTCCTTGGCGATGGAACGCAGCCGCGTATCCCACCCGGGCGGCACCAGAAAACCGGCGCCGACAACCATCACCTCGCTGACCGAGGCCGGCAGCGTGCTCAGGATGTCGGAGAGACCGTTGCTGACCTGCGGGTGGATCTCGATGCGATCATCGCGCGCGAGATCCAGGCCGACCCGGCTGGAAAGCTCGCTGCAAAACGCCTGCTCTTCCCGCTCGCTCATCCCCCGGCTAAACCCAGGCAGATAGAGTCGAATCCCGGTCGCGTAGGCAGTATTCGACAACAGCAGGCGCAGGCTCTCGACCAGACAGTCATCCCGCACCGTCAAGCCTGTTGTCGCAGGGCCCCCATCAAAGCAAAGCACGCGTTCCACGGTAGCATCAGCGCCGGAGCAACCGGGCACCTCGACTCACCAGACGGGCCAGCTTCCAGCTACGTGAATGCTTGATGCGACGCAGCTCATCGAGCGCTTCGCTCAACTGTGCCCGCAGCGCCTCGGCGGGAAGCTCGTCGAAGTCCGTTGGTGCCGGACCATTGACACGGAACCAGTCGTAATAGGACTGATGGAGGTCTGAGGTGTCGAATGGATCGGGGAAGGCGTCCTGCAGATCCTGACGGTTGCGATAGACGATCCTCTGCAGCTTGGTGATCGTCTCCCCGTTGCTGTAGCAGGCAAACTTGCACGGCAGCTTGCCGAGCGCGTCCTGACCGTTCTTGCGACACTCCTCGATATACCAGTCGCGCAGCTTGAAGAGCACCGGGCTGGATTTCCCGTAACGCTTCAGCATGGCCTCCTGGGCGCCGCTGTCGAACCCGGAGAAGTGATAGAAGCTCAAGGGCTGGCCATTGATCTCGATGCCGTCCTCGATCGACCCCGTTGCCTGTCGGTGGCTGATGTTCCAGGTTGCGACATTGTATTGAGGATCACGCAGGATCAGCACGTCCTCGAAGAAGCCGGGCGCCAGATCGACCCACCGCTGATCGGTGAACAGTCCGTTGGGGATATCGTCATAACAGAAGTCCACCAGCCGCGCCGCCCACCAGTCGAGAAAACGCCGTCCCTCGCTGCTGGCGGTGTTGACGCCGACGAACCCCAGATTGTAGATCCCGTGCTTCAGGGCACTGATCTCGTTGTCGAGAATCCCCTGCAGATCCTCCTCCGGGGCGGTCAGGTGAGGCGTCAGGGCGACGCTGTGCCCGGCAAGCTTGCCGCTGAGTTCATCCAGACCACCGAAAACAACCATGTCGGGGTCGAAATAGAAGACCTGCGCCGCATCATGCCGTCGTGCGATCTCCTGTGCCGCCAGGCCTTTCACTGCGGTGCAAAGCTCCACCACGCTGTGCTTGAACACCCAGGCATTGACATCGGCGACCGGCAGATCCTCGATCTGCAGCACACTATCGAACGGCTCCGCCGCCAGATCGAAACCGCTGGGCGGCGTGTCGCTGAGCATCAAGTGGAAACCAGCATCGGGGCAGACCCGCTTGATCGACGAAGCCAGCACACGAGCCTTCGGCAGATAGTTGCTCGTAATGCTGGTAAAGCAGTGAGGCGATGATTTCATTTTTTACGCAGAATCCTCGTATAACGCCAACTACGGCTGGCATGAATGGCGGCCAACTCCGCCTTGTGCGCGGCCAGGGCCGTCTCGCGCTCTGCCAGTTTGGCCTTCAGCAAGGCCACTTCTTGCTGGCGAGTGCTCGACTCCAGGTCGAGCGCATCACGCAGCAGGGCCACGTCAGCCTCGCGATCGCGCACGAAGCGCTCGACGCGTTGCTCACCCAGCTCCCGCCAATGGCGACGCAGATGGCGATGATTGCGGTGCATGGCTGCCAGCAGCGCGCGCGGGACACCGAAGCGCTCGCGGAGTATCCCTCGCTGCATGCGCTCGATCTCCGCGCCACCGCGCAGCGCGCCCGACAAAATCGTATTGGCGCCGTGAAGGCGATAATCGAACAGGGGCTCGTCGATCAGATAGGTGAATCGCTCCGGCGCCTCGAGCGCGGCCCGCAGCGCAAACTCCCAGTCGACGACATAGCGATACTCCCTGAGACCGCCGATGCGATCCAGCAGCGCGCGCCTGAAAAAGAAGTTCGAGGTCGAGGCCGTATAGTTGCCGTACAGCAAGCCGGCCACGGGGCCATCGGCCCTCGCGTACTGACGGAACCCTTCGATCATCGTATTGAACCAGTGCCCGGGGTCGCTCACGACGCCCCCGTCCTGGTCGATCAGGCGCAAATCGCTGACCAGGAAGTCGTACCCCTCCCCCGCCACCGCGAGCAGACGCTCGAGACGATCCGGGTGATAGCGGTCGTCGGAATTCAGGATGGCGACCCACTCCCCGCGGGCCATCGACAGCCCGCGGTTGATCGTCGCATGCGAACCGGCGTTGTCCTGGCGCAGCAGCCGGGCGCGCGGATCATTGGCCAGGGCACGCTCGGCAACCGCCGCCGTGTCATCCGGCGAGCCGTCATCGATGACGATCAGCTCGAGGTCATCGAAGCTCTGCCGCAGCACACTGTCGATGGCCTCGGCGATGAACGCCTGATGACGGTAGGCCGGAATCACGACACTGACAGTTGGGGTCTTGCTCATGATTCATCTCTGTTGAAAACGGCAGCCATCATCACTCATCCCCCTTTCGCCGCAAGCCGCTCACCCGCCGCACCAGCCGGCGCAGCGGTGCGGTCATGGTCCAGGATCGGGAGGACTGGATGTCCCGCAGTGCGGCCTCGGCCGAGGCATGTCGCGACTGGCTCAGGTCGAGCGCCTGGTTGACCGATGCCAGCTCGGCGCGCTGACGTGCGACAACATCCTGCAGCGTCTCGACGTCGCGCTGGAGCTGGTGACAGATGGCAACATGGCGCTGCCAGAAGAGATCCGTCTCGCCGGTGAGACGCAGATACGCGGAGAGTTCCGGGGCGCCCGCGGCCACGGGCTCGCCGGGCGCAAGCGCCCGATGAAGGATCTCCAGGGCCAGCGCGCGATGAGCCGGCGTCCCGATCGCCAGGGCGGTCCAGGCCAGGCGCAGGCGCGGCGACGGCTCGTCTTGCGGCTGCGCCGGATGCGGCAGCGGAGACACATGACCGTCGAGACCGTCGGTCAGATAGTGACGCAAGACCTGCAACCGCTCCCAGGGCTCGCGAGCAAGCACCTCGGGACGCGCGGCGCTGGCATTGCGCTCGCCGTCGAGGATGCGGAAGTCGACCAGCTGCGCGTCGAGGATATGGATCTCGTAATGCGCGCAGAGCCGCACCCACATGTCCAGATCGGGCAACTGGGCCAGACGCGGGTCATAACAGCCGACATGGTCGTAGCATGAGCGCCGGATCAGGACCGAGGGGTGACACAGACAGTTTCCGGCATGAAAGAAGTGATCCAGCCATGCCTGACGAGAACGGTTCGCCTCCTCGAAGATCAGATAGTCCTTGTGCCCCGCGTCGGTGAAGGGCGCGCCGCGTTCGTCGATCAGGCGCGGCTTGGCAAACACCGCGCCGCACTCGGGGTGGCGCTCGAGAAACGCCACCTGAAGCGCCAGCTTGTCCGCTCGCCAGCGATCATCGGAGTTGAGCACGGCGATGAACTCGCCGCGCGCCCGCGCGATGGCATCGTTGACCGCGATGCAGGCCCCCTGATTGACGGCAAAACCGTGAAAGCGGATGCGTCGATCCGAGGCGGCAAGCTCGCGGAGGATATCGGCGGTACCGTCATGGGAGCCGTCGTCGGTGACGACCAGCTCCCAATCGGTGAAGGTCTGGGCCTGCACGCTCTCGATGCATTCACGCACAAAGGCGGCATGGTTATATGCAGCGACAACAACGCTGACTCGTGGACTACTCATGATCGATCCATCTCTGTACTCGGCGCCAAGGCCTGCCTATCCTGCCCGCGGCGGCCAGGACTCCATGTCCTATCGCGGCGCGTCCTCGCCAAGCAACGCCGCCTCCAGTCGCAGCAGCTCGCGCGAGCGCTCCTTGACGCGCCGCGCCGGGCGACCGGCATAGACGCCGAACGCCGCGCAGCGCTTGGTGACCAGACTGAGCGCGCCGACCGCCACGCCCTCCTCCAGCGTCACCCCGGGCAGGATCACGCTCCCGGCACCGACGATCGCATGCCGTCCGAGCCTCACCTCGCCGTGGACAACGGCCCGATAGCAATCGGGCACCGTCGGATTGGTCAGCGCGGCGCCGGAGTAATCATCGCTGCTCGAATACACCGACACCCGCGAGGACAGACCGCTGAAGTCCTCCAGACTGATCCGCGCCGCGCCGATCAGGGTACAGCCGACGGCAAGATGCACATGGCTGCCGATCGCGATGCCTCCGGCACCCGCCGACACCACGCAGAAGTCATCGATGCGCACCGCATCGCCCAGGGTGATGCGCGATGCGCCATAGAACACCGCACGCTCGGAGATCTCGACGTCACGACCGACGCCGGCGAACCCCAGCGCCTCGACCTCGGCACGCTCAAGCATCGCCATCGCCGGCCTCCCGCAAGACCGCGATCACGCGCGCCTGATCCTCCGCCTCGAGATCCGGGTAGAGCGGCAGACAGAGCACCTGTTCGGCCGCGCGCACCGCGTTCGGCAACAGGTCGGGCTGCGCCGATGGCAGCCCCCGGTACATCGGGAACGCCGAGATCAGCGGATAGAAATAACGCCGGGCATGGATGTCTCGCGCCTTGAAGCGCTGGTACAGGGCATCGCGATCGATGGGGTATGCCGACTCAACCATGATCGGGAAATAGGCATGATTCGCCCCCTCCGGCACCGGGTCCGGGTGACAGCGCAGTCCGGGGATCTCGTCGATGGCCGCGCGATAGATCCGCGCCAGCTCCGCGCGACGCGCCAGCGCGGCATCGACGTGCTCGAGCTGCAACAGGCCGAGTGCCGCGCAGAACTCGTTCATCTTGCCGTTGATGCCGGGGGCCACCACCGTCACCTCGTCGACGAAGCCGAAATTCTTCAGCCGATCGATACGCTGCTTGGTGCGCGCGTCCGGGCAGATGATCGCCCCACCCTCGAAGGTGTTGAAGACCTTGGTGGCGTGGAAGCTCAACACCGACAGGTCGCCATGATCCACCAGACTGCGCCCCCCCACCCTGGCCCCGAAGGCATGCGCGGCATCATAGATCACCCTCAGGTTGTAGGTGTCGGCGATGCGCTCAATCGCATCCAGATCACACGGATGGCCATAGACGTGCACCGCCAGGATCGCCGTGGTCTGCGGCGTGATCGCCGCCTCGATGCGCGCCGGGTCCAGGTTCAGCGTCACCGGATCGACATCGACGAACACCGGCTTGATCCCGTTCCACAACAGCGAGTGCGCCGTCGCCACGAACGAGTAAGGCGTGGTGATCACCTCCCCGGTGATGCGCAGCGCCTGCAGGGCCGTGATCAGCGCCAGCGTGCCGTTGGCGAACAGCGCCAGGTGCTCGACCCCCAGGTACTCGCCCAGCGCGGCCTCGAAGCGCGCGTGGAAGGGACCTGCGTTGGTCAGCATCCGCGCATCCCAGATCTGCTCCAGATAGGGCATGAACTCCCGCAGCGGCGGAAGGGCGGGTTGCGTCACATAGAGGGGTCTGGAGGAGGACATGAGTGCCGATCAGCAGAGGTTAACGGAGAGATCCCGATGTCTCGCAGACGCTGCGGGCGCGCACCAGAGGCCGTCGGCAAGCGGGGCCGCGGCGACCGACGCGCGGTCGCGGCGACAGCCCCGGACAGCGCCCCTACGCCTCGCCCTCGAGCGTGCGGTGTGCCACCTCGTTCTGCCAGTGACAGGCGGCATGCAGCGGCAGGGTCTCCCCCCGCACCACCTTGAACGCCAGCGCGATGGGCACGAAGTCACACACATCGACCTGAGCGATCTCGAGATTCTCCGGGATCGACAGCATCGCGGCGATCGAGTAATCCCCCTCGCGCAAGCGCACGGTAAAGCGCCAGTCCGTCTGCACCACCTGGCCGGCGCGCAGATCGGTGATGGGGCGCGACTCGATCTCGGTGTCGGAGTAGATGATGTCATACCCCGTGCGATCGCGCACATGGTAGGCCATGCCGGCCAGCGCGATCGCCTGATTGGCGCGAAACAGCATGCGCAGCACCACCGTCTGGCCGAACTCGACGCACTCCAGCGGCTGGCCGTCGAGATCCGTCAGCCGCACATCGAGAAACTCCGCCTGACCGTTGCGGATACGCTGAAAGTCCGCGCGCCGCGCGAACTCGGCCTGCGCCTCGAGATCCGCGGGATCGAACAGATCCTGCGCGGGCAGCTCGGGCGAGGCGGCCTCCGGCGCCGGTCTGGCGGCGCGCTCCGCCTGTACGCGTGCGCTGTAATAGGCCTCCACCACCCCGGCGGTCTCGCCCAGCGCCACCGGCTGCCCCCGGTCGAGATAGAGCGCGCGCTGGCACACCGACTTGACCGCGCCCACATCGTGGCTGACGAACAGCAGGCTGACCCCGTCGTCGATCAACCGCTGGATGTGCGCCATGCACTTGGCCTGGAAATACATGTCGCCGACGGCCAGGGCCTCGTCGACCACCAGCACGTCGGCATCGACGTTCACCGCCACCGCAAAGGCCAGACGAACGTACATCCCGCTCGAATAGGTCTTCACCGGCTGGTCGATGAAGGCGCCGATATCGGCAAAAGCAGCGATGCGCTCGAAACGCGCGTCGACCTCCGCCTGCGTCAGCCCCAGCACGCTGCCGTTGAGATACACGTTCTCGCGCCCGGTGAACTCCGGGTTGAACCCCGCGCCCAGCTCCAGCAGCGCGGCGATCCGCCCCCCGGTCTCCACCCGCCCGGTGGTCGGCGCCAGGGTGCCGCAGAGCATCTGCAGCAGCGTCGACTTGCCCGAGCCGTTGCGCCCGATGACCCCGAGCGTCTCCCCCCGGCGCAGCTCCAGCGACACCTCGCGCAGCGCCCAGAACTCGCGATAATACTGCGGCGGCGGCTGCCCCCGCAGCCCGCGCCAGCGCGCCACAACCGACTGCTTGAGCCGGTCCTCCGGGCGCTCGTACACCCGATAGCACTTACCCAGCCCCTCGGCACGGATCATCATCGGCTCAGACGACATCGGCAAACCCTCGGCGCGCCCGCTGGAACCACCAGAAACCGCCCCAGGCCACCATCACGCTGATGACCGAATAGACCAGCAGACCGCCCCAGTGCGGCAACTGACCGAACAGCAACACCCGCCGGCTCTCCTCGATCACCAGCGTGAGCGGGTTGAGATACAGCAGCGTCTGCCCCAGCTCGGGCAGCGCCGAGAGCGGATAGAAGGTCGGCGACAGAAACAGCATCACCGTGGTCAGCAGACCGATGCTCTGCCCGATGTCGCGCAGATAGACCCCGGTCGCGGCCAGGAACCAGCCGCACCCGAGCGTCACCAGCAACAGCGGCGCGACCACCACCGGCAACAGCAGCGCGGTCCAGGGCAGCGACTGCGTCAGCAACCACTGCCCCGCCAGCAGCACCACCAGACTGATGCCCATGTGGAAGAGCGCCGAGCCCAGCGCCACCCAGGGCAGCACCTCCAGCGGAAACACCACCCGCTTCACATAACTGACGTTGTCCAGGATCAGCCGCGGCGCGCGATTGGCCACCTCGGAGAACAGCGCATGCACGATCAGCCCGGCGAACAGCACCAGACCGAAGGCCGCATGCCCGTCCTCCACCGGACCGCCCCAGCGCGCCTTGAACACCACCGAGAACACGAAGCTGTAGACCAGCAGCATCAGCACCGGGTTGAGCACCGACCAGGCCAGCCCCAGCCACGAGCCGCGGTAGCGACTGCTGATGTCGCGCCGGACCAACTGGAGGACCAGCCCCCGGTTGCGCCACAAACTCGCCGGCAGGGCCGACGGCGCGGTGGTGGATAGATCGGAGTACGGAGAGTCCATCGGCAGCTTTGGGAGGTCGGGTGAGCGGGTGACGGCGGGCCGTGCGGGACACGCCAGGGTAAGTCAAGGGATTCAGTGTAGCGATCCGGGGCGGGCGGGACAATCTTGCGCACCACCAGCGGTCGTCCCGGGTGATGCTAAAAAGAGACACGTTTCAATATAGTGTCAGTCGCGCACTCTCAGGCTTGTTTTATGGGAAAACTTGAGTAGAATTTAGCAGTGCTCGTATCCAATGTTGCTTTTTGGGGACACCAAGATGAGTTCCTGGTACAGGTCGGCACAGCGGAGTCGGGCGCCCCAAAGCCTGTCGGCGCCACCGCCCGCGCTGAACCGCTCTGGTACAGCAACTCGACGGCCGAGTGCTTGCGCCATGGCGTGAGTTGCTGATAGCGTCAGGCTGCGTTAGCCTAGCCGAGTTTCGGGCTCACCCACCACCCTAACATCCCACCGTAAAGGACTAAAACTCATGGCTCTCCAGACCTTCGTTCAAGAATACTATCTGCAGCAGAACCCCGACGTCCTTCAGGCCGTCCTCCAGGGTGTCTTCACCAGTGCCGAGCAGCACTACACCCTTTACGGCGAGGCCGAGGGTCGCCAGCCCAACCCCTACTTCGAGCCGACCGGCTACTACACCCAGAACCCGGACGTGCTCGCCGCCGTGCAGGCCGGCGCCTTCTCCAGCGCGCTGGAGCACTTCGAGATGTACGGTGCCACCGAGGGCCGTCAGCCCGGCGCCGACACCTTCAACGAGGCCACCTACCTCGCGGACAACCCTGATGTCCAGGCCGCCGTCGACGCCGGCACCTTCACCAGTGGTTACCAGCACTTCGTGCTCTATGGTGCGAACGAGGGTCGTGCCTCGGGTGGGTCTGAGAGCCCGTCGACTGGGGAAACCTTCACGTTGACTGCTGGTGTCGACAACTTGGTTGGCACTGCTGGCGATGACACCTTTATCGGTGATTCTGCATCCATCTCTCCTGCCGACACCATTGACGGTAGAGCAGGCACAGATCGCGCCGATCTGTTCCTGTCTGATGACGAAACCCTGAACGCCACCGGTGTTGAGCAGTTCTTCATCCAGTCAACCGGAGACGATACGTTTAATGCCGCCAGCGTTGAAGGTGCTGAAGAGTTCTGGAGCAACCGTAGCTCCGATACACTGACGGTTTCGAATATCCAGAACAATGCCACCTTGGGGCTGCTGGACACCGATGAAACCTTCAACGCCGAATTCCGTGCTGGCGTGATTGGCGACGATGGCACGCTGAACATTGCAACGGATAGCTCCGATGCAACTGTAAACATTGACGCAGGCACAGGGAACACATTTACAACTCTCGCTGTTGCTGCTGTGAACGGTAGCTCTGTGATTGAAATCGATGGTGGTGTTGCTTCTTATACCAGCATCGAAACATCGGGCGAAGGCAGTGTCAGCCTGAGTGATGATACTGTTGAGTTTGACAGCGTCACTTCTGTCGACCTTCAGGCTGCCGGCGGTTCATACGTTGATCTGGAGGACAATGCTCTGGATGTGACAGTCACCGCAGGCGCGGGAGACGACGCTATTGAGTTCGGTGCTGGCGAGTTCAACACCGACGACAGCGTGGATCTGGGCGAAGGCGATAACACTCTGGTGCTGGGCGATGCAGACCTTAGCACCAATGCCATCGTCACCGCTGTTAACGCCGCTAGCGGTGTGAGCACGCTTGCTTCCACTGCGACTACTGACGTCGTGGCTAACGTTGGCGAGCTGGATGACGTTTCCACCATCGCGGCAGGTCTGGGCGGCTCTGTCACCGGTAGTGCTGCCACAGGTGGTAACGCCCCTGTTGTTGCTGCAGATGCAGCTGCTGCTGTTACCATCAACGGCATCGCGTCCAGCGGAGACAGCGTCAATGTCACCAACGACTTGACTGGCGGTCAAGCCACAGCTGGCACCGGCGGCGGCGATGACGCTGGTAACGCTGCTGCGGGACTTGAGCTGAATATGGGTACCGACGGCGCCAACGACAGCGTCAGCATTTCCATTACCGGCAATAGCAGTACTATTGAAGGCGGACAGGGCGTAGCAGCTGGTGGTGGTGACACTGCTGGTGAAGCCGGTGTTGGCATCGATGCTCGCGAGTTTGAAACTGTAAACATCTCTGCAGACGAAGACCTGACGGTTGCTCGCGGCGCAGCGAACGGTGGTACTGCAGCAACTGAAGACACTCTGGTTGGTGCAAACGCTACCGTTAACATTACTGGTGACAGTGACGTTGACCTGGGTACGGTGGCTTCTGCTGCGGCTGATGCCAGCAACCGCAACCTGACTATCAATGCCGAGGAGCTGACTGGTGATCTGACCGTCACCACTGGTGACGGCAACGACACGATCGTTGGTGGTGATGGTGATGACGACATCGCAGCTGGCGCGGGCGTCAACACCCTGACCGGTGGCGCAGGTCGTGATGAGTTCAACATCGACGCAACTGATAACTCGACCGTTGCTGATCACTCGACCATTACCGACTTCCAGGCAGGTCGTGGCGGTGACACCATTGACGGCGGTGCAGCAGCATACGATGACCTGACTGCATCTCAGCGGACTACGGTCAGCGAGGCAGATACCCTCGACGACGCTGTAGTGGAGGCCCTTGGCTTCACCGACAACACTAACTGGACTGCCTTCGAGTACGACGGTAAGACTTATGCCTTGTTCGATGGCGACGACAATGCCACCTTCGACCAAGGCACCGACATCATCGTTGAGCTTTCTGGTGTTGCGGTTGCCGACGTCACCGTCGACAACTTTGTCTAAGCGGCGTAGGTTGGGTCGCCAACGGCAACCCAACATCTGCACCAACGCTTGACGCTTGATTAAAACCGCTCTCGGGAAACCGAGGGCGGTTTTTTCGTTAGAAAAAAAGAGAAAAGCGGGAAGAAAAGGACACCCACTTACCCACTTACCTTTGACTTCCCTCCCCACCTCTCCTACCTTCCCTTCATCACCCCTCGCGGAGAGACCTCATGGCGGAAGAGGAAGAAAAGGACACCCACTTACCTTTGACTTCCCTCCCCGCCTCTCCTACCTTCCCTTCATCACCCCTCGCGGAGAGACCTCATGACTCGTCCCCGCGCCTCGCTCGTCTCACTCTCTGATACGCCTTGGTACCACCTCGTCACGCGCTGCGTGCGGCGGGCCTATCTCTGCGGCTTCGATCGGTTGACCGGACGGAGCTTCGAGCATCGGCGCGGCTGGGTGGAGTTGCGGTTGCGTCAGCTCGCCGGAGTGTTCGCGATCGATGTCGCGGCCTATGCGGTGATGAGTAATCACGTGCATCTGGTGGTGCGACTCGATGCGGAGCGTGCTTCTCAGTGGTCGGATGAGGAGGTGTTACGGCGCTGGCGATGTCTGTTCCGGGGGCCGGTGGTGGTAGAGCGGTTCCTGTCGCCTGCGACGCGGGCGGAGATGACCGAGGCGGAGCTGGATGGTGTCGCGGGGCTGGTCGCGACCTATCGGGCGCGGCTGGCGGATCTGTCGTGGTTCATGCGGGTGTTGAACGAGTCGATCGCGCGGGCGGCGAATCGGGAGGACGGGGTTCGGGGTCGGTTCTGGGAGGGACGCTTCCGCTCGCAGGCGATCCTCGACGAGACGGCGCTGCTGGCGGTGATGGCCTATGTCGATCTCAACCCGATCCGCGCCGGGATCGCGGAGACGCCGGAGGCGAGCGCGCACACCGGGATTGCGGCGCGGATCGCCGACTTGCAAGGGGATGGGGATGAAGCAGAAGCGGCACCACAGCCCCGGCAAGGCTCATCGCATCCACCGCCCACCCCAGCGACAGCATCGACGCCGCCAGAGACCGAGGATACGGAGCCCACGGCAGACGCACGTCGCGCTGAATTCTGGGAAGCCGCCCTCAACCGTCTGCCACCTGCCCCACTGATGCCATTCGGCAACCCCGCCGAATGCCCCGCCACCATCCCCTTCACCTTCGACAATTACCTGACCTTGGTCGACTCGCTCGGGCGCGCCCTGCATCCACGCAAGCGTGGCGCGATCCCGGCGGAGTTGCCCGACATCCTCGCCCGGCTCGGCATCGCGCCGGAGCGCTTCGTCGAGCACGCGGGATTCCTGCTCAAGGGTTTCGGCGCGGCGATCGGTGCGCCTGAACGAATGACGGCGCTCGCCGCACAGCGGGAGTGTCGCTATCTGCGAGGCGTGCGACGCGCCAAGCAGTTCTTCACGGCTGCCGCCGCCACGGCCTGACATATCGATCGCCCATCAGCCGGGGTCGTTTCGTGGGCCCAGCCTGAACCCACCCTGGGTCCAACGCGCCCCAACCCCTGGGGTCAGGCTGGCCCCTGAACGGACGAATCCGAAGGCACGAATGATCGCTCCCCCGTGGCCCCCTCGGGGCGGAAGGATGAACGGGCGAGGAGACGGCGAATGCGGGAGACGCCAAGGGTTGGCGCGGAGATGGGGAGGCTCGACAAGCCGGGCTGGGCGAGGGTAGGATGGCCACCGTCGCGGGGGTGTTGGCGCACCTGACCGCGTAAAGCCCCGACTGCACAAGAGTCGAGCGCACCAGTGGCCGGCGGTATTCTAGCAAAGTCCCCCAGGGGCTGGCGTGTGCCGTACTGCCCGTTCGCGATCCCTCTCAATCCAGTCGGTGGTCTCCGTTTCCGTATGCTGGAGATTGCCGAATGTCCATTCAGTTCGCCACCTCGCCGGTGGAGATCCTGGCCTGGCAGCGCCGCGTGCTGTCCGAGCCGAGGCTGAGCCATACCGCCAGCCGCATCGCCACCAGCCTGTCGCTGCACATCAATTCGTACTCCGGCGTCGCCTGGCCGTCGCTGCGTACGCTCGCGCGGGTGTCGAACACCTCCTACAGCTCGGTCAAGCGCGCCATCCGCCGCATGGTCGAGCTACAGCTGCTGCAGGTCGAGCGCGGCGATGCCAGACGGGCGAATCGTTATCGGGCGATCCTGCGGCGCGACCCACCCCGGCCCGCGCCGCAGCGCGCGCCCGACACCGCGCCCAGACAGCAGGCCGAGCCGCGCCCCGTCGATGACGCCGCCATCGCGCGGGTCGTCGCCCACCTCAACCGCGCGGCCAACGCCTGCTTCCCCGACGCGCCGGGCACCGCGACCTACCGCATCCTGCGCCGCGCGCTGCGACGACACGCCCCGGAGACGCTGTGCGCCGTGGTCGACCTGAAGACCGCCCAGTGGGGCCGCACCGAGCAGGCGCGTTATCTGCGTCCATCGACGCTGTTCACCCCGTCCCGGCTCGAGGGCTATCTCTCCGAGCTGCACCAGCGTGGACGGACAGCCTCGCCCCCTCCCCCACCGTCACCCGAACCCCCGCGCAACCCCGACCGCACCACGCGCCCGCCGACCGCACCGGGCAAGGTACGGCGCCATCTCGATGCGATGCGCCATATCCTCGGGCCGAATCGCTCCTGAAAAGGACACCCACTTACCGGGCTAGGAGGGGCTACGTTTTGTACGAAAACCCTGCTGGAAAGAAGAAAGGGACACCCAGTTAACGGAAGGCTCGAGTAGAAAGGGACACCCAGTTACCCATGCGCGGATGCTGAAACGACGTCGCCCCCTTCCCCGGCGAGATCGCACCGCGCACTCGCCCTTGCGTGTCCAACACGCGCCCGAAACAGCGAACAGCACCTCAGGACGACAAGAAATCGTCCACAGTCATTCCCCATCGATCGACATCCGTCATCGGACGTGTTCGACTGGCTCCGGCACTTGCGCCTTTGTGACCGCCCCGATCGACAGGGGTTGGTCGACAACGGCGCATCGGCCCTCGAGCCCGGACGGCTCGATCTCCTCCCCGGCCATCACGGCAGGGAGGATTGTCCCGAACCCCGGTGCGCACGATGACGCGCACGATGGAGAGATCGCAGATGGTTAGGTTTTTCGACGAAGACTTTTACTTGCGCAACAACCCGGATGTCGCGGCGAGCGTACAGGCCGGCACCTTCACCGCGGAAGAACATTTCGAGCAATACGGACGTTTCGAGGGACGCAACCCCAACGCCTTCGTCGATCTCGACTTCTATCTGCAGCAGAACCCGGATGTTGCCGAGGCGGTCGCCAATGGCAGCACCACCGCTTACGACCATTTCGTCACCTACGGCGCGCAGGAACAGCGCCAACCCTCGCCGCTATTCGATCCAGCCTTCTATCTGGAGCAGAACCCGGATGTCGACAGCGCCGTGACGGCGGGCACGCTGACACCCTTCGCGCACTTCTTCGACCACGGCCAGGGCAACGGCGAGCTTCGCGCCCCCGCCCCCGGCATCGATCTGCAGGCCTATGCCCGGGCCAACCCCGATGTGCTGGCGCAGGCCGAGGCCGGACAGATCGGCATCGCCGAGCACCTGTTCACCTACGGCTTCGCGGAAGGGCGTGATCTCGGCAACGGTCTGAATCTCGCGGACTTCGCCAACGACCCCGAATTCCAGGCCGCGGTGGCCTCCGGCAATGCCGCCGCCGCGCTCGCACGAGTCAACGAGGTCGCGCCCTTCCTGCCCGCGTTCACCCCGCCCGAGGGCTGGACACCTGCCGCCGACACCCCGATCCCGGTCGACTTCATCCCCACCGAGGGCGTCAGGCTACAGGTCCCCCAGGGCGT
Organism: Marichromatium gracile; assembly: GCF_004343155.1. Classification (GTDB taxonomy): domain Bacteria; phylum Pseudomonadota; class Gammaproteobacteria; order Chromatiales; family Chromatiaceae; genus Marichromatium; species Marichromatium gracile. The sequence continues at coordinate 94,141 of NZ_SMDC01000001.1, forward strand.
CGAGGTCCCGGACGATATCGAGCTGCCCGACACCTTCGAACAACCCAGCTCGCCGGAAACGCCAGACGAGTCGGGCAGCGGTGGCGGCACGCCATCGACCCCGACGTTCAGCGTCACCGAGAGCGGCACCTCGCCCAACATCACCCTGACCTTCGCGGGATCGGCGACCGGTGACATCACCGTCACCGAGAACGCAGGCGCACTGACCTTCACCCGCGATGGTCACGAGGCCAGCACCAAGCCCGACCTCACCGACCTCGACGACGCCGGCATCCCGGGGCCGCTGACGATGAGCGCGACCACCTTCGCCGTGACCGGCCTGGTGGCCAAACTCGCCGATGGCGCCACCAAGGTCGACGCCAGCAGCGCCACCGCGGCGCAGCTCACGGCGCTGTCGGACAATGCCGCCAAGCTGGCGGCCGACGGGCTCAGCAACCTGACCCTGACCGACACCCAGAGCGCCACCGAGATCGGCAACCTGCTCGACAAGGCCACGGACGCGCAGGTCGACGCTACCAACATGGGCGGCACCGACCTCGCAGCGGTATCCACCAATATCGCCAAGGTCGCCACCGACGGCATCACCGGCACCCTGGCGCTCTCCACCACCGGGCTCGACGAGACCGACATCGGCAACCTGCTCGGTACCCAGACGGCGGCCGCCGCCACGGTCAACGTCGACGCCGCCAGCATGACCGACCCCGAACTCGGTGCGCTCAACACCGGCATCGCCAAGGTCGATGCCATCGCCAACCTGACCCTGACCGGCACCCAGAGCGCCGTCGCCATCGGCAACCTGCTCGGCAAGGCCACGGACGCGCAGGTCGACGCCACCGGCATGGACGGCACCGACCTCAAGGCAGTGGCCGACAACATCGCCAAGGTCGCCACCGACGGCATCACCGGCACCCTGGCGCTCTCCACCACCGGGCTCAACGAGGCTGATATCGACAACCTGCTCGGCACCCAGACGGCCGACGCCGCCACGGTCAACGTCGACGCCGCCAACATGACCGGTGCCGAACTCGGTGCGGTCAACACCGGCATCGCCAAGGTCGATGCCATCGCCAACCTGACCCTGACCGACACCCAGAGCGCCGCCGAGATCGGCAACCTGCTCGGCAAGGCCACGGGCGCGCAGGTCACCGCCACCAACATGGACGGCACCGACCTCGCGGCGGTATCCACCAATATCGCCAAGGTCGCCACCGACGGCATCACCGGCACCCTGGCGCTCTCCACCACCGGGCTCGACGCAACCGCTATCGGCAACCTGCTCGGCGCCAAGACCGCGACCACCGCCACGGTCAACGTCGACACCGCCAGCGACACCGGGATGGACGCGGCGGAGCTGACCGCGGTCGCTCAGGGTCTCGCCAAGATCGACGCCCTCACCATCGACACCACACACCCGGTGCAGGGGCAGGCGGCCGACATCAGCGGCCGGAGCTTCTCGCTGACCGGCACCGACACCACCACCGACTATCTGCAACTGGCCACGACCTCGGGCGACGACACCATCACGCTGACCAACGCCACCACGACGAGCGCGAGCGTGATCGTACACGCCTCGACCGGCACCGACACCATCGCCTTCGGCACCGGCACCTTCTCCGTACTGTTCGACCACACCGCTGATGGCACCGGCGGCAACTCCATCACCGGGTTCGATGTCGGTGACGGCGGCGATGTGCTGGCCTTCAAAGACAATACCGATCTCGACCTCAGCGGCACGGCCAGCGAGACCTTCGCCAAGGGCAACATCGGCATCCCCAATCAGGTGTCGGGCAATGTCATCGTCGCCACCAACGCGATCACCGGGGCCAGCGACATCGAGACCATGCTGGCCAACCAGAGCGGAGTCACCGGCGGCGCCGTGGTGGTCGCCTACAACACCAGCACCACCCGGACGGAGGTGTACTTCGACAGCGATGGCGCCAACGACGGCAGCGGCGCCGAGGTCACCCTGCTGGGCGTGGTCGACATCACCCAGGCCGACGTCGCCAACCTGACCGCCTACAACTTCCACGTCATCTGACGACAGCCCGCGCCCGCGACGGCGCCCCGAGCTACGGGGCGCCGCGCACGATCCGGCCACCGAAGACGGCGACCGAGCTACACTCCCGAGATGAACCAGGCGCAAGCGCGCGTGGTCATATCGTCCATTCATCCCCGTAGCGAAGCCCCGCCATGGTCAGCACCGTCACCCGCGCGAACGATTCCACTCATCGAGCCGTCCCCGGCCTCGGCTACGACGGCGTGGTCAAGGTCAGCGCCGGCGGCTATTACGGCACCGGCGTACTGTTATCCGACGGGCAGGCGGTGCTCACCGCCGCGCACCTGTTCGATCCCGGCGTGACCTCGGCCAGCGTCACCTTCGAGACCACCGCCGGCAGCGAGACGCTGACGGCGAGCCGGGTGACGCTCCACCCCGACTACGACCCGGTCAACGGCAACCACGATCTGGCGCTGGTCTGGCTCGACCAGTCGGCCCCGGTCACCGCCGAGCGCTACGGGCTCTATCGCAGCCCCGACGAGATCGGGCAGGTGTTGACCCTGGTCGGCTACGGCACCCCCGGCACCGGCGCGAACGGGACCATCGATTCCTATTCCGGCGAGTCGTTGCGATTGATGGCGTTCAACACCTTCGATGCCGGGATCGAGACCCTGGACGCGCGCTTCGGTCGCATCCTCACCTGGGAGCCGGCCAGCGGCACCCAGCTGATCGCCGACTTCGACGACGGCAGCAGCCGACACGACGCGCTCGGTCAGCTGCTCGATCTCGACCATCTCGGCATCGGCGTGAACGAGGGGCTGATCTCGCCCGGCGACAGCGGCGGGCCGGCCTTCGTCGACGGGCGCGTCGCCGGGATCGCCAGCTATACCGCCAGCATCAACACCTGGCTCACCCAGCCCGATGTCGACAACCAGGTCAACAGCAGCTTCGGCGAGATCGCCTCCTGGCAGCGGGTGAGCCACTATCAGCAATGGATCGACCTGAGCCTGCGCGCCAATTACACCGACGCGCCGAGCAACGTGACCGAGGTCTCGCCGATGGTCCAGGAGGGCGACAGCGGTACCAGTCACGCCTATTTCCTGCTGGAGTTCAACGGCACCCGCAGCGGCCCCGAGGCCTGGCTGAGCGTCGACTACGCCACCCGCGACGGCACCGCCGTCGCCGGCCAGGACTATCTGCCGGTGAGCGAGACCCTGGTGCTCTATCCCGGCGAGGATCAGGCGGTGATCGCCGTCGAGGTGATCGGCGACACCACCCCGGAAGAGGCCGAGACCTTCTTTCTCGATGTCTTCAACCCGGTCGGCGCCGACTTCGGCGCCGGCGTCACCCAGCTGAGCGCCACGCGCATCATCGTCGACGACGACTGGTGGGGCTGAGGCCGCGCCGCCGCGCCGACCTGCAGCGATCGCACCATCCGCGTTATCATGATCGCCTGACTCGAACGCCCGTGCGCCAGGACCGACGCGCCGGTCGGCGACGCCCGGGATCGGCGCGTCCGATCCCCGCTCCAGCCGCGCCCTCGGCCACGCGCCACCCAGCCCCCATCTTCATCCGAGGTCGAATCCATGCCCAAGATCGCTGCCTTGTCACGCGAGCGCCACGCCGCTCGGCGCTGGAAACGCTATGACTCCTATGCCTTCGCCCGGGGCGCGGCGCTGGTCGATGTGGTGGCCGCCGAGCTGCCCAAGGCGACCATGAGCCTGCCGCTGGCCTTCGTCCGCCAGGGCGAAGGCTTCGCGCTGAGCGCGGTGCTGGGGCTCGCCCCCGGCCGCAACCTGTGCGTGACCCAGGAGGGCCGCTGGGTCGGCGGCGGCTACATCCCGGCGGCGCTGCGCGGCTACCCCTTCCGCCTGGTGCGCACCGAGGGCGACCAGCTGGTGCTGTGCATCGACGAGGACAGCGGCCTGCTCACCGACGACCCCGAGGACGAGGCGCTGTTCGACGACGAGGGCAAGCCCTCGGCGGCGATCACCAAGGTGCTCGAGTTCCTCCAGCAGGTCGAGACCAACCGCCAGACCACCGCACGCGCCTGCGCCGCGCTGGCCGAGGCCGGGGTGATCGCGCCCTGGCCGATCAAGGTCCAGGGCGACGAGGGTGAGCGCGAGATCGAGGGGTTGTTCCGCGTCGACGAGGCCGCGCTCAATCAGCTCGACGCCGAGACCCTCGCCGGGCTGCGCGCCAGTGGTGCGCTGTCGATGGCCTATTGCCAGCTGCTCTCGATGCAGCACCTGCAACGGCTCGGCCTGCTCGCCAAGGCCCACGCCCAACACGACGAGGCCGCGGCCAGGCAGGCGCGGGCGATGCTCGACCAGCCCGAGGAGGAGAGCTTCGAGTTCGACTGGGACGCGCTGACACGCTGATCCCGACACCGCCAACCGCTTGACCCGACAAGACGATCGCGCGCCGCCCGGCAGGTCCCCGCCGCGGTGGCGCGGACACGGGCGAGGCACGCCCTGTGCTAAAATTGCCCGTTGATCAATCGAGGAATCCCCATGGCCGAACTGCAGCCCGCGAAGACCCTCAAGGAAGCAATGGCGATCTGCCGCAGCTCCTTCTACGGTGCCGGTTTCTTCAGCCTGTTCATCAACTTGCTGATGCTGGTCCCGCCGCTGTACATGCTGCAGATCTACGACCGGGTGCTGGCCTCGTCGAGCGTCTCGACGCTGATGGCGCTGACCGTGCTGGTCGCCTTCCTGATGCTCACCATGGGGCTGCTCGAATGGGTGCGCTCGATGGTGCTGATCCGCGTCGGCGCCCGGCTCGACGGGGTGCTCAGCCAGCGGGTGTTCGACGCCACCATGGATGTCGCCGCGCGCCAGCCCGGCCAGGGCAGCGCCCAGCCGATCAGCGATCTCGGCGGCTTTCGCCAGTTCATGACCGGCAACGGGCTGTTCGGCTTCTTCGACGCGCCCTGGATCCCGGTCTACATGGTGGTCATCTTCATGTTCCACCCGCTGCTCGGGGTGATCGCGCTCGGCGGCGCGCTGATCCTCATCGCGCTGGCCTTCCTCAACGAGTTCCGCACCCGCAAGCCGCTGATGGCCGCCTCCAACCAGGCGATCCGCGAGCAGCACGTGCTCAACGCCAAGCTGCGCAACGTCGAGGTGATCGAGGCGCTGGGGATGCGTCCGCAGATCCAGCAGCGCTGGCACGACCACCACGCCCAGACCATCGGCTGGCAGGCGCGCGCGAGCGAGGAGGCGGCGCTGCTGATGGCCACCAGCAAGTCCTTCCGCATGTTCCTGCAGTCGCTGATCCTCGGCGCCGGCGCCTGGCTGGCGATCCAGCAGTCGATCACCCCCGGCGTGATGATCGCCGCCTCGATCATGATGGGCCGCGCGCTGGCCCCGGTCGATCAGATGATCGGCTCCTGGAAGGGCTTCGTGAACGCCCGCGCCAGCTATGGCCGGCTGCAGAAGCTGCTCACCGAGATCCCGCCGGGCAGCCGTCACATCAGCCTGCCGGCACCGACCGGTGCGCTCCAGCTCGAGGGCGTGGTGGCCGCGCCCCCCGGCGCGCGCAAGCCGGTGCTGCGCGGGATCTCGCTGGAGATCGCCGCCGGCGACGTGGTCGGCATGATCGGCCCCTCGGCGGCGGGCAAGTCGACCCTGGCGCGGGTGATGCTCGGCATCTGGCCCCTGGCCTCGGGCGCGGTGCGGCTCGACGGCGCCGATCTGGCGCTCTACAACCGTGACGAGCTCGGTCCGCACATCGGCTATCTGCCGCAGGACGTCGAGCTGTTCGACGGCACCGTGGCCGAGAACATCGCCCGCTTCGGCGAGATCGAGGACACCGAGGTGGTGGCCGCGGCGCAACGCGCCGGGGTGCACGAGCTGATCGCGCAACTGCCCAACGGCTACGACACCCGGCTCGGCGGCGGCGGCGTGATGCTCTCCGGCGGTCAGCGCCAGCGCATCGGGCTCGCCCGCGCGCTCTACAAGAACCCCAAGCTGGTGATCCTCGACGAGCCCAACTCCAACCTCGACGACCGCGGCGAGGCGGCGCTGCTCGAGGCGATCGACAACCTGCGCGCCACCCACGCCACCGTGGTACTGATCTCGCATCGCCCGAGCGTGCTCAAGGCGGTCGACAAGGTACTGGTGATCAAGGACGGCCGCATCGAGGCCTATGGTCCGCGCCAGGAGGTGCTCTCGCGCGTGCTCAAGCCACGTTCGGTCCAGCCCGCGTCGCTGGACGCGGCCTCCAGCGCCAGCGCCTGATCCGAGAAACGACCGGCGCGGGCAGCCGCCCGCGCCATGCCCCGCTCTACCCCACCCTCCCACTGACAGGTGACCCGACGTGTCGCAAGCATCCGATTCGACCACCCAGGCCCCGCAGGCCAGCATCCAGGATCAGCGCATACGCTGGTTCGGCATCAGTGTCATCCTCGTGATGTTCGGCGGCTTCGGGAGCTGGTCGGCGATGGCGATGCTCGACAGCGCCGCGGTGGCGCCGGGCGTGGTGACGGTGGAGTCCTACCGTCAGGCGGTGCAGCACCTCGAGGGCGGCATCGTCAGCGAACTGCTGATCACCGAGGGCGATCTGGTCGAGGCCGGCGACCTACTGGTGCGGCTCGACGACACCCAGTTCTCCTCCCAGCTCGAAGCGGTACGCAGCGAGCTCGGCGCCCTGCTCGCGCTCGAGGCGCGACTGCAGGCCGAGCGCGATCGCAACGAGGCGATCGCCTTCCCCGAAGAGCTGATCGAGCAGGCCGAGCACGACTCCCGGCTGCAGGAGTTCATGGAGACCCAGCATCAGGTCTTCATCGCCCGCCGCGACGACCTCGATGGCCGCGTCGGGGTGATGGAGCAGCGCATCGAGCAGCTGCGTGAGCAGGTCAACGGGTTCTCCGAGCAGGAGCGCAAGTTCGAGAAGCGCATGGCGCTCTACGAGGACGAGCTCAAGGGGCTGCGCGCACTCTACAAGGACGGCATGGGCGACAAGGTGCGGATGCTCGCGCTCGAGCGCGATCAGGCCGAGGTCGAGGGCGATCTCGCCGCGGTGCGCTCGCAGCGCGCCAGCGCCACGCTGCAGATCGACGAGACCCAGCTGCAGATCGACCAGGCGTGGCGCGAGTTCCTGCGCGACGTGGTCACCGAGCTGAGCTCGGCGCAGGAGCGCCTGTTCGACGCCCAGCAGCGCCACCGCGCGCTCGCCGACCGGGTGCGCCGCACCCAGATCCGCGCGCCGGTCTCGGGCAAGGTGGTGGGGCTGCAGGTGCACACCCTCGGCGCGGTGATCTCGCCCGGCGAGCGGGTGATGGACATCGTCCCCGACAATGACCTGCTGGTGATCGACGCCCAGGTCACGCCGCAGGACATCGACAAGGTGTTCCCGGGGCTGGAGGCACAGGTGCGCTTCACCGCCTTCAACTTCCGCACCACCCCGACCCTCACCGGGCAGGTGGTCACGGTCTCGGGCGACCGCCTGATCGACGAGCAGAACGGCCATCCCTACTTCCTCGCCCGCATCGAGATCCCCGAGGACCAGAGCCAGCGTCTCGGCGACCTCAAGCTGCTGCCGGGCATGCCCGCCGAGGCGATGATCGTCACCGGCGAGCGCACCTTCCTCGACTATCTGCTGCGCCCGCTCAAGGATGCCCTGGCGCGTTCGATGCGCGAGGAGTGACCCGCAGGGGAATCGACCGCGGGCCGCGGCGCCGGTGGTCGATCCCGTCTCGAGCATCCTCGTACCCGCGACAGGATAAGGCTCGCTCTGGCCGCTGTTCCTGCCTTTTGAGTATCGCCATCCTCTTGTGAAGGCCATCATCACGGTGCGCTCGACTCGGGGCTGCTCGCGATCGCTGTATGGCCGTGCCGACTGGCGTGGCAGTCGTTTTTTCATCCTCGCCGAGGGTGTGTGATCAAGGTCAGGGGCCGATTGCTGGCGTCGGGATGTGACCTCGTCCGCCGTTGGTGACCACCGGCGGCATTGTGCCGCTTCGAAATCCGTGTGCTCGTTGCGCCGGACGATGCCATGACACCTGCCCGGATTCCCGCCAACAGATAAAAACAACATCCATGTAGTTGCCGAGATGCTTTTCAATTCATCTGCGTTCATCTTCGCCTTTCTGCCGATCACCTTCTTCGTCTATTTCGCATTCAACAGTAGGCGCTGGGTGGCCGCGGGACGATTTTGGCTAGTCTTCTGCAGTCTGTTCTTTTACTCCTACTGGAATCCCATCTACTTGCCGTTGATCCTCGCGTCGATGGCGGTCAACTATTTCCTGGGAGGCGCGCTCAAGCCAGGAAAGAGCAACGATTTCGTGTTGCTTCGGCCTTTCTCGGCTGCTCGCAGGAAGCAGGTCATTCTCGGTATCGGCGTCGCTTTCAATCTCTCGGTACTGGGATACTTCAAGTACGCGGATTTCTTTATCTCCAACCTCAACCATCTCGGTGCCGATCTCGATCTGCTCGGGATCGCGCTGCCGCTGGCGATCAGCTTCTTCACCTTCCAGCAGATCGCTTATCTCGTCGACAGCTTCCGTGGCGAGACGCAGGAATATCGCTTCATCAACTATGCGCTGTTCGTGACCTTCTTCCCGCAGTTGATCGCCGGACCAATCGTTCACCACAAGGAGATGATGCCGCAGTTCGCATCGACGCGTCTGCTGGTGATGAACTACAAGAACATCGCCCTGGGACTTTTCATCTTTTCGCTCGGGTTGTTCAAGAAGGTCGTGATCGCCGATTCTTTCGCGGTCTGGGCCGATGCCGGGTTCTCTTCTGCGGTACCCCTGGTCTTTGTCGAGGCCTGGACCACCAGTTTGAGCTACACCTTTCAGCTCTATTTCGACTTCAGTGGTTATACCGATATGGCTATCGGTGCTGCCCTGCTCTTCAATATTCGCCTGCCGATCAATTTCAACTCGCCTTACAAATCCCTTGATATTCAGGATTTCTGGAGACGCTGGCACATCACCCTCGGTCGTTTCCTCAAGGACTATATCTACATCCCGCTCGGTGGCAATCGCAAGGGCAAAACGCGGACTTACATCAACCTGTTTGTGACCTTCCTGCTCGCGGGGCTGTGGCATGGTGCGAGCTGGATGTTTGTGTTGTGGGGGGCGCTCCACGGGATGGCGCTGGTCATCCACCGCTTTTGGAAAGGGCTGGGACTGTCCTTACCGGCTCTGGCTGCGTGGCTGGTGACCTTCAACTTCGTCAATCTTGCCTGGGTATTCTTCAGGGCGCCGGACCTGGCGACAGCGACCAATGTCATCTCCGGCATGTTCGGTCTGAACGGTTTCGGTGGGGTCGGTTATGAGCACTTCACCACCGCACAGTTGGCCTGGCTCGGAACCATCCCCGATGCCCTGAGCGGTACTCAGCTGATATTGCTGACCAATGCCATCCCGCTCTTCGCCAGCGTTCTGGCGTTGGTGCTGATCTTCCAGCGCAATACGATCCAACTTGCCCGGGAACGCTTGACCATGATCCGGATCTCGTTGGCATCGTTGTTTTTCTCCATTGCCGTTATGATGATGGTGAACAGCGTCAGCAATGTCTTCCTGTACTTCAATTTCTGATCAAGATGAAGAAAAAAGTCATCGTTTTCTTGTCGTTGGCGGTATTGCTATTGGCGATTCTTCCCGTGACCAACGTGGTTTATCTGCTGCGTTCCGATCAGGAGGTCAAGAGCAAGTTACTCTATCGTCTCGATCCCATACTGCCTGACCTGAGTGCGGTGATAAGTCGCTTTGGGATCAGCCTGTTCCCTTCCCAGGTCATCATCGGCAAGGATGGCTGGCTCTTTCTGGGCGACAAATACTCAGAGGCCATCACGAAAAAAAGGGTTGGCGCCGAGTCAGAGCACACCGAACGTGCAAGGGTCTCTGGCGCTACCCTGGAGTCGTGGCGGACTCATCTGTTGGCGACGGGGGTGAAGGATGTCGTGCTGATGCTCGCGCCCGACAAGTCGACCATCTATCGCGATTACTTGCCTGAGTGGATGCGTCCGGCCCCGGTGACGCTGGCCGATGTCTTTGTCGGCTCGGTGTCGAGCGATGCCTGTATCGATCTTCGCGGATTCATCGCGGAAAGGTCCCGTCAGGAAGATCGTCTCCTTTACTACAAGACAGACACCCACTGGAACAACCACGGGGCTTGGCTGGGTTACGACTTTTTCATGACCGAGGTGTCGTCCAGGCACCCTGAGATCACATATGACTTGACTGGGCACGTGAGCGATGAAAAGACCATTCCCGGTGGGGATCTTTCACTCTTTCTGAGATTGGGTGACGTGGTTGAAGACGTTTCTCCGGTGCTTCAAGTCGAGCCGGAAAAACAGATCGATGCCAAGCAAATCGATTTTCAATCCAAGGCGGTCAAATCGGCGACAGGGAATCCTCCCGTAGGCGTCCATCTTGAACCTTTGCTGGTCGTTTCCAGTGATGCCGAAAACGATTTGAAGGTTATATGGCTGAGGGATTCTTTCGGGATAGCGCTCTCACCCTATGTCGCGCGATCCTTTCGTGAGGTTTTGCAGGTACATTATTCTGTCATGACACCTGCAAAGCTCGATGCGCTGGTTGAGGTGTTCCGGCCCGACTACATCTTCATCACGGGCGTGGAAAGAGATATCACGACATTTTTCGCCTACTTTGCCGATCATCCGTTCAGATGAGCTCAGCCGAGCTGGACTGCCCCCAGCGGTATTCAATCCATGACTTCGTCGGCTGGGTCGCCGTTTGGCAACCCAGCAAGGCGTCGGTACTGGGGCCACGAGGCGATGGCAAGGTTGGCCCCGTGGCCCAATCGCTATCACCGCATCTCAGTCGCCGAGGTCGTCGAGCCTGATCTCGATATAGGCCTCGTCGCACAGCTGACGCAGCCACAGCAATCGGTGCACAGCGAACTCGGCGCCTTGCTCGCGCTCGAACGTGATCAGGCCGAGGTCGAAGGGGATCTCGTGGCGGTGCGCTCGCAACGCGCCAGTACCGAGCTGCAGATCGATCAGGCGTAGCGCAAGTTCCTGCGTGACGTGGTCACCGAGCTGAACTCGGCGCCCAGCAGCGCCACCGCCCGCTCGCCGACCGGCTGCGCCCGCTCAAGGATGCCCTGGCGCGTTCGATGCGCGAGGAATAATCATCCGCCACCCCGGGCGCGGTCATCGATCGACGCGCCCGGGGCCGGCACGACGCCTCCCATCGTTCCGCCAGCCCGCTTGGCAGCACCCCGCATCGCCCCAACCCATGCCATAACCATGGGCATCGCCCATGATGGTCATCCGCACAGATCGCAGGGCACCTAGCCCTCAAGGACAGGCACGATGGAGCATCTCTCACGCATCCTCTATGTCAGCCGCACCAGCCAGGGGGTCGGCGAGGCCGAACTCAAACAGATCCTCGAACAGTCGAATCGGCACAACAAGGAGCAGAGGATCTCCGGCATCCTCTGCGCCGGTGGCGGCCACTTCATCCAGGTGCTGGAAGGACCGCAGGAGGCGGTGTTCCGGCTCTATGGCCGTATCCTCGACGATCGTCGTCACTACGACAGCGTGCTGATCGGCGTCGCCCCGATCAAGCAGCGGATGTTCCAGGGGTGGTCGATGGGCTATCTGTCCAACCCGCCGGAGGTGATGGAGGCCAGGCGCAAGCAGCTGCTGGCGATGTGGGAGAGGCGCGCCGAGGCCGACGAGCTGGTGGTGCTGATGCGCAAGTTCCTCGAACAGCTGCGCGGCTGAGGCCTCAGCCCCCGCCCATGCGTCGGGCACGGGCGGGGAGACGGGGAACGCACACGACCGCGCCCGCTCAGGAGTGCTGGGCGGCGGTCTGGGGAACCACGGCGGGGGCCGACCACAGCCGCTCGAGGCTGTAGAAGTCGCGGACCTTTGGCAGCATGACGTGGAGCACGATGCCGTTGAGGTCGACCAGGGCCCACTCGCCCTCGGCCACGCCCTCGGTGCCGAGCGGCGCCTCGCCGGCGTCCTTGGCGCGGAAGGCAACGGTCTCGGCGATTGCCTTGACGTGACGATCCGATGTGCCGGAGGCGATGATCATGAAGTCGGTGACGGCGGTCTTGCCGCGCACGTCGATGACCTCGATGTCATTGGCCTTCATGTCGTTCAGGGTCTCCACGACCAGTTCCCGAAGTTGCTCGAGCTGCATGCGATCTCCTCTGCTTTGAGAGTGTTTGGGGTGCCTGTGCACCGGTCACGACAGGTCGCGATCATCGCGACGCCTGCCCTCCTGGCCCTGGCCGGTCGACGACGTTGCAAGCGTGATCGCCGGCGCCGCGCCATCCCTGGCGCGGCCTTGTCGGACGGGGAACGCCCCATCCCGCGGAAAAAGACTGACTCAGGCGGGCAGCTCGCCCATGCCGCAACCGTCATAGACGCCGGTGCGCGCGATATAGGCGCGCACCGGCTCGGGCAGCAGGTAGCGCGGGCTCTGCCCGGTGGCGAGCAACCGCCGGATACGGGTCGCCGAGATATCGATCTGGGTGACCTCCTGGAAGAGGATGCGCCCACCCGGCGCGCGCGCGAGTTCGGCGCGCGTGTCGCTGCCGCGACGCGCGTACAGCGCCTCCAGCTCGGGATCGACCAGCGCCCGGTGACCGGGACGACGCATCACCACCAGATGCGCCAGCTCCAGGATCTCCTGTGGCCGGTGCCAGCGCAGGAAGGCGGCGAAGGCATCGGCGCCGACCAGCAGACACAACGGCCGCTGCGCGCCGAGCTCGGCGCGCAGCGAGGCCAGGGTGTCGTAGGAGTAGGAGCGTCCGGGACGCTCGAGCTCGCGCGCATCGACCATGAACCTCGGCTCGTCGGCAATGGCCGCCTCCAGCATCGCCAACCGGGCGGCCGGCGAGGCGCAGGGCTGGGGCCGATGCACCGGAACCTTGAGCGGGATGAAGCGCAGCTGCTCCAGATCCAGTCCCTGCAGACACTCCAGTGCGGGTCGAAGATGGCCGAAGTGGACCGGATCGAAGGTACCACCGAAGACGCCGATCATCGCTGCCGCGGTCCTGACGCCAGGGCGACGACGATGACTCGGGGGCGGACGCGACCGACCCCGAGCGGGGCGCGCGCGTGGACCGGGACGGTCACTGACGGACGATGGCGAGCGGCGAAACGGGCCTGTTGCAAGGTCTCCTGTCCAGATCGGTGGGTGATCGATACATGGATCGAACGCTAGCAGAAAGCGCGGCCTTTGTCGCCATCTTCCCCCCGCCAGAGCGCGCACGCCAAGGCACGACTTTTGCCGCCGAGGATCGTTCGGCTACACTCCACCGAGGATCGAGACCACCCGGATGTCGGCAGCCGGCGGCCTGCCGCCTCCCCGACCCGTGTCACCAGGAAGACCATATGTCATGAAAGCCATCCACTCCCTTCTGCTCGCACTCGGCCTGCTGGCGCCGTTGCACGTCGTCGCCGACTCACTCGGCGGCTATCCGGACAACTGCGGCACGGCGAGCGACGAGGCCTACGGCAGCGGCTTCGAGGCCGGCGTCTCGTCCTGCTACTCGGACCCCGGCAGTTGCGGCATCAGCCTCTCATCCTGCCTGCCCGCGCCGAGCTTCGGCGAGACCGAGCCCAACGACAACCTGGTGAGCGCCGACCCGCTCCAGCTCAACGCCAATTTCTGGGGCCAGAGCTACGGCCCGCAGGACCAGGACTGGTACTACACCCAGACCACCAGCCCCAACCAGAACATCATCGTCAACTTCTCCACCCCCGGATCGGCCGATCCCTCGGGCTGGAAGGTGACCATCCGCGATGCCGCCGGCAACATCTTCGCCGAATTCGACACCGGAGTGACCGGCTCTGGCGGCACCGCCGGCGACACCATCGTCTACCGCGCCACCCTCGGGCTGGTCGGCAGCTACTACGTGGTGGTACAGCCCTACGACAGCGCCAAGGTCTACAGCGCCTACCAGCTCGCCGTCTCGCTGCAGGACTCGGGGCTCGACACACCGAACTATGTGGTCGGCTTCCACGACGTCGAGACCGAGCCCAACGACGCCCCGAGCATCTCCGATCCGCTGGCCACCAGCGTCACCATGTACGGCGTGGTCAACCTGACCTTCAACACCGCGCTGCCGCCGAGCGGCGACGACGAGGACGCCAGCTATACCTGGGGCCAGGGCGAGAGCGACTGGTTCGTCTATTACAGTCAGGGCAACGAGCTGATCTCGGTGACCTTCTGCGAGCGCGAGGGCTGCGGCGTCGGCGACTGGCAGATGGAGGTCTACGACATGGCCACCGCCAGCCAGATCGAGGCTGGCGTCCCGCGCACCTCGGTGGTCCCACTGCTGTCGTTCAACACCAAGAACACCAACTCGGACGGCGATACCGTCGACCCCGAGACCTTCCAGCTCGGCTTCGACCAGCCCGGCTATTACTTCATCCTGGTCAGTCACAAGCGGCTGTTCACCGCCCCCTGTCTCGCCTACAACCTGGTTTCCGGCGCCGCCGCCGGTGGCTATGGCGCAAGCTGTGGTCCCTGTGACCCGAGCAACGGCAACAGCTGCTACGTCCCGGTCGACAGCGCAAGCTGCAGCACTGGCCTGAGTTGTCGCAACGAGACGGTCGACGAGTGTATCCCCGGTATCGAGACCGGCTGCAACGTCTTCGGCACGGCGCCGGACATCGCCTATTACAAGACCACCGCACTCTGCGGCTGCTCGGTCTTCGGCGGCGTGGTCGAGGTCCCCGAAGGGGCCTACACCAGCCCCTACAACTTCACCTGGTTCGCCACCCAGCTGCCGCCGAGCACCATCAACACCGACGCCTATCAGGACTTCATCAACCGGGCCAACCCCTACAACTGAGGCCCTGACGACACGAGGCCGCCCCGGTCCACCGGGGCGGCCTCGTCGTGTCCGCTCAGCCGATCGATCGCCCGGTCGCGCCGTTCAGCCGCGCACCTGGCCGTCGCCGAGCACCACGAACTTGAGCGAGGTCAGGCCCTCCAGCCCGACCGGGCCACGGGCGTGGAACTTGTCGGTACTGATGCCGATCTCGGCGCCGAGCCCGTACTCGAAACCGTCGGCGAAGCGGGTCGAGGCATTGACCATCACCGAGCTGGAGTCGACCTCGCGAAGGAAGCGACGCGCGCGGGCGTAGTCCTCGGTGACGATCGACTCGGTGTGCGCCGAGCTGTGCCGGGCGATGTGGTCCATCGCCGCGTCGAGACCGTCGACCACCCGGATCGAGAGGATCGGCGCCAGATATTCGGTATCCCAGTCGGCCTCGCTGGCGGGCAGCGCCGCGGGCAGCTGCTCGCGGGTGCGCGCGCAGCCGCGCAGCTCCACCCCGTGCTCGGCGAAGGCCGCGCCCAGGCGCGGCAGGATCTGCCCGGCGACGGCGGCGTCGACCAGCAGGGTCTCCATGGTGTTGCAGGTGCCGTAACGCTGGGTCTTGGCGTTGAGCGCGATGGCGAAGGCCTTGTCGAGATCGGCGTGGGCGTCGATGTAGACGTGACAGATGCCGTCGAGGTGCTTGATCACCGGCACCCGCGCCTCGCGGCTGATGCGCTCGATCAGCCCGCGGCCACCGCGCGGGATGATGACGTCGATCGACTCGGGCATGGTGATCATCGCCCCGACCGCGGCGCGGTCGGTGGTGGCGATCACCTGCACCGCGTCGGCCGGCAGCCCGGCCTCCTCCAGCCCGGCGTGGATGCAGCCGGCGATCGCCTGGTTGGAGGCGAAGGCCTCGGAGCCGCCGCGCAACACCGTGGCGTTGCCCGACTTGAGACAGAGCGCGGCGGCGTCGGCGGTGACGTTGGGACGCGACTCGTAGATGATCCCGACCACGCCGAGCGGCACCCGCATGCGCCCGACCTGGATGCCGGAGGGACGATAGTCGAGGTCGCTGATGGCGCCGACCGGGTCGGGCAGCGCGGCGATCTGGCGCAGCCCCTCGATCATCGCGTCGATCCGCGCCGGGGTCAGTTCGAGCCGATCGAGCAGCGCGGCATCGAGCCCCTTGGCGGCACCGGCCTCGAGGTCGCGACGGTTGGCCGCGGCGAGCTGGTCGCGCGCGGCGTCGAGCCGCGCAGCGATGGCGAGCAGGGCGCGGTTCTTCTCGGCGGTGGTGGCACGCGCCAGGGCACGGGCGGCGGCGCGGGCGCGCACGCCGAGATCACTCATGTAGGCGTCGATGTCGTGGATGCTGGATTCGCTCATGTCGATGACCTTCGATGGATGGAAAAGGCGTTCAGTGCGCGTCGCCCCGGGCGAGATCGTCGGCGATCGCGGCCAGCCGCTGCCAGGGATCGCCCGGAGCAAGCCCCTTGATCGCCAGATCGGCCTCGGCGCAGCGCCGCAACAGACCGTGGAGCTGACCCGACGAGCGCGCACGCAGTGCGCGCTCGACCACCGGCACCCGCGGTCTGGGCACCCGGTGGGCGGCCAGCACCGTCGCCGGGGACTGTTGCCGGGCGACGGCCTCGGCGGCCTCGGCGAGCATCCGCAGCTCACGCGCCAGTACCCACAGCACCAGGCTCTCGGCGCTGCCCTCGGCGCGCAGCACCGCGATGATCCGCTGCACCCGGGCGCGATCGCCGGCGAGCGCGGCGTCGGTGAGGGCGAAGAGGTCGAAACGGGCGCTGTCGGCAAGGGTGCCGAGCAGGTCGTCGAGCCCGAGCGGGCCCGGCTCGCCGAGCAGGCGCAGCTTCTCGATCTCCTGGGAGGCGGCCAGCAGGTTACCCTCGGCGCGCTCGGCAAGCAGCGCGGCAACGCCGCTCGCGGGTGCGAAACCGGCCGCGCGCAACCGCTGCTCGACCCACTGCTCCAGCTCGCGCCCCTTCAGCGGCCAGACCTGCAGCACCGCACCGCATTCCTCGACTGCACCGACCCAGCGCGCCTTCAGCTCCTTGCGCTCGAGCCCGGGGGCGAGGATCAGCAACAGGTTGTCGGCACAGGGGCGGGCGCAGTACTCGCGCACCGCCGCGCCGCCCTCCTTGCCGATGCGCACCCCACCCAGACGCAGCTCGATGAGCTTGCGGGTGGAGAACAGCGACAGCGCATCGGCCGCCGCGCCGAGCGCGTTCCAGTCGAAGCCGCCGTCCTGGTCGAGCACCTCGCGCTCGGCGAACCCGGCCTTGCGCGCCGCGGCACGGATCAGCCGCGCGGCCTCGTCGAGCTGGAAGGGCTCCTCGCCGCAGAGCAGATAGACCGGCGCGAGTCCGCGCGCGAGCTGGGCCTGGAGTTGATTGAAACGCAGACGCATGATTTACCAGGGGTCCGGGACAAGGGGAGACCGCGCACCGGCTCGGGGCACGGCGCGCGGCGGAGGTCACGCGAGATCAGCGCAGCGCCACCCGCAACCGGGTGAGGATACGATCGGCGGCCTCGATGGCGAAGTCCTCGAAGATCAGGTCCTGCTCGAGCCGCTTGCCGAGGACCTCGACATCGGGGTTGTCGAAGGTGCGCACCAGATCCAGACCCTGCGGCGCGACCAGCTGCACCCCGGCCTCGCCGAGGGCGTCGAACTGCACCATGTAGTGCAGCTCGTAGGCCAGGGTCTTGCCGTTGATATCGACCGCGGCGACCCGCGAGGAGCTGGTCTCGGCAAGGATGCGCAGCACCATCCGCGCCTCGGTGGCGTTGCGGGTCACCTCGACGTCGCTGCCCGCGAGCAGATCGAGCAGGGCGCGCCGCACCGGCGAACCGGCATCGGCCTGGATATAGAGCGGGTTGAGCGTCGGCGGGATCTCGACGCTGCCGCGCAACTGGAAGCCACAGCCGGCGAGCGCCAGCAGCACCGCCGTCAGCAGCACCATCCATGGACCCCGGCCACCGGGCATCGATCGACTCATTCGTTGCTCACTCCGTCTCTCCTCTATCGCGCCGGCCCTCGCCGGAACCCGGCCCCGGCGAGGGCCACGCCTCAGGCGACGATGTTGACCAGCTTCTTCGGTACCACGATCACCTTGCGGATGGTCTTGTCGCCGATGAACTTGCGCGCGTGCTCGTCGGCCAGCGCCGCGGCCTCGATCGTCGCCTTGTCGGCGTCGGCCGCGACCTTGATCTTGGCGCGCACCTTGCCGTTGACCTGCACCACGTACTCGATGCTGTCCTGCACCAGCGCCGACTCGTCGACCTCGGGCCAGGGCGCGGCGAGGATGTCGTCGCCGAAGCCGAGTTCGCGCCACAGATGATGGGTGACGTGCGGCGCGATCGGGCCGAGTAGCCGCAGCACGATGCTCACGCCCTCGCGCAGCACCTGCGCCCGCGCCGCCGACTCCAGCCGGTAGAGGGTGTTGACCATGCTCATGCAGCCCGACACCACGGTGTTGAACTGGTTGCGCTGATAGTCGAACAGGGCCTTCTTGAGTGCGCCGTGGATCTCCAGACGCGCGGCCTTGGCCGCCTCGTCGAGGTCGGCCGGCGCAGCGCCGGCGCGGATCGTCTCGGCCTCGCCGGTGCCGAGCGTCCACAGCCGCTTGATGAAGCGGAAGGCGCCCTCGACGCCCTCGTCGTTCCACTCCAGCGACTGGTCCGGCGGCGAGGTGAACATGGTGTAGAGCCGCACCGTGTCGGCGCCGTAGCGCTCGGTCAGGCTCTGCGGATCGACGCCGTTGTTCTTCGACTTCGACATCTTCTCGATGCCGCCATAGATGACCGGCTCGCCGTCGGCCTCGAGCACCGCCGAGATCACCCGACCCTTGTCGTCGCGCACCGGCACGACCTCGGCGGGATTGAACCACTGCTTGCGCCCGTCGGCGTCCTCGCGATACCAGGTCTCGGCCACCACCATGCCCTGGGTGAGCAGCTTGGTGAAGGGCTCGTCGCAATCGACCAGGCCCTCGTCGCGCATCAGCTTGTGGAAGAAGCGGGCATAGAGCAGGTGCAGCACCGCGTGCTCGATGCCGCCGATGTACTGATCGACCGGCAGCCAGTACTTGGCGCGCTCGTCGAGCATGGCGGTGTCGCAGTCCGGCGAGCAGTAACGGGCGTAGTACCAGCTCGACTCGAAGAAGGTATCGAAGGTGTCGGTCTCGCGGGTCTCGCCGTTGCCGAGCTCGGAGAACTCGGGCATGCGCTTGAGCGGCGAGCCCGAGCCGTCGACCACCACGTCCTCGGGCAGACGCACCGGCAGCTCGGTCTCGGGACGCGCCTCGCCGTCGGCGCCGTTGACCACCGGCAGCGGACAGCCCCAGTAGCGCTGGCGCGACACGCCCCAGTCGCGCAGACGGAAGTTGACGGTGCGCTCGCCCTTGCCCTGCTCGCTGAGCCAGGTGGCGATGGCGTCGAAGGCCTGCTCGGAGGTCAATCCGTCGAACGCGCCGGAGTTGAACAGCACGCCCTTGTCGGTGAAGGCCGCGGCGCTGATGTCGCAGCTCTCGGCATCGGCCGGGCGGATCACCGCGCGCTTGGCGATGCCGTAACGCTCGGCGAACTCCCAGTCGCGCTGATCGTGCGCGGGGACGGCCATCACCGCGCCGGTGCCGTAACCGATGAGCACGAAGTTGGCGGCATAGATCGGCACCGGCTCGCCGGTGATCGGGTGGATGGCGTCGATGCCGAGGGGATATCCCTTCTTCTCCATGGTCTCGATCTCGGCCTCGGAGATCCCGCCCTGACGACATTCCTCGATGAAGGCGGCGAGCGCCGGATCGGTCTCGGCGGCGCGACGCGCCAGCGGGTGCTCGGCGGCGACGGCGACATAGGTCACGCCCATCACGGTGTCGGGGCGGGTGGTGTAGATGCCCAGCGTCTCGTCGCTGTCGGCCACACCGAAGGTCATGTGCACGCCCTCGGAGCGCCCGATCCAGTTGCGCTGCATGGTGCGCACCCGCTCCGGCCAGCCGTCGAGACCGTCGAGCGCGTCGAGCAGCTCCTGGGCGTAGTCGGTGATGCGCACGCACCACTGGGTGATCTCGCGCTTCTCGATCGGCGCGCCGGAGCGCCAGCCGCGCCCGTCGATCACCTGCTCGTTGGCGAGCACGGTCTGGTCGATCGGGTCCCAGTTGACCATCGCCTTGGCACGATAGGCCAGCCCCTTGTCGATCAGTCGGGTGAACAGCCACTGCTCCCAGCGGTAGTAGTCGGGGTCGCAGGTGGCCAGCTCACGGTCCCAGTCGTAGCCGAAACCGAGCTTCTTGAGCTGGTCCTTCATGTAGGCGATGTTCGAGCGCGTCCACTGCGACGGCGGGATGCCGTGGGTGATCGCGGCGTTCTCCGCCGGCAGGCCGAAGGCGTCCCAGCCCATCGGCTGGAGCACGTTCTTGCCGAGCATGCGCTGGTAGCGCGCGATCACGTCGCCGATGGTGTAGTTGCGCACGTGCCCCATGTGCAGCCGCCCCGAGGGATAGGGGAACATGGACAGGCAGTAGAACTTCTCGCGCGAGCTGTCCTCGACGGCCTTGAAGGACTGGTGCTCTTCCCAATAGCGCTGGGCCGCGGCCTCGACGGCGCACGGATCGTAATCGGTCTGCATGGGTCTTCGGTCTTGTGACAACTGGGGTTGGAATGATGACGAAAGCATAACCCAGCTCGATGATGCACGGCGACCGGGGGGAGGTCGTGGGTAGCCACCAGCCGCCAGCTATCAGCCGCCAGTGGGTGGTATCGCGAGCGCAAGGCGCAGGGCGGCCACGCTCGCGCTTGGCAAGGCTTTCTGGCTGCCCCGCTAATCCGTAAGCACGCCGGCATCATCTCGTCCACTGCCCCCCCCTCGAAGACGTTCCCCTTCGCCTCAAGCATTCTTCATGGCTCGACCCTGCCCCCGTCACCGTTTACGCACCCCATCCGTCCCGCGCGGTCGTTCGCAGCCCCCACCCACTGGCAGCTGGTGGCTGGCGGCTGGTGGCTGGCGATCGGCGCCCGCCGAGTCCCGCTAGCGCCCTTTTGCTATGCTGGAGTCGACGCGATCCACACCGGGTGTCGCCCGATGCCCGCTGTCTTCGCCCCGGGCCGATGCCGGCCCAAGATGGTCCGGTGGACCACTGGAGAGACAGATCATGAGCGATCAAGACAGGAACCCGAAGGACGACCGGCTGGTGCGCGCCTACGAGCGCATGCTCGAGGACGCCCACGAGGCGATCGAGCAGGCGCAGAACGAGACGGCACCGCGGTTGCGCGAGGTGCTCGACAAGACCCGCGACAACCTGGTCGAACTCGGCGAACTCAGCCGCGAGGAGGCGCAGCGCGTCGCCGACTACATCCGTCGCGACATCGAGGACGCCGCCGGCTTCGTCGCCGAGACCGGCCAGGACATCCGCGACTGGTGGCGCTTCGATCTGGAGCTGATGGAGCGACGGCTGTTCGAGGCCTTCAGCCAGGTCGCCGACCAGACCCGGCTGCAGCTCGCGCAGATCGCCGAGACGGCGCGCCGGATGAGCCTCTACCAGGCCGGCGAGATCACCGGCCCCGGCACCCTGGTGTGCGACAAGTGCGGCGCCGAGACCCACTTCGTCAAGGCCGGTCGCATCCCGCCCTGCGCCGAGTGCGGCGCCACCAGCTTCCGCCGCAACCCGGTCGGACGCGAGGACCAGCAGGGCTGAACCACCAAGGCGCGCGCGGGTGCGAGCCCGCGCGCGGGGCTGGAAATCGACCGGGGGCGCGCTTATAGTGGCCGCTCGTGTCATGTCCCGCGGGAGAGACCGGCAGCTTCGCCGGCGCCGAAGGCGCAACATCGCCCGGAATCGCTCAGGCAAAAGGACTGCGGGAACGAGGACCGACTCTGGAGAGTGGCCGCCACAGGCGCGGCCCACCGACGGGGCAGCGGCGGAACCACCCGGTCACCGTCAGCAAACTCTCAGGTCTAAGACAGAGGGGCGATGCCGTGGGTCGAACTGACCCGCGGCGTCGTTATCATGGCCGCGCGCGCGGCACCCCGAACAGTCTAGCGGAGAGTCGAATGGGATCACGTACCCCCCTGTTTGCAGAGCACGTGCGTCTGGGCGCGCGCATCGTCCCCTTCGGCGGCTGGGACATGCCGCTGCACTACGGCTCCCAGCTCGAGGAGCACCACGCGGTGCGCCGCGCCGCGGGCATGTTCGACGTCTCCCACATGCGTCCGGTCGACATCGAGGGTGTACAGGCGCGCGACTTCCTCCGCCACCTGCTCGCCAATGACGTCGCCCGTCTCACCCAGCCCGGCAAGGCCCTCTACAGCTGCATGCTCAACCCCGAGGGCGGGGTGATCGACGACCTCATCGTCTATCTGCGCGGCCCCGAGCACTATCGCCTGGTGGTCAACGCCGCCACCGCCGCCAAGGACCTCGACTGGATGGCGCAACAACGCGCCGGCTTCGCGGTCGACATCCGGCCGCGCGAGGACCTGGCGATGATCGCCGTGCAGGGCCCCGAGGCCCGCACCAAGACCCTCCCGCTGCTCGCCGCGCCGCTGGCCGAGCAGGCACAGGCGCTCGCCCCCTTCTTCGCCACCGAACACGAGGACTGGTTCGTCGGGCGCACCGGCTATACCGGCGAGGACGGCTTCGAGATCATGCTCCCGGCCACCGAGGCCGCCACGCTGTGGCAGGCGCTGGAGCAGGCCGGGGTACAGCCCTGCGGCCTGGGCGCGCGCGACACCCTGCGTCTCGAGGCGGGGATGAACCTCTACGGTCAGGACATGGACGAGGAGACCGGCCCGCTCGAGGCCGGGCTCGGCTGGACCGTCGCCTGGGAGCCGGCCGAGCGCGATTTCATCGGTCGCGCCGCGCTCAGCGCGCAGCGCGAGCGCGGCGGACTGCGCCGCTTCGTCGGTCTGGTGCTGGAGGGGCGCGGCGTGCTGCGCGGCCACCAGCAGGTGCTGATCGACGGCGAAGTCGACGGTGAGATCACCTCCGGCGGCTTCGCCCCCACCCTCGGCGGCTCGATCGCGCTGGCGCGCGTCGCCCCGACGATCGGCGAGCGCTGCGCGGTGCTGATCCGCGACAAGGCCGTCCCCGCGCGCGTGGTCAAACCGCCCTTCGCGCGTCACGGCAAGGCATTGATCGACCTCGCCTGAACCCCGACCCCTATCCGAACCTGCCGGGTCTCTCCCGGCAGCCATGACATCGAGCGTCTGCGTGCAGACCGCAACGGAGAACCCCCAATGAGCGACATCCCCGCCGATCTGAAATACACCAAGAGCCACGAGTGGGTGCGCGACAACGGCGACGGCACCGTCACCGTCGGCATCACCGATCACGCCCAGGAGGCGCTCGGCGACATCGTCTTCGTCGAGACCCCCGAGGTCGGACGCCAGGTCGCCGCCGCAGAGGCCTGCGCCGTGGTCGAGTCGGTGAAGGCCGCCTCCGACATCTACGCCCCGCTCGCCGGCGAGGTGGTCGAGGCCAACGAGGCGCTCGGCGACGCCCCCGAGCTGCTCAACGCCAGCGCGCACGCCGAGGGCTGGATCTTCCGTCTCGCGCCGAGCGACGCCGCTGCGCTCGACGCCCTGCTCGACGCCGCGGCCTACGCCAAGGTGCTCGAGGAAGAGGACTGAGCCCAGCCACCGGCCCCGATCGGGGCCGGCACCTCGCCCGGCGCGCGCGGCGCGCGCTGGTCCCGTTCAAGGCAGACGCGCCCGCGCCGCGGGCCCCGGAATCCAGATCATGCCCTTCATCCCCCACACCGACGACGACGTCGCCGCGATGCTCCAGGCCATCGGGGCCCCCTCGATCGAGTCGCTGTTCGACGAGATCCCCGCGGCGCTGCGCAGCGGCGAGCGCGCCGAGATCCCGCCCGCGCTCTCGGAGCAGGAGATCACCCGGCTGATGCGCCTGCGCGCCCAGACCGACGAGCAGCCGGCCTGCTTCATAGGCGCCGGCGCCTATGATCACTACATCCCGGCGGCGGTGTGGCAGATCGCCACCCGTGGCGAGTACTACAGCGCCTACACCCCCTACCAGGCCGAGGCCAGCCAGGGCACGCTGCAGGTGCTCTACGAATTCCAGTCGATGATGACCGCGCTCACCGCGCTGGACGCCTCCAACACCTCGCTCTACGACGGCGCCACCGCGCTCGCCGAGGCGCTGCTGATGGCGGTGCGCGCCAACCGTCGCTGCAAGTCCAGGCGCGTGCTGATCCCGCGCGCGCTGCACCCGCTGTACCGGAGCACGGTACGCACCATCGTCGAGCCGCAGGGGCTGGAGCTCGTCGAGGTCGACTTCGACGCCGCCAGCGGCCAGACCCCGGTGGAGCGCTGCACCGCGCTCGCCGGCGACCAGGGCGTGGCGGCGGTGGTGATCAACCAGCCCAACTTCTTCGGCGTGCTCGAGACGGTCGACGCCCTCACCGACTGGGCCCACGAGCAGGGCGCCCTGGCCGTGGCGGTGGTCAACCCGCTGGCCCTGGCGCTGCTCACCCCCCCCGGCGAGTGGGGCGCTGCGGGCGCCGACATCGCCTGCGGCGAGGCCCAGCCGTTCGGCATGCCGCTGTCCTCGGGCGGGCCCTACGCCGGCTTCCTCTGCTGCAAGCAGGCGCTGGTGCGCCAGCTGCCGGGACGGATCGTCGGGCGCACCCTCGATGCCGACGGCAAGCCCGGTTTCACCCTCACCCTGCAGGCACGCGAGCAGCACATCCGCCGCAGCAAGGCGACCTCCAACATCTGCACCAACCAGGGGCTGATGGTGACCGCCGCGACCATCCACCTGGCGCTGCTCGGCGCCGAGGGGCTGGAGCAGGTCGCGCGCGCCTGTCACGCCAACACCCTGGGGCTCGTCGAGCGGCTCTGCGCCCTCCCCGGGGTCGAGCCGGCGTTCACCGGCGCAATCTTCCACGAACAGGCGCTGCGCCTGCCGCGCGCGCCGCGCGAGGTGCTCGGACGGCTCGCCGCCGAGGCCGACGTGCTCGGCGGCTTCGCCCTCGGCGCCGACTATCCCGAACTCGACGACGCACTGCTGGTGTGCGCCACCGAGCAGCGCAGCGAGGAGGAGATGCGTCGCTACGCCAGCGCCCTCGCCGAGATCCTCGAGGCCGGCTGAACGCCCGGCCACGGATTCCCCATCGCAGCGGAGACATCACCCATGGCACAGACCGCACTGCAAGGCTCGCCCGTCACCCTCACCGGCACCCTGCCCGCCGTCGGGCAGCAGGCCCCCGACTTCACCCTGGTCGACAAGGACCTCAACGATCGCACCCTGGCCGACTTCGCCGGGAAGAAGAAGCTGCTCAACATCGTCCCCAGCCTCGACACCCCGGTGTGCGCGCTCTCCACCCAGCGCTTCAACGCCGCCATGGCCGAGCGTGACGACGCCGTGGCGCTGGTGATCTCGGCCGACCTGCCGTTCGCCATGGGCCGCTTCTGCGGCGCCGAGGGCATCGACAACGTGATCCCGCTGTCGCTGATGCGCTCGCAGGCGTTCGCGCGCGACTACGGGGTGCTGATCGCCGACGGTCCGCTGGCCGGGGTCTGTGCCCGCGCCGTGGTGGTGCTCGACGCCGAGGACCGGGTGATCCACTGCCAGCTGGTCCCCGAGATCACCGAGGAACCCGACTACGCGGCCGCCCTCGCCGCGCTCTGAACCGACCCGCGCCGCGCCCCGAGGTGCGGCGCGGCCCCAGCTCCCGGGCCCGCCCGCGCGGGCCGCACCACCCGACGGACCCTATCGCCATGCTGATCCACGACCAATCCCGCCCCGGACGACGCGCCAACGTCCTGGCCCCGAGCCACACCCCAGAGCCGAGCGACATCCCGCAGGCGCTGCGCCGCCGCGCGCGTCCGCGGCTGCCCGAGGTCTCCGAGCTGCAGGTGGTGCGTCACTACACCCGGCTGTCGCAGCAGAACTTCTCGATCGACACCCACTTCTACCCGCTCGGCTCCTGCACCATGAAATACAACCCGCGGGTGTGCAACAGCCTGGCCGCGCTGCCCGGCTTCGCCGAGCGTCACCCGCTGGCGCCGGTCGAGCACGGTCAGGGGGTGCTGGCCTGTCTCCACGACCTGCAGGAGATCCTCAAGGCGGTGACCGGGATGAGCGCGGTGTCGCTGGCGCCCGCCGCCGGCGCCCAGGGCGAGCTGACCGGGGTGGCGATGATCCGCGCCTATCACCTCGCGCGCGGCGATCACGCCCGTACCGAGATGCTGATCCCCGATGCCGCCCACGGCACCAATCCGGCCTCGGCGGTGATGTGCGGCTACCAGGCGCGCGAGATCCCCACCGGCCCCGACGGCGACGTCGACGTCGAGGCGCTGCGCGCGGCGGTGGGACCGCAGACGGCGGGCATCATGCTCACCAACCCGAGCACCGTCGGGGTGTTCGATCGCAACATCGAGGAGATCGCCCGCATCGTCCACGACGCCGGCGGCCTGCTCTACTACGACGGCGCCAACCTCAACGCCATCCTCGGTAAGGTGCGTCCGGGCGACATGGGCTTCGACGTCATCCACATGAACCTGCACAAGACCTTCTCCACCCCGCACGGCGGCGGTGGTCCGGGCGCGGGTCCGGTGGGCGTCTCGGCGCGGGTCGCACCCTATCTGCCGGTGCCGCTGGTCGAGCGCGAGGGCGACGACTACCGCTGGCTGACCGAGGCCGACCGCCCCGAGACCATCGGTCGCATGACCGCCTTCGGCGGCAACATGGGCATCCTGCTGCGCGCCTATGTCTACGCGCGGATGCTCGGACGCGAGGGCATGGCGCGGGTGGCCGACTTCGCCACCCTCAACGCCAACTATCTGATGGCGCGGCTGCAGCAGGCGGGCTTCGAGCTGGCCTACCCGGAGCGGCGCGCCAGCCACGAGTTCATCGTCACCCTCAAGCGCGAGGCCAAGGAGTACGGCGTCACCGCGATGGACTTCGCCAAACGGCTGCTCGACTACGGCTTCCACGCCCCGACCACCTACTTCCCGCTGCTGGTGCCCGAGTGCCTGCTGATCGAGCCGACCGAGACCGAGACCCAGGAGTCGCTCGACGGCTTCGTCGAGGCGATGATCGCGATCCGTCGCGAGGCCCAGGAGGACCCGGAGAAGCTCAAGGGCGCGCCCTACACCATGCCGCGGCGCCGTCTCGACGACGTGCGCGCGGCGCGCCAACTCGACCTCGCCTGGACCCCGCAGCAGGCCGACGGGGGCGGCGATGGCCAATAACGGCGGCAACCTCGGCTGGCGCCGGGTGGTACGCGCCTTCGGCTACTCGATGAAGGGCTTCCGCGCCTGCTACGAGCTGGAGGAGGCGTTCCGCCAGGAGCTGTTTCTGCTGATCCCGCTGGTCCCGCTCGGGCTGTGGCTCGGCGAGACCCCGGTCGAGCGCGCCCTGCTCGTCGGCAGCCTGCTGGTGGTGCCGATCGTCGAGCTGCTCAACTCGGCGATCGAGGCCAACGTCGACCGCATCGGCACGGAGCGCCACGAACTCTCGGGACGCGCCAAGGACATCGCCTCGGCGGCGGTGTTCTCCAGCATCACCCTGTGCGTGGTGATCTGGGCCCTGCTGCTGGTGCCCAAGCTCTTTTGACCGCAGCGGCCAGAGTGACCTAAGCCGCCAGCGGCCAGATACCAGCCGCCAGCCATCGAGACCGGTGGCTGGGAGCTGACGGCTGGCGGCTGATTCAAGCGACGCTCCCCAGCGGGCGTCCGCGGGTAGCGACCATGAGCGGCAGCGGACCGCCGCGCCTCACTGGCGGCTGGTGGCTGACGACTGGCGGCTGACGGCTGGCGCAAACGACGCTCGATTGCCTGAAGCGGCCACCCAGCCGAAACATCCTTGCTTCGCGCGCTTGGCGTCTTTGCGGTTCGAATCAACATCCAGCCGCCAGCGCCCAGCCATCAGCCCCGGCGACTGGCGGCTGGCGGCTGGCGGCTGGTAGCTGACACCCCCTTGCCAGCCCCGCAGCGGGCGGCGATGATGGTTCGACGCGTGGCGTGTACACGCCCGTCTCGGATCACTGAGCCCGCAAGGAGTCCGCATGTCCCAGACGACCGGATCGCCCGAGTTCCTGCCACTGCGCATCGCGCTGATGACCGTCACCGACAGTCGCGACCTCGCCAGCGACACCTCGGGGGCGCTGCTCGAGGAGGCCGCGCGCACGGCCGGGCACCAGGTGGTGACGCGCTGTGTCGTCGCCGACGACATCTACCGACTGCGCGCCCAGGTCTCGCAGTGGATCGCCGACCCCGCCGTCGATGTCGTGATCAGCACCGGCGGCACCGGGGTGACCGGCCGCGACAGCACCCCGGAGGCGCTGCGCCCACTGCTCGACAAGGAGATCGAGGGCTTCGGCGAGCTGTTCCGTCACTACTCGCTCGCCGAGATCGGCCCCTCCACGCTGCAGTCGCGCGCCTTCGCCGGGCTGGCCAACGCCACCTTCCTGTTCTGCCTGCCGGGCTCGACCGGGGCCTGTCGCACCGCCTGGGAGCGCATCCTCGCCCCCCAGCTCGATCGCCGCACCCGCCCCTGCAACTTCGCCCAGCTGCTGCCACGTCTCCACGAACGTTGAGGTCCGCGATGTCCGCCAGTTGTCCCGCCTCTCCCCGCGCCCTGTCACTCGACGCCGCGCTCGCGCGGCTGCTCGAACAGGCGCCGACACCCAGCACCAGCGAGCCGGTGGCGCTCGCCGCCGCGCTCGGTCGGGTGCTCGCCGCACCGCTGCGCAGCCCGCTGGCGGTCCCGCACTGGGACCACAGCGCGATGGACGGCTATGCGCTGCGCCATGCCGACCTCGCCGCCGCCGCAGACGGCTGGCTGCCGATCGGCCAGCGCATCACCGCCGGCACGGTCGGCGCGCCGCTCGCGCCGGGCAGCGCGGCGCGGATCTTCACCGGCGCCCCGGTGCCCGAGGGCGCCGACACCGTGGTGATGCAGGAGCAGTGCGAGCGCGACGGCGAGCGGGTGCGCATCCCGCCCGAGTGCAAGGCGGGCGGCAACATCCGCCGCGCCGGCGAGGATTTCACCGCCGGCACCGAGGTGATCGCCGCCGGCACCCGGCTCGGCCCTCAGCACCTCGGGCTCGCCGCCAGTCTGGGGTTGGCCGAACTCATGGTGCGGCCCCGGCTACGGGTGGCGATCTGCGCCAGCGGCGACGAGCTGGTCGCGCCCGGCGCCCCGCTCGGCCCCGGCCAGATCTACGACTCCAACCGTCTCACCCTGGGGGCGATGCTCACCGCGCTCGGCTGTGAGGTGATCGATCTCGGGCGCATTCCCGATGACCTGGAGGCGACCTGCGCGACGCTCGCCCGCAGCGCCGACGCGGCCGACCTGGTGATCGCCAGCGGCGGGGTCTCGGTCGGCGAGGAGGATCATGTACGCCCGGCCGTCGAGCGCATCGGCACGCTCGCGCTGCACCAGGTGGCGATCCGCCCGGGCAAGCCGGTGGCCTTCGGGCGGATCGGCGACACCCCGTTTTTCGGCAGCCCCGGAAACCCGGTCTCGCTGTTCGTCACCTGCGCGCTGCTGGTGCGCCCGCTGGTGCTGCGGATGCAGGGCGTCGGCGGCGACCTCGCGCCGCGTCGGCAACGCCTGCCCGCCGCCTTCGCCTGGCCGCGCCCGGACAAGCGCCGCGAGTTCCATCGTGCCCGGCTGGTCGAGGACGACAGCGGACAACCCCGGGTCGAGGTCTTCGCCAGCCGCTCCTCGGCCTCGCTGCGCTCGCTGGTGTGGGCCGACGGACTGATCGACCTCGCCCCCGGGGTGGCGATCGCCCCGGGCGACCCGGTCGAGTTCATCCCCTTCACCGAGCTGTTGCACTGAGGGCGCGATGATCCACGTCCGCTACTTCGCCAGCCTGCGCGAACGCATCGGTCGCGACGAGGAGCGCATCGAACTCCCCGCCGGGGTCGACACCCTGGGCGCGCTGGTCACGCACCTGAGCGCGCGCGGCGCCCCCTGGCGCGAGGCCCTCGAGGCCACCCCGCGGCTGATGATGGCGCGCAACCACACCCTCGCCCGCGCCGAGACCGAGATCAGCGACGGCGACGAGATCGGGCTCTTCCCGCCGGTGACGGGGGGGTAGCGACCAGCCATCAGCTGCCAGCTTTCAGCCGCCAGCAGGCACCTCACGCGCACATGACCGACGGTTGTTAGCTGGATGCTGGGAGCTGGTCGCTGATGGCACACAACCAGCCCCACCGATCCCGGGATCGACGACGCCGACGGCGAGGTCGGACTCTTCCCCCATTGGAGCAGGTCAGGGAAAGCCACCAGAGGGCATCCTCACTCGGACACCACCAACAACTGGCGGCTGGTAGCTGGTAGCTGGAGGCGGACCGCTGGTTGGGTTGCCGCCCTGGCAACCCAACCGACGTACCGGCAGTTGGCGGGACGATCAGCCGGTGGCGCGGCGGATCCACTCGACGCGCTTGTGCATCACGCCGTAGTAGACCACCGGGATCACCACCAGGGTGAGGACGGTGGAGACGAACAGGCCGAACAGCAGCGACACCCCCAGCCCGGAGAAGATCGGGTCGTCGAGGATGAAGGCCGCGCCGGCCATCGCCGCGACCGCGGTGAGCGCGATCGGTCGGGCACGGACCACCGCCGAGTCGATCACCGCGGTGGCGAACGCCTTGCCCTCGCGCACCTGCTGGTTGATGAAGTCGACCAGCAGGATGGAGTTGCGCACGATGATGCCGGCCAGGGCGATCATGCCGATCATCGAGGTGGCGGTGAACTGGGCGCCGAGCAGGGCGTGCCCGGGCATGATCCCGATGATGGTCAGCGGGATCGGCGCCATGATCACCAGCGGCACCAGATAGCTGCGGAACTGCGCCACCACCAGCAGATAGATCAGGATCAGGCCGACGCCATAGGCCGCGCCCATGTCGCGGAAGGTCTCATAGGTGATCTGCCACTCGCCGTCCCACTTGAGGCTGTACTCGTAGGGGTTGTCCGGCTGCTGCAGGAACCACTGCTCGAGCCCAAGCTCTTCATCGAGGGCCGCGGAGATGGCGAACATGCCGTAGAGCGGGCTGTCGGTGGCCCCGGCGACGTCCGAGGTGACATAGACCACGGGCAGCAGATCCTTGTGGTAGATGCTGTGCTCGCGCTCGGTCTCGACCACCTCGACGATCTCCGAGAGCGGCACCAGCGCCCCACTCTCTGCACGCACCCGCAGCGCCAGCACCTGCTCGACGTCGGCCTTGTCGGCCTCGCTGTACTCGACGCGGATCGGCACCGCGTACTTGACCCCGGCGCCGTGCAGATAGCTCATGTCGTCGCCGTCGAGCACGCTCGCCAGCGCCTGGGCGATGCTCGATTGCGCCACCCCGAGCCGCGCGGCCTTGGCGCGATCGACCACCACCACCAGCTTGGTGGCCGGGTACTCGACCGAGTCGTCGACGTCGACGACGCCCGGGGTCGACTCGAACAGCGCCCGCACCGCCCGCGCGGTCTTGATCTGACCGGCATAGTCGAGCCCGTAGACCTCGGCGACCAGCGGCGAGAGCACCGGCGGACCGGGCGGGATCTCGACGATCTTGGCCACTCCGCCGTGACGTTCGGCGATCTCCTGCAGCGGCGGGCGCAACGCCAGCGCGATCTCGTGGCTCTGGCGATCACGATGGTGCACATCGACCAGGTTGACCTGCAGATCACCGAGATGCGCGCCCTCGCGCAGATAGTACTGACGCACCAGACCGTTGAAGTTGATCGGCGCAGCGGTGCCGGCGTAGGACTGGAAGTCGGTGACCTCCTCGACCCCGGAGAGATAGTCGCCCATCTCCGCGAGCACCTGGGCGGTGTGCTCGAGACTGGTGCCCTCGGGCATGTCGAGCACCACCTGGAACTCGCTCTTGTTGTCGAAGGGCAGCATCTTGAGGATCACGGTGCGGTTGACCGCGAGGCTCACCGAGGCGGCGATCAGCGCAAAGATGCCGAACAGCAGGAACCAGCGGTTGCGCCAGCCGCGCCGGCCCTCGAGGAAGGGCGTCATGATCCAGGTGAAGAAGCGCGCCAGTCGAGCGCCAGCCGCGCCCTCCTCCTGATGACCGGCCGCGGCCTGCGGGTCGGCGTCGTAATGACGCGCGAGCATGGCGTTGGTCATCCACGGTGTGAAGACGAAGGCCACCACCAGCGAGATCAGCATGCCCATCGAGGCATTGATCGGGATCGGGCTCATGTAGGGGCCCATCAGGCCGCTGACGAAGGCCATCGGCAGCAGCGCCGCGATCACCGTGAAGGTGGCGAGGATGGTCGGTCCGCCGACCTCGTCGACCGCGCCCGGGATCAGCTCGAGCAGGCGTCGGCGCGTGCCGCTGACGTGCAGCGCCATGTGACGGTGGATGTTCTCGACCACCACGATGGCGTCGTCGACGAGGATACCGATCGAGAAGATCAGCGCGAACAGCGACACCCGGTTGAGGGTGAAGCCCCAGGCGAGCGAGGCGAACAGGGTCAGCGCCAGGGTGACGATCACCGCCGCGCCGACGATCACCGCCTCGCGCCAACCGATGGTCAGCCACACCAGCAGGATCACCGAGCTGGTGGCGAAGATCAGCTTGGTGATCAGCTTCTTGGCCTTGTAGTCGGCGGTCTGGCCATAGTCGCGGGTGATGCTGAACTCCACCCCGTCGGGGATGAAGATGCCGCGCAGCTGCTCGAGCCGCTCGGTCACCCGCCCGGCGACGTCGACGGCATTGATGCCGGGGAGCTTGGCCACCGCGATGGTCACCGCCGGCACGCTGCCGGCCAGCTCCAGCCCGGTGTGCGTGGCGCCGAGAGCGGCGCCCATACGCACCGAGGTGGTCGGCTGCTGCGGCCCGAGTTCGACCCGGGCGACATCGCGCAGATAGACCGGACGCCCGGCGTGCAGCCCGACCACCAGATCGGCGATCTCCTGCGGGCTGGTGAGGAAGGTGCCGGCCTGCACCAGCAGCTCGCGGTTGTCGGCGGTCACCGTGAGGTTGTCCCTGGTGGTGTTGCCGGCCTGCAGCGAGCGGCGCAGGTCGTCGAGATCGATGTCGTAGCCGGCCAGCGCCTGCGGGTCGAGCAGCACCCGCACCACCTGATCGGCGGCGCCGACGGTGTAGACGTCGCGGGTGCCGGGGACGCGCTTGATCTCCTGCTCGATGGCATGCGCCACCTGGCCGAGTTCGAAGGCGCCGACGGCGGGGTCGTCCGACCACAGGGTGGCGGTGAGGATGGGCACGTCGTCGATGCCCTTGGGCTTGACGATCGCGCTGCCGACGCCGAGGTTCTGCGGCAGCCAGTCCTGGTTCGACAGCACCTTGCTGAACAGCCGCACCACCGCGTCGGTGTTGTCCTCGCCGACCTCGTACTGGACGGTGAGCACCGCCATGCCGGGGCGCGAGACCGAGTAGATGTGCTCGATGCCCTGGATCTCGGCGAGCACCTGCTCGGCCGGACCCGAGACCAGGTGCTCGATCTCGCTGGCCGAGGCACCGGGATAGGGGATGAAGACGTCGGCGAAGGTGACGTCGATCTGCGGTTCTTCCTCGCGCGGGGTCACCAGGATCGCGAACAGCCCGAGCAGCAGCCCGAGCAACGCGAGCAGCGGGGTGATCTCGCTGTTCTGGAAGCGCGCGGCGATGGCGCCCGCGAGCCCCTGTCGCGCCGGCTCAGTCATGGTCGGCCTCCACGGCCGCACGTCGTGCCTCGGCCTGGGCCTTGATCGCAACCCCGGCGGCGATCGGATCGAGGGCGACGCGCTCGCCGGCGTTCAGCCCGGCGAGCACCACCACCACGTCGTCGAGCTCGCGACCGAGCCGGATCTGGCGCAGGATCAGGTGATCGTCGGCGGTCACCACATAGACCCCGGTGACCTCGGAGCGACGCGCCACCGCCGCGCGCGGCACCACCAGCTCGTCCTTCACCCCGACCACGAAACCGGTCTTGACGAACATGCCGGGGAACAGCGACGGCGTGCCCTCGGGCAGCTCGATACGCACCTTGAAGGTATTGGAGCCGAGGTCGGCGAAGGGGAAGACGGTGATGCGATCGGTCTCGACCCGTTCGCCGTCGGGCAGATAGACGCGGGCCTGCGGCTCGCGACGCACCGAGGCGATCGCGCTCTGCGGCACGTCGACGATCACCCGCAGCTGGTCGAGCGAGATGCCGGTCATCACCGGCTGTCCCGGCGACAGGGTCTCGCCGATCTCGACGTGACGGTGGGTGACGATGCCCGAATAGGGGGCGCGGATCTGGGTGTAGTCGAGCTGCTCCTGGGCCTGCTCGAGCCGCGCGGTGGCCGAGTCGAGCTCGGCCTGGGCGGCGGCGAGATCGGCGGTGGCCTTGTCCATCGCCGAGTCGGAGACGTTCTTGCGCGCATAGAGGCCCTGGATGCGCTCGAACTCCTCGCGCGCCTGCAGCAGCCGCGCCGAGGCGGACTTGAGGTCGGCGGCGGCCTGGGCGACCTTGGCGCGATGTTCGGTGTCCTTGATACGGGCGACCACGCTGTTCTGCTCGACATAGTCGTCGACGTCGAAGGTGATCTCCTCGACCCGACCCTGGGTCTGAGCCGAGACCGTGGTGCGGTTGACCGCCTCGACGATGCCGTCGAGACGGTACTCGCGCGGCAGCGTGCGGTATTCGGCGACCGCGGTCTCGAGAGAGGGGCTATCGGCGGCCTGGAGCAGGCCGGGGGCGAGTGCGGCGAGCGCCGTAATCAATCGGATGGTACGCATGGGGAGTCGGAATCGTCAAAATATTAGAATTTTATTATATTTGCGGCGCAGTTGACCTTTCAACAACTCCCAACACATGACCTCGCCGCAGCCCGCCCCAAGTATGGCGTAATCAGGCGGCGAGACGAGACGATCAGGGGCGCGGAAAGATTGCAAATCGGTGACGGCCTTTATACCGTAGCCCGGCTCGGGTCGAGCAGCTCCGCCCCAAGGGGCGGCAGCGATGCCGACCGCTCGCACGCACCGATCGGTCCACGGGCTCGAGCGCATCCAGACGGACGGTCGACGCCAGACCATCCGATCCAGACAGCAACACGGCGGAGAGGGCAGTTTCGTGAGCCGATGGTCCGAGGATTTGATCCCGATCGACCGAGCAAGAACCCTGGACGGGCTCTTCCTGCAACGGGTGGCACGCTCACCACAGCGCGTCGCTTACACCCATTTCGAGCGCGCCAGCGGGTGGAAGGATCTGACCTGGGCCGAGGTCGGTGAGGCGACGGCGCGCTGGCGTCAGGCGCTCGCCGACGAGCAGCTCGAGCCCGGCGACCGGGTCGCGATCCTGCTGCGCAACTGTCCCGAGTGGGTGATGTTCGACCAGGCCGCGCTCGGACTCGGTCTGGTCACGGTCCCGCTCTACACCGACGACCGCGCCGACAACGCCGCCTACATCCTCAACGATGCCGCGGTCAAGGTGCTGCTGGTGCAGGATCTCGGTCGCTGGCGTCGTCTGGCCGAGGCCATCGGCGACTCGCCCTGGCCGCTGCGGGTGGTGTTGCTGGAGGCGAGCGAGGCCTCGCGCGCCTGCGCCGCGGCCGACCCCCGCGTGGTGGTCGCCGAGGACTGGCTGCCGGCCACGGCCCCGGCGCCGACCCCGCGCGAGGGGGACCCCGACGCGCTGGCGACCATCGTCTACACCTCGGGCACCACGGGTCGTCCCAAGGGGGTGATGCTCAGCCACCGCAACATCCTCAGCAACGCCCACGGCGCGCTGACCCAGATCGATGTCTACGGCGAGGACGTCTTCCTCTCCTTCCTGCCGCTCTCGCACATGCTCGAACGCACCGGCAGCTACTATCTGCCGATGATGGCCGGCTCACGGGTGGCCTATGCGCGCTCGATCGGCCAGCTCGCCGAGGACCTGCAGACCATCCGCCCGACGGCGATGATCGCCGTGCCGCGGGTGTTCGAGCGCGTCTATCAGCGCATCCTCGATCAGCTCGACAAGCGGCCCAAGCCGGTACGCTGGCTGTTCAATGCCGCGGTGGCCGCCGGTTGGCGCGCCTTCGAGCACGAGCAGGGCCGCGCCGGCTGGCACCCCTGGCTGCTCGTCTGGCCGCTGCTGCGACGCAAGGTCGCGCTCCCGGTCCAGCAGCGACTCGGCGGTCGGCTGC
The DNA here is from genome assembly GCF_004343155.1 of Marichromatium gracile. Taxonomy (GTDB): domain Bacteria; phylum Pseudomonadota; class Gammaproteobacteria; order Chromatiales; family Chromatiaceae; genus Marichromatium; species Marichromatium gracile. Next base: position 130,006 of record NZ_SMDC01000001.1, read on the forward strand.
GCGCCACCGTCAGCGGCGGGGCACCGCTGTCGACCGAGGTCGCGCGCACCTTCATCGGTCTCGGCGTGCCGCTGCTGCAGGGCTACGGCCTCACCGAGACCAGCCCGGTGATCAGCTTCAACACCCTGCAGTCGAACATTCCGGCGAGCGTCGGCGTGCCGCTGCGCGGGCTGCAGGTGCGCATCGGCCCGGAGAACGAGCTGCTGGTGCGCGGCGACAACACCATGCTCGGCTACTGGAACAACCACGCCGCCACCGCCAAGATGCTCGCCCAGGACGGCTGGCTGCACACCGGCGACCAGGCGCGCATCGAGGACAACCACATCCATATCACCGGGCGCATCAAGGACATCCTGGTGCTCTCCAACGGCGAGAAGGTGCCGCCCGGCGACATGGAACTGGCCATCGCGCTCGACCCGCTGTTCGATCAGGTGGTGGTACTCGGCGAGGGGCAGTCCTATCTCAGCGCGCTGCTGGTGCTCAACCCCGATCTCTGGCCGGGGCTGGCGCTCGAACTCGGACTCGATCCCGAGGACCCGACGAGCCTCGCCAACGCCAAGCTGCACAAGGAGGCGGTCAAGCGTATCCGCACGGCGCTGCGCGACTTCCCGGGCTACGCCAAGATCCGGCGCGTCACCCTGACCCTGGAGCCCTGGACCATCGAGAACGGGTTGCTCACACCGACCCTCAAGGTCAAGCGCAACAAGGTGATCGAGCGCTACCAGGACGCCATCGAGCACATGTACAAGGACTCGGAGCTTGCCTGAGCGGGGCTGAACGCATACAATCGGGGACGAATGCGGGTGTAGTTCAATGGTAGAACCTCAGCTTCCCAAGCTGATGACGTGGGTTCGATTCCCATCACCCGCTCCACTCCCCAGTCCTCTATGCGTCCACTCTATCAAGCAGGCGACCGCATCGAGGCACAGCTCCTCCACGATCTGCTCGATCGCCATCTGATCCGTACCGTCATCCTCGGCGACGCCCTTGCCGGTGCCGCGGGCGAGCTGCCGCTCGACATCCATCCGACCCTCTGGCTCATCGACGACGACGATCGTGAGCGTGCCGAGGCCGTACTCGCGCGTTTCCTGCGCGAGGGACTCGGCGGCCACCCGACCCCGGCCTGGACCTGCCCGCACTGCGGCGAGCAGGTCGAGGCCGGATTCGCCCTGTGTTGGAACTGCGCGACCCCCTACCCCGAATGAGTACACCCGACCTCTTCGCCAGCGAGCCGCCCGCCCCCTGGTCACCCGCCGATTTCGCCGCCGCCGTGCTCGACTGGTTCGACCGGCACGGACGCAAGGACCTGCCCTGGCAGCACGAGCCGACCCGCTACCGGGTGTGGGTCTCGGAGATCATGCTGCAGCAGACCCAGGTGGCGGTGGTGATCCCCTACTTCGCGCGCTTCATGACGCGCTTTCCGGACCTGTCGAGCCTGGCCGCAGCCCCGCTCGACGAGGTGCTGTCGCTGTGGTCCGGGCTCGGCTACTACGCCCGCGCGCGCAACCTGCACCGCGCCGCGCGCACCGTCGTCGAGAGCCACGGCGGGCGCTTCCCCGACACCCTGGCGGCGGTCGAGGCGCTCCCCGGCATCGGTCGCTCCACCGCCGGCGCCATCCTCTCGCTCGCCGACGGCCAGCCCCATCCGATCCTCGACGGCAACGTCAAGCGGGTGCTGGCGCGCTGCTTCGCCGTCGACGGCTGGTCGGGACAGAGCGCGGTGCTCAAGCGGCTGTGGCAACTCAGCGAGCGCTGCACCCCGCACCAGCGCACCGGCGCCTACAACCAGGCGATGATGGACCTCGGCGCCACCCGCTGTACCCGTGCCACCCCGGACTGCGCGCGCTGCCCGCTCGCCGCGCGCTGTCAGGCCCTGCACCAGGGGCGCCAGCGCGAGCTGCCGGCCCCGCGCCCGCGGCGCACGCTGCCCGAACGCCGCACCCGGATGCTGGTGGTCCGCGACGACACCGGCGCCGTCCTGCTCGAGCGCCGTCCCGCGAGCGGTATCTGGGGCGGGCTCTGGAGCCTGCCCGAGACCGACCCCGGGCACGACCCGGCAGATTGGTGCCTGGCGCGCTTCAACAGCACCCCCGACACGGTTGAAACCCTGCGTGGACGCCGTCACACCTTTACTCACTTCGTGCTGGAGATCGAGGTCGTGCAGCTCCGGCTGTCGGCCCCGGCCACGACCGTGAACGAGGCCGATCGCCGCTGGGTCGGTCCCGAGGAGCGCGCCACGCTCGGCCTGCCGGCGCCGGTGGCGAGCATCCTCGACCAAGACTGAACGACGCGCCCTCCGGCACCCGCAGCAACAGGAGCCAAGCATGAGCCGTACCGTGCACTGCGTGAGACTCGGCCAGGAGGCCGAGGGACTCGATCGCCAACCCTACCCGGGCCCGCTGGGCGCACGCATCTTCGAACAGGTCTCGAAACAGGCCTGGCAGGAGTGGCTGCGTCACCAGACCATGCTGATCAACGAGAACCGACTGAGCCCGATGGACCCCAAGGCCCGCCGCTTCCTCGAGACCCAGATGGAACACTTTTTCTTCGGCGACGGCGCCGAACTGCCCGAGGGGTACGTGCCGCCAGGCAGTTGAGCGACCAGCGACCAGCGACCAGCGACCAGCGACCAGCGACCAGCGACCAGCGACCAGGAGATTGAACCGCAAAGGCGCGAAGGGCGCGAAGTGATTCAAGCTGCCAGCCGCCAGTGGAGGGACGCCCTCGACGATAGCGCCACGCTCCATTCACTGTCGGCACACTGGGTGGCGTGCCAACACTCGAAGGCAGACAGCCACTGGCAGCGGGAGGCTGATCGCCGGAAGCTCTTTCCTTCTTCGCGTCCTTCGCGGCTTTGCGGTTCAATCCGCTGGCGGCTGGCGGCTGGCGGCTGGCGGCTGGCGGCTGAGAGCTTGAAAAAGACTTGACGGACCAAAATTCCGTTGGTTTAATACTGCGCTCAAGCCAAGCAGCATGCTTGCACACGAACTACCTGCCCAGGTAGCTCAGTTGGTAGAGCAGGGGATTGAAAATCCCCGTGTCGGCAGTTCGATTCTGTCCCTGGGCACCATCTTCGAAAGGCCCCGTCGATGTCCGTCGACGGGGCCTTTTTCGTTCTCCCCACCATGAAAAAGGCCCGCACTTGGCGGGCCTCGGTGAGGGCTGCGCGCATCCAGCGCGCCCGGGCTCATCATATCTCCAACTGCAGGCGCAGCTTCTTCATCGCGTTCTTCTCGATCTGGCGGATGCGCTCGGCCGAGACGCCGAACTGTTCGGCCAGCTCGTGCAGGGTCTGCTTGCGCTCGGAGAGCCAGCGCTCGCGCAGGATGGTCTTGCTGCGCTCATCGAGTCCCTGGAGTGCGGCATAGAGACGCTCGCGTTGATTGCGCTCGGAGTCCTCGCGTTCGAGCAACCGGCCCGGCTCCATGCTGTTGTCGGGCAGATAGGTCGAGGGCGCCGAGGGGGCGTCGTCGTCATCGTCGTCGAGACCGTCGAACGACAGGTCCTGGTTGGCCAGACGCGACTCCATCTGCAACACCGTCTCCGGCTTGACCCCGAGATCGGCGGCCACGTCCTCGACCTCCTGACGGGTGAACCAGCCCAGACGCTTCTTGGCACTACGCAGGTTGAAGAACAGCTTGCGCTGAGCCTTGGTGGTGGCGACCTTGACGATGCGCCAGTTGCGCAGGATGTACTCGTGGATCTCGGCGCGGATCCAGTGCACCGCGAAGGAGACCAGACGCACCCCCATGTCGGGCTCGAAGCGACGCACCGCCTTCATCAGGCCCACGGTCCCCTCCTGGATCAGGTCGGGCAACGGCAGACCGTAGCCGAGATAGCCGCGAGCGATGCGGATCACGAAGCGCAGGTGCGAGGTCACCAACCGCTTGGCGGCATGGGCATCCCCATGATCGCGCAGCCGCACGGCCAGGGAGCGCTCTTCCTCTGCGGTCAGGACTGGGATCTGGTACGCGGCGCTGATGTAGGCATCGATGGTGCCAGTAGGCACGAGAGTGAGATCCTTCGCCATAGTCCAATACCTGAGTTGTAAGCTTGGATAATTATCCTAGCAGTACGCTAAGGAATATGCCAGCACTTTTGCCGCGGATTTGGAGACAGGAGCACGACAAAAGTTCAATCAGACTCTAGGCAAGCATCGGCATAGGGACAAGATCCGAGCGGTTAATTAGGGATCGTATCTTTCGATAACAACCATAGGCGAAGCTGATAACTGATTTTTTATTTTTTAAAAACAGTTACTTGAACAAATCAACCAAGGGCAACCCAAGTCGCTCCATCGCGAGATGACAGGGTGCCGAGGAGATTCTCAAAGGTTGGACAAAACCTGAACAGTGGTTCTTCGTCGCTAGGCTGCAAACAGCCTCGGGCGAGCCCTGGGCATTGCGCCGCGAGGACGATACTGAAAAGATAGTCGGTCACATCCAGACCGGAGAAAGGATGCGGATGCCAGACAACGAGAGGCCCCCAACCCATGGCATCGGCGTGGCTGCTTGCTGAAGACATGGACCGATCCGCGCCACCCTGCCCGGTGGTCGCTGGCCACCGCCCGAAGATCGCCGTCCACGCCCACACTCAGCCACCAGACGGCTCGCACCCGGTGGTGATGGCCTGCTCGGCGACGCGTCGACAACGGCCGGCGCCGTCAGGCTCGCCGCAAGCGGATACAGCGACCCGCTCCGGACGCCCAGGCGATCGTCGGTCCGGACGCTGAAGACCTCCTCCGAGCGACCGTCCAGCGGAGACTTGCGATGCGGATTCGACAGCAATGGCTCATCGGCCTGATCCTCGCCACCATCCTCGCCCCGGGGAGCGCCGACACCCTCGACGAGGTCCGCGCACGCGGCGAGCTAAGCTGCGGGGTCAATCAGGATGTACCAGGGCTGTCGTACCGCGACGCCGACGGCCACTGGCACGGACTCGACGTCGACTTCTGTCGCGCGGTGGCCGCCGCCACGCTCGGCGATGCCCGGCGCGTGCGCTTCGTCGCCACCTCGCCGAACGACCGTCTCGCACGCCTGCGCGACGGCGAGTTCGACCTGTTGGCGCGCAACACCACCTGGACCCTGACGCGCGATACCGAGCCCGGCATCACCTTCGTCGGCATCCTTTATCACGACGGTCAGGGCTTCATGGTCCATGACGACAGCCCCGTCCACAGCGCCCTCGAACTCGACGATCAGTCGATCTGCGTGATTGCCGGGGGCACGGGGCCGGGCAATATCAGGGGCTATCTCGCGCGCCACCGGATGCGCGCGCGGCTCGTCATCAGCGCCGATAGCCGCAGCGCCACCCAGGCCTATCAGGATCACCAGTGCGAGGTCTTGAGCACCGACCAGTCGCAGCTGTTCGCGATACGCTCGATGCTGCCACAGGGCAACAGCGGGCATCGCATTCTCCCCGAGGTGATCTCCAAGGAGCCGCTCTCGCCGGCGGTACGCGACGACGATCGACGCTGGTTCGACATCGTGCGCTGGACGCTGTTCGTACTGATCGATGCCGAGGAGCAAGGCATCGACAGCCACAGCCTCATCACGCCCACGACGGAGCTGCCCACGACCATGCCGTCACCGGAAGACGATGCCCGGATCGGCGCCCGACTCGGTCTGACACCGGGCTGGCGCCAGCGCATCATCGTCCAGGTCGGCAACTATGCCGAGCTGTTCGAGCGTAACCTTGGCGCTCACTCGCCGCTCGGGATCAGGCGCGGCCTCAACGCGCTCTGGCGCGACGGCGGCATCCTCTACGCGCCGCCGAGCCGCTGACGAGGCCACCATCCCCCGGACCATCCAACAGCGAGAGCACCCATGCCCCTGATCAAGCCCTTCACCGGCCTGCGTCCGGCACCCGATCGTGCCGAGGCCGTCATCGCCCCGCCCTATGACGTCATCAACGTCGCAGAGGCACGCGAGCTGGTACGCGAGCGCCCCTGGAGCTTCCTGCACATCTCGCGTGCCGAGGTCGACCTGCCGGAGGGCACCGATCCCCATGACCCGAGCGTCTATGCCCGGGCTCGCGCCAACCTCGAGCACATGCTCGCGGCCGGGGTGCTGCGACGCGACCCGACCCCGAGCTACTACGTCTACCGGCTGACCATGGACGGACACCGCCAGACCGGACTGGTCGCCGCCGCCTCGGTGGCGGCCTATGACGACGGTCGGATCAAGCGCCACGAGTTCACCCGCCCGGCCAAGGAGGACGACCGGGTGCGCCAGATCGAGGCGCTCGACGCCCAGACCGGTCCGGTGTTCCTCGCCTACCGCGCCCAGGCCGCGATCGACGGCCTGCTCGCCGCGACCACCGAGCAGCCACCCGAGGTCGACGTCACCGCCGCCGACGGCGTGCGCCACGAGCTGTGGCGGCTCGGCGAACCAGCGCAGGTGGCCGCAATCGACGCCGCCTTCGCCGCGATCGACGTGCTCTACGTCGCCGACGGCCATCACCGCTCGGCGGCCGCCTCGCGGGTGGCCGCAGCCCGCCGCGAGGCCGGCACCGCGCCGGGCGGCGCGCACGAGTCCTTCCTCGCGGTGATCTTCCCCCACGATCAGCTGCGCATCCTCGACTACAACCGGGTGGTGCGCGATCTCAACGGCCACAGCCCGGAGACGCTGCTCGCGGCCATCGCCGAGCGCTTCGCCGTCGAGCCGGCGGACACCCCGGTCGCGCCCGCGCGCCCCGGCGAGTTCGGGCTCTATCTCGCCGGACACTGGTATCGGCTGAGACTCGACCCCGGGCTGATCCCTGCCGACGACCCGGTCGCCAGCCTCGATGTCAGCCTGCTCCAGCAACACCTGATCGAGCCACTGCTCGGCATCGACGACCCGCGCCGCGATCCGCGCATCGACTTCGTCGGCGGCATCCGCGGACTCGACGGGCTGCAGCAACGCGTCGACAGCGGCGAGATGGCGCTCGCGCTCGCCCTTCACCCCACTCCCATGGCATCGCTGCTCGCCGTCGCCGACGCCGGCGCGGTGATGCCGCCCAAGTCCACCTGGTTCGAACCCAAGCTCGCCGACGGACTGGTGAGCCACGTCCTGGACTGACACTGCAAGACGACGGAAGACGACAACCGAAGACGATGGTCAGACCCACCTACAACCTGCCCGCCGACCGCGGCGACGACGAACACGCGATCCGCCACTGGCTCGAGAGCCTCGAGGGGCGCTATCAGCCCGCCGGCCTCGAGGCCGTCGCCGGCGCCTGCGCGATGCTCACCCGCATCCACGGCGATCAGCGCATCGAGACCGGCGAGACCCGGGTGCGTCACCTGCTCTCCACCGCCGACATCCTGGTCGGCCTGGAGATGGACGACGAGACCCTGGTGGCGGCGCTGCTCAACGGCAGCCTGGAGGCGCAGGCCACCAGCCTCGCCGACATCGAGCAACGCTTCGGCGCCAATGTCGCGCGCATGGTCGACGACCTGTCGCGGATCGGGCAGCTGGCCAATGTCGATGCCATCATCGCCGCCAAGGACCAGTCGCAGCACGAGGAGAACCTGCGCCGCCTGCTGCTCGGCATCGCCGAGGACGTGCGCGTGGTGCTGGTGGTGCTCGCCGAGCGGGTGCATCTGATGCGCGCGATCAAGGACCTCGAGATCCGCCGTCGCACCCGCATCGCGCGCGACACCGAGCGCGTCTATGCACCGCTGGCCAACCGCCTCGGGGTGTGGCAGCTCAAGTGGGAGCTCGAGGACCTCAGCCTGCGCTATCTCCAGCCCGAGGAGTACAAGCGCATCGCCCGGCTGCTGGCCGAGCGGCGCGAGGAGCGCGAGCACTACATCGCCTCGGTGATGGAGGTCCTCAGCGAGAAGTTCGCCAACAGCGGCATCAGCGCCGAGATCACCGGCCGACCCAAGCACATCTACAGCATCTGGAAGAAGATGCGCCGCAAGGGCGTCGACATCGAGGAGATCTTCGACCTGCGCGCGGTGCGCATCATGGTCGAGACCGTCGCCGACTGCTATGCCGCGCTCGGTATCGTCCACGGGCTCTGGCGCCACATCCCCAAGGAGTTCGACGACTACATCGCCACCCCCAAGGGCAACATGTATCAGTCGTTGCACACCGCGGTGATCGGCCCCGGCGACAAGTCGCTGGAGGTGCAGATCCGCACCTATGAGATGCATCGCCACGCCGAGTTCGGCGTCGCCGCGCACTGGGCCTACAAGGAGGCCAAGGGCCACGACGCGGCCTTCCAGCGTCGCCTGGTATGGATGCGCAACTGGCTCGAACTCAAGGGCGAGCTGGAGGACCCCGGCGAGGTGCTCGAACGCTTCCGCCAGGAGTTCGAGCCGGTGCACATCTATGTGCTCACCCCGCACGCCAAGGTCATCGAGCTGCCCAAGGGAGCGACCCCGCTCGACTTCGCCTACGCCATCCACTCCGAGGTCGGCAACCGTTGCCGGGGGGCGCGCGTCAACGGTCGCATCGTGCCGCTGCACCAGCGGCTCGAGAGCGGCGACACCGTCGAGATCCTCACCCAGAAGAACGCCACCCCCAGCCGCGACTGGCTCAGCCCCCACCACGGCTACCTGACCACGGCGCGCGCGCGCAACCGGGTGCGCCAGTGGTTCAAGCAACAGGACCTGGAGCAGCACGCCCACGAGGGCCGGGGCCTGCTCGAGCGCGAGATCGCCCGTCTGGGGATCGTCGAGAAGCCCCAGCTCGAGGCGCTCGCCGAGCGCTTCAACTTCAAGCGCGGCGAGGATCTGCTGGCCGCCATCGGGCGCGGCGACGTGCCGGTCGGCCAGGTTGCGCGCCAGGTCGGCGAGCCACGCGCCGAGCACAGCAAGGAGTCCGAACACAAGCCGCGTCATCACCCCCAGCGCCAGCGCAGCGAGCCGAGCAGCGCGGTGGTGGTCGAGGGCGTCGATGACCTGATGACGCAGATGGCGCAGTGCTGCAAACCGGTCCCGCACGACCCGATCATCGGTTTCGTCACCCGCGGTCGCGGCGTCACCATCCACCGGCGCGACTGCAGCAACGTCCGCCATCTGCCCCCGGACGAGGCCGAACGGCTGATCTCGGTGCGCTGGGCCGATGCCCCGGTCGAGGCCAGCTACCCGGTCGACCTGCTGGTGATCGCCGCCGATCGCAAGGGGCTGTTGCGCGACGTCTCCTCGGTGTTCGTCGACGACGACCTCGACGTGCTCGGTGTCGAGACCCACTCCGAGCGCACCACCGACACCGCCTCGATGCGCTTCACCATCGAGGTCCGCGACCAGGAGCAGCTCGGCCGGGTGCTGGTCAGGCTGCGCCAGCTCCCCGATGTGCTCGAGGTGCGTCGTGCCGACTGAACCGGTGCGGCTGCACGCGCTGCTCGCCGGTTTCGCCCTCGCCGGCGATCCCGACCGCGCCGCGATCACCCCGCTCGGCGGCGGTCTGATCAACGACAGCTTCGCGGTGCGGCTCGATGAGCGGCGTTACGTGCTGCAACGGATCAATGCCCGGGTCTTTCCCGACCCGGCGCGGGTGATCGCCAACCAGGCCGCGCTCGCCGCGGTCTGGGACGCCCCCGGGCTCGACATCCCGGCCCCCCTGCCAACTCGTGACGGCGGCTTCGCCCTCCACGACGACAGCGGCGCGTGCTGGCGACTGACCCGCTTCATCGCCCCCAGCCGCAGTCTTGCCCGACTCGATCATCCCGCCCAGGCCAGGGCGGTGGGCGAGGCGCTCGGGCGCTTCCATCGCACCCTCGCCCGGCACGCCCCACTGCCGCTGCAGACCGCCCTGCCCGGCTTCCACGACACCCCGGCCTACCTCGCCGGGTTACGACGACTCGACACCCCGACGGCGCGGCGCGATCCGACGCTCGCCGAGTCGCTCGACTTCGTCGCGCAGCGCGCCCCGCTCGCCGCGACGCTCGCCACCGCCCGCGCCGAGGGGCGGATCGGCGAGCACGTCGTCCACGGCGACCCCAAGCTCGACAACCTGCTGTTCTCGACCGATGCGACCCGGGTGGTGGCGCTGATCGACCTCGATACCGTCCAGCCCGGGCTGATCCACCACGACCTCGGCGACTGTCTGCGCTCGTGCTGCAACCGCGCCGGTGAGGGCGGCGCGAGCGCCCGCTTCGACCTCGCCCTCGCCGCCGCCATCCTCGGCGGCTATGCCGCCGCGACCGACGGACTGCTCGATGCCGAGGAGCGCGCACTGATCCCGCAGGCGCTACGGCTGATCCCCTTCGAGCTGGGGATACGCTTCCTCACCGACCACCTCCAGGGCGACCGCTACTTCCGCGTGCGCCGTCATGGCGACAACCTGCGCAAGGCGCGCGTCCAGTTCGCCCTGGTCGCCGACCTCGAGCGCCAGACCGACGAGATCGAGACGCTGGTCGAACGCTGCTTCGCCGAGGCGACCAGCGTCGCTTGAATCGCCCTCGCGACCGGCTAACCTGAGAGCATCCACCCAAGCCCTCCAGTCATGCGCGAGACGCACCGCCCGCCGTCATCCGGAGGACACGACGAACGCGCGGTGCGCTCCCTCGCCAGGCGATCATCATGCCTCGTCGCCCAGGCCACAGCAGCGAACCAGACAGCACCAACCACGGCCCTGCCGCCACGGACAGCAGCAACAGTCTCGAGGCGCAGTGCATGCAGCCGGCCGGCGCCTGGCTGAGGCTCTCGGTCGACGCCGACGGACGCTGGACGCTCTGCCGGCTCTCGCCACCGGACACCAGCGCCCCGAGCCGGGATGGCGACGCGCGCTGGATCGAGGCGGTCATCACCGAGGATCGCGCCGCCCTGCTGCAGCGGCTCGACGGAGCGGGCGGTGGGCGCCAGCCCTGGCAGCAGGATTGTCGTATCCGCGACAGCGCCGGCGCGCTGCGCTGGATCCGTCTCAACGCCCACCCCGGCGCCAACGGCGAGGACTGGGATCTCATCATCACCGAGATCACCGACCTCAAGACCCGCGAGCAACGCCTCCGGTTGAGCGAGACCCGTTATCGCGCCATCGTCGGATTACAGAGCGACCTGGTCTGTCGCTTCCTCCCGGACAACACCATCACCTTCGCCAACGAGGCCTACTGCACCTTCTTCGGATACAGCCGTGCCGAGTTGATCGGCAGAAGCTTCATGACCCTGGTGCCGCAGGAGGAACACGCCCTCGTCGACTCGATGATGAGCCGCTGCAACGCCGACAATCCAGCGATGATCAGCGAGCACTGGGTGGTGCGCGCCGACGGCGAGCGGCGCTGGGTGCAGTGGGTCGACCAGGCCATCTTCGACGCCGGCGGACAGCTGATCGAGATCCAGTCGGTCGGGCGCGACACCACCGAACAGCGCCGCCTCGAGCAGCGCGAGCGGCTGCGCAACCGGGTGCTCGAGCAACTCGTCGCCGGCGCCCCGCTGAGGGCGGTGCTCGAGGTCATCGTCGAGGGCTTCGAACAGGAGAGTTCCGGGCGCTGCAGCATCCTCGAACTCGACCGTGACAGCAAACGTCTCTATACCGCCGCGGCACCGAGCCTGCCACCCGATTACAACCGGGCGATCGACGGGCTCGCGATCGGCCCAGGCATCGGCTCCTGCGGCAGCGCCGCGGCGACCGGCGAGCGGGTAGTGGTCGAGGACATCGCCACCCACCCCTACTGGCGGCCATTTCGTGCGCTGGCGCGACAGGCGGGGGTCGCCGCCTGCTGGTCGGAGCCGATCCGCGCCTCGGACGGACATATCCTCGGCACCTTCGCCATCTATCACGACCACCCTCAGGGGCCCGACAGAGAGGATCTGGAACGCATCGAGCTGGCCACCAATCTCGCCAGCATCGCCATCGAGCGCACCCGCGCCAGCGAGGCGCTACGCATCAGCGAGGAGCGTCTGTCACTGGTGCTGCGCGGTACCGAGGACGGCTGGTGGGACTGGGATCTGAGCAGCGACCGGGTGTCCTACTCGACGCGTTGGTGGGAGATGCTCGGCTATGACGAGGGGGCGCTGGAGACCAACCGCTATCTGTGGCAGCTGCTGATCCACCCCGAGGACCAGGCACGGGTCCAGCAGGTCTTCGATCAGGCCTTCAACGGCACCACCAACGCCTACTCGGTCGAGTTCAGACTGCTGCACCGCGACGGTCACTATGTCCCCGTGCTCTCGCGCGGTTTCATCCAGCGCGATGCCGACGAACACCCGATCCGGGTCGCCGGCGCCAATACCGACCTGACCGAGCGCAAGCGTCTCGAGCAACGACTGCGCGAACTCGCCGAGACCGACGACCTCACCGGCCTGCCCAACCGTCGGCGTTTCTTCGCCGAACTGCAGCGCGAACTCGATCGTATCCGCCGTCACGAAACCCCGGCGGCGGTCCTGATGCTCGATCTCGATCACTTCAAGCGAATCAATGACCACCACGGACACGGCGGCGGCGATGCGGTGCTGCGCGCCTTCACCGAGGTGCTGCGCGCCGAGCTGCGCAGCACCGACTGCGCGGGGCGGCTCGGCGGCGAGGAATTCGCCGTGCTGGTGCCGGGCAGTGATCTCACCGCGGCCTGTCATTTCGCCGAGCGGCTCAGACGTCACGTCGCCGCACTGCGGGTGGAGCACAAGGAGGCGCTCATCACCGTGCGGGTGAGCATCGGCTGCACCCAGATCCGCCACGACGACGACGGCCCCGACGGTATCCTCGCGCGCGCCGACGAGGCGCTCTACCGCGCCAAGCGCAACGGGCGCGATCGCGTCGAGCGCGCCTGAGTCAGAGCCGCCGATAGCTGGTGATATAGGGGTTCTCGCGCCCCTGGATGCGCGCGATCCGGCGCGAGCGCTCGCGCTCCCAGGCATCCGGCGGGTCGGCGTTGTTCCAGGCGGTGTAGAGCTGCTCGTCCTGACGACTCAACCGCAACCCGTAGGTATCGCGCATGTAGAACATGGTACGCGCGATGTCGCCGCGCACCCGCGTCGGCGGCTCCACCCGGCGATGCTCGGCGTCGATACGGATCTCGCAGGTGCCGTAACGCTCCCCGCCACTGACCATCCCCCAGTTGAAGTCCGAACGCTCGCCGTTGATCTGCCCCACCGCCGGGTAGAGGTTGTAGAGATCATTGTGCGCGGCCTCGAACACCGGATCGACGCGCTCGCAGCAGGCCCGCCCGGAGAGCTGGCGGCCACTGCTGGTACGACACTCGGCGAAGTGCTCGGGCTCGCGCCAGCACTGGCGGAAGTTGCCGAACTGCGCGGCCGGGAAGACGTGCTCGGCCTCGACCCGGCGCGCCCGGCGACTGCCGGCCAGGGCATCGAGCCCGCAACTGCCGAGCTCGACCTGGGCCTCGGTGTCATAGCGACAGCCGCAGTAGAAGGTCTCGCGATGATCGGCATAGATATCCTCGTAGAGCCAGCGCTTGGCGGTCGAGAAGCTGCCGGCGACCCGCGGCAGGCTGTCGAGCGCCGGCGGCGCGGGCACCGCCGCCGACTCCGGCCACCAGGCCGGCGGCTCTACCGGCAGACGGTCGACGAGGGCGAGCAGCTGATCGGCGGTCGAGCCGGCGACCACCGCCACCAGCCCACCGGCCCAGCTGCCGGCGTCGGCGACCAGGCCGACGGCGAGCTCGCGGATGTCGACGGTGATCGCCACCGCCTCGCGGGCATGTTCGGGCAACCGCTCGACCCAGGACTGGGGCAGCAGCGAGACGGCGAACACCAGAGCCGTGGCGAGCAGCAGCGTCCGCGCACGGCCACTGAGGCGTCTGAACCGGGCGAGGATCGAGGACCAAGGCGTGGATGAGCGGGTACGGGAGCGGGACCTGGATACGCGACGACGGGACATGGTACAGCACGACAAGAATGGGTACGGAACTGTAACAGATCCGCGCAACCCAAGGGCAAGAGCACCCCGGGCGTTGCCATTCGCGCCCGGCGTCGCCATCTGAGGCCAACCAACACAAACGGGGTTCGCCCCCCACTGCGCTCAAGGAGATCAACGATGGAAGGCAGCTCGCTCGCCGCGCTCGAACTGACACTGTTCCTCGGTCTGGTCGGCTGGCTGGTCTATACCCAGTACCGCAGCCGCAACCGCGACGACCGCAACGACGACGACAAACAGGGCTGAGTGTCGCCGCGCGGACCCGCCCCGGGTCGCGCGCACCGCGACTGAGCCTGATCAACCCCGCAACCGGCCCATCGCGTTATCTTCTGGACTCGGATGCCAACCACGGGCCGCACGATGACCGCCTCCATCGGAAACCGCCATTTCGTGCTGCGCCGGCTGCACTCGCTGCTGGGGCTGCTCCCGGTGGGCGCCTTCCTGATCTTCCATCTGTGGGAGAACTCGCAGTCGCGCTTCGGCGCCGAGCACTACAACCGCGAGGTGGTCGAGGCGCTCCAGGGGTTGAACTATCTGGTGCCGATCGAACTCCTGGTGATCGCGCTGCCGCTGCTGCTGCACGCGGTGATCGGGCTGGCGATCACCCGCGAGATGCGCGCCGAGCCCATCCGCTACCGCTATGCACGCAACTGGGCCTATTGGCTGCAGCGTCTCTCCGGGGTGGTGATCCTCCTCTTCCTCCTCCTCCATGTCGGCATGACCCGCATCCAGGGGCTGTGGACGCCGGCGATCCGCGACGATCTCTACGGCTACATGCAGACCCTGCTCTCCAACCCCGGGTTCTTCGCCCTCTATCTCGTCGGGCTGCTCGCCTCGGTGTTCCACCTCGCCAACGGCCTGTCGACCATGGCCATCGTCTGGGGACTGACCACCTCGGCGGCGGCGCAACGGCGCTTCGCCTGGGCCTGCGCCGGGTTCGGGGTGCTGCTCGCCGCGCTCGGGGTGCACGGCATGCTGGGGTTCCTGTCATGAGCGCACCGGGGGCGATCGTCGTCGGCGGCGGGCTCGGCGGGCTGTGGGCGAGCCTGCGTCTGGCCGAGGCCGGGTTCCCGGTACGGCTGTTCTCGCTGTTCGAGGTCAAGCGCAGCCACTCGGTGTGCGCCCAGGGCGGGATCAACGCGGTGCTCGACACCAAGGGCGAGCGCGACTCGATCGAGCAGCACATCCTCGACACCATCAAGGGCGGCGAGTACCTCGCCAATCAGCCGCCGATCAAGAGTCTGTGCGAGCAGGCCCCAGGGCTGATCGGCACCTTCGCGCGCATGGGCGTGACCTTTTCGCGCACCCCCGAGGGCGGGCTCGACCTGCGTCTGTTCGGCGGCGTCAAGCATCGGCGTACCTGCTTCGCCGGCGCCAGTACCGGCCAGCAACTGCTCTACGGCGTCGACCAGCAGGTGCGCCGGCTCGAGAGTCTGGGACGGGTGGAGAAGTTCGAGTGGTGGGAGTTCCTGTCACTGCTCATCGACGCCGACGGGCGCTGTCGCGGCATCCTCGCGATGGACCTGCGCAGCCTCGAGGTGCGCGCCTTCCCCGCCGAGACCGTGGTGCTCGCCAGCGGCGGCTTCGGCCAGCTCTACGCGCCCAAGACCACCACCTCGACCAACTCCACCGGCGCCGCCGCCAGCCGCGTCTATCAGCAGGGCGCCTGGTTCGCCAACGGCGAGTTCTTCCAGTTCCACCCGACGGCGATGCTCGGGCACGACAAGACCCGGCTGATGAGCGAGGCGGCCCGCGGCGAGGGCGGTCGGGTGTGGGTGCCGCGTACCCCGGGCGACCGCCGTGACCCGACCCGCATCCCCGAGCGCGAACGCTTCTACTTCCTCGAGGAGTTCTTCCCCGCCTACGGCAACACCGTGGCGCGCGACGAGGCCTCGCGCGCGATCTGGCGCGTCACCCGCGAACTCGGGCTGGGCATCGGCGGCGGCGACCGGGTCTATCTCGACCTCACCCATCTCGATCGGCGCTTCGTCGCCACCCGCCTCGGCGCCATCCTCGAGATCTATCGCAAGTTCGCCGGCAGCGACCCGCTCGACACCCCGATGGAGATCTTCCCCGCCGCCCACTACGGTATGGGCGGGCTGTGGGTCGACTTCGAGCGCGATGCCGACGGCGGCATGCGCCCGGGCAGCGCACGCAACCATGCCACCAATATCCCCGGGCTCTATGCCTGCGGCGAGTGCGACTACGCCTATCACGGCGCCAACCGACTCGGCGCCAACTCGCTGCTCTCGGCGAGCTTCTCCGGGCGGGTCGCGGGCGAGGCGGCGGCCAACTATCTGCGTGGGCTCGACCCGGCGCGACCGGCGCTGGCCGAGACGGTGATCGAAGCCGAGCGGCGCCGCCAGGAGACGATCAACCAGCGCCTGCTGGGCGCCGACGGCGAGGAAAACCCCTACACCCTGCACCAGGCGCTGGGGGCGTTGATGACCGAGCGCGTCGGGGTGGTGCGCGACAACGCCGGGCTGGAGCAGGCCCTCGACGAACTCGACCGGCTCGAGGCGCGACTGGCGCGGATCGGTCTCGGCGAGGCCAACCGCTGGGCCAACCAGACCCTGATCTTCACCCGCCAGCTCGCCGACATGATCGTGCTCGCCAAGGCGGTGACGGCCAGCGCCCTGGCCCGCGACGAGTGTCGCGGCGCCCATCACAAACCGGATTTCGAACTCCCCATCCCCGAGGGCAGCTTCCCGGGCGACCCCGAGTTCGAGGACTATCGCGCCCGCTGGCGCGAGAACAACACGCGCTGGCTCAAGACGACCCTGGCCGAGTACGCCGCGCCGCGCCCGCGCATCCACTACCAGGCGGTCGACCTCAGCGTCTGCCCGCCGAGCGAGCCGCGCGACTACCGCTGAGAGTGAGAGTCCCCGTCATGCGCGAAACACCCTCCACCATCGAGCTGCGTATCCGTCGTCAGGACGGCCCCGACACGCCGCCCTACTGGGAGACCTTCGTGCTGCCCCACGCGCCCGATCACAACGTGGTCTCGGTGCTGATGGCACTGCGCGAGCACCCGCTCACCCACGACGGGCGGCGGGTCGATCCGGTGTGCTGGGATCACAACTGCATGGAGGAGGTGTGCGGCTCCTGCGCGATGCTGATCAACGGGGTTCCGCGTCCGGCCTGCTCGGCGCTGATCGACCAGCTCGAACAGCCGATCGTGCTCGAACCGTTGCCCAAGTTCCCGGTGGTACGCGACCTGCTCGTCGATCGCAGCGCCATCGACGCCGGGCTACGCAAGGTCCACGCCTGGATCGAGATCGACGGCGCCTGGGACACCCACGAGCCGCCACCGCGCATCGCCCCGCAACAATGGGCCGCCGACTATCTCTACAGCCGCTGCATGAGTTGCGGCTGCTGCATGGCCGCCTGTCCGCAGTTCGGCGCCGGCGCGGACTTCGTCGGCCCGGCGCCGCTGGCGCAGGTGCGACTGATGAACGCCCATCCCACCGGGCGTCATGACAAGACCGAGCGGCTGCACGCGATCATGGCCGAGGGCGGGCTGAGCGACTGCGGCAACGCCCAGAACTGCGTACGGGTCTGCCCCAAGGCGATCCCGCTGACCACCGCGATCGGCGAACTCGGGCGTCAGACCACGATCCAGGCGCTCAAGGACCTGTTCGGGTCGTCCTGACCCGGTCCGGCATCCGTGCCGCGCGCTCACCCCAGCTGGAGATTCCGCGACGGCCTGGGGGCGACCGGGTCGTCACCGCCGCAGAGTTGAAAATAGGCGCGGGCGAACTCGCGATCGGCGCCGAGGATGTGCGCCAGCAACCACTCACGCACCGTCTCCTGGATCGCAGGCGTGAACACCTCCACCCCCTCGGCGCGCCATTCACGCAACAGCGCGGTGTATTCGGCCATCATCAGGGCGTGCTCGCGCTGGTGCTCGGGCAGCTCATCGAAGCCGATCGCCCGCATGAACCGCTCCTCGTGCTGGAAGTGGGCGCGCGCCTGCTCGCCGAGCTCGGCGAGCGCCTCGATCAGGGCATGGGCCTCGCCGCTGCGTGTCGGCGTGGCCTCGGGACAGAACCTCAGGCAGAGGTCGGCGAGGCGCTCGATCAGCGCACGATGCTCCTGATCGATAACGTCGATGTTCAACGACCAATCCTCTCGCCACCTGGGTAGCTTGGACATAAGGGCCTCTCGTCATGATTGCGGACGCACCACCGGCGCCCGAGCGGCACTGTGCGATCGCCATACCCTTGACCCGATGCGCGCCGACGACGGCGCACAGCCCCACGAACTGGACAACGAGACGATTCGAACGGGTCCCTTTGCGAGACTCTTGATTGGCGTGACGGGTCTGGCGTGGCACCCACCTCATGCACCGGGGAAGGGCAGCACGGGACAGCGGGTCGCGTGACCTCTGCCGGTCCCCCCGGCCAGGAGCAGCTTTCCCAGCTCCGCGATCAGACGGTGCTGGGTCTGCGCCATGTCCCTGCAATAATAGATAATTTCATAGCCAACGGGGTCGGTGAGCGAGCATCGGCCGGCCAGCGGCCGCCAGGCGACCCGGATGGGACGACCACCAGTCCCGCCACCCTCGTCGTAGCGGCTCTGGACGTCGACGAAGGCGATCTCGGCACGCTCGATCAGGACGAGATATTGCATGGAGCGGATCGGCAGCAGCACCCGATCCATACCGCTGTGCATGCGGCGCAGCTGCAGGGCGTTGTGCAGCGGCGCGGGCAGGGTCGTCGATTCACGCGCGATCACGGTCCCGGGCCGATAAAAGACGAAACCAGGCCCGGAACTGTCCATGTCTCAATCCTCCTCGAGCTGGTCCGGGTCCCAGCCGGCGGCACGCGCCCGGCTCACCGCGACCTCGTAGATCCGGGCATGACGCTCGCGCAGCTCCGCGGGCAGGTTGGAGACCAGATGCCCATAAGGCGCCCAGGCCGCGCTGACCTTGTCATAGAGGTCATCGATCCCCTGAACCGTCCAGCCCTCGCAGGTCTCCTCCTCGGGGATCAGGCCGAACACCCAGGCGTCGCGGATGATGTTGGCCGTCGGCGTCATCCCGCCCTGGAGTTCATTGTGGATACCGGCATAGCGTTTGACAGACATGGCGTGATCCCTTGCTGGATTGAGAGTCGGTGGTCAGCGACGATTGAACCGCAAAGGGGCGCCAGTCGCCAGCGGCCAGCGGCCAGCGGCCAGCGGCCAGCGGCCAGCGGCCAGCGGCCAGCGGCCAGCGGCCAGCGGCCAGGAGATTGAACCGCAAAGACCCGAAGGACGCGAAGAAAGCGACCAGCCTCCAGCAAACAGCCTCCGGTGTCGGCGTACGGTCAACCGCGACGCAACGAGACAACCCTGCCCCCCTCGCTGGAGGCTGGCAGCTGGAAGCCTTTCTTCATCTTCGCGCTCTTGGCGCCTTGCGGCTCAATGAAGATGGAACCGCAAAGAGACAAAGGACGCGAAGAAAGCGACCAACCTCCAGCAAACAGCCTCCGGTGTCGGTGTGCGGTCAACCGCGACGCAACGAGACAACCCAGCCCCCTCGCTGGAGGCTGGCAGCTGGCGGCTGAAGGCTGAAGGCTAGGCGCTGATCGCCAATCCCACGATGGGCACGCTGCGCTTTGCCCATCCTACGTCGATGACGCCTGGTGTTCGCGGCGACGGTGAGGAAAAACGCCCGCTGGCGGCTGGCGGCTGGCGGCTGGCGGCTGGCGGCTGGCGGCTGGCGGCTGAAGGCTGAAGGCTGGAAGCCTTTCCTCATCTTCGCGCGCTTGGCGGCTCAATCGGCTGATCGCTGTCAGGTGCCGAGCCGCCAGCCTTCGCCCCTGATGCCATCGCCATGGAGTCGAGCTAGAATTGAGGGCTTTTCCCGCGCGCCCGTTCACCAGCGGCGCGCCCGTCCGTTCCCGAGGAATCCCCAAGCGTGTCCGCAACTCTCATCGACCTGATCCGCCACGGCGAGCCCGTGGGCGGACGGCGCTACCGTGGCTGTGGCGTCGACGACCCCCTGTCCGAGACCGGCTGGCAGCAGATGCGCCACGCCGTCGGCGACGCCGCGCCCTGGACGCGGGTCCTGAGCTCGCCGCTGCAACGTTGTCAGGCCTTCGCCCGCGAACTCGCCGAGCATCATCGCCTGCCGCTGGAGATCGTCCCCGAGTTTGCCGAGGTCGGCATGGGTGCATGGGAAGGACGCGCCCATCACGAGATCGCCGTCAGCGAGCCCGAGCGTCATCGCGCCTACCGCAACGACCCGGTCGGCTGCCGCCCCGAGGGCGCCGAACCCCTGGAGGCCTTCCTCGACCGGGTCGTCAGCGCCTATCGCGCCCGGCTCGAACGCCACCCCGGCGAGCACCTGCTGATCGTCTGCCATTCGGGGACCACCCGCGCCATCCTCGGCGAGGTACTCGGACTCGGTCCGCACGACTGGTATCGCACCAAGACCGACTACGCCGGGATCACCCGTATCCGCCACGGCGCCAACGGCCCGGTGCTCGAATGCATGAACCGCCCCACCCTGCCCTGAGTCGCCAGCCGCCAGCCGCCAGCCGCCAGCCGCCAGCCGCCAGCCGCCAGCCGCCAGCCGCCAGCCGCCAGCCGCCAGCCGCCAGCCAGCGAGGATAGGCGTCGCGCTTCATCTTGCGCGAGCAGGATCGAGGGAGCACTCCCACTGGAAGCTGGCGGCTGAAGGGCTGACATCCCTTCCTAGACCATCTCCTGCGGGTCGACGTCGAGCGACCAGCGCACCCCCTTGACGCGACGCAGGGCACGCAGCGTCGGGGTCCAGTGGGCGAGGAAGTGTTGCAGCGCCGGACGCTGCGCGCACTGGACCAGCAGCTGGGCGCGATGGCGTCCGGCGCGACGCGACAATGGCGCCGGCACCGGACCGAGCAGCTCCACCTCGGACGAGCACAAGGGCTCGGCGTGTGCGCGCGCCTCGGCGAGGAAGGCGAGCGCGGCCTCCTGCTCCGGGGCCTCGGCGCGCAGCAGCGCCAGATAGGTGAAGGGCGGCAACTGCGCCGCCTCGCGTTCGGCGAGCGCGGCGCGGGCGAAGCCGCCATAGCCCTCGCGCAGCAGCGACTGCAGCAGCGGGTGCTCGGGGTGGCGGGTCTGCAGCACCACCTCGCCGGCGCGCTCGGCCCGCCCGGCGCGACCGGCGACCTGGACGATCAGCTGGGCGGTGCGCTCCGGGGCACGAAAATCGCTGGCATAGAGGGCGTGATCGAGATCGATCACCCCGGCCAGGGTCACCCCGGGGAAGTCGTGCCCCTTGGCCAGCATCTGGGTGCCGAGCAGGATCTGCACCTCGCCGCGATGCACCGCGGCGAGCAACCGCGTCAGCTCGCCCTTGCGTCTGGTGCTGTCGCGGTCGATGCGCGCGATCCGCACGCCGGGGAAGAGCTCGGTCAGCCCCTCCTCGAGCCGCTCGGTGCCGCGCCCGAGCATGCGCAGATCCGGCCCCCCGCACTGCGGACAGTCGCGCGGTACCGATTCGATCCGACCACAGTGATGACACCACAGCCGCCGCTCGCCCAGATGCAGGGTCATGCGCGCGTCGCAATCCGGGCAGACGCCGACCCAACCACAGCTGTGACAGGTCAGCACCGGGGCATAACCGCGGCGGTTGAGCAGCAGCAACACCTGACCGCCCGCCGCCAGGGCTGCGTGCATGCGCTCGCGCAGCACCGGCGAGAGCCCGGCGCGCAAGGGCTGGTTGCGGATGTCGAGCAGGTTGATGGTGGGCGGTCGCGCACCGCCGGCGCGGCGCGGCAGCGCCAGACGATGGTAGCGACCGGCGGTGACGTTGTGCAGGGTCTCGAGCGCCGGCGTGGCAGTGCCGAGCACCACCGGACAGCCGACGAGCTGGGCGCGGCGCACCGCCAGGTCGCGCGCCGAGTAGCGAAACCCCTCCTGCTGCTTGAGCGAGGGGTCGTGCTCCTCGTCGACCACGATCAGCGCCAGCCGCGGCAGCGGCACGAACACCGCCGAACGGGTACCGAGCACCACCGGCGCCTCACCGCTGGCCGCCTGGTGCCAGGCGCGCTCACGCTCGCCGGCGGCGAGCGCCGAGTGCAGCACCGCCAGGGGCCCCGGCAGACGCGTGCGCAAGCGCTCGCGCAGCTGCGGCGTGAGTCCGATCTCGGGGACCATCACCAGCGCCTGGCCTCCGGCTGCCACCACCTCGGCGATGGCGCGGATATAGACCTCGGTCTTGCCGCTGCCGGTGATGCCGTCGAGCAGGAAGGGGCGGAAGCCGCCGAGCGCCTCGCTCACCGCCGCCAGCGCCGCGGCCTGTTCGGGGTTGAGCTCGGGGGCCGCCAGCACCGCAGACGAGTCCGCCGACGCCACCGCACCCGGCTCCAGCCGACAGGACTCGACCAACCCCTTGGCGCGCAGTGCGCGCAGCGCGCTGGTGATGCCGCCGAGTTCCTCCTCCAGGTTGCGCTGCGCGAGGCCCTCGGGTGACTCGAGCAGACGCGCGAGCAGCGCCTGCTGACGCGGCGCCCGTGCCAGCTCGGCGGGTGTCAGGGCCGCACCAGCGGCAGTGAGACGGATACCGGCGACACCACTCGCGAGCAGCGGACCGGACTCACGCAACCGCGCCGGCAGCGCGGTGAACAGGGCATCGCCGAGCGGGTGACGATAATAACGGGCGGCCCAGCGGATCAGCGTCAGATCGGCTGGCGCGAACAGCGGTCGCGAGTCGAGCGCGCGCTCGACGGACTTGAGCCGACTCGGGTCACAGCCACACTCGGCGGCGTACTCGACCAGGATGCCGACCCGACGTGAACGACCGAAGGGCACCAGCACCCGGGTCCCCGGCTCGGGCTGCCCCATCGCGCCGGGCAGATAGTCGAACAATTCGTCGAGCGGACCGGGCAACGCCACCCGTGCGATCCTCGCCTCGGTCACGACACGACCTCGTCGACCGACTCGTCACCCACATCGATCCGCGTCGCTCCGCAGCCTCGGCACCTGTGGATAAGTCTGGGGACAGACGGCGACGAGCGCCTATCAAACAGCATCACCACGGTGACCCGAGGGTTTTGAACAGATTTTGACCATCAAAAAAACTGTCTTAAAAATCATTGAGTTAAAAATCATTCGTGAATTTTACCGGAAATGAACCCAACCATATCATCAAGACCGACACCAGCCCGCCGCTCTGTGAATGAAGTCTTCTCCCGACGGCGCTAGTGAGCCGCCGCGATGGGTCGGAGAGCATCCCATGACACACTCATTGAGCAACCTCGGTGGCGCCATTCATCCCCAGCACGACAGACGTTTCAATGAGTGCGCACAACGCTCGAGCGCGCCCGAATCATTCGTCCGCCGTGGATCAACGGATGCTTGGCGTCGGCAACCATTCGGTCATCCAGAGGTCATTGAAGATGACCGTCTGTCGGCTCGTCTTCTGGATCCAGCCGGCAATCCACCCAGGAAGAGGTAAAACCTTGCTTGCAGAAAGGATAACGGTCTGCGCGCAATGACTTGCGCAGGACGATCAAGTCTGTATCATGCAGGCAAATTCCGAGCCGCATTCCCGCTATGTTGTCATTGAATCAACAGGTACTGCGAACGGATCTGGCAGGCATGCCACTCGAGTGGATCGACTATCGCGTCGCCGCCCGGCTCTATTATCTCGGGCAGGTCGCCTATGCCTGCGGCCACACCCTGTTCCGGCTCTACGGCGGGGTCAATGCGCATACCCGGTTGCGCAGTCAATTGGTGATCCACTCGATCATCGCCACCTACGGCAATCATCAGGCGATGGTCAAGCAGAAGGACGACTATGTGCCGCCGCTCTCCAATCGCACCCTGTTCCAGCGCGACGACCACATCTGTCTCTACTGCGGCCAGCGCTTCTCGACACGCCATCTCTCGCGCGACCATGTGCGCCCGACCAGCAAGGGCGGCGAGGACCACTGGAACAACGTCGTCACCGCCTGCATGCGCTGCAACAACATCAAGGCCGGGCGCTCGCCCGAGGACGCCGGCATGGAGCTGCTGGCGGTGCCCTTCACCCCCAATCATGCCGAGTACATCTATCTGATGGGCCGTCACGTCCTCGCCGATCAGATGGAGTTCCTGCGCGCCCACTTCCCACGCACCAGCCCGCTGCACCGACGCATCCTCACGCGAGGGACGCAGTGAGCCTGAGCCTGGAGCAGGCGCTGGCCGCGCGCATCGGCGCGGCCAGCGGCCAGCCCTTCCACCCCGAGCGCCGGCGCACCCTGCACGGCGGCTGCATCAATCATGCGCTGGTGCTCGAATCCGGCGCACGCGGTTATTTCGTCAAGCTCAACAGCCCGGAGCGACTGACGATGTTCGAGGCCGAGGCCGAGGGGCTCGAGACCCTGGCCGGAGCCGCGGCGATCCGCGTGCCGCGACCGATCTGCTGCGGTCTGGCCGAGGGGCACAGCTTCCTGGCGATGGAGTACCTCGCGCTCGACGGTCGGCTCGACCCGGTGCGCGCCGCCCACGGGCTGGCGGCGCTGCACCGCACCAGCGCCGAGCGCCACGGCTGGCATCGCGACAACACCATCGGCTCGACCCCGCAGCACAACGCACCCTGCGCCGACTGGGCCGAGTTCTGGCGCGAGCGACGACTGCGCCCGCAACTCGAGCTGGCCGCCGCCCAGGGGCACGGCGGCGCCCTGCAGCGCGCCGGCGAGCGCCTGCTGCTCGGGGTCGACGCCCTGCTCGATCACGCACCGACACCCTCGCTGCTGCACGGCGACCTCTGGGGCGGCAACATCGGCGCCACCGCAGACGGCGCCCCGGTGATCTTCGACCCCGCCGTCTATCACGGCGATCGCGAGACCGACCTGGCGATGACCGAGCTGTTCGGCGGCTTCGGTCCGGCGTTCCACGCCGCCTACCGCGAGGCCTGGCCGCTGGCGCCGGGCTATGCGGTACGCAAGACCCTCTACAACCTCTATCACGTGCTCAACCACCTCAACCTGTTCGGCGGCGGTTATCGCCAGCAGGCCCAGGGGATGATCGAGCAGCTGCTCGCCGAGCTGGGCTGAACGGTCGACGCTTGCGCACACCCTCTGTCGTCGAGATGACGACTGTGTTAAAAGTGCGCCCAAGTCACCGCAGTCTGGCCTGGACCCCGGCTTGAACTATCAAGACGCCTTCCGTACCCCGCGCGAATTGCTGATCCTGCGTCACGCCAAGTCCGACTGGGACGCCGGCGCCGCCACCGACTTCGCCCGCCCCCTGGCCAAGCGCGGACGACGCGACGCGCCGCGGATCGGCGCCTGGCTCTATCGCGAGGGACTGGTCCCCGATCAGGTCCTCAGCTCGCCGGCCGAGCGCGCCCGCCAGACCGCGATCATGGTCTGCAAGCGGCTCGACTTCGACAAGCGTCGCATCCTCTGGCAACCGGGCCTCTACGAGGCCGACCTGCCCGCCCTGCTCGAGATCCTCGCACAGTGTCCGCAAGCGGCCGCTACGGTGCTGCTGGTCGGCCACAACCCCGGCCTCGAGCAGCTGCTCCAGTATCTCGCCGGAGATGATCTCGAGCCGCCGGAACACGGCAAGCTGCTGCCCACCGCGGCACTCGTCCGGCTGGAGATGCCGGCGGATTGGACGCGGCTCGAACCCGGCTGCGCCAATCTGCTCGCGCTCACCCGGCCGCGTCAGCTCGCCGACTGATCTCCGGCCTCCCCGCCCAACGTCGCAGCCCCAGCAACACCGCCACCAGCGCCGTCAGACCGCCGCCGATCCACAGCCCGGCACCGAGCGGATCGCGGGCGAAGGTCGCGGCCTGATAGAAGATCACCGCGACCAGATAGGCGACGCCGGTGGTCCAGGCGGCGACGAAGACTGCCCAGCGCGCCCCGGCCTCGCGCACGATGGCGCCGATGGTGGCGACGCAGGGGAAGTAGAGCAGCACGAACAGCAGATAGGCGAAGGCCCCGGCCTGGCCGTCGAAGCGCTCGATCATGGCCCCGAAGGTCGCATCCCGCACCCCCTGAACGGCGGCCGCCTCGGCGCTGTCGGCCAGCTCGCCGACGTCGAGCCCGAGCGGGTCGAGCACCCGCGCACCGAGCGCGCCGAGGTTGTCGCCGATGCTGGCCACCGCCTCGCCGAGCCGGGCGCCGAGCGCGAAGGTATCATCGTCCGCCGCCGCCGCGGCGCCCTCCTCCTCGGCGAGCCGGCCATAGAGCGAGTCGAGGGTGCCGACGATCACCTCCTTGGCGAGCACCCCGGAGATCACCCCGAGCACCGCCGGCCAGTTGTCCTCCTCGATCCCCAGCGGCGCGAACAACGGGGTGGCGGCACGGCTGGCGGCGGCGAGCACCGACTGGTCGCTGTCCTCGTTGCCGAGGCTGCCGTCGCTGCCGACGCTCGAGAGCAGGTTGAGCGCCAGCACCATCAGCACGATCACCTTGCCCGCCCCGCGCAGGAACAGCCGCACCCGGTCCCAGGTACGCAGCGCCACGCCACGCAGGGTCGGCAGGTGGTAGGGCGGCAGCTCCATCAGCAGCCCGGCACTCTCGCCGCGCAGCAGGCTGTGCTTCATCGCCAGCCCGCTGAGCACCGCCGCGGCGATACCGACGAGATAGAGCGCGAACACCAGGTTCTGCCCCGAGTGCGGGAAGAAGGCGGCGGCGAACAGCGCATAGACCGGCAGCCGCGCACCGCACGACATGAAGGGGTTCATCAGGATGGTGAGCTTGCGCTCGCGCTCGTGCTCCAGGGTGCGGGTGGCCATCACCGCCGGGACGTTGCAGCCGAAGCCGACGATCAACGGTACGAAGGCCTTGCCGGGCAGCCCGATCGAGCGCATGAAGCGATCCATGACGAAGGCCGCGCGCGCCATGTAGCCCGAGTCCTCGAGGATCGAGAGCACGATGTAGAGACTGGCGATGATGGGGATGAAGGTGCCGACCACCTGCAACCCGCCGCCGATGCCCTGGGCGAGTACCAGTTCGAGCCAGCCCGGGGCGCCGAGCGCGCCGAGCAGCGCGGCGGTACCGTCGACGAAGAGTGCACCGCCGGCGAGATCGAAGAAGTCGATGAAGGCACCACCGACGTTCATGGTGAACATAAACATCAGATAGATCATCAACAGGAACAAAGGGATACCGAAGGCGCGGCTGAGCACCACCCGGTCGATGCGATCGGAGAGGTTGCGTGCCGCCGCGCCGCGCGCGCGCGACACCCGCTGCGCCAGGGCGTGGGCATGGCCGAAGCGGGTGTCGGCGATGTGCAGATCGGCCTCGTCGCCGACGCGTTCGGCGATCTCGGCGCGTGCCTGCGCAGCGAGTGCGCGCGCCTCGGGCGTGGCGGCATGTTCGGCATCGGGGTCGGACTCGAGCAGCTTGAGTGCGAGCCAGCGGGCGTTGGCGCGCGGCTGCGCCGGGTCACAGGTCGCCGCCAGACGCTCGATCGCCTCCTCGACGCAGTCGCCCTGGGCGAGTGCGTGTCCACCCGGTTCACGCCCCTCGGCCACCGCCAGCACCCGCGCCTGCAGCTCGGTGAGCCCCTCGCGGGTGACCGCCACCACCGGCACCACCGGACAGCCGAGCGCGGCGGCGAGCGCGGCGACATCGATCTCCACCCCGCGCTTGCGCGCCACGTCCATCATGTTGAGCGCGACCACCAGGTCGACGCCCATCTCCAGGAGCTGTACGGTGAGATAGAGATGACGCTCGAGGTTGGCGGCATCGATCACGTTGACGATCAGCCCGGCCTCGCGCGCGAGCAGATAGTCGCGGGTGACCCGCTCGTCGAGCGAGCTGGCATCGAGCGAATAGATCCCCGGCAGGTCGATCACCCGCAACCGCCGACCATCGAGTTCGAGCGCACCCTCCTTGCGCTCGACCGTCACCCCGGGCCAGTTGCCGGTGGTCTGGCGGATCCCGGTCAGGGCATTGAACAGCGCCGACTTGCCGCAGTTGGGGTTGCCGGCCAGGGCAAGGGTCAGCGGGGCCGGACGTTGATCATCGAGAGGGGTAAGGGTCGCCGTCATCGCTTCGATCCTGGTGTTGGGGCTCGCGGGGTGTTGATCGCGCGCTCAGTCGAGGTCGTTGTCGTTGCGGGCCTCGGGGTCGACACACACCCGCACCTTCTCGGCCACCCCGAAGCCCATGGCGATCCGACCACCGCCGGTGGCGAGCACCAGTCCCTGCCCGCGGCGCTGTACCACGCTGAGCTGGCTGCCCTGGCGCAGCCCGAGTGCGAGCAGACGGCGGGTCAGGTGACGTCCACCCTGGATCTCGACGATACGTGCCGGGGTGTCGTGCTGGAGTTCGGACAGGGGGATGGGCGATGCGGTATGCGACATGGCTGATGGGTCTGGACCGATAACGAGGGGCGGCTGCGACTGCGAATCAATCGAGCCGGGTCGATCATCGAAGCATAACCCGAACCGTGCCTGCGCCGCAGTCACGCCGACGCCACCGCCCTGGGGAACCCGGGGCGCAACGGGCTGATCGGAGGGATCAATCGGCCGGCGACGGGCGCGGCGGACAACGCATGCTCGAAAACCCGCCCCGGACGATCCATGTTGATGAACAGGCGAGCGCCGCGACCGGGCCGGTCGCGCCGGGATGCCGCTTGCGGGAGCAGGCGAACTGGCAGAGGATGCGCCACCCCGGCCCCAGCGAGTCGGGCGTTCAACACTCGATCGAGGTTTCTTTGGGCGGATACAGATGCAGACACAGGTCTTGATGAAACGGGGATTCACCAACGCTCGTCGCACACTGGCGGCCAGTCTCGCCGGCGCCCTGGCGCTGACCATCGCCGGGGCCGGACACGCCGAGACCTATCGGCTCGAACACCCGGGCGACAGCGTCATCGGCTTCCCGTTCTATTTCACCACCCGCGCCGACGACACCCTGCTCGATGTCGCCCGCCAGAACAACCAGGGCTTCGAGGACATGCGCAGCGCCAACCCCGAGGTCGACATGTGGGTCCCGGGCGCGGGCACCGAGGTGATGGTACCGACCTTCTACGTGCTGCCCGATGCGCCGCGCCAGGGCATCGTCATCAACCGCCCCGAGAAGCGGCTCTATTTCTATCCCCCGGACGACCCGGAAGAGGTCCGCTCCTACGCCATCAGCGTCGGTCGCGAGGGCATGGACACACCGCTGGGCGGCTTCACCATCATCGAGAAGAAGCGCGACCCGAGCTGGACTCCGGGCCCCAATGTGCGCGCCGCCCACGCCGCCTATGGCGACATCCTGCCGGCGGTGGTGCCGCCCGGACCGGACAACCCGCTGGGACAGTTCGCGATGCGGCTGAGCAACCCGGAGTACCTGATCCACGGCACCAGCAAGCCCTGGGGGCTGGGGATGGAGGTCAGCGCCGGCTGTATCCGGCTCTACCCGGAGGGGATCGAGGAGCTGTTCTCGCTGACCGAGCTGCGCACCCAGGTCACCATCGTCGACCAGCCCTACAAGTTCGGCTGGCGCGGCGACGATCTCTATCTGGAGGTGCACGTCAATCGCGAGGGCAAGCGGGTCACGGCCCGCGAGGCGGTCCCGACTGCGCTCGCCGAGGCCGAGGGGGTGGAGATCGACTGGCGCGAGGTGCAGCGCGCCATCGACGAGAACACCGGTGTCCCACGGGCCGTGGGACACCGGACGCACTCAGATCAAGCGCCTTACTTGCCCATGATCTTCTGATACATGCGATCCAGGCGCTCGGTGTTGGCGTTGCAGCACGCCTGAGCGCTGTTGGCGGTGTCGAGCGCCTGCTGCGCCATGTCGCGAGCGGTCTGGTCGGTCGCGCAACCGCCGAGCAGCGATGCGCCAAGGAGAGCAGCGAGGGACAGGGAAGCGAGCTTGACGGTCTTGGTCATTGGTAATGTCTCCATTGATCGGCTCAAGGCCTTTGTTGGTATAACACATTTACCCGGGACTGACCTCCGCGCGCGGACCGGCCAGTCCCGAGGCCGGGGCTGGCCGAGTTGGCGAAGTGGTCTCTGACCCTTAAGGTCCAGTGTGCCGGCCCCGGTCCCACCATTCCAGAGAGGCGACCGGACGCCGTGCTCTGAGAGTGCGTCAAGCATGACTCAACATCAAGCCCATCACGGCCAAGTTCTGCTATTTTTCTCCGCCACCGCCGTGGCCGGCGACCACAGACCATCCAACCGATCAAGGCAAGCATCCATGTCCGCATCCCCCATCCCCCTCACCGCCCGCCCGTGGCGCGCGTGCTGAGGCCCCGTC
This sequence comes from Marichromatium gracile, assembly GCF_004343155.1. Classification (GTDB taxonomy): domain Bacteria; phylum Pseudomonadota; class Gammaproteobacteria; order Chromatiales; family Chromatiaceae; genus Marichromatium; species Marichromatium gracile. The sequence continues at coordinate 159,977 of NZ_SMDC01000001.1, forward strand.
CATGCACCGCTATTACGGACTCCCCGACCAGGGCCCGGCACAATCGACCTTCCGCTGCGACGGCTTCCTGCGCAACGGTCAGCTGCGCGCGCCGAACGGCGCCAGCCTCGCGCTCGCCGCACTGCCCCCCTTCCTGCGCGCCCTGCTGGTTACCGACGGTACCGTCACCAAGATCCTCGAGGCCTACTTCTGGGAACCGGTGACGGTCGACACCGTCGAGCAACGCTTCGAGCACGCCGCCGCCACGGTCCCCTGGGTCGAGGTCGCCGAGGGCGATCGCTGCCTGTTGCGCGACGCGCGGCTGCGCGGCGACGACAGCGGTCGCAGCTTCGCCGAGGCCTTCTCGCTGATCCGCACCGACCTGATCCCCGCCGACTTCCGCCAGCGCCTGATCGATCGCGAGATCGGTATCGGCGTGCTGATCCGCGACAGTGGACTGGAGAGCTATCGCGAGGTACTCGACGTCGGTCTGGTTCAGGACGGCGCCGAGCCGAGCGCGGTCTACCGCACCTACCGCATCATCATCGAGCGCCACCCGGTGATCCTGATCACCGAGTACTTCCCCCTCGCGCTCTATCGCTGAGCCGATACGCCCACCGCCACATGGCGACGGGCGTCGCGATGATGCGTGCCGCTCACCGGGCGACGTTTGCAAAGCCCTTGAACAAGTGTTTGAATGAATACACGTTCATGATCCTGCCGACGCTACGCAGATGGGGAGGTCAGGGCGTGGTCACGCACCACCCCGCCAACTCGCAAGCAGCCTAGAGCATACAGACATCGCCCCAGATCAATGCGGTCAGCCGCCCGCGCGACACGCGACGCGGTGATGGCTCGCACCCCGGGAAGCACTGGTGTGCTTCTCACGCGCTCCCCCCAGCACACCAGCCCGTGATCGGCGCCCCGAACACCGCCGATACCATCGGTGCCTGACACCGATGCCGTCTCCCGCCCCAGGGTGAGCGGTCGCCCGTGCGCGTCCGCATCATCATCGCCGACCGTCCGTGCGCGACCCGCGCCACCGCAACGCTGACGCCAGCACCCCCATCCGTCGAGCGCGCCCGGAAGGGCCGTGCCCGAGCGCGCCGATACGGCTCGACGACCATATCCAGCGCCCCCGGACAACCGGTGCCGGGGCCGCCTCACCGGCCTCCAGCGCCATCGCGCTGGAGGTCGTCACCGTCAACACCACCGGATCATTGCATGGAGACAGCACCGCGCATCGCTCGCCCCACAGGCTCGCACCCTGACGTGTGCCGCACGGTTCCACACCCGGACCAGACCGGCGCGCGCTTCACCTATCAAACACGCATCATCTTTCTGTTGAGGTCATCATGTCCGCCCAGACTCGGAGAGAACGTCAGATCCTGATCTTCTCGATGTTGTCTACCCTCGCCTTTGCCATCATGGGAGTGATCTGGGGTCTCTGGATCAACTCGATGGTGGTCATCTTCGACGGCCTGTACTCCCTGATCGGCCTGTTCATGACCCTGGTGTCATTGCTCGCCCTCTACTACATCCATCGCCAGTCACGACTGCTCAACACCCAGGCCGCGGCCCGTATTGAGCATCGGGTGATCCTGTTCAAGGGTGCAGTCATCATCCTGCTCTGCACCCTGTCGCTGGTGCTCGCAGTGCGCGCCATCCTCGACGGTGGTCGCGACACCGACGGCGATCTCGCCATCCTCTTCGGCCTGATCAACGTGATCGGCTGTACCCTGAGCTGGTGGTACATCACCAAGCACCGCAAGCAGGGCGGCTCCGGGCTGATCAACGCCGAGGAGAAGCAGTGGCTGATGGACACCGTGATCAGCGGCGCGGTGATGTGCGGCTTCGTCATCGCCAAGCTCACCGAGCTGACCCCGATGGCACACCTCGCCCGCTACGCCGACCCGGTGATGGTGCTGGTCGCCTCGATCTGGTTCTTCGGCATCCCGCTGAAGATGGTCAGGCACTCGCTGCGTCAGCTCGCCGAACTCGAACGCGCGCCACAGCGCATCTGATCACGCACCATCGCCCGCCCCGTGCCGCGCGCCTGCGCGGCGCGGGCACCACCGATCCCACCGGCTTGCCCGCGCCGGGCGAATCCCGCATCTTTGTGCCATGGATGCGCCACGCCGGGACATTGCCACGCCACCACCGCCGCTCGACACCCTGCGCCTGCGCGAGACCCCCGAGGGCATCGACCTCGGGCTGCGCGTCGCCGGAGCGGTACCGCGTGCGCTCGCCCTGGCGCTCGACCTGCTGATCCGTCTCGGGCTCTATCTGCTGCTGCTCCCGCTGCTCGCACTCGCCGACCTCGGGGTCGGGTTGGCGCTGCTCGCGGTGTTCGCCATCGAGTGGTTCTATCCGGTGGTGTTCGAGGTCTGGCGCGGCGCCACCCCCGGCAAGCGGGCACTCGGGCTGCGCGTGGTGCACGAGGACGCCACCCCGGTCGGGCTCCCCGCCTCGACCCTGCGCAACCTGCTGCGGACGGTCGACTTCCTCCCCGCCGGCTATGCCCTGGGGCTGGTGGTGAGCCTCGCCGACCCTGACTTCCGCCGCATCGGCGACCTCGCCGCCGCCACCCTGGTGGTGCACGACGACCGCCCGGCGCCACGCCGGGGCCCGGCATCGACCACCGGCCAGCGACCGCCGCCCGAGTTCGACGCCGACACCCGGGCGGCGATCCTCGCCTTCGCCGAGCGCGCGCCCGCACTCGCCGAGGCGCGGCGCATCGAACTCGCCGAGGTCCTGACCGCCCCGCGCGGGGTGCGCGGCGGTGCCGCGCCCGCACTGATCACCGCTTGGGCGACCTGGCTCGACCGCGGCGCGCCCGACGGACGTGCGGCATGAGACAGCAGCGCTTCGAGCACCAGCACGCCGCCGACTGGGCGCGCTATCGCACGCTGCTCGAGCAGCTCGAGCAGCGCCGGCGCCGCGGCGCCGAGCTCGCCGAGTTCCCCGGCCTCCATCGCCGAGTGTGCGCGCACTATGCGCTGGCCCGAACCCGCGGCTACACCCCCGGGTTGATCGCCGAACTCGAGCAGCTGGTGCGGCGCGGTCACGCCCAGCTCCACCGCCCCACGCTGCGCCTCGGCGCCCGCGCACTGCAGCTGATGGCACGCGATTTCCCGCGCGCGCTGCGCCGTCACGCCGCGCCGCTGTGGCTCGCCGCCGCGCTGCTGTTCGTACCGATGGCGGCGATGGCGCTCGGCGCCTATCACGACCCCGGGCTGATCCTGACGCTGGTCGACGCCGAGCAGCTCGCCGAACTCGAGGCGCTCTACGACCCGGCCCGGGATCATCCCGGGCAGGTGCGCCCGGCCGACAGCGATCTGGCGATGTTCGGCTTCTATGTCCGCAACAACGTCGGCATCGGCTTTCGCAGCTTCGCCGCCGGGGTGCTGTTCGGCATCGGCAGCGTGGTCATCCTGGTGTTCAACGGGCTGTTCATCGGCGCCGCCGCCGGTCACCTCAGCGCCATCGGTCACGGCATCACCTTCTGGCCCTTCGTCAGCGGTCACGCCCCCTTCGAACTGAGCGCGATCGCCATCTGCGGCGGCGCCGGACTGCTGCTCGGCAAGGCGCTGTTCGCCCCGGGACGGCTGCCGCGGCTCGCGGCGCTGCGCGTCAATGCCCGCGATGCCCTGGTGCTGGTGGCGGGCGCGGCGCTGATGCTCGTTGGCGCGGCGCTGATCGAGGCCTTCTGGTCGGCCGGCGCGGCGCCGGTGGCGGTGAAATACGCCGTCGGCGCCGCCGGCTGGACCCTCCTCGCGCTCTACATCGCCCTGGCCGGACGTGGCGACGATGCGTCTTGAGCGACTCACCGCCCAGCTGCGCCCCTGCCCCGCCTGGCAGGCGATCGATCTCGGCTTCGCCCTCGCCCGCGCCTGGTTCCCGGCGCTCTGGGCGCTGTGGTGGTGCACCGCGCTACCGCTGACCCTGATCGTGCTGGCGCTGGCCTGGCTCCACAGCGACCTCTGGCTGCTGGCGCTGTGGTGGTGCAAGCCGCTCTACGAGGCCCCGCTGCTGTTGTGGGCGAGCCGCGCGCTGTTCGACGAGCGCCCGCGACGCGGCGCCCTCCCGGGGATGCTCGGCGCCGGACTGCGCCCGCGCCTGTTGCCGCTGCTGTTGTGGCGCCGACTGAGCCCGAGACGCGCGCTCGTGCTCCCGCTGCTGCTGCTCGAAGGGCTGCCGCAACGGGCGCGACGCGCGCGGCTGCGCACCCTCGCCGGGGGCAGCGCCAGCGGATGGCTGACCCTGGTCTGCTATCACCTCGAGGCGATCCTCTGGGGCGGGATGCTGCTCGGGCTCTATCTGCTGATCCCCGAGGGGCTGCCAGGGATCGACCTGATCGCCGCACTCGAGGACAGCGCCGCGCCGGCCTACTGGATCAGCAGCGCCTGCTATCTGCTCGCCTGCTCGTTGATCGCGCCCTTCTACGTCTGCGCCGGGTTCGCGCTCTATCTCAGCCGCCGCACCGAACTCGAGGGCTGGGACATCGAGCTCGCCTTCCGCCGCGCCCCGCCGCCACCGGCCGCCGTGCTCCCGGCGCTGGCGCTGCTCGCGCCGCTGCTGCTCGCGCCGCCACCGGCCGAGGCCGAGACCTGGCCGGCCCCCGAGGCGGCCCGCGCCCGCATCGCCGAGGTGCTCGACTCGCCCGACTTCGGCGCCACCCGCGAGGTCGAGCTGTGGCTGCCGGTGGCCGACCCCGCACAGCGCAGCACCGAGGACGCCGAGGCAACCTGGTCGGCGACCCCGCCCCCCTGGCTCGCCGGCACCATCCAATGGGGACTGGTGACGCTCGGTGCGATCGCCCTGCTGATACTCATCCGCGCACTGTGGCGCGAACGCTCACCACGCCTGCCCAGATCGGCCAGGACGGAGCACGAGGCCGCGCCCGAGCCGCACAGCGCATCGCCCATCGATCACGAGACCGAGATCCGTCGCCTGCTCGCTGCCGACGACCCGGGCGCGGCCATCGGCGCGCTCTATCGCGCCAGCCTGGAGAGACTCGACCGGCTCGGTCTCTCGCTCCCCCCGGGGGCCACCGAGGGGAGCTGCGTGCAGCGGGCGAGCGCCCGGCTGCCACACCGGGTCGGGGTCCCCTTCGCCGCGATCGCCGCGGCGCGCCAGCACGCGGCCTACGGCGATCGGGACCCGAGCGCGGCGCACGTCGAGCGACTGCTGAGCCACTGGCGGCGCTGGCAGGGACGGACCGATGCGCACTGAACAGCGCCTGCTCGCGCTCACCCTCGGCGGCACCGGGCTGGTCCTCGTGGCAGCGCTGGCGAGCTGGTTCCTGACCCACTTCGAGCGCCGGGTCGAACAGGTACCGGTCGGTCCCTCGGCAGCGGCTCGAGCCAACCCGCTGCTCGCCTTCGAGCGCTTCCTCATCGGGCTCGGCATCACCGTCGAGAGTCGCCCCGATCATGGCCTGCTCGCCGCCCCACCGCCCCCCGGCGACACCCTGGTGGTGCGCGCACCCGGCCCGCTGTCGCCACGCCAACGCGACCGGCTACGCGACTGGATCGCCGCCGGCGGACGGCTGGTGACCACGCCGGGGACTGGGCCGCGCCACGCGCTGCTCGAGACCTTCGGGATCCACCCCGAGAGCTGGACCGAGTCGGGCCCACCGACGCCGGTCCGGCTGCGCCCGACGCCCGGGGCGCCGCCACTCGAGGTCGCCCTCGACCCCGGGCGGACCCTGTGCGTCAGCCATGGCGACAAACAGCGGTGCGGACAACCGCTGACGCATCGGGAGATCGGCGCCGGCCGGCTGAGCGTGCTCGCCGACCTCGACATCCTCACACGCCAGCGCATCGGCGAGCGCGACCACGCCCTGTTCGGCGCCCGTCTGGTCGCCCCCGCACCCGGCGGCACGGTATGGCTGTTGTATGCCGAGACCCCGCCGGGGCTGCTCGCGCGGCTGTGGGCGCGGGCGCCGCTGGCACTGATCGCCGCAGCGCTCACCCTGGCGGTGTGGCTGTGGTCGCTCGGCGCGCGGCTCGGTCCGACGCTCGCCCCGGCTCCGCCACCGGCGCGCGACCGGCTCGTCCATCTCGAGGCCGGGGCGCGCTTTCTGTGGCGCCATCGGCGGATCCGCGCGCTGCTCGCAGCCAGCCGTGCCCGGGTGCTGCGGCTGTGGGCGAGGCGCCTGCCGGGACTCGCGCGCGCGCCCCGCCAACAGCGGCTGACCCGACTCGCCGCGGCCAGCGGCGAGTCGCGCGCGCGCCTCGCCCAGGCGCTCGAGGAGACACCCCGCAGCGCCCGCGCGCTCATCACCCTCACCCACACCCTGGCGCGACTGGAGCAGCAGGCCCGATCGCCCGGAGGCAACCGCGAGAGCACCGATCCATGACCCAGACCCCACTGCCGCTGACCGAGGCGGTCATCCAGCTCGACCGGCTCGAACAGGACATCGGCCAGGCCGTCAGCGGCCAGCGCCAGGCCATCCGCGAGCTGCTGGTGGCGCTGGTCGCCGCCGGGCACGCGCTGCTCGAGGGCGTGCCCGGGGTGGGCAAGACGCTGCTGGTGCGCGCGCTCGCCGCCGCGGTACAGGGGCGCTACGCGCGTATCCAGTTCACCCCCGACCTGATGCCGAGCGACGTCACCGGGCACGCGGTGTTCGACCTCAAGCGCGAGGCCTTCCGCATCCGCCGCGGACCGATCTTCTGCAACCTGCTGCTCGCCGACGAGATCAACCGCGCCCCGGCCAAGACCCAGGCGGCGATGCTCGAGGCGATGCAGGAGGGACAGGTGACCATCGAGGGCCAGGCGCTGGCGCTGGAACCACCCTTTCTGGTCTTCGCCACCCAGAACCCGATCGAGCAGGAAGGCACCTACCCGCTGCCCCAGGCCCAGCTCGATCGCTTCCTGCTGAAGATCGCGGTGGCGCCGCCGAGCGCCGAGGCCGAGCGCGCGGCGGTGCGCGCCGCCACCAGCGGGCGCATCGGCGACCGGCTCGACACCTCGGCGGTGCGTCCGCTGCTCGATACCGAGACCCTGCAACGCCTGCAGCTGAGCGCCACCACGCTTCGACTCGATGAGCGCGTGCTCGACTACGCGGTGGCGCTGGTGCGCGCCGCGCGCGACTGGCCGGGGGTCGACAGCGGTCCCGGGCCGCGTGCCAGCATCGCGCTGGTGCGCGCGGCGCGGGCGCACGCGCTCATCGAGGGGCGCGACTTCACCACCCCGGACGACGTGCGCTGCATGCTCCCGGCGGTACTGCGCCACCGGCTGCGGCTCGGCGCCGAGCTGGAGATCGAGGGGGTGAGCGCCGACGCCCTGCTCGGCGAGCTGGTCGAACGCGTCCCCGCACCGCGCGACTAGCGACGACGGCGCGGACGGAAGCCGCGCAACAGGGCATCGAGCCGCGCCACGGTCCGGGGGTCGGGCGCAGGACCGAAGCGCGCCGGCAGATAGAGCGCGAGGAAGCGCGAGACCGGGGCGGCGAGGTCGGGACGCGCGGCGATCACCCGTCGGCCATGGTCCTGCGGGCCCTCGCCGGGGTGCGGCGCCAGCCCGATACGCGCCAGCCGGCGACAGAAACGGGCATGACGCGCGACCAGCGGATCGGGCTCGCGCGGCGCGCGTACCAGCCCCAGCAGCACCGCGCCCAGGGTCAGCGAGAAGGTCACGACCATCAGCACCGCCAGCCCGTACTCACCCAGCCCACCGAGCCCGAGCCGCTGCAGCAGGCCGAGCTGGTCCTCGGCCGAGAAGTCGAGCACCCACTGCTGCCAGGCCGCATCGATACTGTCGGCGAACTGGCGTGCACCGCGCGCCAGCCGGGCGAGCCACGCATCCTGGGCCAGCTCGAAGCGCACCGGGTTGCCGGCGCCGAGCAGTCGCGAGGCACTCTGGTTGTCGATCCGCGAGGGGTCCACCGCCGCGGTGGGATCGACCCGCACCCAGCCGCGCCCGGGCAGCAGCACCTCGACCCAGGCATGGGCATCGGACTGCCACACCATGTGATAGCCACCGATGGCGTTGGGCTCGCTGCCGAGATAGCCGAGCACCACCCGCGACGGGATCCCGGCCAGCCGCATCAGCGTCGCGAAACTGCTGGCATAGTGCTCGCAAAAGCCGCGCCGGGTCTCGAACAGGAAGGTATCGACCGGATTCGGCCCGAGCGGCGGCGGCAGCAGGGTGTAGTGGAAGGCCTCGCGGTTGAAGTAGGCGAGCGCGCGTCTCACCACCGTCTGGTCGTCCGCGCCCTCGCCACGCCAGCTCGCCACCAGGGCGCGCATCCGCGGGGTGATGGTGCCGGCCGGCAGGCGCAGGGCATAGTCACGCAGCGCCGCGCTCGGCGCGGGCGTGCGAGCGTCGAGCACCGAGCGCACCCGATAGCGCAGCGCACTCTCCACCGCGCGGCTGGCACGCAACAGATGATCGGGCGCGAGCACCACCCCCTCGGCCGCGACCGGCAGGTCGAGCGCGAACAGCCAGCGCCGGTCGGTCGGCTCCAGCACCACCTCGTAGTCGAGCCGATCGGCCGCGGCGGCGAGCGCCAGCGAGGCCGGTCCGGTGCGCGGCGGCTCGCCCACCGTCCAGCGCCGCCCATCGGTCTGCCACAACACCAGACCGCGCCAGTAGCGTTGATCGGGCGGCGGCGGGGTGGCATCGAAGCGCACCCGGAAGGCCAGCTCGCCATTGACCACCAGCTCGCTGACCGCACCCGGCTCCATGGTGTCGGAGAAGCCGGTGCGGGCCTGCTCGGCATCGAGCCCGAGGTCCCACAGCGGCGCGCTCAGGCGCGGGAAGAGCAGAAAGAGCACCAGGGTCAGCGGCAGCGCCTGCAGCGCCAGCCGCGTGGTCGTGGTCAGCGCCGGGCGCAGCCGCCCGCCCCCTGTCGTAGCGTTGATGTCGGCCAGCAGCGTGAGCATGGCCCCGACCACCAGCGCCAGATAGAGCGCGAGGCCGAGCGACTGGTCGAAGAGAAACTGCACCACCACCAGGAAGCCGAGCAGGATCGCCGCGATCTGCAGGTCACGCCGCGCGTGCAGCTCCAGCAGCTTGAGCGCGAGCATGGTGAGAAACAGCGCCGCCCCGCCCTGACGCCCGCTGAGACTGCCGTAGACATGGAGACAGTTGGCGATGCCGACGAGGGTGAGCAGCACCAGCAGCCAGCGCCCGGGCTGCACCCCGTGCCAGCGCAGCGCGAGCAGACGCAACGCGAACAGCGCGCTGGCGAAGGCGCCGATGCGCCAGTCGAGCCGGGGCAGCAACGGCAGGGCGCCGGCGATCACCAGCAGGGTCAACCACAGCCGCTGGAGACGGTCCGGGACGGGCTCGGGCCAGTGCGCGCGTTCAGTGGCCATCGCCGCCCTCCAGGCCGAACAGCGCGAGACGGGTGAGACAGCGCTGCAGCTGCGCCTCGCCGGCGGCCAGCGGCTCCTCCACCCCGGGCAGGCGCAGTCCGAAACGCGCCCCGGCGGCCGCGGCATCGAGCAACTGACGGGCGAGCTCGGCGAGCCGCGTCTCGGGATCGACGGTGGCGAGCGCCGCCCAGTCGATCCACAGCTCATGCCCCTGTTCACCCTCGAACTGCTTGGTCAACAGACCGCGTTCGCGGGCATAGGCCTTCCAGTCGAGATGGCGTGGCGAGTCGCCGTGACGATAGTCGCGCGCGCCGGCATAGTCCTCGAGCCCGGCCCCCGCCCCCCGGGGCAAGGCACGCGCGCCGGCACCGGCGCCGGGCGGCGGCGGCGCGAGGGACGCCGGCGCCGGATAGACCAGCGATGCGGCACGCGGCAGGGTGTGACACCAGGCGCGGAACAGCCCCAGCGGGTGGCAGGTCTCGACCCGCACCTCGCCGAGCGGCTGCCAGCCACGGCGCCTGGTGGTGACGACCAGAGCGCAGCCGCTCTGCTCACCGGCGGGGACGGCGAGCGGCGCGGCGGCATCCTCGGCACCACTCAGACGCAGGTCGGCACGCGTGCGACGACCGCGCCCGCGCACGCTGAGGGTGAAGCGCGCCGACTCGCCGGCGAACACCGCCGCCCCGGGGCGCGCCTGCAGCTCCAGCCCGAGCAGATTGAACCAGGCGTGGTGCATCGCCAGCAGCGCCACCGCGGCGAGGAAGAAGGTGAACAGCAGCCCGAGGTTGTTCTGGTAGTTGAGCGAGCCGAGCAGCATCACCAGCAGCACGGCGCCGAACACCAGCCCGAAGCGGGTGGGCAGGATATAGATCTGGCGCGCGCCGATGCGCACCACGCCGTCGGGATCGCTGCGGGCGCGGCGCAGCATGGCGTCGAAGCGCGCGGCGAGCCAGCCGCGCCAGCGCGCGCGTTCAGGGGACCGGGACATGGGCGAGGATCTCGGCGTCGACCCGGCAGGCGTCGAGCACAGCGCCCTCGCCACTGCCGACCAGACGATGGGCGCAACAGGCCGGCAACACCGCCTGCACGTCCTCGGGGAGCACATAGTCGCGCCCGCCGAGCAGCGCCCAGGCCTTGGCCGCACGCACCAGCCCCAGCCCGGCGCGCGGCGAGAGCCCATAGGCGAAGCGCCCCGAGGCGCGGGTGAAGGCGAGGAGGTCGTGGACGTAGTCGATCACCGCCGGGGCGGCATGCACCGCCACCACCAGCTCCTGCAGGGCGGCGAGCTCGGCGGGGACGAGCACCGGCGCCTGGCGCGCCACCAGCGCGCGACGGTCCTCGCCGGCGAGCAGCCGCTTCTCCTGGTGCGCGGCCGGATAGCCGAGCTCGATACGCATCAGGAAGCGGTCGAGCTGCGACTCGGGCAACGGGAAGGTGCCGATCTGGTGGAGCGGGTTCTGGGTGGCGATGACGAAGAAGGGCTCGGGCAGCGCGCGGGTCTCGCCCTCGACGGTGACCTGACGCTCCTCCATCGCCTCGAGCAGCGCGCTCTGCGCCTTGGGGGTGGCGCGGTTGATCTCGTCGGCGAGCACCAGCTGGGAGAACACCGGACCCGGGTGGAAGCGGAAGGACTCGCTGGCGCGGTCATAGACCGCCACCCCGATGACGTCGGCCGGGAGCAGGTCGCTGGTGAACTGGATGCGCGCGTAGTCCAGCCCGAGCAGTCGCGCCAACAGGTGCGCGAGCGTGGTCTTGCCGACCCCGGGCAGATCCTCGATCAGCAGATGGCCGCGAGCGAGCAGGCAGGTCAGCGCCAGGCGCAACTCGTGCTCCTTGCCGAGGATCACCGCGGCGGCGGCCTCGAGCACCGCGCCGCAGCGATCGACCGGCGACGCGGGGACGGGGCGGGGTTCGGGTCGGTTCATGGCGAGGCTCCCGGCGCCGCCGCGCGCGCGTGGATATGGGTTAAACTGAAGGGCTTCATCGGATCGGGTTCCCTGACATGTTTGCGAGCGATCAGTACGACGTCATCGTGGTTGGAGGCGGTCACGCGGGCACCGAGGCGGCGCTCGCGGCGGCGCGCGCGGGTGCACGCACCCTGCTGCTGACGCAGAACATCGACACCCTCGGCAACATGAGCTGCAACCCCGCCATCGGCGGTATCGGCAAGGGCCATCTGGTGCGCGAGATCGATGCCCTCGGCGGGCTGATGGCACGCGCCACCGACCGCGCCGGGATCCAGTTCCGCACCCTCAACGCCAGCAAGGGTCCGGCAGTGCGCGCCACCCGCGCCCAGGCCGACCGCATCCGCTATCGCACCGTGGTGCGCGCGGCGCTCGAGTCCCAGCCCGGACTGCGGGTGTTCCAGCAGACCGTCGACGACCTCATCGTCGAGGGCGAGCGGGTGGCCGGGGTCAGCACCCAGATGGGGCTGCGCTTTCGCGCCCGGGCGGTGGTGCTCACCGTCGGCACCTTCCTCGGCGGGCGCATCCATATCGGTCTCAGCAACTATGAGGGCGGGCGCGCCGGGGATCCACCGTCCAACGCCCTGGCCGCGCGACTGCGTGAACTGATGCCGCGAATCGAGCGGCTCAAGACCGGCACCCCGCCGCGCATCGACGCGCGCAGCATCGACTACGCGCGGCTCGCCGAGCAGCCCGGCGACGACCCGGTGCCGGTGTTCTCCTTCCTCGGCAGCGCCGCCGAACACCCGCCGCAGGTGAGCTGTCACATCGCCCACACCAATGACCGCACTCACGAGATCATCCGCGCCGGGCTGTCGCGCTCGCCGCTCTACACCGGGGTGATCGACAGCATCGGCCCGCGCTACTGTCCCTCGATCGAGGACAAGATCGTGCGCTTCGCCGACAAGGACTCGCACCAGGTGTTTCTCGAGCCCGAGGGGCTCGACACCCACGAGGTCTATCCCAACGGCATCTCCACCAGCCTGCCCTACGACGTGCAGGAGGCGCTGGTGCGCTCGATCCCGGGGCTGGAGCAGGCCCACATCACCCGCCCCGGCTATGCCATCGAGTACGACTTCTTCGATCCGCGCGACCTCGCCCCGGGGCTGGAGACGCGCCAGCTCCAGGGGCTGTTCCTCGCCGGTCAGATCAACGGCACCACCGGCTACGAGGAGGCCGCCGCCCAGGGGCTGCTCGCCGGCATCAACGCGGTGCGCCGGCTGCGCGAAGAGTCGCCCTGGGTGCCGCGTCGCGACGAGGCCTACATCGGGGTGATGGTCGATGATCTGGTCACCCGCGGCACCAACGAGCCCTATCGCATGTTCACCAGCCGCGCCGAGTACCGGCTGATGCTGCGCGAGGACAACGCCGATCTGCGCCTGACCGAGACCGGGCGCGCGCTCGGGTTGGTCGACGACGAACGCTGGGCGCGCTTCGCGGCCAAGCGCGAGGCGATCGAGCGCGAACGCGAGCGCCTCGCCGCGGCCATCGTCCGTCCCGACCGGGCCGACCCGGCGGCCATGCAGGCGGTGCTCGGCGAGCCGCTGCGGCGCGAGGCGCGCGCGCTCGACCTGCTCGCCCGTCCCGGCGTCGATCACGCCGGGGTCAACGTCCTGATCGATACCGCGGATCACCCGGTCGCTCCCGAGGTCGCCGAGCAGGTCGAGATCCAGACCCGCTATGCCGGCTACATCGCTCGCCAGCGCGACGAGATCGCCCGTCAGCGCGCCCAGGAGGACAAGCCCTTGCCCGAGACCTTCGACTTCGCCGCGGTGCGCGGTCTCTCCGCCGAGGTGCGCGAGAAGCTCTGCCGCACCCGCCCCACCACCGTCGGCCAGGCCGCGCGCATCCCCGGGGTGACCCCGGCGGCGGTGTCGCTGCTGCTGATCCACCTCAAGCGACACCCGGCATGAACACCGCGACCACCGAACTCACCCCGGACCAGCGCACCCATCTCGGCGAGCGGCTGCAGGCCGGCTGCGCGGCGCTGGGGATCGGGCCGACGGCGGCCCAGCACCAGCAACTGATCGACTATCTGCAGCTGCTGCTGCGCTGGAACCGCGCCTACAACCTCACCGCGGTGCGCGACCCCGACGAGATGGTGGTGCGTCATCTGCTCGACAGCCTGGCAATCCGCCCCTTCCTGTTCGGCGACACCCTGCTCGACATCGGCACCGGAGCTGGTCTACCGGGGATACCACTGGCGATCATGGAGCCCAGGCGCCGTTTCTGGCTGCTCGACAGCAACGGCAAGAAGGTGCGCTTCGTGCGTCAGGCGGTGCTCGAGCTCGGACTCACCAACGTCGAACCGGTTCAGGCCCGCAGCGACGACTATCGGCCCGGCCACGGCTTCAAAACGATCGTGAGCCGCGCGGTGACGGCTGCAGACGTACTGCTCGCCACGGAGAGATGCCTGCTCGAACAACCCGGACGGATGCTGCTGATGCGCGGACGCCACCCCGAAGAGGCCCCACTCCCGGCCACGCACGCGACCGGAGACAGCCACGTGCATGTCTTGCGCGTCCCCTTCCTCGATGAACCGCGTCACTTGGTCGAGATCCGTAACGATTAATTGAGCGTCCCAGCCAAGACGGCGACCCGCCGCAGACACCGCACAAACAGGCAACGACGCTCGACGATCAACCCACCATCATTCGCCCGCGCCGCCACAAGCCGCAACGCGAGATGCGACGACATGTGCCATGCTGATCTGAGATCAGACGACACGTCGCAGCATGCTCCGCGTCTCGTCACCAAGGAACGCCGATCGACATAACGCGACCGATCCCTTCGATCGAGTACTCCGCCCAATCGGCCACCAAGGATCGATGATGAACATACCCCCCGCAGGAGCACCCCAGACGGCGGACGATCCAGCCGCCCAGTCACCACAACCCGAGGCGGAACAGTCCGCATCGCCCGCGGAGTTGAGCTTTCCGGTCGTCGGCATCGGCGCATCGGCTGGGGGACTGGCGGCATTCGAGGCATTTTTCTCCGCCATTCCACCGGACACACAGACCGGTATGGCCTTCGTACTCGTTCAGCACCTGGACCCCAACCACAAGAGCATCCTCGCCGAACTAATCAAGCGCCACACCTGCATGCAGGTGCATGAAATCGTTGACGGCTTGCGCATCAAGCCCGATTGCGTCTACATCATCCCACCCAATGTCGACATGGCTCTGTTCAATGGCCTCCTCCATTTACTGGAGCCAGCGGCGCCACGCGGACAGCGACTACCGATCGACTTCTTCTTCCGCTCACTGGCGCAGGATCAACACGAGCGGGCTTTGTGTGTGGTGCTCTCTGGCACCGGCAGTGACGGCACGCTCGGTGCCAGAGCGATCAAGGGCGAGGGCGGGATGGTCATGGCCCAGGCGCCCAAGACCGCCGCTTACGACGGCATGCCACGTAGTGCCATCGCCACCGGATTGGTCGATTTCGTGCTCCCACCCGCGGAAATGCCGGCACAGCTCATGGCCTATGTGACCCATGCCTTCGGCAGGGAAGCGCATACCTCTGAGCCTTCATCCAAAAGCGTGGATACGCTGACGAAGATCTGCCTGCTGCTGCGAGACAAGAGCAGCCACGATTTCTCGCAATACAAGCAGAGTACGCTAATACGGCGCATCGAACGGCGCATGGCGTTACACCAGATCGAGCAACAACGCGATTACGTACGATATCTCCAACACAATCCGCTGGAGATCGATGCGCTATTCCATGACCTGCTGATCGGGGTCACCAGCTTCTTCCGTGACCCCGAGGCTTTCGCCATCTTAGAGCGCGAGGTTATCCCTCGGCTGTTCCATGAGAAACCGGCCGGGTCACCAGTCAGGGTATGGATCTGCGGCTGTTCCACCGGCGAAGAGGCCTACTCTATCGCAATCCTGCTCAAGGAGCATCTGGAGACCCTGAAGCAAGACTATCGGCTCCAGATCTTCGCCACCGACATCGACGCCAATGCGATCGAGCGGGCACGTTCCGGTATCTACCCCGCTAATATTGCGACCGATATCTCTCCCGAACGGCTAGCACGCTTCTTTGTCATGAGCCAAGAGCAAGGCTGCTACCGCATCAACAAGGAAATCCGCGATCTACTGGTATTCTCCGAGCAGGATCTGATCAAGGACCCCCCCTTCTCCAGGCTTGACCTGATCAGCTGCAGAAACCTGCTGATTTATCTAAACGGAGATCTACAGCGACGCCTGATACCTCTCTTTCACTATGCACTGAAAAGCAGCGGCTTCCTGTTCCTGGGAAATTCTGAAACCATCGGTGACGCTCATCCACTGTTCACGCCGGTCGACCGCAAATGGAAGCTCTTCGCCACCAAGGAACAGCAAGACGTTACCCTGACGCCCCTGTTGCCTCAGAGGCACATGCTTTCCATCTCCAGCCCCCATACACCCTCCTCCGATCCTGAAAGCATGTCACGCAGCAAAGGCAAGTCCGATCTACGGAAACGAACCGAGCAGGCGCTGCTTCGTCACTATGACCCAACGGCCCTGTTGGTCACCGGGCGCGGCGACATCCGCTATATCTACGGTCGCACAGGGCAATTCCTCGAGCCGGCACCGGGGGATCCAACAATGAATGTCTTCAGCATGGCTCGAGAAGGGTTATGTCATGCCATGAGGAACGCCCTACAGCGCGTCGTCACGACCGGGGATTCAGTACGGTTGAAGGGACTGAGAGTCAAGACAAACGGCGACTTCACCCTGGCCGATCTGAGCGTGCATCCCGAGCAACGGACAGGCCACGTTGATACAGAACCATTGTATCTTGCGATCCTGGAGATCACAGGCTCCGTCGAGGACGGACCCGGCCAAAACATTGAAAAAAGGTCGAAAACAGGAGAATCCGATTCGCGAATCGCCGAGTTGGAGCAAGAGTTGCGGACCAAGGAGGAATACCTCCAGACCACGCTGGAGGAGATGGAGACATCAAACGAGGAATTGAAGTCGACCAACGAAGAGATGCAGTCGGTCAACGAGGAGTTGCAATCGACCAATGAGGAACTGGAGACGTCAAAAGAAGAGCTGCAATCGGTCAACGAGGAACTGGCAACGGTCAACACGGAGCTTCAAGCCAAGGTGGCCGACCTTTCCCGGGTCAACAACGACATGAACAATCTGCTCGCCGGCACGGGTGTTGCCACCCTGTTCGTCGATCATCAGCTCAGGATCACCCGCTTCACACCGGCAACAACCAGGCTGATCAACCTGATCCAGTCCGATGTTGGGCGACCGGTGGGGGATATTGTCTCCAATCTGACAAACTACGATGATTTGACAGAGGATTTAGCACAGGTCCTCAATACCCTGCAGCCTGCGGAAAAAGAGGTCCGCACCAGGCAGGGAGACTGGTATGTCCTAAGGATCGGTCCATATCGCACTCTTAACAATGTCATCGAGGGGGCAGTTATCACCTTCATGGACATCTCCGCACGCAGAAAAATGGAGGAGAGTCTGAAGGAGGCACGCGCCTTTGCCGAAGGGATCGTAGACGCCGTGCGCGAACCATTACTGGTATTGAGCGGAGACCTTCACGTGATCTCGGCCAATCATGCGTTTCAGCAATTCTTCCAACTGCCCCAGTCCGAGATCATCGATCAACCACTAAGCGACCTTGACGAGCACCGCTGGAACGATCCTGAATTGCGTCGGCAACTCTTGGAGACTATCGCTAAAGGAAAGGCACTAGAAGACCATGTGATTGGTTATGAGTCGGCGGCAACCGGGTCGTGCTCTCTCAGCCTCAACGCTAGACGGATCGTCCATCCAGACGCCGATCACGACAACGTCTTGATCACCATCAAGGACACCTCGCCCCGAGTGGACACGCCCAAATCGCCATAGACAGGAAAGAGTCCGAACGCAGCGACGACAGCTCTCTCGGTCGTGTGTTGAGGGCAGAAGTCAGGCCCGTCTCCATCAAGACCTGGCGCCAACTCACCGCACCATCAAGCACAACCTTATATTTCTAAGCATCAAACACGTAGATAAAAGAGGATTCCAGTCTTTTGCTTAATTCGAGGGAGTTGCATCCATGCCTGATCGAACAGATCGAGAACAGCCGGCGCGCCCTCCACCAGGGGTACCGATTCCCCTCAAAGAGCTGCGTCAACGCGCCGAAGCGCAGCTCTGCGCCATCCGTGACGCAGCACTTGTAACCGACAATCAAAGCAATCACGAGTTACGGGTCCATCAGATCGAACTCGAGCTGCAGAACGAAGAACTGCGACGGACGCAAGAAGCCCTAGAGTTGTCCCGCGCCCGCTACTTCGACCTCTACGACCTCGCCCCCGTCGGCTATCTCACCCTGAGTGAGACAGGTATTATCCAGCAGGCAAACCTTGCCGCAGAAACCCTGCTGGGACTATCACGCGCCGGCTTGGTCGGAAAACCCTTGTCGCAATTCATCCTCCCCGAAGACCAAGACATCCACTACCAGCACCGGCGTGCGCTGTGGTCGACAGGAAGGACTCAGCACTACGAGCTTCGCCTTCGCCCATCAACAGCCACACCGATCATCTGGGTCAGCCTGGATGCGTGCTTGGTGCCAGAGACGACCACCGACACGGCTCATCACGACTGGCGCCTGATCATGACGGACATCACCATCCGCAAGCGTGATGAACAAAAGATCATCGATAGCCAGGCACGGCTGCACTTGGTAGCAACACTCGCCGAGCTGGCGTTCTGGGAATGGACGCCGCACACCAACCAAGTGATATTTCCTTTAGAGTGGCAGCGGCAGATGGGGTACGACCAGGGCGCCTTGCCGAAGAACTTCGACGACTGGGCCGAACTGCTACACCCTGATGATCGCGAGCCCAGCCTTGCAAAGCTGCGTGGCTTCGCTGCCAACCGAGAATCGTGCGAAATACAATATCGGCTACGCCGCAAGGATGGTGCCTACCGCTGGCTCCAGGCCAGACCCGAGGTCATCCAGGACGCCAACAACACATATCAGCGTATCCTGTTGGCGCAGCAGGACATCACCCGCCGCAAGGAGGCTGAGCTACACGCACTCCGCCTGGCCCAGCACGATCCACTGACCGGCCTGCCGACACGTCGACTACTCGACCAATTGGCCAATCAAATGCTAGTGAGCGCAAGGCGCAGCAAGCGCCAACTGGCGGTACTGTTCTTCGACCTAGACGATTTCAAAGCGGTTAACGACATGTACGGTCACGCGGTCGGCGACCTGTTGCTGCAAGCGGTGGCCCAGAGACTGCTGACACTGTTCCGAGCAGAGGATATCGTCGCCCGCCTGGGGGGCGATGAGTTCGTCGCCGTACTAAGCAAGATCGACGACGCCACGGACGTCGCTCGCACAGCGGGCAAGGCCATCGCGACCCTGGCGCCTCCGTATACTATCGGTCAGCTGCAACTACACTGCGCACCCAGCCTCGGTATCAGCCTATATCCACAAGATGGCGAGACGATCGAGCAGCTCATGCAAAGCGCCGATTTGGCCATGTACCACGCAAAACAAATCCGCCCGGGACACTATCAATTCGTCACTGCTGCGCTCAACGAGCAGGTAATGAGCAGTGCCACGCTGGAAAGACAGCTGCGTCAAGGAATCGCCAAGGAAGAGTTTCGTGTCGTCTATCAACCGGTCCTGGACTTGAAGCAAGGGTGTCTGCATGGGGCTGAAGCGCTACTGCGATGGCCGCAGCACGACCAGGAACCAATCCCACCCTCAACCTTTCTACCTGTAGCCGAATCACTCCACCTCACCCATGAGATCGGACTTTGGGTCATCCGGGAAGTGTGCCGACAACATCAGTCATGGCGAGTTGCGGGGTTACCCCCGATACCAATCTCAGTAAATGTTTCGACACGAGAGTTTCTTCATCCGCACTTCATTCAAGGACTATGCGACGCTTGCCGAGACGCGGGGACAGAGCCCTCCGCGCTAGTGCTACACCTAAGTGAATCTACCTTGTTCGATTACCCAGACGGCAGCGCAGATCAACTCGCCGCTCTCAGGGCTCTCGGTGTCAAGCTAGTGATTGACGACTTCGGCCTGGGCTGCTCAAGCCTCAGCAAGCTCGATCAACTACCCTTGACCGGACTCCAGATCAATCAAGCGCTGGTACGACAGCTACACACGGCGCGCGGCATGCCAGCCATCATCGACACCATCATCCAGTTCGGGCGGGCCCTAGGACTCGACGTTACCGTCGTCGGCATCGAGAGCGAGGCCGATCAGCGGTTCTTCCACGCGATGGGTTGCGACCATCTTCAGGGCTTCCGCCTCGGCAAGCCGATGACCGGAGGCGCCTTCGCTGAGTGGTATCGCCAGCATCCCGCCACGGCACCACACTAGGCCGGGCGCCGACACACGAACTCCTAGCCCTCCCCCCCCTCGGCCAGGCGGCGGAGGTGGCGATGACTTGAAGTGCGTTCCAAGCCCGGATACCGGGCGAGCTGAAAATTCAGTACCATTGCCTCGCATCTACCGCAAACGCGGCACGAGCCTTGATCCGACCGCCACCATGGGGCGCGCACTCATCGCAACGGCTGGCTAACGGATCGAAATTTCGGAGCGACTGAGTCGAGCATGGTCAACATCATCGCCATCGCCAATCAGAAGGGCGGAGTCGGCAAGACGACGACCGCGGTCAACCTCGCCGCCTGTCTGGCGGCGATGAAGCGACGCGTGCTGCTGGTCGATCTCGACCCCCAGGGCAACGCCACCATGGGCTGTGGCGTCGACAAGCACGCGCTCGAGCACTCGAGCTGCGACCTGCTGCTCAGCGACATCCCCATCGCCGACTGTCTGCAGCGCATCACCGAGCCCTCGCCCGGTTTCGACCTGCTGCCAGCCAACGCCGATCTCACCGCCGCCGAGGTCGGGCTGATCGACTCGCCCGACCGCGAGCACCGTCTGGCGCGGGTGCTCGAGCGCGCCGCCCAGGCCTATGAGCTGGTGATCGTCGACTGCCCGCCCTCGCTCAACATGCTCACCGTCAACGCCCTGGTCGCCGCGCGCGGGGTGCTGATCCCGATCCAGTGCGAGTACTACGCCCTCGAGGGGCTCTCGGCGCTGCTCGACACCATCGAGCAGATCCGTGCCAACCGCAACGAGACGCTGCGTGTCGAGGGCATCCTGCGCACCATGCACGACCCGCGCAACAACCTCGCCAACCAGGTCTCGACCCAGCTCATCGCGCACTTCAAGGACAAGGTCTACCGCACCATCATCCCGCGCAACGTGCGCCTCGCCGAGGCCCCCAGCCACGGCATGCCGGCCCAGCTCTATGATCCGTCCTCCAAGGGCGCGATCGCCTACATGGCGCTGGCCAGCGAGGTGCTGCGCCGCCAGCAGAAGGGCCGCAACGCCGCCTGACATGGACCAGGAAACCACCCGACCGAACAAGAAGAAGGGGCTGGGGCGCGGACTCGACGCCCTGCTCGGCGCCACCCGTGGCGGTGCCGAGACCGCCTCCCAGTCCGGGGCCGTCGCCACCGCTCAGCCCGGCGATCGCATCGTGCGCCTGCCGCTCGAGCAGCTGCAGCGCGGGCGCTATCAGCCACGCCGCGACTTCGACCCCGAGGCGCTGCGCGAGCTGGCCGAGTCGATCCGCGCCCAGGGCGTGCTGCAGCCGATCCTGGCGCGACCGCTGGCCGAGGGGCGCTACGAGATCGTCGCCGGCGAGCGGCGCTGGCGCGCCTGTCAGCAGGCCGGCCTCAGCGAGATCCCGGCACTGGTGCGCGAACTCGACGCCACCAGCGCGCTGGCCATCGCGCTGATCGAGAACATCCAGCGCGCCGATCTCAATCCGCTGGAAGAGGCCACCGCGCTGCACCGTCTGGTCGAGGAGTTCGAGCTCACCCATCAGGAGGTGGCCGAGGCGGTCGGCAAGTCGCGCACCACCATCTCCAACCTGCTGCGCCTGCTCGAACTCGAGCCCGAGGTCAAGGACCAGCTCGATCATGGCCGCTTGGAGATGGGCCACGCCCGCGCCCTGCTCGGGGTCAAGGGCCAGATGCAGTGCGCGCTCGCCCGACAGGTGGTCGCCGGCGGTCTCTCGGTGCGCGACACCGAGCGACTGGTGCGACGGCAACAGCAGGGCGAGAGCCCGGTGGCGGCAGCGGATCGGAAGGGAGTGACCGACCCCGACATCCGCCGACTGCAGAACGATCTCACCGACCGGCTCGGCGCCGAGGTGCGGATCCAGCACGGCAGCCGCGGCAACGGCAAGCTGGTGATCAGCTACACCAGCCTCGACGAGCTCGACGGCATCCTCGGCCATATCCGTTGAGCAGTGTGCCGGGCGAGGCCGCCCCCCCCGAGAAGGATGCTGAAACACCGGCTCGATCAAAGGGATCCAGCCCCGGGAACGGGTTCGTCGAGACCTTCGTCATCGGCCCGAAACCCGCGCCGCGCAAGGCTCCGGGCACCCCGCGGTTACATTGACCCGATATTAGCGATCCCCTATACTTCGCGTCCGGTGAGCGACGCGCTCAACCAAACCACGATGATCTGATGCAACAGCCGGATGCGCTTCAGGCCGGGAACGTCCTGAAAATACAGACGATCCTCAGCCTGGTGTCGGTGCTACTCGCCCTGCCGTTCGGTCGCTCCGTTGCACTATCGGTCCTCATAGGTTCTGGATCCTGCCTGCTGGCCAACGCCATGCTCGCGGCCTGGGTCTTTCGCGCCTATCGCGCCCAGGCGCCTGAGCGTTTGGTCATGCGTTTTTATCGTGCCGAAGTCGCAAAGATCGCGTTGGTCCTGGGTTTGTTCGTCGTTGCCTTCGCAACATTCGACGACCTGAACATACCGGCATTGCTGGGGGCCTACTTCCTCATGCAAGTGATGCCGATCCTGATCGCGGCCCAACAGGCCAAACGAAACACGAAGTGAGAATGATCGATGGCTGCTACCGAAACGCTCACCGCTGAACAATACATTCAACACCATCTGACCAACCTCACCTTCGGTCTACACCCCGAGCACGGCTTGGGGCTCGCGCACAACAGCGCGGAGGCCGCGGAGATGGGCTTCTGGGCGATCAATCTGGACACCATGTTCTTTTCGATCCTGCTCGGCGGCCTGTTCCTCTGGTTCTTCAAGGGTGTGGCCGAACGCGTCAGCGCCGGCGTGCCGGGTGCGGCGCAGAACTTCGTCGAGTGGATCGTCGACTTCGTCGAGGACAACGTCCGCGGTTCCTTCAGTGGCAAGAACCCGATGGTCGCCCCGCTGGCGCTGACCATCTTCGCCTGGGTCTTCCTGATGAACCTGATGGACCTGCTGCCGGTCGATCTGGTGCCCTATCTGTTCGGCCAGTTCATGGCCCTGTTCGGCGCCGATCCGCACCATGTCTATCTCAAGATCGTGCCGACCACCGATCCCAACGCAACCTTCGGCATGGCCCTGATGGTCTTCATCATGGTGCTCTACTACAGCGTCAAGATGAAAGGCGTCGGTGGCTTCCTCGGCGAGCTGACCCTGCAGCCGTTCGGCAAGTGGGGCATGCCCGCGAACCTGGTGCTCGAAGGGATCAGTCTGATCTCCAAGCCGATCTCGCTCGCCCTGCGACTGTTCGGCAACATGTACGCCGGCGAGATGATCTTCATCCTGATCGCCTTGCTCTACGGTGGCAGCTTCGTGCTCAACGCCACCGGCGGCGTTCTGCAGTTCGTGTGGGCCGTGTTCCACATCCTGATCATCACGCTGCAGGCGTTCATCTTCATGGTGCTGACCATCGTCTATCTCGACATGGCACACCAGGAGCATCACTAAACCCCGTTTTTCAAGGCTCTGACCTTCAATCAAGGCTCTGACCTTCAATCCTGGAGAGAACTATGGAACTCGAAGTCGCACAAGCATTCGCAGAGGTCATCAAGTACATCGGCGCTGGCCTGATGCTGGGTCTGGGCGCAGTCGGCGCCGGCGTCGGCATCGGCGTCCTCGGCGGTCGCTTCCTGGAGGGCGCTGCCCGTCAGCCCGAGCTCATCCCGATGCTGCGCACCCAGTTCTTCATCGTCATGGGCCTGGTCGACGCACTGCCCGTCATCGCGATCGCCATGGGTCTGTTCCTGATGTTCGCTGCCTAGCGCGCATCCTGCTCCCTCCCGCGGGCCGAGAAGACTCCTCGCCCACATGAGGCTCAGGCAAGAGGCATAGGTATGAATATCAATCTGACTCTGTTTGCCCAGATGATCACCTTCGCGGTGTTCGTCGGGTTCTGTATGAAGTATGTGTGGCCGCCCATCGTCAACGCGTTGGCGGAGCGCAAGGCCAAGATCGCCGAAGGCCTCGCCGCCGCCGAACGTGGCCATCAGGAGCAGGCCCTCGGGGAGCAACGCGCACTCGAGCTGATGAAGGAGGCCAAGGTCTCCGCCGCCGAGATCGTCGGTCAGGCCCAGAAGCGGGCCACCGACATCGTCGAGGAGGCCAAGAGCGACGCCCGGACCGAGGGCGATCGGCTGCTCGCCGCGGCGCGCGCCGAGATCGATCAGGAGACCAACCGCGCACGCGAAGAGCTGCGTGAGCGCGTCTCCACGCTCGCCGTCGCGGCAGCGGAGAAGATCCTCCAGAAGGAGATCAACGTCGACGCCCACAAGTCGATCGTCGACTCGTTCGCAAAGCAGCTCTAGGGAATACCCATGGCCGGAGACATCACCACCATCGCACGGCCTTATGCCGAAGCGGCCTTCGAGCGCGCGAAGGAAACCGGACAGGTCGAGGCATGGTCCGACGCACTCGGGCGGTTGGCCGCGGTGGCCGGCGACCCGCAGATGGTCGCGCTGATCGCCAACCCCAACGTGTCCCGCGAGACCATCCGCGACATCACCCTCGAAGTCTGTGGCGAGGACCTGCCGGAGGAGGTTGCCAACCTGCTCCGGTTGCTCGCCGACAACGCACGCCTGGCGGCCGTCCCCGAGATCGCCCGACTGTTCGAAGTCAGCCGCAGCGCCGACGAGGGCATGCGGCGCGTGACCGTACGCAGTGCGTTCGAGATCGACGAGGCGCAACGCGCGGCGCTCGCCACTGCACTGTCCTCGCGTCTTGGCGGGCAGGTGGAGCTCACGGTCGAGACCGACAGCGCGCTGATTGGTGGGCTGGAGATCCGTGCCGGGGACCTGGTGATCGACGACACGGTCCGCGGCAAGATCGACCGACTCGCCAACGCATTGCAATTCTGAACGGGACACCGCCATGCAACTGAATCCATCCGAGATCAGTGATCTCATCAAGCAGAAGATCGAGAAATACGATCTTCAAACCGAGGCCCGGACCGAGGGCACCATCGTCAGCCTGACCGACGGCATCGTGCGTATCCACGGCCTGTCCGACGCTCAGTACTACGAGATGCTGGAGTTCCCCGGCAACACCTACGGCCTGGCGCTGAACCTCGAGCGCGACTCGGTCGGCGCGGTGGTGCTCGGCGACTACACCAACCTCTCCGAGGGCGACTGGGTGCGCTGCACCGGGCGCGTGCTCGAGGTGCCGGTCGGTGAAGGCCTGCTCGGCCGCGTGGTCGACGCGCTCGGCAACCCGATCGACGGCAAGGGCCCGATCGAGGCCGCAGCCACCTCGCCGATCGAGAAGCAGGCCCCCGGCGTCATCGCCCGTCAGTCGGTCGATGAGCCGATGCAGACCGGTCTCAAGGCGATCGACGCCATGGTGCCGGTCGGTCGTGGCCAGCGTGAGCTGATCATCGGCGACCGCCAGACCGGTAAGACCGCGGTGGCGCTCGACGCGATCATCAACCAGAAGGACACCGGCGTTAAGTGCATCTACGTCGCGGTCGGTCAGAAGAACTCGACCATCGCGGCCCTGGTGCGCAAGCTCGAAGAGCACGGCGCGATGGATCACACCATCATCGTCTCCGCCAGCGCCTCCGACTCGGCCGCGATGCAGTTCATCGCGCCCTATGCCGGCTGCTCGATGGGTGAGTACTTCCGTGACAAGGGCGAGGACGCGCTGATCGTCTACGACGACCTCACCAAGCAGGCCTGGGCCTACCGTCAGGTGTCGCTGCTGCTGCGTCGTCCGCCGGGTCGCGAAGCCTACCCCGGTGACGTCTTCTACCTGCACTCGCGTCTGCTCGAGCGCGCCGCGCGCGTCAATCCCGACTACGTGGAGAAGGCGACCAACGGTGCCGTCAAGGGCAAGACCGGCTCGCTCACCGCGCTGCCGATCATCGAGACCCAGGCCGGTGACGTCTCGGCATTCGTTCCGACCAACGTGATCTCGATCACCGACGGTCAGATCTTCCTCGAGACCGACCTCTTCAACTCGGGTATCCGTCCGGCCATCAACGCCGGTCTGTCGGTGTCGCGAGTCGGTGGCGCGGCCCAGACCAAGGCGATCAAGAAGCTCGGCGGTGGTATCCGTCTGGCACTCGCGCAGTATCGTGAGCTGGCAGCCTTCTCGCAGTTCGCCTCCGACCTCGACGAGACCACCCGCAAGCAGCTCGAGCGCGGTGAGCGCGTCACCGAGCTGATGAAGCAGGCGCAGTACTCGCCGATGAGCGTCGGCCAGATGGCCGTCTCGCTGTTCGCCGCCAACGAGGGCTACCTCGACGACGTCGACGTCAAGAAGGTCGTCGACTTCGAGGCGGCGCTGCAGGGCTACATGAAGTCCCAGCAGGCCGAGCTGCTCAGCAAGATCGACTCGACCGGCGGCTTCAACGACGAGATCCAGCAGGGTCTGCACGCGGCGCTCAAGGATTTCAAGGCGAACAATACTTGGTAAGCGCCCGCATCCACATGCGCCCAACCGCCGCCCCGCGGCGGTTGGGCGTTGTCGAGACCTTACAACCGACCCGAATCAAACAGGCGCCGCGACCGACCTTCGAGTCGGGGATCGGGCGCTGGAAGCTGGGAGCTTGATCAAATGGCAGGCGCCAAAGAAATCCGCACCAAGATTGCGAGCATCAAGAGCACGCAGAAGATCACTTCCGCCATGGAGATGGTTGCAGCATCGAAGATGCGCAAGGCGCAGGATCGCATGTCTGCCTCCCGGCCCTACGCGGACAAGATGCTCCAGGTGATCCACCATCTGGCGCAAGCGACGCCCGAGTACCGTCATTCCTTCATGGCCACGGAACGCCCGCGCAAGCGCGTCGGTTATATCGTGGTTTCCTCCGATCGCGGCCTGTGCGGCGGCCTCAACAGCAATCTGTTCCGCCGTCTGAGTGCCGAGATCAAGGAGCAGCAGGCCGCTGGCATCGAGCCGGTCTTCTGCGCCATCGGCAGCAAGGCGCTGGGGTTCTTCAAGCGCTTCGGCGGCAAGGTGCTGGCGCAGGCGACCCATCTTGGTGACACCCCGCACATCGAGGATCTGATCGGCACCGTCAAGGTGATGCTCGACGCCTTCGAGGCTGGCGAGATCGACGCGATCCATGTCGCCAGCAACGAGTTCGTCAACACCATGACGCAGCGCCCGGAGATCCGCCAGCTGGTGCCCATCGCCCCCGCCGAGAAGCAGGAGGAGGCGTTGCCCTACCACTGGGACTATATCTACGAGCCGGATGCGCACACCGTCCTCGACGCCCTGCTCACCCGCTACATCGAGTCGCTGGTCTATCAGAGCGTGGTCGAGAACGTCGCCTGCGAGCAGGCCGCGCGAATGGTCGCGATGAAGGCCGCCTCGGACAACGCCGGCAACCTGATCGACGAACTCCAGCTCGTCTACAACAAGGCGCGCCAGGCCGCTATCACCCAGGAAATCTCCGAGATCGTGAGCGGCGCCGCGGCGGTTTGACCCACCGCCGGCTGACCCCGGCGACCCCGGCCAGGATCAGACCCAGACAGAATCGCTAGACGCCGCAAGGCAGAAGAGGAAAAGACTATGAGTTCCGGTAACGTGGTGGAAATCATCGGCGCGGTGGTGGACGTACAGTTCCCGCGCGGCGAGATGCCCAAGGTCTATGAAGCACTGAAGATCGAGTCCGTCGGCCTCACCCTCGAGGTGCAGCAGCAGCTCGGCGACGGCGTCGTCCGCACCATCGCCATGGGCTCGACCGACGGCCTGCAGCGTGGCCTCGAGGTCGCCGCCACCGGCGCCCCGATCCAGGTCCCGGTGGGCCAGAAGACCCTCGGTCGCATCATGGACGTGCTCGGCAACGCCATCGACGAGCAGGGCGACATCGGCGCCGAGGAAAGCTGGTCGATCCACCGTCCCGCGCCCAAGCTCGAGGACCAGTCGACCACCACCGAGATCCTCGAGACCGGCATCAAGGTCGTCGACCTGATCATGCCGATCGCCAAGGGCGGCAAGGTCGGCCTGTTCGGCGGCGCCGGCGTCGGCAAGACCGTCACCCTGATGGAGCTCATCCGTAACATCGCCGCCGAGCACTCCGGCTTCTCGGTGTTCGCTGGTGTCGGCGAGCGTACCCGTGAGGGTAACGACTTCTATCACGAGATGAAGGAGTCGAACGTCCTCGACAAGGTGGCCCTGGTCTACGGCCAGATGAACGAGCCGCCCGGCAACCGTCTGCGCGTCGCCCTGACCGGCCTGACCATGGCCGAGTACTTCCGCGACGAAGGCCGTGACGTGCTGCTGTTCGTCGACAACATCTACCGTTACACCCTCGCCGGTACCGAGGTCTCGGCACTGCTCGGGCGCATGCCCTCGGCGGTGGGTTATCAGCCGACCCTGGCCTCGGAGATGGGCGCCCTGCAGGAGCGCATCACCTCCACCAAGACCGGCTCGATCACCTCCTTCCAGGCCGTCTACGTGCCTGCCGACGACCTCACCGACCCGTCGCCGGCGACCACCTTCGCGCACCTCGACGCCACCCTGGTGCTGTCGCGTCAGATCGCCGAGCTGGGCATCTACCCCGCCGTCGACCCGCTCGACTCGACCAGCCGTATCCTCGACCCCAACGTCGTCGGCCAGGAGCACTACGAGACCGCGCGTGCGGTGCAGGGCACCCTGCAGCGCTACAAGGAGCTCAAGGACATCATCGCCATCCTCGGCATGGACGAGCTCTCCGACGAGGACAAGCTGACCGTGGCCCGCGCCCGTAAGATCCAGCGCTTCCTGTCGCAGCCGTTCTTCGTCGCCGAGGTCTTCACCGGCGCGCCCGGCAAGTTCGTCTCGGTCAAGGACACCATCGCCGGCTTCAAGGCCATCGTCAACGGCGAGTACGACCACCTGCCCGAGCAGGCCTTCTACATGGTCGGCAGCATCGAGGAAGCGGTGGCCAAGGCCGAAAAGATGGCCAACTAACGGAGACCACCCATGGCAATGACGATCCACGTCGATATCGTGAGCGCAGAGGGCGCCATCCACTCCGGGCAGGCGACCATGGTGTACGCCAGCGCGGAAGTGGGTGAGGTGGGCATCGCGCCCCGCCACACCGCCTTCATCAGCCGTCTCAAGCCCGGCGACGTCCGAGTGGAGAACGAGCAGGGCGAGCAGGAGCACTTCTACGTCTCCGGCGGCATGCTCGAGGTCCAGCCGAACGTGGTCACGGTCCTTGCCGACACCGCGGTCCGGGCCGCGAACCTCGACGAGGCGGCGGCCCAGGACGCCAAGCGTCGCGCCGAGGAGGCACTGGCCGGACAACAGGCCGGGTTCGAGTACGCCAAGGCCCAGGCCGAGCTGGCCGAGGCGATCGCCCAGCTGCGTGCGATCGAGAAGCTGCGCAAGACCAAGCGCGGCTGATTCGCTCGCGCCACGTCCGGCGCGCTGCACGAGGAAAACGCCCCGTCCGCAAGGTCGGGGCGTTTTTTTATCGGCCAAGGGGCCTTATTCTCGCCAACGGTGCGCTTGACGCTGACGAAACGCCCGGCGCATGCTCCCTGCGAGCCATATGGCGATGACACCCAAAGACGACGCGCACACAGCAGTGCTCGCGACACGTGCCCCAGACGGCTAGGATAGCCACCGAGCGCGATGCCCGTGACCGCTCCCGGCGGAGCATCCTCTCCAGGGATGATGGGCGTCTCTCCCTATCGACAACTCCAGCAAGGATCACTCAGGCATGAAGTTAGGCGTCGTGATACTGGCCGCCGGGCTCGGCAAGCGGATGCGTTCGAGACTCCCCAAGGTCCTCCATCCACTGGCCGGCAAGCCACTGCTCGCGCACGTCCTCGAGGCGGCGGAGACGATCGAGCCGACACGAATCGTGGTCGTTCACGGCCATGCCGGCGATCAGGTGCGTGCGGCCCTCGATGGCCATTCCTGCACCTGGGTCGAGCAGACCGAGCAGCGCGGCACCGCGCACGCAGTGATGCAGGCGATGCCCGCACTCGCCGATCTCGACCGCGTGCTGGTGCTCTATGGCGATGTGCCGCTGATCTCGCCGGCCACCCTCGAGCGACTGATCGCCGCGGCCGACGGCAGCCCGCTGGCGCTGCTCACCGCCGAACTCCCCGACCCCACCGGCTATGGCCGAATCCTGCGCGATGCCGAGGGACGCATCGAGCGCATCGTCGAGGAGCGCGACGCCGACGAACAGCAGCGCCGCATCCGCGAGTCGAACACCGGCTTCCTGATCGCCGATCGCGCCCGTCTCGACGACTGGCTCTCGCGCATCGACGACGACAACGCCCAGGGCGAGTACTACCTCACCGACGTCACCGCACTGGCCGCGGCCGACGGCGTGGACGTGGCCAGTGCCCGTCCCGACAGCCTCACCGAGGTCTCCGGGGTCAACGACCGCGTCCAGCTCGCCGCGCTCGAACGCGCCTGGCAGCGCCAGCAGGCCGAGCGACTGATGCGCGCCGGCGTCACCCTGCAGGACCCGGCGCGCTTCGACCTGCGCGGCCGGCTCACCGCCGCGAGCGACTGCACCATCGACGTCAATGTCGTCATCGAGGGTGAGGTCGAGATCGCCGCGGGGGTCCACATCGGCCCCAACTGCGTGCTGCGCGACTGCACCATCGGCGCCAACACCGAGATCCTCGCCAACTGCGTGATCGAGGGCGCCCGGGTCGGCGCCGACGCCCGCATCGGTCCCTTCGCGCGGCTGCGTCCGGGCAGCGAACTGGGCGATGCCACCCATGTCGGCAACTTCGTCGAGACCAAGAACACCCGCCTCGGCGCCGGCAGCAAGGCCAATCATCTGACCTATCTGGGGGACGCCACCATCGGCGCCGGGGTCAACATCGGCGCCGGCACCATCACCTGCAATTACGACGGCGCCAACAAGTCGCGTACCGAGATCGGTGACCGCGCCTTCATCGGCTCGAACAGCGCGCTGGTGGCGCCGGTGAGCATCGGCGAGGGGGCCACCATCGGCGCCGGATCGGTGATCACCCGTACCGCGCCGGCCGAGCAGCTCACCCTCTCGCGTGCCCGCCAGCACAGCGTCAACGGCTGGCAGCGCCCCCAGAAACAGCCGAAACCCTAAGGAGTTCCAGTCTATGTGCGGCATCGTCGGCGCCATCGCCCAACGCCCGGTCGCGGCCATCCTGCTCGAGGGGCTGAAGCGACTCGAATACCGCGGCTACGACTCCGCGGGTATCGCCATCCTCGAGGGCCCGGGGCAGCTCAACCGCTCCCGCACCCTCGGCAAGGTCGCGCGTCTCGCCGAGGAGGTCGACGCACACCCACTGCCCGGGCTGCTCGGCATCGCCCACACCCGCTGGGCGACCCACGGCGAACCGGCCGCCCACAACGCCCACCCGCACGTCTGTCGCGACCGCTGCGCGATCGTGCACAACGGCATCATCGAGAACCACGAGCAGCTGCGCGCCGCCCAGCGCGAGGCCGGTCACCGCTTCACCTCCGAGACCGACACCGAGGTGGTGGTGCATGCGATCTATGACCAGCTCGCCGCCGGTCACGGACTGCTCGAAGCGGTGCGCAACACCACCGCCGAGCTGCAGGGCGCCTATGCCCTGGGGGTGATCGACACCCAGGACCCCGAGCGCCTGATCGCCGCGCGCGAGGGCAGCCCGCTGGTGATCGGGATCGGCTTCGGCGAGCACTTCATCGCCTCGGACGTGTTCGCCCTGCTGCCGGTCACCCACCGCTTCATCTTCCTCGAGGAAGGGGATATCGCCGAGCTCACCCGCGAGCGGGTGCGCATCTGGGACCGCGACGGGCGCGAGGTCGAGCGTCCGATCAAGACCTCCAGCCTGGCGCTCGACGCCGCCGAGCGCGGCGAGTACCGCCACTACATGCTCAAGGAGATCTTCGAGCAACCACAGGCGATCGCCGATACCCTCGACGACCGTCTCAGCGGCAACCGACTGCGCCCCGAGTGCTTCGGCAACGAGGCCGAGGCGCTGTTCACCGAGATCAAGGCGGTCACCATCGTCGCCTGCGGCACCAGCTATCATGCCGCGCAGGTCGCCCGCTACTGGATCGAGGCCCTCGCCGGGCTGCCGTGCAGCGTCGAGGTCGCCAGCGAGTACCGCTACCGCCAGCATGTGGTCCCCGAACAGGCGCTGTTCGTCACCCTCTCGCAGTCGGGCGAGACCGCCGATACCCTGGCCGCGCTGCGCCAGGCCAGGCAGAGCGGCTATCGCGCCACCCTGGCGATCTGCAACGTCCCCGAGAGTTCGCTGGTGCGCGAGTCCGATCTGGTGCTGCTCACCCATGCCGGTCCAGAGATCGGGGTGGCCTCGACCAAGGCCTTCACCACCCAGCTCGTCGCCCTGCTGTTGCTGACCCTGGCGCTCGGGCGCGGACGTGGCATCGACGAGGCCGAGGAGGCACGGCTGGTCGGGCTGTTGCGCTCGCTGCCGCTCAAGATCGAGGAGGTGCTGCGACTCGACGAGCAGATCGCGATGCTCGCCGAGTCCTTCGTCGACAAGCACCACACCCTCTTCCTCGGGCGCGGCGAACAGTACCCGATCGCCATGGAGGGCGCGCTCAAGCTCAAGGAGATCTCCTATATCCATGCCGAGGCCTACCCCGCCGGCGAACTCAAGCACGGCCCACTGGCGCTGATCGACGAGCAGATGCCGGTGGTCGCGGTGGCGCCCAACAACGCCCTGCTCGAGAAGCTCAAGTCCAACCTCGAGGAGGTCCGGGCGCGCGGCGGCCAGCTCTATGTCTTCGCCGACTTCCAGGTCCCGCTCGACGAGACCGATGGGGTTAATGTCATCCGTCTGCCCGAGACCGACGACCTGCTCGACCCGCTGGTCTTCACCATCCCGCTGCAGTTGCTCGCCTATCATGTCGCCGTGCTCAAGGGCACCGACGTCGATCAACCGCGCAACCTGGCCAAGTCGGTGACCGTCGAGTAGACATGTCCCCTTCGCCGCTGTGATCGAGTTGACAGCGGCAAGATCACGTCGGCATATACTCTGCGTAAGAAGGAACAGACCCGGGAGGAGGGGACCGGGTCTGCAGGCCGCGAACTTGAGCCACAGCCGACCGCCTTATCGTCCCCGTCGCTCGGGCGCGCGCGACCGGACGCGCTGCGCCGTCCCTGCCTTCTGGAACCAACCATGGCCGACAGATCCTCATCGAACGTCGTCCCGCTCGCCGGTCGCGGCCTCCCGCCAGAGGCCCCGGCATCGGCCGATCCAGCCACCCTGCTCGCGGCCTGTCGCGACCGCCTCGCGCACGGTCTCGCCACCGTCTTCGCCCAGCATCTCGACAGCGCCAACGACGACTTCCTCGGCATGGCCGATCGCGCCACCAGCCTCGAGCAGCAACAACTCTATTTCGCCGCCATGGACTTCCTCACCGGCCATGGCCAGCTGCTGCTGCAACAGTTCCGCAGCACCTATGTCGCGCAGTTCGAAGCGGCGGTCGCGGCCCTGCGCGGCACCACCGTGGAAGGCGGGCGCGCGAGCCAGGAGCCGCGCGAGCTGAGCCTGATCGACACCGACGACTTCGAGCGCGACCTGGCAATCGCCAAGCTCTCGGCCCGCGCCGCGTGCAACTGCGCGCAGCAGCTCACCGCGCTCGATCGACGCTTTGCCGCACTGCTGCAACTCTCGCGTATCGCTCAGGACGACAACCCGCTGCATCCGCGCGCGCTCTTCACCACGATGCTCGACGCGCTCGGCGCACTCGACGTCGGCGAACAGCTCGGACTGATCCTGCTGCAGGAGTTCGAGCGCCAGACCTCGGCCGAGCTGCCGGGCATCTATGCCGACCTCAACCGCTTTCTCGCCGAGGCCGGCATCCTCCCCAACATCCCGCTCGCCGGCCCCCAGCGCGCACTACGCAGCCAACCACTCGACGCCGCTGACGCTCACCCACCGCTCGATGAGCACCGGCAGACGGCCGCATCGGCGCCGCACCAGGGCGAGCACGGCAACAGCGACGTCTTCGAACAGCTCGCCCAGGCGCTGCAGGCAGCCGCCACCCAGCGCCCAGCGGCCACCGGCCAGTTCCACCAGGGCATGCCACCGACGCCCCGGGCGGCACCATCACAACCGCGCCAGCAGACGCTCGACATCGCCGAGCTGATCCAGGCCCTCACCGGGCTGCAACGCGGCGGCGGCGACGTCCGTCAGCTGCCGGGACTCGGCGCATCCCCCATCGACCCGGCGCAGAACGACGCACTGCAACGAATCCGCGCCACCCCAATGGCCGACTGGTCGCACCCGGTCGACGCGCTCACCATCGACATCGTCTCGATGCTGTTCGACGCCATGTTCAAGGACCCCGAACTCTCGGCGGCGATCCGCGCCGAGCTGGCCAAGCTGCAGATCCCGGTGCTCAAGGTCGCGCTGATCGACAAGCACTTCTTCTCCGAGCGACGCCACCCCGCACGCCGACTGCTCGATCTCATCGCCAGCTCCGGCCTCGGCCGCAGCGAGGAGGACGAACCGCGTCTGATCGAGCGGATCCGTGCCATCGTCGATGGCGTGGTCGATGGCTTCGATGACGACGTCGAGGTCTTCGCCCGCCAGCTCCAGGCGTTCGAGCAATTCCTCGACGAGGAAGAGACGCGGGCCCGTGGCAAGGCGAGCAAGGTGCTCGGCGAGCTGGCCCGACGCGATCGGCGCGAGGTCGCCGAGCGACGTGTCGAGGCCGTCATCACCGAGCACGCCCACCCGGAGGCCCCGGCACTGATCAGCGGCTTCGTCGGCGAGCATTGGCGACAGGTGTTGGTCGACGTGTTCATCGACACCGGCGAGGACGGCGAGGACTGGCGGGAAGCGGTGCAGCTGATGGACGACCTGCTGTGGTCGGTCGAGCCCAAGCTCACCCAGGAGGAGCGCGACCGTCTGCTCACCCTGCTCCCGGACCTCATCACCCGGCTGCGCAAGGGGCTCGAGCGTATCGACCAGGAGACCTCCTGGGACAGCTTCTTCGGTCAGCTGATCCGGCTGCACATGGCGGCCCTGCATCGCGAGGGCGTGAACGACTCGCCGCCAGCGCAGGACAACGTCGAGGACACGACCACCGCCCCGGCATCGGCATCGGCATCGGCATCGGCATCGGCATCGGCATCGGCATCGGCATCGGCATCGGCATCCGATGATGCCGACGACGCAGAGACCGATCACCATCTGCGTCTCGCGCGCGCCCTCGAGGTCGGCGCCTGGGTCGAGTTCAAGAGCGTGCGCGGGACCCGCAAGACGCTGCGACTGAGTTGGGTCAGTGAGTATCGTGGCGTCTATCTGTTCACCAACCGTCAGGGTGACAACGCCCTCACGCTCGCCACCACCAGCCTCGCCAATCATCTGCGCCAGGGCAGCGCCCGACTGCTCAGCCA
The DNA here is from genome assembly GCF_004343155.1 of Marichromatium gracile. Taxonomy (GTDB): domain Bacteria; phylum Pseudomonadota; class Gammaproteobacteria; order Chromatiales; family Chromatiaceae; genus Marichromatium; species Marichromatium gracile. The sequence goes on from NZ_SMDC01000001.1 coordinate 194,860, forward strand.
GGACCCGCTCACCGAGCGTGCGGTCAGTCAGGTCCTGGAGCGCCGTACCGACCCCGAAACCTGACCCGGACCACGACGCCGTCGTCGCGCCTCACCGACGACGGCACGGCCGCCGCTACCGCCAGTCGCACCCGATCAGACGACCGACGAGTCGGGGGGGCGAGGCCCCTCCCGATCCCCGCCCCGAACCATCCGCACCAACCCCTCGATCTCCTCATCGAGCCGGAGCCGGGCACGGAATCCCAGCTCGCGCTCGAGCGTGGCCGAGGAGAACCAGGCATCGCCGACGAGCTTGTCGAGCCCTTCCAGGGTCAGGGGCATGCGCCGACCGAGCAGACGCTCGCCGAGCGTGCCGACCCCGGCGGCGGCGCGCAGCGCCCACAGCGGCACCGTCCAGCGCGGCACCGGACGGTCGAGCGCGCGACAGATGCGCTCGTAGATCCAGCGCGTGGAATAGGCACCGCCATCGGTCACGCAATAGGTGCGCCCGGCGCTCGCCGGGTGGGCGACGGCGAGCAGCACCGCAGCCACCGCATCCTCGACGTGCACCGCCGAGCGGTGGTTGTCGATCCGTGGCCAGGGCGGGAAGCGATGGGCGGCGACGGCGGCGATCATCCGCGCCAGATTGCCCTCCCCCGCCAACCCGTAGACCATCGGCAGGCGCAACACGCAGCCGGGGATGCCGAGCGCCGCGGCGCTCGCCAGCAACTCGCCCTCGGCGACCAGCTTGGCGCGACCATAGCCGGTCTCGGGCGCGGGTTCGACCTCGTCGGGGCCGGCCGGATGGCCGCGCGCCCCGGTCGCATCCCCCATCGCCTTGACCGTGCTGAGATAGAGCATCCGCCGCAGCGACCCGGCGCTGCGCGCCTCGGCCATCAGTGCGCGCGTGCCCTCGGCGGTCACCGTCCAGTGTCCCGGGGCCTCGTAGATGTCGGGCTCGTCGGCCGCCGGGGCATAGCTGGCGAGATGGATCAGGGTCTCGACCCCGGCACAGACCCCGGCGAGGGTCTCGGGACGGGCGAGATCGGCGCGACGCGTCTCCACCCCCCGCCCCGGCCACAGCCGCTCGACCACCGCCGGTGCGCGGCTGACCACCGCCACCCGCTGACCGTGCGCGAGCAGCGCCTCGACCAGCACCCGACCGACTCGGCCGGTAGCGCCGGTGACCAGCACCAGTCCGAGTGCATCCGCGCGCAGACTCATGTCGCCCGCCCCCGTCGCAGCCACTGACGCGCGACCAGCAGCCCCAGGTGCAGACGGATACCGAGGATCACCAGCCAGCTGAACGGACGCGGATAGCGCCGGTACTGGAACTTGCGATAGAAGCGCTCCATGCCGCGATGCTTGTGGCGCTCGACGGCCAGCGGATCACCACCGCTGCAGGCGCCCTTGTGATGCACCACCTCGACCCCGGGCACCAGCAGCACCCGCCAGCCGGCCTCAGCAAAGCGCACGAACCAGTCGAGGTCCTCGCAGTGCAGGAAATAACCCTCGTCGAGCGGGCCGACCTGCTCGAGCGCGGCGCGGCGCACGAACATGAACGAGCCCGAGGTCGCCTCGACCGTCACCGGCTCGCGCGGCGGCGGCAGATGACGCTGATCGAGTCCGGCGCCACCGAGCCGCTCCAGTCCGAGCAGACGGCGCAGCGCGATCCAGGGATCGGGGATGGCGCGCCGACAGGCGACCTGCTCGGCGCCGTCCGGATCGCGCACCATGCACCCGGCGATCCCCGCCTCGGGATGGGCCTCGAGCGCCTCGACCATACGCCCGAGGGTATCGGGGGCGACGATGCAGTCGGGGTTGAGGAACAGCAGCCAGGGCGCGCCGGCCAGCGGCAGCGCGCGGTTGTTGCCCGCAGCGAAGCCGAGGTTGGCGCCGTTCTCGACGATCCGCAGCCGCGCATCGGCACCGACCCGCGCGCGCAACCGGGTGAGGCTGTCGTCGACCGAGCCGTTGTCGCTGACGATCACCTCGACGGCGAGCGTCGAGCCGAGCACCGCCGTCACGCACTCGGCGAGCAACGCTCCAGCGTTGTAGTTGACGACGATGACGCTGACCAGCGGCGTGGCGCTCATCGGCTCACCTCCTCGTCGAGCGCGACCCGCACCGCGCGCTCGGCGGCGGCGAAACCGAAGTGGCGCTCCATCACCGCCAGCCCGCCGTCGGAAAGGCGCTGCCAGAGCGCGTCGTCGACACAGACCCGGGCGATGGCGTCAGCCAGCGCGCGGGCGTCCTCGCCGAGCAGCACCGACTCGCCGTCGACCAGATGCATGCCCTCGGCGGCCACCGCGGTGGCCACCACCGGCAGCCCGTGGGCGAGGCTCTGATTGATCTTGCCCTTGACCCCGGCGCCGTAGCGCAGCGGCGCCACCGACGCCCGCGAGCTGGCGAACAGTGGCGCGACATCGGGGACATAGCCGAGGATCTCGATGTCCGGCGCGGCGAGTGCGCGCACCTCCGGCGGCGGCTCGGCGCCGACCACCCGCAGCACCACCCCGGGCAGGCGCTCGCGCAGCAGCGGCATCAGCTCGCGACCGAGGAAGAGCACCGCATCGGTGTTCGGCGGATGGGCGAAGGCGCCGATGAACAGCAGACCGTGACGCTCGGCGGCGGGACGCGCCGAGCCGAAGAGACGATGGATGTTGGAGACCAGATGCACCTCGACATCGGGCGCCTCGGTGGCAAGCAGCGCGCGCTCGGCCTCGCTCACCACCCAGGTCTGGTCGGCGCGGCGCATCAGCGCCAGCTCCTGATCGCGACGCCGCGCGGCGATCCGGCGGGTGGCCGCGTCGCCGCGCAACTCGGCGAGCCGACGCTCGCGCAGGAAGTGCAGATCGACGGTGTCGAAGACGATCCGCGCCCGCGCGCAGTGACGCCGCGCGGCCTCCATCAGCGCCGCGGCGGCATCGGCGCGGCTGAGCACCACCAGATCGTAGCGCGCGCCTTGGGTGGCCAGATGACGCGCGACCGAGGGCACGTGCGGACGATAGAGCACCTCCACCCCGCGCTGCTGGAGCGCGCCGACATAGGGCTCGGGCGCCTCCAGGTTGGCCGCGGCAAAGGTCACCTGATAGCCGAGCCCGCGCAGGATGGCGAACAGGTTGACCATGCGCAGCGAGCCCGACTCGCGGTCCGGCGTCACCATGTAGTTGTCGACCACCAGGGCACGGCGCGCCAGGGCGCGGTCCTTGACCCGGTCGAGCGCCGCGTCGCGCGCGCCGAACCCGGCGAGCGTCTCGCCCCAGCGCGCGCGGAAGGTCTCGGCGTGGATGCGCTGATAGCGCTTGAGCCCGGTGCTCGCCTCGGGGTCGCGCCCGGCGCTCACCCCCTCGAAGTGCACCACCCAGGCCGCCGGCTGGTAGTAGACCCGGAGCCCGGCGGCGCGCACCCGCATCGCCAGATCGGTGTCCTCGTAATAGGCCGGGGCGAAGGTGCGGTCGAAACCGTCGAGACGCTCGAACAGCGCGCGCGGGATCGCCAGCGCCGCGCCCGAGCAGTAGTCGACGGGGCGCACATAGCCGTACTCGGGACGATGCGGATCGTCGAGATGACCATGGTTCCACGCCGAGCCGTCGGCGAAGAGGATGCCGCCGGCCTCCTGCTGACGACCGTCGGGATAGACCAGCCGGGCACCGACCATGCCCGCGTCCGGATAGTCATCGAAGGTCGCCAGCAGGGCGTCGAGCCAGCCCGACTGCACCTGGGTGTCGTTGTTGAGGAACACCAGCAGCTCGCCGCGCGCGGCCTCGGCGCCACGGTTGCAGGTACCGACGAAACCGAGGTTCTCGGGGTTGCGGATCAGCCGCACCCCGGGATAGGCGGCGAGCCGCGCGGCGCTGTCGTCGGGCGAGCAATCGTCGACCACCACCACCTCGAAGCGCGCCGTGTCGCCGCAGCGCGCGAGCGCGGCCAGACAATGATGGGTGTAGCCGAACTGACCGTGGATCGGGATCACCACCGACACCCGTGGGTGCTCGGGCGCGGGCAGCGCGATCGGCTCGAAGGGTTCGTCGAAGGCGAGCAGGACGGGTGGATCGGGGATGCGCAGCGGCGTGGTGCCCAGCCGCCGCGCGAGCTTGCGCGCGAGCACCCGGGGGCCTTCGGTACGCAGCACGTGCAGCGCGCGCGGACCGTAGCGACGAACCAGATCGAGCAGGCGGATAAGCCCCTGCGGCATCGCCATGGTCGCCATCACCAGGCCAGCGCCGCGCGGGCGAGCGCGTCGAGCAACTCGGCGACCTCGCGCATCACCGGGCTTGCGGCCTGCAGCTCGGCGGGGACCGCGCGATAGGCGGCATGGACGGTGGCGGGGTCGCCCGGCAGGGTATAGAGACTGACCACGAAGGGGCAGTTGACGATCCGCGTCGGGTCCTCGCGCATCATCTCGCGCGAGAGCACGGCGCTGCAGAACTCGACCGAGCGCGCCTCACCGTAGACCGGCTCGGTGAAACCGAGGTCCGCGCCAGTGCGGGCGAACATCTCGCCCAGATCGAGGACGTTGTTGATATAGAGACCGCGTTCGAGGATCGCCGCCTGCAGCCCGTCGAGCGCGGCCTCGAGGCTGGTCTCGGCCTGGTGGACGACGGCGCCGCCCGCGGCCAGCGGCGAAGACAGTGGGGCGCAGAGCAGCGCCAGCGCGCAGAGCGCGCGAGTGATCCGTGACATCGGACGCGACCTCCGGTCGATGAAGCCCAGTTGACGAGCCGCATCTTAGCAGCCGCGCCCACCGGGCACAGCGCCGGCCCCGCGGCGACGGGGCCGGTCGCGTCCGACGACCGGGGTCAGTACTGGTTCATCGGGCGGAAGCCGGGCGGCGAGGGCCAGTCACCCGGGGACGGGGTCTGCCGCGGCGGCTGGGCGCCGCGCTGACGCGCCTCGAGCTCCTCGACCCGACGCTTGAGCGCCTCGATCTCCTCGGCGGTGGCGTCGGGCGCACCAGCCGCCGCAGGCGCGACCGGTGACGCCGGCGTGGTCCCCGGCACGCCGGGATAGGCCGGGGGCGGCGCATAGGGCATGCCGTAACCACCATAGGGCGCGCCATATCCCGGACCGCCATAGGGACCATAGGGCGGCGCATAGGGGCCGTAGGGACCGTCGTAATAGTCATCGTCGTAGCGGTCACCGCCCATCCAGCGGCTGGGGTTCATCATGTCGCCGAAGTTGAACGCCGACACCGCCGGCACCTGCGCCAGCAGGGCGAGCAACGCGATCGCGCGCGCGGAACGTCTGGTGAACATTGGGACTGACACGGAGGTTCCTCCTCGTGGCTTGACGGGGTCCGGGACCGGGCAAGGTGTCGACGGGATCAGCCGTGACTCTGCGCGGCTTGATGGAAGTGACCGTGGCCGTGATGCTCGCCCTCCTGGGCATCGCCGTGCAACAAGGCGCCGTCGGGCTGGATCAGCGGGTGGATGGTGCGCCCGAGCGCACGTCTGGTGTCCTGCGCCTGCAGCTCGTCGCGCAGCCAGAGCAGCCAGGGTTCGAGCTCGCCGGGTCGACGGGTCGAGACCACGTCGAAGGGCGCCACGCTTGCCAGCGCGCGCAGATGACGCTCGGCGCGCTCGGGGTCGAAGTCCTCGAGCACCGGCAGCAGATCGCCCTTGGTGCAGAGCACCAGATCGGCGGCGCGGAAGATCACCGGGTACTTGGCCGGCTTGTCGTCGCCCTCGGGCACCGACAGCAGGGTGACGTTGCGGTGCTGGCCGAGGTCGAAGCTCGCCGGGCAGACCAGGTTGCCGACGTTCTCGATGAACAGCAGGTCGATGCCGTCGAGATCGATCTGATGCAGCGCCTGATGGACCATGTGGGCATCGAGATGACAGGCGCTGCCGGTGGCGATCTGTACCGCCTGCACGCCCTTGGCGCGGATGCGCTCGGCATCGTTCTCGGTCTCGAGATCGCCCTCGATCACCGCGATCCGGCAACTCGGCCCGAGCACCTCGATGGTCGCCTCGAGCAGGCGGGTCTTGCCCGCGCCCGGCGAGGACATCAGGTTGATCGCCAGCACGCCGTGACGGTCGAAGTGCTCACGGTTGTGACGGGCCTGATGATCGTTCTCCGTGAGCAGGTTGCGCAGCACGCTGACCGCCGCGCGACCGTCCTCGGTCCGGGCGTGACGTCCGCCATCGCGCACCAGGTGCTCGTTGCCGGGGGTGATGTTGCAGCCACAGGTATCGCACATGACGAGATCTCCGCTAGGGATGCGCTGTTGGGACGATGGCGCGACGTCTTGGCAGCGGTCGCGCGAACCCTGTCCGGGTCATCCATCCACCGGATGCTGGCGCCAACGTCTCCTGAATCCAAGCCTTGGCGTGAGTGTATGTCATCGCGACCGTCACCGGTTAGTCAGAATCCGGTCATGACGCCGGGGCGTCGGGGATCGACAGTTCCAGGTTGGCCAGCAACATCTCGTCGCCGCTGATCAGACGGGTGCGATAACCGTCGCACGCCGCACACAGCAACCGGTTGGGCTCGACCGTGCTCTCCGCGCCACAGTCGAGACAGCGCACCCGCACCGGCGCGGACTCGATCGCCAGGGTCGCGCACTCGGCGCGAGTCCCGGCGGCGGCCAGCGGATAGGCGCGCTCGAGCAAGTCGGGCTCGACCCCGGAGAGCGGCCCGATACGCAACAGGATGCGCTCGACCCGGGTGGCGCCGTGCTCGTCGGCGATCCGCTCGACCTGATCGAGCAGCGCCTGACAGATGGAGAGTTCATGCATCCCGCAACCTCCGCGCGTCGCGGCGGGATCAGCCCCCGCCCTCGAAATAGGTGTAGCCGTAGAGCCCGGCCTTGAGCTCGACGAACAGCCGCTCGCGGGTATCGCGATCGAGTCCGGCGGCATCGAGCTTGCGCCGGTAGTGGGCGAGCAGGGTCCGCGGCTCGAAGTGCACGTAGCTCAACAGCTCGTCGGTGGAGTCGCCACGCTCGGCCTCGCACAGCCGATAGCCAGACGGGGCCTCGGGGTCGAGCTCGACGTTGACCGCATCGGTGTCGCCGAACAGGTTGTGGATGTCGCCGAGGATCTCCTGATAGGCGCCGACCATGAAGAACCCGAGCAGATAGGGCGCGCCCTCGGCGGCGTCGGCATGGATCGGCAGACTGGTCTCCACCCCGCCCTCGTCGACATAGTGCTCGATACAGCCGTCGGAGTCGCAGGTGAGATCGTGGACCAGGGCGCGCGCCTCGGGCAACTCGTCGAGACGCTGGATCGGGGCGATGGGGAAGAGCTGATCGAGCGCCCAGACGTCGGGCATCGACTGGAACAGCGAGAAGTTGCAGAACAGCTTGTCGGCGAGCAGCGCGTTGACGGTATCGGCCAACTCGCGGTGACGCCGCACCGCCGGATCGAGCCGCGCCGCCAGGCGTCGACAGACGGCGAAGAACAGCTCCTCGGCACGGGCACGGGTGGCGAGATCGACGGCATCGTCGGCAAAGCCCGCGCGCAGCGCCTCGAGCAGCTCGCGCGACTCGGCATAGATCTCCTGGGGGGCACCGCGCCCGGCCTCGCGCAGCTGCTCGGCGAGCGCATCGAGCAGCGGCTGGCCCTCCTCGGCGCGCGGCTCGACGCCGAGCCCGGCGGCGCGCTCGCGATCGATGACGTTGGTGATCAGCACCGCATGGTGGGCGGTCAGCGCCCGTCCCGACTCGCTCAGCAGGTCGGGCTCGGGCTGGGAGGCGCGACGACACTCGGCGGCCACCGTCTCCACCACCGCGCGGGCATAGCCGGCGAAGCCGTAGTTGACCGAGCAGTAGTTGCGGGTGCGGGTGCCCTCGTAGTCGACCCCCAGCCCGCCGCCGACATCGAGACAGCCGACCGGCGCGCCCAATCGACGCAGCTCGACATAGAAGCGCGTCAGCTCGGCGACGCCGGCGCGGATGTCCTGGACGCTGGGGATCTGCGAGCCGAGATGGGCATGCAGCAGCCGCAGCCAGTCGAGCCGACCGGCCTCGCGCAACGCCTCGACCAGCGCCAGCACCTGATTGGCCGAGAGCCCGAACTTGGCCTTCTCGCCACCGCTGCTCTGCCAGTTGCCGGCGGCCGCCGCGGCCAACCGCACCCGCACCCCGAGCAGCGGCTCGACGCCGAGGCGCTCGGCCTCGTCGAGGATCAGCGCCAGCTCCGAGGGCTTCTCGATCACCAGGTGCACGCGCAGCCCGAGCCGCTGCCCGATCAACGCCAGACGGATGTACTCGCGATCCTTGTAGCCGTTGCAGACCACCAGCCCGCCGGGGGGCGAGAGCGCCAGCACCGCCATCAGCTCGGGCTTGCTGCCGGCCTCAAGCCCTGCCTGGCCGGAGCGCAGGATCTCGCGCACCACCCCGGCCTGCTGATTGACCTTGATCGGATAGACCGGCTGGTAGCCGCCCCGGTAACCGCAGGCGGCACCGGCCGCGGCGAAGGCCGCGGCGAGCGCGGCGACACGATGGCGGAGGATATCGGTGAAGCGCACCAGCACCGGCAGCGACAGCCCCTCGGCGTCGAGCTGCGCGGCGAGCGCGGCGAGATCGATCTCGACCGCGCCCTCGGGATCGGGACGGGCACACAGGTGCCCCGCCCCGTTGATGGTGAAATAGCCCTCGCCCCAACGGTCGATGGCATAGATCTCGTTGCAGCGTCGGGCCGCTTGATCCACCGCGCCTGTCTCCTCGCTCCAGAATGATGATGGCCGACCGCCGGGCCGGAGCCCGGCGGTCGCGGCCCCGATCAGGGCCAGATGCCGCGCTGCAGGGTCGCCCTGGCGAGTCGATCGAGCGCCTCGACCAGGGCGGCGGTGCGCAGATCGCCGCACAGCCCCTGCTCGGCGCAATCCTGGGGGAAGCCGCGCCAGCGCGCAACCACCCGGTCGGTGGCATCGAACATGCGGGTACGCAGCCGGTTGTTGACCTCCTCGAGCGACCAGCTGTGATGCTCGATGTTCTGCACCCACTCGTAATAGCTCACGGTCACGCCACCGGCGTTGGCGAGGATGTCGGGCAGCACCACGATGCCGCGCGCGGCGAGCACGTCATCGGCCTCCGGGGTGATCGGGCGATTGGCGCCCTCGACCACCAGCCGCGCCGCCACTCGCTCGGCGTTGCCGCTGTGGATCTGACCGCCGAGCGCCGCCGGCACCAGGATGTCGCACTCGAGCGCGAGCAGATCGTCGTTGGTGATGGTGCGACTACCGGGCAGACCGACCACGGTGCCGTGGGTATCCTTGTGGGTGTCGAGCAGATCGAGGTCGAGCGCGGCACCGTTCTCGGCGAGGATCGCGCCGCCGGAGTCGCTCACCGCGCAGACCTGCGCGCCCATCTCCTGGAACAACCGTGCGGCGATGCGACCGACGTTACCGAAGCCCTGGATCACCACCCGCGCGCCCTGCAGGCTGTCGAGCCCGGGCACGCCGCCGAGCGCGATCAACCGCTCGGCGGTGTAGACGCAGCCGCGGCTGGTCGCCTCGGTGCGACCGGCCGAGCCGCCGAGCTCACGCGGCTTGCCGGTGACCACCGGCAGGTTGTTCTCGCCGGGGTGGAGCTGGTCGTAGGTGTCGTAGATCCAGGCCATGGTCTGGGCGTCGGTATAGACGTCCGGGGCCGGGACATCGGTATAGGGGCCGATGTTGTCGCCGAGCTCGGAGATGAAGCGCCGGGTGATGCGTCGGAGTTCACCCTCGCTGAGTTCCTTGGGATCGCAGGCCACACCGCCCTTGGCACCACCGAAGGGCAGGTGCAGCAGCGCGCACTTCCAGCTCATCAGCGCCGCGAGCACCTTCACCTCGCCCGGACTCACCGCCGGGTGATAGCGGATGCCGCCCTTGCCGGGGCCGAACATGCGGCTGTGCAGCACCCGGTAGCCCTCGAAGTGGCGGATGTGTCCGTCGTCCATCTCCACCGGGACGCTGACGTTGATGGTGCGCCGCGGCAGGCGCAGATAGTCCACCAGCCCCGGCGGCACCTCACTGAGGTGGGTGCGGGCACGATGAAACTGCTCGGTGAGGATGCGCTCGGGATCGAGTTCATCGGCGAGCGGGGTGGACTGCGAGGATTGGGTGTCGGTCATGACGGCTCCAGCGATAACCGCCGAGCCCTACCACAGGGGCGTGCTCGGCACGGGGACAGGACCGCCCCGGACACCCGACCAGCCCCCTGAGGGGGCTGGTCGACGGTGGCCGTGGGGTCGGCCACCGACAAGGTTCCTCGGAAATATCCCCGCTTGCAACACGGAAAACGGCCAGGCCGCTCAGTCGCGCGGCGTGATCGTCTGCAGTCGCCAGATGTCGTGATTGTAATCGCCGATGGTGCGATCGGAAGAAAAGCGGCCACTGTGTGCACTGTTGAGGATACTCATCCGCCACCACCGCTCGGGATCGCGATAGGCCGCCGCGGCCTGCTCCTGGGTGTCGACATAGCTGCGGAAGTCAGCCGCGGTCATCCAGGGGTCGTGCGGGTTGCGGATCGACAGGGTGATGGCGTCGAAGATCCCCGGTTCGAAGCGGTTGAAGTAACCCGATTCGATCAGCGCCATCACCTCGCGCAGCGCCGGATCGGCGGCGATGATGCCGTTGGGATCGTAATGGGCGCGGGCCGCGACGACCTCCTCGGCGGTGAGCCCGAAGAGGAAGAAGTTGTCGGCACCGACCTGCTCGCGGATCTCGATGTTGGCGCCATCGAGGGTGCCGATGGTCACCGCGCCGTTCATCATGAACTTCATGTTGCCGGTGCCCGAGGCCTCCTTGCCCGCCGTCGAGATCTGCTCGGAGAGATCGGTGCCCGGGGCGATCACCTCCATCAGCGAGACCCGGTAGTCGGGCACGAAGGCCACCCGCAACAGGCCGGCGGTATCGGGATCGGCGTTGACCACGGCGGCGACGTTGTTGATGAACTTGATGATCTGCTTGGCCATCACGTAGCCGGGCGCGGCCTTGCCGCCGAGCAGCACGCAGCGCGGGGTCCAGTCCTGGGTGTCGCCCTGCTTGATGCGGTTGTAGAGATGGACGACGTGCAGCACGTTGAGCAACTGGCGCTTGTACTCGTGGATGCGCTTGACCTGGACGTCGAACATCGCCTCGAGCGGGAAGTCGACGTGACAGATCTGCGCCACCACCTCGGCCAGACGACGCTTGTTCTCCTGCTTGATCTCGCGCCAGCGCGCGCGGAAGGCGGCATCCTCGGCCAGCGGTGCGAGTCCCTCGAGACGCTCCAGATCGCACATCCAGTCACCGCCGAGCTCGGCGTCGAGCAACCGCGCCAGCCCCGGGTTGCACATCGCCAGCCAGCGGCGCGGCGTGACGCCGTTGGTCTTGTTGTTGAACTTGTCCGGCCAGAGCTCGTAGAAGTCGTGGAACAGCCCCTGTCTGAGCAGTTCGGAGTGCAGCGCCGCCACCCCGTTGACCGAGAAGCTGCCGACGATCGCCAGATAGGCCATGCGCACCTGCGGCTCGTGCCCCTCCTCGATCAGCGACATCCGCCGCAGCCGCTCGTTGTCGCCCGGCCAGTGCCGCTCGACCTCCATCAGGAAACGGGCGTTGATCTCGTAGATGATCTCGAGGATGCGCGGCAGCAGCTGCTCGAACAGTCGTACCGGCCACCGCTCCAGCGCCTCCGGCAGCAGGGTGTGGTTGGTGTAGGCCATGGTCTCGCGGGTGATGCCCCAGGCGGTGTCCCAGGAGAGCTGGTGCTCGTCGACCAGCTGGCGCATCAGCTCGGCGACCGAGACCGCCGGATGGGTGTCGTTGAGCTGGAAGCAATTGAACTCGGCAAAGCGCGAGAAGTCCTCGCCGTGCAGCCGCACCCAGTCGCGCAACACGTCCTTGATGCTGGCGCTGGCGAGGAAGAACTGCTGGCGCAGGCGCAGTTCCTTGCCGTTCTCGCTGGCATCGTTGGGATAGAGCACCATGGTGATGTGCTCGGCCTGGTTCTTCTGCGCCACCGCCTCGGTGTAGCTGCCGGCGTTGAACTCGTCGAGATTGAAGTCGTCGGTGGCCGCCGCCTTCCACAGCCGCAGGGTGTTGACCGTATCGTTGCGATAACCGGGCACCGGGAGGTCATAGGGCACGGCGAGCACGTCGCAGGTATCGACCCAGCGCACCGCCTCGCGCCCTTGATGATCGAGATAGCGCTCGGTGCGCCCGCCGAACTGTACCCGCTGGGTGAACTCGGGGCGCTCCAGCTCCCAGGGGTTGCCGTCGCGCAGCCAGTGATCGGGCTCCTCGACCTGGGCGCCGTGCTCGATCATCTGACGGAACATGCCGTATTCGTAGCGCAGCCCGTAGCCGCGCACCGGCAGCTGCAGGGTGGCGCAGGAGTCGAGGAAGCAGGCCGCCAACCGCCCCAGACCACCGTTGCCGAGCCCGGGGTCGGGCTCGTTCTCGGCCAGCTCCTCGAGCTGGACGCCGAGATCGTGCAGTCCCTTGGTGAGCGCATCCTCGAGCCCGAGGTTGAGCATGGCGTTGGACAGCGCCCGCCCCATCAGGAACTCCAGCGAGAGATAGTAGACGCGGCGGCACTTGTCGCCGTCATAGGCCTGGCGGGTACGCTTCCAGCGCTCCATCAGCCGGTCGCGCAAGGTGATGGCGAGCGCCGCGTAGGGGTAGTAGGCCGCCAGCGAGTCACTGTCGCGTCCCAGGGTATAGCCGTAATAGCGTTGGAAGTCCCGGGCGAGCCCTGCGGCATCCATCGGCAGAGAGGGCAGGTCGAAGAGGTGCTCGCTGAGCGGGTTCTGCAAGAGTGTCTTGTAGGGGGACATGGCGCACATGGGTCCTCAGTCGTGTTTGAAGATCGGCCGTCGGGCAGACCGCGACGCGGCGGCTACCGAACACGACCCGGATCGCGATCGGATCCTCTGAGCAATAGCGTCAGCAAGGCTGCGGGCCAGAATGCACGGTCCCACACGCGACTCACCGCAGATCATCATAGCCGCCGGTCGGGTCTGGTTGATGAAGTCGCAACCCGCAGCGCGGCGACCGGCACTCAGTAATACAGTGTGACCAGCCGCCAGCCCGGGCGCTGCAGGCGCAGTCGGAGGTACACCGTCTCGGCGCCGGCGGACACGAGACGCGCGCCGAACTCACGGGGCGCGACGAACCAGGCCCCGGCGAGCTGATCGGTCAGCGCCTCGCCCGGCGGTGTCGCGGCCTGCAACCGCTCGCACACCCAGTCGCGGGTCACCAGCTCGTCGAGCGCGCCGGGACCGTTGCGCCGAATCCCCGCCTCCAGCCACTGGATGAAGGCGTCGGAGAGCTCGCCGATCACGCTCTCGTGCTCCTTGTTGAGCCGGTGGGCGATCTCGGCGCGGATCGCCGGCAGATCGACCAATCCGTCGAGTGCCGAGCAATCGCCTTCGGCCAGGGCGCGATCGATCCGCCACAGGGTCGCATAGGGCCAGACGCAATAGAGCGACAGCAAGGCCAGCAGCGCCAGCAGCAGCGGTCTCAGGGCCGCCCCCAGGCGGCGCCAGCGGGCGGCCGACCAGTGGGCGCGAAAACGGAAGGGATCGGGAAACAGCGGCATCATCGCGCGAGTCCGGCGCTCAACAGGTCTCCTGGAACTGCTCGAGTGCCTCGCAGACATCGAGCCACTCACTCTCGGTCGCCACCAGCTCGGCCTCGAGCCGGCGGTGCTCTTCCATCAGCTCGAGCAACCGCGGCTTGGCCGACTCCTCGTAGAGCGCGGGGTCGGCGAGCGTCTGGTCGAGCGTCTCGCGCCGCGTCGCCAGCTGCTCGAGCGCGGCCTCGAGACGCCGCTCGCGCTGGCGCAGCGGCGCCATCGCCTTGCGCTGCTCGGCGGCCTGACGGCGCTGCTCGCGCCGCTCGTTGCCGACACGCGCCTGGGCCGACTCATCGGCGCCGGTGCCAGCGGCCACCCGTCCGGCGAGCCAGGCGGGATAGTCGTCGAGATCGCCGGCGAAGGGCGCAACCTGGCCGTCGTCGACCAGCAGCAGGGTATCGGTGGTCACCCGCAGCAGGTGACGATCGTGCGAGACCACCACCAGCGCGCCCTCGAAGCCCTGCAGCGCCTCGCTCAGGGCGTGGCGCATCTCCAGGTCGAGATGGTTGGTCGGCTCGTCGAGCAGCAACAGATTGGGACGCTGGTAGATGATCAGCGCCAGCGCCAGGCGCGCCTTCTCGCCGCCGGAGAAGGGCGCCACCGGATCGAGCGCGCGATCGCCCGAAAAACCGAAGCCGCCGAGAAAATCGCGCAACTGCTGCTCGGTGGCCTCGGGGTCGAGTCGGCGCAGGTGCGCGAGCGGGCTGTCCTCGGCCTGCAGCGCCTCGAGCTGGTGCTGGGCGAAATAGCCGACACGCAGCTCCTGGGCGCACTCGCAACGCCCGGCGAGCGGCGCCAGCTCGCCGGCGAGCACCTTGATCAGGGTCGACTTGCCGGCGCCGTTGCGCCCGAGCAGGCCGATGCGGTCGCCCGGCTCGAACCCCAGCCCGACCCCGTCGAGGATCACCCGATCGGCATAACCCGCGCGCAGCGCATCGAGCCGCAACAGCGGGCGCGGCAGGTGTTCCGGGACGGCGAAGGCGAAGCGGAAGGGCGAGTCGACATGGGCCGGGGCGATCAGCTCCATGCGCTCGAGCGCCTTCAGCCGACTCTGCGCCTGACGTGCCTTGGTGGCCTTGGCGCGGAAGCGATCGACGAAGCCACGCATGTGCGCGATCTCGCGCTGCTGGCGCTCGTGGGCGGCCTGCTGCTGGGCGAGACGCTCGGCGCGCTGACGCTCGTAGGCCGAGTAGTTGCCGGTATAGAGGGTCAGGCGGCGCTGTTCGAGGGCGAGCACCTGACCGACCACCGCATCGAGGAAATCGCGATCGTGCGAGATCAGCACCAGGGTGCCGGGATAGGCCCGCAGCCAGCCCTCCAGCCAGATCACCGCATCGAGGTCGAGATGGTTGGTCGGCTCGTCGAGCAGCAGCAGGTCGGAGCGACACATCAGGGTGCGCGCCAACGCCAGGCGCATGCGCCAGCCGCCGGAGTAGCTGTTGACCGGGCGGCGCTCGTCGCCGGGGGCGAAGCCCAGACCGTGGAGCAGACGCGCCGCGCGACTCTCGGCGCCATAGCCGTCGATCGCCTCCAGCCGCCCCAGCCACTCGGCGTGGCGCAGCCCGTCGCCGTCGGCCTCGGCGCGGGCCAGCTCGCGCTCGATCTCGCGCAGCTCGCGGTCGCCGTCGAGGACGAATTCGATCGCCGCGCGCTCGGTGTCCGGGGTGTGCTGGGCGACATGGGCGATCACCCAGTCGGGCGGCAGCGAGACGGCGCCGGCGTCGGCGCCGAGTTCGCCGAGCAACAGCGCGAACAGGCTCGACTTGCCACAGCCGTTGGCGCCGACCAGCCCCACCCGCTGACCGGGATAGACGGTGACGTCGGCGCCCTCCAGCAACAGGTTGGGGCCACGGCGCAGGCTGAGCTCTTGAAGTTGCAGCATGATGATCCGGTATCGGTTGCGAACACTGTGGTGCGCGGGCGAGAGACCCGCGCGATGCGTCTTCAGGGCCGCTCGGCGGCGCGATCGAGACGGCGATAGCCGATCGCCTCGCCGAGATGGGCCGGGGCGATCCGCGTCGCGCCCTCCAGGTCGGCGATGGTGCGCGCCACCTTGAGCACCCGGTGATAGGCGCGCGCCGAGAGCCCCAGCCTGGCCATCGCCTGCTCCATCATCCGTACCCCCGCGGCCTCGAGCGCGCAGTCGCGCTCGAGGCCAGCGGTGTCGAGCGCGGCGTTGGCGCACCCGGCGCGGTGCTGCTGGCGCTCACGCGCCGCGCACACCCGCGCGCGCACCGTCGCCGAGTCCTCGGCCTGCGGGGCCGAGGGCGCGAGCAACGCGCCGAGTTCGACCCGCGGCACCTCGAGCTGCAGGTCGATGCGATCGATCAGCGGTCCCGAGATCCGCGCGCGATAGCGCGCGACCTGCTCGCGACTGCAGTGACAGCGCCCGCCCGGGTCGCCGAGATAACCGCAGGGGCAGGGGTTCATCGCCGCCACCAGCTGGAAACGCGCCGGGAAGCGCGCCTGACGCGCCGCCCGCGAGATGTCGATATGACCCGACTCCAGCGGCTCGCGCAGCACCTCCAGCACCCGCCGGTCGAACTCCGGCAGCTCGTCGAGGAACAGCACCCCGTGGTGCGCCAGCGAGATCTCGCCCGGACGCGGATTGCCCCCGCCGCCGACCAGGGCCACCGCCGAGGCGGTGTGGTGGGGGGCGCGGAACGGTCGCTCGCGCCAGCGTGCCGGATCGAACGGCGTACTGGCACTCACCGAGCGGATCGCCGCGCTCTCCAGCGCCTCGTCCTCGCTCAACGGCGGCAACAGCCCCGGCAGCCGGCTCGCCAGCATCGACTTGCCGCTGCCCGGCGGGCCGATCAGCAGCAGGCTGTGGCCGCCGGCGGCGGCGACCTCGAGCGCCCGCTTGGCCTGCGCCTGACCGCGCACCTCGCGGAGGTCGGCGACAGTCGGCGCGGTGACGACCTCGCTCCCCTGCGGGTGCGGCCTCAGCGCACGCACCCCGGCGAGGTGCTCACAGACCTCGCCGAGATGCTCGGCCGGCAGCAGCTCGAGCCCGCCGACCAGCGCCGCCTCCTCGGCATTGGCGCGCGGCAGGATCAGGGTGCGCCCGGCCGCGCGCGCGGCCAGCGCCGCGGGGATCACCCCGCTGACCGGACGCAGCGCGCCGGAGAGCGCCAGCTCGCCGAGACACTCGCAGTCATCGAGTTCGGCGGCACCGAGCTGTCCCGAGGCGCCGAGGATGCCGAGCGCGATCGGCAGGTCGAAGCGCCCGCCCTCCTTGGGCAGGTCGGCGGGGGCGAGGTTGATGGTCAGACGACCGTCGGGAAAGCGGAAGCGGGCATTGAGCAGCGCCCCGCGCACCCGCTCCTTGCTCTCACGCACCGCCGCCTCGGGGAGCCCCACCAACGACAGCGCCGGCAGCCCGGAGGAGAGATGGACCTCGACGGCCACCGCCGGGGCCGAGATGCCCACGCAGGCGCGGCTGTGCAGGGTGCAGAGCGCCAACGCCGGGTCGCGACCGGGGTCAGTCGGCGTTCGACTGACGCGCGCCGAGCGCCTGCTCGAGCGCCGCGACCTGGGCCTCGAGCGCCACGACCTTCTCGCGGGTGCGGGCGAGCACCGCCGACTGCACGTCGAACTCCTCGCGGGTCACCAGATCGAGCCGCGAGAGGCCGGACTCGAGCGAGGCCTTGACGTTGCGATTGATGTCTTCCTGCAACACCTGCAGCCCCTTGGGCATGTTCGCGGCGAACCGCTGGACCAGATCGTCGAGTTGCTTGGGATCTAACATGATCGATTCCTTCGGCGCGAACCCACCGGCCCGCGCGCTGTGGATGAGGTTGGACGAGGCCGTCGCCCGCTTCCGCGGGACGGCGACAAGAACCGCGCTGAGGCGCCCTTGGGCCCACATTATAGGTGTGTCGCACGGTGCCGTCTGCGCCGATCGACGGTGCTGTGCCGCCTTCTTTTGGTGCGCTAATCTGACCGCCGACACCCTACCGGCACCAATCCGGTGCACTCTTCTGTTGCCACTTTGGCACATGATGCCGAAAAGCGTCTCCAACACGCCCCAAACGGCAACTGGCACGCGATGTGCTGATGTCCACTGAACGTTTTCGCGTCCCCGGCTCAACCCACACAGCCGACTGCGGCGCACATGGACGACAACCGCCACGACCCAACGCAAGCAAACAGAGGTATCAGTCAATGCAGCAAGCACGCATCGGCGCCATCCTGACCGCCACCGCACTGAGCGCGGCATTCATGCCCTGGCAGGGCGCGAGCGCCGAGGGCCCGCACTCGGTGAGCGCCAACATCGGCGTGGTCAGCAACTACATCTGGCGCGGCCAGAGCCAGACCGATGATCAGGCCGCCGTCCAGGGCGGACTCGACTACGCCCACGAGAGCGGCTTCTACGCCGGCACCTGGGCCTCCAACGTCGACTTCGGCGACAACACCAGCTACGAGCTCGACGCCTATCTCGGCTTCGCCGGCAACATCACCGACGAACTCGGCTACGACCTCGGCGCCGTCTACTACGCCTACCCCGACGGTCGCGACAGCGACTTCGCCGAACTCGCCGCCAGCCTCAGCTACCGCTGGCTCACCGCCGGCATCGCCTACACCGTCTACGGCCAGGCCGACGGCGCCCCGGGGGTCAACAACGACGAGGCGCTCTACATCCAGGGCGATCTCTACTACCACGCCAGCCTCGACTTCACCCTGCCCTTCGACCTCGGTCTGACCGTCTACGGCGGCTACACCGATTTCGAGTACAACGACGGCGGCAACGACTACGCCCACTGGGGCGCCTCGATCAGCCGCGAGGCCGGCGACTTCGGCACCTTCAGCCTGAACTACGACCAGGTCGGTCGCGACACCTACGACGACGACCCCAAGGTCTGGGTGGGCTGGAACAAGGAGTTCTGAGCGACAGCACACGCGCCCGCCCCCAACCCCGGACCGGAGCAGGGATTCCGGTCCTCACAGGAGTTCATTCGCGATGAAACTTGTTGCAGCCGTCATCAAACCCTTCAAGCTCGACGACGTGCGCGAGGCGCTCGGCGACATCGGGGTCTCCGGCATCACCGTGATCGAGGTCAAGGGCTTCGGTCGCCAGAAGGGCCACACCGAGCTCTACCGCGGCGCCGAATACGTGGTCGACTTCCTCCCCAAGATCAAGCTCGAGATCGCCGTCGACGACGGCATGGTCGACAAGGTGGTCGAGGCGATCAGCACCGCCGCCCGCACCGGCAAGATCGGCGACGGCAAGATCTTCGTGTTCAACCTCGACCAGGTCACCCGTATCCGTACCGGCGAGACCGGTCCGGACGCGCTTTGAGCCAGGCAGTGCTAGGAGATGTAACGGTGAATCCGATGCGACATTCGACGACCCTGCGCGCGCCTCTGCTGGTCGCGCTGCTGCTCTCGCCCCTGCTCGCCTGGGGCCAGGACGACGCCGCGCTGAGCGCCGGCGACACCGCCTGGATGCTGACCGCCACCGCGCTGGTGCTGTTCATGACCCTGCCCGGCCTGTCGCTGTTCTACGCCGGTCTGGTGCGCGCCAAGAACGTGCTCTCGGTGCTGATGCAGTGCTTCGCCATCGCCTGTCTGATGAGCCTCTTGTGGGCGGTCTACGGCTACAGCCTGGCGTTCACCGACGGCGGTGCCAACAACGCCTGGATCGGCGGCTTCGAGCGGCTGTTTCTCGCCGGACTGCAGGTCGACACCCTCTCCGGGAGCATCCCCGAGTCGCTGTTCATGACCTTCCAGATGACCTTCGCCATCATCACCCCGGCGCTGATGGTCGGCGCCTTCGCCGAACGGATGAAGTTCTCGGCGATGCTGATCTTCATGGCGCTGTGGCTGACCCTGGTCTACATCCCCATCGCCCACTGGGTGTGGGGCGGCGGCTGGATCGGCGAGATGGGCGCGCTCGACTTCGCCGGCGGCACCGTGGTCCACATCAATGCCGGTATCGCCGCGCTGGTCGCCGCCATCGTGCTCGGCAAGCGCAAGGGCTACCCGACCACGGCGATGCCGCCGCACAATCTCGGGCTGACGGTGATGGGCGCGGCGATGCTGTGGGTCGGCTGGTTCGGCTTCAACGCCGGCTCCGAACTCGCCGCCGACTCCACCGCGGCGATGGCGCTCACCGTCACCCAGCTGGCCACCGCCACCGCGGCGCTGACCTGGATGTTCGCCGAGTGGATCAGCCACGGCAAACCCTCGGTGCTCGGCATCGCCACCGGCGCGGTCGCCGGTCTGGTGGCCATCACCCCGGCCTCGGGCACCGCCGGCCCGATGGGCGCGATCGTCATCGGCTTCGCCGGCGCGATCTTCGCCTTCATCGCCTCGACCAAGGTCAAGCACTGGCTCGGCTATGACGACTCGCTCGACGTCTGGGGCGTGCACGGCGTCGCCGGTATCGTCGGCGCCCTGCTCACCGGCGTGTTCGCCGCCCCGGCGCTCGGCGGCGCGGGCCTGGCCGACGGTGTCGACGGCATCGGCGCCCAGGTGTGGATCCAGTTCGTCTCGGTGATCGCCACCCTGGTCTACGGCGGCATCGTCAGCCTGCTGCTGCTGCTCGGACTCAAGGCCACCATCGGGCTGCGCGTCGACGAGGAGCAGGAGACCGAGGGGCTCGACCTCTCGCTGCACGACGAGCGCGGCTATATCCTCTGACCCCGCCACCACGGCGAGCGGCTCCGGCCGCTCGCCCCGCTCCCCGCGCGGCGCCCGAGCGCCGCGCCCAGTCCGATTCGGAGGTCCCACCCGTGGAATCCACCACGCAGCTCGTCTATGCCCTGGACACCTTCTACTTCCTCGTCACCGGCGCCCTGGTGATGTGGATGGCCGCCGGCTTCGCCATGCTCGAGGCCGGGCTGGTCCGCGCCAAGAACACCGCCGAGATCCTCACCAAGAACATCGCCCTGTTCGCCATCGCCAGCACCACCTACATGCTGATCGGCTACGACCTCATGTACCCGACGGCGGGCAACGGCTTCGTCCCCGGTCTCGACTGGGGCTTTCTCTTCGGCGGTGACCACGACGCCGCGACCATCACCGCCGAGGGCCTCAACCACGCCCGCATGTCCGACTTCTTCTTCCAGGTGGTGTTCGTCGCCACCGCCATGTCGATCGTCTCGGGCGCGGTGGCCGAGCGCATGAAGCTGTGGTCCTTCCTGCTCTTTGCCACCGTGATGACCGCCGTGATCTATCCCATCCAGGGCTACTGGAAGTGGGGCGGCGGCTGGCTCGAGGCGGTCGGCTTCAACGACTTCGCCGGCTCCGGCCTGGTGCACCTGTGCGGCGCCGCGGCCGCGCTCGCCGGGGTGCTGCTGCTCGGCGCGCGCCGCGGCAAGTACGGCAAGGACGGCTCGATCAACGCCATCCCCGGCGCCAATCTGCCGCTGGCCACTCTCGGCACCTTCGTGCTCTGGCTCGGCTGGTTCGGCTTCAACGGCGGCTCCCAGCTCGCCCTCACCGGGTTCGACAACACCAACGCGGTGGCGGCGATCTTCGTCAACACCAACATGGCCGCCGCCGGCGGCACCCTGCTCGGTCTGATCACCGCCCGGCTGCTGTTCGGCAAGGCCGATCTCACCATGGCGCTCAACGGCGCGCTGGCCGGGCTGGTGGCGATCACCGCCGAGCCGCTCACCCCCTCGCCGCTGTTCGCCACCCTGATCGGTGGTGTCGGCGGCGTGCTGGTGGTGTTCTCCATCGTCACCCTCGACCGACTGCGCATCGACGACCCGGTCGGCGCCATCTCGGTGCACGGCGTGGTCGGCATGTGGGGGCTGATGGCGGTGCCGATCACCAACCCCGGCGCGAGCTTCGCCGCCCAGGCGATCGGGCTCGGCGCCATCCTCGGCTGGGTGTTCACCACCTCGCTGCTGGTGTGGCTGCTGATCCGTCTGGTGATGGGGCTGCGCGTCAGCGAGGAGGAGGAGTATGCCGGCGTCGACCTCGGCGAGTGCGGTCTCGAGGCCTATCCCGAGTTCACCGCCACGCGTCGCGCCAGCTGACCCTCCCCGTCTCTCCCTGTTGTTCCCGCGCTGCTCACTCCTCTGTTGTTGAGCCACTCAGGGCCCCTCACCGGGGCCCTTTTTTTATCACCCGCCCGCGAAACGCACCCGGGTGATCCCGGGCAGCATCCGCCGCACCAGCGGCAGCCGCGCCACCAGCCACGACAGCGGACGCGCCGCCCCGCGCGGGGCGACGAAGTCGAGCGCGCGGATCTCGGCGAGATCCGGCACCCAGCCGCGCAGCGTCGGCGCGACCCGGTGACGGGCGATCCCCCAGGGCATCTCCGGGGTGCGGTAGTGCGGCGTCTTCCACCAGCCGCGCAGGGTGCGCCGCGACAGCCACCCGGGGATGTGATCGAAGGCGAACCAGGCACCGGGCAGACGGGCGGCCATCTCGCGCAACAGCCCGGCCACCGCCTCGGGGTCGAAGTACATCAGCAGGCCCTGGGCGGTGACATAGACGGCTCGACCGGGCGGCACCCGGTCGATCCAGCGGGTGTCGAGCGCGCTCATCGCCAGGTGCAGATGACGCGCGTCCGCGGTGATGAAGCGCTCGCGGATGGCGATCGCCTCGGGCAGATCGACGCTCAGCCACAGCGAGCGCTCCGAGTCGAGACGGAAGCGCTGGGTCTCGAGCCCCTCGCCGAGATTGACGATGATCCCGTCGGGGTGGGCGGCGAGGAAGGCGCGCAGCTCGGCATCGAAGATCGCCGAGCGCACGCCGTGGGAGTAGTCGGCGGGGCCGAAGGCGCGCTCGTAGTCGTAGTCGAGGGTGCGATGGATCCGCAGCGCCAGGGGGTCGCGGATCACCCCGTCGGCGCGGGCGGCCTCGCTGGCGCGGTTGTGCAGCGTCCACAGCATGGTCTCGGGGACGCCGGTGAGGTTGGGGAGATGTGAGGTCGTCATCGTGGAGGACTCGCTGGAGCGGCGGCAGGACGCGGATCCCGCCGCCGGGAACGGACGAATGGAGACGGGTGCACGCCCGCGAGGCGACAGCGGCGCGCCGGATCAGACCGACAACGCCTCCTTCAGGTGCCAGTCCTTGGTCGCCTGCTGGGCGTCCCACATCGCGCGATAGCGCCCGTCGGCGGCGAGCAGCTGCTGATGACGTCCCTGCTCGACCAGCTCCCCGTCGTCGATCACCAGGATGCGGTCGGCGCCGGCGATGGTGGAGAGCCGGTGGGCGATCACGATCACCGTCTTGTCGCGCACCAGGGCGTCGATGGCACGCTGCACCGCCACCTCGCTCTCGGTGTCGAGCGCGGCGGTGGGCTCGTCGAGGATCACGATCGGCGCATCCTTGAGCAGCGCCCGGGCGATCGAGATGCGCTGACGCTCGCCGCCGGAGAGCCGCCCGCCGATCTCACCGAGCCGGGTGTCCCAGCCCTGCGGCAGCCGCTCGATGAACGACAGGCACTGGGCGGCGCGCGCCGCGGCCTCGACCTCGGCGTCGCTGGCCGTGGGGCGGGCCATGCGGATATTGGCGCGCACCGTGTCGTCGAACAGATAGACGTCCTGGAACACCGCCGAGATCAGTCCGTTGAGGGTCTTCGGCGGGATCGCGCGCACATCCACCCCGCCGATGGTGATGCGTCCGGCCTGGACGTCGGCATGACGCATCAACAGCCGGGTGAGCGTGGTCTTGCCCGAACCGGAGGGACCGACCAGGGCGGTGAGACTGCACGGCGCCAGCTCGGCATCGATGCCGTCGATCACCGGCGTATCGCTCTGGGCATAGCGAAACGAGACGCCCTCGAAGCGGATGTCGTAGCGATCGGGGGTGCGTTGCGGCTCCTGCTGCGCCAGCGGCGCGATCGCCAGCAGCGCCTCGATGCGCGCGAGCGCCGCCTCGATGATGCCGAGCACCGTGGTGAAGTTGATGAAGTTGGCCAGCGGCTCGGCGAAGCGCACCACCATCACCATCACCGCCGCCAACACCGCCAGGTCGAGCGATCCCAGCACCACCCAGGTGGTACCGGCAGCGACCACCAGCAGCAGCCCCAGCTCGACCACGCTGGCGATCAGGATCGCCGGTCTGGCCGCGGCGCGCTCGGCCTGCTCCTGGACCTCGCGCAGCTGCGCGAAGCCCTGCTGCAGCCGCTCGGCCTTCTCGCCCTCGCAGCAGGCCGCGCGCAGTACCGGCAGCCCCTGGGTGTATTCGAGGATATCGGCATAGGTGCGGCTGTGGGCGGCGGCGACACGGCGCTTGTCGCGATCCTGCAACGGCCGGCGCCAGCGATAGAGCGGTACGATCGCCGGGAACACCAGCAGCAGGATCAGCCCCACCCGCCAATCGAACCACAGGGTGACCAGCGCCGCCACCAGGGGAGCGACCACCGCCGCGGCGATCATGTTGAACACCGTCAGCGCATAGTTGAGGTTCTCGTCGACGTTGCCGAGCAGCATCGCGCTGAGCTCACCGGTGCGCTTGTCCTGCAACCGCTCGAGCGGCATCCGCCGCAGCTGCTCGCCGAGTTGTACCCGCAGCGCGTGGGTGGCGCGACACATCCGACCGTCGAAGTCGAAGCCCATGGCACGCCAGCGCGCCACGGTGGCGAGCAGCGCCAGCAGGGTCATCGTCGCCAGCCACACGAACACTGCCGACCACTCCGGCTGCGGACGCAGCAGCGCGATGAACAGCGGCAGGATGCAGGCCAGCGCCAACCCCTGCAGGGCCGCGGCGACCACCAGCCCGAGCAGGCTCGCGCGCAGCCCGCGGGCATGCTCGCCGGCGGTGGTGAGCAACCGTCGATAGGTCTCGCGCCAGGGCACCAGGGTGAGGCGCTCGGTCTGGTCCGGGTTCAGGGTCTCGGCGTTCATGCGGGGGTCTCCTCGCTGGCGGTGGGGGCCTGCTCCTCGACGGCGTGCGCGCCCAGCGCCCACTGCTGGGCCTGGGTGTAGCTGCGCCACAGCCGGGCATAGCGACCATCGTGCTCGAGCAGCTCGTGGTGACGGCCACGCTCGACCAGCCGACCGCGGTCGAGCACCAGGATCTGGTCGGCGTCGCGGATGGTGGAGAGACGATGGGCGACCAGGATCACCGTCTTGCCGCGCATCAGGTGCGAGAGCGCGCGCACCAGCGCCGCCTCGTTCTCCGGGTCGGCGAAGGCGGTGGCCTCATCGAGCACCAGGATCGGCCGGTCCTGGAGGATGGCGCGGGCGATGGTGATGCGCTGGCGCTGCCCGCCGGAGAGGAAGATGCCGCGCTCGCCGACCTGGGTGTCGTAGCCCTGCGGCAGCGCCATGATGAAGTCATGGGCCTGGGCAGCGCGGGCGGCGGCGATCACCGCCGCCATGTCCGTCCCGGGCATGCCGAGGCGGATGTTGTCGGCGATCGAGGTGGCGAACAGGAAGGTGTCCTGGAAGACGAAGGCGACCTGCTGCATCAGCGTCTCGGGACGCATCTCGCGGACATCGACCCCGCCGACGCGGATACGCCCGGCGGTGACGTCCCAGAAGCGCGGGATCAGTCGCGCCACCGTGGTCTTGCCCGCGCCCGAGGGCCCGACCAGGGCGGTGACGGTGCCCGGCTCGACGCGGAAGTCGAGCCCGGCGAGCGCCGCCGACTCGCTGCCCTCGTAGCGGAACTCGACCTCCTCGAAAACCACGCTGGTGTCGCCCGGGAGTGGCTCCTTGCCGCGCTGCGCCACCGCCAGTGCCGGCAACCGCTCGATCTGCTCGATGCGGCCGATGCTGAGCTTGGCCTTGTCGATCAGGTGCAGCAGCGACATCAGCGGCATCAGCGCCTCGGCCATGCCGGTGCCGACCAGCAGCACCGCCAGCCAGGTGGAGAAGGCGAGCGCGTCCTGCCAGATCAGCAGGGCGCCGCACCACAGCAGCACCACCAGGGTCGGCAGCGGGTTGAGCACCGCCAGCCCGAGCCGCGCCGACAGCCCGGCCTCGCGATACCAGCGGGTGACGATCTCCAGATACTGCTCCAACGCGCGATGGTAGCGCCCGAAGGTGGCATGACCGCTGTCGAAGGTCCGCACCACCGGCATCGCCTGGACGAACTCGACCACCGCCGCGCCGACCTGCTCGCGCGCCAGGTGATAGCGCCGGCTGATCTCGGCGCGGTCACGCATCGCCAGGTTCATCGCCACGAAACCGAGCGCCAACACCGCGAGCGCGCCGAGCGCCAGACGCCAGTCGAGCCACAGCAGCGCCACCAGGGTGAGCAGCGGCGCGACATAGGCGCGGGCATAGAGCGGCGTGCTGTCGGCGACGAACACGTGCAGCTCCTTGACGTCGTCCTGCATCACCTTGGCCAGGGCGCCGGCGCCGAGGCGCTGGGCCTCGCCGAGCGAGATCCGCGCCAGGTGCTGACTGAGCCGGGTACGCAGCACCTGCTCGAGCCGGAAGGCCGCCGCGTGCGACTGGGAGAAGGACTGCACCCTGAGCACATAGGCGAGCGCGGTACAGCCGGCGGCGCCGAGCAGCGCCGCCCAGGGCATGGTGCCGGGGTCCTGGATCAGACCGTGCACCAGCCAGGCAAGCAGTCCGAGCGCGGCCAGGGTGGAGAGTGTGGACGCGGCCGACAGCGCCATGGCGACGCCGATCTGGCCACGGACCGGGCGCATCACCGCCCACGGGCTGATATCGGTGGGCGCGGCGCGCGCGGGCTGGTCCGGGTCGGTGTTCATCGATGACCTCCGCAGATGGATGGCTGGACTGGCCGTCCGCGACGCGCATCGCCGGGGACGACCGCTGGGTTCAGAACAGATGGCTCACCCCGAGCCCGAGGACGCGTCCCTGCGCCGGCAGACCGACGGAGATATCGGGCGGGAACCAGTAGGCGTAGTGCTCGTAGTCGGCATCGAGCAGGTTGTCGCCCCAGACATAGAACTCGGTGGCGCCGAACATCAGCCCGAGCCGTAGATCGAGCTTGTGATAGGCGTCGAGGTCGATGCGGTTCTGGGGATCGGCCGGGCGCTCGCCGACATAGCGATGGGTGAGCCGGGCATTGAGCAACGGCGCCGCGCCACCGGGGAAGGACTCGAGCGCGTGCTGCCAGGACAGCGACACCAGCCCGCTCCAGCGCGCCACGTCGGGCACCCGGTTGCCGGCGGCGACCCGTCCGCCCTGGACCCCGACGACATCCTCGGTGATGGTCGCGTCGGTATAGCTCAGCCCCGCCGTCAGGCTCAGCCCGGCGCCGATGCGCCAGTTGCCCTCGAGCTCGGCGCCCTGGCTCTCGGTGTCGGCGTTGACCGCCTGGGTGGCCATGGTCAGGTAATCGAAACCGAGCAGATGGTCATCCGCGACGCGGTTGTAGAAGAGCGCGCCGCTGAGATCGAAGCGCCCGTCGAGCGCATGGTGCTTGAAGCCGATCTCGAGGCTGTCGACGGTGGCCGCGCGATA
This sequence comes from Marichromatium gracile, assembly GCF_004343155.1. Lineage (GTDB taxonomy): Bacteria > Pseudomonadota > Gammaproteobacteria > Chromatiales > Chromatiaceae > Marichromatium > Marichromatium gracile. The sequence goes on from NZ_SMDC01000001.1 coordinate 221,737, forward strand.
GGGCTCGCTGTCGGCGATCTGGGTGGCGAAGTCGTTGAAGCCGCCCGACTTGTAGCCGCGCGCGGCGACGGCATAGAGGTTGGTCGACTCGCTGAGCCTGTGCGAGAGCGCCAGGCGACCGGTGTCGTAGCTGTCGCTGAGACGCCGCCGCTCGCTGACCGTCGAGGTCGGACGGTGATAGGTGGCGCCGTAGCGCTTCTCCTCCCAGGTGTGACGCCAGCCGGCGGTGAGCTTCCAGGCGTCGGCGAGCGGATAGGTCAGCTCGCCGTAGATCGCCTCGCCATGGGTATCGAAACGACGCTCGTAGTGCGTCTGCTCCAGGGCGCTCGCCGAGTCCCAGGTCCGCCGCGAGCGCGACAGGTTGAGCCCGGCCACCCAGAACACCTCGGCACCGGGCAGCGAGGACAGTCGCAGATCCTGGTTGAACACCCGCTCATCGCCGTCATCCGTGGCGACGTACTCGATCGGCATGCCGAAGACCTGCTCGCTGACCCGGGTGCCGTAGGCCTTGGCGACCTCGATGTCGGCGCTGGTCAACGAGCTGATCGCGGTGAGTTGGCCCCAGCCGAGTCGCTGTCCGAACTCCAGCGAGTGACGCTCGACCACCTTGCGGTTGTCGTCGACCGCGCCGGGCGAGAGATCGACCACCGGCGGATCGCCATAGGGTCTGAGCAGGATGCTGGAGACAGAGCCGTCCTGCTGCTGGCGCTCGGAGATCAACAGCAGCGAGGTCGCCGCGCTCGGCTCCCAGAGCAGGCTCGCGCGCGCGGCGAGACCGCGCCGATAGGTCAGCGGATCGCCGGTGCGCTGATTCTCGATCCAGTTGTCGGCGCCCTCGTGACGGATCGCCACCCGCGCCATCCACTGCTCGGAGAGCGCGCCGCCGAAGGCCGCTTCCTGGAGCTGCTGGCCGTCCTCGCCACCCTCGATGCGCACATAGCCCTCGGCCTCGCGGGTCGGGCGACGGCTGCGGACGTTGAGCGCACCGGCCTCGCTGTTGCGACCGAACAGGGTGCCCTGCGGCCCCTTGAGCACCTCGATGCGCTCGACGTCCAGGGTCGCCATCGCGGCATGGCGGCTCGACACCGGCACGCCGTCGAGGTTGACCACCACCGAGGTGTCCTCGGCGCTGACCTGGTAGAGCGAGCCGACACCGCGGATACGGATGTTGGCGTCGTTCGCCCCGCCCCAGGAGTTGACGTCGACCCCGGGGGTCTGGCGCAACACCTCCTCGAGATCGAGCAGACGCTGCTCCTCGAGCGTGCCGGCGTCGATCACGTCGACGCTGAAGGGGATCTCGGCGAGCGACTCCTCGCTCAGGCGCGAGGTTACCGTCAGGGTGTCGAGCTGCACCGCGTCAGCGCCGGCGGCCAGCCCCTGCAGGGGCAGCGAGACACCGAGGATCGCGCCCGCGATCCGACGGCGCCGGTTCGAGTACCGCATACGAGTCATCTCCATTGGTCGCCGCGAGCAGCCGGCGGGTCGAGGACCCGGCGCATGACGACCTCGGGCGACCGGCGAGGGACATCGGCAGAGAGATTCAGGGGGTCATGAGCACACGGACCTTGCGGTCTTGATCCCATGGCGCGGAACCGAGACCCTCCGGACGGATGCGCATCCGGTGGATCTCGGCCCCTGTCCCGTGCCGATCCTGGCGAGGTGAGATGGACGATCAGCGCCTTATTTCGCGTACATGACAATTATTCTCATTAGCGCATGTGCACGCTGCCCCGATCGGGAGCGCAGCCCCCGAATCGGGACGCGACATGCACACCCCACAGGGCCCTGTATCGAGAGACGACGGACGAGACGGACGCGCGCCGGGCAACCGGCGCATGGCCCGGGCGGACGCCCGGGCGGCGGGAGGATCAGTCGGTCGCGGCGAGGGCGCGACGCAGGAACTCGGGCTGGGCGAGCGCGCCCTGGTGGATCTCGGCGTTGTAGTAGCGGGTCTCGAAGGGCTTGGCGCGCGCGTCCTCGAGGCGGAAGCGATCGAGCGCGACCCCCTTGCCGGCCATGGTCGCGCTCCACCAGCCGGAGGGATAGATCGGCTGCGGGAAGCACAGCGTCTGGGTGGAGTCGAAGCCGCCCTCGCGCAGCGCCCGGTGCATGTCGCGCAGCAACTGGGTGTGATAGAGCGGCGATTCGCTCTGCTGGATGAGGATGCCGCCGGGGGCGAGCACGCGCTCGCAGTCGGCGAAGAAATCGCGGGTGAACAGCCCCTCGGCCGGACCCACCGGATCGGTGCTGTCGACGATGATCAGATCGAGGCTCGCGGGCGCGGCCTCGCGGATCCAGCGCACCCCGTCCTCGAACAGCAGCTGCGCACGCGGATCGGCGTTGGCCTCGGTGAGCTCGGGGAAATAGCGCTCGGCGAGCCGGGTGACGCGCTCGTCGATATCGATCTGCACCGCCGACTCGACGCCGTCGTGACGCAGCACCTCACGCAGGGTACCGCAGTCGCCGCCACCGATGATGCACACCCGCCGCGGCGCGGCATGGGTGAACAGCGCCGGGTGCGACATCATCTCGTGATAGAGGAAGTTGTCCCGGGTCGAGAGCATGGTGCAGCCATCGATCACCATCAGATGGCCGAAGCCCTCGGTGTCGTAGATCTCGATGCGCTGATAGGGGGTCTGCTCCTCGTGCACCCGGGCGCGCATCTTCAGCGAGAAGGCGGAACCGTCGGTCGCGACGACCTCGGAGAACCACTGATTGGGATCGAGCATGGACATTCCTCTGCGATATGGGGTCGGGGGTCAGGCCCCCGCGACGGTGGACGTCGACGCGCGGGGCTAGGGCCGGTCGTCGAGGTTGGCCGGACACAACACCTCGCGCATGATGCCGATCAGCTCGAGCAGCTGGGTGTTGCGGATCCGGTAATAGATCCGGTTGGCCTCCTTGCGGGCGACCACGATGTTCTTGTTGCGCAGCTGTTCGAGATGCTGCGAGATGTTGCTCTGCGAGGTGCCGACGCGCTCGACGATCTCGCCGACCGAGAGCTCGCGCCCGCCGAGCGAGCACAGGATCTTCCAGCGCAACGGATGGGCCATCGCCTTGAGGGCGTTGGCGGTGAGGGTGGCGTCTTCCTCGTCACCGGGGCCCGTGGGCAGAACCGGATCGGTCATCGTGCATCCTCCTCAGGACGGTTCCCGCGCCTGCCCCGGCGCGGGCGCGGCATCGTCCGGATCGACCCGGACATAGCCGCTCATGTTCTTGGCAATACAGATGATATCGCTGATCTCGCCCCGGGTATCCCTCACCGCGGTGCGCGAGAACAGGATCGGCACCCGGCGTCCGTCGCTGGCGATGAACCGCGCCTCGATCTTGCTGAGCGCGCCGGTGCGGATCAGCGCCTCGAGCCAGGTCCCCATGAAGGCCCCGGCCTGCTCGTCGGCCTCCTCCTCGAAGACGTCCCCGATCGCCATCCCGCGCAGCGCCGTCTCCTCGTAACCGAGCATGTGGCGCGCCGCCGGGTTGGTGAACTTGATGGTGCCGTCGGGGGCGAGCACCAGCAGCGCCTCGCCCATGTAGGTGAGGATGTTCTCGAGGTACTGGCGCGCCTCGGCCAGCTCGCGGGTACGCTCGGCGACCTGCTGCTCGAGCTGGCGGTTGAGCCCGCGCTCCTTCTCGATCAGGCGGAAATAGGTGCCGATCTTGTTGATCAGCAGATCGTCGTCGATCGGCTTGAGCAGATAGTCGACCGCACCGACGGCGAAGCCGCGCTGCTGGAAGGCCTCGGACTTGAAGGCGGCGGTGAGGAAGATGATCGGGATGTCGCGGGTGCGCTTGCGCAGCTTGAGCATCGAGGCGGTCTCGAAGCCGTCCATCTCCGGCATCTGCACGTCGAGGATGATCAGGTCGATGTCGGCGTGCTCGTGGGTGAGATCGAGCGCCTGCTGCCCGGAGCTGGCCTCGAGCACCGCACAGTCGAGATGACGCTCGATCAGGGTGCGCAGGGTGAAGAGGTTGTGCGCGTGATCGTCGACGATCAGCAGCTTGAATCCGGCATGATGGCTCATCATCGCTCTCCTCGCGCCGCGTCGCCCGATCCGGTGGCGGCACGACCGGCCTGGTGTGCATCCCGCGTCGATGGGGCCCGTGCGCCGCGCACCTCGGCGAGCAGGCGATCGAGCCGATCGTCATCGACGGACTTGGCGAGCAGCGCGAGCACACCGGCCTCGCGACAGGGCCCGGGCGGCGACGCCTCGGCCTCGCCCAGCAGCACCACCGCGGGCGCGGCGCCCCGGCACTGCGCGATCAGGCCGTGGATGCTATCACAGCTCTCACCGGGCGCCCCGGTGAGCGCCAGCAGCACCAGCATGCAGCCCTCGCCCTCCTCGTCCAGGGTCTCGCCCGCCTCCTCGAGATCGGCGGCGGTCTGTACCCGCAACCCGCGCCGCCCCAGCGCCGCGGCCAGTCGCACCAGCAGCGGCACCTCGCGCGCGATCACCAGCACCCACTCGTCTCCGTCCTCGGGCGAGGCGGTCTCCGTCACGGCGACCGGGGCGACGGTGTCTGGCGTGGTGGCGGGGGGGACCGCGGTCGCCGGCGACGCATCGGGCGCCCCACCCGGCGCCGTGAGCGGCAGCAGCAGGGTGAAGCGCGCCCCGGCCCCGGGCGCGCTCTCGACACTGATGCGCCCGCCGAGCAGCGCGGCCAGCTCGCGGCTGATCGACAGCCCCAGCCCGGTGCCGCCATAACGGCGCCGGGTCGAGCCATCGGCCTGCTGGAAAGCCTCGAAGATCAGTCCCTGCTTGTCCTCGGCGATCCCGATCCCGGTGTCGGCGACGCTCAGCGCCAGCGGCAGCTCGGGGTCGTCGCTCGGCGCGCAACCGAGCAGGATATGACCGCGCTCGGTGAACTTGAGCGCGTTGCTGAGGAAGTTCTTGAGGATCTGGCGCAGCTTGTCGCCGTCGCAGTGGATCTGGCGCGGCGCGCGCGGGTCGATCTCCAGGCTCAAGCGCACCGGCTTGTCGGCGAGCTGCGGCTCGATCAGCGCCACCAGCGACTCGAGCAGCGGGGGCAGCTCGACCCTGTCGAGATCGAGATCGACCTGGCCGGCCTCGATCCGCGAGATGTCGAGGATGTTGTCGATCATCGCCCGCAGGTCGCGCCCGGCGGCATGGATCACCTGGGCCTGTCGGCGCTGCGCCGGATCGAGCCCGCCACTCTCGGCGGCGAGCATCTTCGACAGCAGCAGGATCGAGTTGAGCGGGGTGCGCAGCTCGTGACTGACGTTGGCGAGAAACTCCGACTTGTAGCGATTGGAGCGCTCCAGCTCGCGGGTCTGGGCCTGCTCGGCGCGCAGGTGCTCGGCATGGGTCTGGGCCAGCGCGGTGAGCTGGGCGCCGAGCGCGCGGATCTCGCGCGGCCCGCGCCAGTGAAAGCGCAGCGCCCGCCCCTCGCGCAGCACCTGGGTCAGCCCGCGGGTGAGCGACTGGCCGAAGCGCTCGAGCCGTCTGGCGATCAGCCGCGCCACCACCATCACCACCACCACCAGCGCGAGCATGATCGAGAGCACCCGCACCATCAGCGCGTCGCGGAAGGCATCGATCGGCGAGGGGTCGACCGCGCGTCCGACCCACAGCGGCGCACCGTCCTCGGTGAGGAACATCGGCACCCACAGCAACTGGCGCCCGGCGCGATCCTTCCACAGCGCCAGGTTGCCTGCGGTGAAGATGGCCTCCAGCCCGGAGAAGTCGACGAAGGCCTCGCCCGAGGCGCCGCCCGGCTGGCCGGGGCGCAGATAGCTGCCGTCGTGGTTGACCCACAGGGTGTCGCGATAGAACTGCGCCAGCCCGCCGACATCGATCGCCATCACCACCGCCCCGCCCTCGTCACCGAGCCGACTGATCAGGCTCAGGGTCATCAGCTGGCGCTGATCGCGCGCGCCGGCCTCCTGGTCGATACGGATGCGACTGACCAGCACCGCCCCCGGCTGCAACGACAACCCGGTGTCGAGGAAACGCGGCTCGGGCAGCAGCGGTGGGCGCTCGGTGGCACGCCATTCATGATCCTGTCGGTCACGCGCGAGCTGGAAGCGCAGCGCCCCGCTGCCGTCGACGAAGAGGATCTGGATGATGTCGCGCTGGTCGACGAGGATCTGGTTGACCCAGCGGGTATAGCGCTCACGCGCCAGCGCCACCTGCCCGGGCTCGCCCTGGAGCCCGAGGATCAGCTCCGGCTCGGGCAACCGCGCGAGCAACCGGATCATCTCGTGTCGACTGGCCAGGTGCTGGTCGAGATCGCGGAAGTCGGCGCGCAGGTTCTGCAGATAGGCGCGCTGATAGAACAGCGCCGTGCGATCGAGCACCAGCGGCAGATTGATCGCCACCGCCAACATCAGCGGGATGACCCCGAAGGCCAGCAGGAACAGCAGGATATAGAGCCTGAGCTTCATCGCACCGACACCGCCGGACCGCCCGTCGAAACCAATCAAGGGATTGAACCGCAAAGACGCCGAAGAGTCACCAGCGGCCAGCCATCAGCCCCCGGCAAGAGGGCCTCGATGGCTGGCCGCCGCCGTGATCGACCGATACCTCCACTGGCCGCTGGTAGCTGACGACTGGCGGCTGGCGGCTGGTAGCTGGCGGCTGGTAGCTGGTAGCTGGTAGCTGGTAGCTGGAGATCGTTTGACAGCCCCCGCGCCCCTTCCTAGGATCGGGCGTTCATCCATCTTGCCGACCCCAGATCATGCCCCGACTCTCCGCCCTGCAGTGGCTGCTGCTCGTCGTCTTCCTCGTCTTCTACGGCTTCGCGGTGTTCGCGATCACCCGCGACTACTATCTGCGCAACCCGATCCAGGTCGCCCAGGCCCCGGTGGCGGCGCCGGATCAGGGCGTGCCCGAGCCGGTCACCGGGAACGACCCCGAGCAGCTCCACCAGCGCGCCGACAGCCTGTTCATGTCGCAGCGCTATGGCGAGGCCGCGCGCTACTACCAGCGCATCCTCGAGCTCCGCCCCGACGACCCCGAGGCCTACAACGACCTCGGCCTGTCGCTGTTCTACACCGGCGACACCGCCGGCGCCCTCAAGGCGCTGCGCGCCGGGCTGGAGATCGCCCCCGAGCTGCAGCGGATGTGGCTGACCTACGGCTTCATCAACCTCCAGATCAGCGACACCGCCACCGCCCGCGCCGCGCTCGAGCGTGCCCGCGACATCGCCCCCGACAACGACATCGGCGGCGAGGCGGTCCGTCTGCTCGGGCTGCTCGAGCAGGCCGGCGGCTGAGGCTCAGCGCTCGGCCATCGCCACGGTATAGTGCGCGCCCTGCTTGAGCTTGTCGTAGTTGCCGAAGACCTCACCGAGGTTGCGCTTCATGTACTGGCGCAACCCGTTGATGGTGACCACATAGAGCCGTCCGCCGGGACGCAGCCGGGCACGGGCGTCGTGCAGCAGGAGCGCGAGCAGCTCCTTGCCGACCTTGGCGGGGATGTTGCTCACCACCAGATCGAAACGTGCGGCCGGGTCGATCTGCGCCAGCCCGTTGCTCAGCTGGGCGCGGGCGTTGCCGAGCCCGTTGCGCGCGGCGTTGGCGTTGGCGTAGTCGACGGCGACGAAGTCCTTGTCGACCATCAGCGTCTGGCCCTGGGGTGCGCGCGCGGCCAGCGACAGGCCGAGCGGGCCGTAGCCGCAACCGATGTCGAGACAATCGGCGTCGGGCGCGACCTCGACGTACTGCAGCAGCAGTCGGGTGCCCTCATCGATCTCGCGCGGCGAGAACAGTCCCCAGGTGGTATGAAAGGTGAGCGGGACACCGCCGGGCTCGGCGGTGAAGACGATGTCGCGGCGCAGGCCGGCGAGCTGTTCGGGAGTGAGCATGGTGCGTGGGTCGTGAGCTGAACGGATGCGACCGGTCACCGCGCGGGGCGCGGCGCCGTCCCGGCGGGGATCGCCGGTGGTCGGCGCATTGTCCGATCCCGGCGCACGTTTGACCAGCAGACAGACGAGCGTGGACGGAGGCTGAGCATGCAGGAACCAGGCGGCAGACTCGGGATCCGGCTGCGGATCGCCCCCGAGACGCGATGCTGCGAGATCCACTCGACCCGGCCGGTGACCGCCAGCCAGGTGTTCATCGGGCGCACGCCGGCGGAGACGGCGCGGGTGTTGCCGCGTCTCTACAGCATCTGCGGCCAGGCCCAGGCGTGTGCCTGCGCCACCGCGCTCGAACACGCCCAGGGACAGGCCGCGCCCACCGCGGTCCGCGCTGATCGCGCCGCGGCGGTGGCGAGCGAGACCCGGCGCGAGCACCTCTGGCGCATCCTCATCGACTGGCCGGCGGCGCTCGACGAGCCGGCCGATCACCTGACGCTCGCCCGGGTCCACGGTCTGACCCGCACCCTGCTCACCGCGCTCGACCCGGACGCGGACCTCTTCATCCCCCACGCCCGCCCCGCAACGACCGACCAGCGGGTGCTCGCCGAGACCCGCGACGCCCTCGACACCCTGCTCGAGGAGCGCGTCTTCGGCATGTCCCCGGCGCACTGGCACGCCCGCATCGACACCCCGGAGCGGCTCGCCGACTGGGCGGCGAGCGGCGTCAGTCAGGCGGCGCGACTGCTCCAGCGGGTGATCGTCGACGACCTCGCCGGGCTCGGCGCCACCACCATCGCACCGCTGCCGGCGCTCGACGAGCGGGCGCTCGCCGACCTGCTGCCCCGGCTCGCCGACCCCGGGTTTATCGCCGCCCCGACCTGGGACGGTGCGCCGCGCGAGACCACGCCCCTCACCCGCCAGCACCATCACCCGCTGATCGGCGCGCTCGGCGCCGGGCTGCTGGCGCGGCTCGCCGCGCAGCTCGTCGAGGTCGCCGCCCCGCCGCTGATCGAGCCGCCACCGACCGCCGCGCTCGACGGCGGTCTCGGCGTCGGTCGCGCCGCCGCCGCGCGCGGCGAGCTGATCCATCTGGTCCGGCTCGACGCGCGAGGCCACATCGCCGACTATCGCATCCTCGCCCCCACCGAGTGGAACTTCCACCCGCGCGGGGCGCTCGCGCTGGCGCTCGAGGCGCTCGAACCGGTCCCCGAGACCGAACTGCGCCGGCGCGCCGGGCTGCTGATCGCCGCCCTCGACCCCTGTGTCGCCTTCGACCTGACCCTCACCGGCCCCAGCGAGGTCCCGCCATGTGCCTAGCCATCCCCGCCCGGATCACCGCCATCGACCACGCCAGCGACACCGCCGAGGTCGCACTCGACGGGGTCGCGCGCAGCGTCTCGCTCGCCCTGCTCGACAGCGCCGAGGTCGGCGACTACGTGCTGATCCACGTCGGCTACGCGCTCAACCGCATCGACCCCGAGGAGGCCGAACGCACCCTGGAGACGATGCGCGAGGCCGGGCTGCTCGCCCCGGGGGATGCGCCATGAGATATGTCGACGAGTTCCGCGACCACGCCCTCGCCAAGCGGCTCGCCGCGACCATCGCCGCCGAGGTCGACCCCGGTCGCGACTACCGGCTGATGGAGTTCTGCGGCGGTCACACCCACGCCATCTTCCGCTACGGGGTGCAGCAGCTGATGCCGCCGCGGCTGCGCTTCGTCCACGGCCCCGGCTGTCCGGTGTGCGTGCTGCCGATGGCGCGGATCGATCAGGCGATCGCGCTGACCGAACGCCACGGGGTGACGCTGTGCACCTACGGCGACCTGATGCGGGTTCCAGGCGGCGACCGTCGCACCCTGTTCCAGGCCCGTGCCGAGGGCGCCGACGTGCGCATGGTCTACTCCACCCAGGATGCGCTGCGCATCGCCCGCGAGCAGCCGGGGCGCGAGGTGGTGTTCTTCGCCATCGGCTTCGAGACCACCACCCCGCCGACCGCGGTGGCGTTGGAGCAGGCGCGCGCCGAGGGACTCGCCAATTTCTCGGTGTTCTGCAACCACGTGCTCACCCCGCCGGCGCTCGCCGCCATCCTCGCTGACGGCGCACGCATCGACGCCATCCTCGGGCCCTCGCACGTCAGCACCCTGATCGGCACCGCCCCCTATGCCTTCGTCCCCGAGCAGCACCGGCTGCCGCTGGTGATCGCCGGCTTCGAGCCGCTCGACGTGATGCAGTCGACGCTGATGCTGGTGCGCCAGATCAACGCCGGCACGGCGCGGGTCGAGAACCAGTACCGTCGCGCGGTCAGCGAGAGCGGCAACCGCAAGGCGCAGGCGCTGATGGCGCGGGTCTTCCGGGTGCGCGAGCGCTTTGCCTGGCGCGGGCTCGGCGAGATCGCGGAGAGCGCGCTGGAACTCGCCCCCGAATTCGCCGAGTTCGACGCCGAGCGCCGCTTCCCGGTCGAGTGCGCGCCGGCGCGCGAGCCCCGTGGCTGCGAGTGCCCGGCGATCCTGCGCGGCGAGAAGCGCCCCACCGAGTGCCGTCTGTTCGGCACCGGCTGTACCCCGGCGCACCCGCTCGGCGCCTGCATGGTCTCCTCCGAGGGCGCCTGTGCCGCCTACTGGAGCTATGGCCGGACCCGCGACCGGGCGGCCGCCGGCTGACCCGCATGCACCCCGGGCACCGCGCCCGCGATCACCGACGAGAACCGACCCGATGACCAGCCAATCCAGCCCCCACACCCCGCTCGACCTCGACCACGGCCGGGTGGAGATGACCCACGGCGCCGGCGGTCGCGCCATGGACCAGCTCATCGACGGGATCTTCCGCCGTCATCTCGACAACCCGCTGCTCGCCCAGGGCAACGACCAGGCCCGCTTCGCGGTCCCACCCGGCCGACTGGCGATGAGCACCGACGGCCACGTGGTCTCGCCGCTGTTCTTCCCCGGCGGTGACATCGGCGCGCTGGCGGTGCACGGCACCGTCAACGATCTCGCCATGGGCGGCGCGCAGCCGCTGCACCTCAGCGCCGGGTTCATCATCGAGGAGGGCTTCGCCCTCGCCGCGCTCGATCGCATCGTCGCCAGCATGGCGCGGGCGGCGCGCGAGGCCGGGGTGACCGTAGTCACCGGCGACACCAAGGTGGTCGAACGCGGCAAGGGCGACGGGGTGTTCATCACCACCACCGGGCTCGGGGTGGTGCCCGAGGGCATCGAGCTCTCCGGCGAGCGCGCCCGCCCGGGCGATGCCATCGTGCTCAGCGGCGGCATCGGCGAGCACGGAGTGGCCATCCTCGCCCAGCGCGAGCACCTCGGCTTCGCCACCGGGGTGCGCTCGGACAGCGCCGCGTTGCACGGGCTGGTCGCCGCGATGCTCGCGGCGGTGCCGGGGCTGCGCTGTCTGCGCGACCCCACCCGCGGCGGGCTGGCGGCCTGTCTCAACGAGCTGGCGCGACAGTCCGGGGTGGGGATGCAGATCCGCGAGGCGGCGATCCCCGTCCACCCCGAGGTCGCCGCCGCCTGCGAACTGCTCGGACTCGACCCGCTGCACATCGCCAACGAGGGCAAGCTGGTGGCGATCTGTCCGCCCGAGCGGGTCGACGACCTGCTCGCGGCGATGCGCGCCCACCCGCTCGGCGCCGCCGCCAGCCACATCGGCGAGGTGGTCGAGGACACGCTGCGGCTGGTGCAGATGGAGACCGGGTTCGGCGGCTCGCGGGTGGTCGACTGGCTCACCGGCGAGCAGCTGCCGCGGATCTGCTAGCGGGTCCCGGGCGCGCCCTCGACCACCCGCCCGTGGGCGCTCTCGAGGCGCAGCTCGGGCAGCGTGACCGAGGGCGGTGCGGGATAGCGGCGGATGTCGCCCTCACCGGTGATCACCTCGACCCGCCGCCATTCGTCGGCGACCACGCCGAGCGCGAGCTTGGTGTCGCGCTCGGTGAACAGCCCGCGATGGACGACGTCGTAGCTCAGTACCCCGTCGCGCGCGACCAGCCGGCTCTCCACCCGGCTCCAGGGCAGGCCGAAGCCGCGCGCCTCGAGCCTCAGCTGGGCGCGCCGGTCACGCTCGCCGATCCAGAACAGGACGACGTCCAGGTCGTCGGCCTCGATACGCAACACCTCGGGCGCGGGCAGGAACTCGTCGTGGGCGATGCGCTCGTACTCGATCCGCTTGAGCGGGGTCGCGACCAGCACCACCGCGATCATCACCGGCACGGCCAGGGCGTAGCCGAGCGCGGTCAGGCGCGGATGACGCAGCCGACTCGACGACGGCGGCGCGAGCGCGGCGGCACGCTCGCGCCGCGGCACCCGCAGCACGCCGTGATAGAGCAGCAGCGCGGTGCCATAGACGAACACCCAGGCCCAGATCACGTCCGAGGGGAAGTGATCGCCCGCGGCCATGCGACCGATCCCGAGCAGCACGCCGAAGGCCACCGAGCCGGCGAGCGCCATCCAGGCCAGCAGCGGTCGACGCCGACGCCAGATCAGGAAGAAGACGCCGAGCACGAAGCCGACCGAGGCGTGACCACTGGGGAAGGACTTGCCCTCGCCATAATCCCCGATCTGCAACGGCGGCAGATACGGCTGGGTGCCACCGAAGGCCTCGGTCTGGTGTGGCCGGGGACGGTCCCACTGCTCCTTGAACACGCCGTTGACGATCAACCCGGGACCGAGCAGCGCAGTGGCGATCACGAACACCGCATGGATACGCAGCCGCCTGAAGCGCGGCCACAACGCGGCGGCGATCAGCACCAGCAACCCGCCGAGCATCATCAGCCCGGTGAGCAGCGGCGCGGCGACATAGAGCGCCGACCACAGCGGCGCCTGGGCCTCGTACCAGGGATCGTCGGCCCCGGGATGGTAGAACAGCGACACCAGACGGGTGTCGAGGTCGCTGAGCCAGAACGGCAGGGTGCCGAGCAGCGCCACCACGGCCAGGGCGATGAGCTGGCCTCGCAGGTCGCGCGCGATCATCAGCGAGTCCGCTGGTGGCTGGACGGAACGACGCGGACTCGATGCATGACGGACTCCTGGTGTGATTTCGGCAATGGGTCGGCGGGGCATTGTCCGGTGACTCGATCACTTTGACCAGTGCGTCGGGGACTGGAACGCACCGCCGGGCTCGGGTATGGTCGGTCCCGCTCGTACACGAAAAAACCACAGACGAGAAAGAGGACCAACCCATGACCCGCACACTGTTCGCAGGCTCGCTCGCACTCGCGCTGCTCACCCCGCAGGTATTCGCCGCGACCCCCGACATGGCCACGCCGGAGGAGGCCAAGGCGCTCTCCGAGCAGGCGCACGAGGCGGTCGAGAGCCAGGGCGCCGAGGCCGCCTTCGCCGCCTTCGCTGCCGAGGACGGGGGCTTCCGCGATCGCGATCTCTATGTGTTCTGCATGGATCTCGAGGGCGAGATGCTCGCGCACCCGCTCAAGCCCGAGCTGGTCGGCAAGAACCTGATCGACTTCGACAAGTATGGCGACACCCTGTTCAGGGACATGATCGAGACGGTGAAGGATTCGGGCGAGGGCTGGGTGGACTATCGCTGGCCCTATCCGGGCAGTGACGAGATCCGCGACAAGGCCACCTATGTGATCGGCAACGACGGCGGCTTCTTCTGCGGGGTCGGCGCCTACAAGTAGCGCACCAAGCGGGAAACGCTGAGCAAATCAGCGTTTCCCCATTCGACGCCGACGGTGGCGAGACGTAGCGGTCGGGGATACGGGCCAGGACCTGATGGTCATCTCCGCCGACGGGGCGTGTCTCCTGGATCCGGGGAGCCGGGACACGGGGACCGTCAGATGACGGTCTCAGGCGGTGGAGAGCTCGTCCTCGACGAGCGGCGCCTGCTCCTGCTCCTCGGCCGCGGCGGCCTTGGCGGCGACCCCGAACTCCGATTGACGCTCGGCGACCTCGAGGACGGTGGCGCGACCACGCTCGTCGCTGAGCCGGAAGAACTCCACCAGACGCATCTCTTCGGCGTCGAGCGGCCCCTTGTCGTCGAGACAGAGGAGATAGGTGGGGGTCACGGTGCGCAGCGCCATCGAGAGCTCGTGGGCCTCTTCGAGTCCCATCCGACGGATCCCCTGCTCATAGTTGCTGATGCGCGACTTCGACAGCGAATTGGTCCGGCTGGACAGGTCGGAAAGACTCAGCTTCTGCTCTTGCCGGGCGGCGCGAAGGCGTTGGCCGATACGTTTGGTCAGGTCCATAGTGATAATGATTCTTTTAACCAGTTTGGTGGTACGAAAAAATGATCGAAGGCCGGCGGTCAAGTTCATCCTTGAGCCGGTTCCGACACACGTCCAAGGTGCATGAGGAACTGAACCGCCGCCGCCCCGGCCCACCGTCCGAGGACGATGGATCAGGGGGCGATCGCGTCTCTTCGAGGGTCGATCAACCCAGGAAGGCGTCTTCCCATTCTGCTTCTCCGACGGTCTGGGGCTGGGGCTCCACGACACGGTCGGCGAAGGCGGAATCGAGGGTCTTGATGAAGCACTTGGTCTGCGGCGAGAGGAACTTGCCGCGTCGCTGCACGATGCCGTAGCTGCGCTTCGGGAAGTAGTGATCGAGCGGGATGGTGCTGAGCTTCTCCTCCCCGGTCAGACAGACATCGGTGACGATGGAGATGCCGAGTCCGAGCTCGACATATTTCTTGATCACCTCCCAGCCACCGGCCTCCAGGGTCACCCGATATCCGAGATTGTGCTGCTTGAACACCAGGTCAACCATGCGCCATGTACTGAGATGGCGCGGCGGCAGGATCAGGCCGTAGGGGGCGATGTCCTCCAGGGTGACCGTCTCGCGACCGGCCAGCGGGTGATCGGCCGGGGTGATCAGCGTCGGGCGGTAGGTGACGAAGGGACGATAGGTGATGTCGTCCGGCACCTCGAGCATCGAGCCCACGGCGAGATCGACCTCGTCGGCGCGCAGCATCGCCAGGCCGTCGCGGCCGGTGACGTTGTGCATCTTGAGCTCGATGCCGGGGTACTGGTCGACGAACTCGCGCACCGGATCCGGGAGGATGTAGAGGATGGTCGACTCGCCCGCGGCGATGTTGAGCACACCCTGATCGACCCGACCGCACTGGGTGGCGAAGGTCTCGTGGAGCTTGTCCATGCCCTCGACCAGCGGCTCGGCCATCTGGAACAGCAGATCGCCCTCGGGGGTGAGCTTGATCTTGGGGCCCCGGCGCTCGAACAGCACGGTGCCGAACTCGCGCTCGAGGGCCTGGATCTGCAGCGAGACCGTCGGCTGGCTGAGGAAGATCTTCTCCGCCGCGGCGCTGACGCTACCGGTCCGGGCAGCGTGACAGAAGGCGCGCAGCTGCTTGAGCCGGTTCTGCTTGTAATGGATCTGGGATCCGGAACCCATGGCGAACATCCTTCAGTCGACAACAAGCGTCGATATTAGCCGATGAACGCCATTGATAAAAGCAATACCCCTGTTATCCACCAGAAAAGTCTCACGTTTTGACGATCGGCGCACAGCATGTGCACGGCTCAGTCGTCGAGTTGGGCGAGGATATTGCGAGCCACGCGACGCGCATCCTCGTCCCCTTCCTCGAGCACCTCGTACAAAACGTGTCTGGCAGCAATCAGGCTGTCGAGTTCCCGCAGCCGGTTGGCGCGCTTGAGCTTCTCCTCGACCGAGTTGATCCCGCCGCTCACCGGCGCGGAGGCCGGCATCTCGCGCGCGGCCTCCTCGGCGTCGATACGGTCGAGTTCGGCCTCCATCTCGGTCTCGCTCAGCGGCTGCCAGCGCGACGCCTCGTCGAGCGCCGGATCGAGCTCGCCGCCGACCGAGGTCCCCGGGCGCGGATCGCTGCCGGGCGCCGGCGAGCCGCCGGGGCCGTCGGGATCGGTGCCGTCGTCGTCCTCATCCTCGTCGAGCCGGCCCTTGAGCAGGATCCGGGCGAACAGGATACCGAGCTCGAACAGCAACCACATCGGGATCGCCAGCAGGGTCTGGGAGATCACGTCCGGCGGGGTGAGAAACATGCCGACGATGAACACACCGACGATCACATAGGGACGCTTGGCGGCGAGCGCAGCCGGCGTGGTCAGGCGCAGCGCCACCAGCAGGATGGTGGCGATCGGGATCTCGAAGGCCAGACCGAAGGCGAAGAACAGGGTCAGCACGAAGTCGAGATAGGCCGAGATGTCGGTCATCATCGCCACGCCCTCGGGCGTCGAGCCGGCGAGGAAGGCGAACACCAGCGGGAACACCACGTAGTAGGCGAACAGCATGCCGAGATAGAACAGCAGCACGCTGGAGAGCAGCAGCGGCACCGCCAGGCGCCGCTCGTGCTGATAGAGCCCGGGGGCGACGAAGGCCCACAGCTGATAGAACAGGAAGGGCATCGACAGGAACACCGCCGCCACCAGCGCCAGCTTGAAGGGCGTGAGGAAGGGCGCGGCCACCTGGGTGGCGATCATGGTGTTGCCGTCGGGCAGCTGCGCCATCAGCGGCGCGGCGATATAGACGTAGAGCTCGTTGGCGAAGGGGAACAGCGCCAGGAACACCACCAGGATGGCGATCACCATCCGGATCAGGCGATCGCGCAGCTCGATCAGGTGGGAGACGAAGGGCTGTTCGGCGCCCGGATCATCGGGTTGCATCGCAGGTGACATGACTGGACTCTATCCGGACGAGAGGGGCCGGGGCCCCGGATGGCGTCGGATCAGGGGTGGATGACGGGGACTAGCCGCGCGGCGGGGTCCGCTCGGCGCCGTCCCGGGTGTCGGAGGCTGCGGCTGGACGCTCGGACTCCTCGAGAATGGTCTCGAGCGGACGCGAGTGGCGCTGCTCGTCGAGCACGCGATTGAGCTCCTCGGTATGGAGTTCGCGGTCGATCTCGTGCTTGACCGAGGCCAGGGTGCGGCGGGCCTTGCCCACCCACATCCCGGCCATGCGCGCCACCCGCGGCAATCGCTCCGGGCCGATCACGACCAGCGCGACCACCGCGATCAGGATGAACTCCCAGAATCCCCAGTCGACCATCTGGTCTCCCCGATCCGGCGCTCAGCTCAGGGCTGACGCTTGTGGCTCTCTGCCGAGGCGTTGGCGGCCTTGGCGTCGGTGCGCTCGGCCTCGCTCAGCTGCTCGGGCGCTGCGTCCTTGCGCTCCTGCTCCTTGTCGGCATCGGACATCGCGCTGCGGAAGCCCTTGATCGCGGTGCCGAGATCGGAGCCGAGGTTCTTCAGCCGTTTGGTGCCGAACAGCAGCAGCACGATCACCAGGATGATCAGAAGCTGCCAGATACTGATACCGCCTGCGCCCATCTTTTCCTCCGGACCACCCCTGTGCGGCGGTCGACTCTAGCCTCAGTGGAAACGCGCCCGACCAGCGGGTGGTCGGCGCGCATCGGGAATTCGTGCCCCGGGTGCGACGCGTGTGCGGGGGCGTCGTTCGACCGCCGCCTTTACCGCCCCCCGGAAAGAACGGGGCCGGTGACTGCCGGACAGGCCGCGCCGAGCGCGCGCTCGGGACACCCAGGGTCGCCGGCAACGCGCAATCATACCGCAATCGCCGCGGCCCCGGCAGCCCCCGGCGCAGCGGCTCAGCCCTTGCGTGCGGCCTTCTCCTCGAGTCCCGAGAGACCGAAGCGGCGCTCGAGCTCGGCGAGCACCTGGTTCGGACCCAGCCCCTGGTGCGAGAGCAGCACCAGGGTGTGGAACCACAGATCGGCGACCTCGTAGACGACCTTCTCGGGCACCCCGTCCTTGGCCGCCATCACCGTCTCGGTGGCCTCCTCGCCGACCTTCTTGAGGATGGCGTCGAGCCCCTTGGCGTGGAGCTTGGCGACATAGGAACTGTCGGGGTCGGCGGCCTTGCGCGCCTCGAGGACCTCGGACAGGCGATCGAGTACATCGTTCATGGAGCGTGAAAAACCCTCTGCAAGTGTGGGGATCAACCCTTGGAATAGATGGCGTCCGGGTCCTTGAGCACCGGCTCGACCGCGCGCCAGCCGCCGTCCTCGTCGAGCGCGCGATAGAAACAGCTGTGGCGCCCGGTGTGACAGGCGATGCCGCCGCGCTGCTCGACCTCGAGCAGCACCACGTCGCCGTCGCAGTCGAGACGGATGTCGTGCACCACCTGCTGATGGCCCGAGGACTCGCCCTTGTGCCACAGCCGCTCGCGCGAGCGCGACCAGTAGACCGCATGCCCGCTCTCGCGGGTCAGGCGCAGCGCCTCGCGGTTCATCCACGCCATCATCAACACCTTGCCGGTACCGCGCTCCTGGGCGATCGCCGCCACCAGACCCTTGGCGTCCCAGGCGACGGCATCGAGCCAGTCGTCGGCGCGCGTCGCTGATTCGCTCATGCCCGCTGCGCCTCCAGCGCGTCGGCCAGCTGCTGACCGGCGGCGAAGTCGAGCGTGCCCTCGTAGATGGCCCGCCCGGTGATCGCGCCGCTGATGCCGCTGGCGGCGGCCTCGGCCAGCACCCGCACGTCATCGAGGGTGGTGATACCGCCGGAGGCGATCACCGGGATACGGATCGCCTCGGCCAGGGCGCGGGTGGCCTCGACGTTGGGACCGCTGAGCATGCCGTCGCGACCGATGTCGGTGTAGACGATCGCCGAGACGCCATCGTCCTCGAAGCGGCGCGCCAGGTCCTCGACACGGTGCTCGGTGACCTCGGCCCAGCCGTTGATCGCCACCTGACCGTCCTTGGCATCGAGCCCGACCATGACGTGCCCGGGGAAGGCGCGACAGGCGCGAGCGACGAACTCGGGCTCCTTCACCGCCTGGGTGCCGATGATGCAGTAGCTCACCCCGGCGTCGAGATAGGCGGCGATGGTGCGCTCGTCGCGGATACCGCCGCCGACCTGGATCGACAGCTCGGGGTAGCGCGCGGCGATCGCGCGGATCGCCTCGCCGTTGACCGGCTCGCCGGCGAAGGCGCCATTGAGGTCGACCAGATGCAGGCGACGGGTGCCGGCCTCCACCCAGCGGGCGGCGACCTCGACCGGGTCGTCGGAGAACACGGTCTCGTCGTCCATCCGGCCTTGACGCAGCCGCACGCAGCGGCCGTCCTTGAGATCGATTGCGGGGATCAGCAACACGGGGATTGGGTCTCTTGCTGGGGTTCGGAAAACGGTGATCGGGGCGCGAGC
The DNA here is from genome assembly GCF_004343155.1 of Marichromatium gracile. Classification (GTDB taxonomy): domain Bacteria; phylum Pseudomonadota; class Gammaproteobacteria; order Chromatiales; family Chromatiaceae; genus Marichromatium; species Marichromatium gracile. The sequence goes on from NZ_SMDC01000001.1 coordinate 240,670, forward strand.
GCGCTCACAGCGCACCCTTGGTCGAGGGCGTGATCCCGGCCATCCGCGGATCGGGCTCGACGGCCATGCGCAGCGCCCGCCCGAAGGCCTTGAACACGGTCTCGGCCTGGTGGTGGGCGTTGATGCCGCGCAGATTGTCGATGTGCAGGGTCAGCGCGGCATGGTTGACCAGCCCCTGGAAGAACTCCTGGAACAGATCGACCTCGAAGGCGCCGACCTGGGCGCGGGTGAAGGGCACGGCATAGGTCAGCCCGGGGCGTCCCGAGAGGTCCACCACCACCCGCGACAGCGCCTCGTCGAGCGGCACATAGGCATGACCGTAGCGGCGGATGCCGCGCTTGTCGCCGAGCGCCTGGGCCAGCGCCTGACCGAAGGTGATGCCGATGTCCTCGACGGTGTGATGCGCGTCGATATGGAGATCGCCCTCGGCCTCGACCTGCAGGTCGATCAGACCGTGACGCGCGATCTGGTCGAGCATGTGCTCGAGGAAGGGGACGCCGGTGCGGAAACTGCCCTGGCCAGTCCCGTCGAGATCGAGCGTGACGCGGATCTGGGTCTCCAGGGTATCGCGCGCGACCTGCGCGCGGCGGTGTGTGGTCTCAGCAGACATGGGATGATCGCTCGGTGACGCCTGGTATACGGATCAATTCACTAGGATAACAGCCTGCGCCGGGTTCGTGGCTCCTACCAGCGACCAGCGACCAGCGACCAGCGACCAGCGACCAGCGACCAGCGACCAGCGACCAGCGACCAGCGACCAGCGACCAGCGACCAGCGACCAGACGATTGAACCGCGAAGGCGCGAAGGGCGCAAAGGGGAATAAGCCGCCAGCGATCAGTCGCCAGTGGGTGCGGACCGCCTGTGGCCTCACGCCGACATCACACATCAACTCACTTTGCGTGAACTCACTTTGCGTGCTTCGCGGCTTTGCGGTCCAATCCTGGCGGCGGCTGGCGGCTGGCGGCTGGCGGCTGGCGGCTGGCGGCTGGCGGCTGGCGGCTGGAAAACCACCCGCCTCATGTCTCCAGCCAGAAGGTCACCGGGCCGTCGTTGACCAACTCGACCTGCATGTCGGCGCCGAAGCGCCCGCACTGCACGGCGGGGTGCGCGGCGCGGGCGCGCTCGAGCAGCAGCTCGAACAGGCGTCGGCCCTCCTCAGGGGGCGCAGCGCTGCTGAAGCCGGGGCGGGTACCCTTGCGGGTGTCGGCGGCGAGGGTGAACTGGGGCACCAGCAGCAATCCGCCGTCGATGTCGCGCAGGCTGAGGTTCATCCGCTCCTCGGCGTCGGGAAAGACGCGATAGCCGAGCAGACGTTCGAGCAACCGCTCGGCACGCGCCTCGGTGTCGCCACGCTGTACCCCGACCAGCACCAGCAGACCGCGATCGATGGCGCCGACCACCTCGTCGCCGACCGTCACCCGCGCCCGGCTCACCCGTTGCAGCAACCCGATCACGCCGCCCCCCCGCCGAGTTCGACGGCGAAGCGATCGGTGGCGGCCACCAGGGCGCGCTGGATCCCCGGCTCGAAGGCCGAGTGACCGGCATCGGGCACCACCTCGAAGCGCGCCCCGGGCCAAGCCTGATGCAACTCCCAGGCCGAGCGCATCGGACAGATGAGATCGTAGCGCCCCTGCACGATCACCCCGGGGATCCCGGCCAGCCGTCCGGCGTCGCGCAACAACTGTTCGGGGGCGAGAAAGGCGTGATTGACGAAGTAGTGACACTCGATCCGCGCCAGACTCAGCGCCAGATGCGGATCGGCGAAGTGATCGCTGACGGTGCGATTGGGATGCAGGGTCGAGCAGCGGCCCTCCCAGATCGACCAGGCCTTGGCCGCAGCCATGCGCGCGACCTCGTCCTCGCCGGTGAGACGACGGTGATAGGCATGCAGCAGATCACCACGCTCGGTCTCGGGGATGGGGTCGAGGAAGCCTGCCCAGTGATCGGGAAAGACCCAGTTCGCGCCCTCCTGGTAGAACCACTGGATCTCGGCGTCGCGACAGAGAAAGATGCCGCGCACCACCAGCGCCGCGACCCGCTCGGGATGGGTCTCGGCATAGGCCAGCGCCAGGGTCGAGCCCCAGGAGCCGCCGAACACCAGCCAGCGCTCGATGCCGAGGTGCTCGCGGATCCGCTCGATGTCCTCGACCAGATCCCAGGTGGTGTTGGCGCCGAGTTCGGCGTGCGGGCGCGAACGTCCGCAACCCCGCTGGTCGAACAGCACCGCGCGATAGCGCCCGGGGTCGAAGAAACCGCGGTGTGCCGGCTCGCAACCGGCACCGGGACCGCCGTGGAGGAAAACGGCGGGCACACCGTCGCGCCGCCCGCACTCCTCGACATAGAGCTGGTGCCCGTCGCCCACGTCCAACCGGTGGACAGCGAAGGGGTCGGTGATGGGGTGGAGGAATTGCGCTGTGCTCTGCATGGGTCGCTCGGGGTTGCGGTGGACTCGGCACGAGGCCAGGACTCCCCGATGGTACGCAACCACCGTCGATCACGCACCCGCCGCGCCGACGGACGCCATGCTAGCCTTGGGGCGCGGCAGACCGCCGTACACCAAGGACGTCCGTGATGAAGCTCCTCCCCCTGCTACTTGCCGTCGCCCTGCTGCTCGGGCTCGGCTATGTCGCCGCCGGCCCTTACCTGACCGTGGCGCAGATCCGCACCGGTCTCGTCGAGCGCGACCCGGTCATGCTCGAACAGCACGTCGACTTCCCACGGCTGCGCGCCGGGCTCAAGGACCAGCTCAACGTCCGTCTGCTCGAAGAGGCCCAGGACGACGGCGAGACGTCCAACCCGCTCGCGCTGGCGCTGGTGGGCCTGGCCACGCAACTGATCGACAAGGTGGTGGACACCTTCGTCACCCCGGCGGGGCTGGCCAGGATCATGGCCGGCGAGACCCCGGAGCCGGGCGCGGAGCTGCCGTCGGTCCCGGCCGGAGAGGCGGACGCGCCCGACGACGACGGCGGCGAGCGCCGACCCTTCGCCGACGCGCGCTATGTCTACGACGACCTCGACACCTTTTCGGTCTGGGTGCCGACCGAGGACGGGCGTGAACTCCGCTGTGTGCTCGAGCGCGACGGACTGCGCTGGCGGCTGGTCAACATCGTGTTGCCACGGGACTGAGCCCGCGCCAGCCGCCCCGCGCCCGAACCGATCAGAGACCGCGGCTGGCGCGCTTGCGGTCCTGCTCGGTGAGGTGACGCTTGCGCACGCGAATGGCGTTGGGGGTGATCTCGACCAGCTCATCGTCCTCGATGAACTCCAGCGCCTGCTCCAGGGTGAACTTCACCGGCGGGGTCAGCAGGATGTTCTCGTCCGAACCGGCGGCGCGGATGTTGGTCAGCTGCTTGGCCTTGAGCGGGTTGACGGTGAGGTCGTTGTCGCGCGAGTGGATACCGACCACCTGGCCCTCGTAGATCTCGTCGCCCGGCGAGACCAGCATCCGACCCCGCTCCTGGAGGTTGAACAGCGCGTAGCCGAGCGCCTTGCCGGTGGCGTTGGAGATCAGGGCGCCGTTGCGCCGCTCGGCGATGCCGCCGGTGGTGGCCGGACGGTAGCGCTCGAAGACGTGATACTTGAGGCCGGTGCCCGAGGTCAGCGACATGAACTCGGTCTGGAAACCGATCAGGCCGCGCGAGGGGATCTCGTAGTCGAGCCGCACCCGCCCCTTGCCATCCGGCACCATGTCCTTGAGTTCGGCACGACGCTCGCCGAGCGCCTGCATGATCGCACCCTGGCACTCCTCGTCGACGTCGACGGTGAGCTGCTCGTAGGGCTCACAGATCTCGCCGTCGATCTCGCGGAAGATGACCTCGGGGCGCGAGACGGCCAGCTCGTAGCCCTCGCGACGCATGTTCTCGAGCAGGATCGAGAGGTGCAGCTCGCCACGCCCGGAGACGCGGAACTTCTCCGGATCGTTGCCTTCCTCGACACGCAGCGCGACATTGTGGATCAGCTCGCGCTGGAGCCGGTCCTTGAGCTGGCGCGAGGTCAGGTACTTGCCCTCGCGCCCGGCGAAGGGCGAGGTGTTGACCTGGAAGGTCATGGTCACGGTCGGCTCGTCGACGGTCAGCGGCGTCATCGGCTCGACATGATCGGGGTCGCAGAGGGTATCGGAGACGTTCGGCGCCTCGATCCCGGTGAGCGCGACGATGTCGCCGGCGCTGGCCGAGTCGACCTCGTGACGGTCGAGCCCGAGATAGCCGTAGACCAGACCGATCTTGACCTTCTGCCGGGTGCCGTCGCGCTTGACCACGGTCACCTGCTGATTGGGGCGCACGCTGCCCTGACGGATGCGCCCGACCGCAATGGCGCCGACGAAGGCGTTGTAGTCGAGGGTCGAGACCTGCATCTGGAAGGGCGCCTCGGGCTTGACCTCGGGGGCCGGGCAGTGCTCGACGATGGCCTGGAACAGCGGGCTCATGTCGCCGTCGCGCACATCGTCCTCGAGTCCGGCATAGCCATTGAGCGCCGAGGCATAGACGATGGGGAAATCGAGCTGCTCATCGGTTGCGCCGAGACGGTCGAAGAGATCGAAGACCTGGTCGATGACCCAGTCCGGACGCGCGCCCGGACGATCGATCTTGTTGACCACCACGATCGGACGCAGACCGTGGGCGAAGGCCTTGCTGGTGACGAAGCGGGTCTGCGGCATCGGTCCCTCGCGGGCATCGACGAGCAGCAGCACCGAGTCGACCATCGACAGCACACGCTCGACCTCGCCGCCGAAGTCGGCGTGCCCGGGGGTGTCGACGATGTTGATGCGATAGTCGTTCCAGCGGATCGCGGTGTTCTTGGAGAGGATGGTGATGCCGCGCTCCTTCTCCAGCGCGTTGGAGTCCATCACCCGCTCCACCGGCCCGAAGCGCTCGCCGAGCGTGCCCGACTGCTGCAGCAGCTGATCGACCAGGGTGGTCTTGCCGTGGTCGACGTGGGCGATGATGGCGATATTGCGGAGTTTCTCGATTTGGTTGCTTGACAATGCCTTATCACTCGTTGACGAGGCGTCGCGCGCCTCTTTGGGTGTTCACTGGGCCCGGGGATTATGGGGCGGACTCCACACGGCCCGCGCCAGGGGCATCACGGCGAGGGATGCGCCCGAACGGGTCCGATCTCGTCGAATATGGACGCGCGGGATGGTCTTCTTGACCCGTGGTCGCGACCAAGGAGTTGGTCGACAGGCACCCGGACGCGCGCAACCGGCAAAGCTGTCGGTCAGCGGCTCGACGATGGAACGGGTGATCACCAGGCGTGCCAGGGTTGGGAATCCATAAGTATACACCGTACGGGCCAGGGCCCAGCAGGGGCGACGAAAAAAAACCTGTCGGCCCCGTCATCATCGTCGCCACCCTGTGCTTCCACCAGCGCGCGGACCGGATGTCCGACCAAGCCCATCTCGAGCGAATGGCGGGGCACGCCAGCCGCGTCGGCAGCCTCGAGACCTACCGGGCGCGGGCCGACGGCAACGCCGATCTGTTCGAGGGCGTGAACATGACGCCCGCGAGCGGCGCCCGCCCGGAGATCTATCGCGGCCTCGGCAACACCCCCGACCTGCGTGACCGCCTGGCGGCGCCGGGAAACACCACCGCGCACTGTACCGATTGTCACAAAGCCCGCCGACACGGCCTGTTGCGATCCCCACAAGGGTCACGGGTCCAACCATTCGACAGACCAAAAAACAGACGGTTAGCGGGACCCTCCCAGTCAGGCACGCTGCTTGCTCATGCACGACAGAACCATTGAATCCGCGGGGCCCGACGCCCCGTCAGTCGTGGAGGCCAGACGATGGAGTCGAAGCAAGCGGGTCACGATCGAAAGACCCCCACCTCGGGTTGCGCTGCGGGGGGCTGCGGTGGCGGGAGCGCGCTCGACCGGCTCCCCGCCGCCACCCGCGAGCGGGTGCGCAACCATCCCTGTTTCTCGGAGGACGCCCATCAGCACTACGCGCGGATGCACGTGGCGGTGGCGCCGGCCTGCAACATCCAGTGCCACTACTGCAACCGCAAGTACGACTGTGCCAACGAGTCACGTCCCGGCGTGGTCTCCGAGCTGCTCGAACCGCAGCAGGCGGCGGACAAGGTGGCGGCGGTGGCCGCCCACATCCCCCAGCTCTCGGTGGTCGGCATCGCCGGTCCGGGCGATCCGCTGGCCAACCCCGAGCGCACCTTCGCGACCTTCCGACTGATCGCCGAGCGCACCCCGGACCTCAGGCTGTGCGTCTCGACCAACGGCCTGGCGCTGCCCGAGGCGGTCGACACCCTGTGTCGCTACAACATCGAGCACGTCACCATCACCATCAACTGTCTCGACCCCGACATCGGCGCCGAGATCTACCCCTGGGTGTTCTGGAACAACCGCCGCGTGCGCGGTCGCAAGGGCGCCGAGATCCTCATCGAGCAGCAGCAGCTCGGGCTCGAGCGGCTGGTCGAGCGCGGCATGCTGGTCAAGGTCAACTCGGTACTGATCCCCGGGGTCAACGACCAGCACCTCACCGAGGTCAGCCGCGCGGTCAAGGCCAAGGGGGCCTTCCTCCACAACCTGATGCCGCTGATCGCCGAGCCCGAGCACGGCACCTTCTACGGCCTGATGGGCCAGCGCGCGCCGCGCGCCAGCGAACTGCGCGCGCTGCAGACCGAGTGCGCCGGCGACATGGCGATCATGCGTCACTGCAAGCAGTGTCGCGCCGACGCCGTCGGCATGCTCGGTGAGGACCGCAGCGCCGAGTTCACGCTCGAGCGCATCGCCACCCTGGAGATCGACGACGCCGCCGCGCTGGCACGACGCACCGCCGCACGCGAGGCGATCGAGCAGCGGCGCCGGGGCGTCGCCCCGGCGCTGGTGCCGCTGTCCACGCTGAGCGCCTCCCGCCCCCGCCCCGCCACCCACGCGGCACGCATCGCGGTAGCCAGCAGCGACGGTCGACTGGTCGATCAGCACTTCGGTCATGCCGAGCGCTTCCTCGTCTACGAGGTCGACGAGCAGGGCGAACGGCTGCTCGACGAACGCCCACTCGCGCGCTACTGCAACGGCGCCGAGCACTGCGACGAGGACGACGACGCCCTGGCCCCGGCACTGGCCGCGCTCGCCGACTGCGCCATGGTGCTGTGCTCGCGCATCGGGCTCGCCCCCTGGGAGCGGCTCGAGACGGCAGGCATCCGTCCCAACGGCGAGCTGGCGATGCTGCCGATCGAGCAGGCGCTGCGCGCGGCCCACCGCGAACTCGCCGAGCGGGGCGCCCTGAGCATCGACGAACCCCAGCGCGCCACCCTCAGCGCCTAGCCACGGAGGTCCCCGAGATGGCCCTGAAGATCACCAGCGGATGCGTCAACTGCTGGGCCTGCGAGCCGCTCTGTCCGAGCGCGGCGATCGAGCCCGCCAGCCCACACTTTCGCATCGACCCAGCCGCCTGCAGCGAGTGCGCGGGCGAGTACGCCGACCCGCAGTGCGCGAGCATCTGCCCGATCGAGGGCGCGATCGTCGACGCCAGCGGCGCAGCGCTCAACCCACCGGGTTCGCTCACCGGCATCCCGCCGCGCCTGCTCGAGCAGACACGCGCGCGCATCCAGGCCCGCTGACCCGATCACCGGGTCCGGCAACAGGGACGCCCGCGGACCCGGCACCATCACCAGGAGACCGATGGAGGCGAGACCATGGCCACGCCCTGCCCCGAACGCACCCGCGAGATCCAGCGGATCTTCGTCCGGTTGATGACCCGGGCGATCGGCGCGGGCAACGACCACGCCTTCGCCTGCATGATCGCCAGCCGCGCCAGCGGTCTCGGCGCCCTGCCCCCCTGGCTCGGGCTCGCGCCCGAGGCGTTCAATGCGCTGATGGGCTATCACTTCCCCGGGGTCTCGCCCGAGGTGCTCTCCAGCCTCGAGGGGGTGGCACCCAACCCCGCGCGTGAGGACGAGCGCGCGGAGCTGGTCGCATTGCTCGGCGGCCAGCGCGCCGGGCACACCCACTCGGAGCTGTGGATGGCCGAGGTGGTTGCCGCCGGCTGCCTGGCGACCGATCATCTGTGGCAGGACCTCGGACTGTGGAACCGCCGCGCGCTGACCGCGCTGATGCGTCGCAACTTCCCGCGCCTGGCCATGGCCAACACCGGCGACATGAAGTGGAAACGCTTTCTCTACAAGCAACTGTGCGAACGCGAGGGCATCTATCTGTGCCGGGCACCATCATGCGAGGAGTGCGCCGACTACCATGTTTGTTTTGGACCTGAGGACTGAGCTCGCCGCCGGCGAGACCACCGCCAATACCATCCACGCCCGCGCCAGCGGTGCCTATCTGGGACTGGCCATCGGCGACGCCCTCGGCGCCACCGTGGAGTTCATGACCCCGACCGAGATCCGCACCCGTCACGGCGTCCACCGCGACCTGGTCGGCGGCGGCTGGCTCAGGCTGCGTCGCGGTCAGGTCACCGACGACACCGCGATGTCGCTGGCACTCGGCCAGGCACTGCTCGACCATGGCCGCGTCGAGGCCGCGCCCATCGCCGAGGCCTTCAGCGCATGGATGCGCACCAAGCCGGTCGACATCGGGCATACCGTGCGCCGGGGCATCTCGCGCTATCGCCGTACCGGCGCCACCGAGGTCCCGGAGAACACCTACGACGCCGGCAACGGCGCCTGCATGCGCACCCTGCCGATCGCGCTCTTCACCCTCGGCGCCGAGGCCGAGGCCGTCGCCGCGGCATGCCGCACCCAGGCCCATGTCACCCATCACAACCCGCTCTCGGACGCCGCCACCCTGACCGTGGTGCGCATGGTGCAGAGCGCCATCCTCGGCGCTACCCGCGAGCACCTGCGCGAGCTGGCCGAGGCACTGATCGCCGAGGAGCCGTGCTTCGCCTTCGATCGCGGCCGGGTCGAGAACCCGAGCGGCTATATCGTCGAGACGATGCGCGCGGTGCTGCAGGCGTTGTTCGCCACCGACGGCCTCGAGGCGGCGCTGATCGACGTGGTCAACCGTGGCGGCGATGCCGACACCACCGGCGCCATCCTCGGCATGATCGTCGGCGCGCTGCACGGTCCCGAGGCCATCCCGCGACGCTGGCTCGACGGACTCGAACACACCAGCGCCACGGCCTGCCGTGAACAGGCTCAGGCGCTGGTGCGTGCCTCGGCGCTGTGCCGAGGCCGCGCTCAGCCACGATAGAAGTCGAACAGCAGCACGAACACCGCGCTCGCCACCACCAGCCCGGTGAGCATCACCGGGATGCCCACGCGCAGCCAACCGAGCGGGGTGATGCGCGCCTCGGGGATGCCGCTGCGCTCGGACTCGGCCACGCAGATGACGTTGGCGGTGGCGCCGATGTGCGAGCCGTTGCCACCGAGCCCGACGCCGATCGCCAGCGCCCACCACAGCGGGGTGATGTTCACCCCCTGCTGCTCGAGCCCGAGCACGATCGGGATCATGGTGACGGTGAAGGGGATGTTGTCGACCACCGCGCTGAGCAGCGCCGCCACCCACATCAGCGCCAGACAGGTGAGCAGCAGCGTCTGCGGGTCCTGCGCCAGCCGCGCCAGCCGGAAACCGACCCAGTCGAGCAGCCCCGAGGCCTCGACCCCGCCGACGATCACGAACAACCCGGCGAAGAACACCAGCACCGACCACTCGAGCTTGCCGAACAGTGACTCCGGATCGGGGCGCAGCAGCACCAGTGCCAGCGCCACCGCGATGAAGGCGACATAGGCCGGGAACAGGTGCAGCCGGTGATGGACGAAGAACAGCACGATCGCCACCCCCAGCGCGATCAGCCCGCGTCGCAGCCGCAGCGGATGCTTGATCGCACGACGCTCGTCGAGATCGATCTGTGCCCCCGGGCCGCTCGGCGCCAGCTCGCGCCGGAACAGCAACAGGATCAGCACCACCGTGACCGCCCAGGAGACGACGACCAGCGGCGCCATGTGCACCAGGAAGCGGGTGAACTCGATGCCGCCGGCGCTGCCGATCATGATGTTGGGCGGGTCGCCGACCAGGGTCGCCGCACCGCCGATGTTCGAGAGCATCGCCTCGGCCATCAGGAAGGGCAGCGGATTGAGCGAGAGGATGCGGGTGATCAGCACCGTCAACGGCGCGAAGATCAACACCGTGGTGACATTGTCGAGGAACATGCTGATCAGGCTCACCGCCAGCGCCAGATAGACCAGCAGCAGCCGCGGGTTGCCGCGCGACCACTTGGCGATGCGGATGGCCAGATAGTCGAAACCGCCGGTGGGCCGCAGCAGCACCACCAGCATCATCATCCCGGCGAGCAGGAACAGGGTGTTGGCGTCGATCGCCATCACCGCCTCGGCCTGGCCGTAGAAGCCGCCGATCATCCCCACCCCGATCATCACCACCGCGCCGATGAGCGCCGCGCTGGTACGGTGGATCACCTCGCCGAAGATCAACACATAGGCGGCGATCATGGTCAGCCCCGCGGCCGCCATCTGGCCGCTGAACTGGGGTGCCATCGCAAGCTCGTTCACGCGCCCTCCTCGTCTCTGGCCAGCATGCAGCCGACGACCGCCATCCGGGTCACCACGCCGCGGTACTCGCCGGCGTCGACCAGGAACAGATAGGAGCTGTTGTAGCGCTCCATGATCGCCAGCCCCTTGATCAGCGGCGAGCCGGCGCTGATCGTCGCCCGGCTCTCGAGCACGTAGCCGCTCGCCTCCTCGGCGAGGATGGCGCGACGCCGCGCCTCGGGCAGGTCGACGTTATCGATGTTGTCGCCCAGATAGTCCGCAGCGCCGACCAGGAAGTCGGGAATGCAGGTGTGTTTGACGATATGACGCAGCGACACCCGGCCACAGATCCGCCCCTCGGCATCGGCATAGGGCAGCCCGCCGACGTTGCAGCGCACGCACTCGCGAAATACCTCGCGCAGGGTCATGCCGGACCTGACCACCAGGGTCGGGACGGCAAGTTCGATCAGCTTCATGGAGATTCAGCCTTCCGCTTCGAGTGACCCCGGATCGCGCGTCGATCCGGGGCTGGACGCGCCCCGCAGGCCCAGGAGCAGGGTCCGTGTCGCGGGGCGCCGCGGCACGAACCGCGCGGCGGAGGCAGGGACGGGGTTGGGCTCACGCCCGTGTCAGCGCCGTGGCGACACCGCCCGTCACCGCAGGTCGTGAGCGGACCCGCCCGTGGCGCCGGGAGCGGCGCCGGGACAGGAGAGGTCGGGGTCGGCTCGGATCGCGCGATCGCGCATGCGGGTCGAGATGTCGCGCGATCAGTCTAGCACCCGAGCGCGCCCGCCGTCGCACAGGCCTCGTCATCGAAATAGGCCAACCCCTCGAGCAGCTCATCCACCCCGGCCTCGACGATGGTGATGCCCTGACGCGCGCAGAAGCGGCGCGCCCTGGGGGTGGGATCGGGGATCAGCGCCCAGCCCGCGGGCGAGGCGGCGGCGTGGATCAGCTCGGTGACCAGCATCCGCTCGGTGTCGCGATCGAGGTTGAGTCCCAGCAGCAGATAGCGCAGCCCGCGCCGACGGGCCTTGACGAACGCGGGGATGGCAAAGCCGCCCATCAGCTCGGTGAGATAGTCGACGAAATCGGCGTCCGAGGCGATATAGGTCGATCCCGGCTCGGGGCTGCCGAGCGGCTTGAACAATACCGGCAACGCCGGATCGACCGCATCCTGATCGACCTCGCGATACCCCGAGCCGTCGTGGACATGGATGCGGAAGCGGTAGTCCGTCCCCCCCACCCGGGCGATGCCGCGCACCAGCACGTGCGGGCGCTCGGCATAGAGGTGCTGGAGCTGGAGATCGCGATTGAGATCGATGACATAGCCGGGAGCGGTCCCGGCCAGCCAGGCGTGCAGCGGTGCCTGCGTCCATGGCCGCCCCGCGTAGGTGGCATCGAGGAAGCGCTGCACCGCGCCGCGCCCGCGCTTGAGCTCGACGTTCATCGCCGCGCGCGAGAACTCCCACATCAGCCGCCGCGACATCGGCCGCCCGCCGTTGAGCGCGAGGATCAGCGAATCGCTGTCGGCCGGGATCGGCTCGCCGCATTCGCGATCGACCACCCCGGCGAGCGCGCCGGGTCCCAGACAGGGCACCAGCTCGCCCCGCGCAAGGGCATCAACGAGAGATTCCAACAGGCTCGACATCCGGACCTCCGTGGCTGCGACGCTGTATTCAGGTGCAAACCATTGCAAACTCCGGACCATGGCAGGCCAGACACCCGCGATCGGCGCCGGAGCGCTGGCGGCGGGCGTGATCGCCACCCCGCCACGCCCGCCCGGCGACGTCCGTGATCCGACGAACCCCGACACAGCGTCGCAAACCCCACAGCCCTCGCTGGCTGGCACGCGCCGGTTTCGGCTAGCATGCCTCGATCGCCCGACAGCCCTGGACAGCCCGACCGATGACGCCCTCCCCATCCGCCCTCGCCGACCTGCTCGCCGAGCGTCTCGCCGCCACCGCCGACCTGCTCGAGCGCACCCGCGCCGATCGCGCACTGCTCGAGGGCTGCGTGCGCGCGGCGACGCGCACCGCCGAGGCGATCGCCGCCGGCGGCACCCTGTTCATCTGCGGCAACGGCGGCAGCGCCGGCGAGGCCACCCATCTCAGCGGCGAGCTGATCGGCCCCTTCGCCGACAAGACCCGCCCGGCGCTGCCGGCGATCGCGCTCGGCTTCGACCCCAGCGCCGCCACCGCGGTGGCCAACGACTTCTCCTTCGACGAGGTCTTCGCCCGCCAGCTCGCCGGACTCGCCCGGCCCGGCGACGTGCTCTGGGCGCTGACCACCAGCGGGCGCTCGCCGAATGTGCTGCGCGCCCTCGAGGTCGCCGCCGAGCGTGGGCTCTACGGCGTACTGCTCACCGGCGCGCTGCCCGCCGAGGCCGCCCCGCGCGGCGCCGATCAGGTGCTCGCGGTACCCTCGACCGAGACCCCGCGGGTGCAGGAGCTGCACCTGATGCTCGGTCACTTCCTCTGCGAGGCGGTCGAGGCGCTCGCCGCCAGCAGCTCCAGGGCATAGAGCCAGGGCCAGCGCTTGCCGGTGACATAGAGCAGGTCCTGCTCGGGGGCATAGGCGATGCCGTTGAGCACGTCGGTCCCGGGGGGACGTTGCGCGCGCGGCCACAGCATGCTCAGGTCCAGGGTCGCGGTCACCGCCCCGCTGGCGGGGTCGATGCGCACCAACCGGTCGCTGCGCCAGACATTGGCCCAGACCCCCGTCGGGGTGTACTCCAGCTCGTTGAGCCAGCGCAGCGCACGCCCCCGCTCGCGCACCAGCACGCGGCGCCGGATCACGCGCCGCTCGGGATCCATGAAGCTCAGATAGGCGCTGCCGTCGCTGATGATCCAGTCGCGCCCGTCATGGGTGATGCCCCAGCCCTCGCCGGGGAGGGTGAAGCGATCGACCGGGGTGAGGGTCGCGCGGTCGTAGATCAGCCCGACCCGGGCGCGCCAGGTGAGCTGCACGATCCGATCCTCCCAGGGGGTGATGCCCTCGCCGAAGAGGCGCTCGGGCAGGTCGTGACGCTGCAGCACCCGGCCAGTGGCGAGCGCCACCCGGCGCAGCGACGAGCCGCCATACTCGCCGGTGCCCTCGAACAGCGCGCCGTCGGCGAAAGCCAGCCCCTGGGTGAAGGCCCCGGGGTCGTGGGCGAAGCGCGCCACCACCCGATAGTCGAGCGCGGCGACGGCGCCCCCGTCACCCGAGTCCGCGGCATCACAGCCCGTCACCACCAGGACGAGCAGCAGCCACCCGATCCTCGCCCCTTGCATCATCGTCACCATGCTCGTCCGGCCATGTCCGGGAGCATGCCCCGCTCGGCGGCCGTCCGGCTAGTCGCCGTCACCGAGACGCTGGTAGTCGCTGCGCGAGCCGGTCAGGTCCCAGGCGAAGGTACAGTCGAGATGCGAGAGCACCGCGATCAAGCCGGGTTCGCCGTCCTCGAGCATCACCTGCAGCGGCGCGCGGCGTGCGAACTGACGACTGGCGCGGCGCACCCAATGGCGACGCATCTCCGGGCTGCGCGGGAAGCTGGTGCGCAGCGCCGCCTCGATGCGCAGCAGATAGTCGGCGCGACGGGCGGTCTCGGGATGATCGGACAGCGGTACACGCCCCAGCTGGCGAGGTCGGACCCCGGCGGGCAGTTGCAGCAGGGCGGAGATCTCGGCCGTCCCCAGCTTCCAGGAGCCGAGCAGAGCGATGAGATCGCGGGTCTGGTCGAGGCGGGGGTCGGGCATCGGCATCTCCATCGGAGCGGCGGTGGATGGGCGAGGCGTTGACGAGACGTGTCTCAGCGGGGAACCGTCCAGCGGACATCATGGATCCGAAAGATGGCGATCGTGCACGACCAAGACAAGGATGCCCCTCGACCTCGATGGATCGATGTTCAGTTAGCCGTCACTCTTCTTACGTCTTCTCGTCACTCGCTCGCAACCTCGCGTCCGGATTGGGCATTTCCGCATTCGTCGAACTTGTGGATAACTTTGTGCACAAAACTGGCGCAACCGCCGCCGATTCTCACTCAATCACTCTCTACCCCTTGCTCCAAGGGCCCCGGGGAAATAAAAATAATCCAATCAAATCAAAAATATAAAATCAAAAAAAAACACTTCCTCGCACCATCACCCTGAGTGTCCTGGGCTATCGCAAGCGGGGGTTGACAGATGTGAACAACCCACGAAAACGCCCAATCACCCCATCTCCACGCCGCCTCGCGACACCCACCGGAGAACCCGGTCGAGATGACGACGGACGAACGAGACGATCGGCGAACATCGATCTGCCACGGCCCTGATGCCGAATCGTCAGCACGCAGACAACCGGCCCGGACTTGGAACTCGCGGTCACGATCCGTATATCGTTAAATCGGTATCCCCACTGCCCTCGCCCGAGTCCGCCCGCCGGCGCCCGACACGGCGCCCGGCGATCCATCCACGCCATTCGGACAGGACGCGCACCAGCATGACAGCGAACGCCCCTCTCGAGCCCTTGCGCGCCCACGTCAGCGCGCGCATCGTCGGCCAGCACGCCTTCGTCGACAGCATGCTGATCTGTCTGCTCAGCGACGGCCACCTGCTGGTCGAAGGCATGCCCGGGTTGGCCAAGACCTCGGCGGTCAAGGCGCTCGCCGAGGGGCTCGAGGGCGACTTCCACCGCATCCAGTTCACCCCCGACCTGCTGCCCTCGGACCTGATCGGCACCGACATCTATCGCCACGAGCGCGGCGAGTTCGAGTTCCGTCAGGGACCGCTGTTCCACAACGTGCTGCTCGCCGACGAGATCAACCGCGCCCCGGCCAAGGTGCAGTCGGCGCTGCTCGAGGCGATGGCCGAGCGCCAGATCACCGTCGGCCAGCGCACCTATCCGCTGCCCGGGCTGTTCATGGTGCTGGCGACCCAGAACCCGGTCGAGCAGGAGGGCACCTATCACCTCCCCGAGGCCCAGCTCGACCGTTTTCTGATGCAGGCGGTGGTCGACTACCCCAGCCGCGACGAGGAGCTTGCCATCCTCGCCCTCGACCAGCGCCGCCACACCGAACCCAGCCCACCGCCAGACCAGCTGCTCAGTCAGGCCGAGCTGCAGCACGCCCGCGCCGAGGTCGCCGCGCTGCACCTCGACCCCAGGCTCGAGGGCTATGTCGTCGATCTGGTACAGGCCAGCCGCGACCCCGGTCGCTATCACCCCGACCTGGCGCGCTGGTGCCGCTTCGGCGCCTCGCCACGGGCGAGCATCGCCCTGGCCCGCTGTGCCCGCGCCCGCGCCTGGCTCGACGGCGAGCGCTTCGTCGCCCCGCACCACATCCAGGCGGTGGCCCCGGAGATCCTCCGTCACCGCCTCTTGCTCAGCTTCGAGGCCGAGGCCGAGGGGGTGACCACCGACACCCTGATCGAGCGCCTGCTGGCCCTGGTCGCCATCCCCTGAGCGCCGCCATGCAGCAGCCCGGCGTCCGCCTCGACGACCTGCTCGAACTGCGTCACCAGGCCCGCGCCCTGGGCCTGCCCGCGCACCACCTGGTCAACTCGCCCTTCGCCGGACTCTACGCCTCGGTGTTCCGGGGCGCCGGCATCCACTTCGAGGAGGTGCGCGAGTACCGTGCCGGCGACGACATCCGTTACATGGACTGGAAGGTCACCGCGCGCACCGACACCCCGCATCTCAAGCTGTTTCGCGAGGAGCGCGAGCGCGCCGTGCTGCTCTGCGTCGAGCGTGGCGCGCACCTCGAGTTCGGCACCCGCAACACCTTCAAGTCGGTGCAGGCGGCGCGCGCCGCAGCGCTGATCGGCTGGGCCGCGAGCCGACTCCACGACCGCGTCGGCGGACTGGTGTTCGGCACCCCGGCGCCGCAAATGCTGCGCCCGGCACGGGGTCGACGCGCGCTCTGGCAGCTGCTGCGCACGCTCGCCGCGCCGCTCGACCCCGGGTCGCCGACCACGCCGGTGATCGAGACCCTGCGCCGCGCCGCCGCCGGACTGCCGCCGGGCTCGCTGCTGTTCCTGATCGCCGATCTCGACCGCGACCGACCGGGGTTCGAGACCCTGCTCGGCGAGCTGCGTCAGCGCCACACCCTGGTGCTGCTCGCGCTCGACGACCCGGCCGATCGCGAGATCCCGGCGATGGGCCGGGTCGGCTTCGTCGGCCCCGACGGGAGCCGCCACCTGCTCGACACCGATGACCCCGCCGCCCGCAACGCCTATCGCGCGGCCTGGGAGGCGCGACGCGCACGACTGCGCGCCAACGCCCACCGACTCGGACTGATCCTGATCCCGATCGCCACCGACAGCGAGATCCATCTGGCGCTGATCCACGGGCTGGCGCGTCACGCCCGGTCGAGGGCACACCGATGATCGAGCACGGCGGACTGCGCGACATCCACGACATCGACGCCGTCCCCTGGTGGCCGCCGGCCCCCGGCTGGTGGCTGCTCGCGCTCGCCCTCGGGCTCGGCGGTTGGCTGCTGTGGCGCGGGCGCGCGCCGCTCGGTCGCGCGCTCGTCCGGCTCGCGCGCAGCCACAGCGGCTGGCGTGTCGACGCCCGCAGACGACTGCACGCGCTGGCGCGCCGCGAGCGCGACGGCGAGGACCCGGCACGCCTGCTCGCCGAGTTCTCCGAACTGCTGCGCCGCATCGCCATCGCCCGCTGCGGGCGCGACGGCGTCGCCGGGCGCTGCGGCGAGGCCTGGCTGGAATGGCTCGAACGCGCCGACCCGGCGGGCTTCCCCTGGCGCGAGCACGGCCAGGCGCTGATCGGCGCACGCTATGCCCCACCCGGACAGACCCCCATGCCATCACTCGCGCCACTGATCGCGGCGACCCAGTCCTGGACCCGGGCCGCGCCCTACCGGGAGGCCGGCGATGCTTGAGTTCCACTGGCCCTGGGCCGCGCTCGCACTGCCGCTGCCCTGGCTGCTGCCACGGCTGCTGCGGCGCCGGATCGGATCCAGCCCGACGCCACCGCGATCGACCACCCCGGGACTGCGCCACCCCCACCCCGAGCGCTTGCGCGCGGTCTTCGCCGCAGGCGGCGACGGCACCGGCGGCGAGGCGCGCCTCGACCGGCTGCTGTGGCTGCTGCTGTGGCTGGCACTGGTCGCCGCGCTCACCCGCCCGCAGTGGCTCACCCCGCACACCGAGATCAGCACCCCGGGCTACGACCTGATGCTCGCTGTCGACGCCTCGCACTCGATGGCCGCGCTCGACCTCGGCGACGGGCGCCAGCTCGATCGCATGCAGGTGGTGCGCACGGTGATGGATCGTTTCGTCGCCGGGCGCAGCGGCGACCGCGTGGGGTTGATCCTGTTCGGCGCCCAGGCCTTCGTGCTCGCGCCGCTGACCCTCGACCGCACCGCGGTACGCCAGCAGCTCGCCGACCTGGTCCCCGGGATCGCGGGCGCGGCCACCGCGCTGGGCGACGCCATCGCACTCGGCACGCTCAAGCTGCGCGAGCGTCCCGCCGGCTCGCGTGTGCTGCTGCTGATTGCCGACGGCGACAACAACGCCGGCGGCTTCGACCCGCGCGAGGCGGCGCGACTGGCCGCGCACTACGGCATCCGCATCCATGTCATCGGCGTCGGCAGCCAGCAGCAGCGCATCCCGATCCGCGAGGAGGGACAGATCCGCTATCGCGACGACCTCACCATGGACGAGGAGACGCTGCGCGCGATCGCCGCCCTCACCGGCGGCGATTATTTCCGCGCCACCGACGGCGACGCCCTGGCGCGCATCTCGGCGCAGATCGACGGGCTCGAGAAGACCGCGAGCGAGGCGCGCACCCTCTACCTGCCCCAGCCGCTCTACCGCTGGCCGCTGCTGCTCGCGCTGGCGGCCCTGCTCGCGCTGGGGATCCGGGATCGCGGGGTGGCATCATGAGCGTCGGCGGACCGCACCTGGCCGAACCGCTGTGGCTGCTCGGGCTGCTGGCGATCCCGGCGCTGTGGTGGTGGCGCCGCCGCCGCGCGCCGCTGGCAGGCGCGCCGACGGCGTTGCGCGCCTATGCCGACGCCCATCTGCTGCCGCACCTGCTGGTCGCGCCGTCGAGGCCGGGACGACGGGGCCACCCACTGCGCCGCTGGACGCTGCTCTGGGCCCTGCTGGTGCTCACCCTCGCCGGGCCGCGCTGGGGCTATCAGGAGGTGCGGCTGTTCCACCCCGGCAATCACCTGCTGGTGCTGCTCGACGTGTCGCGCTCGATGCGCTGCACCGATCTCGCCCCCGACCGGCTCGGGCGCGCCCGTCAGGAACTCGAGGACCTGATCCGCGCCAATCGCCATCACCGTCTCGGGCTGATCGCCTTCGCCTCGGTCCCGCACGTGCTCGCCCCGATCACCGAGGACAGCGCCACCCTGCTCTCGCGCCTGCCCGTGCTCGCCACCGACCTGGCCAGCCCCCAGCTCCAGGGCAGCAACCTCGAGGGCGCACTCGAACGTGCCGCACAGCTGCTCGACCCGCTGCCGGCCGATGGCGCGCGCGCCATCCTGCTGATCTCCGACGGCGACTTCGCCACCCCGCTGCCGCTCGAGCAGGTACGCGCGCTCGCCGCGCGCGGCATCCGTCTGCACGTCCTCGGCGTCGGCACCGAGCAGGGTGCGCTGGTGCCCGCGCCCCAGGGCGGCTGGGTGCGCGACCCCATGGACCCGACCCGTCAACCGGTGCGCTCGACGCTCGAACCCGAACGGCTCGAGGCGCTCGCCGTGGCCGGCGACGGGCGCTACCGCGAAGCGATCCACGGCGAGGCCGACACCCGCGCACTGCTCGACGCCAGTGCCGAGCGGGCGCGATCCGCCGCGGCCGGTGACGAACGGACGCGAATCTGGAACGAGCGCTTCTGGATCCCCCTGATCGTCCTCGCGCTGCTGGTACTGGCCGAGTTCCGCCATCCCTGGCGGCGTCCAGGGGGTGGGTCTTGAGCAGGCGCACGATACTCGCGCTGCTGCTCGGTCTCGGCACCGCAGCGGGCGCCGCCGACTGGTTCGAGAACCGTGCCCAGCGCGCCTATGGCGACTATCTCGCCGGCGACTACGCCACCGCCGCCGAGGGCTTCAGCGATCCCTACCGACGCGGTGTCGCGCTCTATCGCGCCGAGCGCTACCAGGAGGCCGAACGCGCCTTCACCGAGGCCGCCGAGACCGGCGAGCACGGCAGCGCGGCGCACTACAACCAGGGCAACGCCCGCTTCCAGCTCGGCGACTACGCCGGCGCCGCCACCGCCTACGGCGAGGCGCTGCGGCTCGATCCGGAGGACGCCGACGCCGCGCACAACCTCGCCCTCACCCGCGCCCTGCTCGCCCGGCTCGAACCCGAGGAGGAGGAAGAGGACGAGAACCAGGAACAGCAGGAACAGCAGGAACAGCAGGAACAGCAGGAACAGCAGGAACAGCAGGAACAGCAGGAACAGCAGGAACAGCAGGAGGAGTCTGAAGCATCGGAGCAGTCGGAGCAGTCGGAGCAGTCGGAGCAGTCGGAGCAGTCGGAGCAGTCGGAGCAGTCGGAGCAGTCGGAGCAGTCGGAGCAGTCGGAGCAGTCGGAGCAGTCGGAGCAGTCGGAGCAGTCGGAGCAGTCGGAGCAGTCGGAGCAGTCGGAGCAGTCGGAGCAGTCGGAGCAGTCGGAGCAGTCGGAGCAGTCTGGTCAGGGTGATCGATCGGAGGATGCGGGTCGAGCCGAATCGACGACGGCGGGCAACGGGGAGGACGACGGCGAGAGCGGGGCGGCCGACGGGACCGGCGATGGTGCGGACGACGGCGACCGCGAGCACACCGGTCGCGCCGACGAGACCGAGACCGAGACCGAGACCGAGACCGAGACCGAGACCGAGACCGAGACCGAGACCGACCAGGGTGACACGGACGACGCGACACCGGAGACGGGCCGCGAGGACGGTGACGGCGGCGACCAGGGTCCGACCACCCCGGGCACGGCCCCCGCGGACGCGCGAGACCGGGGCAGCGCGGGCGAGCAGGCGCCCGACCGAGGCGCGGGCGAGCAGGGCGAGACCGGCGAGCGCGCCGCACAACCGGGCGAGGGCCAGCGGCGCGGCCCGGACGGCGCGCAGCCGGGGCTCGATCTGCCGGGGAGCGGACCGGACGAGACGGCCCCCGGCGAGGACGCCCCCCCAGCGGAGACCGGCGACCTGCCCGGGCCGCTCGACCCCGACGCCACCCTGGAGCAACGACTCGAGCGCCTCCAGGGCGACCCGGCGCTGCTGATCCGCAACCAGTTCCGGCTCGAGGAGCTGCGCCGGCTGCGCGAACAACCGCTGCGCTATCGGGAGACCCGCCCATGGTGAGGTCGATCGCCCCACTCACCGCCCTCGCCCTGCTCTGGTGCGCTCAGGCCGGCGCCCAGTTCCAGCCGCCCTGGCCGCCACCCTGGCAGGCCGGCCAACGCCCTGCCTGGCCCACCCAGCCACCGACCACCAGCCGTGCCCCCGACTACCGGCTCAGCTGGTCGATCGAGACCTCGAGTCCCTATGTCCATCAGCCGGTGCTGCTGCGGCTGCGCCTGAGCGGCGATGAACAACCGACCCGGATCGGGCTCGAGCCGCCACGCCCCGGGACCGTGCTGCTGCGCCGACTCCACACCGAGCCGCCCAGACGCGCGGGCGACGGCACCACCATCAACACCCTGGTGTTCGCCCTGCTGCCGCTGCGCCCGGGGCGGCTCGACGCCGGCCCCCTGCGGCTCAGCGGCAGCCATGCCGGCGACACCTTCGAGGTCGGCAGCGAGCGCCCGCTCAGGCTGCGGGTCCGCCCGCCGGCGCCCGGTATCGAGCCCTGGCTACCGGCGCGCGCACTGACCCTCACCTCCAGCCTGACACCCGAGGGTCCGGTGGCCCCGGGCGAGCCGCTGAGACTGCGGCTCGAACTCTCGGCGACCGGCACCAGCGGCGAGCAGCTCCCCGTGCTCGCCGACCAGCTCGCCGGGGTCGACGGCATCCGCGTCTATCGCGAGCGCGCACAGGTCGACACCCGTCTCTCGCCCGATGGACGACAGCTCCTCGCCACCCGCATCGAGACCCATACCCTGGTGGCGCAGCACGCCGGTCGGCTGCTGCTCCCCGAGATCCGGGTGGCCTGGTGGGACATCGCGCGCGAGCGCGGCGAGCTGGCGCGCACCCCGCTACGCACCCTGCAGGTGACGAACGGCGCGCCGCCCTCCCGGCCCGCGATCCACTGGCACCCGGCATGGATGGCGGTGAGCGCGGTGCTGCTGGTGCTCGCCGGCTATTGGTGGGCGGTGCTCACCCGCCCCCCAGCTGGACGCTTGACGGGCGCGCTCGAGCGCGTGCGTCTGCGCATCCTCGGCCTCGGCGAGAGGCTATGGGCGGGATTGTGGGCCGGTCTGCCCGGCGGCTGGCGGTTGCGCCTGGGGCTGCTGCGCGCGCGCACCGCCACCACCCCGGAGACCTGGCTGGCACGGCTCGCCCCGGCGCTGCCCGATGGCGGACGGCGCGGTCGACCCGAGGTGGTCGCGGCGCTGCTCGCCACCGCGCCCGGCGCCGATCGCACCGCACTGACGCGGCTGGTGGCGCGACTGGAGGCGGCGCGCTACGGCGCCCAGCGGGTGGTGTTCAGTCGCTGGCAGCGCGCGCTCGCGCGCCGGCTCGCCAGCGGACGACGCGCACACCGCCCGGCTCGCCCGAGGCGGCGCGGCGGGCTGCCGCCGCTCAACCCGCCCGATTGAGGCGTCGACCCAGCCCCTGGCTCAGCCCGGCGAGCAGGATCCAGTACATCAGCCAGTCGTGACGCACCATGCGGTAGTTGGTCAACTCCCACAGCAGCAGATAGCACCAGAGCGCGATCAGCAGTGCGCGCAGCAGGCGATCACCGGCGCAACCGCGCCAGGAGGCGGTCAGCAACGCCAGGGTGAGCAGGGCGCAGCAGAACAGACCGGCGACGCCGAACTGCACCAGCACCTCGAGATAGGTATTGTGCAGATGGCGCAGTGCCACCCCGGCGCCATCGCGCACCCCGGGGTCGCCGCTGAGGTCCATCAACCACTGACTGAGCCCCGGCCCCCAGCCGAACCAGGGATGTTCGAGCCACAGCGAGAGCCCGACCAGTTGAGCGCTCCAGCGCTGGCCGAGCGAGGAGGCGGCGGTGCCCTCGCGCGCGCCGCTGATCCAGGCCAGGTCCTCGCGCATGCGCCACAGCAGATCGTCGGCCTGGAAGGCGACCAGCACCAGCACCACTGCGGCGAGCACGGCGATCCACAGCGCGCGGCGCAGCACCCGACCATCGAGCCGGGCGCGCGCCGGGGCGGCGAGCACCAGACCGAGCAGCAGCGCCGGCAGCCAGGCGACCCAGCTGCCGCGCGACTGGCTCTGCAGGAAACCGAGGGCGAACAGGCCCAGCAACAGCCCCCAGGCCAGGATCAGCGACCAACGGGGAAACGCTCGGGCGGCACGCGCGAGCAGGCGCTCGCGCATCAGCATCAGCCCGAGCAGGGCCGAGCCGGTATAGAGTCCGGTGGCGATGGCGGTGAAGCCGTACTGGTCGCGCTCACCGAGGAAGGCGCCCGGATCGCTCGCCAGCAGCCCCCAGTCGAGCCGCCACAGCATCCCCAGGGCGAGACCGGCGAGGGCCAGCCCGAGCAGGCGCAGGGCGCGTGGGCGCTCCCCGGCGAGGAAGTGGGCGAAGGGGATGAACAGCAGCAGCTTGCACCAGTCGAGCGCACTCTCCCACAGCAGCCCGTGTGGCACCGACGGGTCGAGCGCGGCGACGGCGGCGCGCGCCACCACCAGCAGACAGAGCGCCACCACCGCCAGGGACGCGGGCGACCAGTGCCAGGGGGCTCGGGGCGCGGGCGGCGCAAGCACGAAGGCCAACGCCAGCCCGGCCATCGCGATCGAGGCGAGCGCGGTGGAGAGGAAGGCACTGGCGGCGAGCAGATAGAGCATCGCCACCCCGGCGCGCTCGGCCAGCGCGCGCGTGGCGATCGGTGTCGGATTGGGCATCGCGTCGGTTCCGGCTAGGGACGGGATCGGCGTCGCCGGCGGGGGTCGGGCGGCGACAAGCGCTCGGCGGCCAAGCATAGCAGGAATCCGGCCAACCCCGGAGCCGATGATGAAAACAGCACTCGCGCAGCGTTCGAGCGATGGTATGCTTGATCGCTGCGATCCGATCAACGCCTCGCATTCTCAATACTCATCATGAACCTGACACTCGTCGTCCTCGTCCCCTTTCTGGGGGCCGCTCTGACCGGGTGGGTCTCTCGTTACGGACGTTTGCGCTCGGCCTGGATGGCCGGGGCGGTAACCGCCCTGGCGCTGGCCTGCCTGCTGCCGAGCCTGCCGGTGCCCTTTGCCGGCGAGACCCTGATTCAACGCCTGCCCTGGATGCCGGGGCTGGGGCTCGACCTGGTATTCCGTCTCGACGGTCTCGGGCTGCTGTTCGCCCTGATGATCCTCGGCATGGGCCTGCTGGTCATCCTCTATGCCCGCTACTATCTCGACGCGGACGACTGCATGGGGCGCTTCTACGCCTATCTGCTGCTGTTCATGGGCTCGATGCTCGGCATCGTGCTGGCCGAGAACCTGATCCTGCTGCTGATGTTCTGGGAGCTGACCAGCCTCTCCTCGTTCCTGCTGATCAGCTATTGGCGCCATCGCCAGGACGCCCGCCAGGGCGCGCGCATGGCGCTCACCGTCACCGGTCTCGGCGGTCTGGCACTGCTCGGTGGCTTCCTGCTGCTCGGCGAGATCGCCGGCAGCTACGAGCTCTCGGTGATCCTCGCCTCGGGTGAAGCGATCCGCGCCCACCCGCTCTACACCCCGATGCTGGTGCTGGTGCTGCTCGGCGCCTTCACCAAGTCGGCGCAGTTCCCCTTCCATTTCTGGCTGCCGCGGGCAATGGCCGCGCCGACCCCGGTGTCGGCCTATCTGCACTCGGCGACCATGGTCAAGGCGGGCATCTTCCTGCTCGCGCGGTTGTTCCCGGCGCTCTCGGGCACGCCGCTGTGGAGCGCGCTGGTGATCGGCGCCGGGCTCACCACCCTGCTGATCGGCGCCGGGATCGCGCTGTTCAAGCACGATCTCAAGGGGCTGCTGGCCTACTCGACGGTCAGCCACCTCGGTCTGATCACCCTGCTGTTCGGCATCGGCACCCCGCTGGCGGCGGTCGCCGGTGTCTTCCACATCATCAACCACGCCACCTTCAAGGCCTCGCTGTTCATGGCCGCCGGCATCATCGATCACGAGTGCGGCACCCGTGACATGCGCCGGATCAACGGGCTGTGGCGCTTCATGCCCTATACCGCCACCCTGGCGATGGTGGCCTCGGCGTCGATGGCCGGGGTGCCGCTGTTCAACGGCTTCCTCTCCAAGGAGATGTTCTTCGCCGAGGCGGCCAACTTCTTCGACCAGAGCGCCTGGAGCTGGGTGCTGCCGGTGACCGTGGTGCTCGCCAGCGCGCTGGCGGTGGCCTATTCGCTGCGCTTCATCCACGACGTCTTCTTCAACGGCGAACCGCATGACCTGCCGCGCACCCCGCACGAGCCACCGCACTGGATGAAGGTGCCGGTGGAGATCCTGGTGGCGATCTGTCTGCTGGTCGGCATCCTCCCGACACTCACCGTCGAACCCTTGCTCGCAATCGCCGCCGACAGCGTGCTGCAGTCCAACTCACCGGCCCATGACCTGGCGATCTGGCACGGCTTCAACTCGGCCTTTGCGATGAGTGTGATCGCGCTGCTCGGTGGCCTGCTGATCTATGCCGCGCGCCGGCCGTTGTTCATGGTCGCCGCTCGTCACGAGGGCCTGATCGATGCCGGGGTGCTGTTCGGATGGACCCAGCGCACGGTGATCGCCGCGGCGCGCGCCGTCACCGCCGCGCTCGACACCGGCTCGCTGCAACGCATGGTGGCGCTGCTGCTGATCAGCGCGCTCAGCCTCGGCGCCGTCGGCATGCTCGGCGTCACCGCCCCGCTCACCGGACCGGCGACCCTGGTCCCGGCCGACGGCATCAGCCTGATCGTCGCCCTCGGACTCGGCGCCGGGGCGATCGCCACCACCGCGCTGCACCGGCAGCGTTTCACCGCGCTGATCGTGATCGGGGTGCTGGGGCTGCTGGTTGCGCTGATCTTCGCCAAGTTCTCGGCCCCGGACCTCGCCCTCACCCAGCTCTCGGTCGAGGTGGTGACCATCGTGCTGCTGTTGCTGGCGCTCTACTTCCTGCCCCAGCACACCCCGGCCGAGTCCTCGCGGGTGCGTCGGATTCGCGATCTCGCGCTCGCCGCGATCGCCGGTCTCGGCACCGCGGCGCTCGCCTGGGGCATCCTCACCCGTCCCGGCGAGACCATCTCCGGATACTTCCTGGAGCACAGCGTGCCAGGCGGTGGCGGCAGCAACGTGGTCAACGTCATCCTGGTCGACTTCCGCGGCTTCGACACCCTCGGCGAGATCACCGTGCTGGCGCTCGCCGGGCTCGGCATCTACGCCATGCTCAAGGGGCTGCGCCTGCCCGGAATGACGCTCGATCCCCATGGCCGCCCCTGGAACTGGGACCTGCACCCGAGCATCATGGCCGCGCTCACCCGGCTGCTGCTGCCGCTGGCGCTGCTGGTCTCGGCGTTCATCTTCCTGCGCGGTCACAACCAGCCCGGCGGCGGCTTCATCGCCGGACTGATCACCGCCGTGGCGCTGATCATGCAGTACCTGACCAATGGCGTGGAGTGGACCCACCGCCGGCTCAACGGCAACATGCATCCGCTGATCGCCGCCGGCCTGCTGGTGGGCACCCTCACCGGCATGGCAAGCTTCGTCTTCGGCTATCCCTTCCTCACCTCGACCTTCAGCCATGTGCACTGGCCGCTGGTCGGCGACTTCGAGCTGGCCTCGGCGATGGCCTTCGACCTCGGCGTCTATCTGGTGGTGGTCGGCTCGACCCTGCTGATCCTGATCCATCTCGGGCTGATGCGCAGCGCCGCCGCCCAGGAGCGAGACTGACTGATATGGAAGCCCTGATCTCCATCCTCATCGGCCTGCTCACCGCCTGCGGGGTCTATCTGGTGCTGCGCGCCCGGACCTTCCCGGTGGTGATGGGCCTGACCCTGCTCTCCTACGGGGTCAACCTGTTCCTCTTCGCCACCGGCCGACTGACCATCGGTCAGCCGGCGGTGATCGACGCCCAGGCGCCGGGCTACGCCGACCCGCTGCCCCAGGCGCTGGTGCTCACCGCCATCGTCATCAGCTTCGCGATGACCGCCTTCGTGATCATGCTCTCGCTCAAGGCCCGCGCCGAGCTCGGCAACGACCATGTCGACGGTCACGCCGACGAGGAGGGACGCGCGTGAGTCATCTGGTGATCCTCCCGCTGCTGCTGCCGCTGCTCGCCGGTGCCCTGTTGCTGCTGGTGCGCCGCGCCCTGCCGCTGACGGTGCGTCGGCGACTCAACCTGGTGGCGGTACTCGCCCAGGTCGGGGTGGCGCTGGCGCTGCTGCTCGCCGTCGCCGACGGCAGCGTGCTGACCTACCAGCTCGGTGACTGGCCGGCGCCCTATGGCATCGTCCTGGTGGCCGACCGGCTCAGCGCCTGGATGGTGTTGCTGACCGCCTTGCTCGCGCTGTTCGCGCTGCTCTACGCGATCCGCGGCACCGATGCCGGCAGCCGTCACTTCCAGCCGCTGTTCCAGCTGCAGCTGTTCGGACTCTGCGGCGCCTTTCTCACCGGCGACCTGTTCAACCTGTTCGTCTTCTTCGAGGTGCTGCTGCTGGCCTCCTACGGCCTGCTGCTGCACGGCGGCGGTGCCGAGCGGACCCGCGCCGGACTGCACTTCGTGGTGGTCAACCTGGTCGGCTCGACGCTGTTCCTGTTCGCCGCCGGGACCCTCTACGGCGTCACCGGGACGCTCAACATGGCCGATCTGGCCGGCAAGCTCGCCGCCCTCGGCCCCGACGAACTCGGACTGGCTCGTGCCGGCGCGCTGCTGCTGTTCGCGGTGTTCGCGCTCAAGGCCGCACTCTTCCCGCTCTATCTGTGGCTGCCCACGGCCTATGCCGCGACCTCGGCGCCGGTGGCGGCGCTGTTCGCGGTGATGACCAAGGTCGGGATCTACGCCATCCTGCGCATCCAGACGCTGTGGTTCGGTGATGGCGCCGGGGAGTTGGCCGGGCTGCTCGATCCCTGGCTGTTGCCGCTGGCGCTGGTGACCATGGCGCTCGGCAGCCTCGGTGCCCTGGCGAGCACCACGCTGCGGATCCAGATCGGCTATCTGGTGCTGGTCTCGATCGGGGTGCTGCTGACCGCCATCGCACTCGGCGATCGCGACAGCATCGCCGCCGCACTCTACTATCTGGTCCACACCACGCTCGCCACCGGCGCCTTCTATCTGCTCGCCGAAGGCATCGCCCGACGCCGCGGCGCAGCCGGCGACCGCCTGATCGACGCCCCGACGATGCCCCATGCCGGACAGGTCGGCACGCTCTTCTTCATCGCCGCGATCCTGGTGGCGGGGCTACCGCCCTTCTCCGGCTTCCTCGGCAAGCTGATGGTGCTGCGCGCCGCGCTCGACGACCCGGCGATGGCCTGGATCCTCGCCGTGGTGCTGACCTCGGGGCTGCTCGGCATCGTCGCCCTGGCGCGCAGCG
Organism: Marichromatium gracile; assembly: GCF_004343155.1. Lineage (GTDB taxonomy): Bacteria > Pseudomonadota > Gammaproteobacteria > Chromatiales > Chromatiaceae > Marichromatium > Marichromatium gracile. The sequence goes on from NZ_SMDC01000001.1 coordinate 268,707, forward strand.
GCAGCCTGCTGCTGCTGCGCGCCGGTCCCGGCGAGCCGCCAGCGGCCACGCCCGGTCGCGCCGAGCTGCTGCCCGCCACCGCGCTGCTCGCGCTGTGCATCGGGCTGACGCTGGGGGCCGGTCCGCTCAGCGCCTTCACCCAGGCCACCGCCGAGCAGCTGCTCGTGCCCGAACACTATGTCGAGACGGTGCTCGGCGGCGACATGGAGGCCCATGCACGATGAAGCTGCGACTGCTGCCCCATCCATTGCTCACCCCGGCGCTGACGGTGATCTGGCTGCTGCTGGTCAACAGCCTGTCGTTCGGCCACGTGCTGCTCGGCCTGCTGCTCGGCTGGCTGATCCCGATCTTCACCCTGCGCTTCTGGCCCGATCGGGTACGGGTGCACAAGCCGCTGACCCTGCTGCGCTTCGTGCTGGTGCTGCTCTATGACATCCTCGTCGCCAACCTGGGGGTGGCCTGGCTGATCGTGCGCGGCCCGCGCCGGGTGAAGCCGGGCTTCGTCGAGGTGCCCTTGGCGCTGCGCTCGGAACTCGGTATCAGCCTGCTGGCCAACACCATCTCGCTGACCCCGGGGACGGTCTCGGCCTGGCTGAGTCCGGATCGCGCCACGCTGGTGGTGCACGCGCTCGACGTCGACGATCCCGAAGCGCTGGTCGCGACCATCAAGCACCGCTATGAAACCCCCTTGCAGGAGGTCTTCGAACCATGCTGAGCACCGCTGTGAGTATCGCCTTCCTGCTGGTGGCCGCGGCCTTCGTGATGGCCCTGCTGCGCCTGCTCTACGGCCCTGACCAGCCGGACCGCATCCTCGCCCTCGACACCCTGTACGTGAACACCGTGGCGTTGCTGGTGCTGCTCGGCATCCATCTCGGCAGCGCGCTCTATTTCGAGGCCGCGCTGCTGATCGCGATGATGGGGTTCGTCGGCACCGTGGCGCTGTGCAAGTATCTGTTGCGCGGCGATATCATCGAGTGAGGCCAAGATGCTCGAAATCATCCTCTCGGCGCTGATCCTGATCGGCGCGCTCTTCACCTTCATCGGCTCGCTCGGACTGGCGCGGCTCGAGGACTTCTACACCCGGCTGCACGGCCCGACCAAGGCCACCACGCTCGGTGTCGGCAGCCTGCTGATCGCCTCGATGGTCTATTTCAGCACCCGCGGCGAGGGGCTGAGCCTGCACGAGCTGCTGGTGACGCTGTTTCTCTTCATCACCGCGCCGGTGAGCGCCCATCTGCTGGCCAAGGCCGCGCTGCACCTGCGGCTGCGCTCGATCGCACCGGTACCGCAGCGCACCGAGGCCAGCGATCCGCGCCAGGCCAATGCCGCCGAGGACTCAGCCACCCCGCCTCAGGGCTAGCAGGAAGCGCTCGATCGCCGCCCTCTCGAGCGGGCGCGAGAACAGATAGCCCTGTCCGGTATGACAGCCCTCGCGGGTGAGGAAGTCCTGCTGTTCGCGCGTCTCCACCCCCTCGGCCAGCACCTCCAGCGAGAGGCTGCTGGCGAGCGCGATGATCGCCTTGGCGATGGCCACGTCGTTGGCGTCGTCGGGGATGTCGGAGACGAAGGACTTGTCGATCTTGAGCTTGGTGAGCGGCAGTCGCTTGAGCTGGATCAGCGAGGAGTAGCCGGTCCCGAAGTCGTCGATGGCGATCTTCACGCCGAGCGCGCGCAGTGCGCCGAGCACGTGTCGGGTGCGCTCGATCGAGCGCATCATCGTCGACTCGGTGATCTCCAGCTCGAGTCCCGCCGGGGACAGACCGGTGCGGGTGAGGATACCGCCGACCATCTCGCTGAGCGCGTGCTGATCGAACTGCTTGGGCGAGAGGTTGACGCTGATCAGCACCCCCTCGTCGAGCAGCCCGCCCTGCTGCCAGGCACGCATCTGGGTGCAGGCATGCTCGAGGATCCACTCACCCATGACGATGATGATCCCCGACTCCTCGGCCAGGGGGATGAACTTGCCGGGCGAGACCAGCCCCATCTCGGGATGACGCCAACGCACCAACGCCTCGAGCCCGCGTAGCTCGCCGCTCACCAGGTCGAGCTGCGGCTGGTAGAAGAGTTCGAGCTCATTCCGCTCCAGGGCACGGTGCAGGCTCGATTCGAGCAGCACGCGTTCGAAGGCGCGCGCGGTGAGCTCCTCGGAGTAGTAGCGGAAGCCGTTGCGGCCCTCGTCCTTGGCGCGATACATGGCCGCGTCGGCATTGCGCACCAGGTCCTCGGCGCGCGCGCCGTGCTCGGGATAGAGGCTGATGCCGATGCTCGCGCCGAGAAACACCGAGTGCTCACCGACCTCGAAGGGATCCTTGAACAGTTGCAGGATGGCGCGTGCCACCCGTGCCGCGTCGTCCTGATGGGCGATGCCGTTGAGGATCAGGGTGAACTCGTCGCCGCCCATCCGCGCCAGGGTATCGCCCTCGCGAAACTGCGCCCGCAGCCGCCCCGCCACCACCTTGAGCACCTGATCGCCATAGCTGTGATCAAAGCTATCGTTGACATGCTTGAAGCCGTCGAGATCGATGAACAGCACCGCCAGCCGGGTGTGCTCGCGGTGCGCCAGTCGGATCGACTGCTCGAGCCGGTCGGCGAACAGCAGCCGGTTGGGCAGCCCGGTGAGCGGGTCGTGATGGGCGAGGTGGGCATAGCTGTTCTCGCGCTCGCGCAATCGGTCGAGCAGTTCGAGATGGTCGCTGATGTCGCGCGACACCTCGATGATGCCGATCACCTCGCCGGCGTCGTCGAGCAGCGGACTGGCAGCGACCTCGAACTGACGCACGCCGCCGTCGGGCAACCGATGGTGGCGCAGCATCTTGCACGGCTCACCGCTCTCGAGGATGGCGTGCAATGGACACAGCGGATCCTCGGGCAGGCAGGGATGGGGGGCGAGCTGGTAGCAGCCGCACTCGTGCAGTTCGGCATCATCGACCGCGGCGAGACGCTGGGCGACGCGATTCATCCGCAGCACGCGGTGATCGGCCCCGATCACCATGATCGGATCGTCGATACCGTCGATCACGTGCTGCAGGAATGCACGCTCCTCGTGCAACGCGCGCTCGGCGAGCCGGCGCTCGGTGACGTCCTCGCCCGATGACAGGGTGCCGATCACCGTGCCCTCGCCATCGCGCACCAGGTTGTGGTGCCAGGCGATCAGCCGCTCCTCGCCACGCGCGGTCAGGATCGGACCATCGGTCAGGGCGGTCTCCGGATGGGCGCCCGAGAGCATCTTGCGAAACAGCCCGTGACGCCGCTCGCGCTCGCCCGGCGGCAGGAAGCGGGCGAACCAGTCGAGCCCGATCAGCTCCGACTCGGCACAACCGAGCACGTTACAGCCACGCGGGTTGACCGAGAGGATGTGGCCGTCGAGGTCGAGTGCGAGGAACATCACCCCGGCGATGTCGAGATACTGCTTGGCACGGTTGCGCTCGGTCTCGGCCTGACGCTGTGCCTGCTTGAGCGCGGAGATGTCGATCTGGGTGCCGACCATGCGCAGCGCGCGACCGCGCTGGTCGCGTACCAGATAGGCGCGGGACAGGACATCGACCCAATGGCCCTCCTTGTGACGCATCCGCATCTCGAGGTTGAAGTCGTCGCAGCGTCCACTCATGTAGTCGCGCAGCCGGCGCCAGCAGCGCTCGCGATCCCTGGGGTCGACCAGCCGCTCCCAGGTCTCGAGCCGGTCGGGCAGTTCGCGCTCGGCGTAGCCGAGCATCGATTTCCAGCGCGCCGACAGATAGATCTGCCGGGTGCGCATGTCCCAGTCGAACAGCCCGGCATCGCTGCCGCGCATCGCCAGTGCAAAACGCTCCTCACTGTCGCGCAGCGCACGCTCGTAGCAGTCGCGTTCGGTGATGTCGCGCCCGAGCACGATCAACCCCTTGCGTCGGCCGTCGTCCTCGAACACCGGCACCTTGATCACGTCGTAGACCTTGGTCACCCCGTCCGGTCGGGTGATCCGCTCCTCGGCGCGCGACAGCCGGCCGGCGCACCAGGCGATCTCGTCGCTCGACTCACAGGCGAGGAAGGCGTCGCGGTAGCAGGGATCGGTGAACTCGGCCAGCTCGGCGTCGGTCTTGCCGCGATAGTCGACGGTGGTGAGCGAGAACAGCGCGAGATCGGCGTCGTTGGCCTCCAGCCAGCGTCCCTCGCCGTCCTTGAAGCAGATGATGTCGGGGGTGGCGTTGATCAGCGAGCGCAACCGCTGTTCGCTCTCACGCAGCGCCAGCTCGACCGCGCTGCGAGGAGCAACCTCAAGGGCGAAGGCGCACACCAGGGGCTGACCGTCGCACTCGACCAGAGACAGCGTCACCTCGACGGCACAGTCCTCGCCCTCGACGCGCCGGTGTACGCCCTCACGCCGCTCGTGACGCGCCTGATGCAGACGCGCGACGAGCACCGACCAAGCCGCGGCATCGAGACTCATGTCGATGCTGGCGACCGGCTGGCCGATCAGCCGCTCGCGCCCCACGCCGGTCAACCGCTCGACGGTGGTATTGACCTCGATCAGTCGACCGTCGAGACCGGCCCAGTAGATCTCCAGGGCCGTCTGGTCGATGGCGGCTTGCGCCATGTCTTGTCGCAGCATACCTCGGCTCCGGCGCGCGCGGATGCGCTCAGTGCGTCCCGGATCGACCGTACGCGCAGCGGCTTCGCCTCCAGCCCGTCTGTCTCGACAGCGGGATCGAGCCGGGCACGGCCACCATCCTTGTACGCCGAGGCGAAACGTGCGGAGTGGAGATCCAGACACGCGTGTCAGATAGCGGGCAGAGACGACGGCTGCGCCTCGCCCAAGGGCGCTCACTCCGGGTCGCGGGCCGTCGCCTCGGTCCAGCGCCGCGCCGCGACCTCATCGCTGTCACGGGCCTCGACCCAGCGTTCAGCCGTACCGCTCGTCTCCTTTTTCCACAGCGGGACACGGGTCTTGAGGGCGTCGATCAGGAACTCACAGGCGCGAAAGGCCGCCGCGCGATGCGCGCTGCTCACCCCGACGAAGACGATCGGATCACCCGGGGCGAGCCAACCGACCCGGTGCACCAAGATCAGAGCGGTCAATGGCCAATGCTGCTCGGCCTGCGCGGCGAGCGCATCGAGCGCCTGCTCGGTCATGCCCGGGTAGTGCTCGAGGAACATGCCGTCGACCGCACCCTCGGCGCCGAACTCGCGCATCAGCCCGGTGAAGCTCACCACCGCGCCGACCCGTCCGTCGGTGTCGTTGAACACGGCCTGCTCGGCCAGTGGGTCGAGCGGCTCGTGCTGTACCCTGACCTGTCGCATCGGCGCCTCCGCCTCAACCGATCGGGGCCACTCCCAGCAGCGCCCGATGCAGCCAGAACATGAACGCAAGATAGAGTACCAGACCGCCGACGATGGCGAGTGCATCGTTGACGGGCGAGGCCGGCATGCCATAGACCCTGGGCGCCGCACGACGCTTGAGCGAGATGCGATCGGCCACCGCCCAGGCGAGGAAGCCGCCAAACAGCAGCACATCGGCCAGGGTACCGTTGGCCAGCAGGTGCGCCAGCGCCCACAGCTTCACCGCAACCAGCATCGGGTGCTTGAGGGTGTGCTGGATGCGCCCCGGCAGATAGGCCGCGAGCAGCAGGGTGAACACCGGCAGCATCAGCAGCAGATTGATATGACGCAGCCAGACCGGCGGGTCATAGAGCGGGATCGGCGCCTGACGCGCCAACCCGTAGCCCCACACCAGCACCAGGAAGCCGAACAGCGCAAACAGCGCGTAGAGCGCCTTCCACGGCAACTCACCGATACGCGCCACCGCGCGCGCGCGCCACTCGGGGGCGAAGATGGACACCGAGTGCCCACCGAGAAAGAGGACCAGACCCAGGATCAGGATCGCCATGCGCAACATCTCCTTCGAGCATCAGAAGCGGATGCAGATCCTATGCGATTGTCGGGCGATCGAGAAACCCGTGTGTCGGGGGAGCAGGCGTCAGTCGTCAGCCACCAGCGGTCAGCTTCCAGCCACCAGTGGGCGCGCATGCTCGACATTTGGTTGGCTAGCTCCCCGCTGGTGGCTAACAACTGACCGCTGGCGGCTGATCGCTGGCGGCTGATCGCTGGCGGCTGACGACTGACGACTGACGACTGGAAGCTGACCGCTGGCGGCTGGAAACTGACCGCTGGCGGCTGGAAGCTGAAACTCAGCCCCGCACCGCGCTGGCGCAGAACATCGAGTAGCGGCGCTCGACCCCGGCGGCATCGGGCTTGACCAGGCGGTGCGCGGTCTCCACCCGGATCCGTTCCAGACCGGCGGCGGCGAGCGTCTCGGCGATCCACTCACGCTCGAAGCCGTGGTGACAGACGCCCTCGTGATCGGCGTGGAAGCTGCCGTCCTCGCAATCGAGGTCGACCAGGAAGAGCGTTCCGCCCGGGACCAGGAGGCCGGCAAGGCGCGCGATCATGGCACCGACGTCGGGCACGTGATGCAGCGCCATCGCCGAGTGGATCAGATCGAAGTCGCTGGCCGGGGCCGGCTCGTCGACCAGATCGACCTGGCGGATGCGGAGGTTGTCGACCCCGGCGGCGCGCCGCTTGGCCTCGAGTTCGGCGAGCATGCCGGGGCTGCTGTCCCAGCCCTCGACCTCGGCCACCTCGGCGGCGAGCGCGAGCGCCGCCAGACCGGTGCCGCAACCGTAGTCGAGCACCCGCATCCCCGGACGCGGCGCGCAATGACCGGCCAGGGCGAGACGGACCGCCCGTGCAAGCTCCCGGATCAACGGGTTGTCGTCCCAGGTCGCGGCGACCTGCTCGAAATCGGTCCGTGGGTAGGGGTTGGACATGATGATGATCTCCGGTGGATGAGGACGATCTCCAGACTAGCCGACGACCGTCTCGCCACACCTTCATCACCGACGCAACATCCGTCACCCGTGCCGCAATCGCGCCCGATAGCGACGCGGCGAACAGTCCTCGGCGACACGGAAGCGCGAGGCCAGGTGCGACGGCGAGGCGAAGCCGCACTCGGCGGCGACCTCGGTGATCGAGCGCTCGGTGTGCGCCAGCAGGGCGCGGGCCCGGGCCAGACGCGAACGATAGATCAGCTCGCGCGGACTGCAGCCGAGCCGGGCCCGCAGCAGCCGGTCGAGGGTGGCGCACGAGACCCCGAGATGGGCGGCGATCCGCGCGCGCGAGAGCGGCTCGGCGAGATGGGTCTCGACATAGACCACCGCCTGCTCGACCAGTCGCGCGGTCCGTGCGCTGGCCGGGCGCTCGGCCAGCGCGCGCAGACAGAGACGCGTCAGCTGCTCGGCGAGCAGGCGCAGCATCGCCTCGCGACCCGGCAACCGACCGAGATGCTCGCGGGCGAGCCGCTCGGCGACCGCGAGCACCTCGTGTCCCTCGATCGGCAGGAGCAGCGGCGCCCGCAGCGCCTCGGGGTCGAGCCCCTGGGTGCCGGCCAGCGCGGCGAGCCAGTCGTCCTCGACCAGCAGTACCAACTGGGTCGGCACGCCGCACTGCGACAGTGGCCGATGCAGCCGCGCCGGCGGCAGCATCAGCAGGCGACCGCGCTCGACGCGCACGCGCCGCCCCTCGACCTCCATCCACTGATCGCCGTCGAGCACCACCAGCAACAACCATTGCGGATGACGATGCGGCGTCGCCACGGGCGCTCCGGGGTCGACGACGGGCGCGGCATCGGCGATCAGCAGCGACAGCTCGGGACAGTCGAAGGTGCGGCACGCACAGCGTGCCTGGAAGCGATTCGTCGCGCCCTCAGCCGTCGCGAGCGGCGCGGCTGAGCAGGGTGTCGAGGGCATTGGCGAAGGCCTGACGATCGCGCGCATCGAGCGCCGCCGGTCCCCCGGTCTGGACGCCACTGGAGCGCAGCGTCTCCATGAAGTCGCGCATGTTCAACCGCTCACCGATGTTGTGCGCGGTGTAGCGCTCACCACGCGGATCGAGCACCTCGGCGCCCTTGGCGATGGCCTCGGCGGCGAGCGGGATATCGGCGGTGATCACCAGGTCACCGGCGCTGACCCGGCGCACGATCTCGGCATCGGCCTGATCGAACCCGGCGCCGACCCGGATCGAGCGGATCCAGCGCGAGGGCGGCGTGTTCAGCGACTGGTTGGCGACCAGGGTGAGCGCCACCCCACAGCGCTCGGCGGCGCGGTAGAGGATGTCGCGGATCACCCGTGGACAGGCGTCGGCGTCGACCCAGATGTGCATCCCGTCTCCTGTACCAGTACCCAGGGCGCGATCACCAGCGCCCAGACCTCGGTATCGCGCGCGAACCAGTCGCGTGCCTCGGCGTCCGGGATCGGGCCGACCTCGCCGGCCTCGATCGCCGCGCCCAGCGCAGCGGTATCGTCGCGGGCGATACCCAGCGCGGTCTCGATCAGATCCAGCCCGACGGCGACGCGGATCACCTTGCCCTGGGCGAAGAAGCGTTGCAGCGACGACCAGGGCGCGCGGGCCGTCTCCTGGTTGAGCTTGGCGCGGAGCAGCGCATCGTCCTGCTCCAGCGGGGTGCCGTCGACGACGGCGGGGTCTTGCTGTGTCACGCGGGGTCGACCTCGTGGAATGACGTGGGGACGCCGCGCGAGGGGCGGCGTCGTTGCAATGGTTCGGCCCGACGTCGCAACGCCGGACCGAGATGGATCAGGCGGCGCTGACCTCACGGTCGGCGGTATCGCCGCGCGCGCCCGCCTCCGGGGCCTCGGCCCGTGACTCGCGCACCAGGATCAGGCCACCGAGCGGGGGCAAGGCGATCGGGATCGAGTAGGGACGCCCCATCCAGCTCACCGCCTCGGTCTCGACGCCACCCTGGTTGCCGACGTTGCTGCCGCCATAGAGCTCGGCGTCGGAGTTGATCAGCTCGCGATAGAAACCGGCCTCGGGGACGCCGATGCGATAACACTCGCGCGGCACCGGGGTGAAGTTGAACACCCCCACCGCCAGGGTCTCGCCGTTGCGGTCCTTGCGCAGATAGCTCAGCACCGACTGCGAGCTGTCGTGACAGTCGATCCACTCGAAGCCCTCGCTGGCGAAGTCCTGCTGATGGAGCGCCGGCAGCGTGCGATAACAGTGGTTGAGGTCGGTCACCAGACGCTTGATGCCCTGGTGCTGCGGCCGCTCGAGCAGCTCCCAGTCGAGCGCGTCGTCGAAGCGCCACTCGCGCCCCTGGGCGAACTCGCAGCCCTGGAACAACAGCTTCTTGCCCGGATAGCTGAACATCAGGGTATAGAGCAGGCGCAGACTGGCAAACTTCTGCCAGCCGTCGCCCGGCATCTTGTCGATCATCGAGCCCTTGCCGTGCACCACCTCGTCGTGTGAGAAGGGCAGCACGAAGTTCTCGGTGAAGGCATAGAGCAGCCCGAAGGTGAGCAGGTCGTGATGGAAGTGGCGATAGATCGGGTCCTTGGACATGTAGGACAGGGTGTCGTGCATCCACCCCATGTTCCACTTCATGCTGAAGCCGAGCCCGCCGAGATAGGTCGGGCGCGACACCGCCGGCCAGGAGGTCGACTCCTCGGCGATCATCAGGGTGCCGGGATGACGCTCGTGGGCCACCCGGTTGAGCTCGCGCAGGAACTCCACCGCCTCCAGATTCTCGTTGCCGCCGTACTTGTTGGGGATCCACTCGCCGGCGTCGCGCGAGTAGTCGAGATAGAGCATGGAGGCCACGGCATCGACCCGCAGCCCGTCGAGATGGAACTCCTCGAGCCAGTAGAGCGCGCTCGAGAGCAGGAAGTTCTTCACCTCGTTGCGACCGAAGTTGAAGATCAGCGTGCCCCAGTCCTTGTGCTCGCCGAGCCGTGGATCGGCATGCTCGTAGAGCGCGGTGCCGTCAAAGCGCGCCAGGGCGTAGGCGTCCTTGGGGAAGTGCGCCGGCACCCAGTCGAGCAGCACGCCGATGCCGCGCTGATGCAGATGATCGACAAAGAAGCGGAAGTCGTCGGGCGAGCCGAAGCGCGAGGTCGGAGCGAAATAGCCGGTGCACTGATAGCCCCAGGAGGCATCGAGCGGGTGCTCGGTGATCGGCAGCAGCTCGACATGGGTGAAACCGAGCGCCTCGACATAGTCGCCGATCTGCTTGGCCAGCACGCGATAGTTGAGAAAACCGCCGTCGGCATCACGTTGCCAGGAACCGAGATGCACCTCGTAGACCGAAAACGGGCGCTGCTGCCAGTCGGCCTCGGCGCGGGCGCGCATCCAGCCGGCGTCACCCCAGCGATAGCGGGTCTCCGGGCAGAGATGGCCGGCGGTCTCGGGCCGCTCCTGGAAGGCCTGGGCATAGGGGTCGATCTTGACCTGGACGTTACCTTGGCGGTCGCGGATCTCGTACTTGTAGAGCCCGCCGGGACCGAGTTCGGGGATGAACAGCTCCCACACCCCGGAGCCACCGCGCACCCGCATCGGATGGGCGCGCCCGTCCCAGGCGTTGAAGTCGCCGACCACGCTCACCCGCGCGGCATTCGGCGCCCACACCGCGAAACGCACCCCGGCGATGCCGTCGACCTGGTGGAGATGCGCGCCGAGAAAACGATAGGCGTGCCAGTGACGCCCCTCGCCGAACAGATGAAGGTCGAAGTCGCCGAGCTGCGGCGGGAGGCAGTAGGGGTCGTGGGTGCGATGCACCGCCCCGGAGGCGTCTTCCCACTCGAGCTGATAGCACTCTGGCAACGCCTCGGGCAGGCCACGCCAGATGAACAGGTCGGTACCCTCGATCCGGGTCATCGCGGCAGCGGCCTCGACCAGCCGCACCCGCTCGGCGCGCGGCAGGAAGACACGCACCACCAGATCGCCATCCTCGTCGAGATGGCGACCGAGCACGCTGAAGGGATCGTGATGACGCGCCTCGACGATGCGTTGCAGGGGATCGGGAAGGGCCCGCGCGGCCTGGGTTGCGGTTGCCATATCGCTGATCTTCCTCCGCTGTCTAGCTGTGGTCGGGGTCAGTGACGGGCCCGCCGCCGGGGCCGCTGACCAGTCGAGACTGGGAACGCACGTCACCGCGCGAGCCTCGCCCGATACTCAGCAAAGATCGGGGAAATGGCTCGACGAACACGGCTCGATCCGCTCTGAAGAACGCCCTCGATGGTATCATAAGGGCACTGCTTAACATGCGGTTGCCTCAAGATTTCAGGAGGATTTCATGCCCCACAGCAACCCCCGTTTCATCAGCCGTCTCACCCGCAATACCCTGGCGCTGATCTTGGCTGGCGGACGGGGATCCCGCCTCAAGCAGCTCACCACCTGGCGCTCCAAGCCTGCGGTGCCCTTCGGCGGCAAGTTCCGCATCATCGACTTCCCGCTGTCGAACTGCATCAACTCGGGGATCCGTCGCATCGGCGTGCTCACCCAGTACAAGGCGCATTCGCTGATCCTGCACATCCAGAAGGGCTGGGGCTTCCTGCGTGGCGAGTTCGGCGAGTTCGTCGAGCTGTGGCCGGCGCAGCAGCGCGTGACCGAGAACTCCTGGTACGCCGGCACCGCCGATGCGGTCTACCAGAACCTCGATATCATCCGTGACCACGACCCCGACTATGTGCTGATCCTCGCCGGCGACCACATCTACAAGATGGACTACGGGGCGATGATCGCCTTCCACGTCGAGTCCGGCGCCGACATGACCGTCGGGTGTCTCGAGGTCGACACCGAGCGCGCCCGCGAGTTCGGGGTGATGGAGGTCGACGCCGGCCATCGGGTGCGCGGCTTCGAGGAGAAACCCGCCGAACCCAAGCCGATCCCCGGCGCCCCCGGGCGCTGCTTCGCCTCGATGGGGATCTATGTCTTCAACCGCGACTTCCTCTTCGAGCAGCTGCAGAAGGACGCCGACACCCGCGACTCGAGCCGCGACTTCGGCAAGGACATCATCCCTTCGGTGATCAAGCAGTATCGGGTGATGGCCTACACCTTCCGCGACCCGGTCAGCGGCGAGCAGGCCTACTGGCGCGACGTCGGTACCCTCGATGCCTTCTGGGCCGCCAATCTCGAGCTGATCGGCGTCACCCCACCGCTCAATCTCTACGACAAGGGATGGCCGATCTGGACCTATCAGGAACAATTGCCCCCGGCCAAGTTCGTCTTCGACGACGAGGACCGACGCGGCATGGCGGTCGATTCCATGGTCTCGGGCGGCTGCATCATCTCCGGGGCCAAGGTGAGTCACTCGCTGCTGTTCTCCAACGTGCGAGTGAACTCTTTCGCCTATGTCGAGGACTCAGTGGTGCTGCCCGACGTCGACATCGGTCGCAACTGCACCATCCGCAACGCCATCATCGAACGCTACTGCCAGCTCGAGGAGGGTACCGTGATCGGACTCGACCCCGAGGCCGATCGCCGCGCCGGCTACCAGGTCACCGACAGTGGCATCACCCTGGTGACCCCGGAGATGCTCGGGCAGAACGCCAACCACGTGCGATGAGGAACACAGAGCACATGCAGATCGAGATCAACGGCGACCGCACCGAGGTCGCCGAGGCCATCACCATGGCCGAGCTGCTCGAGCAGCTCGAACTCACCGGCAAGCGTCTCGCCGTCGAGGTCAACGCCGAGCTGGTGCCGCGCAGCCGCTTCGCCGAGCACCGCCTCGCCGCCGACGACCGGGTGGAGATCATCCACGCCGTCGGCGGCGGCTGAACGGCCACGCCGAGCCTGCCCCGGCGCCATCCTTGACTCACAGCTGCGGCCCTTTTGAATTTGCCTGCCACCGGCCGCATGCTGGTTCGTTTTCCACTTCACGCTTCGACACGGACCCTCATGACCACAGCGACCCAGAACCCAGACCGACTCGTCATCGCCGGCAAGGAGTACGGCTCCCGCCTGCTCGTCGGCACCGGTAAATACAAGGACATGGACGAGACCGCGCGCGCCATCGAGGCCAGCGGCGCCGAGATCGTCACGGTCGCGGTGCGTCGCACCAACCTCGGCCAGAACGCCGATGAGCCCAACATCCTCGACGTGCTGCCCCCGGAGCGCTACACCTACCTGCCCAACACCGCCGGTTGCTTCGATGTCGACACCGCGGTGCGCACCTGCCGCCTGGCACGCGAGCTGCTCGACGGCCACAAGCTGGTCAAGCTCGAGGTGCTCGGCGACCAGCAGACCCTGTTCCCCGATGTCATCGCCACCCTCAAGGCCGCCGAGATCCTCGTCGCCGACGGCTTCGACGTGATGGTCTACACCAACGACGACCCGATCGTCGCCCGCGAGCTGGAGGCCATCGGCTGCTGCGCGGTGATGCCGCTGGCCGCGCCGATCGGCTCGGGCCTGGGCATCCGCAACCCGCTCAACATCCGCACCATCGTCGAGAACGCCAAGGTGCCGGTGCTGGTCGACGCCGGCGTGGGCACCGCCTCCGACGCCGCCGAGGCGATGGAACTCGGCTGCGACGGCGTGCTGATGAACACCGCCATCGCCGCGGCCAAGGATCCGGTGCTGATGGCCGGAGCCATGCGCAAGGGCATCGAGGCCGGTCGCGAGGCCTATCTCGCCGGGCGCATGCCGGCCAAGCGCTTCGCCTCGGCCTCCTCGCCGATCGAGGGGCTGTTCTTCTGATCCCCGCCGACGGGCCGAGGCCCGTCGCCAGCGCGCCCGACCGGGCGCGCTGCCCCACCGACCGCCCGGCTCTTGGTATCCTGCGCATCCCGATCGTGCAGCGGAGCTGCGGCGCCATCGCCTCGAACCGCCAGGACGCAACACCCGCCCAGGGATCGCCCCGCCACGATCCATCCGGTCATCAGTCATCAAGCGTCGAGAATCCATCCGTGCAACCAACAGATCCCCGTCATCGTCAGGTGCGCAGCTTCGTGCTGCGCGAGGGCCGACTCACCCCCGGTCAGGAGCGCGCCTTCGCCGAGCTCTGGCCCCGCTTCGGCGTCGACTGGCAGGCACCGGCGCCGCTCGACCTCGGCGCGCTGTTCGGCAACGACCAGCCGGTGACCCTCGAGATCGGCTTCGGCAACGGTGAGTCGCTGGCGCGGATGGCCGCCGACGACCCGGGGCGCAACTGGCTCGGGGTCGAGGTCCATCGCCCCGGGGTCGGGCACCTGCTGCTCGAGATCGAGCGGCTCGGTATCGACAACCTGCGGGTGATGCGTCAGGACGCCGTCGAACTGCTCACCCACGGCATCGCCCCCGGCGCGCTCGACCGGGTGCAGCTGTTCTTCCCCGACCCCTGGCCGAAGAAGCGCCATCACAAGCGCCGCATCCTCAACCCCGGGATGATCGCGCTGCTCGAGCGCGCCATCCGTCCCGGCGGTCACTTCCACGCCGCCACCGACTGGGAGCCCTATGCCGAGCAGATGCTCGAGACCCTGGAGGCGGCCACGGGCTTCGCCAACACCGCCGGCGCCGGTCACTACACCCCGCGCCCCGAGAGCCGTCCGCTGACCAAGTTCGAGCAGCGCGGCGAGCGCCTCGGTCACGTGGTCCACGATCTCGTCTTCCGCCGCGGCTGATGGACGGGCTCAGGGTCCAGGGGCTCGGCAACGCCCTGTTCGGGCCCATCGACCTGGCCGTCGGCGCCGGCGAGCGGGTGTTCCTGTCGGGCCCCTCGGGCTGCGGCAAGAGCCTGCTGCTGCGCGCCATCGCCGACCTCGACCCGCATCAGGGCGAGGTCTGGCTCGACGACGCGCCGCGCTCGCGCCTGCCCGCCCCGCTGTGGCGTCGCCGCGTCGGGCTGCTGCCGGCCGAGTCGGCCTGGTGGGGCGAGTCGGTGGGTGAGCACCTGCCCGCCGCACACCCGCCGCTCGATGACTGGCTGAGCGCGCTCGGCTTCGGCCCCGAGGTACTCGACTGGTCGGTCGCCCGGCTCTCCACCGGCGAGCGTCAGCGCCTCGCGCTGCTGCGCCTGCTCGCCCAGTCGCCACGGGCGCTACTGCTCGACGAGGCCACCGCCAACCTCGACCCGCAGAACTGCGCCCGGGTCGAGGGGCTGATCGAGGACTACCGCATCGCCCACCGCACACCGCTGCTCTGGGTCAGTCACGACCCGGCCCAGCGGCGCCGACTCGGCGATCGCCGGCTGCGCATCCGCGACGGCCGGCTCGAACCCGAGGACATCGACCCGTCATGACGCTGATCTCGCTCACGCCACTCGATCTCTCGCTCGCCGCGGTGCTGATCCTGCTGCTCGCCGGGGTCTCCTGGCGGCTGCGTCTGGGGGTGGAACGGCGCGTACTCGTCGCCGCGCTGCGCAGCGCCATCCAGCTCAGCCTGATCGGGCTGGTGCTCAAGGTGCTGTTCGCCCAGTCGAGCCTGTCGCTGATCGCCCCGGTGGCGCTGGTGATGCTCGCGGTGGCCGGCTGGGAGGTGATGCAGCGTCAGCGCCGTCGCTATCGCGGTCCCTGGGGCTACGGCATCGGCGCGGTGTCGATGTTCCTGTCCTCGTTCGGGGTGACCTTCCTCGCCCTCACCCTGGTGATCGGGGTCGATCCCTGGTACCAGCCGCAGTACCTGATCCCGCTGCTCGGCATGCTGCTCGGCAACACCATGAACGGCATCGCCATCGCCCTCGACAACCTCACCCGCCACGCCTGGGAGGCGCGCGCGCGCATCGAGGCGCGGCTGCTCGCCGGCGCCGACTGGGGCGAGGCGATCGGCGAGGTGCGACGCGAGGCGATCCGCTCCGGGCTGATCCCGATCATCAACTCCATGGCCAGCGCCGGGCTGGTCAGCCTGCCGGGGATGATGACCGGTCAGGTACTGGCCGGCAGCCCGCCGCTGGAGGCGGCCAGGTATCAGATCCTGATCATGTTCCTGATCGCCGGCGGCACCGGACTGGGGTCGATCTTCGCGGTCTGGGCGGGTTCGCGACGGCTGTTCGACGACCGCCAGCGACTGCGTCTGGATCGGCTGAAGGCACGACCGAGAGGGGGCTGAGGGAGGAACCGGCGCACAAATCGTGCTTTTACCCACCGCCGAACCCGCCTCGGCGATGGATTGATCCTCCCCCAATGATCCTGCACGGCGCTCAGCGAGCGCCCCCTTCAGGTCGCGCAAGACACTGATCTGAAAGACTTTACATAGAAAGCGGGCAGTTATCCGAGCGACGCGATTGGTATTTACTTAAATCAATGCAAGCAATAAGTTGATTGTAAATATCAATACTATAAATCCGTCCCGCTGCGTTCTTTCCCGGCCCCGCATCCGCTAGTGTGAATCCATACCGCGTCGGGTCTGGCCTGACGCGCCTTCCCGACAGGGATCACAGACGGCAACCCGCGCAGGATCGCCATCGGCTCGGGGCCGAACCACCCTCGAGGCCCCGCTCCCGGACCCAGTGACCACCACCCGTGTCGTCACAGCGACCGGTGCATCCCTGCGCCACGCACAAGGCCGAACCCAGGGGCCTTGCGCCAAGAGCCGGCAACGCCGTTGCGGAGGAGCATGCGCATGAACCCATCAACCCACTACGACGTACTCATCGTCGGCGCCGGTGTCACCGGCACCGCCCTGCTCTACGAACTGGCCAGGTTCACCGATCTCGGCCGGCTGTGTCTGGTGGAGAAGTACGACGACGTCGCCACGGTCAACTCACACGCCCACAGCAACAGCCAGACCATCCACTGCGGCGACATCGAGACCAACTACACCCTGGAAAAGGCGCGTTCGGTCAAGCGTACCGCCTACATGGTGATCAACTACGCCACCAAGCTGCCGCCCGAGGAACGCGACCGCATCATCCAGCGCATGCCCAAGATGGTGCTCGGTGTCGGCGCCGAGGAGTGTCGCTACATCCGCGAGCGCCATACCCGGTTCAAGGACCTCTTCCCGCGCATGGAACTGCTCGAGCGCGAGGCGATCGCCGAGCTCGAACCCAATGTGGCACGAGTCGACGGGCGCTGGCGCGACGAGGAGATCGTCGCCACGGGGACCGCCGACGAGTACTGCGCGGTCGATTTCCAGGCGCTGGCCCAGTCCTTCTCGGACGCCTGCGCACACCTGGACCGCACCACGGGCAAGCAGATCACCCAGCTGTTCTCGACCAAGGTCGAGTCGATCCGCAAGGAGGGCGGGGACTACGTGCTGCGCACCAACCGCGGCCTGCTACAGGCGCGCGCGGTGGTGGTCTGCGCCGGGGGGCACTCGCTGCTGATGGCCCAGGAGATGGGGCTGGGGCTGGAGTATTCCTGTCTGCCGGTGGCCGGCTCCTTCTACTTCGCCCCCGAGGCGCTCAACGGCAAGGTCTACACCGTCCAGAACCCCAATCTGCCCTTCGCCGCGGTGCACGGCGACCACGACGTCAAGGAGCGCGGCAAGACCCGCTTCGGCCCCACCGCGCTGATGCTGCCGATGCTCGAGCGCTACAACCGCGCGAGCATCCGTGAGTTCTTCAAGGTGCAGCGCTTCGACCGCGACGTCGCAGCGGTGGTCTGGGACCTGATGCGGGTGCCCGACATCCGCAACTATGTGCTGCGCAACTTCCTCTACGAGGTGCCCTGGCTCAACCGCCAGCTGTTCGTGCGCGAGATCCGCAAGATCGTCCCCGCGCTCCAGGCCTCGGAGATCAGCTATGCCGAGGGCTTCGGCGGGATCCGCCCACAGCTCATCGACAAGCGCGCACGCAAGCTGCGCATGGGCGAGGCCAAGATCAGCGACGGCGGCGGCATCATCTTCAACATGACCCCCTCGCCCGGCGGCACCAGCTGTCTCGGCGCCGGCGAGGGCGACATGCGTGCCATCGCCGAGTATCTCGGCGCCCGTATCGACGAGCGCGCCTTCGAGCAGGAGCTGCTGATGGGGCACGAGGACACCCGCGACCACGAGGACCGGAACACCGAGGCGCTGGCCACGGCGGTCTGATCCCGCAACCGAGCGCGGAAAAACGGGCCCGACCACGCTGAGGCGCGGTCGGGCCCGTTCATGTCGGCCGGATGACGCCGTCCGAAGACGGCGTGACAGCGACTCAGGCGTGGTAGGGACGGCTCAGCTCGTGCACCGCCTCGATCATCGCGCCGGCATTCTCCGGATTGACGTCCGGGGTGATGCCGTGGCCGAGGTTGAAGACGTGGCCGGGGCCCTTGCCATAGCTCTCCAACACCCGCGCGACCTCCTCGCGGATCCGCTCGGGCGAGGCGTAGAGGGTGCAGGGGTCGAGGTTGCCCTGGAGGGCGACGCGATCGCCGACCATGCGCCGCGCATCGGCCAGATCGGTGGTCCAATCGACACCGAGGGCATCGCAGCCGGTGTCGGCCATGTCGGCGAGCCACTGACCGCCGTTCTTGGTGAACAGGATCACCGGGACGCGGCGGCCCTCGGCCTCGCGGGTCAGGCCGTCCATCACCCGCTTCATGTAGGCCAGCGAGAACTCGCGGTAGTGGGCCGGGGCCAGGGCACCGCCCCAGGTGTCGAAGATCATCGCCGCCTGGGCGCCACGAGCGATCTGGGCGTTGAGGTAGGAGGTCACCGAGTCGGCGACCTTGGTCAGCAGGCGGTGCAGCAGGTCGGGACGGTCGAACATCATCGCCTTGGTGTGGGAGAAGTTCTTGGCGCTGCCGCCCTCGACCATGTAGGTGGCCAGGGTCCAGGGGCTGCCGGAGAAGCCGATCAGCGGCACGCGACCGTCGAGCTCGCGGCGGATCACCGACACCGCGTCCATGACGTACTTGAGCTCACCCTCGGGATCGGGGATCGGCAGACGATCGATGTCGGCCTCGGTGCGCACCGGACGCTCGAAGTTCGGACCCTCGCCCTCGGCGAAGTAGAGCCCCAGGCCCATCGCATCGGGCACGGTGAGGATGTCGGAGAACAGGATCGCCGCGTCCAGCGGGAAGCGATCGAGCGGCTGGAGCGTGACCTCGCAGGCGAGCTCCGGGCTCCTGCACAGATCCATGAAACTGCCCGCCTTGGCGCGGGTGGCACGGTACTCGGGGAGATAGCGCCCGGCCTGGCGCATCATCCAAACCGGCGTGTAATCAACGGGTTCGCGCATCAGGGCGCGCAGGAAGGTGTCATTCTTCAGTTGGGTCATGAAGCAGTGCCCGGGCAGTTTGATGTGTTAAGAACGCAGGTTTTGCAGGGCTATTCTACTACGGGTTGACGACCGAACGCCCGACGAGAACGAACGTATCCCGCAGCGACCCTGCACAGCCCTCTCCCGCTCGCCCCGGATCTCCAGCGAGATCGCCAAGACACTGAAAACAAAGGAAACCTTAATAAGCTGTGCGCAACCCTGTGGATAAGTCGGTGGACAAAGAGGTGGATAAAATCAGACCCTGATTCAGACACAAGTTATCCACAGGATATCTCCAGCTTCATCCACTCGCAGGCGCCTTGCAAGCTGCTGATCAACAAGAAGAAAACGGAGTTATCCGGATATCCACAGGAATCAATAATAACTACAGACTTTAAATATCTATATTTTATTTTGATTAGATTTTCGCGAAACGGCGGGGCCGAGCGGATCCAGCATACCCCAGATCCGGCCATCCGCGGACCGAAAATGTCAGTGAGATCCTCGTCTTCCGTCGCCCCCGCACTGGGGTAGAATTCCCCGATGAATGCTTCAGCCCTCCTCGACTCGCTCAACCCCGCCCAGCGCGAGGCCGTCTCGGCCCCTCCGGGCAATCTCCTGATCCTTGCTGGCGCCGGCTCGGGCAAGACCCGCGTGCTGGTCCACCGCATCGCCTGGCTGCTCCAGGTCGAACAGGTCCCGCCCTGGGGGATCCTTGCCGTCACCTTCACCAACAAGGCCGCTCGCGAGATGCGTGGACGCATCGAGACCATGTTCGCGCAGCCGGTCGGCGGGATGTGGGTCGGGACCTTCCACGGCCTGGCCCATCGTCTCCTGCGCGCGCACTGGCAGGAGGCGGGGCTGCCGCAGCACTTCCAGATCCTCGACGCCGACGATCAGCTGCGCATGATCAAGCGCATCGTCAAGGACCTCGGTCTCGACGAGACCCGCTGGGCACCGCGCCAGATCCAGTCCTTCATCAACAAGCACAAGGACGAGGGGTTGAGACCGACGCACCTCGACTTCTCTGGTGACTTCTTCGGCGAGCGGATGCTCACCGTCTATCGTGAATACGAGCAATTGCGTCAACGTGGTGGTCTGCTCGATTTCGCCGATCTGCTGCTGTGCGCCCATGAGCTGTTGCGTGATCGTGCCGACCTGCTCGAGCATTATCAGCGCCGTTTCCGTCATATCCTGGTCGACGAGTTCCAGGACACCAATGCCATCCAATACGCCTGGCTGCGTCTGCTCGCCGGTGGCGAGGACAAGTTGTTCGCGGTCGGTGACGATGATCAGTCGATCTATGGCTGGCGTGGTGCTCGGGTGGAGAACATCCGTTCCTTTCAGCGCGACTATCCGGAGACCCGTGTCATTCGTCTGGAGCAGAACTATCGCTCCACCGCCACCATTCTCGCCGGCGCCAATGCGCTGATCGCCAACAACCCCTCGCGACTGGGCAAGCAGCTGTGGACCGAGGGTGAGTCCGGCGCACCGATCCGGCGCTATGGTGCATTCAACGAGGTCGATGAGGCCCGCTTCGTCGTCGAGCGTATTCGCCGTCATGCCGAGACGCCGGGTGGGCGTCACGATCAATGCGCCATCCTCTATCGTACTACCGCGCAGTCGCGGCTCTTCGAGGAGGCCCTGATGCGTGCCGCCGTCCCCTATCGGGTCTATGGCGGGCAGCGTTTCTTCGAGCGCGCAGAGATCCGTGACGCCCTCGCCTATCTGCGCATGATCGCCAACCAGGACGATGACGCGGCCTTCGAGCGGGTGGTCAATACGCCCTCGAGGGGGATCGGACTGCGTACCCTCGATCAATTGCGCGATCATGCCCGGGGGCACGGGTTGTCGCTGTGGCGCGCCGGCGCACAGCTGATCGCCGAGCAGGGGCTGGGTGGTCGGGCGGCGAATGCGCTGGGCGCCTTCATGGCCTTCATCGAGCAGCAGCGTGCCCGCAGCGCCACCCAACTGCTGCCCGATCTGACCGCCGCGCTGATCGACGAGGCGGGGCTGCCGGCGCACTACGAGAAGCAGAAGGACGGCAAGGGGCGCGATCGCATCGAGAACCTCCAGCAATTGGTCGAGACCGCTGCGCGCTTCGCCCATGAACTCGAGGCGCCGGATGGCGAGGTACTCGGCGCCTTCCTCGCCCATGCCGCGCTCGAGGCCGGCGAGACCCAGGCCGATGCCGAGACCGATGCGGTACAGCTGATGACGCTGCACAGCGCCAAGGGGCTGGAGTTTCCGGTGGTCTTCCTGGTCGGACTCGAGGAGGGCTTGTTCCCGCACGCCATGTCCGCCGACGATCCGGACCGGCTCGAGGAAGAGCGCAGGCTCTGCTACGTCGGCATGACCCGGGCGATGGCCGAGCTTTATCTGACCCATGCCGAGAGTCGGCGGCTCTATGGGCGTCAGGATCTGCCGCCGCCATCGCGCTTTCTGCGCGAGATCCCGGAGCGGCTGATCGAGGACGTGCGCGCTCGCGCCGCGCCCCCCAGACCGTCGCCTGCGTTCAGGCCCTCGCCGCCACCCGTTGCCCGTCCTGCCGCGGCGCGCGAGACCGGCGGTTTTCAGGTCGGACAGCGGGTCCGCCACGCCAAGTTCGGCGAGGGCGTGGTACTCGATGGCGAGGGACGGGGTGCCCAGGCGCGTATCCAGGTCAAGTTCCAGGGCAGTGCCGGTACCAAGTGGCTGGTGCTCGCCTATGCCAAACTGGAGGCGGCATAGCTTTGTCGCCGGTGGCCGACTCTGGAGGCAGAATGAAGACACTCAACAAACGCGTGCTGGTCACCGGCGGCGCCGGTTTTCTGGGGAGTCATCTCTGTGAGCGTCTGCTCGAGCAGGGTTGCGATGTCCTCTGTGTCGATAATTTCTATACCGCGACCAAGGACAACATCCGCCATCTGCTTGGTCATCCGCACTTCGAGTTGATGCGTCATGATGTCACCTTTCCGCTCTATGTCGAGGTCGATGAGATCTATAACCTCGCCTGTCCGGCCTCGCCGATCCATTATCAATCAGACCCGGTACAGACCACCAAGACCAGCGTCCATGGCGCAATCAACATGCTGGGTCTTGCCAAGCGGACCGGGGCGCGGATCTTTCAGGCCTCGACCAGTGAGGTCTATGGTGATCCCGAGGTGCACCCCCAGGACGAGGGCTATTGGGGACGGGTCAACCCAATCGGTCCGCGCGCCTGCTATGACGAGGGCAAGCGATGCGCCGAGACCCTGTTCTTCGATTATCACCGTCAGCACGGACTGCGGGTCAAGGTGGCGCGGATCTTCAATACCTATGGCCCGCGGATGCACCCTGACGACGGACGGGTGGTCTCCAACTTCATCATTCAGGCATTGCGCAATGAGCCCATCACCCTCTATGGCGATGGCAGTCAGTCGCGCGCCTTCTGTTATGTCGATGACATGATCGAGGGGATCGTGAGACTGATGGAGAGTCCGGAGGCGGTCACCGGGCCGATCAATCTCGGCAATCCGGTCGAGTTCAGCATGCGTGAACTGGCCGAATGCGTGCGTGAGCTGACCGGCTCGAATGCGCCCTTGATCGAGCGACCGCTGCCCGTCGACGACCCGCGCCAGCGCCGCCCGGACATCCGTCTGGCGCGCGAGCTGCTCGCTTGGGAGCCTCGGGTCCAGCTCGTCGACGGGTTGCGGCGAACGGTGGAGTATTTCGAGGCGCTGCTGCGTCGTGGCCTGGCCTGAGCCGATCTTCGGGCCGGTTGATGAAGGCTTTTTTGTTCAATGGTTTATTTGTTTCTGCCCCGGCGCTCGAGGCGCTAATCTGAGACCGGCGGCAGGCGCTGCGCGGGTGCTCGGTCGTCGTCGAACGGGGATGTCGGTCAGCGTTTCGCCCAGTGCTGTGCTATGGTTCGCGCCGGCGGTAGACGACCCGAGCGGGTTGCGCCCCCGAATCTCCCGGGGATGGCCGCCGTTCATGCCGGTTGCTCGGCCGCTGGGTTCGCGGGCGCCGGAGGATTCGATCCAGCCCCCGGAGAACACCGAACTCGGGGTGTCCATTCCAGAGGCTTGAAGATTTGCGCAGCGTGGTCTATCCCGGGACCTTCGATCCCATCACCAACGGTCATGTCGACCTGATCCTGCGCGCGGCGCGTCTGTTCGATCGGGTCGTGGTCGCCGTTGCCGCCGACACCGGCAAGCAGACCCTGTTCACCACCGAGGAGCGGGTTGCCCTGGTGCGCGAGGCCGTGTCCGATATCCCCAAGGTCGAAACCGTTGATTTCCAAGGGTTGTTAGTGGATTTCACGCGCGAGCTCGGGGTCGATGTGATCATGCGTGGGTTACGCGCGGTGTCCGACTTCGAGTACGAGTTCCAGCTCGCGGGCATGAACCGGCGCATGGCGCCGGACATCGAGACCCTGTTTCTCACGCCAGCCGAGAAATATGCCTACATCTCGTCGTCCCTGGTGCGGGAGATCGCCCGCCTCAAGGGCGACGTGTCGGCCTTCGTCGTCCCGACGGTCGAGGCTGCACTGAAGGCGCGCTTTGGATAAGATCCGCGCGCTTTTTCTCCATCCACTGAAGCTATAGCTCAAGGAGTTCTTCCATGGCGCTGTTGATCACCGACGAATGCATCAACTGTGACGTCTGCGAGCCCGAGTGCCCGAACGGCGCGATCTCGCAGGGTGACGAGACCTACGAGATCGATCCCAACCTCTGCACCGAGTGCGTCGGTCATTACGAAACCGCGCAGTGCGTCGAGGTCTGCCCGGTTGACTGCATCATCAAGGACCCCAATCACGAGGAGTCCGAGGACGCGCTGCGGGCCAAGTTCGAGCGCATCGCCGGCGGTAACTGACCGCGGTCCGCCACGGCAGTGCGCGACAGGCCGGTCTTTTCCGGACGTCCGCTGCTGTGGCTGTCGGCCTCGTCCCGGCGGTGTCGCGTCATGTCGGCGCGTGCGCGGGCGACGATCGAACCCCTTCGTCCCGCCCGTGACGTGCTCCGCTCGCCGAAGACACCGCATGGGATGCATGGCGGTTGCCTGGGGTCGTGCATCGGTCACTGATGCCGTCGCGCGCCCCTCCTCCCTGCCGATCCGCGATCTTCCACCGGCCCCGGAAGACGGCACGTCCGGTCTCGAGGCCGGCGGCGGCGCCTCGTTTGTCGCGCCTTGATTTGCATCGATTTCGACAACCTGAAGGAGATCCTCGCTAATGACCGTCAAGACCCTGTTCACGACCGCGCTGGCGCTGGTCGTGGTCGGCTTCATGTCCGTGTCCACGGACGTCGAGGCCAAGCGATTCGGGGGTGGATCCAGCCTCGGCAAGCAGTCGAGCAGCCTCTCCTCGCGCCCGGCGCAGCGTCAGCAGCAGGCGGCGCAGCCACGCAGCTCGACCGCGGCCAACGCCCAGCAGCCGAAGAGCGGCGCGAGTCGCTGGCTCGGTCCGCTCGCCGGTCTGGCCGCCGGTGGTCTGCTCGCCTCGCTGTTCTTCGGCGACGGCTTCGAGGGTTTCCAGTTCATGGACTTCCTGCTGATCGCGCTGCTGGTGTTCGGCGCGGTGATGCTGTTCCGGGCGCTGCGGCGGCGGCAGGCGGCGGGGCCCGTGCCCGCGGCCGCCGGCGCCCATGGTCGGGTGATGCCGGGCCAGCAGCGTCAGGCTCACCCGGGTGCGGCCGGCATGCGTCGCGCTGGCGGGACCCAGCAGCAGCCGTCCTGGTTCAATGCCGCCGGCTTCCTCGAGGACGCCAAGGCGCATTACGTGCGTCTGCAGTCGGCCTGGGACCAGGCTGACATGAACGACATCGCCGAGTACACCACGCCCGAGCTGTTCGCCGAACTCGAGCGCGAGCGCGCCAAGCTCAGCGGTCCCCAGAGCACCGAGGTGGTGCAGCTCAAGACCGAGCTGGTCGGGGTGCAGCGCGATGGCGATCAGGTGGTCGTGAGCATCCTCTTCTCCGGGCTGATCCGTGAGCAGGCTCAGGCACCGGCCGAGCCCTTCCGTGAGGTCTGGCACATCCAGCACGCCTGGGCCAGCCCTGCGGGTGACTGGTACATCGCCGGGATCCAGCAGGTCGAGGGCTGATCCCGAGGTTGCAGCGGGGCGCGTCGGCGCCCTGCTGCAGCGGCTGGTGCGACCGAGTGAGGGACGAGCGGGGCGAGATGCCGCATAATCCGCTCGACGGTGATTGGCCGAACCTCGCCGATCTCCGCTCCACTCCGGCCCAGTGGGCGTCGCCCGTTGCTGCCCTGGTCGATCAGCTGGCGGATATCGCTGGTGTTCGTTCACTCCGTGCCCAGTTCATGTTCCATGGTGCCGAGACGGTTGTGGGCGCATCAGGTCCCGTCTCATCGAGTGTTGAGCGCGCCCTGAGTCCGCGCGTGTCTACGGAGAGTCCAGATCATGTCCAGCCCGACACCTCCCCCCTCCAGCTCCACCGGATCAAGCGCGCCCGACGGGATCTATCCCTCCAAGGAGGCGCTCGAACTCGCCTTCAAGGCGGTGCGCAAGGCGGTGGTGCCGCAGATCCCCGATGTGATCCTGGCGCTGCGCAAGGAGCTGAATCGCCCGGAGCCGGATCTCAAGGTCGCCGCCGATCTGATCGCTCAGGATCTGGCGCTCTCCGGTCAGGTGCTCAAGACGGTCAACTCGCCCCTGTTCGGCGCGCGGGCCAAGATCTCCAGCGTCCATCAGGCGGTAACCATGATGGGGGTCCGGCGGGTCGCCGCGCTGGCCTCGGCCGATGCCATCGAGCGCGCGCTGCGCCACAGCCAGGGGGGCGCGGCGCGGGTGGTCTGGGAGTCGATCATGGAACAGGCCCATGCCGCGGTCGCGATCGCCAGACAGATCGGCTGCATCGATCCCGAGGAGGCCTATCTGTTCGGCCTGATGCACGATGTCGGCAGTCTCATCTTCGCCGAGCAGCTCAAGGACTATGCCACCGTTTGGATCCTCCACGCCGCCTCGCCGAATGCCCTGATCGAGCACGAGCGCAAGGCGCTCGGGGTCGATCACACCACGGTCGGTTTCCTGCTCGCCGGGACCTGGCAGCTCCCCGGTTACACCACCCTGGCGATCTATCACCATCACGATCCCCAGGCGGTCAAGCTCGCCGATGCGCGGGTGCGCACGCTGATTGCGATCGCCAAGCTCGCCTACTATCTGCGGGCCCTGCCGCAGGGCAACCAGGATGCCCCCGAGATGCTCGGTTATCTCGACGACGCCCGTCAGGAGCTCGAGTTCAACGATGAGACCCTGAACGCGCTCTCCGAGGAGGCGATGCGGGGGAGCTGGAGCCAGGGTACAGGCGACGGATGAGGGATTAGTCGCCCCGTCTTGCGCTTTTTCATCGCCCGCCGATGTCCTCGGCGTCGAGACTCGTGTCCTTCGCAGCACGAGGAGAGACGCCGGTGAAGCCTTCCGACCTGACCATCCTGTTCGACAACCATGATCCCGCCGGCGGTCCGCGTACGCTCTGGGGGTTTGCCGCACTGGTGCGGGTGAACGGTCAGCGGTTGCTGTTCGACACCGGCAGCAACGGCCCGGCGCTGTTGCGCGGGATGCGCGCCCAGGGGGTCGATCCGGCGACCCTCGATCAGGTCTTCCTCTCGCACCAGCACTGGGATCACATCGGCGGTCTGGATGCGGTGCTGGACGCCAATCCGGGTGTGTCCTGCGTGCTCCACGACGGCTTCTCGGCGCATCTGGTCGAGGACATCGACGGGCTCTGTGGCGAGCTGATCGTGGTCGGGGCCGAGCCGCGTGAACTCGCTCCCGGCGTCTCTTCCACCGGCCGGCTCGAAGGGCCGCCCGACGAGCAGGCGTTGGTGATCGACACCGGCGCCGGGATCGCCCTGGTCAGTGGCTGCGCCCACCCCGGGATCGAGACGCTGGTGGCACGTGCCCGCGCGCTCGCCGATGCCCCGGTGCGCTGGGTGATCGGCGGGCTGCACCTGATGCGTGCCGAGTCGGTGGAGATCGCGGCGACGGTGACCGCGCTGCGCGACCTCGGGGTCGAATGGGTGCTGCCGACCCACTGCACCGGCGCCGCCGGGGTGGCCGCCTGTCAGCGCCTCTATGGTGGTCATGCGCTCGGCGGCGGGATCGGTGCCAGGGTCGATTTCGCCGCCCTGGGCGCGACTGCTCAGCGCTGACAGCGCGGACAGTAGACGGTCGAGCGCTGGGCGATGCGCAGCTCGCGCAGCGGGGTGGCGCAGTCGCGACAGGGCTGGCCGCCGCGCCCGTAAACTCTGAGCGACTGGGCGAAGTAGCCGGGCTGGCCGTCATCGCGGAGAAAGTCGCGCAGGGTGGTGCCACCCTGGTCGATTGCTGCCTCCAGCACCGCGCGGATGGTCTCGGCGAGCCGTCGATAGCGGGCCAGCGAGATCCGGTTGCTTGGGCGCGTCGGGTGGATCCCGGCAAGGAACAGCGACTCGTTGGCATAGATGTTCCCCACCCCGACCACCACGCTGGCGTCCATGATCAGCGACTTGACCGCGATGCGCCGGGTGCGGCCGATGCGGTGGAGATGATCGCCGTCGAACTCGGGGGTGAGCGGCTCCGGGCCGAGATGACGCAGCAGCGGGTGTGTGGCGCGGGCCTCGAGCGGCGTCTGCGGGGTCCACAGAAAGAGCCCGAAGCGTCGGGGGTCGTGCATTCGCAGGCAGGGGCCGCCGGCGCAGACAAGATCAATGTGGTCGTGACGACGCGGCGGCGTTGCCGGGTCGAGGATGCGCAGACTGCCGGACATCCCCAGATGGATCAGCAGGCTGCCCTGCTCGAGTCCGAGTAACAGATACTTACTGCGTCGCTCGAGTCCGACGATATGGGTACCGGCGATCCGCTCGGCGGTGTCGGCGGCGACGGGCTGGCGCAGCCGCGGCTCGCGTACCAGCAGGCGCTCGATCCGCCGTCCCTCGAGATGGGGGCGGATGCCGCGCAGGGTGGTCTCGACCTCGGGGAGTTCAGGCATCTTCGGGGCATACTCTCGAACGGGGACGATCGGCCGTGACAGTCGTCATCGTCAGGGCGGGTCCGGGGCGAAGGGGTCCTGGCCGAAGCCCTGGGGCGGACGCTTGTAGGGCTCGGCGCCGAAGCCGGCCTCGGGGCTGGGGCGTTCGGGGCCGAGGCGGACCTCCGGTGGCGGTCCGAGCAGGGCATCGCTCGGCAGCACCGGCTCGTCCATCGCGCCGCTCTCCGGGGCGAAGGGATCGGCGCCGATGGGTTCTGGTGGCGCCATCGGTTCGGGCAAGGTCGCCAGCGCCGGATCGGTCGCGAGCCTGGGCGCCGTGGCCAGCAGATAGCGCAACGGCTGATCGAGTCGTCGCCAGCTGCGCTGATCCTCGGAGAGACGGAAGCGCAGCATCCGACCGTCCTCGGCGCGCAGACTGAGGGCGGTGCCGTGTGGTGGCTCGGGGTCGTGCTCGACCCGCTCGGCGCTGAGTGCGGGCAGCGCGGCGAGCGACTCCGGGGTCAGCCCGATACCCTCGAGCGTGCCCTGCACCGGGACGAAGTCGGCCGGCAGCGGGCGCGTCGAGACATAGTCGCGCAGCGGCGCGATCAGCAGGTGGTAGGCGCGATCGTCGATCAGGTGTACCAGGTCACCGGCGGCGACATAGCGATGCTGCTGGAGCGGATCGGTGGCGCCGAAGGCGAACGCTCGGGCATCGACCCGCAGCTGCACCCGAGGGGGCGACAGCCCCAGGGGAGCGAGTTCGAGCCCACTGACCGGGAAGCTCTGTTGCACCGGTGTCGCGAGCACCCCGAGCAGGCGTTCGATGCGCTCGACGTCAGCCGGTGCGCGGAAGGGCGCGCGCAGCTCCCAGCCCGCGCCGGCGCGCATGAACTCGAGCGGCGGCTCGCCATCGCGCTCGAGACCGATGCGCTGGATCTGTGTCGGTTCGATCGTCGCCAGCAGCGGGCGCGCATGGTGCTGGTGCAGCTCATCACGGATCGCCAGTGCGAGTCCGAGCAGGAGTATCGCCAGGACCAGATTGATCCGCCAGCGTCGATTCATCGTACCCTCCCGCGTCGCCACTGGATCAGCAGCCAGATGGCGAGCAGCAGTCCGGGGATCACCCCCAGGCTGCCCAGGCCGAGCAGCAGGCGACGCTCGTCGTCGAGTTCGAGTGGCGGATGTCCGGGCGCCGGTGATGGCAACGGGTGCATGCGCGCGCCACTGAGCCAGTCGATCAAGGCGAAGGCGAGCGCCCGGTTGCCCTCGCGGTTGATCCAGGCGTTGCTCATGAAGTCACCGTCACCGACCACCGCAATGCGCTGGTGGCGGTCGCCCTCGGTGCTCGCGCGGGTCAACGCGAGCAGGAGCGCCTGAGGACCGGCCAACTCGCCGACGACCTCGTCGCGGTAGCTCCCGGGCTCGATGCGTCCGACCTCGTTCCAGCTGCGCGGGCCGCTGAGCAGTGGCTGTGCGAGTGTCCAGCCCGCGGCGCTCTCGGGGGCGAAGACGCGTGCCCCGGGGAGCAGCACCGACTGCGACAGCTGGGCGGTCAGCGGGTGGGGGGTGGCGGTTCCCTGTGCGAGGGTCGGGGTGTCGGCGCCCTGCTCCAGGCTCTCGGGGTCGAGCACCACCCCGGGCAGCGGGTGCAGTCCGAGCCGTTCGAGCAGTGGCTCGAGGCCGTTGAGCGGGCCGGGGTCGAGCAGCCACAGCAGGTTGCCGCCACGATCGAGATAGTCGATCAGTCGCTCGACCTCGCCGGGGAAGAGCGCGATCTCGGGCTGGCTGAGGACCACCAGGTGGGTGTTGACCGGCACGTCGCTGACCAGCGCCAGGTCCAGTGGACGGGCGAGAAAGCCCTGGGCCTCGAGTTCGCGCCCGAGCCGACCGAGATCGGTGGCGGCCTCGCCATCGATGTCGCGCTCGCCGTGCCCCTCGATCACCGCGACCCAGGGCCGCCGATCCTCCAGCAGTCGGGCGATGGCGGCGCTGAGATCATGCTCGTCGAGCCGCTCCAGGGTCTCGCGTCGGCCGCGATACTCGACCAGCAACTGGCCATCGACCCGGACCTGGGCGTTACGCGCGCGCTCGGGGAAGCGGCGCGGGTCGACGAACTCGACCCGCATGCCGGGGAGCGCCTGTTGATAGCGGGTGAGAAAACGTCTGATCGACTTGCCGAGCAGTCCGTCGGGGTCGGCGAATACGGTGATGCGCGGCGGCTGATCGAGTTCGGCGAGCAGCTGCAGAGTCTCGACCGAGAGGCTGTTGTCGCCACTCGAGGTCCAGTCCCAGTAGCGATCGTGACGTGCGCTCAGCCAGCCGGCGGCGATCGCCACGGCGAGCAGCAGCGCGAGGAAGACGCCATCGGCGAGCGGGCGATCGAGTCGTTTGAGCAGGGCGTGGATACGATGCAGTGGCGACATCAGGCGAGCCGTCGGTTGTCGAGGCGGCGCTGGGCGAGCGCGAGGAAGACCGCGCTGAACAGGGCGAAATAGGCGAGATCGCTGAGTCGGACGGCACCGAGCAGGAACCAGAAGAGGTGCTCGTTCCAGGTCAGCCAACCGAACAGTGACAGTGAGCCGTCGACGAACTGCTCGGCGCGACCGATGACCGAGAGCAGCAGCAGCACGGCGAAGGCGGCCAGGGTCGCGCTCGTCGGCTGGGTGCTCAGCGTCGAGGCGTGGATGGCCACCGCCGCGAACAGCCCGGCGACGAGCCACAGCCCCAGGGTGGCGGCGGCGATCTGTCCCGCGTCGAGCGGCGCGGCACCGACGAGGAGCAGCAGGTTGAGTGCCGGCAGCAGACACAGCGGGCTGAGCAGTGCCCACAGCCCGAGATACTTGCCGAGCACGATCTCGCCACTGCCGATCGGCGCGCTGGCGAGCAGCGCGAAGCGCCCGTCGCGCAGCTCTGCGCTGAGCATCCGCGCACCCATCAGCGGCGCGGCGAACATCAGGATCACCGCGGTGAAGCCGAACAGGTTTAGGGTCAGCTCCAGGGTGAGACTGTGCTGGCGGGTCGCCGCGTCGAGTCCGGCGACCTCCTCGAGCACCTGGAGGAAGATCCAGGCGAGCACGATCTGGGCGCCGCCGAGCAGTACCCAGGGCAAGGGGGTGACGGCGCCGCCGAGCAGCTCACGGGTGAACAGGGTACGGATCATGTCGACTCCTCCGCGCCGGTGAGGTCGAAGAAGACGCGTTCGAGATCGCTGCGCTCGGGATGGAGTTCGTGCAGATCGACCCCGGCGGCGACCAGCTCGCGGGCCAGGTCGGCGGCGCTCGCGCCATCCTTGAGCACGACCCGGTAGCGGGCCTCGTCGAGTGGACTCACCTGATCGAGCGAGTCGAGCGCCTGCAACCGCTCACCCTGCTCCGGGTCGCCGAGCCGGATCCGCCACAGATGCGGATTGTGGTCGGCGGCGGGATAGCCGTCATAGCGAACCCGGCCCTGGTGCAGGATCATCACCCGGTCGCACACCGCTTGGACCTCGGGGAGGATGTGGCTCGAGAGGATGATGCCGCACTCGTGCGCGAGATCGCGGATCAGGGCGCGCAGCGCGCGGATCTGGTAAGGGTCGAGTCCCTCGGTCGGCTCGTCGAGGATAAGGACCCGGGGGCGGTGGATGATCGCCTGGGCGATCCCCAGGCGCTGCTGATACCCCTTGGACAGGGTGCCGACGAGCTGGCGACCTGCCCGGTCGAGTCCGCAGCGATGCTTGGCCGCGTCCAGGCTCGCGTTGATGCGCTCGCGCGGGATGCCACGCAGTCGTGCGCAGAAGCGTAGATATTCGTCCACCCGCAGCTCGGGGTGGAGCGGCGGGCGTTCGGGGAGGTAGCCGATCCGGCGCTTGGCCAGGCGTGGCTGACGGGCGAGATCGGTGCCGAGGATCTCGATCCGGCCGCTGCTTGGTGCGAGCACGCCGGCGAGCAGCCGCAGGCAGGTGCTCTTGCCGGCCCCATTGGGGCCGAGCAGACCGAGCACCTGACCGGTATCGAGCGTCAGCTCCACCTCGGAGAGCGCCTGATGGCGTCCGAAGCGGCGGCTCAGGGCGGTTGCACGCACGAGGGTCTCCATGACAGCGGCAAGATACCCGCTCCTCGGGGGATTGCCAAACACTTCCAGCGATCAGCCGTCAGCGACCAGCGACCAGCGACCAGGGGATTGAACCGCAAAGCCGCAAAGGGCGCGAAGAAGGAAAGAGCTTCCAGCGATCAGCCTCCAGCTGCCAGTGGCTGTCTGTCTTCGAGTGTTGGTTGGAAATGCACGCCAACCGGTGGCCGACAGTGAATGGAGCGCGCTATCGTCGAGGGCGTCCCTCCACTGGCGGCTGACCGCTGATCGCTGGCAGCTTGAATCCCTTCGCACCCTTTGCGGCTTTGCGGTTCAAACTTCCTGGCGGCTGGCGGCTGGCGGCTGGCGGCTGGCGGCTGGCGGCTGGCGGCTGGCGGCTGGCGGCTGGCGGCTGGCGGCTGGTCGCTGGTCGCTGGCGATTGATACCTTGCCATGCCCGGCGGTGGCGGCAAGAATGCGGCGCATGCGTCGTCCTAGCCCGTTGCCGACTTGGTTCCATCCCTCGCTGGAGTGGCTCCGGCTGCGTCTGTCGCGCCCGGAGGCGCTGGTGTGGCACGCCGCCATCGGGTTGTTGACCGGGCTCTTGGCCGGTGCGGTGATCGTCGGCTTCCGGCTCGCGGTCGAGGGTGCCCAGGCGGCCTGGCTGCCCGAGCACGGCGAGAACTACGAGGCGCTCGCCATCTGGGTGCGGCTGCTGCTGCCGCTCGCCGGGGCGCTGGTCATCGGGGTGATCTTCCTGCGTTTCGCCCAGGGTATCCAGGTGCTCGGCGTGGCCCGGGTGATGGAGCGCATGGAGTATCACCAGGGCTACCTGACCCTGCGCGGCTTCGTGCTGCAGTTCGTCGGTGCGGCCATCGCCATCGTCAGCGGCCACTCGGTGGGGCGCGAGGGGCCACACGTCCATCTCGGCGCGGCAAGCGGCAGTCTGCTCGGCCAACTCTTCTCCCTGCCCAACAACAGCATTCGCACCATGGCCGCCTGCGGGACCGCTGCCGGGATCGCCGCCTCCTTCAACACCCCGCTGGCCGGGGTGATCTTCGCCCTGGAGGTGCTGGCGCTGCCCTACAGCATCGGCGGTTTCATCCCGGTCACCCTGGCGGCGGTGAGCGCCAATGCCGTCGCCGTGGCCGTCTTCGGCAGCGCCCCGGTGTTACTGCTCCCGCCCTTCGTGCTCGGCTCGCTCGCCGATCTGCTGCCGGTGCTGTTGCTGGGGGTGCTTGCCGGCGCGGTCGCGGCGGCCTATATCCAGTCGTTGCAGGGCGCGGCGCGGCTTGCCGGGCGTCTCGGTGGGTTGCGTCGCTACCTGGTTGCGGGCCTTGCCGCCGGGCTCATCGGTGTCCTGGTCCCTGAGGTGATGGGGCTCGGTTATGACACCCAGCAGACGCTGCTCACCGGTCAGGCCGCCTGGGGCTTTCTGGTGGTGCTGCTCGTCGCCAAGCTCGCCGCCACCGCGCTCAGCGTCGGGCTCGGGATCCCCGGGGGCAACATCGGTCCGGCGCTGTTCATGGGGGCGATCGTCGGCAATCTCACCGCGGTGATCAGTGGGTTCTTCGTCCCGCTCGATCCCGCCCATGTCACCTTCTACACCCTGCTCGGCATGGGGGCGATGATGGGGGCGAGCCTGCAGGCGCCGTTGGCCGCGCTCACCGCCATCGTCGAACTCAGCCACAACCCCGGGGTGATGATGCCGGGGATGCTGGCGATCGTGATCGCGGCGCTGACCTGTCGCCAGCTGTTCGGCAAGGACTCGATGTTCCTGACCCTGCTGCGCGCCAAGGGGCTCGATTATCGCGCCAACCCGGTGATCGCGATATTGCGCAGGAGCGGCGTGGCGAGCGTGATGAACACCGGCTTCGTGCGCCAGCAACGGCTGCTCGATCGCGCCAAGGCCGAACGTCTGGTCGCCGATGCGCCGGATTGGATCATCGTCGACCAGGACGGTGCTCCCAGCGTGTTGATGCCCGGACTGGCGGTTGCCAGCGAGCTTGCGCGTACCCCGGAGACGGTCGAGATCGATCTGCTGGAGATCCCCGCCGAGCGTTTCGAGCTGGCCCCCATCCATCTCCAAGCGACCCTCCAGGAGGCGATCGAACAGCTCAATGCCCGCGGGGTCGAGGCGCTCTATGTCCAGCGTCCCCTGGCCCCGGGGATCGACCACGTCTACGGCGTCCTCACCCGCGGGCGTATCGAGTCGGCGTATCGATATTGAGCGGCCATCAGCCGCTGGCCATTAGCTACCAGCGGCCAGTCGCCAGCTTCCAGTGGGGACGGCATGGCGCCCCTGGCTGGCGACTGGCAGCTGGCGACTGGTAGCTGAGGTGCGCGATCATGTATCGCGACCTGGAGGGTCGGTTCGTGAGTCGCGCGCCGGATCTTGGTCCCGGGGAAGCCTGCGGGCACTGGCGTGTGACGTTCCTCTTATCTGCAACCAGGAACGGACATGTTGTTGAATACGCTATTTTTCGTGCTGTTCGCGCTGATCATGGTGCCGGCGGTGATCATTCTGCTCGGGGTCACGCGTTGGCAGAGCGTGACCGTGGCGCTGGTCGAGCGGCTCGAGGCGGCCAGGCGTGCGGTGACGCCGCGCACCTTCGAGCGCGATGAGCTGCAGGGGCTGCCGGAGCCGGTGCAGGCCTATTTCCATGCCGTGTTGAGTGCGCGACAGCCGCTGGTGGCCGCCGCCGAGATCGCCCAGGAGGGCAAGATCGATCTCGGGCGCGCCCGCACCCGCTGGGTCCCCTTCCGTGCCCGTCAGCGGGTCTTCGTCGCCCGTCCCGGTTGGTTGTGGGATGCGCGGCTGCGCTGGCTGCCCGGGCTCGGGCTGTTCGCCCATCAGGGCCTGCTCGCCGGGGTCGGAGTGGCCCGCTACAAGCTGTTCGGCCTGATCCCGTTGGTACGCTCGCGCGAGGATGAGGCCGGCGCGAGGAGCGAACTTACCCGTTTTTTTGCCGAGGCGGTGTGGTATCCGACCCGGTTGCTGCCGAGTCAGGGGGTGACCTGGGAGGCAATCGACGACCGGCATGCCCGTGCGACCCTGGAGGACGACGGCGTCGGCGTCGAGGTGGTGTTCACCTTCGATGATGGCGGGATGGTGCGCTCGGTGCGAGCGCCGGCGCGTGAGCGACGGGTCGGTGGCACCCGGATCGAGACCCCCTGGGAGATGCGTTTCTGGGAGTATCGCGAGCATGGCGGGATGCTGATCCCGGCGCAGTACGAGATGGCCTGGGTGTTGCCCCAGGGGCGTCAGGTCTATGCCCAGGGGCGGGTGAGCGAGGCGCGCTACAAGTTCACGCCCTGAGGTTCGCCGACATCACGCCCGCCACAGGGTGGCAGGCGTGATGCCGCGACCGGTCAGGTCAAGGTTTCAGCTTGTCCTTGAGGATGGCGTTGACCTGCTGGGGGTTGGCCTTGCCGGCGCTGGCCTTCATCACCTGACCGACGAAGAAGCCGAACACCTTGTCCTTGCCGGCCCGGTACTGCTCGACCTGTGCGGGGTTGGCGGCGATGATCCCGTCGATCATCGACTCGATCGCCCCCGTGTCGGTGATCTGCTTGAGCCCCTTCTGTTCGATCACCTGATCGGCATCGCCCTCGCCCTGCCACATCGCCTCGAACACCTGCTTGGCGATCTTGCCCGAGATGGTGCCGTCCTTGATCCGGGCGATCAGCCCGGCGAGTCCCTCGGCGCTCACCGGTGATGCCTCGATCTCCAGTCCCGCCTTGTTGAGCGCGGCCATCAGCTCGCCGCTGACCCAGTTGGCGGCGAGCTTGGGCTCGCCGCTGGCGCGTGCCGCGGCCTCGAAGTAGTCGGCCAGCGCGCGGCTGCCCGCGAGCAGGTTGGCGTCGTACTCGGAGAGCCCGAAGTCGTCACGGAAACGGGCACGCTTGGCGTCCGGGAGTTCGGGCAGATCGGCAGCGACGCGCTCGATGAAGGTGGCGTCGATCTCGACCGGCAACAGGTCGGGGTCGGGGAAGTAACGGTAGTCGTTGGCCTCCTCCTTGGTGCGCATTGAGCGGGTCTCGTCGTTGGCCGCGTCGTAGAGCCGGGTCTCCTGGATCACGCTGCCGCCATCCTCGAGCAGGTCGATCTGGCGCTCGACCTCGAAGGCGATGGCGCGTTCGAGGAAGCGGAAGGAGTTGACGTTCTTGATCTCGGTGCGGGTGCCGAAGGTGTCGCTGCCGAGCGGGCGTACCGAGACGTTGGCGTCGACGCGGAACGAGCCCTCCTGCATGTTGCCGTCGCTGATGCCGATGTAACGCACCAGCTGGTGAATCTTGCGCGCGTAGGCGACCGCCTCCTCCGGCGAGCGCATGTCGGGCTCGGAGACGATCTCCAGCAGCGGGGTGCCGGCGCGGTTGAGGTCGACACCGGTGTAGCCGCCACCGAGCAGGCTGTCGTCGTGGAGCGATTTGCCGGCGTCCTCCTCGAGGTGCGCGCGGGTCACGCCGATGGTCTTCACGCTGCCGTCATCGAGCACGATCTCGACCTGGCCGCGCCCGACGATCGGCAGCTCGTACTGGCTGATCTGATAGCCTTTGGGCAGGTCCGGGTAGAAGTAGTTCTTGCGCGCGAACACCGAACGCGGGGCGATCTCGGCGCCGATCGCGGTGCCGAAACGGACCGCCAGGCGCACGACCTCGGCGTTGAGCACGGGCAGCACCCCGGGCAGTCCGAGATCGATGGCGCATGCCTGGGTGTTGGGTTCGGCGCCGAAGGCCGTCGGTGCCGCGGAAAAGATCTTGGATTGGGTCGCGAGCTGGGTGTGGATCTCGAGACCGATGACGGTTTCCCATTGCATGGTTGGGCCTGCCTGATTCTCTTGTCGATGCGTCACCAGGCACCCTGGGTGCCTGGGTGTTGAGCGATCCCGGCGCCGAGGACGCCGCTTCAGGGCGACGCCTTCGGCAACCGGGTTCTAGACGTCGAGGTTCTCGACGTTGAGCGCATTGTGCTCGATGAACTGACGGCGCGGCTCGACCTGATCGCCCATCAGGGTGGTGAAGATGCGATCGGCGGCGACCGCATCCTCGATCGAGACCTGGAGCAGACGCCGACCCTCCGGGTTCATGGTGGTCTCCCACAGCTGCTCCGGGTTCATCTCCCCGAGTCCCTTGTAGCGCTGGATGCTGTAGCCGCGCTGGGCCTCGGCGAGCAGCCAGCGAACGCCTTCGCCGAGCGAGCTGATCTCGCGGCGGCGCTCGCCACGGGCCATGTAGGCGCCCGGCTCGAGCAGGCCGTCGACCTTGGCGCCGTAGTCGACCAGGCGCTTGTAGTCGGCGGTTTGGAAGAACTCCAGCGGCACGAAGCGGGTGTCGGGAATGCCGTGGATCAGTCTCACCACCTCCAGCCCCGCGGCGCGCTCCTCGGTGGCGGCGACATGGTTGACGCGGTAGTGCAGCGAGGGCGACTGCTCACGGTTGAGCCCGGACTCGAGACGCTGGTGCCACTGCGCGAAGGCCTCGGGGTCTGTGAAGGTCGCGGTCTCGAGCGCGGGCAGCCGGGTGAGCTCCTCGAGGAAGGCCGCGTCATAGCGTGCGGCGAGCCGTTTGACGATGCCGACGAAGACCTGATAGTCACGCGCCAGGGCCTCCAGCGCGGTGTTCGCCAGTGCCATGGCGTCGGGCGAGACGTGCAGCTCGGCGCCGTCGAGCGCGGTCTGCAGCATGGCATTGTTGAGCGCCGGCTCGTCGAGCAGATACTCCTCCTGCTTGCCCTTCTTGATCTTGAACAGTGGCGGCTGGGCGATATAGATGTGGCCGCGCTCGACCAGCTCGGGCATCTGCCGGTAGAAGAAGGTGAGCAACAGGGTGCGGATGTGGGCGCCGTCGACGTCGGCGTCGGTCATGATGATGATGCGGTGATAGCGCAGGTTGTCGGGGTTGTACTCCTCGCGTCCGATGCCGCAGCCGAGCGCGGTGATCAGGGTGCCGACCTCGGCCGAGGAGAGCATCTTGTCGAAGCGCGCCTTCTCGACATTGAGGATCTTGCCCTTGAGCGGGAGGATCGCCTGGAAGCTGCGATCGCGCCCCTGCTTGGCCGAGCCGCCGGCCGAGTCGCCCTCGACCAGATAGAGCTCGGAGAGTGCCGGGTCCTTCTCCTGACAGTCGGCGAGCTTGCCGGGAAGCCCGGCGATGTCGAGCACGCCCTTGCGTCGGGTCATCTCGCGCGCCTTGCGCGCGGCGTCACGTGCGCGCGCCGCCTCGAGCATCTTGTTGGCGATCGACTTGGCCTCGTTCGGGGTCTCCTCGAGGAAGATGCTGAGCTGCTCGGCAACCAGCGACTCGACCACCGACTTGACCTCCGAGGAGACCAGCTTGTCCTTGGTCTGCGAGGAGAACTTGGGGTCCGGTACCTTGACCGAAAGCACCGCGGTGAGACCCTCGCGAGCGTCGTCGCCGATGGCGCGCACCTTCTGGCTGCGGTCCAGCGCCTCTTGCTCGATATAGCTGTTGAGGGTGCGGGTGAGCGCGGCGCGCAGCCCCGCGAGGTGGGTGCCGCCGTCGCGCTGCGGGATGGTGTTGGTGTAGCAGAAGATGGTCTCCTGATACCCACTGTTCCACTGGATCGCCAGTTCGACGGAGATGTCCTGGCGCTCGGCGCTGAAGTGCATCACCGTCGGGTGGATCGGCTCCTTGTTGCTGTTGAGGTGCTCGACGAAGGCGCGGATGCCACCCTGGTACTCGAAGTGGTCGCTGCGCCCCGTCGCCTCCTCGCTGAGGGTGATGCGCACTCCCGAGTTGAGGAAGGAGAGTTCGCGCAGCCGACGAGCCATGATGTCGTAGTGGAAATCGAGGCTGGTGAAGATCTCGGGCGAGGGCTGAAAGCGGATTTCGGTGCCGGTCTGCTCGGTGTCGCCGACGCGCTTGAGCGGATACACGGGCTCGCCCATGCGGTACTCCTGCTCATAGATGTGCCCGCCGCGCTGGATACGCAGCTTGAGCCACTCGGAGAGCGCGTTGACCACCGAGACGCCGACCCCGTGCAGGCCGCCGGAAACCTTGTAGGAGTTGTCGTCGAACTTGCCGCCGGCGTGGAGCACGGTGAGGATGACCTCGGCGGCCGAGCGCTGCTCTTCCTCGTGGATGTCGACGGGGATGCCGCGTCCGTCATCGAATACCGAGACCGAGCCGTCGGCATGCAGGGTTACGCTGATGCTCGAGCAATGACCGGCGAGTGCCTCGTCGATGGAGTTGTCGACCACCTCGAACACCATGTGGTGAAGACCGGTGCCGTCGTCGGTGTCGCCGATGTACATACCCGGACGCTTGCGGACAGCGTCCAATCCGCGGAGTACCTTGATGTTGGAGGAATCGTACGTCATGTGATCTGCTTCGGGCGATGAGTGAGATCCTGTCGTTCGATGCCCGGGGGGCAAAGGGCAAAGGATCGAGGGATACGCGGTTCGGTGTTCGAGCCGAGCGTCGTGTTCTGGGGCGTCGTGCTGAAACGCACAGGGCGTCCTCCGTGCAGGCCTCCGGGCGTCATGACCTGGCGCGGCCCCGGTGGGCGAGGGCCTGCACGGGACGGGGGGCGTGCCCCGCGTCGACGGTGAGCGGCCGATGCCGACACACTACGCGCGCTGCGAGGGTCCAGGGCGGTCGTCTCATCCCCTGATTATACGGGATGCCGCCCTGCTTGGGCGTCGTACAACGATCGTCGGGCCTGTGGCCTGGATTGGGTTTCACGTGGAACACCCTGTTCAGCCTTCTGTCTTGTGCGCCGATGGTTTCACGTGCAACAAGCGGTGCCCGAGGTCCGAGTCGGGAACCGTTCGGCGAACCCCGGTTCCACGTGGAACAGGCGCATCAGATCAATGCTCGGCGCTCGAGCCTACAGCCCCGTGTTCCACGTGAAACACCCGGGTCGCGTTGGGGCGGGTGCAAGGGCCTGGATCCGGGGCGGTCGCGACCCGGGTGAGGATGCACTGACCGTCGCGCTGGCCGATCAGCCCCCAGAGTCGCTCCAGGGTATGGGCGTCGAGTTCGGCCTCGATGTCGTCGAGCAGCCAGAGTGCCGGCGCCAGCCCCTGATCGCGATGGACCTGCTCGGCGGCGAGCTGCAACAGACAGACCACGACCTTGGCCTGGCCGCGCGAGAGCGCGAGCCGGGCGCCGTCGCGCTCCAGCTGGAATTCGGCTCGTCCGGGACCGATCAGGGTATGCCCTCGGCTGAGTTCTGCGCGCCGCGCGGTGACGATGGCCTCGGCCAGCGACTGTTGCGCCGACCAGCCCCGAGCGAACACCAGATCCGAGGCATCGAGGAAGGGGAAGGTCGCGGCGAGTTCGTGGAAGCGTGTCCGCCAGCGTGTGAAGAACCTCTGACGCTGATGGTCGATACGCTCGCCCAGCTCGCTCAGCGCCCGATCCCAGACCGCGAGTTCTCGCCCACCACCGCGTCGCAGCACGGCGTTGCGTTGTTGCTGGACCCGGGAGAGTTCTCGTCTGAGCGCGCCGAGTCGAGGTTCCACGTGGAACAGGTTCCAGTCGAGAAAGGTTCGGCGCAGTGCCGGGTCGCCTTCGAGCAGCGACTGGGCGTTCTCACCGATCAGCTTGATGCGCAGCGGACGTTGGTCACCCGCTGGCGGCCAGGGCAGACCGTCGAGGCTGTGCTCGCGACCATGATGATCGCGCCGATAACGCAGTAGACGTCCGTCCGGTGCATCGGCCTCGCAACGCCCTTCGACCAGGGTGCCGCGCTCGCCGCGGGTGGTCATCGGACCGGCCTTGCGGCCGCGGAAGCTGCGCCCGCGGGCGAGCAGATAGACCGCCTCGAGCAGCGTGGTCTTGCCCGCGCCGTTGCCGCCGGTGATCACCACCACGGGGGCGGCGGTCTCCAGCGCGACCTCACGACAGCGACGCAGATGGACCACCCGCAGCGTGCGCAGCGGGCAGACGGGGGTGGGCGCGGACATCTCTCCGGGGTGCGACTAGAGGCGCATCGGCATCACCACGTAGGTCTCGGCCTCCGCGCCCCTGCCCCGCCACACCGAACTGCTGTTGCCGTCCTGGAAGCTGACCTCGACCTCGTTGCCATCGAGCACGCCGAGCAGGTCGGTGAGATAGGAGACGTTGAAGCCGATCGCGGTGAACTCGCCCTGGTACTCGATCTCGACCTCCTCCTCGGCCTCCTCCTGCTCCGGGTTGTGGGCCTGGAGCTTGAGCAGCCCGTTGTCGAAGCCCAGACGCACGCCGCGATACTTCTCGTTGGAGAGGATGGCGGTGCGCGAGAGCGCGCGCTTGAGCGGCTCCTTGTCGATCACCGCCGACTTGGCGAGCTGCTGGGGGATGACCCGCTCGTAGTCGGGGTAGCGACCGTCGACGAGCTTCGAGGTCATCATCATGTCGCCGATCACCAGACGGATGCTCTTCTCGCCCAGGCTCACCGAGACCGGGTCGTTGGAGTTGCCGAGCTGGCGGCGCAGTTCGAGCACCGTCTTGCTCGGCAGGATGACCTGGCGACCATCGACCGCCGCGACCCCGAGATCGGTGTTGAACTTGGCCAGTCGATGACCGTCGGTGGCCACCGCGGTCAGCCCATTGGCGTCGAACTCGATCAACAGACCGTTGAGATAATAGCGCACGTCCTGCTGGGCCATGGCGAAGGCGGTCTTCTCCAGCACCCGCTTGAAACCGGCCTCGTCGAGTCCGAACTCGACCCCGCCCTGTTCCTGTTCCATCACCGGGAAGTCGACCGCCGGCAGCACGCCGAGCGAGAAGCGTCCGCGCCCGGCGGTGACCACGCAGCGCTCGTCGCTGATACGGAAGCGGATGTCGGTGCCCTCGCCGAGGTTGCGACAGATGTCGACCAGCTTGCGTGCCGGGACCGTGGTCTCGCCGACCTCCTGGACCGCCGCCTCGCAGCGGGTCTGGACCTCGACCTCGAGGTCGGTGCCGAGGATGGTGAGCTCGCCCTCGCGCGCCGCCAGGCGGAAGTTGCCGAGGATCGGCAGCGTCTGACGGCGTTCGACGACACCGATCACCTTCCCCAGCGCCGGCAACAAGATCTCGCGGTTAACGACGAATTCCATGAATGTCTCCTAAAAATCGTGAATGGGCGGTTGCGGTGTCGTATGTGATGGATACGACCACCGAACGGCGCGACCCTGGACCTGTGCGCGACTCAGGAGGTCAGGATTCGCAGCAGATTCCTGTAGTCCTCCTCGACCCCGGCGTCGCTCTCGCGCAGGCTCTTGATCTTGCGCGTGGCGTGCAGCACGGTGGTGTGATCGCGCCCGCCGAAGGCGTTGCCGATCTCGGGGAGGCTATGCTTGGTCAGGTCCTTGGCCAGGGCCATGGCGATCTGGCGCGGTCGGGCGATCGAGCGACTGCGCTTGGCCGAGAGCATGTCCGAGGCCCGTAGCTTGAAGTACTCGGCCACGGTCTTCTGGATGTTCTCGATGCTGACCTGCTTGTCCTGCGCCGCGAGCATGTCGCGCAGCGCGTGCTTGGCGAAGTCGAGGGTGATCGGCTTGCCGGTGAACTGGGCGTTGGCCACCAGCCGGCGCAGCGCGCCCTCGAGCTCGCGGATGTTCGAGCGGATCCGGCGGCCGACGAAGAAGGCGACGTCCTCGGGCAGGTCGATGCCGAGCAGACTGGCCTTGCTGTGGAGGATGGCGACGCTGGTCTCGAGGTCCGGTGGCTCGATCGAAACCGTCAGCCCCCAACCGAAACGTGAACGCAGCCGCTCCTCGAGTCCGACCACTTCCTTGGGGAAACGATCGCTAGATAACACGATCTGTTGACGAGATTCGAACAGCGCGTTGAAGGTGTGGAAGAACTCCTCCTGCGAGCGTTCCTTGCCGGCGAAGAACTGGACGTCGTCGATCAGCAGCGCGTTGACCGAGCGATAGGTGCGCTTGAACTCGTCGATGCGGTTGTGTTGCAGCGCCTTGATCATCTCGGCGACGAAGCGCTCCGAGTGCAGATAGGCGACCCGGGCACTGGGGTTGGAGGCGAGCACCATGTTGCCCACCGCGTGCATCAGGTGGGTCTTGCCCAGCCCTACTCCTCCATAGATGAACAGCGGATTGTAGGCTGCCCCCGGATTCTGGCCGACCTGGAAGGAGGCGGCGCGGGCGAGCTGGTTGGACTTGCCCTCGACGAAGCTGTCGAAGGTGAAGTCGGGGTTGAGGTTGGCGCTGAGCTGGCGGTCACGGTCGTCACCGCTCGCCGTCGCTACCGCCGGGGCGCTGGCGCGGGGGCGGTTCGGTGCCGGCGTGGGGTCGGGCGTGGCGACGCTCTGGTCGATGCCGCCGACGCTGAAGGTGATCCGCGAGACCTGCCCCTCGCTGTGCAGCGCACACAGTTCGAGCAGTCGCGGCTCATAGTGCTGACGGGTCCAGTCGAGCACGAAACGGTTGGGCGCGAATAAACGCAGCACATCGGCGTCGATGCGCGCCTGGAGCGGCAGGATCCAGGTGTTGTACTCGGCCGAGGTCAATTCTCCCTTCAGCTGCTTGACGCATTTTTCCCACACACCCACAGTTGATCCCGATCCTCGTCTCGTTGCCCGCACCCGTACCGCTCTCGGGCGGTACCCTCGTCGCGGAGTTGGTTGACGAGGCGCACCTCGAACCACTCCGGTGCGCTCGGAGTCTAGCGCTCTCGGCGCGACTTATCCACAGGTTAAGACGAAAACGGGATTGACTTTTCACGCTAGATTGATTAAATTTTCGCGCCTTTTATAAAGGGGTGCCATGCGCCCCGTGCTGCCAATTCCAAACTCCCTGGAGTACCGACCATGAAGCGCACTTTTCAACCGAGCCGCCTGAAGCGCGCTCGTACCCACGGCTTTCGTGCGCGTAGCGCCACCCGTAACGGCCGCAAGGTCCTTGCTGCCCGTCGCGCCAAGGGCCGCGCGCGTCTCGCGCTCTGAACCCCGAGCGCTCCGCCGGTCGCGCCGAGCAAGCCTTTCCGCGCGAGCGAAGGCTGACGTGCGCCACGCAGTATCGACACGTCTTCAGCGATCCCGTCCGCGCTGGACAGCAGGGCTTCGTCGTCCTGTTCCGTCCCAACGGGAGCGGGCGTGCGCGACTCGGGCTGGCAATCTCTAAGAAGTGCGCGCGACGCGCGGTTGACCGCAACCGGCTCAAGCGTCTCGTCCGCGAAAGCTTCCGGAACCACCATCGCACCCTCCCCGGGGTGGATGTCGTGGTCATGTGCGCGCGTGGTGCACCGACGCTGCCCAATCGGCGACTGTTCGACCATCTCGAGCGTGCCTGGGCAACCATCAGGAAGAAACAACCATGCGCCGAATCCTGACCGGTCTGATTCGCGTGTACCAGTACGTCCTGAGTCCCCTTCTCGGACCGCGTTGTCGCTTCTATCCGACCTGTTCCCATTACGCCATCGAGGCCATCGAGTGCCACGGCCCGGTCTACGGCAGCTATCTCGCCGTACGCCGTGTGCTGCGTTGTCACCCCTGGCACCCCGGCGGCGTCGATCCCGTTCCCCCAGCAAGGCAGACATCGACTCATGGATAATGTGCGCCTGATCCTGTTTCTCGCCCTCGCCGCGGTCTCGTTCCTGATCTACGAGGCCTGGATGCAAGACTACGGGCGGCCACAGTCGCCGCAGGTCGCAATGACCGAGTCGGCAGGCGCGCTCCCCGGAGAGGCCGGTTCGGCGCCGGCGGACGTGCCCAGTGTCGCCGTCACCCCGGATGCCGCCACCCCCGGAGTCATGGGCGC
Organism: Marichromatium gracile; assembly: GCF_004343155.1. Lineage (GTDB taxonomy): Bacteria > Pseudomonadota > Gammaproteobacteria > Chromatiales > Chromatiaceae > Marichromatium > Marichromatium gracile. Next base: position 313,322 of record NZ_SMDC01000001.1, read on the forward strand.
CGAGATGCGCGCCGCCGGCGCCGCGCCCGTGGTCGTCGAGACCGACGTGCTGCGTCTCGAGATCTCGCCCCAGGGCGGATCCATCTCCAGCGCCTGGTTGCTTGACTATGCGGTGGTGCCCGAGCGCCCCGAGGACAAGTTCCGGCTGATGAAGCCGGTGCCGCCGAACATGTTCATCGCCCAGTCGGGGCTGCTCGGCCAGCAGGCCGGCACGCTGCCGACCCACGAGGCGCAATTCACCGCCGAGCAGTCCGAGTACCGTCTCGAGGACGGCCAGGACCAGCTCCAGGTGGTGCTGCGCTGGCAGGGCGAGAACGGCGTCGCCGTCGAGCGTGTCTACACCTTCGAGCGTGGCAGCTATGTCATCGACACCGCGCAGCGGGTGACCAACACCACCGATGCGGCGCTGGTGGCGCGTGAGTACAACCAGCTCCAGCGTACCGACTTCTACGATCCCAACGAGCCGAGCTTCGTCCACACCTTCACCGGCGGCGTCTATTACAGCCCCGAAGAGAAGTACAAGAAGGTGTCCTTCGACGACATGCGCGACGACAAGCTCGATCGCAGCGTGACCGATGGCTGGATCGCGATGATCCAGCACTACTTCATGGCCGCGTGGATCCCGCCGCGTCAGGTCCAGGAGACCTTCTATACCAAGGTCGTCGGTGACTCGCGCTACATCATCGGCAAGTACTCGCCGGCGGTGACCATCCCCGCGGGGGCCACCCACAGCTTCGACAACCGACTGTTCGTCGGTCCCAAGCTGCAGGACGACCTCGCCGCCATCGCCCCCGGGCTCGAGCTGGCAGTCGACTACGGCTGGCTGACGGTGATCGCGCAGCCGATCTTCTGGGTGCTGGAGAAGATCCACGCGCTGGTCGGCAACTGGGGCTGGGCGATCATCGTGCTCACCATCCTGATCAAGCTGGCCTTCTTCAAGCTCTCCGAGACCAGCTATCGCTCGATGGCCAACATGCGCAAGCTCACCCCGCGCCTGCAGGCCATCAAGGATCGCTACGGCGACGACAAGCAGCGCCTCAACCAGGCGATGATGGAGCTCTACAAGACCGAGAAGATCAACCCGCTCGGCGGCTGTCTGCCGATCCTGGTGCAGATCCCGGTGTTCATCTCGCTCTACTGGGTGCTGCTCGAGAGCGTCGAGATGCGTCACGCACCCTTCATCCTCTGGCTCGACAACCTCTCGGCGCCCGATCCCTACTACGTCCTGCCGTTGATCATGGGCGTGTCGATGTTCGTGCAGCAGAAGCTCAACCCGCCGCCGCCGGACCCGATGCAGGCCAAGATCATGATGGCGCTGCCGTTCGTCTTCACCGTGTTCTTCGCCTTCTTCCCGGCGGGTCTGGTGCTCTACTGGACGGTCAACAACATCATCTCGATCGCCCAGCAGTGGCACATCACCCGTCAGATCGAGCAGGGTGCTGGCACGGCCAAGCAGAAGCGCTAGCCCGATGAGTGCCGACACCATCGCCGCCGTCGCCACCCCGCCCGGCGTCGGGGGTGTCGGCATCGTCCGGGTCAGCGGCGCGGGCGTCGCCACGATCGCCCGCGCCCTGCTCGGCGCCCTGCCCGCCCCCCGTCAGGCCCATTTCGGCGTCTTCCGCGACGCCGCGGGCGGCTTCATCGACGCCGGCATCGCGCTGCGCTTCGTCGCCCCGGCCTCCTTCACCGGCGAGGACGTGCTCGAACTCCAGGGGCACGGCGGTCCGGTGGTGATGGATCTGCTGCTGCAGCGCTGTCTCGAACTCGGCGCCCGCCCCGCGCGTCCCGGCGAGTTCACCGAACGCGCCTTCCTCAACGGCAAGCTCGATCTCGCCCAAGCCGAGGCCGTCGCCGATCTCATCGAGAGCGCCTCCGCGCTCGCCGCCCGGCTCGCCGGCAACAGCCTGCAGGGTGCCTTCTCGCGGCGGATCGAGGCACTAGTCGAGCGGCTGGTGCGGCTGCGTACCTATCTCGAGGCCACGCTCGACTTCAGCGAGGAGGAGATCGATCCCGGCGACGCGTCGCGGATCGCCGCCGATCTCGCCGAGCTGATCGCCATGACCCGCGCGGTGCTTGCCGAGGCGCACCAGGGCTGTCGCATCCGCGAGGGGCTCTCGGTGGTCATCGCCGGCGCCCCCAACGCCGGCAAGTCGAGCCTGCTCAACGCCCTCTCCGGGGCCGATACCGCCATCGTCACCGACATCCCCGGCACCACCCGCGACCTGTTGCACAGCGACATCCAGATCGACGGTCTGCCGCTGCGCATCATCGACACCGCCGGCATCCGCAACAGCGACGACCCGGTCGAGCGCGAGGGGGTGCGCCGTGCCCGCGAGCAGCTCGGGCGCGCCGATTTGGTGCTGTGGGTCTACGACGCCACCCAGGGACCCGACACCGAGACCGCCGCAAGCCTTCCCGAGGGGGTGCGCGTCACCCGGTTGCGCAACAAGATCGACCTGACCGGCGTTGAGCCGGGCATCGACGAGGGTGAGGGCGCCACCGAGATCGCGCTGTCGCTGCGCGAGGGGCGCGGGCTCGAGTTGCTGCGCGAACATCTCAAGGCGGTCGCCGGGGTCGGTGCCCGTCCCGAGGGGGCCTTCACCGCCCGTCGTCGCCATCTCGACGCCTTGCGCCAGGGCCTTGCCGCACTGGAGTCGGCGGCCCGCGCCCAGGCCGCGGGCGTCGGCGCCGAGCTGGTCGCCGAGGAACTCCACCTCGCCCAGCGCGCGCTCGGCGAGATCACCGGCCGCTTCACCTCTGAAGACCTGCTCGGGCGCATCTTCTCCAGCTTCTGTATCGGCAAGTAGGGTTCAGTCGCCAGTCGCCAGTCGCCAGTCGCCAGTCGCCAGTCGCCAGTCGCCAGCCGCCAGCCGCCAGCCGCCAGCCGCCAGTCGCCAGCAGGCGGAGGGCGGAAGGCGCCGCCGTCGTCGAGGACGCACACCCACTGGCCGCTGATGGCTGATGGCTGATAGCTGGTGCCTGGCCGCCTGAACCTCGAAGCGGCCGAGTTTCAATCGCGCGACTCTGGGTTATCGTGTCGCCCATGGTTTTCCTGCGGAGTCACGGATGCGTCCGACCCCTGTCCTGTCCTGGTTGTTCGTCGGCTGGACGCTGATCGCTCTGGTGGCGCTCTGGTGGCCGGGTGCCGGCCCCCTGTGGTGGGGGTATGGCGGGCTGCTCGCGGTGATCGTGCTGGGCGATGTGCTGGCGCTGTGGCGGACGCCGGTGCCGCAGGTCGAGCGGACGCTGCCGGGGACCCTGTCGCAGGGCGAGTGGTGCACGGTGGCGCTGCTGGTGCGCTCGCCGGCGCGGCGGCGGTTACGGCTGCTGGTGCATGACCAGCACCCGGCCGCCTTCGAGGTCGCCGGGCTGCCCGCCAGTCTGCTGCTGTCGCCGTTGGGTGAGGCGCGTCTGGACTATCGGCTGCGACCCGGGAGGCGGGGCGATTTCGTCTTCACCGGGGTCGATCTGGCGCTCTACTCGTCGCTCGCGCTGTGGCGCCGTCGTCGCCGGCTCGTCTTGTCGGAGCGGGTGCGGGTGGTGCCGGCACTCGCCGCGCTGCGTCGCGGGATCGCCTTGGCGGCGCAGGACGCGCGACTCGGCGCCGGGGTGCACCCGCACCAGCGACGCGGCAGCGACGGCGACTTCCATCAGCTGCGCGACTATCGTGCCGGCGATCTGCTGCGCCAGATCGACTGGAAGGCGAGCGCTCGCGCGCAGCGCCCGATCTCGCGCGAGTACCGTGAGTCGCGCGATCAGCAACTGGTGTTCCTGCTCGATTGCGGTCGGCACATGCGCCATCTCGGGGACGGGCTCGGTCATCTCGATGCGGCGCTCGCCGCGCTGTTGCTGGTGTCGGGGCTGGCGGTGCGCCAGGGCGATGCGGTGGGGCTGATGAGCTATGGCGGGACGAGTCGCTGGTGTCCCCCGCGCCAGGGGCAGCCGGCGCTGCGCCGCTTGCTCGATGACTGCTACGACCTGCAGCCGACGCTGGAGGCCGCCGACCCACTGCTCGCCGCCGCCACGCTGCAACAACGGCTGCGTCGCCGTGCCCTGGTGGTGTTGATCACCTGCGGGCGCGACGAGGATCAAGAGGGACTGGAGCAGGCGGCACGACTGCTCGGTCGCGACCATCTGTTGCTGCTCGCCGATCTGCGCGAGCGCTCGCTGGACGGGGCGTTGAACCTGCCGTTGCGCGACCTGTCGGATGCACTGCGCTTCCATGCCCTGCGCGACTGGCGCGAGCGGCGGCGGGTGCGCTGCGCGCGGCTGCGTCGGCGCGGGGTCCTGGTGCTCGACCTGCTCCCGGGGCAGCTGCCGGCGGCGCTCGCCGACCGCTATTTGGCCATCAAGCGGGCCGGTATGCTGTAATTCCGGATCGGCCGTGAGGCTTGGCCGGTGAACCCTCTGTCAGGAATCGACCCCATGCGTAAACTGCTCGGCGCGCTCGCGTTGCTCGTCGTCTCGGTCCAGGTGCGGGCCGGGATCCCCGCCACCCCGGTGATGACCCTCTATGCCTTCAATGGCCCTGTCGAGGTGCCCTATTACAGCGCCGAGCGCTTTCGCCCGGGCGACCCCGGGGCGCCGATCGGCACCCTCGCCCAGGGCACCTCGCTGATCCCCTGTCTGGTGATCCGCGACGGGGCACCGCTCACCGATGCCTCGGGCACGCCCTATGTCGGGTTCGAGGTGGTGGTCGATCCCCGTCGTGCCGGTCCCGAGGCGCGCGCGCGCTTCCTCGCGGCGATCGAGCGACGCAAGGGGCTGGAGGTGGAGAACCACCACTGTGAGGCCGGGGTGCGCGGGGTGATCGATGTCCGTCAGCTCTATGCCATGGAGAAGGCGCCCTTCTTCACCCCGCCGCCCGATGGTCGACCGGGTGCGGTGTCCCCGGCCGCGTCGAGTCAGCTCGATCGCATCGTCCGCGACTTCCATGCCTCGTCCGAGTGCGCCCGCGCCAATGCCCGGCTGAGCGGACGGCGCGGCGCCCTGGAGCGGGCCTGGGAGGATTATCTGGCCAGGCGTCGCGGCGAGCTGCCGCTGACCACCCTGGCGCGCGCCAAGCACCTCGACTACACCCTGCGCACCGCGCTGTTCGAGGGCCATCATGCGCGCGGCTGCAACGCCTATGGCGCCTGTGAGCGCAACATCGTCGCGCTGACCATCCGTAATCGCGCCGTCGGCCAGTGCCCGCGACACATCGGTTGTACCTTCCCCGGCGATTTCCAGGGGGTCGCCTCCAAGGTCTCGCAGTACAACATCTGGGACGAGTTCCTCACCCAGATCTCCGGCCTGACCGCCTGCTATCTGCGCCCGGACCTGGCCGACGAGCCGCGCTTCGCCAAGCTGCAGGCGATGTACGCGCAGAGCGTCGGCGACGTCGAACGCATCCTCTATGGTGACGACGACGACCTGCGCGCGGTCTTCCCCGGCACCGATCTGGCCAAGCTCAAGCGGGTGCGTCACTACTATCACGCCCCGGCGATGGGCAAGTGCTTTCCCGAGCACCCACGTGTCGAGTACATGTCCGGCGCGATCGCCCGCAGCGGGGAGGATTTCGCGCTGATCGCCAACACCCGCATCGAGGTCGGCGAGACGGTCGGCACCGGTTATCGCTTCAAGCAGTTTCGTTTCGACGAGTTGGAGACGCGCGATCGCACCTGGGTCGAGGACCGCTATCCCGGCTTCGTCGTCGACGGGCGCAAGGTCAGCCTGCGTGCCCCGAGCGACTGTCGCCCCTATGGCATCCCCGCCGGTTGTCGGCTTGACGACAGCATCGGGCGCTATCGCAAGATTCCGCACTGGGCCGATGCCGGCGAGCCGCTCGAGATCCGCTGTCGGGTGATCGACCGAGGGAGTGACTGTGATCGCGACGGAGACGGCGTCATCGCTCGGGTCGGCGGGGCCTGCGATCGCGAGATGCGACCGGTGAGCGGGGTGCGTTGAGGGTTAAGGCGCGATTTTTGCCTTATGAGTGATCAGGCGGCTGGCCGCTCCCGTCCGCCTGCGTCGCGGCGGGCCACTGTCCATGATTGCGGCGCGATCATGGCGGCGGGAGCGGTCGTGGCCCGGGTTGAACGATCACCAGAGGTAGAGGGCCTTGAGCGAGACGACGCACACCAACGACAGATATGTGAGTTTCGTCGATATCGACTGTGAGTCGCGGGTCGACGGCTGCATCGAGCGCATCCGCGCCTGTATCGAGCACAACACCAACCCATCACCGCTGCACGACTATGTCGCGACCAAGCTCGCCGAGACCGAGGCGCGCGGTCAGGATGGGTTGTACCTGATCGGCAGTCAGGTCAACGTGTTGCGCGAACTGTTCGAGCATCATCACGACGATGCCGGGTTGCACCTGCTCGAGTGTATCGAGCTCGAGTGCTGCTGAGGCGGTTCAGCGCGCCCAGCGCGGCTCCAGGTCGAACACCCGGGCGAGGGTGTCGACCAGCCGGCCGGCGACATCGGTCACCCCGATCCCGGCGACGAACTCCGAGAGCTGGGTCATCGCCAGCCCGGTGTAGCCGCAGGGATTGATCCGGTCGAAGGGTTCGAGCTCCATGGCGACGTTGAGCGCCAGCCCGTGATAGCTACGTGCATTGCGCACCCTCAGCCCGAGCGAGGCGATCTTGGCGCCCGCGACATAGACCCCGGGGGCGTTGTCGCGGCGTTCGGCATCCACGCCGTAGTCGCGCAACAGCTCGATCACCGTCTGCTCGAGCATGTTGACCAGCCGCTTGACGCCGATCCCGGCGCGTCTCAGATCGAACAGCAGATAGGCGACCAGCTGGCCGGGGCCGTGATAGGTGACCTGACCGCCGCGATCGACCTGTAGCACCGGAATGTCGCCGGTGGCGAGCAGGTGCTCGCGGCGTCCGGCCTGACCGAGGGTGAACACCGGCGGGTGCTCGAGCAGCCACAGCTCGTCGAGCGAGTCCTCGTCGCGGGCGTCGGTGAAGCGACGCATCGCCTCCAGGGTCGCGGCATAGTCCTGCAGCCCCGGCAGACGGCGGATCAGCAGCGTCTGCTGTCGCGCTCCCTCCCCCGCCTCGCTCACAGTGCCCAGACCACGCGCTCGTGCGCGGTCAGCTCGGCATAGATGGCGTCGAGCTGCGCCTTGCTGTGCGCCTCGATGGTGACCGTCACCGCCAGCCACTTGCCGCCGTTGCTGGGGCGGGCGCTGATCGCCGTGGCCTCGACGCCGGGGGCATGACGTTCGACGATGTCGACGACCAGCGTCTGGAAGTCGTCGCTGGCGCGGCCCATCGCCTTGATCGGGAAACGGCAGGGGAATTCGAGCAGGGTTTCTTCAGAATCGGACATGACCGTTGCGTACCTGTGACTTGTAGTCCTGATAGAGGGCGTCCATGCGTCGCCAGAGTGGTCCCGGTCGGCCGTCGCCGACCGGCTGGTCGTCGAGCCGGGTGACCGGCACCAGCTCGCGCGTCGAGCTGCCGAGCCAGATCTCGTCGGCGGTGCGCAGCCGGGCGTCCTCGATCGGTTGTTCGGAGAAGGCGATCTCACCGCTCTCGGCGAGTCGCAGCGCCAGCTCGCGGGTGATCCCGGCGAGCAGACGGTGATCGCAGGGCGGGGTCAGCAGCCGCTGACCCTGGACCACGAAGACGTTGGCCGCGGCGGCCTCGGTGACCCGTCCGTCGCGCAGCATGATGGTCTCGTCGGCACCGGCCGCGCTCGCCTCCTGGCGCATCAGCACCGCCCCGAGCAGCGAGGTCGACTTGATGTCGCAGCGCTGCCAGCGGATGTCGGGCCGGGTGATGCAGCGGATGCCGTCGCGGGCGATCGCCGGGTCGCGTGGGGCGAGCGGCGTGCTCATCGCCAAGACCGTCGGCCTGACCCCCGTCGGGAAGCGGTGATCGCGGGTCGGCGCCGCCCCGCGGGTGATCTGCAGATAAAGGCTCTGATCCGGGGCCGGTGGCTCGCCGACCAGTCGGCGCGCCACCCGTTGCCAACCCTCGGGTCCGAGCGGGTCATCGAGCCCGATCGCCGCAAGACTGCGCCCGAGCCGCGCCAGGTGCTGGTCGAGACGGAGGAAGTGACCGCCGTAGCTGGGCACGACCTCGTAGACGCCGTCGCCGAACAGGAAGCCGCGATCGAGCACGGAGACCTGCGCCGCCTCGGGCGGCAGGAAACGACCGTTGAGATAGAGCTCGTTCATGCGCTCGCTCCGCCGGCTCGGACCGGCATCAGAACATGCGCAGCAGATGGTCCTTCGCCTTGCGCACCAAGCCCCCCTCGGGCACCGCCTCGAGCGCGACCAGGGGGACCCGCGTCAGTTCGCGCCCGGCGTTGTCGACCACCAGATCGCCGATGCGGGCGCCGACGGCGATCGGGGCGGTGAGCTCGGCGGTGCGCTCGATACGGGCGCTGAGTTGACCATAGTCGCCGCGCGGGATGGTCGCAAACACATCCGTCGCCGGGCCCACCGACAGCACCTCCTGCTCCCCGTACCACACCCGCAGGTGCTCGACCGGCTGACCGGCCGGATAGAGACGGTGGCTCTCGTAGAAGCGGAAGCCGTAGTTGAGCAGCGCCAGGCTGGAGGTGGCGCGGGCATTGGGGCTGGGCGCGCCCATCAGCACCGAGACCAGTCGCTGGTCGTCACGCTTGGCCGAACCGACCAGACAGTAACCGGCGGCGCGGGTGTAACCGGTCTTGACGCCATCGGCCGAGGGGTCGCGACGCAGCAACGGGTTGCGGTTGGGCTGGGTGATGTCGTTGTAGGTGAAGTCGCGGCTGCTGTACCAGGCGTAGTACTGCGGGAACTCGCGGATGATCGCCATGGTGACGCGGGCGATGTCGCGCGCGGTGGTGTAGAGATCGGGATCGGGCAGGCCGTTGGGGTTGGTGAAGTGACTGTTGGTCATCCCCAGCCGACGGGCATGGGCGTTCATCAGGTTGGCGAAGGCCTCGACGCTGCCGGCGACGTGCTCGGCGAGGGCGACGCTGGCATCGTTGCCCGACTGGATGATCATGCCCTTGAGCAGGTCCTCGACGCTGACCTGGGTGCCGACCTCGATGAACATCCGCGAGCCGCCGGTGCGCCACGCCTTCTCGCTGACCAGCACCTGATCGTCGAGACGGATGTTGCCCTCGGCGAGTTCGCGAAAGACCACGTAGCCGGTCATGATCTTGGTCAGGCTGGCCGGTTCCAGACGCTCGTCGGCATTGATGTCGGCGAGCACCTGGCCGGTGTTGAAGTCGATCAACAGATAGCCCTTGGCGTCGAGCTGCGGCGGTGCCGGGATCTGCGGTGCGGCGCTCGCCAGCACGGGGTACAGGCACAGCAGGACGATCAGGACGAGGGGCTGGATACGTGACTTCATGGGGTGTCCGGGTTCGGCGTGGGGGCGTGTCATCACGGGGTATTCTAACCTTGCTGTCGCTGTCTTGGGGATCGCCCGACCGTGACCCCGGTTGCTGGGATCGATGAGGATGGGGTGGTCGGGCACCGGCGGCGTGACGGCGCCGCCGGTTGGGCGGACCCGAGGGTCAGTTCTGCACCAGGCGGGTCTCGGCGATGCCGAGCCCTGCCAGGCGTTCGGTGAGGGCGCTGGCTTCGGTGCGCGAGGCCAGCGGGCCGATGCGGACCCGATAGAGCGCATTGTCGGCGCTACGGGTGTTCTCGACCAGGATCGGGTCGCCGAGTTCCGGACGCAGCCGGGAGCGCAGCCGCTCGGCGTTGCGCGGATCGCCGAAGGCGCCGACCTGGACATAGAGGCCACCGCTGCCGCCATCCGTGGTACGCGCGGCGGTCGTGACCGGCTTGGTCGTCGCCCTGGCGGGCTCGGACGCCGGGGGAGTGGTGTCGCGAGCACGCTGCGGCGCGTGCTCGCCGCCCGCCACCAGCGGGCCGGGATCGGCATCCGGTCGTCGTGGGTCGATGGCGCGGACCTCGACCATGGCGGTGCCCTTGCGCGCCATGCCGAGCTTGGTTGCGGCGGTATAGGACAGGTCGATGACGCGCGAGCCGTGGAAGGGACCGCGATCGTTGATCCGCACCACCACGCTGCGGCCGTTCTCGAGATTGGTCACCCGGGCATAGGTCGGCAGCGGCAGGGTCTTATGGGCTGCGGTCATGGCGTGCATGTCATAGGGCTCGCCCGAGCTGGTGCGGCGACCGTGGAAGTCCTTGCCGTACCAGGAGGCCAGGCCCCGCTCGACGTGTCCGCGGCTGCTTGCCTTGGTGTAGTAGCGCTTGCCGAAGACCTCGTAGGACTTGGGGTTGCCGTATCTGGATCTGGGTTCGACCTTGGGGACGGCGTCGGGGATGTCGGCGATCTCCGGCGGGACGTCGTCGAAGGCGTCGAGCTGGTGTTGACCCGGCTGGCTGGCACAGCCGCCGAGCGCGGCTGCACCGATCGCCAGTGCGATCAGCAGCCGACGGTGCGATGGACGAGCGGACGGTATGGACATGCGGATCCTCCCCTGCGACAGCGCCTGTTGATCGACCGCGATGCGGGACGCGCTCATGGCGGCGTCTCCCCGATCGCCTCGCTCAACTGGTGCACGGTCATGGCGTAGAGGTTGCTGTGGTTGTAGCGGGTGATGGCGTAGAAGTTGGCGAAGCTGATCCAGCAGCGCTCGCCTGCCGCGCCGCCATCCAGACACATCAGGTTGGCCGGCGTCTCCGGCGCGAGCCCGTTTGCGGCCATCGGGTCGATGCCGGCGGCGCGCAGCGCGCCGAGGGTGGTCGCGGGTGCGCGCGGCGCCTTGCGCACCACTGCCGGCATGGTCGCTGGCGGCTGCGCCAGGGGGATCGCCACCGGGCCGCCTGCGCGCCAGCCGTGACGCGCGAGATAGTTGGCGACGCTACCGATGACATCGGCGCTGCTGCGCCACAGGTCGCGCCGCGCGTCGCCGTCGAAGTCGACGGCATAGGCGCGATAGCTCGAGGGGATGAACTGGGGCATGCCGAGCGCGCCGGCGTAGGAGCCGCGTACGACGCTCAGATCGATCCCCTCCTCGGCGCCGAGCAGGATCAGTTGCTCGAGCTCGCGACGGAAGAAGGCGGCGCGTCTGGGGTAGGAGAAGCCGAGCGTGGTCAGCGCGTCGAGCGCGCGATGACGACCGAGCACCTCGCCGTAGCGGGTCTCGATGCCGATGATGGCGACGATCACCGGTGCAGGGATGCCGTAACGCGCCTCGGCCCGCGCGAGCTGCTCGGCATGGGCGGCGTGGAAGGCGCGTCCGCCGGCGATGCGCTCGGGGGTGAGAAAGAGTGCGCGATAGCGGTGCCAGGGCTTGCCCTCGTAGGGCTGCTCCATGGCATCGATGATCTCCTGGCGATACTCGGCCCCGGCGATCAGGGCGGCGAGCCGCTCGGCATCGAGGTCATGGCGCGCGGCCATCTCGGTGACGAAGGTGGCTGCGGCATCCCGATAACTGTCGGGCGCGGCCTCGGCGGTGGCGAGCAGCAGCAGGGCGCTCAACAGGGTGATCAGGGTTCGCATCGGTGCTCGATCGGTCCTGAGTCTCGGTGCGGATCGACGGCAGCTCGATCCTGAAGGTGATGGTGTCGTGCACAAACGCCCGTCGCGCTGCACGCTTTCCTTGACACTCGACCTCCAGTATATGCGCAAAGCGCTTAAATCCGAACCCTTTTTCGATGTGTCTCGATACTCATGATCATCCCGAAGCCGATCATCAGGGTGACCATCGAGGTGCCGCCGTAGCTGATCAGCGGCAGCGGCACGCCGACCACCGGCAGCAGTCCGGTGACCATCCCGGTGTTCACGAAGACATAGACGAAGAACACCATGATCAGGCCGCCGGCGAGCAGCCGACCGTAGTTGTCCTGGGCGCGGCTGGCGATCACCAGCCCGCGCAGGATGATGAACAGATAGAGCGCGAGCAGCGCGAGGATGCCGGCGAAGCCGAACTCCTCGCCGATCACCGCGAAGATGAAGTCGGTGTTGCGCTCGGGCAGGAACTCCAGGTGCGACTGGGTGCCGTTGAGCCAGCCCTTGCCCGAGACCCCGCCGGAGCCGATGGCGATCTGCGACTGGATGATGTGATAGCCCGAACCGAGCGGGTCGGACTGCGGGTTGAGGAAGGTGAGCACGCGCTCGCGCTGGTAGTCGTGCATGCCGAACCACAGCAGTGGCGCGGCGGCGGCGGCGATGAGCGCGAGCGCGCCGATCATCCGCCAGCTCAGCCCGGCGATGAACAGCACCATCACCCCGGCGCTGGCCACCAGCAGCGAGGTGCCGAGATCGGGCTGTTTGGCGATCAGCACCACCGGGATCATGGTGATGAACGCCGCCAGCAGGATGCGGGTGCGCGAGGGCGGCAGCGGCCGGGCGGCGAGGATCCAGGCGACCGCCATGGGCACCGCGAGCTTGAGCAGCTCCGAGGGCTGGAAGCGCACGAAGCCGAGGTCGAGCCAGCGTTGCGCGCCCTTGCCGATCTCGCCGGCCACCAGCACCGCCACCAGCATGATGCAGCCGGCGACGAATAGCGAGGGCGACCAGTTGCGCAGTCGGTTCGGCGGGATCTGCGCCACCGCCAGCATCAGCGCGAAGGCGATGCCGAGTCGGATCAGCTGGCGCTCCACCGCCAGCGGGCTCTGGTCGCTGGCGCTGTAGAGCACCATCAGCCCGAAGCCGCACAGTCCGAGCAGCGCCACCAGCAGCGGCGCGTCGATGTGCAGTCGTCGCAGCGGACCGGGCAGCGGTTCGTCGACCCCACGGTCGAGCTGGGCGGCGCGGGTGTTAGTCGCCATCGGCGCGCTTCTCCTCTTCCTCCGGCGGCAGCGGCTCGCCGCCGAGATAGGCGTCGATCACCCGCCGCGCGATGGGCGCGGCGGTGGCGCTGCCGCTGCCGCCGTTCTCGACCACCACGGCGACGGCGATGCGCGGGTCCTCGACCGGGGCGAAGGCGACGAACAGCGCGTGGTCCTTGAGCCGCTCGGGCACGGTCTCGGCGTCGTAGCGTTCGCTCTGACCGATGGTGAAGACCTGCGCGGTGCCGGTCTTGCCGGCGATGTGGTAGTCGGGGGAGCGGATCTTGCGCGCGGTGCCGTGGCGGTCCTCGATCACCGCCACCATGGAGTCGATCACGGTGTCCCAGTGCGCCGGGTTCTCGACCTGGATCTGGTGCTCGACGATCGGCAGGGGTTCCTCTGGGGTCGATCGCGAGGGCTCCGAGGCGCGACTGGCGCGCACCACCCGGGGGGCGATGAAATGACCGTGGTTGGCGAGGGTGGCGGTGGCGGCGGCCAGCTGTAGCGGGGTGGCCAGATAGGCCCCCTGACCGATGCCCATGATCACCGTCTCGCCGGGGAACCAGGGCTGGTTGCGGACCCGCTGCTTCCATTCGCGCGAGGGCAGCAGTCCGCCGAGTTCGCCGGCGAGATCGATCCCGGTGACGGCGCCGAAGCCGAATTCGGCGAGGCGCGCATGCAGCCGGTCGATACCGAGTTTGTGGGCGAGATCGTAGAAATAGACGTCGCAGGACTCGGCCATCGCCGCACGCAGATCGACATGGCCGTGACCGCCGCGGCGCCAGCAACGGAAGCGGTGCGAGTGTCCGGGGAGGGTGAAATAGCCGGGGCAATAGGCCTTGCTCTGCGCGGTCACCGTGCCCTCGATCAGCCCGGCGAGCCCGACGAACGGCTTGACCGTCGAGCCCGGCGGGTACTGGCCGCGGATGGCGCGGTTGAACAGCGGCTTGTCCGGCGAGTAGAGCAGCGCGTGATAGTCCTTCTGGCTGATCCCCTCGACGAACAGGTTGGGATCGAAGCTCGGCTGGCTGACCAGCGCCAGTACGCCACCGTTGCGCGGGTCGATGGCGACGATGGCCCCGCGGCGATCGCCGAGGATGTCGGTGGTGGCGCGCTGCAGGTTGATGTCGAGATAAAGGCTGAGATCGCGTCCGGGGAGCGGCGGCTGGCTCTCGAGGGTGCGCAGCACCCGGCCGCGGGCGTTGACCTCGACCTGCTGGTGACCGACCTCGCCGTGGAGCAGGTCCTCGTGGGCCTTCTCGATCCCGCCCTTGCCGATGAAGTGGGTGCCGGCATAGTTGCGCGCGTCGATGCGCTTGAGCTCGCGCTCGTTGATGCGCCCGACATAGCCGAGCACGTGCGCGGTATAGGGTCCGAGCGGGTAGGCGCGCACCAGCTCGGCACGTACGTCGACGCCGGGGAAGCGATGGCCGTTGACCGAGAAGCGGGCGACCTCCGCCGGGGTCAGGTTGAGCCGGATCGGTACCCCCTGGAAGCGCATCCGCTGGCGCTTGAGTCGGGCGAAGCGGGCGCGATCCTTGTCGTCGATCGGGATGATGCGGGAGAGCGCCTCGATGGTGGCGTCGAGATCGGTCACCTTCTCGATGGTGATCTCGAGCGAGAACGAGGGGTGGTTCTCGGCCAGCAGCACGCCGTTGGCGTCGTAGATCAGTCCGCGGGTCGGCGGGATCGGCTGGATCTTGACTCGGTTGTCCTGCGACAGCACCGAGAAATGATCGTGGCGTTCGACCTGCAGGTGCAGCAGCCGCACCACCAGCAGCGCCAGGGCCAGCATCACCAGCAGTGCGGCGATCGCCGAGCGGGTGGCGATGATCCGCTGTTCGCGCTTGCGATCCTGGAAGCCTGACTCGAGCATCGTCTCAGAGGGTTCCGGCGCGTCGCCCGAGGTCGCCGAGCAGCGCGCTCAGCCAGGGCCAGAAGATCAGTCCGAGGAAGGTCGGGGCCCAGTAGCTCAGCGCCGGCATCGGTTGTCCGGTGGCGCCGAGCACCCACAGGGTGAGCAGCCGTTCGGCGAGCAGCAGGACCCAGACGAACAGGGTCTGCTGCCACATCGGGAAGATGCGGATGCGCTGGTGCAGCTCGACGACCAGATAGGCGAGCAGCGACAGGGTGAGTGCGTGCTGACCGAGCAGGGTGCCGGAGATCACGTCGAGCGCCACCCCGCTGGCGAAGGCCGAGAAGACGCCGATCCGCTCGGGGGTGTGCAGACACCAGAACACCACCACCATCGCCACCCACTGCGGACGCAGCGCCTCGGCCGGCAGCGGCATCGGCAGGATGCTGAGAGAGAAGGCGACGAACAGGCTGAGGCCGATCAGCCAGCCGCCGCGTGGCCTGGTCTCGCTCATGGTCGGGGCGGGGCCTCCGCGCCCTGGGTGTCGGAGAGTGCCTGCTGTTGCAACACCGGGTCCATGGTCCAGACCAGCAACACCTCACGGCTGCGGTCGAGTGCGGCGGTGGGCTCGGCGAGCACGGTGATGAAGGGGTTGTCCGGGTCGTGGCGTACGGTCTTGATACGGGCGACCGGGTAGCCCGGCGGGAAGCGCTCGCCCATCCCCGAGGTCACCAGCAGGTCGCCGACGCGCACGTCGGCGTTCTTGGGGATGTGCAGCAACTGCAGCTCCTGGCTCAGGCCGGTGCCGGCGGCCACCGAGCGCAGACCGTTGCGATTGATCTCCACCGGCAGTGCGTGCTCGGCGTCGGTGATCAGCAACACGGTGGAGGTGAAGGGGTTGGTCTGGATGACCTGGCCCATCACCGCGTTGGCGTCGAGCACCGGCTGGCCGACGAACAGCCCCGAGCGCGAGCCCTTGTTGATCATCACCTGTTGCCGGTAGGGCGCGATGTCGAGCGACATGATCTCGGCGATCAACACCCGTTCGCCGACGCTGAACGAGGAGCCGAGCAGGTCGCGCAACCGCATGTTCTCAGCCTCCAGCGCCTCGAACTGCTGCAGCCTGGCCTTGAGGGTCAGGTTCTCGCGATGCAGCGCGGCGTTGCGCGCGCGCAGCTCGGCGGCGTTGGTGAGGCGCCCCTGGGTGTCACGCATCATGTGCGCCGGAAGGTCGACGACATAGTGCAGCGGATAGGCGACCAGCGAGAGCGCCGAGCGTACCGTACCGAGATGATCGTAGTGGTGGTCGGCGATGATCAGCCCGAGGGACAGAATCACCGCCACGATCATCCTGAGCAGTGGGGATGGGCCGCGGACGAACAGGGGTTTGATGGTCGGCTCCTCGGCAATGACTGGATTGGGGGAGAGCGCGTCTGCTGCATCAGGGGCGGCGTGAGCGGGTCATTTTCCGATATTGTGCCGAGCGCGACCAGTCCGCTCGTGTCGGGGCGTTCCCGCAACGGCGGGGCTCACTCGACCGAGAACAGTCCGGTGGCGCGCTCGTCGATCAGCTCCAGTGCCTTGCCGCCGCCGCGCGCCACGCAGGTCAGCGGGTCGTCGGCCATCACCACCGGCAGTCCGGTCTCCTCCTCGATCAGCCGGTCGAAGCCGCGCAGCATCGAGCCGCCGCCGGTGAGCACGATGCCGCGCTCGGCGACATCGGCGCCGAGTTCCGGCGGGGTCTGCTCCAGGGCCATCTTGACCGCACCGACGATGCCCGAGATCGGCTCCTGCAGCGCCTCGAGGATCTCGTTGCTGTTGAGGGTGAAGCTGCGCGGCACGCCCTCGGCGAGATTGCGGCCCTTGACCTCCAGCTCCAGCATCTCGTTGCCGGGGTAGGCCGAGCCGATGTTGTGCTTGATGCGCTCGGCGGTGGTCTCGCCGATCAGGGTGCCGTAGTTGCGCCGGACATAGTTGACGATGGCGTCGTCGAAGGTGTCGCCGCCGATGCGCACCGAGGCGGAGTAGACGATGCCGTTGAGCGAGATCACCGCCACCTCCGAGGTGCCGCCGCCGATGTCGATGACCATGCAGCCGTGGGGCTCGTGCACCGGCAGCCCGGCGCCGATCGCCGCCGACATCGGCTCCTCGATCAGGAAGACCTCGCGCGCGCCGGCGCCGGCGGCCGACTCGCGGATTGCGCGCCGCTCCACCTGGGTCGAGCCGCAGGGCACGCAGATCAGCACCCGCGGGCTGGGACTGATCAGGCGCGACTCGTGCACCTTGTGGATGAAGTACTGCAGCATCTTCTCGGTGACGGTGAAGTCGGCGATCACGCCGTCTTTCATCGGCCGCACCGCGGTGATGCTCTGTGGGGTCCGTCCGAGCATCAGCTTCGCCTCCTCGCCCACTGCCGCGACCGACTTGCCGCCGGTGGCGCGGTCATGACGGATCGCGACCACCGAGGGCTCGTTGAGCACGATGCCTTGTCCGCGGGCAAAGATGAGGGTGTTGGCGGTCCCCAGGTCGATCGACAGATCGTTGGAGAATATCCCGCGAATGCGTCTGAATACCATCAGATACTTACCTTGGAGGAAGAGAGGAGCGCCGGGTCCCGCAGGCGTCCGGTATCGATGTCCGCTGAGGGAATCCTTGAAAAACAGGACGGCTAATCTAGCAATGCAATCAGGGATGGGCAAGGCAGCGGCGCCAGCGACCACGGGATTGAACCGCGAAGGCACGAAAGGGAATAAGCCGCCAGCCGCCAGCGATCAGCCGCCAGTGGGTGCGGACCCGCGCCGCCTGTGGTCTCACGCCGACATCGCACACCATGCACTTTGCGTGCAGGGAATAAGCCGCCAGCCGCCAGCGATCAGCCGCCAGTGGGTGCGGACCCGCGCCGCCTGTGGCCTCACGCCGACATCACACACCATGCACTTTGCGTGCAGGGAATAAGCCGCCAGCCGCCAGCGATCAGCCGCCAGTGGGTGCGGACCTGTGCCGCCTGTGGTCTCACGCCGACATCACACACCATGCACTTTGCGTGCAGGGAATAAGCCGCCAGCCGCCAGCGATCAGCCGCCAGTGGGTGCGGATCCGCGCCGCCTGTGGTCTCACGCCGACATCACACACCATGCACTTCACGTGCTTCGCGGCTTTGCGGTTCAATCCGCTGGTCGCTGGTCGCTGGTCGCTGGTCGCTGGTCGCTGGTCGCTGGTCGCTGGTCGCTGGTCGCTGGTCGCTGGTCGCTGGTCGCTGGCGGCCGGTTCCACCGTCCATGGCCGCTATGCTATTTTGACTCCCCATTTTTGTAGGCCCAGCAGGACGGACATGTCACTGGATCGTTCCGACGTCGAAAAGATCGCGCACCTCGCGCGCCTGGCGATCAGCCCGGATCAGACCGAGCGCTATGCCGCCGAACTCTCCAATATTCTCGATCTCGTGGCCCAGATGGACTCGGTGAACACCGACGACGTCGAGCCGATGGCGCACCCGCTGCACATGGCCCAACGGCTGCGGCCCGATCAGGCCACCGAGCCGGACCGCCGCGCCGAGTACCAAGCCGGCGCGCCGCTGAGCGAGGGCGGGCTCTATCTGGTTCCGAAGGTCATCGAATAATGCAGAACAAGTCGATCGCAGAGCTGGCCGCCGATCTGCGGCTGCGCAAATACTCCAGCACCGAGCTGACCCGTCACTATCTCGATCGCATCGCGCGGCTCGATCCCCAGCTCAACAGCTTCATCACCGTCGATGCCGAGGCCGCGCTCGCCGCCGCCGCGCGCGCCGACGAGGCGCTCGCCCGTGACCAGGCCGGCCCGCTCACCGGCATCCCGATCGCGCACAAGGACATCTTCTGCACCAAGGGGGTACGCACCAGCTGCGCCTCGCGCATGCTCGACAACTTCGTCGCTCCCTATGACGCGACCGTGGTCGAGCGTCTGGGTGGCGCCGGCGCGGTGATGCTCGGCAAGACCAACATGGACGAGTTCGCCATGGGCTCGAGCAACGAGACCAGCTACTACGGCCCCGTCGCCAACCCCTGGGACACCTCGCGGGTGCCGGGCGGCTCCTCCGGCGGCTCGGCCGCGGCGGTGGCCGCGCGTCTGTGCGCGGCGGCCACCGGCACCGATACCGGCGGCTCGATCCGTCAGCCGGCGGCGCTGTGCGGCATCACCGGCATCAAGCCGACCTACGGGCGCTGCTCGCGCTGGGGGATGATCGCCTTCGCCTCCTCGCTCGACCAGGCCGGGGTGATGGCGCGCTCGGCCGCCGACGCCGCCTTCCTGCTCGACGAGATGGCCGGCTTCGACGAGCGCGACTCGACCAGCGCCGACGTGCCGGTGCCGGACTATGTCGATGCCCTCGACAACGACATCAGCGGTCTACGTATCGGTCTGCCCAAGGAGTTCTTCGGCGAGGGGCTCGACCCGCGTGTCGGCGCCGCGGTCGAGGCGGCGATCCGCGAATATGAGAAGCTCGGCGCCGAGATCCGCGAGATCAGCCTGCCCAACAGCCCGCTGTCGGTACCGGTCTACTACGTGGTGGCGCCCGCGGAGTGCTCGTCGAACCTCGCCCGTTTCGACGGGGTGCGTTACGGACACCGCTGCGCCGCTCCCGCCGACCTCGAGGATCTCTACACCCGCAGCCGTGCCGAGGGCTTCGGCGCCGAGGTGCAGCGTCGGGTGATGATCGGCACCTATGTGCTCTCGGCCGGTTACTACGACGCCTACTACCTCAAGGCGCAGAAGATTCGTCACCTGATCGCCGACGACTTCAAGCGCGCCTTCGAGGAGGTCGATGTGATCATGGGGCCGACCACCCCGAGCACCGCCTTCGCCCTCGGCGACAAGATGGACGATCCGGTGGCGATGTATCTCAACGACATCTACACCATCGCCACCAACCTCGCCGGGCTGCCGGGGATGTCGATCCCGGTCGAGCCGGTCGCGGGCATGCCGGTCGGGCTGCAGCTCATCGGCAACTACTTCGACGAGGCGCGGCTGCTCAATGTCGCGCATCGCTACCAGCACCTCACCCACTGGCACCAGGCCGCGCCCGCGGGCTTCGACTGAGCGCCTCCGGGCCGGGCCTGCCCGGCCCGGTGCTCGCCGCCCCCGCTCCCGCGGGTGGCGGCGCCCTACCCTTGTTGCAGCGTGCCGGCCTTGCCCGAGACCGGGCGCGGCAGCGCCTCGACGGTCTCCTCGATCCACTGCTCGACCGCGGCATTGATCTCGGCGGCCTTGCGTCCCTGGGTCTCCATCAGCGGGCCGATCACCAGGTCGATGGTGCCGGCGCGCTTGTGCAGGCTGCGTCGCCCCCAGAACTCGCCGGCGTTGTGCGCCACCGGGATCACCGGTCGACCGCTGCGCTCGGCCAGCAGCGCACCGCCGATGGCATAGGGCTGACGTGCGCCGGCGGCCACTCGGGTGCCCTCGGGGAAGACCACCACCCAGCGCCCGGCCTTGAGCAGCGCCAGCCCCTCGCGCAGCAGCTGTGCGACCGCGCGGCGTCCGGCCGAGCGGTCGATGGCGATCGGCTGGAAGCGCTTGAGCGCCCAGCCGAAGAAGGGGATACGCATCAGCTCACGCTTGAGCACCCAGGTCTGTTCCAGCGGCAGGATGGCGCGCAGCGCGATGGTCTCCCAGGTCGATTGATGCTTGGCGAGCACGATGGTCGCCTCCTTGGGCAGGTGCTCGAGCCCCTGGATGCGATAGCGCAGTCCGCAGATCCAGCCGAGCGCGCGCAGGTTGAGCCGTGCCCAACCCCGCGCCAGCCAGGCCCCGACCTGCCTGGGGGTGACGAGGATCAGCGAGGCGTACAGCACGATGGTGATGTACATGAAGGATTGATAGAGGAGCGAGCGGATCAGGGTCATGGGCGTGTGTCGGATGCGAGCAGGGCGTCGGTCGCCGCGCTGAGGTCGGGGAAGATCGGGACGCCGGCCAGAGGGTCGGGCCCCGGATGGTCGGCGCAGGCCGCCAGGGTGCGCTCGCCCTTGCCGGTGCGCACCAGCCAGGGCGCGGCGCCGACGGCGCGCGCGGCCTCCAGATCGCGCAGCGAGTCGCCGATCACCGGCACCCCGCGGAGATCGGCGCCGAGACGTCGGGCGATCTGCTCGAGCAGTCCGGGCAGCGGTTTGCGACAGTCGCAGCCGTGGTCCGGGCCGTGGGGGCAGAAGGCGATCATCTCGACACGGGCGCCATGATCGGCGAGTTGCTCGCGCAACCGTTGGTGGATGGCGTCGAGGGTACTCGGGTCGAACAGCCCGCGGGCGATGCCGGACTGGTTGGTGGCGATGGCCAGCCGCCAGCCGGCATGGTGGAGCCGGGCCATCGCCTCGAGGCTGCCGGGGATCGGCCGCCACTCCTCGACCGACTTGATATAGGCGTCGGAGTCGTGGTTGACGACCCCGTCGCGGTCGAGGATGACCAGCCGTTCGGTCATGCCGGGTCGGGCGCTCAGTGCTGCAGCCGCGAGATGTCGGCGACCTGCATGAACAGCGCGCCGAGCGACTGCAGCAGACGGATGCGGTTGGCGCGCACCGCCGGGTCCTCGGCCATCACCATCACCTGATCGAAGAAGGCATCGACGTCGCCGCCGAGTTCGGCCAGGGTGGCGAGCACGCGACCATAGTCGCGGCTGGCGACCAGTGGCGCGACCGTCTCGCCGAGCGCGGCGACACGCTCGGCGAGACGCTGCTCGGCCGCATCCTCGAGCAACCCGGTGTCGACCGCCCCGGCCGCGCCGACGGCCGCGGCGTTCTTCGCCAGGATGTTGTGGATGCGCTTGTTGGCCGCGGCCAGCGAGGCGGCCTGGGGCAGTTCGCGGAAGGCCGCGACCGCGGCGATGCGGCGGTCGAGCTCCCAGGGGTTGGCGCCGCCGGCGCCGAGCACCGCCTCGACGATGTCGGCGCCGACGCCCTGCTCCTCGTAGTAGCCGCGCAGCCGCTCGAGCATGTAGTCGCGGACCTCGCCGACCACCTCGGCGCCGAGCAGCCCCTCGGGGTAGCCGGCGGCGGCCTGCTCCAGCAGCGCCTCCAGATCGAGGTCGAGCGGGGTCTCGATGAGGATGCGCAGCACCGCGATCGAGGCCCGTCGCAGCGCGTAGGGGTCCTTGGTGCCGGTCGGGCGCAGCCCGATGCCGAAGATGCCGACCAGGGTGTCGAGCCGGTCGGCGAGCGCCAGGGCGCGGCCGCACAGCCCTTCGGGCAGGGCGTCGCCGGCGAAGCGCGGCAGGTACTGCTGCTCGATGGCGGCGCTGACGCAGGGGTCCTCGCCGGCGCGCTCGGCATAGTAGCGGCCCATGGTGCCCTGCAGGCTGGTGAACTCGTAGACCATGCTGGTGACCAGGTCGCACTTGGCCAACCGCGCGGCACGCTCGATCAGTGCCGGGTCGCCGCCGAGCGGCGCGGCCAGGGAGCGCCCGAGCCGCGCCACGCGCGCGCTCTTCTCGGCCAGGGTGCCGAGCTTGTCCTGGAACACCACCCGTTCGAGCTTGCCGGCGAAGGCCTCGAGCGGCTGCTTGAGGTCCTGCTCCCAGAAAAAGGCGGCGTCGGCGAAGCGCGGCCGGATCACCCGCTCGTTACCGGCACGCACCTTCTCGGGGGTGCGGCTGACGACGTTGGCGACGGTGATGAAGCAGGCCTGCAGACGACCCTCGGCGTCTTCCACCGGGAAGTACTTCTGGTTGCTCTGCATGGTCTCGATCAGCACCTCCGGGGGGATCTCCAGGAAGCGCTCCTCGAAACGACCGAGCACCGGCTGCGGCCACTCGACCAGGGCGCAGACCTCGTCGAGCAGCTCGGGATCGATGCGCGCGCGCAA
The DNA here is from genome assembly GCF_004343155.1 of Marichromatium gracile. Classification (GTDB taxonomy): domain Bacteria; phylum Pseudomonadota; class Gammaproteobacteria; order Chromatiales; family Chromatiaceae; genus Marichromatium; species Marichromatium gracile. The sequence goes on from NZ_SMDC01000001.1 coordinate 335,743, forward strand.
CCCCTCGGCCTCGGCCAGGGCGGTGACGCCGGCGCGCACCTGCTCGCGGCGCTGGGCGAAGTCGGGCTCGACCCGGCCGGTGGTGCGCAGCTGCTCGGCATAGTCGTCGGCGCGCGCGAGGGCGATCGGCTCGGGGTGATGGAAGCGGTGACCGCGGGTGCTGGTGCCGGCCTCGATGCCGAGCACCCGGCCGGCGACCGGCTGCTCACCGAGCAGCAGGCAGACCCAGTGCACCGGGCGCACGAACTCGGCCTCGCCCGCACCCCAGCGCATCCGCCGCGGGATCGGCAGGGTGGCGAGCGCGGCCTCGACGATCTCGGGGATCAGCTCGGCGGTGGCACGACCGGCGAGGGTCGAGTGATAGACCAGCCAGGTGCCCTTGGGCGTCTCCTCGCGCTCCAGCGCCTCGACCTCGACGCCGCAGGAGCGGGCGAAGCCCTGTGCGGCCTTGGTCGGCGCGCCGCTGTCGTCGAAGGCGGCCCGGAGCGCCGGGCCGCGGCGCACCTGCTGCTGGTCGGGCTGGCGGGTGGCGATGCCGCGCACCAGCATCGCCAGGCGGCGCGGTGCGGCGAAGGGTTCGATGGTGGTGAAGTCGATGCTGCGCTCGCGCAGCTCGCGCGCCACGCCCTCGACGAAGGCCTGCGACAGGCGCGGCAGCGCCAGCGGGGGGAGTTCCTCGGTGCCGATCTCGATCAGCAGATCAGTGGATGCGTCCAATGTTCTCTCCCTCACTGTGCCAGCATCGGGAAGCCAAGCGCCTCCCGGCTCTCGTAATAGGTCTTGGCGACCGCCCGCGACAGCGTGCGCACCCGCAGGATGAAGCGCTGGCGCTCGGTCACCGAGATCGCCCCGCGGGCGTCGAGCAGGTTGAAGGTGTGCGAGGCCTTGAGCATCTGCTCGTAGGCCGGCAGCGGCAGTCCGCGCTCGATGAGTTGGGTGCTGACCCGCTCGCAGGTGTCGAACTGCGCGAACAGCGCGTCGGTGTCGGCGATCTCGAAGTTGTAGGTCGACTGCTCGACCTCGTTCTGGTGGAAGACGTCGCCATAGGTGACGATGCCCGCCGGGGTGCGGCTCCACACCAGGTCGTAGACGCTCTCGACGCCCTGCAGGTACATGGCGATGCGCTCGAGCCCGTAGGTGATCTCGCCGGTGACCGGGCGGCAGTCGAGTCCGCCGACCTGTTGGAAGTAGGTGAACTGGGTCACCTCCATGCCGTTGAGCCAGACCTCCCAGCCGAGTCCCCAGGCGCCGAGCGTGGGCGATTCCCAGTTGTCCTCGACGAAGCGGATGTCGTGCTCCAGCGGGTCGATGCCGAGTCGGCGCAGCGAGTCGAGATAGAGTTCCTGGATGTTCTCCGGCGAGGGCTTGAGCGCGACCTGGAACTGGTAGTAGTGCTGCAGCCGGTTGGGGTTCTCGCCATAGCGCCCGTCGGTGGGGCGACGCGAGGGCTGCACATAGGCGCTGCGCCACGGCTCGGGACCGATCGAGCGGAGGAAGGTGGAGGGGTGGAAGGTGCCCGCGCCCACTTCCATGTCATAGGGTTGGACGACGACGCACCCGAGATCGGCCCAGTAGCGTTCGAGCGCGAAGATCAGGCCCTGGAAGGTCGAGAGGTCCTCGGATTGGAGAGTCAAGGCGGGCTCCTTGGATCGGGGCGGTTGACGTAAGCGCGCAATTATATCGGTTCGGGTCGCTGGCGCGCCAATGGGGTTGGTCGGGGGCAGCGACCAGCCATCAGCCATCAGCCGCCAGCCGCCAGCCATCGGTGGCTAGCCGTTAGCTGCTAGGGGCAAGAGCGTGGCCTCCCCGGTGACTCGAACCTGTCCTCCCTGCTGAAGGCCGTGGGTTGGACGCTGATCTGATCGGCCAACCTTGAGTCATGAACGCCATCCCTTCCCGCTGGCGGCTGTCAGCTGGCCGCTGGAAGCTGATGCGACCTGCCGCTGTCGCTTATACTGGAGCGCCGTCGGCCCGGACCCGGTCGGCGCAACCTGCGGAAGCCCCTAGTCGTGACCCTCGATCAACACAGCGCCGATGCCCGTCGCGAGGCCGTGACCCGGACCGCCGTGGTCGGGGCCGTGCTCAATCTGGTGCTGGCGGCGATCAAGATCGTCGCTGGTTGGCTCGGTCATTCGCAGGCGCTGGTCGCCGACGGGCTGCACTCGCTCTCCGACCTGCTCTCCGACGTCCTGGTGCTGATCGCCGGGCGCCAGGCCCATCAGGGACCGGACCAGGAGCATCCCTATGGGCATGCGCGCTACGAGACGGTTGCCACCCTCGCGCTCGGTTTCCTGCTGCTGGCGGTGGCCATCGGCATCGGCTGGGACGCGGTCGAGCGGCTGTTCAGCCCCGAGGAGCTGCTGCGCCCCGACCTCATCGCGCTCGGCGCCACCCTGGCCTCGATCCTGGTGAAGGAATGGCTCTACTGGTGGACCCTGGCCCATGCCAAGCGGGTGCGCTCCGACCTGCTGCGTGCCAACGCCTGGCACCATCGCTCCGATTCGGTCTCCTCGGTGGTGGTGCTGGTGGGGATCGCCGGCACCATGGCCGGGCTGCCCTATCTCGACGCCATCGCCGCGGTGATGGTGGCGCTGATGATCGCCAAGATCGCCTGGGAACTCGGTTGGGAGGCGGCCAGCGAGCTGGTCGATACCGGTCTGCAGGGCGAGCGGCTCGAGGCGGTCAAGCAGACCATCCACTCGGTCGGCGGGGTGCGCGATATCCATATGCTGCGCACCCGCCGTCTCGGAGGGCAGGCGTCGGTCGACGTGCATGTGCTGGTCGATCCCTACGTCAGTGTCTCCGAAGGTCACATGATCAGCGTCCTGGTCGAGCGCCGGCTCAAGCGCGAGATCGACGAGATCGCCGATGTCACCGTGCACATCGACCCCGAGGACGACGAGCACCTCTCCGCCTGCTACCTGCTGCCGCTGCGTGCCGAGGCACTGGCGCGCCTGGCCTCGGCCTGGTCGGCGATCCCCGAGGCCAACGAGCGCCAGCGGGTGTTGCTGCACTATCTCGACGGGGCCATCGACATCGAGGTGTACTTCCCGTTCGCCGCCTGTCTGCGCCAGGGAGCCGATGCCGAGCGATTGCGGACGCGCCTGGCCGAGGCGCTCGCCGATGACCCGGTGTTCCGTGGGGTGCGAATCTTCTTTGGCGACTGATTTGCACCTTTTTGGTGCATAAAGTCGCTCGATGTTCTTTTTTAGTGCAGTCCGCGCCCGGTGTCGCGCCGCGATTGGGTGCGCCGGCCCCCCGCTGTCCGCCCATCCATGGCGGTGCTGTCGTCACCATGGTGCGTGATTTCACAACCCTCTCATCGCCAAGGTCTTGTTTGTACGTCTCATCGTCTCATCGCGTGTTCGTTGCGATCGGGGCGCGGGGCTGGCGTCAGCGGGGTGCGCAAGATTCTGGCTTGCTCGTTGCATGACTGATTGGCATCGGACGGCGTGGATCATCCCGTCGTCCGGCGGAACGGTCGCGATGGAGGTCCTTGTCGTGGACCCGAGCCCGGGACATCAACCGGGTCAGCCAGAATTCTGCATCGCCTGCCGGCCCGGACGGCAGGTCGTGCGGCACGATCGATGACCTGTTAGGCTGCTGCGCCGGATGGTGCGAGCGCTGATACGCCAGCGCAAGCCTTGTGCATTGCTCGGCCGACAACGCCTTATCCGTATCTAGAACACAGCACTCAGCATTGGAGACGTTCGAATGACCACTGATGTCATGAAGATGATGAAAGACAACGAAGTGACCTTCGTGGATCTGCGCTTCACCGATACCCGCGGCAAGGAGCAGCACGTCTCCATGCCGACGAGCATGATCGACGAGGATGCCTTCAAGGAAGGCAAGATGTTCGACGGCTCCTCGATCGCGGGCTGGAAGGGCATCGAGGCCTCGGACATGGTGCTGATGCCCGACCCCACGACCGCGGTGATGGATCCTTTCTCCGAGGAGAGCACCCTCATCATCCGTTGTGACATCCTCGAGCCCGACACCATGATCGGCTACGAGCGTGATCCGCGTTCGGTGGCCAAGCGCGCCGAGGCCTATCTGAAGTCCACCGGCATCGCCGACACCGCCTTCTTCGGTCCCGAGCCCGAGTTCTTCGTGCTCGACGACGTGCGCTGGGGCGCGGACATGAGCGGCGCCTTCTACAAGATCGACTCCGAGGAGGCCGGCTGGAACTCCGAGCGGGTGTTCGGCGACGGCAACATGGGTCACCGTCCAAAGGTCAAGGGCGGCTACTTCCCGGTGCCCCCGGTCGACTCGCTCAACGATCTGCGTGCGGCCATGTGTCTGACCCTCGAGGAGATGGGCGTCGGCGTCGAGGTGCACCACCACGAGGTCGCCACCGCCGGCCAGTGTGAGATCGGCACCAAGTTCGACACCCTGGTCAAGCGTGCCGACGCCAACCAGATCCTCAAGTACGTGGTGCACAACGTCGCCCACGCCTACGGCAAGACCGCGACCTTCATGCCCAAGCCGCTGGTCGGCGACAACGGCAGCGGCATGCACGTGCACCAGTCGCTCGCCAAGGACGGTCAGAACCTGTTCGCCGGCGACAAGTACGGCGGCCTGTCCGACATGGCCCTCTACTACATCGGCGGCATCATCAAGCACGCGCGTGCGCTCAACGCCCTGACCAACGCCTCGACCAACTCCTACAAGCGTCTGGTCCCGGGCTTCGAGGCGCCGGTGATGCTCGCCTACTCGGCGCGCAACCGCTCGGCCTCGATCCGCATCCCGCACTGCGCCAGCCCCAAGGGTCGTCGCATCGAGGTGCGCTTCCCCGATCCCACCGGCAACCCCTACCTCGCCTTCTCGGCGATGATGCTCGCCGGTCTCGACGGCATCATGAACAAGATCCACCCCGGCGATGCCATGGACAAGGATCTCTACGACCTGCCGCGTGAAGAGGCCAAGGCCATCCCGACCGTCGCCTCCTCGCTGGAGATGGCGCTCGACAACCTCGACCGTGACCGTGAGTTCCTCACCGTCGGCGGCGTGTTCACCGATGACCTGATCGACAGCTACATCAACCTCAAGATGGACGAGGTCACCCGCATGCGGATGACGACCCACCCGGTCGAGTTCGACATGTACTACAGCCTCTGATCGGCTGTCGCGACCGCGCGGGTCCCGCGCGGTCGCAACCTCGGCGCAGGGATGCGCCACCGACGTCCAGGCGTCCCCGCTTGAGCCCCCTCCGACGCTGGACTATGCTTCGGCCATGATCCGGCCGGCACTGCTCCTCCCGCTGTTGCTGCTCCCCTGCCTCATCGTCCAGGCCGGCGTCTATCGCTGGGTCGATGCCGACGGGCGGGTGCACTTCTCCGATCGACCCGCCGACGCCACCGCCGAGCGACTCGATCTCCATGTCGACGCCCCGGTCTCGCGCGGCGCCGACAGCCCCGTCGATCCGCCCCCTGCCAGCGCCCCCTTCCCCGGGCCCTATGCGCGCTTCGAGATCCTCTCCCCTGTCGAGGCGGAGGTGCTGATGCGCGGCGAGGGTCGCTTCGCCGTCGAACTCGGACTCGAACCCGCGCTGCAACCGGGGCATCGCTTGGCGATGGTGCTCGATGGACTCGAGACGGTGATCGAGGCCGGCGCCACCCGCTTTGCCCTCGATGGTGTGGCCTTCGGTCCCCACCGCCTCGGCGCGTTGATCCGCGACGAGCAGGGTGTGCTGATCGCCCGCGCCCCGACACTTCGCTTCGAGCTGCGTCGCGACGCGCCCCCCGGCGAGCTCTGAGCACTCCTCCTGGCCGCACTGGCCTGTCTCTTGCTAGTCTTTTCTTCGACGACAGGATGCCCTGTCTCGTCCTCCGGTCTCGGATGACCTCACTCAGTCGCGCAGATGGACCATGACAGCTCAAACCACCGGTAAGCGCTCGCTGGAGCGGACGATCCTCGATCACGTCAACATGGCGGTGCTGCTGTTCGATCGAGGGCTGCGGCTCGAATACCTCAACCCGGCGGCCGAGATCCTCTTCGAGGCCAGCGCCCGACACATGATCGGTCAGGCTGCCGCCGACCTGCTGCCCTGTCCCGATGGCCAGGTCGAGGCCCGGCTGGCGGCGGCGCTGCGTTCGCGCCACCCCTTCACCGAACGTGAGATCAACGTCACCGTGGCCGACGGGCGCACCAAGACGGTGAACTGTACCGTGCTGCCCCTGCACCATTTTGGTGCGGACGAGGGGGTGCTGGTCGAGCTCTATCAGGTCGATCGTCAGCTGCGCATCACCCGCGAGGAGCACCTGCTCACCCAGCACCGGGCCACCCAGGCGCTGATCCGCGGCCTCGCCCACGAGATCAAGAATCCGCTCGGCGGGTTGCGCGGCGCGGCCCAGCTGCTCGAGCAGGAACTGCCCGACCCCGCGTTGTGCGAATACACCCGGATCATCATCGACGAGGCCGACCGCCTGCAGTCGCTGGTCGATCGCATGCTGGGGCCCAACCGCATGCCCCAGCGCGAGACGCTCAACATCCACGACGTGCTTGAGCACGTGCGCGGGCTGATCCTCGCCGAGTTCCCGCGCGGCCCCGAGGTGGTGCGCGACTACGACCCCAGCATCCCCGACCTGATGGGCGACGGTGACCGGCTGATCCAGGCCTTCCTCAACCTCGCGCGCAACGCCGCGGCCGCCACCGGCGCGGACGGACGCGTCGAGCTGCGCACCCGGGTGCTGCGTCAGTTCACCATCGGCAGTCGTCGCTATCGGCTGGTGTTGCAGACCCAGGTTCGGGACGATGGCCAAGGGATCCCCGAGGACATCCGCGACAAGATCTTCTTCCCGATGGTCTCGGGCAAGCAGGGTGGCACCGGACTGGGGCTGCCCATCGCACAGGAACTCATCAACCAGCACGGCGGGCTGATCGAATGCGAGAGCCGGCCGGGCGAGACGGTGTTCTTCGTCTATCTGCCGCTGGAGTCGGAGCATGCATAGGAACCTGCAACCACCCCATTCGCCAACCTCGTCGGCGTCGCCGTGCCCACGCCGCCCGAGGCATGCCGTCGGCATGCCGGGAGCGCGATGATGCCGCACAGTCTCGAGCGCGGGAATCGCGAGCCCCGGGTCTGGGTGATCGACGACGATCGGTCGATCCGCTGGGTACTGGAACGGGCGTTGCGCAAGGCGCAGATGCACGTCACCTGTTTCTCCAACGGGGTCGGGGTGATGGAGGCGCTGGAGCGCGAGCAGCCCGACGTCATCCTCTCCGACATCCGCATGCCGGGGATCGACGGGCTCGATCTGCTCGAACAGGTCTCGGCCCGCTACCCCGGGCTGCCGGTGATCATCATGACCGCGCACTCGGACCTCGACAGCGCCGTCTCCGCCTTCCACGGCGGCGCCTTCGAGTACCTGCCCAAGCCCTTCGATCTCGACGAGGCGGTGGCGCAGGTCAGCCGCGCCTGCCGGCGTGGTCGCGAGGAGCGTCAGGAGGAGGTGGCGCGTCCGACCGGACCCGACATCATCGGCGAGGCGCCGGCGATGCAGGAGGTGTTCCGCGCCGTCGGGCGGCTGGCGCGCTCCAACATCACCGTGTTGATCAATGGTGAGTCGGGCACCGGCAAGGAGCTGGTGGCCCAGGCGCTGCATCGTCACAGCCCGCGCAGCGAACGTCCGTTCATCGCCCTCAACATGGCGGCGATCCCGCGCGACCTGCTCGAGTCCGAGCTGTTCGGTCACGAGCGCGGTTCCTTCACCGGTGCCCAGGCGCGCCGCGAGGGGCGTTTCGAGCAGGCCGACGGCGGTACCCTGTTCCTCGACGAGATCGGTGACATGCCCGCCGAGCTGCAGACCCGGCTGCTGCGGGTGCTCGCCGACGGCGAGTTCTATCGTGTCGGCGGGGTCGCGCCGATCAAGGTCGACGTGCGCATCATCGCCGCCACCCACCAGGACCTCGAGTCGCTGGTGCGCGAGGGACGCTTTCGCGAGGACCTGTTCCACCGACTCAACGTCATCCGTATCCATCTGCCGGCGCTGCGCGATCGCCGCGAGGACATCCCGCTGCTGATGCGCCACTTCCTCGCGCAGGCGGCGCGCGAGTTGAGCTGCGAGCCCAAGGTGCTGATGCAGGGGGCGATCGAGCGGCTCGAGCGACTCGACTGGCCGGGTAACGTGCGTCAGCTCGAGAACACCGCGCGCTGGCTCACGGTGATGGCCTCGGGCAAGCAGATTCATGCCGAGGACCTGCCCGAGGATCTCAGCGCCTCGCTGACCCAGGAGCAGCCCGAGACATCCTGGGAGACGGTGTTGCGGCGCTGGGCGCGGCAGCGGTTGCAGCAGGGCGAGCGCGGTCTGCTCGACGAGGCGCTGCCGGTCTTCGAGCAGACTCTCATCCAGTGCGCCCTCGAACAGACCGGCGGGCGGCGCCAGGAAGCGGCGCGGCTGCTCGGCTGGGGGCGCAACACCCTGACCCGCAAGATCAAGGAGCTCGGGCTCGAGAGCGAGTCCGAGACCGGGGTGGACTGAGCGCCGGGCTTGGCTTGGGCGGCGGCTGCCGCGACACTAGGTCGACGAGGCCCGGACGTCGTGGACCGGGCATGGCGATGGAGTGAGTCGAGTGGACAGCATCAGTATCGATCTCAAGGGCTCGACGGTCGATGCCGTCGAGCAGCGCGGCGGGCAGCTGCGGATCCATTTCTCGCGCGCCTATCAGCTCAAGACCATGACCGGCTCGCGCGAGCGGACACGCTGGTGGCAGGCCGGAACCCTGGTGTTCGACGGGGCCGACGAGACCGTCCTGCCCCCTCCGGGTGAGCTGTGCTGCAGCGGTGGCGAGCTCGAGGACAACCTCTATGTCTATCGCGACATGATCCCGGTGCCCTTCGAGAGCCGGGGACGGGTGGGGTGCAGTCTGGAGTTCGAGGGGCTGGAGGCGCCGCTGGTGGTGCGGGGCGAGGCGGTGCGGCTGGAGCTGGAGGCGGTGCCTCGATATATCGAGCACCTGCGCCCGGAGACGGGGTGACTGCGGCGGCCCCGGCAGCTGCCGGGGCCTGTCGGGTCAGAGTCGCGAGGACCCGACGAGTTCGTGGGCGATGTCGACGACACGGTTGGCCATCGTCATGTACTCGTCACGGTAATTGGCCAGCAGGCCCTCCTGGGACCCCCAGTAGTCCTTACCCGAGACGCCGTTTTCGTGTTCGTAGTCGATGAACTGCTGCTGCATCTCGACCATCTTCTCGATCAGCGCTTGCTTCTCTGCTTTCAGCGCGGCGATGTCACTCATGGACCTGTCCCCCACTATGGCGTGAGCCGTCTGCGACGGCGAATTTAGCAAATGCCGAAGTCTTAATATATCATGCGTCCGCGCGCCGGGGACAACCGTTAAACCCTGGTGCGCGGGCGGATATCTCGCCGTCCGCAAAGGATTTTCCTCCGCCCTCCGCTGCTTCCTGACGAGTCCCGCCCGCGATGTTCGATATCATCCTCTACGAGCCCGAGATCCCGCCCAACACCGGCAATGCGATCCGTCTGAGCGCCAACGCCGGGGCCCGGCTGCACCTGATCGAGCCGCTCGGCTTCGTGCTCGAGGACAGCAAGCTGCGTCGCGCCGGGCTCGATTATCACGAATGGGCGGAGGTTCGCGTACACGCCTCGCTCGAGAGCTGTCTCGGGCAGCTCGCCCCGCGGCGGCTGTTCGCGCTCACCAGTCATGGCCAGGTGCCCTATACCGAGCCCGACTACCAGCCCGGCGATGCGCTGCTGTTCGGTCCGGAGACCCGGGGGCTGCCGCGCGCGCGCATCGAGGCGCTGCCCGAGTCGCAACGGCTCTATATCCCGATGTGTCCGGGCAATCGCAGTCTCAATCTCTCCAACGCGGTCGCGGTGGTGGTCTTCGAGGCCTGGCGCCAGCAGGGGTTTGCCGGTGCCGCGCCACGCTGAGGGCGGGCGCCCGGACCGCGTGCGGTCCGGGCGTGGGGGTCAGTGGAACTCGGGCTTGGGTTCGCGCTCGAGCAATGCCTGGGTCGCCTGTGCCGGCGAGACCCCGGCGTGGAGCACCAGATAGACCTGTTCGCTGATCGGCATCTCGATGCCGAGACGCTGGGCCAGGCCGTGGATCGCCTTGGCGGTGATCACGCCCTCGACCTCCTGGCCGATGCGCGCGCGTGCCGCCTCGATGCTCTCACCCCGGGCCAGCGCCAGCCCCATGCGGCGGTTGCGTGACTGGTCGTCGGTGCAGGTGAGCACCAGGTCACCCATCCCGGCCAGCCCCATGAAGGTCTCGGGGCGGCCGCCGAGTGCCTGACCGAGCCGGATCAGCTCGGCCAGACCGCGGGTGATCAGCGCCGCACGGGTGTTGGCGCCGAAACCGAGACCGTCGGCGATGCCGGTGGCGATCGCCAGCACGTTCTTCGCCGCGCCGCAGATCTCCACCCCGACCATGTCGCTGCTGGTATAGGCGCGGAAGCGCCCGCCGTGGAGCAGGCCGGCGACGTGTTGGGCGAAGGGCTCGCGTTCGGCGGCGACGGTGACCGCCGTCGGCAGGCCGTCGCCGACCTCGCGGGCGAAGCTCGGCCCGGAGACCACCGCCAGCGGGCGCTCGCCGAGCTCCTCCTGGGCGACCTGATGGAGCAGCTGGTTGCTGCCCGGGTCCAGCCCCTTGGTCGCCCAGGCCACGCCGAAGCCCTTGGAGAGGTGTGCGGCGAGCTGACGGGCGACGGTGCGGAAGGCATGGCTCGGCACCACCACCAGACAGTCGCTGGCGTCGGCCAGGGCCTCGGCGAGCGAGGCGGTGGGGATCAGCCCTTCGGGCAGCGCCACGCCGGGGAGGAACTGGCGATTCTCGCGGTCGCGCTGGAGTGCCGCGATCTGTTCCGGCTCATGACTCCAGAGCCGTACCTGATGGCCGTTGGCCACCAGCTGCAGCGCCAGCGCCGTGCCCCAGGAGCCGGCGCCGATGACTGCGATCCGGGCGCTGGGGGTGGTGCTCAATGCTGGACCGCCTCGGCCGGCTCGGTGCCGCCCTGCTGGGCCTCCTGCTGGGCGCGCTGCTGCTGGTGCTGGGCGAAGAGCATGTCGAAGTTAACGTGCTGCAGCACCAGTTGCGGGAAGCTGCCCTTGACCACCAGGTCGGAGACCACCTCTCGGGCATAGGGGAAGAGCAGGCTCGGGCAATAGGCGCCGAGCATCGGGCCGAGCTCCTGTTCGGGGAAACCGGCGATGTTGAAGATGCCGGCCTGCTGCACCTCGACGATGAAGGCGGTTTTGTCGCCGACCTTGACCGTCACCGTGACCTCGAGCACCACCTCGTAGTGGTCCTTGTCGAGATCGTTGATCCTGGTGTTGAGGTTGAGGGTGTGCTTCGGGGTCCAGTCGCCGCGGAAGAGTTCGGGCGCGTTGGGGGACTCGAAGGAAACATCCTTGATATAGACGCGCTGGACGGAGAATTGACGCTCGGGGGTCTGCTGTTGCTTGTCGGCCATGCCGCGATTCCTGTGTCTGGTGGTGCCCCCGACGTCCTTGACTGGCGTCGGGCGGCGGGAACGGATCGGGCCCGGCCCCGGCGCGCCGGGACGGGGCGAGGGTGCCCGCGCTCGCGCGGGCCGATCAGGCCCGCCGCGCGGCGGGGCTCAGCGCTTCTTCTTGCCGCCGCGGGCCAGCGGCAGGCTCGCCGCCTCCCAGCCCATGATGCCGCCGCGGAGGTTGTAGACCTCCTCGAAGCCCTCCTTGCGCAGCTGGGCGCAGGCCATCTGCGACTGCGAGCCGGAGCGGCAGTTGACGATGATCGGCTTGCCCTTGTGCTTGGCGACGGTGGCGAGCTGATTCTTGAAGCCGTTCATGGGGATGTTGATGGCGTTGAGGATGTGACCCTTGGCAAAGTCGGCCGCCGGGCGCACGTCGATCACCACCGCATCCTGGCGGTTGATCATCTCGGTGGCCGCGAGCGGTTCGACGCTGCCCTTGCTGCCGACGATCAGGTTGTGGATGAGCAACCCGAGGATGACGACGAGCGCCAGGAACAGGAGCCAATGGTTGCCCACGAACTGGACGAGCTGGTCTAGCGACATCGCGATGCAGTCTCACATGAATGTTGGAGCGCCGCCCGCGTGCCGCCCGTCACCGCTGCTGATCGGGGTGCGGCGGCGAGATCGCGCGAACCGGCGCTGGTGCAAAGGGGGTTCAGAGTATAAGGAGCCGCGGCGGTGGGCGACACCCCGGAGGTGTCAGCGCACGTGCTGACAGAAGACCTCGCGCATCATCCCGATCAGCTGCAGGGTGCGACCGTCGCTGACACGGTAGTAGACACGGTTGGCGTCCTTGCGCGAGGCCAGGATACCCTTGTCGCGCAGGATCGCCAGATGCTGGGAGATATTGCTCTGCGAGGTGCCGACATGGTCGACGATCTCCTGCACGCTGACCTCCTGCTCGCCGAGCGTGCACAGGATCTTCAGTCGCAGCGGATGCGACATCGCCTTGAGCGAACGCGAGGCGCGTTCGATATCCGCGTCGTCGGCGAACAGGTCGAGTGGCTCGGAGCCGGCGGCGTTGAGGATCGGGGGAGGAGACTGGCTCAGCTTGCTCACCATCGTGATCGTGTCTAATCAATGTTTCACCATATGATGATAAACGCTTTGCCCGTCAAGCGCGATGCGGCGCGCTGTGAGCCGAATCCGCCCGGATCGATCGCGGATGCCGGGGCTGGGGCGGCGACCGCGCACGCCGCGGCGGAGAGCGCATCATCGAGCAGACATTGACCGGGGGTGGGTGAGTTGAACGCGGCGTCCTGTGTCCCTCGTGCCTGGCCGTGGCTGTGTCTCTGCACGCTGCTGGCGGTCGCGGCGCCGACGGCCGGCTCCGAGCCCGCGCTCGAGACGCGCCAGCGCGACCTCGTCGAGCTCGAGCGCGAGGTCGAGCGCCTCGGCACCGCGCTGGCCGATCAGCAGCGCACCCGTGGCGAGCTGATCGCCGCGCTCGAGGGGCACGAGCGTGAGATCGCCCGACTTGCGCTGGCCGAGCGCGAGATCGCGCAGCAGGAGGCCCGTCAGCGCGTCCGTGCCGAGGCGCTCGCGCAGCGTCGCCTCACCGCACGCGCCGCGCTCGACGGCCAGCTCGGCGAACTGGCCGAGCTGGTGCGTACCGCCCACGTGGTCGGACGCGCCGACCGGTTGCGGCTGCTGCTCAATCAGGAGGACCCGGTTCGCGCCGGGCGGGTGCTGTCCTACTTCGCCTATCTCAATCGCGACCGGGTGCAGCGCATCGATCGGGTACGCGGCGAGATCGAGCGTCTCGCCGCGCTCGCCGCCGCCGCCGCCGAGCAGGCCGCGTTGCTGGCCGAGCTCGGCGCCGAGCGTGGCGCGACGCGCGCCCGGCTGGAGGCCGCCCAGGACGAGCGCGAAACGGTCCTTGCCGCGCTCGAGACGGCGATCGCCGCGCGTCGTGACGACCTCGCCGCGCGCCGCGCCGATGCCGAGACGCTGCGTCGGTTGATCGAGCACCTGCGTCAGCGCGCCGCCATCCAGGCCGAGCTCGAGATCCGTCGCGATCCCTTCGCCGCGCGCAAGGGGCGGCTGACCTGGCCGCTCATCGAGGGCCGGGTGCTGGCCGGCTTCGGCAGCCGCAAGGCCGACTCCCAACTGCGTTGGGACGGCGTGCTGCTCGCCGCCGAGGCCGGCGAGGAGGTGCATGCGGTCTACGACGGCCGGGTGGTCTACGCCGACTGGCTGCGCGGCTTCGGCCTGCTGCTGGTGCTCGAGCACGGCGACGGTTTCATGAGCCTCTATGGCCACAACCAGGCGCTGACCAAGGAGGTCGGCGAGTGGGTCGGCGCCGGCGAGGTGATCGCACTCAGTGGCAACAGTGGCGGCCAGCCGCGCCCGGCGCTCTATTTCGCCATCCGCCACGACGGCAAGCCACAGGATCCGACCCAGTGGTGCAGTCGTCCCGGCGCGCGCGCTGCGCTCGGTCACCCACCGGTCGCCGGGAACATGTCGCCGCGCGCGTCGTCCAAGGCGCCGTTGCCCGGGGCGGCGCTGTCGGCGCGTGCGGAAACATGCGATCCTTACGCCATCAGGGATGTCCGCGGTGCGCCGGTCGGCCGCCGCGTCGCCGAATCCATCATCGATCGAGAGATCCCCGCGTCATGATGATCATGCCTCGTCCGCTCGCCCTGGCCCTGGGGCTGTTGCTCGCCGTCGGTCCGTCGGCGTATGCCGCCGAACCCGCCGGTGATGAGATCGCCGCCGCTGACATCGCCTCCGAGGCGCTGCCGCTCGATGAGCTGCGCACCTTCGCCGAGGTCTTCGGTCGCATCAAGACCGACTATGTCGAGTCGGTCGCCGACGGCGAGCTGCTCGAGAGCGCCATCCGCGGCATGCTCGCCGGACTCGATCCGCACTCGGCCTATCTCGACGCCGAGGAGTACCGCGACCTGCGTGTCGGTACCAGCGGCGAGTTCGGCGGACTCGGCATCGAGGTCGGCATGGAGAACGGCTTCGTCAAGGTGATCGCGCCGATCGACGACACCCCGGCACAGCGCGCCGGGCTGCGCGCCGGCGACCTGATCGTGCGCATCGACCACAAGCCGGTGAAGGGGATGAGCCTCAACGATGCCGTCGAGCTGATGCGCGGCGAGCCAGGCACCGAGGTGGTGCTGATGCTGATGCGCGAGGGCGAGGAGGCGCCGCTGGAGCTGACCCTGGAGCGCGCCGTCATCCAGGTCGAGAGCGTCAGGAGCCGGGTGCTCGAGCCCGGCTACGGCTATGTCCGCATCGCCCACTTCCAGTCGCGCACCGCCGAGGACATGACCGCGGCGATCGAGACGCTGAAGGCGGGCGAGACCCCGCTCGCGGGGCTGGTGCTCGACCTGCGCAACAACCCCGGCGGGGTGCTCAACAGCGCCGTCGGGGTGAGCGACGCCTTCCTCACCGGCGGGCTGATCGTCTATACCCAGGGGCGCGATCCGAGCAGCCGGCTCGACTTCAAGGCCGGTCCCGACGACGTGCTCGACGGCGCCCCGCTGGTGGTGCTGGTCAACGGTGGCAGCGCCTCGGCCTCGGAGATCGTCGCCGGCGCGCTGCAGGATCAGCGCCGCGCCATCGTCATGGGTGCCCAGACCTTCGGCAAGGGGTCGGTGCAGACCATCGTCCCGGTCGACGACGAGACCGCGCTCAAGCTCACCACGGCGCGCTACTACACCCCCTCCGGACGCTCGATCCAGGCCCAGGGGATCAGCCCCGACATCCTGCTCGAGCGCGGCGAGTTCCGCCCCCTCGCCGGCGCCTCGGTGGAGCCGCTCAAGGAGGCCGATCTGGTGCGTCATCTCGACGATCCGGACGGGGACGGGACGGTTCCGGTCGAGGCGGACGAGCCCGCCGAGGCCGCGACCACCGAGTCGCTCGACGCCGACGCCGAGCCGACGCCGTTGCGCGCCCGCGACGACTACCAGTTGCTCGAGGCGCTCAACGTGCTCAAGGGTGTCAACATCCTCGGGCGGTCACGCGCCGATTGAGTGCGCCCCTGGCCGCCGATCCATCCATCACTGCAAGTTAAGGAGTGTCAAGCCATGCCCAGGGTACTCGTCCCGCTCGCCGAAGGTCTCGAGGAGCTCGAGGCGGTGACCATCATCGATCTGCTGCGTCGCGGTGAGGTCGAGGTGGTGACGGCCGCGCTCGGTGCCCGTGAGGTCACCGCCAGTCACGGTACCGTGCTGGTGGCCGACACCTCCCTCGACGCGGTCGCCGATGAGCAGTTCGACATGGTGGTGCTGCCCGGCGGCCTGCCCGGCGCCGATCATCTCGATCAGGACCCGCGGGTGCGCGCCCTGCTCCAGCGCCATCACGCCGCCGGCGCCTATACCGCCGCGATCTGCGCCGCGCCCAAGGCGCTGGCCAACCTCGGGCTGCTCGACGAGCGTCGCGCCACCCACTATCCGGGCGCGCTCAATGCCGCCGACTTCCCGCGGGCCGAACTGGTCGACGCCCCGGTGGTGATCGACGGCAAGGTGGTCACCGGCCGTGGCCCCGGCACCGCGATGGACTTCGCCCTGGAGCTGCTCGAACTGCTGCAGGGCAGCGAGTGTCGCGCCCGGGTCGAGACGGGGCTGACACGCGCCGCCTGACCCCTTCCCGATGCAACCGCGCCCGGCCCGCGCCGGGCGCCGACCTCGAACCATTCCGAGATGATCCCACAGACCCCGATCCTGGCCGTGGCGGTGCTCGCCGCCCTGCTCCTGAGCGCGCTCGCCACGCGCTGGCTGTCTGCGCGCGCCGGCACCCGGTTCGGTGCGCTCGACGTCCCCAACGCCCGCTCGCTGCACAGTGCGCCGGTGCCCCGCACCGGCGGTCTGGCGGTGCTGCTGGGGCTGGCGCTGCCGCTGCTCGCGCTCGCCGTGCTGGGGCTGGCGCCGGGCGTGCTCGGCTGGATCGCACTGGCGCTGGCGCCGGTGGCGGCGGTCGCCTTCGTCGACGACCTCGGCGAGGTCGCGCCGCGCTGGCGGCTGCTCGCCCAGGTGCTCGGCGCGCTGGTGCTGATCGCCGTCGGGTTGCGCTGGGGCGTGGTCGAGCTGCCCGGGGTGGCGTGGGCGCTGCCGCTGGTCGCGAGTCTGCCGCTGACCCTGCTGGCGGTGGTGTGGATGACCAATCTCTACAACTTCATGGACGGCATGGACGGGCTGGCGGCGAGCATGACCCTGTTCGGTTTCGGTGCCCTGGCGCTGCTCGGCTGGAGCGGCGGCGAGCCGGGCTATGCCGCCGTCGCCGGTTGCGTGGCCGCTGCCGGTGCCGGCTTCCTCAGCGGCAATTTCCCACCGGCGCGGATCTTCCTCGGTGACGTCGGCTCGGCCTCGCTGGGGCTGCTGGCGGCGGCCCTGGCGCTGTGGGGCGCGCAGCTCGGGTTGTTCCCGCTGTGGGTGGCGCTGCTCGCCTTCTCGCCCTTCGTGGTCGATGCCACCTGGACCCTGCTCGTACGGCTCGCGCGCGGCGAGCGGGTGTGGCAGGCGCATCGCTCGCACCACTACCAGCGCCTGGTGCTCGCCGGCTGGTCGCACCGCCGCACCCTGCTGCGTGCCCAGCTGCTGATGGCCGCCGCCAGCGCCTGCGCGGTCGCCGCGCCGGGGCTGGTGGCGCGCGATCAGTGGCTGGTGATCGGTGCCTGGTGCGCGATCTATCTGCTGGTGCACCTCAAGGTCGGGCTGGTCGAGCGCGCCGCCGCGGGGTCGCGCGCATGAACCCGGTGATCGACCGGCTGCGCTCGCGCACCGCCGCCTTCGCCCACGATCTCGTCACCATCCCCGCGGCCTGGCTGCTGGCCTACTGGCTGCGCTTCAACCTCGGCGAGATCCCCCCCGAGTTCCTCGCCGGGGCGCTGCAGGCGCTGCCCTGGGTGATGCTGGTGCAGGGCAGCGTCTATTGGGCCTTCGGGCTCTATCGCGGGGTGTGGCGCTTCGCCTCGCTGCCGGACCTGATCCGTATCCTCAAGGCGGTGGTGGTCGGCTCGCTGCTGGTGATCGCGGTGCTCTTCATCGTCAACCGCTCGCTGGCGCTGCCGCGCTCGGTGCCGGTGATCTATCTCGGCCTGCAGCTGGCGCTGCTGACCGGGCCGCGCCTGCTCTATCGCTGGCTCAAGGATCGCAAGCTCGACCTCTCCGGCGGTCAGCGGGTGCTGATCGTCGGTGCCGGGCGCGCCGGCGAGATGCTGGTGCGCGATATGCTGCGCGACCCGCGCCGCGCCTATGTCCCGATCGGCTTCCTCGACGACAAGCTGCGCCGTCAGGGCAGCGAGGTCCACGGCGTGCCGGTGCTGGGGTCGACCACGGCGCTGCCGGCGCTGGCCGCGCGTCACGACGTCGAGCTGGTGCTGCTGGCGGTGCCGAGCGCCGGGGCGCGACAGATGCGCCGTCTGGTGGCGCTGTGCGAGCGCGCCGGGGTGGCCTTCCGCACCGTGCCCGAGCTGGCCAGCCTGATGCGCGGCGAGGTCAGCATCGGCCAGCTGCGCCCGGTGTCGATCGAGGACCTGCTCGGGCGCGACCCGGTGCGGCTCGATTGGTCGGGGATCTGTGCCGGGCTCTCGGGACGGGCGATCCTGATCACCGGCGCCGGCGGTTCGATCGGCTCGGAGCTGGTGCGCCAGCTCGCCGGCGCCGCCCCCGAGCGACTGATCCTGGTCGACAGCTGCGAGTACAACCTCTATCGCATCGAGCTGGAGCTGCGCGAGCGCCACCCCGGGCTCGCCTTCTCGCGCCACCTGCTCGACGTCACCGACGCCACCGCGATCGATGCCCTGTTCGCCGCCGAGCGCCCGGCGATCGTCTTCCACGCCGCCGCCTACAAGCACGTGCCGATGCTCGAGGATCAGGTCGGGGTGGCGGTGCGCAACAACGTCGGCGGCACCCGGGTGGTGGCCGAGGCGGCGGTCGCCCACGCCTGCGAGCGCTTCGTGCTGATCTCCACCGACAAGGCGGTGCACCCGGCCAACGTGATGGGTGCGACCAAGCGGCTGGCCGAGGCGCTGTGCCAGCGCCTCGATCGCGCCGAGGGCTGCCGCTTCATCACCGTGCGCTTCGGCAACGTGCTCGGCTCGGCCGGGAGCGTGGTGCCGCTGTTCCGTCGTCAGCTCGAACGCGGCGGTCCGCTCACCGTCACCCATCCCGAGATCGAGCGCTTCTTCATGACCATCCCCGAGGCCTGCCAGCTGATCATGCAGGCGGCGGCGATCGGCGAGGGCGGCGAGATCTTCGTTCTCGACATGGGCGAGCCGATCCGCATCGCCTATCTCGCCGAACAGATGATCCGGCTCGCCGGGCGCGAGCCCGGGGTCGACGTGGCCATCGAGTATGTCGGCCTGCGCCCCGGCGAGAAGCTCTACGAGGAGCTGTTCTACGACGGCGAGGACCTGGTCGAGACCGCGCACCCGAAGATCCGCGCCGCGCGCGGCGCCGGGGTCGCGCTCGATCCAGATCGCCTCGAGGCGCTGTGCCGCAGCGCGGTCGATGGCGACGAGCGCGCCGCCCGCGCGCTGCTGCAGGGGCTGTTGCCCGAGTGGCAGAGCCCGGTGATCGCGCCGGAGGGCGCCTGCGCATGTCCGCCGCCCCCGAGCTGAGCGCGGCCGAGTCCGCGGCGCTGACGCGTCTGGCGCGCGCCGGCCGGCTCACCGAGAGCGATCTGGCGCGCGCCCGGCGCCTCGCCGAGGAGGGCGGCGAGGCACTGCTGCCGATGCTGTTGCGGCTCGGGTTGGTGGCCGAGCGCGCGCTCGCCGAGGCGCTGGCTGCCGAGCTCGGGCTCGAACTGGTCGAGCCCGAGCGCTTTCCGGGTGCGCCGGTGGCCGAGGAGCGCTTCACCCCGCGTTTTCTCAAGGACGCCCGGGTGTTGCCGCTGGCCGAGCGCGACGGCGTGCTGGAGGTCGCACTCGCCAACCCCGCCGATCCCTTCGTCGTCCAGGCGGTGCGACTCGCCGCCGCCGGCCCGGTGCGTCTGGCGGTGGCGCTGCCGAGCGTGCTCGAACAGAGCTTCGAGCGGCTCTACGAGGCCGCGCCCGAGCCCGCGGCGGAGGAGCCGAGCGGCGAGATCGACGCCACCGACATCGAGCAGCTCAAGGACCTCGCCAGCGAGGCCCCGGTGATCCGCATGGTCAACCAGCTGCTGCAGCGCGCCGTCGAGGCGCGCGCCTCGGACATCCATCTCGAGCCCTTCGCCGACACCCTGCGGGTGCGCTATCGCGTCGACGGCGTGTTGCAGGAGGTCGAGGCGCCGCCGGTGCGCTCGAGCGCGGCGGTGATCTCGCGGGTCAAGATCATGGCGCGGCTCAACATCGCCGAGCGCCGCCTGCCGCAGGACGGGCGCATCCCGCTGCGGGTGCAGGGGCGCGAGCTCGATCTGCGCGTCTCCACGGTGCCGACCCTGTTCGGCGAGAGTCTGGTGATCCGGCTGCTCGACAAGGATCGGGTGCGCTTCGACCTCGATGCCCTCGGCTTCGACGGTGCGCTGCGCGCGCGGCTCGATCGGGTGCTCGAACACCCCTACGGCATCCTCCTGGTCACCGGGCCGACCGGCTCGGGCAAGAGCACCACCCTCTACACCCTGCTCGCGCGGCTCAACACCGAGTCGCGCAAGATCATCACCGTCGAGGACCCGGTCGAGTATCAGCTCGCCGGGATCAACCAGATCCCGGTGCGCCCGGCCATCGGCATGACCTTCGCCAGCGCGCTGCGGGCGATCGTGCGCCAGGACCCGGACGTCATCATGGTCGGTGAGATGCGCGACCTGGAGACGGCGCGCATCGCGGTGCAGTCGGCGCTGACCGGACACCTGGTGCTCTCCACCCTGCACACCAACGATGCCGCAAGCGGTGCCACCCGGCTGCTCGAGATGGGGGTCGAGGACTATCTGCTGACCTCCACCGTCAACGGCATCCTCGCGCAGCGGCTGGTACGGCGGCTCTGCCCCCACTGTCGCGCGCGCTATCGCGCCGACGCCGAGCTGGCCGCGCGACTCGGCCTCGCCACGGACGCGCTCGAACTCCACCGCGCCGTCGGCTGCGACGCCTGTCGCGGCACCGGCTATCACGGCCGGCTGGTGATCGGCGAGCTGCTGATCCTCTCCGAGGCGGTCCGTGCCGCCGTGCTCGATCATGCCGGGGCCGCCGAGATCCGCCGCATCGCCCGTGCCGAGGGCATGGTGACCATGTTCGAGGACGGGGTGACGAAGGCGCGCGCCGGGCTGACCAGCATCGAGGAGGTGCTGCGGGTGGCCGAGGACTGAGACCATGGCGCGCTTCCAGTTCCGCGCAGTCAGGCTCGACGGCGAGACGCTCGACGGCGAGCGCGAGGCGCCGGATCTGGCGGCGCTGCGCGCGCAGCTGCAGCACGAGGGCCTGCTGGTGCTGGAGCTGCGCCCGGCCGGCGGGCTGCGGGCGCGGTTGCGCGCGCGCGCGCGTCGTCGGCTCGGGCGCGCCGAGGTCACCGCGCTGACCCGTCAGCTCGCCACCCTGCTGGAGTCGGGCATGGCCCTCGATCGTGCGCTGCAGATCCTCATCGAGCTGGCCGCCGCGGGGCCGACCACCCGGGTGCTCGGCGACCTGCAGCAGCGGGTGCGCGGTGGCGCGAGCTTCTCGGCGGCACTCGCCGAGCAGGACGGTCAGTTCTCCAGGCTCTATGTCAGCATGGTGCGCGCGGGCGAGGCCGGCGGCGCGCTCGATCGCGTGCTGGGGAGTCTGGCCGATTATCTCGAACGCATCGCCGAGCTGCGCCAGACGGTGATCTCGGCGCTGGTCTATCCGGCGATCCTGGTCACGGTGGCGGGGCTGACGGTGGCCCTGCTGCTGATCTTCGTCGTCCCCCAGTTCGCCGGCCTGTTCGCCGACATGGGCGCGACCCTGCCGCGCTCGACCCGCATCCTCATCGGTCTCGGCGAGCTGCTGCGCGACCACTGGTGGGTGCTGCTCTGTCTGCCCGCGCCGATCGCCCTGGCGCTCGAACGCTGGCTGGAGGACCCGGCGCGCCGCGTCCGGATCGATCGCCGCCTGCTCGGGCTGCCGCTGGCCGGTGCGCTGTTGTGGCGGCTGGAGACGGCGCGGCTCTGTCACACCCTCGCCACCCTGCTCGGCAACGGTCTGCCGCTGGCCGGCGCGCTCGATCTGGCCCGCGAGGTGGTGACCAACCGCGCGCTCGCCGAACGGCTCGAGGCCGCCGGCGACGAGCTGCGTCGCGGGCGTGGTCTGGCCGGCCCGCTGGCGCGCCACCAGGCGCTGCCGCCGCTGGCGCTGCAGATGGTCCGGGTCGGCGAGGAGTCGGGCGGACTGGAGCCGGTGCTGGCGAAGGTCGCGACGATCTACGATCGCGAGACCCGCGCTGCGGTGCAGCGCCTGCTCGCGTTGCTCGAACCGGCGCTGATCCTCGGCCTCGGGGTGGTGGTCGCCGGGATCATCCTCTCGATCCTCGGCGCCATCCTCGGTGCCAACGCCCTGGTGGTTTGAGGCCGGCGCGGGCGTTTGCCCGTGCTTTCCTCGGCCCTCTAGAATGGCCTCCCCTTCACTCGCGTATCGGCATTGCCATGGATTCTCAGCGTTCGCGTATGTACGGCTTCACCCTGGTCGAGCTGCTGGTGGTGCTCGCCATCCTCGGACTGCTCGCCGGGGTGGTCGGTCCCCAGGTGATGAAGTTCCTCGACAGCTCCAAGAGCAAGACCGCCAAGCTGCAGGTCGACAGCCTCGCCGCCACCCTCGATCTCTACCGGCTCGAGGTCGGGCGCTATCCGAGCACCAGCGAGGGGCTCGAGGCGCTGGTGCGCAATACCGCCGACCTCGACACCTGGAACGGCCCCTATCTGACCAAGGGCGAGGTGCCCACCGACCCCTGGGGCAACCCCTATCATTACCGTTTCCCCGGCGAGCACGGCGGTTTCGACCTGTGGACCTTCGGCGCCGACAACCGCGAGGGCGGCGAGGGCGAGAGCGCCGACCTCCACAGCTGGGACTGAGCGCGTGCGCGCCGCTCGCGCGCCCGGGTTCACCCTGGTCGAGCTGCTGGTGGTGCTGGCGATCCTCGGGCTGGTGCTCGCCGCGCTCCCCGGCGCCTTCAGCGCCGCGCTCCCCGGGGTCGAGGCCAAGGCCGCGGCGCGGCGCACGGTGGCCGCGCTGCGCCTGACGCGCGAGCGGGCGATCCGCGAGGCCCGCGCCGAGGCGCTGCTGGTGCGCCCCGCCGCGCACCGTCTGGAGCCGCCGGGTGCGGCGCCGGTGCAGCTGCCGCGGCGTCTGGCGCTGCATCTGGAGACGGCCCGCGGCGAGCTGGTCGGTGCGCGCGCCGGGGCCATCCGTTTCTTCCCCGACGGCAGTTCGAGCGGCGGGCGCATCGTGCTGAGCGCCGAGGGGCGCGGCTATCAGGTCGGGGTGCACTGGCTCACCGGGCGGGTGTACATGGCCCCCTGGAGCGCGCCATGAGCCGGGCGCGCGAGCGCGGCTTCTCGCTGCTCGAGGCGGTGGTCGCCTTCGCCATCCTCGCCCTTGCCCTCGGGGTGCTGCTGGAGATCTTCTCGCGCGCCTCGCTCGCCAGTCAGCGCGCGACCATGCTGGCACGCGCCTCGGCGCTCGCCGAGTCGCGCCTGGCGCTGGTCGACGGCGGTGCCGTCGACCTCGTCCCCGGGGTGATCGAGGGCGGCGAGGCGGCGGGGATGCGCTGGAGCCTGGCGATGATCCCGCTGGCGCGCGCCGGGCTCGCCGCCGGCGATCCCCAGCCCTACCGGGTCGAGGCGCGGGTGCGCTGGGTCGAGGCCGGGCGCGAGCGTCGGCTGGTGCTGCCCACCCAGCGTCTCGGCGCGCCGCTGCCATGAGCCCGCGCCGCCGCGCGCGCGGCTTCACCCTGCTCGAACTGCTGGTGGCGCTGGCGCTGCTCGGGCTGATCGCGACCCTGGTGTTCGCCGGTCTGCGCCTCGGTGCGCGCACCTGGGAGGCGGTCGATGCCCGCGCCGAGGCGCTCGCCGAGCTGCGCGCGGTGCATGGTTTCGTCGGTCGCGCGCTGCGTCAGGGGCGGGCGCTGGCGCTGACCCGCGAGGACGGCGTGCACCCGGTGTTCGCCGGTGACAGCGAGCGTCTGGAGTGGGTTGCGCCCTTGTCGACCCATGTCGGCCTGCCCGGTCTGCATCTGCTGCGTCTGACCCGCGAGCGGGGTCCGCGCGGCGAGGTGCTGATGCTCACCCACTGGCTGTTCCATCCCGAGGTGCTCGCCGGCGCGTCCGGTACGCCGCCCTGGGTGGCGCTGGCCGATGAGCCGCCAGCGCCCGGTGCGCCGGGCGAGGAACTGGACCTGGGCGACGGCGCCTTTGGCCGGACCCTGCTGCTGGCGGGGCCGATGCGCTTCGAGCTGGCCTATTACGGCACCCGCGAGGGCGAGCCGGGCCCGGCCTGGCATCGCGACTGGCTGGGTCAGCCGCGCCCGCCGCGGTTGGTGCGGATGCGGTTGCGCACCGCGGCGCTCGACTGGCCCGAGCTGGTGGTGGCGCTCGCCGATGAGGCGGCGCGATGAGTGCGTCGCGTCAGCGCGGGGTGGCGCTGCTGCTGGTGCTCTGGGTGCTGGCGCTATTGACGGTGATGGCCGCCGGGCTGACCGCCACCGGGCGCAGCGAGTTGGCGCTGGTCGACAACGCGCTCGCCGCCGCGCGCTTCCGCGCCGCCGCCGATGCCGCGCTCGCCGAGGTGGCGCTACGCCTGACGCTGCCGCCGGGGCGGCTTGGCGAGCCGCTGTGGCGGGTCGACGCCACGCCCCATCCCTGGACCTTCGGCGGCGAGCGGCTGGAGGTCCGCATCCAGGACCTCGGCGGGCTGATCGATCTCAACCGCGCCGACCCGCAGCGGCTCATCGACCTGTTGCGGGTCCTCGGGGTCGAACCGGGGCGAGCCGGACGGCTGGCGGCGGAGATCGTCGACTGGCGCGATGGCGATGCATTGACCCGCGCGGGGGGCGCCGAAGACGCCGATTACCGCGCCCTCGGTCGCGCCTTCGGGGCCCGCGATGGTGAGCTGCCGCTGGTCGACGAGCTGGCGCTGCTGCCGGGGATGACGCCCGAGCTGGTCGCGGCGCTGGCGCCGCTGACGCGGGTGACGGGTGACGCTGGCGGGATCGCGCGCGCCTTCGCCCCGGCGGCGGTGCTCGCCGCACTCGACGGTCTCGGGCTGGAGCAGGCGCAAGCACTGCGCGCGGCGCGCGAGATCGATCCCAGGCTGCGCGGTGGGCCGCGCTATCGCGTCGAGGTGCGCGCCCGCGACGGTGGCTGGCGGTTGCTGGCGCTGCTCGAACTCGGTGCCGACCCGGGGCGCCCCTATCGCGTGCGCTGGCGCCGTCTCGTCTATCCCGGCGCCTGATCCGGGCGGTTCAGACGCCGGGCTCGGCGAGCAGCCGCTCCAGGGCGGGGAGGTCGGCGCCGCGCCAGGGGCGGTCGTCGACCGGGTCGAGCGGCGGCTGGCGCCGCGCCCGTGGCGGCAGCACGATCAGCTCGAAGGGCTGGTCGCCGGCGACGAAGCTGAAGGCGGGGTGGGCATTGCGGGCACCGCCGGGATAGCGCAGGGTGCGCTCGCCCTCGTCCCAGGGAATGCCCTGGTCGTGGAGACGGAAGAGCACGTCCTCGGGGCGCTCGGCATAGAGCAGCAACTCGACCCCGAGGCTGGGGTCGCCGACGCCCTGCAGCGCCGCGCCGACCAGTCGCGGCGAGAAGTCGGCGAGGTTGCGCATCGCCCCGGCGGCGGCCTCGCGCATCCGCCGCAACTGCGCGGCGTCGTCGTCGCGGAACAGCCGGCGCTGGGTCAGCAGCGCCTCCTGCACGGTCTCGTTGTCCGGCCAGTGCCGACGGTCGCGGATGCCGGTGCGGGTGGCGGCCTTGCGTCTGGCCCGGTCGAAGTCGGACAGGCCCTGTTCGATCATGATGCGCGCGGCCTCGTAGGCCATTCGCGCACGCAGGGCGTCGGTGCGCGCTCGTGCGGTCATCGCTGAACCCCTCCGCTCGTTCGCCGGTCCCGCCGGGGCGGGTCTGTGGACGACCATCGCGGGCGTCGTCACGCCCGTATCGGCACCGACACTAGCATGGCCGACGGCGGCGGCGGAAGGGTGTTCCGGCAAGGGCACCGTGCGTGGCGCGGCGATGAGCTCGGTTGTCGGGGCGCGGACCGGGTGGTGGTGCCGCCAGGATGGTCGTCGCGACGATGAATGCTCGCGAAAGCGCAAAATTTTGATATCTTTAGAGCCATTATCGTAGAAGTCGGTTTACCCGCTCCGGGTACGATCGAGCAGACGAGATCACTGAATGTTCGGCCTCATCAGCAAGAACCGTACACTGATCGGTGTCGATATCGGCTCGACCTCGGTCAAGCTCATCGAACTCTCGCGCGGGCACGCCAACGCCTCGAGCGGGTTGCGCCTCGAGCACTTCGCCATCGAGCCGCTGCCGGCCAATGCGGTCGCCGAGAAGAAGATCGTCGAGTCCGAGGCGGTGGGCGAGACCATCGCCCGTGCGGTGAGTCGCTCGGGCACCGAGACCAAGCGTGCCGCCGTGGCGGTGGCCGGCTCGGCGGTGATCACCAAGATGATCGTGATGCCGGGCGGACTCGAGGACGCCGAGCTGGAGAGCCAGATCGAACTCGAGGCCGACCAGTACATCCCCTATCCGCTCGAGGAGGTCAATCTCGACTTCGAGGTGATCGGTCCCTCGCAGACCAACCCGGGGATGATCGACGTGCTGCTCGCCGCCTCGCGCACCGAGAACGTCGACGACCGGGTCAACGCCCTCGAGACCGCCGGGCTGGTGCCGGCGATCGTCGATGTCGAGGCCTATGCCATGGAGAACGCCTGCGCGCTGCTGCTCGAGGAGGACGGCGAGCCGGGCGCGACCGTCGCCCTGGCCGACGTCGGCAGCGCGACCACCACCCTGCACGTGCTCCACGAGGGGCGCATCGTCTATACCCGCGAACAGAACTTCGGCGGGCAGCAGCTGCGTGACGAGGTGCAGCGTCGCTACGGCTTCTCGCGTGAGCAGGCGGCGGCGAAGATCCTCGACGGCGATGTCGCCGAGGGCTACGACATCGATGTGCTCGCGCCCTTCAAGGAGGCCTTGGCGCAACAGATCGGCCGTGCGCTGCAGTTCTTCTATTCGGGCACCAGCTACAACCGGGTCGACCGGCTGGTGATCTCCGGCGGCGTGGCCTCGCTGCCCCGGCTCGATCAGCTCGTCAGCGAGCGACTGCGTATTCCGACCACCATCGCCAATCCCTTCGCGCGCATGACCCTGGCCCCGACGCTCGACGCCCAGGCGTTGATGCGCGAGGCGCCGGGGATGATGCTCGCGCTCGGCCTGGCCCTGCGGGGAGTGGACTAGAGATGCCACGGATCAACCTGCTGCCGTGGCGCGAAGAGGCGCGACAGCGGCGCAAGAAGGAGCTGGCGATCGCCGCCGGCGCGGCGCTCGGCGCGACCCTGGTGCTGGCGGTGCTGGTGCACCTTCATTACGACGGGCGCATCGCCTATCAGGAGAGTCGCAACCAGCTGTTGCAGCAGGAGATCGCCCAGCTCCAGCGCAAGATCCGCGAGATCGACCGGCTCGAGCAGACCAAGGCCGACCTGCTTGCGCGCATGGAGGTCATCCAGAACCTGCAGCAGAGTCGGCCCGAGATCGTCCACCTGTTCGAGGAGCTGGTGGTGACCATCCCCGAGGGGGTCTATCTCAACCGTCTCGAGCAGAAGGGGCGTTCGGTGGTGGTCGAGGGGCGCGCCCAGTCCAACGCCCGGGTCTCGGCCTTCATGAGCAGCATCGAGTCATCGGACTGGGTCGGCAATCCGCGGCTGATGCTGATCGAGAACAAGGACAAGACCGGGACCGGGCTGAGCCACTTCCGGCTGTCCTTCGATCAGGTCCGCCCCGGCGGCGAGGACGAGGACCAGCCGGCATGATCGGCGCGACACGTGGCTCGCCCCCGACGGAGACCGCGACGCGGCGGAGATCGTCATGGATCTGAATCAACTCAACGAACTCGATCTCAGCACCATCGGCGACTGGCCGCTGCCGGCCAAGGCGGCGGTGATCGCGGTCGGCTGTCTGCTGCTCGGCGTCGCGGCCTACCATTTCGACATCAAGAATCAGCTGATGCTGCTCGAGACCGCCGAGCGTCAGGAGCAGCAGCTGCGCGCCGATTTCGAGAAGAAACAGCGCAAGGCGGCCAACCTCGCCGGCTATCGTCAGCAGCTCGCCGAGATGGAGGAGTCGTTCGGCGCCATGCTGCGCCAGTTGCCGAACAAGACCGAGGTCGCCTCGCTGCTGATCGATGTCTCCCAGACCGGGCTGGCCAACGGGCTGGAGTTCGAGCGCTTCGAGCCCGAGGGCGAGAACCAGCGCGACTTCTACGCCGAGCTGCCGATCCGGATCCGCGTCAACGGCAGCTATCACGAGTTCGGTCGATTCATCAGCGGGCTCGCGGCGCTGCCGCGCATCGTCACCATCCACGACATCGAGATCGAGCAGCCCGGCGGTCGCGACCGGGATGTCGCCGAGGCGGGGCGCAAGCTCTCGCTCGATGCCACCGTCAAGACCTATCGCTATCTCGACGAGGGGGCGGCGCAATGAACCGGATCCGCCTGTCCGTCCCGGTCGCCGCGCTGCTGGTGCTGGCCGGCTGTGGTGGCGGCAACATGTCCGATCTCGAACGCTATGTCGGCGAGGTCAAGTCGCGTCCGCCGCGTCCGGTCGAGCCGCTGCCCGAGATCCAGCCGGTCGACAGCTTCGTGTTCGACCCCGGCGATCGACGTGACCCCTTCGTCCCCGATCGCGGGCTCGCCCCGCTCGCCGCCGAGGAGAGCGACAACGGTCTGGCGCCCGACCCCAATCGCCGCAAGGAGGTGCTCGAGGGCTATGCACTCGATGCCTTGCGCATGGTCGGGACGCTCGAGCAGACGGACCTGCGCTGGGCGCTGGTGCGGACCCAGGACGGGGTCCTGCACCGGGTGCGGGTCGGCAACTACATGGGGCTGAACAACGGGCAGATCGTCAGCATCGACGAGGACTCGATCGAGCTCATCGAGATCGTCGCCGACGCCCCGGGGCAGTGGCGCGAGCGCGACGCGGCCCTGGAGCTTTCCGAATGATTTCTGGAGGGGACCCCGGCATGAACGCACCATCTCAATCCGATGCACGCCTCGGGAGGGCGCTGGCGCGCGGCGTGCGCCGGCCGGTCGTGTCGCTGTGCCTTCTGCTCCTGCTGCTCGCCGGCTGGAGCACCGCGACGATGGCCGTGGAGCTGCGCGACGTGCAGTTCGCCGCCCAGCCCGGCAACCGGGTCGAGATCCAACTCGAGCTCTCGGCGCCGGTGAGTCCGCCCGAGACCTTCGCCACCGATGCGCCGGCGCGGATTGCGCTCGACTTCCCCGGGGTGAGCAACGGGCTCGATGAGCGCTCGCTGCCGATCGGCATCGGTTCGGTGCACAGCCTGGTGGCGGTGGAGGCGAGCAATCGCACCCGGGTGGTGATCAATCTCAGCGATCCCGTCCCCTATCGGGTGAGCAGCGAGGGCAACCGGGTGCGTCTGATCATCGAGACCCAGGCCGACGCGGCCGGCTCGCCGCCGAGTCGGCAAACGACAGCGGCGCTGTCCCGACCGACCGCGACGCGCGCGCCGTCGACGCCGGCCTCCGGCGGTTCGGTGCGCGATATCGACTTCAGACGCGGCGCCGAGGGTGAGGGGCGGGTGCTGATCCGTCTGCCCAACCCCGAGACCCGGGTGACGGTGCGCGAGCAGGGGCGGCGGGTGATGGTCGAACTGCACGACACCTCGCTGCCGCGCCGGTTGTTCCGCCGACTCGACGTGGTCGACTTCGCCACCCCGGTGGTGGCCGTCGAGTCGCGCCCGCGCGGGCGCAACGTCGAGGTCGCGGTGGAGACCGGCAGCGATTACGACTACATGGCCTATCAGACCGACGACCTCTTCACCCTCGACTTCCGTCCGCTGACCGCGGCGGAGAAGGAAGAGCAGCTGCGCAGCAAGGTCGTCTACGAGGGCGAGCGGCTGTCGCTGAACTTCCAGGACATCGAGGTGCGGGCGGTGCTGCAGGTGCTGGCCGACTTCACCGATCTCAATCTGGTGGCCAGCGACACCGTCACCGGCAACATCACCCTGCGGCTGAAGAACGTCCCCTGGGACCAGGCGCTCGACATCATCCTCAAGACCAAGGGACTGTCGATGCGCCGTACCGGCAACGTCATCATGGTTGCGCCGACCGAGGAGATCGCCAGCCAGGAAGAGCTGGAGATGCGCTCGATGCAGAAGATCGAGGAGCTGGCGCCGTTGCGCTCGGAGTTCATCCAGGTCAACTACGCCAAGGCCGCCGATCTCGCCCGTCTGCTCAAGAGCGAGGAGAACCAGCTGCTGACCAAGGATCGCGGCAACGTCACCGTCGACGAGCGCACCAACACCCTGCTGGTGCAGGACACCGCCGCGCGGCTCGAGGACATCCGCGGCATCGTCACCCGGCTCGACGTACCGGTGCGCCAGGTGATGATCGAGTCGCGGGTGGTGATCGCCGAGAGCAACTTCGCGCGCGATCTCGGCGTGCGCTTCGGGCTGTCGACCTCGTTCGGCGCCGCGGGCGGCAACGAGGTGATGATCGCCGGCGCCCAGCCCGGCACCCTCGAGATCGGTGGCTTCGACAAGGGCCCCTTCGGTCTCAACGTCGACACCGGCAGCCCCTACAACTCCGGGATCATCGACGAGGACGACAACCAGACCCTGATGGTCGACCTCGCCGCCCCCAACCCATCCGGCGCGGTCAACTTCCTGATCGGCAAGGTCGGCTCCTATCTGCTCCAGCTCGAACTCTCGGCGATGCAACAGGAGGGACGCGGCGAGATCATCTCCAGCCCGCGGGTGATCACCTCCGATCAGCACCAGGCGACGATCAAGGTCGGTCAGCAGATCCCCTATCAGACGGTGTCGCAGAACGGCACCCAGACCCAGTTCAAGGACGCGGTGCTGCAGCTCGACGTCACCCCGCACATCACCCCCGATGACAGGGTGATCATGGACCTGTTGGTCAACAAGGACGCGCCCAACTATACCAACGAGACCGATAGCGGCATCGCCATCGATACCCGCTCGGTGGAGACCTCGGTGCTGGTCGACAACGGCGAGACCGTGGTGCTCGGCGGCGTCTACGAGCGCACCCGCGGCTTCAAGAAAGAACAGGTGCCCTGGCTCGGCGACATCCCGGTGGTGGGACGGCTGTTCAAGCAGGAGCTGCGAGAGGATAACAACAGCGAACTGCTGATCTTCGTGACCCCCAAGATCCTCCGCGGCGATCTCGCGCGACGCTGATGGCGCCGTCCCGGCGCCCTCGGGAACCCGCATCTTTCCCGGGGATGCCGGCGTTTTTTTCGCGTATCCGGGACGCAACTTACCCCATGGGGCTAGAATGTCGCGCGAGCCGGGCGTTGCCCCGCTCCGCTGATGGGCGCGCTCGACCCGTCCCGCCGTGCCTGCGACCGCATGCGTGCCGGGATGCCCGGTCGATCGTCCATGTCATCCGAGGGCTGCCTGGGGAGTCGGTCTCGAGCCGGGCAAGGCGTGCACGGTGGCCGGCATCCCGCCGCCGTCGTCGCCCGCGTCGAGACACCTCCTTGGTCCTCGTTCCAATGTTTCCGCAGCCCGAGCAGGCGCTGGCCCACCGTTCGCCGGTGTCGTCGGGTCGCCCGGGTCGGCAGGCGATGTAGGTCACCGCCATCCCCGCCGGTTCGCGCTGCGCGCTCATCCAACTCGATGCGAGGGAGGACGCGAACCTCACCCGCGTACAGACAACCTGGCATATCTTTCGCTATGATCCGTGCACAGAACATCTTCATCGTCGGCCCGATGGGGGCCGGAAAAAGCACCGTCGGGCGTCAGCTCGCCGAGGCGCTCTCCTACACCTTCAAAGACAGCGACCAGGAGATCCAGCGTCGTACCGGTGTCGATATCCCCACCATCTTCGAGTTCGAGGGCGAGGCCGGCTTCCGTGCCCGCGAGCGTCAGGTCATCGTCGATCTGATCGCCGGTGAACGGATGGTGCTGGCCACCGGCGGCGGGGTCATCATCGACCCCGAGAACCGTCAGGACCTGGCCGCGCGTGGCGTGGTCATCTATCTCCACTGCAGCGCCGAGCAGCAGCACGCCCGCACCGCCCGCGACCGCAATCGTCCGCTGCTCGACACCGAGGAGCCGCTGCAGCGCCTGCGCGAACTGATGGAGGAGCGCGAGCCGCTCTATCGCCAGGTCGCCGACATGGTGGTGACCACCGAGAAGCGCGGCACCGGCTCGGTGGTCAAGGAGATCGTGCGGCGGCTCGAGGAGGGCGCCACCGGCGTGCTCTGACCCCGATTTACGTTTGGGGTCGAACCCCTTCGCTCTGTGAGGGCGTCGCCCGGGACGGTCACAGCCACGGGCGCGTCGTGTCGGCGTCGGCGGTTGATGCGGACGATCGGGCGGGGTGTCTGGTCGGGTGATGCGATTGCAACTCCGTGTCAGACCGCTAAGATGCCAATAAGACCGATCATCAACCCGTGCGCGCGCATCCCTTGCGCCAGCCGTGCCAAGGACCGGGCTGGCCCCGGTCGCTGACGCCCAGCGCCATCCCGTCATCGGCCCGCCGTAATGCGTCGCCGCTGACGGGGGACGACGAGCCGGCGCCGGTGTGCGAGCCAACCCGCCAAGAGCTGCCTTATGACCAGAACCCTTGAAGTCGATCTTGGGGACAGAAGTTACCCGATCCATATCGGTCCCGGACTGCTCCACGACCCCGTGCTCTACCGCCCCCATATCCGTGGCCGGCAGGTGATGATCGTCACCAATGAAACGGTGGCACCCTTGTATCTGGCCCCCTTGCGCGCAGCCCTCGATGGTCTCGAGGTGCGCGAGGTGGTGCTGCCCGATGGTGAGCAGTACAAGACCCTTGAGGTGTGGAACCGCATCTTCGACGCCCTGCTCGATGCCCGTTTCGCGCGTGACTGCACCCTGATCGCGCTCGGCGGCGGGGTGGTCGGCGACATGGCCGGGTTCGCCGCGGCCTGTTATCAGCGTGGCGTGCCCTTCATCCAGGTGCCCACCACCCTGCTCTCCCAGGTCGACTCCTCGGTCGGCGGCAAGACCGGCATCAACCACCCCGCCGGCAAGAACATGATCGGCGCCTTCCATCAACCGCTGGCGGTGATCGCCGATACCGAGACCCTCGACACCCTGCCCCAGCGCGAACTCTCGGCCGGTCTGGCCGAGGTGCTGAAGTACGGGCTGATCCGCGATCCCTCCTTCCTCGACTGGCTGGAGTCGCACATGGCCGAGCTGCTCTCGCGCGACCCCGAGGCGCTCGCCCACGCCATCCGCCGCTCCTGCGAGATCAAGGCACAGATCGTTGCCGAGGATGAGCTGGAGTCGGGACAGCGCGCCCTGCTCAATCTCGGTCACACCTTCGGACACGCGATCGAGACGGCCTCGGGCTATGGCAACTGGCTCCACGGCGAGGCCGTCGGCGCCGGCATGTGCATGGCCGCCGATCTCTCGGCGCGCATGGGCTGGCTGGCCGAGGCCGATGTCGAGCGGGTGCGCAGCCTGGTCACCTGCGCCGGGCTGCCCACCGAGCCGCCGCCCGAACTCGACGCCGAGCGCTTCCGCGAGCTGATGGCGGTCGACAAGAAGGTGCTCGACGGGCGTCTGCGTCTGGTGTTGCTCACCGCCGTCGGCGAGGCGGTGATCAGCGACGAGATCGATCAGGATCAATTGATGGCGACCCTGTCGGCGCGACGTCCCTGAGGGTGGTCGCCCACGCCCCGTGATCCGCACGCGCGCATAGATAGTGGCGTGCGCCGGTGTTCGACGTTATTATTAGGGGTTCGCGATTTCAACCCGGCCTGGTCGCTGGGGTTCGCATGCCTCGAACCCCGCTCGCCGAACACCGGCGTCGGCGGCCCGTGCCGACGCGCTCCGGACACCCTGGAGATCGCACGCCGAGCGTATTGCGATGACGAGCGAGCCTGCTCTCTGGATCCAGGACACAGGATTGTGACGCCAACCGCCTGGCGGTCGGCACGCGCCCTGGTGCTCGATCACCAAGGTCTTCCCGTCCACGGCGGCGTCGACAGTCGGAATCATTTACCCCAGGTATCAACGAGGTCAGCGATGAGCCTTCGTGCCTTGCCTCCTGCACAGGGTCTCTATGACCCAGCCAATGAGCGCGACGCCTGTGGCGTCGGCTTCGTCTGCAACATCAAGAACGAGAAGCGTCACGCAATCGTTCAACAGGGACTCGAGATCCTCGAGCGACTGACCCATCGCGGTGCCGTTGGCGCTGATCCCAAGGCCGGCGATGGCGCCGGTATCCTGGTGCAGATCCCCGACGCCTTCTTCCGCGCCGTGGTCGATTTCGAACTGCCGCCCGTGGGCGCCTATGGCGTCGGCATGGTGTTCCTGCCCAAGGACGCCGATGCACGCGCGCGCATGGAGGAGACCGTCACCCGCCACCTCGAGGAAGGTGGTCAGCGCGTGCTCGGTTGGCGCGACGTCCCGGTCGACAACAGCTCGCTCGGCGAGAGCGTGCTGCCGAGCGAACCGATGGTGCGCCAGGTGTTCGTCGGCTGCGGCGACAACTGTCCCGACCAGGACGCCTTCGAGCGCCGTCTGTTCGTCATCCGCAAGCGGATGGACAACGAGATCCGCAGCGCCGGCTTCGACAAGACCGCCTACTACGTGGTCTCGCTGTCCTCGCGCACCATCAACTACAAGGGCATGCTGCTCGCCGATCAGGTCGGCAAGTACTACCTCGATCTCGGCGACGAGCGCTTCACCTCGGCCCTGGCCCTGGTGCACCAGCGCTTCTCGACCAACACCTTCCCGACCTGGGACCTGGCGCAGCCGTTCCGCATGATCTGCCACAACGGCGAGATCAACACCGTGCGCGGCAACGTCAACTGGATGGCCGCGCGCCGTCACACCATGCGCTCGGAGATCCTCGGCGACGATCTCGACAGTATCTGGCCGCTGATCCCCGAGGGTCAGTCCGACTCGGCCTGCTTCGACAACGCGCTCGAGCTGCTGGTGATGGGCGGCTACTCGCTCGCCCACGCGATGATGATCCTGATCCCCGAGGCGTGGTCGGGTAACAAGCAGATGGACGCCGAGCGGCGCGCCTTCTACGAGTACCACGCGGCGCTGATGGAGCCCTGGGACGGTCCGGCGGCGGTCGCCTTCACCGACGGTCGCCAGATCGGCGCCACCCTCGACCGCAACGGCCTGCGTCCGGCGCGCTACCTGGTCACCAACGACGACATGGTGATCATGGGCTCGGAGATGGGCGTGCTCGACATCGCCGAGGAGCGCATCGTCAAGAAGTGGCGACTGCAGCCGGGCAAGATGTTCCTGATCGACCTCGAGCAGGGCCGCATCATCGACGACGCCGAGATCAAGGCCGAGCTGGCCGGCGCGCAGCCCTACGGCGAGTGGCTGGGCAAGACCCAGATCCACCTCGACGAGCTGCCCACCGACGTCGCCCCGATGGCCCCCGACGAGGCCACCCTGCTCGACGCCCAGCAGGCCTTCGGCTACACCCAGGAAGACCTCAAGTTCCTGCTCGCGCCGATGATCGCCAGCGGTCAGGAGGCGATCGGCTCGATGGGTGCGGACAACCCGCCCTCGGTGCTGTCGAGCCGTCCCAAGCACCTCTCGACCTACTTCAAGCAGAACTTCGCCCAGGTCACCAACCCGCCGATCGATCCGATCCGCGAGGAACTGGTGATGTCGCTGGTGTCGCTGATCGGCCCGCGCCCCAACCTGCTCGGTCTCAACGAGATGGGCAAGAACTGGCGTCTGGAGGTCAACCAGCCGGTCCTCACCAACGAGGACCTGGAGCGGGTGCGCCACATCGAAGACAACTGTGGCGGCGCCTTCCGCACCACCACCCTGCACATGGTCTATGCCTCGAGCGAGGGCTCCGCGGGCATGGCCGCTGCGCTCGAGCGGTTGTGCAAGGAGGCCGAGGATGCGGTGCTCGCCGGCTACAACATCCTCATCCTCTCCGACCGCAACACCAACCGTGACCACATCGCCATCCCGGCGCTGCTGGCCACCTCGGCGGTGCATCACCACCTGATCCGTCGCGGGCTGCGCACCAGCTCCGGCCTGGTGGTCGAGACCGGTGCGGCGCTCGAGGTGCATCACTTCGCCACCCTCGCCGGTTACGGCGCCGAGGCGATCAACCCCTATCTGGCCTTCGACACCATCCAGTCGATGCTTGCCGCCGAGGACGACGCGCCGAGCTTCGAGGAAGCGCAGTCGCGCTACATCAAGGCCGTCGGCAAGGGGCTGAAGAAGGTGATGTCGAAGATGGGCATCTCCACCTTCCAGTCCTACTGCGGCGCGCAGATCTTCGACGCGGTCGGTCTCAACAGCGGCTTCGTCGAGGCCTACTTTACCGGCACCCCGACCACGGTCGAGGGCGTGGGTCTGCCCGAGGTCGCCGAAGAGGCGGTGCGCTGGCACGCCCAGGCATTCGGTGGCGAGCAGATCTATCGCAAGCATCTCGATGTCGGCGGCGACTACGCCTTCCGGCTGCGCGGCGAGGAGCACATCTGGACCCCGGACAGCATCGCCAAGCTGCAGCACGCCACGCGTGCCAACGACGCCAACACCTTCGCCGAGTTCTCGCGTCTGATCGACGAGCAGAGCGAGCGGTTGCTGACCTTCCGCGGGCTGATGGACTTCAGGTTCGCCGAGACCCCGGTGCCGATCGACGAGGTCGAGCCGGCCAAGGAGATCGTCAAGCGTTTCGTCACCGGCGCGATGTCCTTCGGTTCGATCAGCTACGAGGCGCACTCGACCCTGGCCAAGGCGATGAACGCCATCGGCGGCAAGTCGAACACCGGTGAGGGTGGCGAGGAGCCCGAGCGCTTCAACCCGCTGCCCGACGGTTCGAGCAACCCCGAGCGCTCGGCGATCAAGCAGGTCGCCTCGGGTCGTTTCGGCGTCACCGCCGAGTACCTGGTCAACGCCGACGACATCCAGATCAAGATCGCCCAGGGCGCCAAGCCCGGCGAGGGTGGTCAGCTGCCCGGTCACAAGGTCAACGCGCAGATCGCGCGGGTGCGTCACTCGACCCCGGGCGTCGGTCTGATCTCGCCGCCGCCGCACCACGACATCTACTCGATCGAGGATCTCGCCCAGCTGATCCACGACCTGAAGAACGTCAACCCCAAGGCGCGCATCTCGGTCAAGCTGGTCTCCGAGGTCGGTGTCGGCACCGTGGCCGCGGGCGTGTCCAAGGCCCATGCCGATCACGTCACCATCTCCGGCTATGACGGCGGCACCGGCGCCAGCCCGCTGACCTCGATCAAGCACGCCGGCTCGCCCTGGGAGATCGGTCTCGCCGAGACCCACCAGACGCTGGTGCTCAACCGTCTGCGCGGGCGCATCTCGGTGCAGGTCGACGGCGGCATGCGTACCGGTCGCGACGTGGTCGTCGGCGCGCTGCTCGGCGCCGACGAGTTCGGCTTCGCCACCGCACCGCTGATCGTCGAGGGCTGTCTGATGATGCGCAAGTGTCATCTCAACACCTGCCCGGTCGGCGTCGCCACCCAGGATCCGGAGCTGCGCAAGCGCTTCACCGGCAAGCCCGAACACGTCATCAACTACTTCTTCTTCGTCGCCGAGGAAGTGCGTCAGCTGATGGCCAAGCTCGGCTTCCGCACCATCAACGAGATGATCGGTCGCTCCGATCGCCTCGAGATGCGTCGCGCCATCGATCACTGGAAGGCGCAGGGGCTCGACTTCTCGCGTCTGTTGGCCAAGCCCGAGGTCGGTCCCGAGGTCGCGATCCACAACACCGAGGCCCAGGACCACGGGCTCGACCAGGCGCTCGACAACGAGCTGATCGCCCAGGCCGCGCCCGCGCTCGAGCGCGGTGAGTCGGTACGCATCGAGACCCCGGTGAAGAACTTCAACCGTTCCTTCGGCGCCATGCTCTCGGGCCGCGTCGCCGAGCGCTACGGTCACGCCGGGCTGCCCGACGGCACCATCCACATCAAGGCCAAGGGCACCGCCGGTCAGTCGTTCGGCGCCTGGGTCGCCGGTGGCGTGACCGTCGAGCTCGAGGGCGAGGGCAACGACTACGTCGGCAAGGGCCTCTCGGGGGGACGCATCATCATCTACCCGCCGGCCGAGTCGGCCATCGGCAAGGCCGAGGAGAACATCATCGTTGGCAACACCGTGCTCTACGGTGCCATCAACGGCGAGTGCTTCTTCCGCGGCGTCGCCGGTGAGCGCTTCTGCGTGCGCAACTCCGGCGCCGTGGCGGTGGTCGAAGGCGTCGGCGATCACGGCTGTGAGTACATGACCGGCGGTGTCACCGTGGTGCTCGGCGCGACCGGGCGCAACTTCGCCGCGGGCATGTCCGGCGGTGTCGCCTACGTGCTCGACGAGGCCGGCGACTTCGCCGATCGCTGCAATCTGGCGATGGTCGAGCTCGAGCCGGTCGCTGCCGAGGACGACGCACTCGAGGCGCTCGACCATCAGGGCGGCGATCTCGAGACCCATGGACGGGTGGATCTCAGCCGCGACATGACGCGCCACGACGCGTTGCGTCTCAAGCAGCTGATCGAGAAACACCTGCACTACACCAACTCCGCGGTGGCGCGGCGCATCCTCGACGACTGGGCGGCCTGGCTGCCGAAGTTCGTCAAGGTGATGCCGGTGGATTACCGTCAGGCGCTGGAAGGCATGCGTGCCAGCCAGAGCCGTCCGCCGCAGTCGAACAAGCAGCTCAAGGGGATCGTCGACCATGGGTAAGCCGACCGGTTTCATGGAATACGACCGTCGCGACCGGCGCTACGAGCCGGCCGGCGATCGCGTCGTCCACTACAACGAGTTCGTCATCCCGCTGACCGAGGCCGAGGTCAGCGAACAGGGTGCGCGCTGCATGGACTGTGGCATCCCCTTCTGTCACCAGGGGTGCCCGGTCAACAACATCATCCCGGACTGGAACGATCTGGCCTATCGGGGTGACTGGCAGGCGGCCATCGAGGTGCTGCACTCGACCAACAACTTCCCCGAGTTCACCGGTCGAATCTGTCCCGCGCCCTGCGAGGCCTCGTGCACGCTCAACCTCGAGGACACCCCGGTGGCGATCAAGACCATCGAGTGTGCGATCGTCGACAAGGCCTGGGAGGAGGGCTGGATCAAGCCCCAGGTGCCCGAGCGGCGTACCGGCAAGCGGGTCGCCGTGGTCGGTTCCGGCCCGGCGGGCCTGGCCGCCGCGCAGCAGCTCGCGCGCGCCGGCCACAAGGTCTCGCTCTACGAGAAGGAAGACCGCATCGGCGGCCTGCTGCGCTACGGCATCCCCGACTTCAAGCTCAACAAGCAGTTGATCGATCGGCGCATGGCGCAGATGCGTACCGAGGGCGTGGAGTTCCACACCAACGCCCACATCGGTGTCGACATCTCGGTCGCCCAGCTGCGCGATGAGTACGATGCGGTGGTGCTGGCCGGCGGCTCGGAGAAGCCGCGCGACCTCGACGTGCCCGGTCGCAGCTTCGCCGGCATCCACTTCGCGATGGACTTCCTCACCCGCAACAGCAAGCGGGTGCAGGGCTCCCACGTCCCCGACGACGACTTCATCAGCGCCGAGGGCAAGCACGTGGTGGTCATCGGTGGTGGTGATACCGGTTCGGACTGCATCGGCACCTCCAACCGTCACGGCGCCAAGTCGGTCACCCAGGTCGAGATCCTCGACCGTCCGCCGGAGCGCGAGGACAAGTCGCTGACCTGGCCCAACTGGCCCAACCGCATGCGCACCTCCTCCTCCCAGGAAGAGGGCTGCGAGCGGATGTGGAACGTCGCCACCAAGGGCTTCGTCGGTGATGCCAACGGTCAGGTGACCGGGGTGCGCTACAACCTGGTGCGCTGGGAGCGTGACGCCGACGGTCGCTGGCAGATGCACGACGTCCCCGGCACCGAGGGCGAGCTCAAGGCCGATCTGGTGCTGCTGGCGATGGGCTTCGTCCACCCGGTCCACGAGGGCATGCTCGCCGAGCTGCGCGACGAGGCCGGGCTCGAGCTCGACGCCCGCGGTAACGTCAAGGGCACCACCGAGGGTCCCGAGGCCTATCGCACCAGCGTCGACGGCGTGTTCGCCGCCGGCGACATGCGTCGCGGCCAGTCGCTGGTGGTGTGGGCGATCCGCGAGGGCCGTCAGTGCGCCCGCGCCGTCGACGAGTGGCTGATGGGCTGCTCCGACCTGCCGCGCTGAGCGCCGCCGTCCGCCCCGGTCGATCCGGGGCGAGACGGTCCCCGACCCCAGGAGAAGCGGCCCGCGAGGGCCGCTTTTTCGTTGTCCACATCCCGGTCACGGGCAGGGTCTTGTCGGTGCCGGCGAGGTGATACACTCGATGGCTGAGAACCAACGAGGTATCGCCATGGATCGCCAACAGGCCGCGCGTTTCATGCTCGACTGTCTGCGCAAGATGGTCGCCAAGAAGGGCTCCGATCTCTTCATCACCGCCGGCTTCCCTCCCGCTTGCAAGATCGACGGCCGTCTCACCCCGATCGGCGATCAGCCGCTGAGCGCGGCGCAGACCAACATCCTCGTGCGCTCGATCATGAACGATCGGCAGATCCGCGATTACGACATGCACAAGGAGTGCAACTTCGCGATCCATCCCCAGGACATCGGCCGTTTCCGCGTCAACGCCTTCGTCCAGCAGGGCAAGGGCGGCGCGGTGCTGCGCACCATCAACGCCCGCATCCCCTCCGCCGCCGAGCTCAAGCTGCCGCCGGTGCTGCTCGACATCGTCATGGCCAAGCGCGGCATGGTGCTGCTGGTCGGCGGTACCGGTTCGGGCAAGTCGACCTCGCTGGCGGCGATGGTCGGACACCGCAACCAGGAAACCTATGGCCACATCGTCACCATCGAGGACCCGGTCGAGTACGTCCATCCCCACGGTAACTGTCTGATCACCCAGCGCGAGGTCGGAGTCGATACCGAGAGCTGGGAGGCGGCGCTGGTCAACACCCTGCGCCAGGCCCCGGACGTCATCCTCATCGGCGAGATCCGCAATCGCGAGACCATGGAGCACGCGATCAACTTCGCCGAGACCGGCCATCTCTGTCTCTCGACGCTGCACGCCAACAGCGCCAACCAGGCGCTCGATCGCATCATCAACCTCTTCCCCGAGGAGCGCCGCGCCCAGCTGCTGATGGATCTCTCGCTCAACCTCAAGGCGGTGATCTCGCAGCGCCTGCTGCCCTGCACCGACGGTGGTCGCATCCCCGCCGTCGAGGTGCTGATCAACTCGCCGCTGATCCAGGACCTGATCTTCAAGGGCGACGTCAGCGGTATCAAGGAGGTGATGAAGCGCTCGCGCGAGCAGGGCATGCAGACCTTCGACATGTCGCTGTTCGACCTCTACGAGGCGCGCAAGATCAGCTACGAGGACGCGCTGCGCAACGCCGACTCGATGAACGAGCTGCGGCTGATGATCAAGCTCCAGGGACAGGAGGCGCGCGAGAAGGATCATTTCGAGCCGGCCGACGGGCTGTCCATCCTCGGCGACGACGATGAGCCGCCCTTTCGTTAGGTGACGGGCTGCCGCTGTCCGGCGAGCGCGGCGCTAGAGGATTGAAACGGCTGGCCGCATCGCGCGCCGCCCGCTGCGGAGGCGCAAGCGCGTCGAGCAAAAGCCATTGACGCGGAACAAAGATAAATGCATAAGGATATAAGAATTCCTTTATAAGTTAACCTTGCAGTTTCTCCGTCTTCACCCGCGCGTCCGCGCCGACCCCCGGAGCCCGACATGGCGATGGATATCACCCCCTATCTCGAGATGATGATCCGGCACAACGCCTCCGATCTCTTCCTCACCCCGGGTATGCCGGTGAAGATCAAGATCGAGGGCGTCATCCGCCCGATCGGCGAGACCATGCTCACCCCGACGGTGTGTCGCGAGGCCCTTGCCTCGTTGCTCGATCCGGCCAAGGCGCGCGAGTTCGAGGAGGAGCTGGAGGTCGACTTCGCCGTCGCGCTCGACAATCGCGCCCGCTTCCGCGTCAACGCCTATCACCAGCGCGGCTACCCCTCGATGGTGCTGCGCTATATCCGCACCACGGTCCCCACCTGCGACGAGCTCGGTCTGCCGGCGGTGCTGCCCAAGCTGATCATGCACCGGCGCGGCATCATCCTCATGGTCGGCGCCACCGGCTCGGGCAAGTCGACCACCCTCGCGGCGATGCTCGATCACCGCAACAGCACTGCCCCGGGCCATATCATCACCATCGAGGACCCGATCGAGTTCGTCCATCCGCACAAGCAGTGCATCGTCAGCCAGCGTGAACTCGGGCTCGACACCAAGAGCTATGCCAAGGCGCTCAAGAGCGCGCTGCGCGAGGCCCCCGATGTGGTGCTGATCGGCGAGATCCGCACCCGCGAGACCATGGAGGCGGCGCTCGAACTGGCCGGTACCGGCCATCTGGCCGTCGCCACGCTGCACGCCAACAACGCCTATCAAGCGATGGAGCGCATCATCAACCTGTTCCCCCAGGCGCAGCACAAGACGCTGTTCACCGACCTCTCGGTCTATCTGCGCGCGATCATCTCGCAGCGCCTGGTACGCACCCAGGCCGGGTCGCGCTGCGCCGCGATCGAGGTCATGGTCAACACCCCGCACATTGCCGACCTGATCCGCGACGGTCAGGTCGAGGCCCTCGGTCAGGCGATGCAGCAGAGCGGCGAGGAGGGCATCCGCACCTTCGACGACGCCCTGCTCGCGCTCTATCGCGACGGCACCATCTCGCTGCAGGAAGCACTCGACAACGCCGATTCCGCCGCCAACCTGGAGGCGAGGATCCACTTCGGCTGATCTGGATGGACCCGCGCGCGACCACAGCGGTGGCCGGACGCTCCGGCACCCGAACGACCAACCGGCGGCCCAGGGGTCGCCCGCTATCCCGCCCTGGGCACACGGACCGGGGTCTCTCGCGGAGGAATGGATGATCATCGGACTGGACGTCGGCGGCACGCACGCCGACATCGTCTTGCTCGGCCCCGAGGGGGTGCGCGCGCGCGCCAAGGTCGACACCGACCCCGACGACCTGGGCGCGACCCTGCTCGAGGCCCTCGACCGGGTGCTGCACGCCACCGAGCCGACGGCGGTGCGCCGGGTGGTGCTGAGCACCACGCTGACCACCAACGCGGTGGTCGGCGCCGGTCTCTCCCCGGTGGGGATGCTGGTGTGCGCCGGTCCCGGGGTCGATCCCGCGCTCTATCGCACCGGCGAGCATTACGCGGTGGTGCCGGGCGCGATCGATCATCGCGGTCGCGAGATCAGCCCGCTTGATCTCGACGCCGTCGATCTCTGCGCCGAGCGCTTTGCCGCCGCCGGCATCCGCTATGTCGGCGTGGTGGGCAAGTTCTCCACCCGCAACCCGGCCCACGAGCTGGGCATCGCCGAGCGTATCGCCGAGCGCTTCGAGCGGGTGTTCACCGGCCACCGCGTCTCCGGGCAGCTCAACTTCCCCCGGCGCATCGCCACCACCCATCTCGCCGCCTCGGTCTATCCGCTGCACCGCAACTTCTACGAGGCGATCGCCGAGGCGCTGCGCACCCGCGGGGTGAGCGCCCCGGTGCACCTGCTCAAGGCCGATGGCGGCACCCTGTCGCTGGCCGCCTCGCTCGACTCCCCCGCCGAGACCGTGCTCTCGGGGCCGGCGGCGAGCGTGATGGGGGCCATCCCGGTGGCCTCGCCCGAGGAGGACGTGGTGGTGCTCGACATCGGCGGCACCACCACCGAGATCGCCCTGCTCAGCGGCGGTTCGCCGCTGCTCGAACCGCTCGGCATCACCATCGGCGCCACCCGCACCCTGATCCGCGCCCTACTCAGCCGCTCGATCGGCGTCGGCGGCGACAGCGAGGTGCGCTGTGTCGAGGGCAAGATCACCATCGGTCCACGCCGACTCGGCGCACCGCTGGCGCGCGGCGGACCGGCGCTCACCCCCACCGACGCGCTGATCGCCCTCGGCGAGAGCGAGCGCGGCGACCCGCAGGTGGCCACCGCCGGGGTGGCCGAGCTCGCTGCCGAACTCGGCTGCGAGCCGGCGATGGCCGCGCGCGCGGTGATCGATCACGCCTGTCGACGGATCATGGCCGCGGTCGATGGCCTGGTCGATCAGGTCAACGGCAGCCATGTCGACACCATCCACGAGCTGCTCGACGGGCATCGCATCCGCCCGGCGCGCATCCTGGTGCTCGGCGGGCCGGCCGAGTCGCTGGCCCCGCACCTGGCGCGGCGCAGCCAGCTGCCGGTCGAGCTGGTGCCCGATTCGGGGGTGGCCAACGCGATCGGTGCGGCGATGGCGCGCCCGACCGATGCCCTGAGCCTGATCGCCGACACCGAGCAGGGCTGGGTGAGCTGCTCCGGGAGCGACCGGCAGTGGCGGTGCGATCGGAGTTATCGGCGCGAGCAGGCGCTGGAGCAGGCCCGGGCATTGCTCTTCGAGCGTCTCGGTCCCGAGGCCGGGACCCCGGAGCTGGAGGTGGTCGAGGACCTCGAGTTCAACATCGTGCGCGGCTTCTCCACCGTCGGGCGCAACATCCGTCTGACCCTCCAGGTCAAGCCCGGGCTGCTCGAGCCCTTCACCCCGGAACACGCCAAGGTCGCCGTATGCTGAGTGCCAGACACGAGACCGGGCTGGTCCTCTTTCCCGCCTTCGACTGGGCGATCGAGGCCACCCACCCCGAACGCGAGGAGCGCCTGCTCTACACCCGCGACCAGATCTGCGAGGAGGGCCTGCTCGATCTCGAGGGGGTGCGCGAATACCGCCCCGAGCCGGTCTCCGTGGCCGACGTGCAGCGGGTCCACTTCTGCCCGTCCGGGGTCGAGACGGTGGCCGGCGAGTCGCACCGCATCGCCGCCGGTGGCGCGCTGCGTCTCGCCCGCGCCTGGCACGCCGGCGACATTGAGCGCGGCTTCGCGCTGGTGCGCCCGCCGGGTCATCACGCCCAGCGGGTGATGCACGGCGGGCGCGGCTTCTGCGCGATCAACAACGAGGCGATCATGATCGAGGCGCTGCGCCAGCAGCACGACATCCGCCGCGTCGCCATCATCGACACCGACTGCCATCACGGCG
This sequence comes from Marichromatium gracile, assembly GCF_004343155.1. Taxonomy (GTDB): domain Bacteria; phylum Pseudomonadota; class Gammaproteobacteria; order Chromatiales; family Chromatiaceae; genus Marichromatium; species Marichromatium gracile. The sequence continues at coordinate 380,343 of NZ_SMDC01000001.1, forward strand.
ACGGCACCCAGGACATCTACTGGCACGATCCCGACGTGCTCTTCATCTCCATCCATCAGGACGGTCGCACCCTCTATCCCGGCACCGGCTTCATGGACGAGCAGGGCGGGCCCAACGCGGTCGGTGCCACCGTCAACATCCCGCTGCCGCCGCGCACCTCCGACGCCGGTTATCTGGAGATCGTGCGCGACACCGTGCTGCCGATCCTCGAGGACTTCGAGCCCGAGCTGGTGATCAACTCCGCCGGTCAGGACAACCACTTCGCCGACCCGCTCACCGACATGGACTTCAGCGCCCGTGGCTATGCCGAGCTGACCCGGCTGCTCGCCCCGGACCTGGCGGTGCTCGAGGGCGGCTACTCGATCGAGAGCGCGCTGCCCTATATCAACATGGGCATCCTGCTGGCGATGACCGGGCTGGAGAGCGATCATGTCGTCGAGCCCTACCGCCGCCCCTCGGGCGGGGTGCAGCCCGAGGAGATCACCGAGGCGGTGCGCCGCATCGGCACCCGCACCCGCGCCGTCTGGGCCAAGCGCGAGCAGCGTCAGGCACAGCTCCACGCGGTCAGCGACGAGTGTGCCCATCGCACCCGCGAGATCTACTACGACACCATCGACGCCTTCGAGCATCAGCACGAGGCGGTGCGGCTGTGTCGGCACTGCGGCGGCGCGCTGCGTATCGCCACCCGCATCGGCGACGGTCCGCAGACGCTCGCCGTCCATGTCCCGCTCTATGCCTGCGACGACTGCCGTCGCGCCGCGCTGCGCTGGTTCGAGCTGGCGCCCGACGAGGGCTTCGCCGCCGCCTTCCTCCAGGACCGTCCCGCCGATCGTTATCTGATCCGCTGATCGCGATCTTCCCCCGCCTCGCCCGCTACCGCCGTTCGTCGGCGGTGCACGAGGCGCCTCTCCCCGTTCGACTCCAGGCGCCGGCGTCTCTGCGCCGTCGTGACGGGCGCTCGTCTGTCTGATCGTCAGCGTCCAGTGTGATATCTGGACGGTGATTTATCATGTTCAACGTTTGCATAAACATGGTTCAGAGTACTAAGCTAATGTTCAAATACTAATTAGTGATGTCTGAGACATGATTACAGCCGCGCAACTTCGTGCCGCCCGCGCCCTGCTGGGCCTCGATCAACGCCGACTGGCCGAGGCGGCGGCCCTGTCGCTGCCGACCATCCAGCGCATGGAGGCCAGCGACGGCCAGGTGCGCGGCAATGTCGAATCCCTGGTCAAGGTGGTCGAGGCGCTCGATCGGGCCGGTATCGAGCTGATCGGCGAAGGTGCGGTCAGCGCCGGTGGCGGACGCGGGGTGCGGCTGAAGGTCATGCCGCCGGACGACGATCGTCCATGAACATGCATCCCGCCCTGTCACTGGCCCTGCTGGCGCTGACCCTGGCGCTGGCCTCGGCGCTGGTCGCGCTGCCGGCCGCACGCTGGCCGCGGGCGCTGCGTTGGGCCTCGCTGCCGCTGCTCGGGCTCTCCGGGGTGGCGGCGAGCGGCGCCGGGCTGTGGGCGCTGGTCGAGGGGCTCGATCTCGGTCTCGTCCTGCCGCTGGGGCTGCCCTGGCTGCCCTGGCACCTCCAACTCGACGCCCTCGCCGGCTTCTTCCTCGCGCTGATCGGTATCCTCGTCACCGCCGCCGGCATCTACGGCCCGGCCTATGTGCGCGGGTTGGAGAACGGACGCGAGTCGCTCGCCGCGCTCGGCGGCTTCAGCGGGCTGTTCGTCGCCGGCATGCTGCTGGTGGTGCTCGCCGCCGACGCCTTCGTGTTCATGGTGGCCTGGGAGCTGATGTCGCTGGCCTCCTATTTCCTCGTCGCCTTCCACCACGACAACCCGGCCAACCGTCGCGCAGCCTTCCTCTATCTGCTGATGGCCCATGTCGGCGGGCTGGCGATCCTGCTCGGCTTCGGCGTGCTCGCCGCCTTCGCCGGCGGTTTCGAGTTCACCCTGCTGCGCGAGGCGGCGCTGTCGACGTCCTGGGCGAGCCTGTGCTTCGCCCTGGTGCTGCTCGGCTTCGGCATGAAGGCGGGGCTGGTGCCGCTGCACGCCTGGCTGCCCGAGGCGCACCCGGTGGCGCCCTCGCACATCTCGGCGCTGATGTCCGGGGCGATGCTCAAGGTCGCCGTCTACGGCTTCGTGCGCGTGGTCTTCGACCTGATCGGTCAGTTCCACTGGCAGTGGGGCGTGGTGATGCTGGCCGTCGGCAGTCTCTCGGCGCTCACCGGGGTGCTGTTTGCGATGATGCAGAGCGACCTCAAGCGGCTGCTCGCCTACTCCTCGGTGGAGAACCTCGGCATCATCTTCATCGCCCTCGGTCTGGCGGTGCTGTTCATGGCCACCGGCCATCCGACGCTCGCCGCGCTGGCCTTCGTCGCCGCGCTCTATCACGCCATCAACCACGCGCTGTTCAAGGGGCTGCTGTTTCTCGGCGCCGGGGCGGTGCTGCACAGCACCCACGAGCGCGACCTCGAGCAGATGGGCGGGCTGCTGCGGCGCATGCCCTGGACCGGGCTGTTCTTCCTCATCGGTTGTGTCGCGATCTCGGCGCTGCCGCCGCTCAACGGCTTCGTCTCCGAATGGCTGACCTTCCAGGCCGCGCTCCAGGCCTGGCAGCTCGACAGCGGCGTGCTGCGCAGCCTGATCCCGATCGTCTCGGCGGTACTCGCGCTCACCGGCGCGCTGGTGGCGGCGACCTTCGTCAAGGTCTATGGCGTCGCCTTCCTCGGCCAGGCGCGCTCGCGTCACGTCCGGCGGGCGCGGGCGGTGCCGCTGGGGATGCGTTGGGGACAGGGGCTGCTGGCGCTCTTCTGCGTGCTGCTCGGGGTGCTGCCGACCCAGGTGATCGCGCTGCTCGACCCGGTCGCCGTGGCCGTCGTCGGCACCGGGCTGCCGCAGGCCGCTGCCGGCGGCTGGCTGTGGCTGACCCCGGTCTCGGCCGAGACCGCGAGCTACAGCGCGCCGCTGTCGATCCTGCTGCTGGCGCTGATCGCCGGTGCGGCGATCCTCTGGGCGCGGCGCGGGCGGGTACGACGGGTGCGCCGCTGCGACCCCTGGGACTGCGGTCTGACCCCGCCGACGCCGCGGATGCAGTACAGCGCCGCGGCCTTCGCCCAGCCGATCCGCCGGGTGTTCGCGCTCGCCTTCGCGATCGACGAGCGCAAGCCCGCGGCCACCGATACCCGGCCGCGCTATCGCCTGCGCATCGCCGACCGTGCTTGGTCGCTGCTCTATGTGCCGCTGGCCCAGGCGGTGGAGTCGGCCGCGCGTCGGGTGGTGCTGCTGCAGTCGGGGAACGTGCGGGTCTATCTGGGCTGGACCCTGGCGACGCTGCTGGTGCTGCTGTGGATCATCTCGTGATCGCGGCGCGCGCCCTGCTCAACCCGGTGGCGTCGCGCCCAGTCGCGGCGCGCCCACTGCCGTGCGGGACCCTGTGCGATGGATGAACCTGTGATGCTCTCGGCCTGGGGGATGGCGCTGCTGCAGGCGCTGCTCTACCCCGCGCTGGCGCCCCTGCTGATCGGCTGGGTGCGCAAGGTCAAGGCGCGGCTGAACAACCGCCGCGGCGCCTCGGTGCTGCAACCCTATCGCGACCTGCGCAAGCTGCTGGCGAAGGAGACGCGGGTGGCGCACACCGCCTCGCCGCTGTTCCGTCTGGCGCCCTACGTGGTGTTCGTCGCCACCTGGCTGGCCGCGGCCACGGTGCCGCTGGTGGCGCGCGACCTGCCGACGGCGCAGATCGCCGACATCATCGTGCTGGTCGGCCTGCTCGGTCTGGCGCGCTTCTTCCTCGCGCTGGCGGGGATGGACGTCGGCACCGCCTTCGGCGGCATGGGCGCCTCGCGCGAGATGATGGTCTCGAGCCTCGCCGAGCCGGCGATGCTGGTCGCGGTCTTCACCCTGGCGATGAGCGCCCACAGCACCAGCCTGTCGAGCGTGATCGGCTATCACCTGGCCGACGGCTTCGTGGTCCGCCCGTCCTATCTCTTCGCCTTCGGCGCCCTGGTGCTGGTGGCGCTCGCCGAGAGCGGACGCATCCCGGTCGACAACCCCACCACCCATCTCGAACTGACGATGATCCACGAGGGCATGCTGCTCGAGTACACCGGTCGCCACCTGGCGCTGATGGAGTTGGCCGCGTATCTCAAGCTGATGCTCTACGGGGTGCTGATCGCCAACGTCTTCGTGCCCTGGGGGATCGGTCAGGCGTTCGCCCCGGCGGCGCTGGCGCTCGGCCTGGGGGCGATCCTGCTCAAGCTCGCGGTGCTCGGCGCGGCGCTCGCCGTCGGCGAGACGGTGGTGGCCAAGATGCGGCTGTTCCGCGCCCCGGCCTTCCTCAACCTCGCCCTGCTGCTGGCCCTGCTCGGGCTGCTCAGTCACGTCATCCTGGAGGTGGGCGCATGAGTCTCACGCAACTGCCGCTGCTCGAACAGTTCGTGCTGCTGCAGGCGGCGCTGGTGCTCTTCCTGTCCTTCGGGCTGCTGTCGCAGACCCGACTGCTCGCCGCCATCCACGCCTTCGCCTGGCAGGGCGCGCTGATCGCCGCGGTGACCCTCACCGTGGCGATCGCCGGCCACGCCCACCATCTCTATTTCTCGGCGCTGCTCACCCTGGCGCTGAAGGCGATGCTGATCCCCTGGATGCTGCACCGGCTGGTGCGCCGTCTCGCCCTGGAGCGTCACACCGAGACCCTCAGCCACCCGGCGCTGGTGAGCATGGCGGCGGTGGCGCTGGTGATCTTCAGCTACTGGGTGGTGGTGCCGATCGTTGCCGAGGAGCTGACCTTCACCCGCAACATCGTCGCGGTGAGCCTGGCGGTGGTGCTGATCGGGCTGCTGATGCTGGTGGCGCGCCAGCAGGCGGTGGCCCAGGTGCTCGGCTTCATGTCGATGGAGAACGGGCTGTTCCTGGCCGCGGTCTCCGCCACCGCCGGCATGCCGCTGGTGGTCGAGCTGGGCGTGGCCTTCGACGTGCTGGTGGCGATGGTGCTGTTCGGGGTGTTCTTCTTCCAGATCCGCGACAGCATCGACTCGCTCGACGTCGACCGCCTCAACCGCCTCACCGAGACCGAGGAGGAGACGCCATGAGCGCGCTGATCCTGATCCTGCTGCTGCCGCTGGCCGGGGCGCTGGCGCTCGCCTTCGTCAGCTCGGTGCGCTGGGCCGGCTGGATCAACCTCGGCGTCGCCGCGCTCACCCTGGCCGCCGCGTTGTGGCTCGGCTGGACGGTCGCCGCGCACGAGGTGGTCGCCGGGCTGCACTTCAGGGTCGATGCCTTCAACGTCTATCTGGTGGTGCTCACCGCCTTCGTCGGTCTGACCACGGCGATCTTCTCGCGCCCCTACATGCGTCACGTCTGCGCCAACGCCCGTATCAGTCCGCCCGGGGTGCGCATCTATCACAGCATGTACCAGACCTTCATGCTGACCATGCTGGTGGCACTCACCACCGACAACCTCGGCGTGCTCTGGGTGGCGGTCGAGGGCGCGACCCTGGCCACGGTGCTGCTGGTCTCGCTCTATCGCACCCCGGAGGCGGTCGAGGCGGCGTGGAAGTACTTCATCCTCTGCGGCGTCGGCATCGCCCTGGCGCTGTTCGGCACCGTGCTGACCTACTTCGCCGCCCAGCAGGTGCTCGCCGACCCCACCGAGGGGCTGACCTGGAGCGTGCTCTACGCCGACGCCGCGGCGCTCGACCCCACGGTGATGCGCATCGCCTTCGTCTTCCTGCTGGTCGGCTACGGCACCAAGGTCGGGCTGGTGCCGATGCACCAGTGGCTGCCCGATGCCCACTCCGAGGGGCCGACGCCGATGTCTGCGGTGCTCTCCGGGCTGCTGCTCAACGTCGCCCTCTATGCCGTGGTGCGGCTGAAGATGCTGGTCGACGGCTCGCTGGCGGCGACCGATACCCCGCACCTGGCCGGTGCGCTGCTGATGGGCTTCGGGCTGATCTCCTTCCTCGTCGCCGGGCTGTTTCTGCACCGCCAGCGCGACATCAAGCGGATGTTCAGCTACTCCTCGATCGAGCACATGGGCCTGATGACCTTCGCCTTCGGGCTCGGCGGGCCGCTGGCCACCTTCGGCGCGCTGCTGCACATGCTGGTGCACTCGCTGACCAAGTCGGCGATCTTCATCACCGTGGGGCACGCTGCGCACATCGCCGGCACCCAGTCGATCGACCGCATCCGCGGGCTGATCCGTACCCAGCCGGCGGTCGGCTGGTCGCTGTTGCTGGGGGTGGTGGCGATCGCCGGCTTCCCGCCGTTCGGGGTCTTCGCCAGCGAGTTCCTGCTGCTCACCGCCACCATCCAGACCCAGCCCTGGTTGAGCGTGGCGCTGCTCGGCGGGCTGGCGGTGGCCTGCGCCGGGCTGTTTCGCCATGTCCACCCGATGGTCTACGGCACGCCGCCCGAGGGTCAGCAGCCGGTCGAGGCCAACATGCTGCCGGTGATGATCCATCTCGGGCTGGTGCTGTGGCTGGGGCTGGCGATCCCGGCGCTGCTCGCCGGCTGGCTCGACCGGGCGACCGGACTGATCGCGGGGAGTCATCTGCTATGAACGTCACCGATCCGCTCGCCGACCTGCAGGGGCTGCTCACCGCCCCGGGTATCGGCGCCACTGCATGCGCCGGCGTCGCCGGGGTCGAGTCCTGTCTGGCGCTGCCGGCGGCGCACTGGGGCCTGCTCGCCGAGCTCGCCGCCGACGCCGGGCTGCGTCACGCCGGGCTCTGGGCCGATGCGCTCGATGAGGAGCGGCTGCGCGTGCAGGCGCTGTTCGCCGCCGCCGACGGCTATCTGCTGGCGCAGACCGAGGTGACGGGCGCGCCGCCCGAGCTGGCCTCCCACACCCCGCTCTTCCCCGGTGTCGACCGTCTCGAACGCCATGCCCAGGACCTCCTCGGGGTGCGCTTCCTCGGTCATCCGCGCGGTGCGGTGCGCTGGACCCGTCACCAGGCCTGGCCGGAGACGGCCCACCCGCTGCGTCCCGACTTCCCGCTCGCCGGCGACCATCCCGGTCGCACCCCCGCCGATGGCGACTACCCGATCGTGCGGCTGCAGGGCAACGGCGTCTGCGAGGTGCCGGTGGGGCCGGTGCACGCCGGGGTGATCGCCCCCGGACACTTCCGCTTCCAGGTGATGGGCGAGGACGTGCTGCGGCTCGAGGAGCGTCTCGGCTATGTCCACAAGGGCATCGAGAAACACGCCGTCGGCCGTGATGCCGCGGGGCTGGTGCGACTCGCCGCGCGGGTCGCCGCCGACAGCACCGTGGCCCATGCCTGGGCGGCCTGTCAGGCACTCGAGCGCGCCTGCGACACCGAGGTGCCGGCGCGCGCGCTCTATCTGCGCGCGCTGCTCGCCGAGCGCGAGCGGGTGGCCAACCATCTCGGCGACATCGGCGGGATCTGCAACGACGTCGGTTTCGGCTTCGGCCAGAGCCAGTGCGCGCTGCTGCGCGAGCGCTGGCAGCGCGACAACGCCAGCCATTTCGGCCATCGTCTGCTGATGGACACTCTGGTCCCCGGCGGCGTGGTGCGCGATCTCGACCCCGCCGCGCCGGAGCGTCTGATCCAGGCCAACGGCGAGCTCAGACGGGTGCTGCGGCGGCTGTTCGACATCCTCGACGATCATCCGCCGCTCAACGACCGGCTGCTCACCACCGGCATCCTCGCGCAGGGCACGGCGCGCGCGCTCGGCTGCACCGGCTATGTCGCCAAGGCCAGCGGGATCGACCACGACCTGCGCCATCACGTCCCCTACGCACCCTACGACCGGCTGCGGCTGGAGACGGCGGTGGTCGAGCACGAGGGCGACGTGGCGGCGCGGATGCGGGTGCGGATGCGCGAGATCCACGCCAGCCTGGGGCTGATCGAGCAGCTGCTCGCCGCGCTCCCCGAGGGCGCGATCGCGGCGCCGCTGACGCCGCGCCCCGAGGCCAGCGGGCTGGGGCTGGTCGAGGGCTGGCGCGGCGAGTCGGTCGCGCTGGTGCGGCTCGATGTCGCCGGGCGGGTGGCGCGCTACTTCCCGCGCGACCCGAGCTGGTTCAACTGGCCGGCGCTCGAACACCTGATCCTCGGCAACATCGTCCCCGACTTCCCGGTGTGCAACAAGTCGGTCAACGGCTCCTACTCCGGGGTGGACCTGTAGCGCCCGCCCCAGCATCGACAGGCACTGAACCATGTTCCGCATCCTCAACCAGATCGTTCGCACCGGGCTGCGCACCGAGCCGGTCGCGCGTCCCGACGCCGCCGGCCTCGAACGTCTCGGCATCGAGCTGCGCCGCCGGGTCGACGCGCGGTTCGGCCACAGCCTCGCGATCCGTCAGGTCGATGCCGGTTCCTGCGGTGGTTGCGAGATCGAGATCCACGCCCTCGCCAACGCCTACTACGACCTCGAACGCTTCGGCATCCGCTTCTGCGCCTCGCCGCGTCATGCCGACGCGCTGCTGGTCACCGGGCCGGTGTCGCGTCACATGGAACAGGCGCTGCGTCGCACCTGGCGCGCCATGCCCGCGCCCAAGTTCGTCATCGCCGCCGGCGACTGCGCCTGCGACGGCGGCGAGTTCGGCGAGAGCTATGCCAGCTGCGGCGCGGTCGAGCGGGTGATCCCGGTCGACGTGCGCATCCCCGGCTGCCCGCCCACCCCGCTGCAGCTGGTCGAGGGGTTGCTGGCGGCGCTGGCGCAGGATCGCGACTGATCGCGATCGCCGGCGACGGTATCCTTGGCACTCATCCCCATCGCACGAGTGTCACCATGAGCGAGCCCCGTCTCTCGATCCTGATGTATCACCAGGTCGGCGATTTCGCGCCGATGCGCGCACATCGCGCCAACTACTGCGATCGCCGTCGCTTCAGCGCGCAGATGGCGTTGCTCGCGCGCCTCGGCTATCGGGTGATCGGGCTCGACGAGGCGCTCGCCGGGCTGCGCGGCGAGCGCGCGCTGGCGCCGCGCTCGGTGGTACTGACCTTCGACGACGGTTATCGCAACTTCGTCGACCACGCCCTGCCGGTGCTCGCGCGTCACGGCTTCCCGGCCACCGTCTATGTCATCAGCGACTGGGTCGGGCGGCGCGCCGAGTGGTTCGCCAAGGACCCCGGCCGCCCGGTCCCCGAGCTGATGGACGCCGCCGCGCTGCGCGAGGTCCATGCCGCTGGCATCACCATCGGCTCGCACACCGCCAATCACGTCAAGCTCGGCGAGTGCCCGCCTGCGCGTCAGGCCGAGGAGCTGGGCGCCAGTCGTGCACGGCTCGAGGACCTGCTCGGCGCCCCGGTGCAGCATCTCTGCTATCCCTTCGGCAGCTTCGATCACCACACCCCGGGGCTTGCCGCCGCCGCCGGTTATCGCTCGGCGACGACCTGTCTGCGCGGTGCCGCGACCCGCGCCGATCATCCGCTGGCGCTGCCGCGCAAGGCGATCTCCTTCGGCGACGACCTGCTCGGTTTCTGGTGGAAGGTCGCGGTCAAGCACGCCCCCAAGCCCGATCTGGTGAGCTGGCGGGCGCGATTGGCGGGTGAATGAGCGGGTGAAATTCATTACACTTTTCGCGTGAATCATGCGCTGCGGGCACACCATGGAGCGATGACCTGGAGCGATCCCCCGACGATCGATCTGCGGTGTTCGTTCTATGGCCACAGCAAGCATGGATATCGATCCGAGCGCGCTCGACGCGCTGCCCTCGCCACCCCTGGTGCTGCTCGAACTGCTCGATGCCTTCGTCGACGAGGCCGTCGAGTTCGAGACCCTGGCGCGGATCTGCGCGCGCGACCCGTCGCTGACCACGCGGATGCTGGCGATCGCCAACTCCGCCGCCTTCCGCCGTCGTGCGCCCACCTTCGTCTCGCTCGAACGGGTGCTGGTCACCCTCGGGCTCGACACCATCAAGACCATCGCCCTGACCACCGCGCTGGTCCAGGCCTTGGCCCCGGAGCGCGCGCTGTCCGCCGCGACGCTCGCCGCCTTCTGGCGTCATGCCCTGGTCACCGCCGCGCTCGCCCGCGCCCTGGCCCATACCCTCTCCATCGACGCGCCCGAGCGGCTCTATCTCGCCGGTCTGCTGCACGACATCGGTCGTCTGGTGATCGCCACCCAGCGCGGTGAGTGGCCGCCCGAAGGCGCGGGCGAGGGTGATGCCGCGCGTCTGCTCGCGCGCGAGCGCGAACGGCTCGGTGTCGATCACTGCGCCGTGGGTGGCGCGCTGCTCGGCGCCTGGCGGTTGCCGGCGCCGCTGGTGATGGCCGCGCGCCATCATCACGCCCCGCTCGCGGCGCTCGCCGACGCGCCGCCGGCGCTGCGTCTGGTGCATCTGGCCAACGCACTCGACAGTCCGCACTGGCGCGAGTCCGAGGCCCTGGCGCTGGCCGATGCGCTGTTCGGCCTGACCCCGGCGCTGGCGCAACGGCTGCATCGCGAGGCCGTGCAACAGGTCGAGCCGCTGTGCGCGGCGCTGGGGTTCGAGAGCGGTAGCGCGCCGGGCGCGCCGTTGACGCGTGCGCTGTGCGATCGCGCGCTGGTCGACGGGCTCGACGGCCAGCTCGCCCGCGCCGAGGACGAGGACGTGCTGCTCGCGACCATCGCGCGCTGCGTGGTGGTGCTGTTCGGCATCGACCGGGCGCGCTTCCTGGTGGCTGAGGACGGGCGCTTGCGCGGTCGCGATCCGCTGATGGCCGATCCCGGGTTCGCGGCGATCGACTGTGCCGCCGACGGTGAGCACCTGCCCGCTCGCGCACTCGCCGGCGAGCCCTGCTCGACGCTGCTCGCGGACGACGGGCCCGGGGTGCTCGAACACCAGCTCGCCGCCGGCGCCGAGGCGCTCTATTGTCTGCCGCTGCGCGCCGCCGGCGAGCCCGGCGTGGTGCTGGTGCTGGCGCCGAGCGCGGCGCAGCTCGCCCGGCTGCGCGCGCGCGAGCGGCTGCTGCGGACCTTCGGCGAGGTCTGTGGCCGGGCGCTGGCGCGCCAGCGCGAGCAGCGCCTGCTGCACCAGCGCGCCGCGCAGGAGCGCGCGCTGCTCGAACGGGCGCGATTGCGTCAGGTGGTGCACGAGGCGGGCAACCCGCTGAGCATCGCCCAGAACTATCTCGAACTGCTCGCCCAGCGTCTTGCAGACGACGCCGAGGCCAATGCCGACCTGCTGGTGCTGCGCGAGGAGCTGGAACGGGTCGGGACCATCCTGGTGCGTCTGGTCGACGGCGACGAGGCCGCCGGCGACGGTGACGAGGGCGATCCGGCCGAGTCGTTGCGCCGGCTCGTCGGGGTGCTCGACCATGCGCTGTGTCGGCCGCGCGGGATCGCGTTCAGCTGTACCTGTCCCGACTCGCTGCCGCCGCTGCGTCTGGCGCGCGACGCCCTGCGTCAGGTGGTGGTCAATCTGGTGCGCAACGCCGCCGAGGCGCTGGGCGAGGGCGGACGGATCGAGGTGGCGCTGGAGGACGGGGTGCGGGTCGGCGGTCGCGCCCATGTCGAGCTGCGGGTCGAGGACGACGGCCCGGGGCTTGCCGCCGAACGGCTGGAGACCCTGTTTCAGCCGCAACAGAGCGCCAAGCCGGGACATGCCGGGGTGGGGCTGACCATCGTGCGTAATCTGGTCGAGGCGGCCGGAGGGCTGGTGAGCTGTCGCAGTCGGCCTGGCGCCGGCTGTCGCTTCCAGGTCCTGTTGCCGCTGCGCCGACCCTGAGCGAGGCGGAGCGAAGCGATGAGCGATCGACAACCCCCTTCCCCCGCGACGCTGGCCGAGGACGGCTGCCGGCGCCTGCTGGTGGTCGACGACGAGCCGCGCAGTCGCGCCAGCCTGGAGCGCCTGCTCGGGGCGCGGGGCTTCTCGGTGTGCGCCGTCGCCGGTGTCGCCGAGGCCCTGGCGCAGCTCGAGGGCGAGCGCTTCGACCTGATCCTGCTCGACCTGATCCTGCCGGTCGGCGACGGCGTGCAGGTACTCGACCGGCTCGCCGAGCGCGGCGAGGAGATCGCCGTGGTGGTGGTCAGCGCCACCCGCTCGGTGGCCGAGGCGACCCGCGCGCTGCGTCATGGCGCCTGTGACTTCGTCGCCAAGCCCTATCGGCTCGACACCCTGCTTGCGGCGATCGCGCGCGCCTGCGAGCGCGGCGCGCTGACCCGCGCCCAGGCGACCATGCAGGCGCGGCTGCGCGACTCTGAGCGTCTCCACCGCTTCCTGGTACACGCCTCGCCCGACCTGATCTTCCTGCTCAACGGCGCCGGCCGGGTGCGCTTCGTCAACGATCGGATCGCGGTGCTGTTGCAGCGCCGTCCCGAGAGCGTGCTCGAGCGCCCGCTGCTCGAACTGGTCGCGCCCGGCCATCGGGGTCGCGCCAGCGCCCTGCTGGATGAGCTGGGTGAGAGCGCCGAGGGGCGGGTGCGCGCCATCGAGCTGGAGCTGCTCGACGGCGCCGGCGGGCCGCCGTTGCCGGTCGAGATCAAGCTGCTCGCGCTCGGCGCCGGTACCGAGACGCCGGTCGGCGGCGAGGTCTTCGCGGTGGTCCGCGACCTCGCCGCGCACCGTCGCGCCGAGGAGGCGATGCGCCGCTCCTTCGATCTGCTCCACCACGTCATCGCCGCCAGCCCGGCGGTGGTCTATGCCCGCGAGCCGGGGCGCCCGGCGCGCTTCATCTTCGTCAGCGACAACCTCCGCCAGCTGCTCGGCTACGATCCCGAGCAACTGGTCAACGGCGCGCTGGTGTGGGAGGGGCTGGTACACCCGGAGGATCGCGCCGTGCTCGACGGCATGTTCGACGGCGATGCCGGGCGCGCGGCCAATGCCGAGTACCGCATGCGTCATCGCGACGGCGACTGGCGCTGGGTGCGCGACAGCGTGCGCCTGTTGTGCGACGGCAACGGTCGGGCGGTGGAGCTGGTCGGCTCCTGGCTCGACAACACCGAGGCCCACCGACTCTCCGAGGAGCTGCGCCGTCAGGCCAGTCTCGACGCGCTCACCGGGCTGCTCAACCGCAGCGCCTTCGAGCAGCGACTGCAGCGGGCGATCGAGGAGGCGCGGCGCGAGCGCCGCCAGCATGCGCTCTGCTATCTCGATCTCGATCAGTTCAAGGTGATCAACGACACCTGCGGGCACATCGCCGGCGACGCGGTGCTGCGCCAGCTCGCCCACGTGCTCGCCGCCTGCATCCGTCAGCAGGACACCCTGGCGCGGCTCGGCGGCGACGAGTTCGGGGTGCTGATGGAGGACTGCGAGCACGCCGGCGCGATCCGGGTCGCCGAGGCGCTGTGCAAGGCCGTCGGCGACTTCCACTTCGTCTGGGGCGACAAGCGCTTCCGGCTCGGCGTGAGCATCGGGCTGGTGTCGATCGACGCCGCCAGCGAGGGCCTGGTCTCGCTGCTCAGCGCCGCCGACAGCGCCTGTTACGCGGCCAAGGACGGCGGGCGAAACCGCATCCATGTCTATACCGCCGACGATGCCGAGCTGGCGCGCCGTCACGGCGAGATGCAGTGGGTGTCGCGGATCAACCTGGCGCTCGAGCAGGCGCGCTTCGGGCTCGCCTTCCAGCCGATCGTGCCGGTCAACGGCGACGGCGACGGCGCGCACTACGAGCTGCTGCTGCGGATGTACGACGACGACGGTGCGGCGGTGATGCCCGGCGCCTTCCTGCCCGCCGCCGAGCGCTATCACCTGATCGGGCGGATCGACGAGTGGGTGCTGGAGACGGCGCTCGCCTGGCTCGGCGATCACCCCGAGCATCTCGACGGTCTCAGCCTGTGCTCGATCAACCTCTCCGGTCACTCGCTGAGCGACCCCCAGCTGCTCGATCGCATCGCCATGCGGCTGCACCGCCACGAGGCCATCGCCGCCAAGCTCTGCTTCGAGGTCACCGAGACCGCGGCGATCTCCAACATGACCAACGCCGTCGAGTTCATCGAGGCGCTGCGCGCGCTCGGCTGTCGCTTCGCCCTCGACGACTTCGGCAGCGGGCTGTCCTCCTTCGCCTATCTGAAGAACCTGCCGGTCGACTTCATCAAGATCGACGGCATGTTCATCAAGGACATCGCCGTCAACCCGATCGCCCGCACCATGGTGCGCTCGATCAACGAGGTCGGTCAGGCGATGGGGATGCGCACCGTGGCCGAGTTCGTCGACGGCGAGGAGACGCTGGAGGTGCTGCGCGGCATCGGCGTCGATTACGCTCAGGGTTACGGCGTCGGTCGACCGCGCCCGATCGAGGAACTCGTGCGATCATGTTAGGGATCTGTCCCGTGCGATTGCGGAGTCCAGCTTGAGCCCGATCCCCCTTCCCGATCTCCCCGACTTCGGCCGCGCCAGCATCCTCGTGGCCGGCGATCTGATGCTCGACCGCTACTGGAGCGGCAGCACCCGTCGTATCTCGCCCGAGGCCCCGGTGCCGGTGGTGCGCATCGACGGGCGCGAGGACCGCCCCGGCGGTGCGGCCAACGTCGCGCTCAACCTCGCCGCGCTCGGCGTGCGCACCGCGCTGGCCGGGGTCACCGGTCGCGACGAGGCCGCCGAGTGCCTGGCCGCGCCGCTGCGCGAGGCTGGGGTCGCGCTGCACCTGCACCGTCGCGACGACGTGCCGACCATCACCAAGCTGCGGGTGCTCAGCCATCACCAGCAGCTCATCCGGCTCGACTTCGAGGAGCCGCTCGCGCCGCTGGCCGAGGACCCGCTGCCGGCGCTGGTCGAGGCCGCGCTGCCGCATCATCAGCTGCTGCTGCTCTCGGACTACGGCAAGGGCACCCTGGTCGACCCGCAGCGGCTGATCGAGCGCGCCCGCGCCCGTGGCCTGCCGGTGCTGGTCGACCCCAAGGGATCGGACTTCGCGCGCTATCGCGGCGCCACCCTGCTCACCCCCAATCGCGGCGAGCTGGAGGCGGTGGTCGGCGTCTGCGCCGACGACGCCACCCTGATCGCGCGCGCCGGGCGGCTGCGCGACGAGCTGGCGCTGGAGGCGCTGTTGGTGACCCTGGGCGAGCGCGGCATGTTGCTGCTCGCCGCCGGTGCCGAGGCGTTGCACCTGCCGACCCAGGCACGCGAGGTGTTCGACGTCACCGGCGCGGGCGATACCGTGATCGCCGCGCTCGCCGCCGCGCTCGCCGCCGGCATGCCGCTGCCCGCCGCCTGCGCCCTGGCCAACTGCGCCGCCGGGCTGGCGGTGGCCAAGCTCGGCACCGCCAGCGTCGGCGTGCGCGAACTGGCGCGCGCCTATCGCGGCGGCGAGTGGCGCACCCTGCTCGATCGCGACGCCCTGGTGCACACCGTGGCCGAGGCGCGCGCGCGCGGCGAGCGGGTGGTGATGACCAACGGCTGCTTCGACATCCTCCACGAGGGTCATGTCGCCTATCTGCAGCAGGCCCGCGCGCTCGGCGATCGGCTGGTGGTGGCGGTCAACGACGACGACTCGGTGCGCCGGCTCAAGGGCGAGGGGCGACCGATCAACGGCGTCGAGCAGCGCATGGCGGTGCTCGCCGGGCTGGCCTCGGTCGACTGGGTCTGTCCCTTCTCCGAGGACACCCCGGAGGCGCTGATCTGCGCCGTCGGCCCGGACGTGCTGGTCAAGGGCGGGGACTACCGCGTCGAGGAGATCGCCGGGGCCGACTGCGTGCGCGCGCGCGGCGGCGAGGTGCGGGTGCTCGACTTCCTGCCCGGGCGCTCGACCAGCCGGATCATCGGGGCGATCCGCGATGTCTGAGTCGGTGATCGAGGACCAACCCTCGTTCAGGGGGACACTGTTGCAACTGCTCTACACCCTGGTACTGCGTCTGACCCTGCCGCTGGTGCTACTGCGCCTGGTGCTGCGCGGGCTGTCGCGACCGGCGCGCGAGCTGCGTCTCGGCGAACGGCTGGCGCGCGGCGTGCCCGCACCGCCGGTCGAGGTCTGGGTGCACGCCGTCTCGGTCGGCGAGGTGCTGGCCGCGCGCGGGCTCATCAACCACCTGCTCGCGCGTACCCCGACCTGTCGGGTGCTGGTCACCACCACCACCCCGACCGGGGCCGAGCGGCTGCACGCGCTGTTCGGCGAGCGGGTGGCGCACCGCTACACCCCCTACGACCTGCCCGGGGTGCAGGCGCGCTTCCTCGATCAGGCGCGTCCCCGGCTGCTGATCGTCATCGAGACCGAGATCTGGCCGAACATGCTCGACGCCTGCGCCGAGCGCGGCATCCCCTCGCTGCTGGTCAATGCCCGACTGTCGGCGCGCTCGGCGCGCGGCTATGCCCAGCTCGGCCGGCTCACCGCGCCGACGCTGCGCCGCTTCGCGCTGATCGCCGCCCAGGGGCGCGGCGACGCGCGTCGCTTCAACGCGCTCGGCGCCGAGCCCGAGCGGGTGCGGGTGACCGGCTCGGTCAAGTTCGACGTCGCCGACGACCCCGAACGCGAGACCCGCAGTGCCGAGCTGCGCGCGCACTGGGGCGAGGGGCGTCCGCTGTGGATCGCCGCCAGCACCCACGAGGGCGAGGAGGCGCGGGTGCTCGCCGCCCACCGCCGCGTGCTCGAACACCACCCCGAGGCGCTGCTGGTGCTGGTGCCGCGCCACCCGGAGCGCTTCGATCAGGTCGCCGCGCTGGTCGAGACCCACGGCTTTCGCCTGGCGCGCCGTACCGATCCCGACGCCGATGTGAGCGAGGCCCAGGTCCTGCTCGGCGACACCATGGGCGAGTTGGCGGGGCTGATCGCCGCCGTCGACGTCGCCTTCATCGGCGGCTCGCTGGTGCCGGTCGGCGGTCACAACCTGCTCGAGGCCGCCGTCGCCGGGGTGCCGGCGCTGGTCGGCCCGCACACCTTCAACTTCGCCGAGATCACCACCCGCCTGATCGGCCTCGGCGGCTGCGCCCGGGTCGCCGACAGCGAGGCCTTGGCCGCGCGCCTCACCGACTGGCTCGCCGCCCCCGAGTGCCGCGCCGCGATCGGCGCCAACGGCCGCGCCTTCGTCGAGGCCAATCGCGGCGCGCTGGCGCGGTTGATCGGGTTGGTCGAGGGGTATTTGCCGAAGGGGTGAGCATGGGGCCTCAGACCATGGCCGTCTGGAGATGTTCTGCGGATGAGCAATGATGATCTGGGCCGCATGACGCAAGCGGCGAGGGCGACCAACTCTTCCCCGATCATGAGGACGATGATGGCCCAGGTCACGATGAAGGTCGTGAGCGAGCGAAGGGGCTGTTTGTTCTTGCGTCTCCTGGCTCCTTATGGGTTCGGGTTTGTCGGTCGCCGAAAGACCGGTGCTTCGGTGGCCGGACGTCCATGCCCTGCGTCCGTTTCGACCGGGGCGAATGGAGGCATGCGTTCAATCCGGCGTCTGTGGATCGGGCTCGCTCGACCAGGCCCGGATGGCGGCAATCTCGTCGGCCTCGATCCCGAGCGAGACGAGGAAGGCCTCATGCGCCTCTGGCGCCTGGCCTTCGAAGGCGCGATGCCAGCGCCGCATACCCTGTTCGTCGAGTCCGGCGGCGCGGAGCATCGAGACCCACAGCGCCTTGTCGACCAGGGGGACGTCCAGTGCCTGGGCGTCGGTCTGAAGCAGACGCAGGATGAGCCGCTGCTGGTCGCGCAGCTGCTCGATCTCGCGGTTGATGGCGAGGAGTCTGCCTTCGAGTATCGGTCGCAGTCCTTCGCCCTCGTGCCGCAGCAGCTCGGCGATGGTCTCCAGTGCCAGACCGGTCGCCCGGTAGGCACGGATCTTTTCGAGCCGTTCGAGATCGCGCTCCGAATAGAGTCGATAGCGGGCGGCGCTGCGGCCGCTCGGGACCAGCAGCCCGATGGCGTCGTAATGGAGGAGGGTGCTGCGCGCCAGGCCGAAACGGCGGGCGACCTGTCCGATGGTCCAGGTTCTAGCGGTCATGATGCGGGTCCGGGAAGGGGTCTGACGCGAGCGGCCGAGCGTGTCGCCCGGCCGCTCTCGCTCTGGTGCGATCAGCTCGCGCGGATGCGGCGGATCTCGTCGGGCGGGACGTTCAGCCATTCGAGGAAGGACTGGTGCCCGTCCGGATAACGGGTCTCGAAGCAGCGATGCCAGCGCTGCATGCCGTCTTCATCGATCCCGATCTCCTTGAGCAGCTCGATCCACTGGTCTTTGGTCATCTCGATTCTCCGTGTGTGGGTTGCAGGACGCGCGCCCGATTCAGCGGCGTCGGGGAAGAGCATCGACCCTGAGGCCGTCGTCGGGTCAAGGCCTTCACACGCCATTCGGGTGCGCGCCTCATGTCCTCCGTTCCGCGGGCTGCAAGAGCATTCAAGACGAAGGGGGCGCACCGGCCACCGTCTCTTCCTTGCGCAACGGAAAAGGGTGGAACCATGGGCACCATTCACGGCGATTCGGCGCGCGAGGCCGAGCGTCTCTCGGGTCAGGCGGCGATCCTGCGTCCCTGCCCGCACCGCCGCCTCCGCTTCCCGGCCGGCAGAGCCTGGCCCTGCTGGAGCACGACCCCCGATCTGTCTGGACGTCGATACCGGTCAGCTGGATCTGGCCCGGGAGCGTCTCGCCGGATGGGAACGGAGCCTCGGCTTCGTCCATGGCGATCTGAATATGGACCCCTTGACCGGGGGGGCTTCGATCATGCCATCGCCGTAGCCTATCTGCCGGGCGGCATGTCCGAAACCTGGACGCCTTCGCGGGTGGTGATGGTCGGGGGCGTTTGTTCCATCGTCGCCGCGCTCGGGATGGCGCTGTTGGAAAACGCCCTGCGCCATGCCGGTCCTGGTCATCTGCGGGTGCCATTGCAGCAGGTGGACGGCGTCTGTCGACGGAGGTGGAGGATCGTGGTCGCGGTATCGACAGCGCGCTGGCCGCCGACATCTTCGAGGCCTTTCGCCGTGGCGGTCCCAACCATCGAGTCTGGGAGGACGTTCATTGGTGATTTCCTGGCCGCTGCGCGTGCATCGGTAAGAGACTCCGCAGCCTAGCCGTCACGTCCGCCGAGACCAGGATCGCCTGATGCTCGACCATCTCTTCCGATGGGGCTGCGCTCGGCGTCCGGACGCAAGCCACCGATGGTTGATGGCTTGCGTCTGTTCCCACCCCCCGCTCTATTCCTTGAACAACGACCAGACGGCGCGGAACTGCTCGTCGGACGAGTCGCCCAGCCATTCGAAGCCGACCGATTCGGTGCACACCACCTGGATGCCGCAGTGGCGCATGCGTTCGAGCACGTTCTGCTTGTAGGCGGGGTGGCGCGAGATGATGCCGTCGGCGGGCACGAACACCTGATAGCCCCAGCGCTGCAGCCCGGAGACGGTCTGCACGATGCAGATGTGCGCCTCCATGCCCACCACCACCAGTTGGCGCCGCTCCGGCGAGGCGGAGATGTTGCGCTCGAAGCCGGGGGCGGTACAGCAGGAGAAGGCGGTCTTCTCGGTCGGTTCGGCCGCCTCGGGCAGCGCCTCGCGGATCGGTGCGATGATCGGCCCGAGCCCGCGCGAGTTGTGCTGGGTGGCGATCACCGGGATGTCGAGCGTCTTGGCGGCGCTGATCAGCCGCTGGATGTTGGCGGTGACGCCCTCGAGTTCGTCGCGCGGCATCGCCGCGGCGAGCCGTTCCTGGGCGTCGATGATCAGGAGCTGGGAGAAGTCGCGCTGACACAGCGGCATCTGCGCCTGGTGGATACTCATCTCGTCCGTCCTCCGCACTGCTTGATTGTGTTGTGCTTCGATGCGAATCCGCCGCTCGGCGGAACACGGAGTGTGCGCTGCAAGCGGCGCCGGGTTCAAGATCTTTGCGGGAAGGGAGAGCGGGCGGACGCCCGGGCGGGCGTCCGCGAGGGGGGCGTCAGAAGACGAACTGCTCGCGCGCCGGGGCGTTGCGCAGCGTCCCGGCCAGGGTCTCGAACAGCGGCTCGCGCTGATAGTCCTGGCCGCCGCCGCGGGTGATCAGCACCGCCTCCATCACCGGCGCCTCGCCGAGGATGCAGCACAGTCGGCCGCCGAGCGCGAGCTGCGACTGCAGCGCGTCCAGCGCGCTGTCGCTCGGCAGTGCGCCGTTGAGCAGGATGGCGTCGAAGGGGCCGCCCTCGATCGGCCCGGCGAGACCGTCGGCGGCGCGGATCTCGACACGCTCGGTGCCGAGCTCGGCGAGGTGGGCGCGGGCGATCTCGGCCTGCTCGGGGTCGATCTCGAGACTGAGCACCTGGGCGCCGAGCGCGGCCAGACAGGCGGTGGCGTAACCGCTGCCGGTGCCGATCTCGAGCACGCGCTCGTCGGGCTGTACCGCCAGCGCCTGGAGCATGCGCGCGGTTACCCGGGGCGGCAGCATGTGGCCGCCGTTGGCCAGCGGCACCTCGATATCGGCATAGGCAAGCCCCTGATAGCCGTCGGGCACGAAACGCTCGCGCCCGATCTCGGCCATTGCCCCCAGCACCCGCTCGTCCAGGACGTTCCATGGACGGATCTGCTGCTGGATCATGTTGAAGCGCGCAAGCGCGTTAGGGCTCTCCACGGCACGAGGACCTCGCTGATGAATGATTGGCTAGACCCTACAAATTAACGTTTGGTCCGGACGAGGGCAAATGGCCCCCGTGTACGCCTCATTCGGCCATCGGCGCATAGCCCTGGCTGCGCACGCCCTGGAGCAGTTCGTCGACGTCGTCGGTGGGGACGCCGAGCATCTGCAGCGCCTCGGCGCCGAGGCGCAGGCTGCTCTCGATCGCCTCGGGGTAGGCGTGGGTGGCACCGGCGCGGATCAGGTTGCCGCAGGCCTCGAGGTCGCGGGCACGGGCGATCACCGGGACGTGCGGATGGGCGGTGCGGATGTGCGAGACGGCGCGCAGCGCCGAGGGGCCGTGGTCGATGGTGAGGATCACCAGCGCGGCGCGCTCGACCTGGGCGGCGGTGAGCAGCTCGATGTCGCCGATGTCGCCGTAGAACACCGGGCGCTGGTCGCGCTCGCCGCGCTCGACGTGTGCGGGGTTGGTGTCGAAGCAGATGAAGGGGATCTGGTTGGCCTCGAGCATGGTGGCGATGGTGTGACCGACCCGGCCATAACCGGCGATCACCACCCGCCCCTGGGGGACGACCCCGGTGGTGGCATAGTCGAAGCTCGTCTGGCTCGTCGTCCGTCGCTCGGCGCGGCGCGCCAGCAGGTCGCCGAGCCTCACCAGCAGCGGGGTGATCAGCATCCCCACCGAGATCACGCTGACCGCCACGGCGAAGGTGGTGTCGTCGATCACCCCCAGTGCCTTGGCCGCACCGAACAGCACGAAGCCGAACTCGCCGCTCTGCGCCAGCATGAAGGCGACCCGGGTGGCCACGCCGCGCGGCAGCCCGAAGGCCAGCGCGATCAGGAACAGCACCAGCAGCTTGATGCCGACGATCACCACCACGTGCTGGGCGAGCAGCAGCGGCTGGGCGGCGATCGCCGGCAGATCGATCGACATCCCCACGGCGACGAAGAACAGGCTCATCAGCAGCCCCTTGAAGGGCTCGATATGGGCCTGGATCTGGAAGCTGAAGCGCGAGGTCGACAGCAGCATGCCCATCAGGAAGGCGCCGAGCGCCATCGACAGCCCGGCCTCGTGCATCGCCCCGGCGGCGAGGAAGACGGCGAGCATCACCACCAGGGCGAAGGCCTCGCGGTTGCCCTGGCGCAGCAGTCGCGCCAGCGCGAAGGGCACCACATAACGCCCGAAGACGACGATCAGCCCGACCATGCCGACGACGATCAGCAGCTGCTCGCCGAAGGGCACCGAGGAGGACAGGGTGCCGCGATCGGAGAGCAGCGGCACGATCGCCAGCAGCGGCACCACCGCCAGGTCCTGCATCAGCAGCACCGCGAAGGCGGTGGTGCCGTGACGGGTGGCGATGTCGCCGCGCTCGTGCAGCAGCTGCATCACCAGCGCGGTGGAGGAGAGCGCGAAGGTCAGACCGATCAGCAGGCTGACCTGCCAGGAGGGGGCGTAGAAGACGCTGTAGGCGGCGATCGCCAGCCCACTGAGGAGGATCTGCGCGGTGCCCAGGCCGAACACCTCGCGGCGCAACGACCACAGCCGCTTGGGCTTCATCTCCAGCCCGATGAGAAACAGCAGCAGCACCACGCCCAGCTCGGTGAAGTGACGCACGTCCTCGACGTGTGCGGTGACGTAGGGACCGGGCGAGTGTGGCCCGACCACGATTCCGGCCACCAGCAGGCCGAGGATCGAGCCCAGCCCCAGGTGCTTGAACAGGGTGACGGTGATCGCCGCCACGCTGAGCAGCACGATTGCGGAGATGACGAAGCTGTTCAGTTCCATGGCGGAACTTTATCAAGATCCGCCATGCGAGGGTTAACGCCGTGTGCGTGGCGCCGGGCGTCGACGACTGCCGGTCGTGCCGGCGTGCCGGGACGCCGTTCAGCCCAGCGGGGCGGATCCTGCCAGATGGATCACCCGCACGCTGCCGTCGCTCGGCGGCGCGACCTCGAGATGGGTGTTGAAGTGCGCCGAGAGCGCCTGGCGGTTGCGACGCATCGGCGCCACGTCGCGCTCGGCGAGCACCTGTCCCTGGGCGTCGAGCACCTGGACGCGGATCGCGCCGGGGACGGCGCCGCGGTGCGGGATGCGCTGGGCGAGGGTGCCGTGGACGTGTACGCCGCTGGTCTCGGTCTCGGCCTGGACCAGACCGAAGGCGACCCGCGCCGAGTCGACGGTGTCGACGCGCGGGCGCTCGGCGGCGAGTGGCAGGGTGGAGACGGCGAGCAGGGCGATCGCGAGCAGCCGGGCGGTGTGTGCGTGTTTCATCGGTCTTGACCTCGTTGGAGTGACTGGTGGCGGTCGACGACCGCCGGATCCGTGGCCGTCCTGGCCGGGTTCGGTGATGGCTAGAGGCGCCCGTACTCGAGTACCGGCACCAGCCAGTGATGGATGCCGCTGCCGCCGAAGTCGGTGTGCAGCGCCACCAGCACCGCGCGCGCGGTCTCGGGCGGCAGGTGGATGAGGTACATCACCCGCTTGCTGTGCCCGGCGACCTGCTCGGCGAGCGAGAGCGAGTGCTCGGAGGCGCCGTGACCGGCCGCCGGCACGCTGGTGAAGCCCGGCACCTCGGGGCGTTCGAGCAGCCACTCGGCGAGGGCCTCGGCCGCCGCCGGGGGGACGACCAGATAGAGCAGGGTGTGATCGGTCATGCCTCGGACCTCGCGTCGGTGGGCGTGCCTGGTGTCGGTGGGGCGCCGAAGCGGCGATAGAGGATCGGCAGCAGGATCAGCGTCAGCGCGGTGGCCGAGACCAGGCCGCCGACCACCACGATCGCCAGCGGGCGCTGGATCTCGGAACCGGGTCCGGTGGCGAACAGCAGCGGCACCAGCCCGAAGGCGGCGATGCTGGCGGTCATCAGCACCGGTCGCAGCCGGCGCTGCGCGCCCTCCACCACCACCTGTCCGAGCGGGTGACCGAGGGTGCGCAACTGGTTGAAGTAGGTGACCATCACCACGCCGTTGAGCACCGCGATGCCGAGCAGGGCGATGAAGCCGACCGAGGCCGGCACCGATAGGTACTCGCCGGTGAGCGCCAGCGCGAACACCCCGCCGATCAGCGCGAAGGGCACGTTGGAGAGCACCAGCAGCGCCTGACGTACCGAGCCGAAGGTGGAGAACAGCACCAGGAAGATCAGCCCCAGCGCCACCGGCACCACCAGCGCCAGGCGCGCGGCGGCGCGTTGCTGGTTCTCGAACTCGCCGCCCCACTCCAGCCAGTAGCCGTCGGGCAGGTCGACGCGCTCGGCGACCGCCGCCCTGGCCTCCTCGACGAAGCCGACCAGGTCGCGGCCGCTGACGTTGGCGATGGCCACCGCGAGCTGGTTGCCGCGCTCGCGCGAGATCGCCACCGGGCCCTCGACGCGCTCGACGCGCACCAGGTTGGTCAGCGGCACGGCCCGCCCGTCGGGCAGGCTGATCTGCAGCGCCGCCAGTCGGGTCGGCGCGGAGCGTGCGCTCTCGGGGCCGCGGATCATCAGTGGCAGCCGCCTGGCATCGCGGTAGATGGTGCCGACGCGCAGCCCCTCGATCTGGGCGCGCAGCAGGCTCGCCAGGGCGTCGGCGTCGATGCCGAGTCGCCCGGCCTCGAGGCGGTCGATCTCCAGGTTGAGGTATTGCGCGCCCTCGTTGCGCGGGGTGTAGACGTCCTCGGCGCCGGGCAGCGATTCGAGTACGCCGACGACGGCCTCGGCGGCGGCGTTGAGGCCGTCCTGATCGGTGCCGAAGATCTTCACCGCCAGGTCGCCGCGCACGCCGGTGAGCATCTCCGAGACGCGCATCTCGATCGGCTGGGTGAAGGCGTAACCGAGCCCGGGGAAGCCGTCGAGCACCGCGCGGATGGCGTCGACCAGGGCATCCTTGGTGGCGAAGCGCCACTCCTCGCGCGGCGCGAGCACCAGGAAGCTGTCGGTCTGGTTGAGCCCCATGGGGTCGAGCCCGAGTTCGTCGGAGCCGGTGCGGGCGACGATCGCCCGCACCTCGGGGACCTGGTCGAGGATGGCGCGCTGCACCCGCTGGTCGATGGCGATCGACTCGTCGAGGGTGATCGAGGGCAGCTTCTCGAGCTGCACGATCAGGTCGCCCTCGTCGAGCGTCGGCATGAACGACTTGCCGACCTGGGTGTAGACCGCCCCGGCGGCGAGCAGCAGCGCCAGCGCCGCGCCCACCACCACCCGGGCGTGACTCAGCGCCCAGTCGAGCAGCGGGCCATAGAGCCGGGCGAGCTGGCGCGGCAGCCAGGGGTCGCGATGGGCGCCGGCGCCGAGCAGGAAGGAGGAGAGCACCGGGATCACCGTCAGCGCCAGCAGCAGCGAGCTGGCGAGCGCGAACACGATGGTCAGCGCCACCGGCACGAACAGCTTGCCCTCGAGCCCCTGCAGGGTGAGCAGCGGCAGGAAGACGATGATGATGATGAGGATGCCCGAGGCGACCGGCACCGAGACCTCGCGCACCGCGCGATAGATCAGGTGCAGTCGCGGCAGCCGGCCGCCGCCGCCGCCGCGGGCGAGCTGGGTGACCACGTTCTCGACCACCACCACCGCGGCGTCGACCAGCATGCCGATGGCGATCGCCAGGCCGCCGAGCGACATCAGGTTGGCCGAGAGCCCGAACTGACGCATCAGGATGAAGGTGCCGAGCGCGGCCAGCGGCAGCACCAGGGCGACGGTGAGCGCCGCGCGCAGATCGCCGAGGAACAACACCAGCAGCACCACGACCAGTATCGTGGCCTCGATCAGCGCCTTGGAGACGGTGTGCACCGCGCGCCCGACGAGCTTGCCGCGATCGTAGAAGACCTCGACCCGCACCCCATCGGGCAACCCCGGGGCGAGTGCGTCGAGCTTGGCCTGGACGCCCTCGATCAGGGTGCGCGCGTTGGCCCCGCGCAGCCCCAG
The DNA here is from genome assembly GCF_004343155.1 of Marichromatium gracile. Lineage (GTDB taxonomy): Bacteria > Pseudomonadota > Gammaproteobacteria > Chromatiales > Chromatiaceae > Marichromatium > Marichromatium gracile. The sequence continues at coordinate 405,640 of NZ_SMDC01000001.1, forward strand.
CACCAGTCCCTCGACGGTCTCGCCGGCGCCGTTGCGCGTGACCGCGCCGTAGCGGGTGAGCGCCGAGCGGCGGACCTCGGCGACATCGGCCATCCGCACCGGCTCGCGGGCGTCGGCGACCACCACCACGGCGGCGAGGTCGGCGAGGGTCTGGATCGCGCCCTCGCTGCGCACCAGCAACGTCTCCTCGCCCTCGTCGAGCCGTCCGGCGCCGTCGTTGCGGTTGTTGCGTTCGAGCGCCGCGCGCAGGTCGGCGAGCTGGATGCCGCGGGCGGCCATGCGGGCGTTGTCGGGGACCACCTCGAAGGTGGTGACATAGCCGCCGAGGGCGTTGACCTCGGCCACCCCGGGCACCGAGCGCAGCGCCGGGCGGATGGTCCAGTCGAGCAGATCGCGGCGTTCGGCGAGCGACAGGTCGCCGCCCTCGATGCTGAACATGAACATCTCGCCCAGCGGCGTGGTCATCGGCGCGATGCCGCCGGAGAGCCCGCTGGGCAGGTCGTCCCAGACGCCGTTGAGGCGCTCGGCGACCTGCTGGCGTGCCCAGTAGATGTCGGTGCCCTCGGCGAAGTCGATGGTGATGTCGGTGAGGCCGTACTTGGCCACCGAGCGCAGCATGGTCTGGTCGGGGATGCCGAGCAGCTCCACCTCGATGCGGCTGGTGATGCGCTCGGCGACCTCCTCGGGGGTCATTCCCGGGGCCTTGACGATGATCTTGACCTGGGTGGTCGAGACGTCTGGGAAGGCATCGATCGGGGTCTGCTGGATGGCCTGCCAGCCGCCGCCGATCAGCGCCAGCATCGCCAGCAGCATCAGCAACCGCTGGGTGAGCGCGAATTGGATCAGGCGCGCGAGCATCACTCGCCTCCCTGCCAGGCGGCCTTGATCGCGATCACGCCGGTCACCGCGACGCGGTCGTCGGCGCCGAGCGCGCCGCCGACCACCACCTGGTCGTCGGTCGCGCCGAGCAGCTCGACCGGCTGCGGCGCAAAGCCGCCGTCGCGGGCGACGAACACCAGGGTGGTGTCACCGTCGCGCACCAGTGCCGCGGCCGGCAGTCGCCAGCCGGCGCCGGTGGCGCGGGCGAGCTGGACCTCGATGAACTGTCCCGGGCGCAGCTCGGTGCCGGGGTCGTTGATCGCGGCGCGGACCAGCACGCCCTGGTCGAGTGCGTGGACCTGACGGCCGACGGTGGTGATCACCGCCTCGCGCGCCAGCGCCGGCAGGTGCACGCGACTGCCGGGGGCGAGGCCGTCGAGTTCGTCGAGCGGCACGTGGATCTCCAGCCACAAGGGATCGAGCTGGCCGATGCGATAGAGCGGGGCGGCCTGGGCCACCGATTCGCCGGTGTCGACCAGCTGCTCGAGCACCACCCCGGAGATCGGCGCGCGCACGCTGAGGGTGCTGGTGAGGGTGTGGTTGCGGTCGAGCTCGGCGAGCTCGGTCTCGGCAAAGCCGGCGAGCCGCAGTAGCTGACGCTGTTGCTCGACCTGGGTGGCGAGTTCGCGCTGGGTGGCCTCGCGTTCGCGCAGCCGCCGCTCGGCGATCACCCCCTCGCGATGGAGCTGACGGTCGCGGGCGAGTTCGCCCTCGGCCAGCTCCAGACGGATCAGCGCCTCGAGATACTGACGCTGGATATCGACCAGCGCGGGGCTACGCAGCTCGGCGAGCAGGTCGCCGGCGGCGACCCGGTCGCCCTCGGCCACGGCCAGGCGTTCGAGCACGCCGTCCTGGCGCGCGGCGACCACCCGCAGTTGTGGGTTGGGGACGCGGACCTCGGCCGGATAACGGCGCCCGAGGCTGTGCTCGACCGCCTCGGGGGCGACCAGCTCGATCCCGAAGGCGGCCTGCGCCGCCGCGTCGAGGGCGATCGGCGCGGCGGCCTGGACCAGCACCGGGAGCAGCAACAGGGGCGCCAGGGCGTGGCGGGAGAAGCGATTCATTGGGGGATGACTCCGAGTGCCTGATTGAGTCGGGCCTGGGCGCGCCCCAGCTCCAGCCGGCGCAGTGCCAGATCGAGGCTGGCGACGCGGGCGCTGGCCTGGGTGCGCAGCAGATCGGTGAGGTCGCGCTCGCCGAGGTCGAAGGCGCGTCGTCCCAGCTGCAGCGCCTGCTGGGCGAGGGCGTGGCGCCGTTCGGCGACGGTGAGCGCGGTGGCCGCGCCCTCGCGGGCGAGCTGGGCGGCGATCAGGGTGCGCTCGGCGGCGAGTCGGGCACGCTGCAGGTCGGTGGCGCGCTCGGTATAGCCGCGCTCGGCGCGGGCCAGCGCCGGGGCCGACTGGCTGGCGAGTCCGAAGGGCAGACTGATCTCGAGCTGCAGCGAGTCGGCGGTGTCGGCGCCGCGGACCTCGCGGGCGCGCTTGCCGCCGACGCTGAGCACCGGGTTGCCGCGCCGCTCGCGCTGGGCCTGTTCGCGCTCGGCGCGGGCCAGCGCCAGGGCGCTGTCGGCGTCCTCGAGCAGCGGGTGGTCGGTGGGCAGTGCGTCGGTGCTGGCGGGCGTCTCGCGCAGCGGTTCGGGCAGCGTCTGCAGGCCGGTGAGTTGGCGATAGTCGGCGAGTGCGCGATCGTGTTCGAGCTGCGCGTCGCGCAGCTCGGCCTCGCGCTCGAGCGTCTGCTGGCGGGCGACCAGCAGGTCGACCCGCGCCAGCTCGCCGGCACCGACCCGCTTGTCGATCGCCGCCTCCAGGGCGCGGGCGTCGCTCAGTGCCTGCTCGGTCTGACGCAGCCGCCCGGCGGCGATCGCCGCCGCCCAGCTCTTCTCGCGCACCTCGCCGGCGATCTCCCAGCGCAGCCGCCGGTCGAGGCTGCCGGCCTGACCGCCGACGGCGGCGGCGACCTGGCGGCGCGCGTCGCGCTGACCGGGCAGCCACAGCGGCATGTCGACCATGGTCTCGACCTCGTAGGCCCCGGCGTCCTCGGTGGCGCGGTCGCTGAGATAGCTCAGGCGCAGCGCGGGATCGGCGGCGAAGGGGCTGGCGGCCTGACGGGCGAGGGCGTCGCGCTCGCCGGTGATGGCCTGGGGGCGAGCCAGCTCGCCGCTGCGTTCGAGCGCCGCGCCGACCGCCTCGCCGAGGGTTCCGGCGGCGGCCGGCGCGGCGGCGAGGGCGAGCAGCAGTGCCAACGGCAGGACGCCGAGGGGTCGAGTGGGGGGGTGTCTTGTGTCCATGGGTCCATCCTGGACCCCGGAGCTGAAATCAAGCTGAACGCGGGGCGCGATCGCTGGTGGGGTGTTCGAGCGTGAGCCGGGCCTCGGCGCGCAGGCCGCCGAGCGGGGCGTGTGTGAGTGTCAGTTGGCCGCCGTAGCCCTCGACGATCTCGCGCACGATCGCCAGCCCCAGGCCATGACCGCTGACCTGCTCGTCGAGTCGCAGACCGCGCTCGGTGAGTGTGGCCAGGGCCGCCTCGGCGCAGCCGGGGCCGTCGTCGTCGACGCGGATCAGCAGCTCCCCGTCGTTGACCGAGAGCGTTGCCCGAACCTCGCCCTCGGCCCACTTGCAGGCGTTGTCGAGGAGGTTGCCGAGGAGTTCGAGCATGTCCTCGCGATCGACCGCGAGCGGTCCCCGGATCGCGCTGTCGAACGCGATGTGGAGCTGCTTGGGGGCGTGCATGCGTTTGAGCAGTCGCGCCAGCACCGGCAGTTCCTCCTCGGGTTCGAAGTAGAGCGCCGCGCCGCCGGCGCCGGCGAGCCGGGCACGTTTGAGTTGACGCTCGGCGATCTGGCGCAGTCGCTCGACCTGATCGAGCAGCCCCTGGCGCTGCTCGGCGTCGAGCGCCAGGGTGTCGGCGGCGAGCTGCTGGCGCAGCAGGGTCAGCGGTCCCTTGAGCGCATGGGCGAGGTTGCCGGCGGCGGTGCGCGAGCGTTCGAGACGCTGGCCGAAGCGCTCGAGCAGGCGGTTGAACTTGCGCACCAGCGGCAGGATCTCGGGCGGGACCTGCTCGGTGAGGGTGCCGGCGCGTCCGTGTTCGAGCCGCTCGATGTCGCGATAGAGCGGGCGCAGGCTGGTGAAGGCGCGCTGCACGATCAGCCGTTGCAGCACCAGGCTCAGTGCCAGCCCGCAGACCGCGAGCAGCGCGAACAGCCGCTCGAAGAAGTCGATCTCGGTATCGAACTCGCTGACGTCCTCGGCGATGGTGAGGGTGAGGAGATGCGCGTCGAGACGATAGCCGCCGGCCCACACCAACAACGACTGCCGATCCGGGCCGGCGGCGCGCCAGGCGGCGGTCTCGCCGGGGGCCAGCGCCCGGGTGTCGAGGTCCTCGTCCCACAGCGAGCGCGAGCGTAGTCGGTTGCCCTGGTCGTCCTCGACGACGAAGTAGTGGCCCGAGAGCGGCTGGTTGTAGACCGGGGTGAGATGGCGCGCGGCGACGTGCAGATGACCGTGACCGCTGCGCAGCGAGCCGAGCAGGCCCTCGGCGTCGTGCTCCAGACGCGAGTAGATGACGCTCTCCGAGCTGTGGTGGAGGGCGATGTGACCGATCCACCAGGCGCTGCCGATCACCGCCGTCAGCGCCAGCGCCAGCCCCAGGTGCAGCCGGGTCTCGAGCGAGATCATCGGCGTCTGAGCCGATAGCCCTGGCCGCGCAGGGTCTCGATGCGTTCGCGCCCGATCTTCTCGCGCAGCCGCCGGATATAGACCTCGATGAGATTGCCGCTCGGCTCGGCGTCGAGGTCGTAGACGTGCTCCATCAGCTGGGTCTTGGAGAGGATGCGCCCGGGGTTGCGCAGCAGGTAGCGCAGCAGGCGGAACTCGGTGCCGGTGAGCGGGTGTGTCTGGCCGTCCTCGAGCACCACGCGCTGACCGTCCTCGTCGAGGCTGAGCCCGTCGACCGCGAGGGTGCGTCCGGCGGCGGGGGCGGCGCGGCGGGTCAGGGCATTGAGCCGGGCGAGCAGTTCCTCGACGTGGAAGGGCTTGCCGAGATAGTCGTCGGCCCCGGCCTTGAGCCCGTCGACACGTTCGTGCCAGGCGTCGCGCGCGGTCAGCACCAGCACCGGCAGGTCGCGCCCGTGTGCGCGCCAGTGACGCAGCACCTCGAGTCCGGGGCGGCGCGGCAGTCCGAGGTCGAGCACCACCACGTCATAGGGCTCGGTGTCGCCGAGCTGCTCGCCGCCGATGCCGTCGGCGGCATGATCGACGGCGAACCCGGCGGCCTTGAGCGCCGGCAGCAGCGCCGCGACCTGGGCCGGGTCATCCTCTACCAATAACAGTCTCATGGCTCGATCTCGTGGTGCAGCGGGCGGGCGGTGGCGGCATCGAGTTCGAGCTCGTGGACCCGGCCATCGGCATCGAGGATCTTGATCTCGTAGCGATATCCACCATGTCGATGTTCGAGTTCGGCCTCGATCAGCTGGCCGGGGCGCAACCGTGCGGCCTGTTCGAGCAGCTGCTCCATGGGCAGGATCTGGCCGTACTTGCGGAGCTGCCGCACCTTGTCGTGGTCGAGGTGGTCGTCGGCGCCCGCGCAGATGGTCAGTGACAGCAGACCGAAAGCGAGCAGGGGGACTGTGGTCTTCATGCAGAGGGTCCGTTGCGGCTCACGGCGCGGGCGTGACCCGTGCCGATCGATGCCCAAGAAGTGTAAACGAGGTTCCTGAACCCATGCTGAACATCACTGCAAGCAGCCGGGTGCGCTGGCTGGGCGTCGCGTTTGCGCTCGGCGCCGCGTCGACCGGCGCCAGCGAGCTGTCGCCGCCATCGTCGCTGGTGGCGCTGGGCCGGGCGCTGTTCTTCGATACCGGGTTGTCCGAGCCGCCCGGGCAGTCATGTGCGAGCTGCCACCTGCCGGGTGCCGGCTGGAGCGGCCCGGACAGCGCGATCAATGCCGCCGGTGCGGTCCAGCCCGGGGCGGTGCCCGGACGTTTCGGCAATCGTCGCGCGCCGACCCTGGCCTACGCGAGCTTCAGCCCGCCGCTGTATCTCGACGAGGAGAGTGGCGGTTTCGTCGGTGGCAACTTCTGGGACGGTCGCGCCACCGGCTGGCTGCTCGGTGACCCGCTCGCCGAGCAGGCCCAGGCGCCATTGCTCGACCCGCTCGAGCATAACCTTGCCGATGCCGCCGAGGCGGTCGAGCGGGTCTGTGCCGGGCCGCGGGGGCGAGCGCTGCGCGACTGGTTCGGCGAGAGCGTCTGCGCCGAGCCGGTCGCTGGGTTCAACGCCATTGCCCGCGCGCTCGCCGCTTACCAGTCATCGCCCGAGGTCAACGCCTTCAGCTCCAAGTACGACCATTATCTGCGCGATCCCGAGCGCTATCCGCTGAGCGCCGAGGAGGCCCGGGGGCTGGAGCTCTTCGCCCGCGCCGACAAGGGCAACTGCGCCGCCTGTCATCCGCACACCCCGGGGGCGGACGGCAGTCCGCCACTGTTTACCGACTTCACCTACGACAACCTCGGTGTCGGGCGTAACCCCGACAACCCCTGGTACGCGATGGCCGGCTACAACCCCGATGGGCGTGCCTGGCGCGATCCCGGGCTGGGAGGCCTGCTCGCCCGGGTGCCGCGCTTCGCGGCCCTGGCTGGGGCGCAGCTCGGCAAGCACAAGGTGCCGACCCTGCGCAATGTCGATCGTCGTCCCGCGCCCGGATTCGTGCGCGCCTACATGCACAACGGCGCCCACAAGGGGCTGGAGACGGTGGTGCACTTCTACAACACGCGCGATCTCAAGCCGGTCTGCGAGGACCTGGCCGCGCCGCGTCCGGGCAACAACTGCTGGCCACGCCCGGAGGTGGCGCGTAACGTCAATGATGACGAGCTGGGTGATCTCGGCCTCGATGCCGAGGAGGAGGCCGCCATTGTCGCCTTCCTGCGAACACTCAGCGACGGTTGGGACGCGCCACAGGATTGATCGGATCGAGGAGGTTGGATGAGTGAGCAGGGACGGCCCCAGGTGGCGGTCGCCGGTGCCAGCGGTTTCATCGGCACCGCGTTGTGCCGGACGCTGGCCGAGCACCACGAGGTGGTGGCGTTGACCCGCTCGCCGGCGCGGGCGCGGATTCCGGACCCCGAGCGGCGTATCGGCTGGCGTCGCTGCGATCTGTTCGACGTCGAGGCGGTGCGCGCCGGGCTGCAGGGCTGCGATCTCGCGGTCTATCTGGTGCACTCCAACGCCCCTTCGTCGCGGTTGACCCAGGCCGCGGCGCGCGACATGGATCTGATTCTTGCCGACAACTTCGCCCGCGCCGCGGCGGCCTGCGGGGTGCGTCAGATCGTCTTCGTCAGCGCGCTGATCCCCGAGGGCTTCGAGATCGCGCCGCTGCTGTGGAGCCGGCGCGAGGTGGAGCTGACGCTCGCCGCTCACGGCACCCCGGTGAGCGTGCTGCGCGCCGGGCTGGTGGTGGGGCCGGGCGGTTCCGGGCTCGGGCTGCTGGTCGATCTGGTGCGCCGTCTGCCGCTGCTGGCGCTACCGCCGGAGGCGCGCTCGCCGACCCGCCCGATCGCTCTCGACGACCTGGTGCGCGCCATCCTGCTGTGTCTGGAGCGCCCCGAGGACTATCGCGGGGTGTTCGATCTCGGTGGTCCCGAGTGGTTGAGCCATGCCGAGATGGTGCGTCAGTGCGCCGAGGTGATGGGGGTGCGACGCTGGGTGTTCACCCTGCCGTGGTTGCCGCTGGGGGTGGTCGCGTGGGTGGCGCGGCGGGTCTCAGGGGCCAGTCCCGCGTTGGTCGGGCCGGTGGTCGAGAGTCTGCCGCAGCGGCTGCGAATACGTGACAATGCGCTGCAACGGGCGATCGCGCCCTCGGCCCTCGCCTTCCGTCGGGCGCTGGCGCAGTCGCTCGCCGCCGATGGTCGTCACCTGCAGCCCAACCCGCGCCGCCCGATCCAGCTCGAGGACCGGGCGCAACTGCGCGAGGCGAGCCGGGTACGCTCGATCCAGCGCATCATCCTGCCGCCGGGACAGGACGCGGCCTGGGTGGCGGGCAACTATTTCCGCTGGCTGGGACGCTGCTGCTGGCCGCTGGTGGCCAGTCGCGAGTGCGCCGACGGCGGTTGGGAGGTCGGGCTGCGACTGCCCCGGGTGGTACTGTTGCGGCTGCGTCCGGCGGCGGCGATGAGCACGGCACAGCGGCGGGTCTATCACATCGACGGTGGATTGCTGGCCCGCGCCGAGACCGGCGGGCGGTTCGAGTTCCATACCCTGCTCGATGGCCGCTACACCATGGCCGCGATCCACGACTATGCCCCGGCGCTGCCCTGGTATCTCTATCTGTGGACCCAGGCGGCGATCCATCTGCGGGTGATGCGTCGCTATCAGCGCCGGCTGGCGCGACTGGCGCGCTGAATGCTCGGCGATCAGGCAAGGAGGGCACGCTCATGGAGTCCCAATCCCTTTCCCCGTTGCAGGGTCTGCGGCTGCTGGTCGCCGAGGACAACGAGATCACTCTGTGCGTGCTCCAGGAGATCCTCGAGGGCGAGGGGGCGCGGGTGACCGGCGTCGGCGACGGCGAGCAGGCGCTCGCCGCACTCGATACCGACGACGATTACCAGCTGCTCCTCACCGACCTGCGGATGCCGGTGGTCGATGGTCTGACGCTGGCGCGGCGCTGCCGTGAGCGTCTCCCCGGGATCCCGGTGGTGGGGCTGACGGTCGCGCTGCTGCCCGAGACCTGCGCCCAGGCCAACGAGGCCGGTATGGCCGAGCTGCTGGAGAAACCGCCGGACATCGATGCGCTGGTGGCGGCGGTACTGCGCCACGCTCGCTGGCCGGGCGACGCCGACTGAGCCGGAGCGGTGCTCAGGCGGCCGCGGCCGCGGGCGCCGGCGGCCGGATCACGCCCTCGACCATCGCGGCGAGATCGACGCGCGCGCGCAGTCGGCGCGAGAGCATGAACGAGCCCATGAACTTGCGGTGCAGGAACATCGTCTCCGGCGCCGGGGCGGTGCTGAAGGCGCCGGAGCGGAACAGCTCGCGCCCCTGGCGGTAGACGCGCTCGAACAGGTCGGAGGTGCCGAAGTCGTAGTGGTCATCGGTGCTCAGCGGCTCGGCGGCGAGCTGCAGCAGGTCGAGCATGGTGCCGATGTGCTCGACCGGGTCGTCGGCGCCCATGTAGCCGAGCGCGACTGAGGCCTCGCGCATGCCCTCGCGATCGCTGTCGATGGTGGCGAGCGCCAGGCGGCGGAACGCGGCGACGTGCTCGGGGGCGACGCCGTGGGTGGCGCCGAAGTCGAGCAGGGCGATACGGCCGCTGTCGGCGTCGTAGAGATAGTTGCCGAAGTTGGGGTCGGTCTGCACCAGGCCGAACTCGAACAGCTCGCGCAGGGTCAGGCGCATCAGCGCGGTGGCGGCGCGATCGCGCGCGGCGCGGCGGTAGTCGGCGCCGGCGAGGCGGTCGACCGGTACGCCGTCGACGAAGTCCATCGCCAGCACGTTGCGGGTGGTGAGGTCGCGATGCACCGCCGGGACCAGGAAGTCGGGGTCGTCGCCGAGTCGCGCGCGATAGCACTCGAGGGCCTCGGCCTCGGCGTCGTAGTCGGCCTCGCGATGGAGCTGGCGGCGCGCCTCCTCGAGAAAGGGCTTGATGTCGATGCCCTTGGGGGCCATGCCGAAGGTCTGGCCGAGCAGGGCGAGGTTGTCGATGTCGCTGTCGATGCTGTCGCGCACCCCGGGGAACTGGATCTTCAGCGCCAGACGGCGACCGTCGCGGGTCTCGGCGCGGTGCACCTGGCCGATCGAGGCGGCGGCGATCGGTTTGAACTCGAAGCGGCTGAAGCGCTTGTCCCAGTCCGCCCCGTACTCGCGCTCGAGCACCTGGCTGAGCTGACTCATCGGCATCGGTTCGGCGCGCTCGCGCAGCGCACTCATGATCTCGGCGGCCTCCGGGGTGAAGATGTCCGAGCCTTCCATCGACATCAGTTGGCCCATCTTCATCACCGCACCGCGCATCCGCGCCAGCCGCTCGGTGAAGCGCCGGGTGTGCTCGGGCGAGAGCTGGATGCGCGCCGGCTCGCCGCTGTTGCGACTGCGCGCCAGCTCGAACATCCCCTTGACGCCGACGCCGGCGGCCAGGTCGGTGGTCGCACGACCGAGGTGCCAGAGACGGCTGAGACGGCGGCTGGGGACGGCGCTTCCCGGCTGCTTGGTGGATTTGGTCATGATGAATTCCTTATCGAAATATTAAGGTTTAACCCAATGTAGGCGCGGCATGGAGTGGCGACAAGGCAAAATCGCAACCCTTGCGGTGGCGGTGATGGTGTGTGGAAAAGGTGAAATCACTTGCAGTTGCACGCACATAGTTCAATAATAAACAGTTTCCTCGCGATCTCCGGCAGGCCATCCCGGCCTTCTTTGCAAGCGCGCCTTTCTCTCTCCCCTTCGAGGCTCCACCATGGATACCCCTGACACGAGCACCGGTTTCGCCGATCTCGGTCTCTCCCCCGCCGTCACCCAGGCCGTTGGTGATCTCGGCTATGAGTCCCCCACCCCGGTTCAAAGCCAATGTATCCCGCACCTGCTCGCCGGGCGTGACCTGCTCGGTCAGGCCCAGACCGGCACCGGCAAGACCGCGGCCTTCGCCCTGCCGCTGTTGAGCCGTCTCGATCTCGATGCCGGGGGACCGCAGATCCTGGTGCTGGCGCCGACCCGCGAGCTCGCGCTGCAGGTCGCCGAGGCCTTCCAGGAGTACGCCGCGCACCTGCCCGGCTTCCTGGTGCTGCCGATCTATGGCGGTCAGAGCTACGGGCTGCAGATCAGCCAGCTCAAGCGCAAGCCGCAGGTGATCGTCGGCACCCCGGGTCGGGTGATGGACCACATCCGTCGCGGCACCATGTCGCTCGCCGGGATCCGCGCCCTGGTGCTCGACGAGGCCGACGAGATGCTCAACATGGGCTTCGCCGAGGACATCGACTGGATCTTCGAGCAGGCGCCGGAGGAGCGGCAGGTGGCGCTGTTCTCGGCGACCATGCCGCGCGCCATCCGTCAGGTGGCCGAGAAGCGGCTGCGCGACCCCATGCTGGTGCAGGTGGCGGCCGACTCGGAGACGGTCGACACCATCGATCAGCACCACTGCGTGGTCACCCGCTTCCACAAGCTCGACGTGCTCACCCGCATCCTCGAGATCGAGGAGTTCGACGGCATGGTGGTCTTCGTGCGCACCAAGCACGGCACCACCGAACTGGCAGACAAGCTCAAGGCCCATGGGTTCGCCGCCGAGGCGCTCAACGGCGACATGAACCAGGAGATGCGCGAGCGCACCATCGAGCGGCTCAAGCAGCGCCAGCTCGATATCCTGGTCGCCACCGACGTGGCCGCGCGCGGACTCGATGTCGAGCGCATCAGCCATGTCGTCAACTTCGACATCCCCACCGACCCCTCGGCCTATGTCCACCGTATCGGCCGCACCGGCCGTGCCGGTCGCGCCGGTCGCGCGCTGCTGCTGGTCGAGCCGCGCGAGCGCGGGCTGCTGCGCGCCATCGAGCGCACCATCCGCCGCAGCGTGCCGGCGATGGAGCCGCCCTCGGCGGCCGATCTCAGCGAGTCGCGTATCGATCGCTTCACCGCCGAGATCAAGGAGGCGCTCGGCCAGGACCTCGATTTCTTCTATCGCCTGCTGTCGCGGCTCAACACCGAGCTGGAGGTCGAGATGCACGACCTCGCCGCGGCGCTCGCCTATCTCAACCAGCGCGAGCGTCCGCTGGAGATCCAGGAGGAGCTGCCGCGGCCGCGCCCGTCGCGCGAGCGTCATGACCGCGGTCCGCGTCTCGAGCGGGGCGCTCGTCCCGAGCGCGGTGATCGCGGCGAGCGTCGCCCGCGTCGCGAGCGCGACCACGACGCCGGCCGGCCGCCGCAGGGCGATCTCGAGCACTACCGCATCGAGGTCGGTCATCAGCATGGCGCCACCCCGCGCGAGATCGTCGGCGCCATCGCCAACGAGGCCGGGCTGGAGGGCCGCTTCATCGGCCGCATCGACATCCAGGACGATCACTCGGTGGTCGACCTGCCCAAGGGCATGCCGCGCGAGGTCTTCCAGCACCTCAAGCGGGTCTATGTCCGTGGTCAGGCGCTGCGCATCTCGGCGCTCGATCAGAGCGAGGGCGAGCCGCGCCGTGGCACCGCCGCACCGGTGCGCGAGGGGCGTCCGGGCAAGCCGCGTCCCGGCAAGTTCGTGCCCGGGCGGCAGCGCGGCGAGCGCACGCCGGTGCGTCGTGGCGCGCCCGGCGAGAAGGAGTGGCGGCCGCGCCCGAATCGCAAGCCGCGCGACTGAGATCGGTGGATAACGAGGGGGATCGATGATGCATCCGGCACGACCCTGGCTGGTCGTCGGCGCGCTCTGCGGGCTGACGAGCGTGGCGCTCGGCGCCTTCGGCGCGCACGGACTCGATGGCCGGGTCGAGCCGCGCATGCTGGCCAACTGGCACACCGCCGCCGACTATCTCGCCACCCACGCCCTGGCGATCCTGGTCTGTGGCGCCTTGCTGGTGGCGCGCCCGCGCGCCGCTGGCGTCGCTCTCGCCGCCTGGCTGTTTTTCGCCGGCATCGCCCTGTTCAGCGGCAGCCTGTTCGCGCTGGTGCTCAGCGGGGTGCGGGGGCTGGGCATGGTCACCCCGATCGGCGGTATGCTGCTGCTCGGCGGCTGGCTGGCCCTGGCCTTCGCCGGCTGGCGTCTGGCCGGTGGGCGTGATCACGGGGGCTGAGCCGTGCGCATCCCTCGCGTCCATGTCGACCAGCCGCTGACCGACGGCGCCGACTGCGCCCTGCCCAGCGGTCCCGCGCGTCATCTGGCGCAGGTGCTGCGCCTCGGCCCCGGGGCCGAGGTGGTGCTCTTCGACGGCAGCGGTCACGACTTCCCCGCCACCATCACCCACAGCGGGCGCGAGGGCGTGCAGGTGCGCCTCGGCGCGCCTGGTCCCGTCGAGCCCGCGCCCCGGCTCGAGATCCATCTCGCCCTCGGCGTCTCCAAGGGCGAGCGCATGGACTTCGCGTTGCAGAAGGCCGTGGAGCTTGGCGTCACCCGCATCACCCCGCTGCGTACCGAGCGCAGCGTGGTGCGGCTCGACGGGGCGCGGCTGGCGCGTCGTCTCGACCACTGGCGCGGGGTGATCGTCAGCGCCTGCGAGCAGAGCGGTCGTCGCCGCCTGCCCCGGCTCGACGACCTGCAGGCGCTGCCCGACTGGCTCCCCGCCGGCTGGCCCGGCGGTCTCATCCTCGATCCTCGCGCCGAGCGCGCGCTCACCGCACTCACCCCGCCCGAGACCGGCGTCACCCTGTTGATCGGTCCCGAAGGCGGTCTGAGCGAGCGCGAGATCAATCAGGCCCGCGCTCAGGGCTTCACCGGCGTGCGTCTCGGTCCCCGCATCCTCCGCACCGAGACCGCTCCCCTGGCCGCCATCGCGCTGATCCAGGGGCTGTGGGGCGACCTCGGGGACTGATCCCGGGCGCCGGCCGTTAGCGACCAGCCGAATCGAACCGCAAAGACGCGAAGCGCGCAAAGAAGACGATCGGCTTCCAATCGCCGGCCTCCAGTGGGCATTGCATTCAGCCGTACTGGTCGCTGCAACCCAATCAACTGTTTTTGCTTGGCGTCCTTCGCGTCTTTGCGGTCCAATCCCTTGGCGGCTCGTCTTGTGTACGATCCCGGCGAGCCGCTATCCTCCAGGTTGACTCCCGTCGCCCGAGGTCGTGCCGATGCATCGCCTGTTGCTGCTGCTGTGTCTGCTGTTGCTGTCGGGTTGGGTCGTGGCCGGGGAGGGGGCCGACGGGCCGACCGTGGTGCGGATCGGGGTGACGCTGGACCAGATCGTCGGGATCGACCAGAAGGCCGAGAATTTCTCCGCCGTCTATACCCTGCGGGTACGTTATCGCGAGCCGGCGCTGGCCTATGAGCCGACGCCCGGGGCGCCGCCGTTTCGCATGCTGACCTTTGCCAAGACGATGGAGAGGTTACAGGCGCAGGGGGTGGTGTGGCCGGGGATGTTCCTGGCCAATCAGCAGGGGCGGCACGACCTGAGCCGCCAGGGGATACGCCTCTACCCCGATGGCGAGGTGCACTATATCGAGCGCGCAACGGCGGTGTTCCAGGCCCCGGACTTCGATTTCCGCGATTTCCCCTTCGACAGCCAGTCGTTCTACATCCGGGCGGAGTCCTTGCTCCCCGACTCGCTGTTCGTCTTCGAGCTTCTGCCCGAGCATATCGGGGTCGGCGACCAGCTCGGCGAGGAGGAATGGCAGGTGTTCGATTCGGCGGCGGTGGTCGACACCGTCACCGGTGCCGACGGACTCGGTTACTCGCGCTTCTCGCTCGGCTTCCAGGCCAACCGTCACCTGCTCTATTACGTGGTGCGCATCTTCGTGCCGATGCTGATCATCCTGGTGGTCTCGTGGAGCACCTTCCGCCTCAAGGACTACATGAAGCGTATCGACATCGGCATCACCGTGCTGCTGTTGCTGATCGCCTTCAACTTCACCCTGGGCAACGACCTGCCGAGGCTGGGCTATCTCACCGCGGTCGATGCCTTCATCGCCGGCACCTTCGTGATCACCGGGGCGGTGATCCTGGTCAACGTGCAGTTGCGGATCTGGCAGCACCAGAAGCGCGAGCGCGAGGCCGAGCGGCTCGATCGTCTCGCCCGCATCGGCTACTGGCCGGCCTATCTGGTGGGGATGTCGACGGCCCTGCTGTTGCTCTGAGCGGGGCGAAACCGACAGACAGACAAGAAAAAAGGGCTGATCCGTGAGGATCAGCCCTTTTTCGTATTTGGCTCCCTGGGACGGGCTCGAACCGCCGACCTAGTGATTAACAGTCACCCGCTCTACCGACTGAGCTACCAGGGAATGTCTTGAGCCGATAATGTTAGTGGGGATGCGCTGATGCGTCAAGCATGGATTCGATTGCTGTGTTCGATCGCATGCCGTTTTCGCTTGCCTCTGACCGATGACTCGGCGCCCCGGCGGACGGGACGCCGGGGCGGGTCTCAGCCGGCGCAGGCGTTGGCGATACGCTCGAGCGCCTGTTCCAGGTTCTCGCGGCTGGTGGCGATCGACAGTCGGACGTAGCCGGGCAGGCCGAAGGCGGTGCCGGGCACCAGGGCGACGCCGGCGGTCTCGATCAGGAACTCGGCCAGCTCGAGGTCGGTGTTGATGTTGGGCATGCGATCGATCAGCCCCTGCACCTTGGGGAAGACATAGAAGGTGCCGTCGGTGGGCAGGCACTCGATGCCCTCGATCGCGTTGAGTCGCTCGACGACCAGGTCGTGACGCGCCTTGAAGGCGACGAGCATCTCGCCGATGCACGCCTGCGGGCCTTCGAGCGCGGCCTGGGCGGCGGCCTGCGAGATCGAGGCCGGGTTGGAGGTGCTCTGCGACTGCACCTTCTTCATCGCCTTGATGATGTCGGCCGGGCCGGCGGCGTAGCCGATGCGCCAGCCGGTCATCGAGTAGGCCTTGGAGACACCGTTGAGCACCAGGGTGCGCGGGGCAAGGTCGGGGCAGGCGTTGAGGATGTTGACGAAGGGCGCATCGCTCCAACGGATGTGCTCGTACATGTCGTCGCTGGCGATCACCGCGCGCGGGAAGTCACGCAGCACCTCGCCGAGGGCCTCGAGCTCGTCGCGGCTGTAGGCCATGCCGGTGGGGTTGGAGGGGCTGTTGATGACCACCAGCCGGGTCTGCTCGGTCATCGCCGCGCGCAGCTGCGCCGGGGTGATCTTGAACGACTGGTCGGCGGCGGCGTGGATGAACACCGGGGCGGCACCGGCGAGCAGCGACATGTCGGGGTAGGAGACCCAGTAGGGGGCGGGGATCACCACCTCGTCGCCCGGATCGAGCAGCGCCTGGGCGAGGTTGAAGAAGCTCTGCTTACCGCCGCAGGAGACCAGGATCTGCTCGGCGGTGAAGTCGAACCCGTTGTCGCGCTTGAACTTGTCGATGATCGCCTGCTTGAGCCCGGCGGTGCCGTCGACGGCGGTGTACTTGGTGAAGCCGTTCTCGATCGCGGCGATGGCGGCGGCCTTGATGTGTTCGGGGGTGTCGAAGTCGGGTTCACCGGCACCGAGTCCGATCACGTCCTTGCCCTCGGCGCGCAGCGCATTGGCGCGGGCGGTGATGGCGAGTGTGGCAGACGGCTTGACGGCCTGGACGCGGGCGGCGAGTTTGGTGCTCATCAGCGATGATCTCTGGGGTCCTGGGGTGGCTGGATTTGATTGTTGCAACTGCCAATAATAGCGAAACGCCGGACGCCCGGCATCTCGCGCGATGGCCGTGGATCGCGGTCGCTGCGGGGTGCCGTCGCCATCAGCAGACGAGGCCCCTTGCATGTCCGCCAGACCTTTCCAGCTCGAAGCCCGGTTCGCACCCGCGGGCGATCAGCCAGCAGCCATCGAACGCCTGGTCGCCGGCCTCGAGGACGGCGAGGCCGGGCAGACCCTGCTCGGGGTGACCGGTTCGGGCAAGACCTTCACCATCGCCAACGTCATCGACCGGGTGCAGCGCCCGACCCTGGTACTGGCGCCGAACAAGACCCTCGCCGCCCAGCTCTACGGCGAGATGCGCGAGTTCTTCCCGCACAACGCCGTCGAGTACTTCGTCTCCTACTACGACTACTACCAGCCCGAGGCCTATGTCCCGGCCACGGATACCTATATCGAGAAGGACGCGGCGATCAACGAGCACGTCGAGCAGATGCGGCTGTCGGCGACCAAGGCGCTGCTGGAGCGGCGCGATGTGGTGATCGTCGCCACCGTCTCGTCGATCTACGGGCTCGGTGACCCGAGCGCCTATCTGAAGATGGTGCTGCTGCTCAAGCGCGGCGATCTGGTCGATCAGCGCGCCATCCTGCGTCGTCTCGCCGACCTGCAGTACCAGCGCAACGAGGTCGAGCTGCAGCGCGGCTGCTACCGGGTGCGCGGCGACGTGATCGATATCTATCCGGCCGAGTCCGACGACGAGGCGGTGCGGGTGGAGCTGTTCGACGACGAGATCGAGTCGCTGTCGCTGTTCGACCCGCTCACCGGCGCGGTGCGCCAGCAGGTGGCGCGCTACACCGTCTACCCCAAGACCCACTACGCCACGCCGCGCGAGACCATCCTCCAGGCCGTCGAGCAGATCAAGCCGGAGCTGCGCGAGCGCCTCGCGGTGCTGCGCGAGCAGGGCAAGCTGGTCGAGGCGCAGCGGCTCGAACAGCGCACCCAGTTCGACCTGGAGATGATGGTCGAGGTCGGCTACTGCCAGGGCATCGAGAACTACAGTCGCTATCTCTCCGGGCGCGCCCCCGGCGAGCCGCCGCCGACCCTCTACGACTACCTGCCGCACGACGCCCTGGTGGTGATCGACGAGAGCCATGTCACCGTGCCCCAGCTCGGCGGCATGTACCGGGGTGATCGCTCGCGCAAGGAGAACCTGGTCGACTACGGCTTCCGCCTGCCCTCGGCGCTCGACAACCGGCCGCTGCGCTTCGAGGAGTTTCGCGCGCGCCAGCCGCAGACCATCTATGTCTCGGCCACCCCGCGCGCCTTCGAGCTGGAGCACTCGGGCGTGGTCGTCGAGCAGGTGGTGCGTCCCACCGGGCTGGTCGACCCCGAGCTCGAGGTGCGCCCGGCGCTGACCCAGGTCGACGACCTGCTCTCCGAGATCCACGCCCGGGTCGCGGTCGACGAACGCGTGCTGGTGACCACCCTCACCAAGCGCATGGCCGAGGACCTCACCGATTACCTCACCGAGCACGAGGTGCGGGTGCGCTATCTGCACTCCGACATCGATACCGTCGAGCGCGTCGAGATCATCCGCGATCTGCGGCTCGGCGCCTTCGACGTGCTGGTCGGCATCAACCTGCTGCGCGAGGGGCTGGACATGCCCGAGGTCTCGCTGGTCGCCGTCCTCGACGCCGACAAGGAAGGGTTCCTGCGCTCGACCGATTCGCTGATCCAGACCATCGGTCGCGCCGCGCGCAATGCCAACGGCAAGGCGATCCTCTACGCCGACAGCGTCACCGCCTCGATGCGCCGGGCGATCGACGAGACCGAGCGCCGCCGCGCCAAGCAGCTCGCCGCCAATGCCGCCAACGGCATCACCCCGCAGACCATCCGCAAGGCGGTGGCCGACATCATGGAGGCGGCCACTCCGGGCGCGCCGCTGCCGGCGCGTGACTATGCTGCGGTGGCCGACGAGGTGGCCGAGTACGCCGCGCTCACCCCGCAGCAGCTGGCCAAGCGGATCAAGGCGCTGGAGAAGACCATGTACCAGCACGCCAAGGACCTGGAGTTCGAGCAGGCGGCGGCGGTGCGCGACCAGATCCGCGCGCTGCAGACCCGGGGGCTGGCGGGCTGAGCACGGGCATGGGTGCGACACTGCGACGATGAGCGAGCAGGAGCGGCGGGAGGCCGGCGCGGTCGATGCCCCCGGGCCGGGCATGGCGAGCGCCGCGGCCGAGGCGCCCGGGTCGTCGCCGTCGCGGCTCCGGAGCATGCCCGGGCGCGCGCGCTGCTGGCTGCGCCGCTGCGGTCGCGGGTTACTGGTGCTGGCCGTCACCGGCGTGCTCGGCTCGGCGCTGCTCGTCGGGGCGCTGCGCTGGGTCGATCCGCCGGCCTCGGCGTTCATGCTCCAGCACGCCTACAACCTGTGGCGACTCGATCAGTCACCGCCCTATTACCATCATTGCTGGGTGCCCTGGAGCGAGCTCCCGCCGCCGCTGCGACTGGCGGCGATCAGTGGTGAGGATCAGCGCTTTCCGACCCATCTCGGCTTCGACCTGATCGAGATCCGTCACGCCCTCGCCGCCCATCGCCAGGGCGGCGCGTTGCGCGGCGCCAGCACCATCACCCAGCAGACGGCCAAGAACCTCTTCCTGTGGCCGGGGCAGGGCTGGGGGCGCAAGGCGATCGAGGCCTGGTTCACCTTGTTGCTCGAGGTGCTGTGGTCGAAGGAGCGCATCCTCGAGGTCTATCTCAACATCATCCAGTTCAGCCCCAGCACCTATGGCGCCGGGGCGGCCAGCGTGCGCTACTTCGGCCACCCGGCGCGCACCCTGACGCTGGAGGAGTCGGCGCTGCTCATCGGCGTGCTGCCGGCCCCCGGTCACTACCGTCTCGACCGCCCCTCGGAGCGGTTGCGCCGCCGCGCCGACTGGATCATCGACCAGTCCTCGCGTCTTGGCGGCGAGCGTTATCTGGGGCGGCTCTGAGGTTCAGCGATCAGCCGTCAGCTACCAGCCGCCAGCCACCAGCCGCCAGCCGCCAGCGGGCGTTTTTCCTCACCCTCGCCACGAACACCAGGTGCCATCGCCGTAGGATGGGCAAAGCGCAGCGTGCCCATCGCGGGGGGAGCGATCAGCGCCCAGCCACCAGCCGCCAGGGGTAGCGATCAGCGCCCAGCCTTCAGTCGCCAGCTGCCAGCCTCCAGTGAGGGGGCTGGGTTGTCTCGTCGCGTCGCGGTTGACCGTACGCCGACACCGGAGGCTGTTTGCTGAAGGCTGGTCGCTCTCTTCGCGTCCTTTGTGTCTTGGCGGTTCAATCTTCATTGAACCGCCAAGATGCTGTCTTGCTCGTCAATCGCCGATCATGCACACCAGCCTCGCCGACTGGAGGCTGATCGCTGGAAGCTGATTCGAACCGCAAAGGCGCCAAGAGCGCGAAGATGAAGGAAGGCTTCCAGCTGCCAGCCTCCAGTGAGGGGGCTGGGTTGTCTCGTCGCGTCGCGGTTGACCGCACACCGACACCGGAGACTGTTTGCTGAAGGCTGGTCGCTCTCTTCGCGTCCTTTGGGACTTTGCGGTTCAATATCTCCCGGCGGCTGGCGGCTGGCGGCTGGCGGCTGGCAGCCCGTCCTCAGGGGCCGCAATACCGCTCGACCTGGGCGCGGTGGTGTTCGAGCATCTGCTCGCGGTAGCGCTGTTCGCTGCGGTCGCGGTAGGTGGCGCGGGCGGTCTGTTCCCAGCGCGCGACCTGGGCACGGTGACGGGCGCATTTGGCCCGATCCACTGCCGTGGGGGTTGATGTCTTGCGCGGCGCGTCGGTGGAAGTGCGCTCGGTCGGGGGTGGGGCGAGCCGTTCGAGCTGGCTGCCGACCGACATCCTCGGGTCGTTGGCGGCGCGGGCGTTGCCGTCGGGGCTGCGGGTGTCGAGCTCGATGCTGCCCCCCGAACTTGCGGCGTCACAGGGCGTTTGCTGGTAACTGGTATGACCGGCGGCGTCGACGCAACGATACAGCTCGGCCTGGGCGTCGAGGGCCGCGACCGCGCAGAGCAGCGCGATGGCGCCTTTCATGCTTGATCCTCCCTCCGCTGGAATCACATGGCGGGGCTCAGTGCCCCGCCATGTCGGAGCTTAGTCGGGATCCCCGGCGCGCGTGAGAGGCCGGCGGTCTCAGTCGCGCCCGCGGGCGCGGGCGGCGCGGCGCTGCTCCACGGCGTCGGCCAGTGCCTGGAGCATGGGCTCGGTGTCGTCCCAGCCGACACAGGCGTCGGTGATGCTCTGGCCGTGGACCAACCCCTTGCCGTCACCGAGGTTCTGCCGCCCGGCGACCAGGTTGCCCTCGATCATCGCGCCGATGATGCACTGCTCGCCGCGCGCCACCTGTCCGGCCACGTCCTGACAGACGCGCACCTGCTTCTCCGGCTTCTTGCGGCTGTTGGCGTGGCTGCAGTCGATCATGACCTTCGGCGTCAGCCCGGACTCGACGATCTGGTCGGCGGCGATGTGCACGCTCTCGGTGTCGTAGTTCGGACGCTGGCCGCCGCGCAGGATGACATGGGTGTCGACGTTGCCGGTGGTGCTGAAGATCGCCGAGCGTCCCTCCTTGGTCACCGACATGAACACATGGGGACGGGCGGCGGCGTGGATGGCGTCGATCGCCACCTTGACGTCACCGTTGGTGGCGTTCTTGAAGCCGACCGGGCAGGACAGCCCGGAGGTCAGCTCGCGATGGCCCTGGCTCTCGGTGGTGCGCGCGCCGATCGCGCCCCAGCTGATCAGATCGGCGATGTACTGGGGGCTGATCAGGTCGAGGAACTCGGTGCCGGCGGGCATGCCCATGTCGTTGAGATCGAGCAGCAGCTTGCGGGCGATGCCCAGCCCCTGGTTGATCTCGAAGCTGCCGTCGAGTCCGGGGTCGTTGATCAGCCCCTTCCAGCCGACGGTGGTGCGCGGCTTCTCGAAATAGACCCGCATCACCACCTGCAACTGCTCGGCGAAGCGCTCGCGCAGCGGCTTGAGCTTGCGGGCGTACTCGATCGCGGCGTCGGGGTCGTGCACCGAGCAGGGACCGATGATCACCAGCAGACGATCGTCCTCGCCGTGGAGGATGCGCTGGATCGCGTGACGGGTGCCATAGACGGTCGCCGAGGCGGCCTCGGAGAGCGGAAACTCCTCGTGCAACGCCTTCGGTGAGCGGACTTCTTTGATTTCGCGGATGCGCAGGTCGTCGGTCTGGTACATGGGCATGGGCGTTGCTGGATTGTCGATGGAGCGAAGCATTATAAACCGAAGCGTGTAGGTCGCTGCGCCGGAGATGACCGTCGAGCGCCGCTCGACCGGCATGTCCGCCGTACCTTGGGGGCAGGCGCGGATTCCACGCTCGCGCCGCTGCCGCCCGGCGTCGCGTCTCCCTCGTGGCGACGGATTCGGGTATGCTTAGACGGGATCAGGGCTGCCGCCCGATCGATCCGGCGCCCGAGCACTTTCCATCTCCATTGCGGCTTGCGCCGCCGATTGCCGGTCCCGGCCCCGTCCCAGGGGTCGTGCGGATCCTGCGTCGGCGCGGCGCGGCCTGGTCGTAGGCCTGCATGAAGCAAGACATCATCGAACTCATCCGCGACGCCCTCGGGCGTCTCGTCGCAGACGGCACCCTCGCGCTCGAGGCGCTGCCCGAGCCCCAGCTCGATCGCACCAGGGATCCGGCCCACGGCGACTTCGCCACCAACATCGCCATGGTGCTGGCCAAGCAGGCGCGCACCAAGCCGCGCGACCTGGCGCAGCGACTGGTCGAGGCGCTGCCCGCCTCCGCCGCCGTGGCGCGGGTCGAGATCGCCGGTCCCGGCTTCATCAACTTCTTCCTCACCGAGGCCGCCTACCACGCCCTGGTGCCGCAGATCATGACCGCCGGGCCCGACTACGGGCGCAGCCAGGTCGGCGCCGGACGTCGGGTGCAGGTCGAGTTCGTCTCGGCCAATCCCACCGGACCGCTGCACGTCGGTCACGGTCGTGGCGCGGCCTACGGCAGCGTGGTCGCCGATCTGCTCGCCGCGGTCGGCTTCGACGTCCACCGCGAGTACTACGTCAACGACGCCGGTCGCCAGATGGACATCCTCGGCACCTCGGTGTGGCTGCGCTATCTCGAGCTCTGCGGCGAGGAGCTGACCTTCCCGAGCAACGGCTACAAGGGCGATTACGTCTGGGACATCGCCGCGACCCTGCACCGCGAGCACGGCGACGCCTACCGGGTGGCCGCCGATGCGGTCTTCGCCGGGGTGGCGGCGGATGACGACGGTGCCGGCGGCGGTGACAAGGAGGCGCACATCGACGACCTGATCGCGGCCGCCAAGCGTCTGCTCGGCGACAACCGCTATCGCTTCGTCTTCGAGCTCGGGCTCAACACCATCCTCGACGACATCCGCGACGATCTCGCCGGCTTCGGCGTCGACTATCAGGAGTGGTACTCCGAGCGCACGCTCACCGAGAGCGGTGCGGTCAACAAGGCCATCGAGCGGCTGCGCGCGTCCGGGCACGTCTACGAGCAGAACGGCGCGCTCTGGTTCCGCTCCACCGACTTCGGCGACGAGAAGGACCGGGTGGTGGTGCGCGACAACGGCCAGACCACCTACTTCGCCTCCGACATCGCCTATCACATGGACAAGCTCGAGCGCGGCTTCGAGCGGGTGATCGACATCTGGGGCGCCGACCACCACGGCTATGTGCCGCGGGTGAAGGCCGCGCTCGAGGCGCTCGGCGACGATGCCAGCCGTCTCGAGGTGCTGCTGGTGCAGTTCGCCATCCTCTATCGCGGCGGCGAGAAGGCGCAGATGTCGACGCGCTCGGGCGAGTTCGTCACCCTGCGTCAGCTGCGCGAGGAGGTCGGGCGCGACGCGGCGCGCTTTTTCTACGTCATGCGTCGCTGCGAGCAGCATCTCGACTTCGATCTCGACCTGGCCAAGTCCGAGTCCTCGGACAACCCGGTCTACTACGTCCAGTACGCCCACGCCCGCGTCTGCAGCGTGCTGCGCCAGGCCGCCGAGCGCGGCATCGGCATCGAGCCGAGCGCCGGCACCAGCCATCTCGATCGCCTGGTCGAGCCCCAGGAGCAGGCGCTGCTGCGCTCCATCGCGCGCTATCCGGAGGTGGTCGAGGGCGCTGCGCTCAAGGCCGAACCGCATCAGCTCACCCACTATCTGCGCGATCTCGCCAACGAGCTGCACACCTATTACAACGCCCACCAGTTCCTGGTCGATGACGCTGCGCTGCGCGATGCCCGGATCAAGCTGATCCTCGCCGTGCGTCAGGTGCTGCGCAATGGCCTGGGGCTGCTCGGGGTGAGCGCGCCGGAGAACATGTGAGATGACCAGGGACTACCGACGCAGTGGCGCGACCCGCCCCAGCCCGAAGCGCCAGCAGTCGCGCTCCTGCGTCTGGTGGTTCCTGTTCGGGGCCCTGCTCGGTGCCTTCGGCGCCAGCCTGTACTGGATGCCCGAGCCCGAGGTGGGCGCGGAGACTGGCGAGCGCGCGGCGCCGGCCTCGCGTCCGGTGCCGGTGCAGCCCGACTTTCAGTTCCCCACGCTGTTGCGCGACGCCGAGGTCGAGATCGAGACCGACGCCCCGCCACCCCCGCCGCCGGCCCCTCGTCCCCAGCCAGAGCCGCCGCCCCAGCCGCAGACCCCGCCGCCATCGGCCAGCCTCGAGCGCCCCGCCGCCACTGGCGGCTATGTCGTCCAGGCCGGCTCGTTCAAGCGCAATGCCGATGCCGAGACGCTGCGCGCCGAACTCGCTC
Source organism: Marichromatium gracile (assembly GCF_004343155.1). GTDB lineage: Bacteria > Pseudomonadota > Gammaproteobacteria > Chromatiales > Chromatiaceae > Marichromatium > Marichromatium gracile. Next base: position 429,537 of record NZ_SMDC01000001.1, read on the forward strand.
TGCTCGGCCTCTCCAGCCGGATCGAGCGCGTCACCCTCGACAGCGGCGCGGTCTATCACCGGGTGCGTCTCGGTCCCTACGCCAACAAGGCCGATGCCGAGCGGGTGCGCGCCCAGCTGCAGCGCGCCGGCAAGGATGGGCTGACGCTGCCGGCGCGCTAGTCGCCGGCGCGCGCGCACTCAATCCAGGTCGGGGGTCTTGCCCGAGGCGACATAGATCGCGCGCTCGGCGACATTGGTCGCGCGGTCGGCGACCCGCTCGTAGTTGTGGGCGATCCACAGCAACTGGGTCCCGGTGACGGCGAACTCGGGGTCCTCGCGCATCCGCTCCAACACCTGCTCGATGAAGGCGTGCTCGTCGCGGTCGACCTGCTCCTCGGCGGCCACCGCCGCGCGCGCGCGCGCCTCGTCGCCGTTGGCGGCGAACACCTCGAGGGTGGCCTCGAGCATCGCGATTGCGGTGCCCGCCAGCTCGCCGATCGCCGCCACCGGCTCGGCGGGGAAGGGCGTCGCGCCGCGCTTGACGAGGAGACGGGCGACGTCGGCAGCATAGTCGCCGATGCGCTCGAGTTCACCGGCCAGCTCCATGCACGCACCGACGGCGCGCAGATCGACGCCGGCGGGCTTGTAGGCGGCCAGGGTCACCAGGCATTCCTGTTCGAGCAGGCGGCGCTGCTGGTTGATCTCGGCGTCGTCGGCGATGATTTGCGCGGCGCGCGCCGGATCGTGCTGCTCGAGACAGTCGACCGAGTGGCGCAGTGCCGTGAGCGCGAGCCGTCCCAGCCCATCGACGGCATCTTGCAGGTGGGCGCGCTGTTTCTGCACCAGGGTCAGGCTGTCGGTCATCGAATCGATCCTCATGCTTGGGGAAGTCGTGTCGACGCCACCGGCGCCGACATGCCAACGTTCCATCTTCGCACAGGGATGTTGCGAATTTGCGGCGGCGGTCGCCGCGGGTCAGGTCTCCTCGTGCGGGGGCGTGTGGAGCCCGAGCCCGCGCGGGCGGCCCTGCCGTCCGCCGGGACCGAAGTCGCGGGCGATCTCGACGAGCTGCTCGGCGGGCAGTGGGGTCGCCGGCGCGCGCGGCCGCTCGGGCGTGGCGTCGATCTCCAGCGTCTGGGTGGGGAAGGCGAACGCGACGCCGAGCTGCTCGGCCAGACGCACCACCTCCAGCAACACGCGCTGGCGCTCGACCAGCTCGGTCGCCCAGTCGGGCACGGTGAGGAAGAAATAGAGCATGACCGTGATGCCGTGTGCGCCGAGGTCGCTCACCACCACGTGGAAACCGTCCTTGCGGGTCGCCGGGTTGGCGCGGATGACCCCCTTGATACCCTCGAGAAAGGCCTCGACACGCTCCGGCGGGGTGTCGTAGCGCAGATCGATGGTGGTGTAGACGCGGCGGTGGTCGCGCTTGCCCATGTTGTCGATGGTGGCATTCATGGTGTAGGCGTTGGGCACCGCCAGCACCGAGTCGTAGAAGGTGCGGATGCGGGTGCTGCGAAAGCCGATGTCCTCGACCGTGCCCTCGTAGTTCCCCATCTTGATCCAGTCGCCGATGCGGAAGGGGCGGTCGAACATGATCGCCAGCGAGCCGAACAGGTTGGCGAGGGTCTCGCGCGCGGCGAGCGCCACCGCCAGGCCGCCGACCCCGAGCCCGGTGATCACCGAATAGGCGGGCAGGCCGATGCGTTGGGCGCCGTCGATCACCAGTGCGGCGATGGCGATGATGCTCAGCAGGCGGAAGCCGAGCCGCAGCAGTTGGCTGTCGATGCCGCGCGGGCGCAGCCGGCGCGAGCGGATGATCGCCTCGGCGCTCTGGTTGAGCAGCAACGCCACCAGCCAGGCGAGCACGGTGTAGAGCACCAGCACGAAGCCCTGTTTGACGGTGATCACCACCGCGCCGGTGAGGTTGATCTGGACGTCGATCAGGTATTCGAGCCCCTGCAGCAGGAGCGCCACCGCGCCGAGCGCGAGGATGGTGCCACCCCGCCTGGAGGTGTCCGTGCGCCGCTGGTCGGCGCGCCGACCGGCGCGCAGCAGCGCGCTGGCGAGCAGCGCGCCGAGACCAAGCGCGACGCCGGTGGCGAGCCACTGCCACAGGGTCTGACCGAGCCATTGCCGGGTCAGCCAGTCCGGCAGCGTCCGCCCCCAGTCGAGGCTGAGTCCGCGCCCCGGGGTGGAGATGTAGGCGTCGTAGAGTCCAGGGGTGGCCTCGGGCAGGTAGGGCAGCGCGGCCACCCGGTCATAGTCGTCCTCGAGACGGTCGAGCGTCCCCGGGGTGAACAGGAACTCGCCCGCGCGAGGCCCGCTCTCGACCCGGGCGATAATGATCTCGGTGTTGGGGATGCGCCAGCGGGTGAGGTCGTGCCGCTCGACCGAGCGCGCGTCCGGGACCTCGGCGAGCGCCGGCAGTCCGACCCGGTCGATGATCTCCTTGAGCAGCAGCGCGCGCTCGATGCCGATGTTGGCGGCAAGGCGCTCGGGGATCTCGCTGAGGTTGAGGGTACGCGCCGCCCGTTGCAGCGGCACCAGGGTGTCGTTGCGTGGCCGTGCCGGATCGAGGGCGATGGCGTGGACGCGCTCGAGGTTGGTCAGCAGGCTCTGCAGCGTCGCCCTGGGGCTCGAGGTATCGGGAGGTCGCAGCGGGTTGGCGGCGGAGGCGATTGCCGCCGGCGGGTTGGCCGGGACGGGTGCGACCGGCAGCCAGACGAGACCGAGCAGGGCGATGAGGCCGAGCGTGCCGCGCCAGCGTGTGGATGGTGCTCGCCCCGTGATCCCCGGTCGTGCGTCCATCCGCCATCTCCTGATGTCCATTCCCGCGCTCCCGTAGCTGACGGACCCTTGCCCGCCTCGGCTTGGGGTATAGCCCGCCACCGTCCCCTTTGCAAATGCAATGAGGGTCGCGGCTCAGTCCCGGTCGCGTCGTTCGATGGTCTCGGGGTCGGCGTCGATCGGACGATAGATCTCCACCCGCTCCTCGGGTGCGAGTGTCCGCTCGAGGGTGACGAAGCGGCCGAAGATCCCGACCCGATTGATCTCCAGGTCGATCTCGGGGAAGCGTTCGAGCATCCCCGATCGCGCGATCGCCTCGCCCACCGTGGTCTCCTCCGGCACCTCGATCCTCAGCCAGGCGCGTTGCTCCTTGCTGGCATAGGCGACGCCGATTCGCATGCTGTTTTTCTCTGCCATCGTTCGCTCTCGCTCAGACCGGTGCCGCGGTTGCGCCACGGGCGCGGATGCGGGCACGTCGGGTATCGATCAACCGCTTGCCCGCGAGCATGAAGCCGAGGGCGAGGAAGCCGCCGGGGGGCAGGATCGCGAGCAGGAAGCCGGGGTAGTCGGGGATCAGGGTCAGTTCGAGGAAGGCCATCGATTCGCCGAGCAACAACGAGGCGTCGGCGAACAGGGTGGCGCTGCCGATGATCTCGCGCACCGCGCCGAGCGCGACCAGCACCAGGGTGAAACCGATGCCCATCATCAGCCCGTCGAAGGCCGAGGGCAGCACCGGGTTGCGCGAGGCGAAGGACTCGGCGCGCCCGAGGATGGCGCAGTTGGTGACGATCAGCGGGATGAACAGCCCGAGCACCTTGTGCAGGTCGTGCAGCCAGGCGTTCATCGCCAGGTCGACCAGGGTGACCAGCACCGCGATCACCAGGATGAACACCGGGATGCGGACCTCCGGGGTCACCAGCGAGCGCACCAGCGCCACCAGCACCCCGGAGAGGGTCATCACCAGGGTACTGGCCAGCCCCAGCCCGAGCCCGTTGGTGGCGGTGGCGGTGACCGCCAGCAGCGGACAGAGCGCGAGCGCCTGTCCGAGCACCACGTTGTTGTTCCAGATCCCGTCGGCGGCGATACGCCGCCAGTCGGTGGGTTGCGGTTGCGACATCGGGGTCACTCCTCTGCGGTGTCGAGCCGGTCGGGCGCGACGATGAGCCGGCTGCGCTCGGCGGCGAAGCGCTCGAGCCCGGCGCGCACCGCGCGCACCACCGCGCGCGGGGTGATGGTCGCGCCGCTGAACTGGTCGAAGTCGCCGCCGTCCTTGGCCACCGCCCAGCGCGCCGCTGGCGGGTCGCCGAGCGCGCGACCGTCGAAGTCGAGGATCCAGTCGTCCTTGGCCAGCTCGATCTTGTCGCCGAGGCCGGGGGTCTCGCTGTGGGCGATCACCCGCACCCCGAGGATGCGTCCCTCGGGATCGACGCCGAGCATCAACCGGATCTCGCCGGCGTAGCCCTTGCCCACCACCGGGAAGGCCAGCGCGCTGACCGTGCCGTCGCGCAGCGCGCGATAGACGGTGACCGTGCGCCCGGCGTCGTCGACCAGGGGGACGGTGGCCTCGAGCAGGTCGTTGTCGTGCAGCTCGGCCGGGATCACCTGGGTCAGGGTCGCCTTGAGATCCTCGGCCTCGCGCAGTGCGATGGTGTCGCGGGTGGCGATATCACCCATCACCAGCAACGCCGCGGCGAGCAGGGCGAAACCGCCGAGCAGTCCGGCCTGATAGCCGACGCGCGCGCGGTAACTGGGTTCGGCGAGGGTGTTCATCGACGTGCCTCCGGGCTCTCGGCGCCGACCAGTGGACGGCCGCGGCGGTCACGGCCGTGGATGCGGGGTCGGACGTAGTGGTCGATCACCGGGGTGCAGGCGTTCATCAGCAGCACCGCGAAGGCGACCCCCTCGGGATAGCCCGCCCAGGTGCGGATGACATAGACCAGCAGCCCGCAGCCGGCGCCGAAGATCAGTCGCCCGCGCGCGCTCACCGGCGAGGTGGTGGGGTCGGTGGCGATGAAGAAGGCACCGAGCATGGTGGCGCCGCCGAGCAGATGATAGGTGGCGTCGGGGTAGTGGGTCGGGTCGTGGAGGTGCATCACCGTGGCGAGCAGGGCGAGGGTGCCGAGCATCGCCGCCGGGATCTGCCAGCCGATCACCCGGGTGAGGATCAGCCCGAGGCCGCCGAGCAGCAGCAACAGCGCCGAGGTCTCGCCGAGGCTGCCGCCGTGGAGGCCGAGCGCGGCGTCGAGCGGCGCGAAGCTCGCGCCGAGGATGCCGCCCAGCGCCTCGCCCTGATCGAGTGCGGTGCGCACCACGCCGAGCGTGGTGGCGCCGCTGTAGGCGTCGATCGGCGCGCCACCCTGGACGATGGCCAGCGCCGCGCCCAGCCCCGGGGCGGCGTCGCTGCCGAGCGGTGCGGGGGTGACGAAGCTGGTCATCTCCACCGGGAAGGCGATCAGCAGCGCCACCCGCGCCACCATCGCCGGGTTGAAGGGGTTCTGACCGATGCCGCCGAACACCTGCTTGGCGATCAGGATTGCGATCACCCCGCCGATCACCCCGATCCACCAGGGCGCCCAGGGCGGTAGGCTGAGCGCGAGCAGCCAGCCGGTGAGCAGCGCCGAGCCGTCACCGAGGAAGGGACGCAGCGGGCGCTCGGCGAGCCACAGACAGAGCGCCTCGGTGACCACCACGGTGGCGAGGGTGACGGCGAACAGCAGCAGCGCCGGCCAGCCGAACTGCCACAGCCCGAACAGGGTGGCCGGCAGCAGCGCGAGCATCACCAGACGCATGTCGCGGGCGATGCTCGCGCCGCCGTGGACGAAGGGGCCGGCGATCGCCGGGGGTGCGATGTGCATGGTCTCAGTGCTCCGTCTCGGTCTGCTGCTCGGCCTGCTTGCGCGCGGCCTCGCGCTTGCGCTTGGCCATCGCCTCGCGCTTGGCGCGCTTGATCGCCTCGAGTCGCGCGGTGCGTCGCTCGGCCAGTGCCTTGGTCTCGGCCTGCTTGCGCCTGGCGCGCTCGCGCGCGGCCAGCTCGCCCTTGGCGTGGGCGATGTACTGCGCCAGCGGCTGTTGCGAGGGGCAGGTGTAGGCGCAGGAGCCGCAGCCGAGACAGTCGTGGAGCCCGCGCTCGGCGGCGCCCTCGAGGTCGCCGGCGCGGATGTGCGCGCCCAGCTCCAGCGGCACCAGACCGCAGGGGCAGACCTCGACGCAGCGTCCGCAGCGGGTACAGGGCATGGTCCGACCGGGCGCGCGCTCGGCGGCGCCGAGGGCGAGGATGGCGTTGCAGCCCTTGGTGGTCGGCACCTGGGGGCTGGGTAGCGGTTGGCCCATCATCGGCCCGCCGCTCACCAGCCGGGCGTCCTCCTCGGTGAGTCCGCCGCAGTGCGCGATCAGCGTTTCCACCGGGGTGCCGAGCGGCACCCACAGGTTGGCCGGGCGCGCGATCGCCGCGCCGCTGAGGGTGATGACCCGCGCGATCAGCGGCTGGCCCAGACGCAGCGCCTGGTGTACCGCGAAGGCGGTGGCCGGGTTGTGTACCACCACGCCGAGCTGGGCGGTGAGTGCCCGCGCCGGGGTCTCGCGACCGATGAGCGCCTGCACCAGATGGCGCTCGGAGCCCATCGGGTAGCGGGTCGGCACCCGGATCGGGGTGATCGCGTCGAACCCGGCGGCGGCCGTCTCGATGGCCGCCGCCGCCTCGGGCTTGTTGTCCTCGATCGCCACCAGGATGCCGCCCACCCCGAGGGCATGGGCCATGATGCGCGCGCCGTCGATCACCGCCTCGGCGTGCTCGCGCATCAGCCGGTCGTCGCAGGTGAGATAGGGCTCGCACTCGGCGCCGTTGATCACCAGGGTGTGCAATGGATGGCTGGCGCCGAGATTGAGCTTGACCGCGGCCGGGAAGGTCGCGCCGCCGAGCCCGACGATGCCGGCGGCGGCGACCCGCTCGGCGATGGCCCCCGGGTCGAGCGCGAACGGGTCGTCGCAGGGGGTGAGCGCCCCGTACCAGCGCTCCTCGCCGTCGGGCTCGATGCTGATCGTCGGCATCGCCAGTCCCGAGGGGTGATGGGCCGGGCGCTCGGCGATGGCGATCACCCGCCCCGAGGTCGGCGCGTGCAGCGGCGCCGAGATCGGTCCCTGGGCGCGGGCGATCGGCTCGCCCTTGGCCACCCGCTGACCCTTGCGCACCAGCGGCGCGGCGCTGGCGCCGATGTGCTGCTGCAGCGGCAGGTCGAGCCGCGCGGGCAGCGCCAGCTCGGTGATCGGCGCGCTTGCGGCCAGCGCCTTGCGGTCATCGGGGTGGACGCCGCCGCGCACCGAATGGATACGATTGGCGGGGCGGCGCAACAGTTGGCGCAGGGCATTCATCGTGTCGCCACCTCCGGCCGGGGCCAGTACCAGGTCTGCGGGGTGGGGCGCTCGGGGCGCATCTCGATGCCCTCGGTGGGGCAGACCGCGGCGCACAGGCCGCAGCCGGTGCAGGCCTCGGGGAAGACGGCATGGATCATGTTGTTGGCCCCCATGATGGCGTCGGTCGGGCAGCGCTTGAGGCACTTGGTGCAGCCCACGCAGCGCTCGTCGTGGATGTGTGCGAGCTGCGGCGGCTGGTCGTCGACACCGGAGAGGTCGGCCTCGACCCCGAGCAGCTCGGCCAGCGCCTCGGCCAGCGCTCGTCCGCCCGGCGGGCAGCAGCTGACCGCCGCCTCGCCGGCGGCGATCGCCGCTGCCGCCGGGGCGCAGCCGGGATAGCCGCACTGGCCGCATTGCGAGCCCGGCAGCAGCGCGGCGACCTGTTCGACGATGGGGTCGTCCTCGACCTTGAGGTGACGCGCGGCGAGTCCGAGCAACCAGCCGAGGGCGAGTCCGAGCGCGGTGAGGGTGAGGATGGCGGCAAGCATCTCTGAGACTCCGGTTGCGGGGCGTCGGCTCAGGCGAGTCCGGCAAAGCCCATGAAGGCGAGCGAGAGCAGTCCGGCGACGATGAAGGCGATCGGCGCCCCGGCGAAGGCCGCCGGGACCTCGGCCACCGCCAGGCGCTCGCGCAGCCCGGCGAAGAGCACCATCACCAGGGTGAAGCCGAGCGCCGAGCCGAGCCCGTAGAGCACGCTCTCGAAGAAGTCGTGGGATTGCTGCACGTTGAGCAGGGCGACGCCGAGCACCGCGCAGTTGGTGGTGATCAGCGGCAGGAAGATGCCCAGCACCTGATAGAGCGCGGGCGAGATCCGGCGCACCGCCAGCTCGGTGAACTGGACCACCGCGGCGATCACCAGGATGAAGCTGAGGATGCGCAGATAACCGAGACCGAGCGGGCCGAGTACCAGGTGCTCGAGCAGCCAGCCGGCGACCGCGGCGAGGGTCAGCACGAAGGTGGTGGCCAGGCCCATCCCCAGGGCCGAGTCGAGCTTGCTCGACACCCCCATGAAGGGACAGAGCCCGAGGAATTTCACCAGCACCACGTTGTTGACCAGCGCGGTGCCGAGGATCAGCAGCAGATACTCGCCCATGGATGGCGGTCCTCACGATAGCGGCATTCGTCTGACACGCCAGTAAGCAAGCGGTGTGCCCAAAATCGGGATTGACCCCGAATGGGGCGTCAATCGTGGGTTTGCACCGGCTTCGGGCGGGAGAGGGTCTGTCGTGGTGCCAACAGGCTGTGGCATGGATGCCGATCGCCTTGTCGCAAAGCCGACAAGCTCTGGGATCGATGCCGGTGGTCGCCGAACGATTGAAAGCGGTACGCAGATTGCTTAAGGAACGCCCAGACCCACAGTCCCGAGGAGATGCCCGTGTCGCCCCAGCAAGCCCCCGAGGCCACCCAGGAGGCCGTGATCAATGCCCTCGGCGCCTTTCTCGCAGCGCCGCCCGAGGGCACCCCGCCAGAGGTGGTGGAGGCGCTCACCCTGATGGGCGGCAACCCCAAGGATCCCCTGCCGCCCCGGCTGTTCTTCGAGGCGGTGGAACAGTCGCCGCTGGCGATCTCGATCACCGACGCGCGTGCGACCATCCTCTATGCCAACCGCGCCTTCGAGACCCTCACCGGCTATGACCGCACCGAGGTGCTGGGACGCAACGAGTCGATCCTCTCCAACCGGGCCACGCCGGAGAGCATCTATCGCCATCTGTGGCGTACCCTCGAGCAGCGCCAGCCGTGGACCGGGACCCTGGTCAACCGCACCAAGGGGGGCGAGGACTATCTCGCCGAGCTGACCATCGCCCCGGTGCTCGATCGCAGCGGTGCGCTGCGCTACTTCCTCGGCATGCACCGCGACGTCACCAAGGTCCACGAGCTGGAGGCCGCGGTGCGTCAGCAGAAGGCGCGGGTCGAGACCGTGCTCGATGCCGCACCGGCGTTGATCGTGCTGCTCGATCACGAGGGTCGGATCATCCTCGACAACCAGGAGTACAAGAAGCTGCTCGGCGATCTGCGCGGACGCGAGCCGCTCGAGGTGCTGCGCGCTGCGCTGCGCGAGCAGGTCGGGGTGGACGTGCTCGAGGCCGGGGTCTCGGGGCAGGGGTTCAAGAACCTGGAGGTCGGGATCGAGGTCCCGGGCGGGGGCGGGCCGCGCTGGTTCGTCTGCTCGGCGACCCCGGTCGAGGAGTCCGACGTCTCGGCGCGCAGCTATTTCGGGCGTGCCAGCGGGGGCGAGCACCGGGTGCTGTTGCTCGCCAACGAGGTCACCAGCCGGCGTCGCGAGATCGAGCGCTCGCACCTCGAGAACCTGCGCGCGCGGCTCGCCGAGCAGCAGCGCATGCACGGCATGCGCGAGGCCCTGGCCGCGGCCATCTACCAGATCCAGGTGCCGCTCAACGTCATCAGCGCCGCCGCCTCGATGCTGCGCGGCGGCGCGGCCAACATCGACACCCTCGCCGGGATGCTCGATCAGATCAGCCATTCCGGCCAGCGTGCGCTCGACACCCTGACCTCGGCGCTCCCCGAGGAGCCGCGCGAGCCGGGGGCGCTGGTCAACGTCAACGAGCTGCTGCGTCAGGTGCTCGAACTCGAGACCGACCGGCTGCTCGCCAACGGCGTGGTGGTCGACTGGCGCCCGGCGGCGGTGCTGCCCGAGTTCACCAGCCACAAGGATCAGCTGCGCGCGCTCTTCAAGCACCTGGTCGACAATGCCATCCATGCCCTGTGCGAGTCCGGGCGGGCGCAGCGCGAGCTGCGTCTGTGCACCCGGCGCGTCGACGACGGGGTCGAGGTGGAGATCGAGGACAACGGGTCGGGGATCGCCCCGGAGGATCGCTATCGCGTCTTCGAGCCCTTCTTCATCGGCTGGCGACAGCGTCGCGGTCATGCCGGGATGGGGTTGGCGCTGGCCCAGGAGATCGTCAACGCCCATGGCGGTTCGATCGAGGTCGATTCGGAGGCGGTCGCCGGTTGTCGCGTGCGGCTGTTGCTCAACACCCTGTCGCAGGAACGCTGATCGTGGTCGAGGATCTCATGCGCTCACCCACTCCCGGGGTGTCGGCGCCGCGCGAGGATGCGCGCCGGCTCGCCCTGCTCGAATCCCAGCTCGGGGTGCTGTTCGAGGTCAGCAGCGTGCTCAGCCGCTCGCTCGACCTGCGCCAGACCCTGAGTGCCGTGCTCTCGGTGCTCGATGAACAGGGGCGGTTGCGTCACGGCATGGTCAGCCTGCTCGACGACGAGCGTGGCGAGCTGCTCATCGGCGCGCTCCACGACTCGGCGGCGGCGCCCTTCGAGACCGTCAGCTATCGTCCCGGCGAGGGCGTGATCGGCCAGATCCTGGCCAGCAACGCGCCCTGGATCCTGCCGCGTGTCGGCGACGAGCCGCGCTTTCTCGATCGGCTCAGTCTCTACGATCCCGAGCTGCCCTTCATCGGGGTGCCGATTCGTCTCGGTGAGGCCGGCGCGGTGGGGGTGCTCGCCGCCCAGCCGCTCGACGGCGACGCGCTGCTCGAACAGCGCGCCCACTTCCTCGAGATGGTCGCCAACCTGATCGGTCAGGCGGTGCGTCTGGCGCGCCGTGTCGAGGCCGAGCAGCGGGCGCTGCGCGAGGAGCGCGACACCCTCAGGCGCGAGGTGCGCGGTGCCCACGGTTTCGACAGCGTCATCGGTCGCGCCGATACCATGCGCCTGGTCTTCGAGCAGGTGCGCCAGGTCGCCAAGTGGAACACCACGGTGCTGATCCGGGGCGAGTCGGGCACCGGCAAGGAGCTGATCGCCAACGCCATCCACTACAACTCGCCGCGCGCGCGCGGCGCCTTCGTGCGGCTCAACTGCGCCGCGCTCCCCGACAACCTGCTCGAGTCCGAGCTGTTCGGTCACGAGAAGGGTGCCTTCACCGGCGCCGCCAGCCAGCGCAAGGGGCGCTTCGAGCAGGCCGACGGCGGCACCCTGTTCCTCGACGAGATCGGCGAGATCAGCCCCGCCTTCCAGGCCAAGCTGCTGCGGGTGCTGCAGGAGGGCGAGTTCGAGCGCGTCGGTGGCACCCGGACGCTCAAGGTCGATGTGCGGGTGATCGCCGCCACCAACCGCGATCTCGAGAGCGAGGTCCGCACCGGCGAGTTCCGCGAGGATCTCTACTACCGGCTCAACGTGATGCCGATCCGCATGCCGCCGCTGCGCGAGCGGCTCGAGGACGTGCCCGAGCTGGCCCGCTTCCTGGTCGACAAGATCGCCCGCGTCCAGGGCCGCACGCTCAGCATCAGCGACAGCGCGCTGCGGGTGCTGATGCGGCATGACTGGCCGGGGAACGTGCGCGAGCTGGAGAACTGTCTGGAGCGCGCCGCGGTGATGAGCGTCGACGGGCGCATCGATTGCGAGGTGGTCGAGTCGACCGGGTTGGACGTCAGCGCCATGGCCAACGAGCCGCCGCGCCCGCTGGCGCGTCCGACGGCGGCCAAGATCGACCTCAACGACCCCAAGCTCGACGAGCGCGAGCGGGTGATCGCGGCGCTGGAGGAGGCCGGTTGGGTGCAGGCCAAGGCGGCGCGGCTGCTCAACATGACCCCGCGTCAGATCGCCTATCGCATCCAGACGCTCAACATCAGGGTGCGGCAGTTCTGAGCGGGGTTCAGCGCGGCAGGCGGATGATGCGCTCGACCAGCGGGATATGGCGCAGCCGGCGCATGATCTGGGCGAGATGGACACGGCTGCGCACCAGGATCACGAACTCCAGCGCGGTGGTCATCCCCTCCTTCTCGCAGGAGACCACGGTCTCGATGTTCGAGCCCTGTTCGGCGATGGCGCTGGCGACCACCGCCAGGGCGCCGCGGCGGTTGCCGATCTCGACGCGGATCTCGGTGGAGAACTCGCCCTCGGGCTCGCTCGCCCACTCCACCGCCAACCGGCGGTCGCGCTTGCGCTCGGGGCTGCCGAGGTTGCGACACTCGCTGCGGTGCACGACGATGCCGCGCCCGGGGCTGAACTGGGCGGCGATGGTGTCGCCGGGAATCGGTCGGCAGCAGCGTGCGAAGCTCACCACCATGCCCTCGGTGCCGCGGATCGCCAGGCGGTTGGGGTGGTTCTTGGCCTCGTTGCGGGGCTCGCTGCCGAGCTCCTCGAGCTCGCCGCCGACGAGTCGGCGCGCGACCAGTGCGGCGAGCCGGTTGCCGAGACCGATGTCGACCAGCAGGGCGTCGAGTCCGGCGAGCTTGGCCTCGTCGAGATAGGCGGCGAGTCGTGGCGTCTCGAGCTGGTCGAGGTCGAGGTCGAAGACCGAGAGTTCGGCGTTGAGCAGCCGCTTGCCGAGCCCGAGCGCCTCGCGCTGCTTGAGGTTCTTGAGATAGCTGCGGATGCCGGCGCGGGCCTTGCCGGTGGTGACGAAGTTCAGCCAGGAGGCGTTGGGCTTGGCCCCGGGGGCGTTGATGATCTCGACGCGCTGGCCGCTGCGCAGCACCGTGTTGAGCGCCACCAGGCGGTGATCGACGCGGGCGGCGACACAGGTGTTGCCGATGTCGGAGTGGATCGCGAAGGCGAAGTCGACGACGGTGGCGCCGCGCTTGAGGGTGATGATCCGGCCCTTGGGGGTGAAGACATAGACCTCGCCGGGGAAGAGGTCGACCTTGACGTTCTCGAGGAACTCGACCGAGTTGCCGGCCTCGCGCTGCATCTCCAGCAGGTTCTGCAGCCAGTCGGCGGCGAGTGCCGCGGGGTTGGCCTCCTCGCCGCTCTTGTAGAGCCAGTGCGCGGCGATCCCCGACTCGGCCATGCGCTGCATGTCCTCGGTGCGGATCTGCACCTCGATCTGCACCCCCTGGGGGCCGACCAGCACGGTGTGCAGCGACTGGTAGCCGTTGGCCTTGGGGATGGCGATATAGTCCTTGAAGCGACCGGGGACCGGCTTGTAGAGGTTGTGGACCACGCCGAGCACGCGGTAGCAGGTGTCGACCCGGTCGACGACCACGCGGAAGGCGGAGACGTCGATCACCTCCTCGAAGGGGTGATGCTTGTCGCGCATCTTGCGGTAGATGCCGTAGAGATGCTTGCGTCGTCCCTCGACGGTGCCGGGGATCCCTTCCTGGGCGAGCGCCTCCTGGAGCGCCCGCTCGACCGCGCCGACCATCTCGACCCGCTCCCCGTGGGTGTGTCGGACCGCGCGATGGATGATCCGGCGGCGCCACGGCCAGTGGTGCTCGAAGCCGAGCTCCTCGAGCTCGATGCGGACCCAGTTGATGCCCAGGCGGTTGGCGATCGGGGCGTAGATCTCCAGGGTCTCGCGCGAGATCCGGCGACAGGCCTCGGGGCGCATCGCGTCGAGGGTGCGCATGTTGTGCAGCCGGTCGGCGAGCTTGATGAGGATCACCCGGATGTCGCGGGTCATCGCCAGCAGCATCTTCTGCAGGCTCGCCGCCTGCGCCTCGGCGCGCGAGTCGAAGTCGATCTGCGAAAGCTTGCTGACCCCGTCGACCAGCTCGGCGACATCGTCGCCGAAGTCGGCGGCGACCTCGGCCTTGGCGATGTCGGTATCCTCGATGACGTCGTGCAGCAGCGCCGCCATCAGACATTTGTAGTCCATGCGCATCTCGGCGAGGATGCGCGCCACCGCGACCGGGTGGTAGATGTAGGGCTCGCCCGACTTGCGCTTCTGGCCCTCGTGGGCCTCGGCGCCGAACAGATAGGCGCGATAGAACTCGCGGACCTGGTCGGGGGGGAGATAGCTTTCGAGATAGGCGCAGAGGTCGCTGATGAGATAGCGCGGCGGCTCGGCGCGCAGCGGGGATTCGGGTGCGCGGGCGACGGGCGGCGCGACGGTCAGCGGATCGGCGGGCATGGACGGCGCGATGCGGCGGTGGAGGTGGGGGGATGCGCGCGCCACCGGCAGGGAGGCCGGTGGGCACGCCCGGGTGCGGGCATGGGGACCCGCCGCGAGGACACGACTAGCGGGCCTCGCCGCGCGGCGTCTCGGTCGCAGCCAGCTCGGCGGCGAGCGCCTGCTCGAGCGAGGCCGACTCGTCCATCTCGCTCTGGGCCTCCTGGATGGTGCCCTTGGTGACGTTGCCGGCGGCGATCTCGCGCAGCGCCATCACCGTCGGCTTGTCGTTCTCCCAGGCCAGCGTGGGCTCGACACCGTTGGCGACCTGGCGGGCGCGCTTGGTCGCCAGCAGCACCAGATCGAAGCGGTTGTCGACGTTCTTGAGGCAGTCCTCGACGGTAATTCTTGCCATGGTCGGGTGATCTCTAAAAGCTATTTTGGAGCGGATGAATCCAGAGCGGGCCGTGCATCTCGATGCGGTGGCGCGGCGCCGCGACGGGGCGCCCCGGGGCGGTCCTGGGACGGCCCGCGAACAGGGTGTGAACACTGCTCAGACTATCACAAGAACGGTGGGTTCAAGTAGCGTCCGGCAGGTCTTTGCGAGCGACCCGGCGCCGGCCCCAGGCCGGCGGCGCGGGATGTCGAGCGAGGCGCGCCGGTGGCGCCGGCTCAGCCCTCGAGCAGCGCTGCGAGCACGGCCTGCTGGCGCGCCTGGCGCTGGCGCTCGGCGGTGACGATCGCCGCCAGGGTGGCGAGCGCGGCGTCGAAGTCACCGTTGACCACCAGATAGTCGTACTCGTCGCCGTGGATCATCTCGTCGTGCGCCTGGGCCATGCGCCCGGCGATCACCGTGTCGCTGTCGGTGCCGCGTCCGCGCAGCCGCCGCTCGAGCTCGCTGATCGAGGGCGGCAGCACGAAGATGCCGACCGCCTCGGGGATGCGCTCGCGGACCTGACGCGCGCCCTGCCAGTCGATCTCCAGGATCAGGTCCTCGCCGGCCTCGAGCCGGTCGCGCACGTCCTGCTCGCGGGTGCCGTAGAGGTTGCCGAAGACCTCCGCCGATTCGAGGAAGTCGCCGGCGGCGATCGCCTGCTCGAAGCGTTCGCGGGCGAGGAAGTGATAGTGGACGCCGTCCTGCTCGCCGGCGCGCGGCGCGCGGGTGGTGCAGGAGACCGAGAGCGCGAGCGCGGGATCACGCTCGAGGAGCGCCCGGACCAGACTGGTCTTGCCGGCGCCCGAGGGCGCCGAGACGATGAAGAGGATGCCTTGTCCCATTGCGGGTGTGCCTTCGACGGTGGGGTCCTGCGCGGCCGCGGACGGTGTGTCTTGGTTGGGGCTGCAACCGCGAGCCCGGAGCGGACTCGGGCGTGCCTTTCCACCTGGGTGCGCGAGACGAAAAAGGCGCAATTATACGACCTTGCAACGGCCCTCGACAGCGGCGCGTGGTGTATGCGAGAACGTCCCTGTCGCTGTCGCCAGCGGCGCGCGACAGGCGTCCGAGGTCATTCGATGTTCTGGATCTGCTCGCGCATCTGCTCGATCAGCACCTTCATGTCGACCACGGTGCGGGTGATGGTGACGTCGGAGGACTTGGAGCCGATGGTGTTGGTCTCGCGGTTGAGCTCCTGCATCAGGAAGTCGAGCCGGCGACCGATCGGCTCGTCGCGCTCGAGCACGCTGCGTACCTCGGCGATATGGGCGGTGAGCCGGTCCATCTCCTCGTCGACGTCGAGCTTGGTGGCGACGAGCACGATCTCCTGTTCGAGACGGGCTTCGTCGAGCTCCTCGCGCAGCTCTGCGAGACGCTCGGCGAGCCGGGCGCGGGTCTCGGCGATGACCTCGGGCATGCGGTTGCGCACTTGTCCGACACAGACCTCGAGCCGGTCGCAGCGCTCGCGTACCAGCTGCGCGAGGCGCGCGCCCTCGCGCTCGCGGGTGGCGATCAGGCCGTCGATGGTCTGATCGAGCAGCGCCATCGCGGCGGCGCCGATCTGATCGAGATCGCGCTCCTGCTCCCGGATCACGCCGGGCCAGCGCAGCAGTTCGAAGGGCGTGGGGCGGGTGTCGCGACCGCTGAGCCCGGCGAGGGCATCGCCGGCGGCGAGCAGCTGCTCGACCAGCGGACGGTTGAGCTCGAGCGCGACCGGGGCGCCGGCGCCGGGATTGAAGCGCAGCGCGCAGTCGACCTTGCCGCGGTGCAGCCGCTCGCCGAGCCGCGCGCGGATCCGGGTGTCGAGCGCGCGCAGCTCCTCGGGCAGGCGCAGCATCGGCTCGAGATAGCGATGGTTGACGGTCCTGAGCTCCCAGGTAAGCTCGCCGAGCGCGCTCTGGCTGGATTCGCGGGCGAAGGCGGTCATGCTCTTGATCATGCTGGCGCGGCTCTCGGGGGCGGAAGAACGGTCGGATGGACTCCAGTATAAGGCAGCGTCGCCCGGCCTTTCGAGCGTCGGTGTCGTGGGTGGTGCGTATACTTGGCGCCGATGCGTGTCGCCCCGTGACGCGTGTCGTCGCCATCGGGCGCCATCAATGGGTGCCGTGTAGCAAGACACCCGGTCCGGCCGTTCGGCCGCCCGGGTCCAGTGGAGCAGATGATCCAGCCATGGCCCTGGCCCGACAAAGCCTCTCTCCGGGCACCCTGGTGGGTGCCTATCAGCTCGCCGAGGTCATCGGCAAGGGCGGCTTCAGCCTGATCTATCTCGCCCACGACCTCGACACCGGGGCCGAGGTGGTGATCAAGGAGTACATGCCGAAGAAGCTCGCCCGCCGCCGCGACGGCGGGCGTGTCGTCCCGATGAGCGCCGAGCAGGCGCTGTCGCTGCACCACGGGCGCCGACTGTTCTTCCAGGAGGTGCAGGCGCTGGCCTCGCTGTCGCACCCGAGCATCGTCCGCGTGCTCGACTTCTTCCTCGCCAACGACACCGGCTATCTGGTGATGCCCAACGAGCGCGGGCGCAACCTCTCGGGCTATCTGCAGCAGCGCCGCGGCGGCGTCAGCACCACCTTTCTGCTGGATGTCTTCGTGCCGGTGCTCGATGCCCTGGCGCTGATGCACCGGCACGCGATGGTCCATCTCGACGTCAAGCCCGGCAACATCCATCTGCGTCACGGCAACCAGCCGCTGCTGCTCGATCTCGGCGCGGTGCATCCGCTCAACCGCGAGCGTGCCCGCGGCAGCCAGGTGGTCACCGCCGGTTACTCGCCGGTCGAGCAGTACTTCAGTCGCGCCGAGCTCGGTCCCTGGACCGATGTCTATGCCGTCGGCGCGAGCATCCGCACCTGCATGGAGCGCAAGACCCCGCCCCCGGCGCTCGAGCGCAAGAAGGAGGACACCCTGGTGTCGGCGCGCGAGGCGCTCGCCGGGCGCTATCCCGGCTTCCTGCTCGAGGCGGTCGACTGGGCGATGCAGATGGAGGCGGCGCGCCGTCCGCGGGATGCCAGCGCGTTGCTCGACTGGTTGCGCCCGCACCTGGATCGCTACCGGACGGGCGCGGTCACCAGCGCCGCCGACAGCCGTCCGACCGGGGTCGAGGCGCATTGACGCCCCCCTGGCCGGCGACCGAAGATGGCCGGCCAATCAACCGAGAGACAGAGCCCATGCGACCATCCCAACGCCGTCCCGACCAGCTGCGCGACCTGCGCTTCACCCGTGGCTTCACCAAGCACGCCGAGGGCTCGGTGCTGGTGGAGTTCGGCGACACCCGGGTGCTCTGTACCGCCAGTGTCGAGGCCCGGGTGCCGCCCTTTCTCAGGGGCCAGGGCAAGGGCTGGGTGACCGCCGAGTACGGCATGCTGCCGCGCGCCACCGGCGAGCGCAGCCCGCGCGAGGCGGCGCGCGGCAAGCAGGGCGGTCGCACCCTCGAGATCCAGCGCCTGATCGGGCGCGCGCTGCGGACCGCGATCGATCTCGACGCCCTCGGCGAGCGCACCATCACCCTCGACTGCGACGTCCTCCAGGCCGACGGCGGCACCCGCACCGCGGCGATCTCCGGCGCCTGGGTGGCGCTGCGCGAGGCCGTCGACGGTCTGCTCGCCAGCGGCGCGCTCGGCGCCGATCCGCTGCACACCCAGGTCGCGGCGGTCTCGGTCGGGGTGTTCGAGGGCGAGCCGGTGCTCGATCTCGACTATGCCGAGGACAGCAAGGCCGAGACCGACATGAACCTGGTGATGGACGCCGACGGGCGCTTCATCGAGATCCAGGGTACCGCCGAGGGCGTACCCTTCGCCCGCGCCGAACTCGACGCGCTGCTGGCGCTGGGCGAGGCCGGCATTCGCGAGATCCAGGCCGCGCAGCGCGCGGTGCTGGCCGACTGACCACCCGATCAACCCACCTGCCGATGGACCCCGCCATGAACCCAAACGTACCCGAGACCCGGATCGTGCTGGCGAGCAACAATGCCGGCAAGGTCCGCGAGATCAACCAGCTGCTCGCCGCCAGCGGGCTGCAGGTCGAGCCACAGCGCGACCACGCCATCCCCGAGATCGAGGAGACCGGGCTGAGCTTCGTCGAGAACGCCATCCTCAAGGCGCGCAACGCCGCGCGTCACAGTGGGCTGCCGGCGATCGCCGACGACTCCGGGATCGAGGTCGACGCCCTCCAGGGCGCGCCCGGGATCCGCTCGGCGCGTTATGCCGGGGCGGGCGCGAGCGATGCCGAGAACCTCGCGCAGCTGCTGCAGGCGCTCGCCGGTGTCGCCCCCGAGGCGCGCAGCGCGCGTTTCCAGTGCGTGCTGGTCTATCTGCGTCATGCCGAGGATCCGACCCCGGTGATCTGCCAGGGCACCTGGGAGGGGCGGGTGCTCGAGACCCCGCGCGGCACCAACGGCTTCGGCTACGACCCGGTGTTCTTCGTCCCCGAGACCGGCTGCAGCGCCGCCGAGCTCGACGCCGAGACCAAGAACCGGCTCAGTCATCGCGGCCAGGCGCTGCGGCTGCTGCAGGCGCGGCTGGCGCCGGCGGGTGTCTGAGTCCCAACGAACACGTTATCGATCATGACCCAAGAGACCATCGACACGCGGCTGCAGCAGGTGCAGTCGCGCATCCAGGCCGCCGCCGCGCGCGCCGGGCGCGATCCGGCCACGATCGCGCTGCTGGCGGTGAGCAAGAAGCAGCCGCTGGCGGCCATCGCCGCCGCCCACGAGGCCGGCCAGCGCGCCTTCGGCGAGAGCTATGTGCAGGAGGCGCTCGACAAGATCACCGCGCTCGAGGCGCCCGGCATCGAATGGCACTTCATCGGTCGGGTGCAGTCGAACAAGACGCGCCAGATCGCCGCCCACTTCGACTGGGTGCACGGGCTGTGCAGCCCGGATCACGCCCGTCGGCTCAACGACCAGCGCCCCGCGGATGCCGCGCCGCTCAACGTCTGCATCCAGGTCAATCTCGCCGGCGAGGCGAGCAAGGCCGGACTCGCGCCCGAACAGGCCGCCGAGCTGCTGGCGCTCTGCGAGACCCTGCCGGCGCTGCGCGTGCGCGGGCTGATGACGCTGCCGCCGCCGGCCGAGGACGAGGCCGCGCAGCGCGTCCCCTTCCGCGCGCTGCGCGCGCTGCGCGACACGCTGGCCAGCGCCGCCACCCCGCTCGAGTGTCTGTCGATGGGGATGTCGGGCGATCTCGAGGCGGCGATCCTCGAGGGCTCGACCCTGGTGCGGGTCGGCACCGCGGTGTTCGGGCCGCGTCCTTATAATTGAGTTTTGGCATGGCGCCCGCCGGGCGTCTGCCGCATGGTTTCCTTCTGTTTCCGGGGTTGATATGACGACAGCCAGCATTGCCTTCATCGGTGGCGGCAACATGGCCACCAGCCTGATCGCCGGCCTGATCGCCGACGGCTACGATGCCGCCGCGATCCGGGTCGTCGAGCCCGACGACCAGCGCCGCGGCGAGCTGCAGGCGCGCTTCGGCGTGCGTGCCTTCGCCGCTGGTGCCGCCGCGATCGACGGGGTCGAGATCGTCGCCCTGTGCGTCAAGCCGCAGGTCGCCGCCGCGATCTGCCGTGATCTGGCCCCGGCGCTCGCCGGTCGCCGGGTGCTGGTGATCTCGGTGATGGCCGGGGTGCGCGAGGCGACGCTGCAACGCTGGCTCGGCGCGCCGCTGCCGGTGGTGCGGGCGATGCCCAACACCCCGGCGATGGTGCAGAGCGGTGCGATCGGCCTGCACGCCAGCGCCGAGGTCGATGCCGCCGGTCGCAATCATGCCGAGACCATCCTGCGCGCCGCCGGGCTGACCCGCTGGGTCGACAACGAGGCGCAGATCGATGCCGTCACCGCCATCTCCGGCAGTGGCCCGGCCTATTTCCTGCGCTTCATGGAGGCGCTCGAGGAGGCCGGGGTCGCCCTCGGGCTGGATGCCGAGACGGCGCGGTTGCTGACCGTACAGACCGCGCTCGGCGCGGCCAAGATGGCCATGGAGAGCGACGAGACCCCGGCGCGGCTGCGCGAACGGGTGACCTCCCCCGGCGGTACCACGGCGCGCGCGCTGGCGGTGTTCGACGGCGCCGACCTGCACGATCTGGTGGCGCGTGCCGCGCGTGCCGCGCGTGATCGCGCCGCCGAGATCTCGACCGAGCTCGAGGGCCAGTCATGAGTTCGTCCTATCTGCTCAATCCCGCCGTCTTCCTGATCCAGACCCTGTTCGGGCTCTATGCCGCGGTGGTGGCCATCCGCTTCCTGCTGCAGTGGTCGCGCGCCGACTTCTACAACCCGATCTCGCAGTTCGTGGTCAAGGTCACCACCCCGGTGCTGCGCCCGCTGCGCAAGCTGGTGCCCGGCTACGGCGGACTCGATCTCGCCTCGCTGCTGCTGGTGTGGCTGCTGCTTGCCGTCGAGTCGTTGCTGCTGATGCTGCTGCTCGGGGT
The DNA here is from genome assembly GCF_004343155.1 of Marichromatium gracile. Classification (GTDB taxonomy): domain Bacteria; phylum Pseudomonadota; class Gammaproteobacteria; order Chromatiales; family Chromatiaceae; genus Marichromatium; species Marichromatium gracile. The sequence continues at coordinate 450,373 of NZ_SMDC01000001.1, forward strand.
CGATCGCTCGCCCTTCGCGGTGCTCGGCTGGGCCGTGCCCGGGGTGCTGGAGCTGTTCTTCGACATCTTCTTCTTCGCCGTGCTGGCGCGCGCCCTGCTCAGCTGGCTCAACCCCGATCCCTTCAACCCGGCCGTGGCGCTGCTCGCGCGCCTGACCGATCCGCTGATGCGTCCGGCGCAGCGGCTGATCCCCCCGATCGGTGGCATCGACCTGTCGCCGATGGCGGTGCTGATCGGGTTGGTGCTGCTCAAGATGCTGCTGGTGCCGCCGCTCGATTTCCTCGTCGGCAATCCCTTCTGAGGCGGGCATGAGCTGGTATCGCTGGAGCGGGGAGGATCTGGAGCTGTCGTTGCGGGTGCAGGTGCGCGCGCCGCGCGACGCCTTCATCGGCCCCGATCCCGGTGGCGAGTATTACCGGGTCCGGATCAAGGCCCCGCCGGTCGATGGCAAGGGCAATCAGGCGCTGCGGCGGTTCGTCGCCGACGCCTTCGGGGTGGCACCCTCGCGGGTCACCCTAATCGGGGGCGAGCACGCACGCTACAAGCGGCTGCGCATCGAGGCGCCGCAGCAGCTCCCCCTACCCGTCGAGCGCCCCTGAAGCCGCGAGTCTTTCGCTCAATGTGTTCAACAGGAGATTGCGTTATGTTCAGACTTAGAGCCCTGCTGCTCCCGCTCGGCGTGGCACTGAGCCTCAGCGCCCCGGTCGGCGCCGAGACCGCCACCAGTGCCGATGGCTACCAGATCCACTACAACGCCATCCCCACCGCGACGCTCAACCCCGAGATCGCCAGTGAGTTCAAGATCCTGCGCAGCAAGCGCCGCGGCATGCTCAACGTCGGCGTGCGCGGTCCGAGCGAACAGGGCATGGGGGCGCCGACCCGCGCGCGCATCGAGGTCGAGGCCCTGACCCCGCCCTCGACCGAGACCACGCGTGTGCCGATGCGCGAGATCACCATCCCCGAGCGCGGCACCGTGCACTATGTCGGTGAGTTCCCGATCGAGGAGGAGCAGGTGATGGTGTTCCGCATCGCGGTGACTCCCGAGGGCAGCGATCAGACCACCGAGGTCGAGCTCGAACAGCAGTTCTTTACCGAGGACTGATCCCCGCCGCGCGCGTTCAGCGCAGCACCAGGAGCTGCCAGAGCGCGTGCACCCCGAAGCCCGTCACCACCGCCCCGGCGAGCTGGCGCACCCAGACGCGCTCGCCGAGCCTGGCGGCTGCGCCGGCGAGTAGCCCGAGCCCGACCAGGGTCGGCAGGGTGCCGGCGCCGAAGGCGAGCATCACCAGTGCGCCGCGTCCGGCATCGGCACTCGCCAGGGCGCTGATCAGCACGCTATAGACCAGCCCGCAGGGCAGCCAGGCCCAGATCAGCCCGATCAGCGCCGCCCGCGGCAGGCTGCGCACCGGCAGCAGCGCGCGCCCCAGCGGTTCGAGCCGGCGCCACAGCACCAGTCCCAGTCGCTCGCCGAGCGCGAGTACCCGCCACCAGCCGCCGAGATAGAGCCCGAGCAGGATCATCACCACCCCGGCGAGGCCATAGAGCGCGCGCTGCACCGCCAGCAGCGGACCGAGTTCGACCAGCAGCGCCCCCAGCGCGCCGACCAGCGCCCCGGCCAGGGCATAGCCGGCGATGCGCGCGAGGTTGTAGGCGAGCAGGAAGGGCAGCAGACGTCGTGGCCGGGCACGGGTTGCGGGGTCGAGCCCGAGGGTGAGGGTACCGGCGACGCCGCCGCACATCCCCAGACAGTGCACGCCGCCGAGCAGGCCGACGAGGAAGGCGGTGGGATAGAGTCCCAGTGGGGCCTGTTCGAGCATCGATCGACTCCTCGCAGGGCGCGCGACCCTGCTCAAATGCACGGATGAGCGTTTATCCTATTGGGTCTGTGGCGCCGGCGCGGCCGGGTCGTGTCGGGCGCCGATCCCATCCATCCGACGTTTTCTTTCAGGACACGCCCCCATGATGCAAGACTACCAGCGCGACCTTCTGGACTTCGCGACCTCGATCGGCGCGCTCCGGTTCGGCGAGTTCACGCTGAAATCCGGCCGCCAGAGCCCCTATTTCTTCAATGCCGGTCTGTTCGACACGGGTGTGCGCCTGGCGCGGCTGGGCGAGGCCTTCGCCCAGCGCATCGTCGACGCCGGGGTCGAGTTCGACGTGCTCTACGGTCCCGCCTACAAGGGCATCCCGCTGGCGGCGACCACCGCCATCGCACTCGCCACCAAGCACGACCGCGACCAGCCCTATGCCTTCAACCGCAAGGAGGCCAAGGACCACGGTGAGGGCGGCACCATCGTCGGCAGTCCGCTGCGCGGCCGGGTGCTGATCATCGACGACGTGATCACCGCCGGGACCTCGGTGCGCGAGTCGGTCGAGATCATCCGCGCTGCCGGGGCCGAGCCCGCGGGGGTGGTGATCGCGCTCGATCGTCAGGAGCGCGGGCGCGATGTCCGCTCGGCGGTGCAGGAGGTCGAGGAGACCTATGCCATGCCGGTCTACAGCGTGGTCACCCTCGATGATCTCATCGCCTTCCTCGGCGAGCGCCCCGAGGCCGACGCGATGGCCGCCGCGGTGCGCGATTATCGCGCCCGTTACGGGGCCTGATCGCCGCACGCAAGCCAGGGAGGGCGGGCGCCGCCGCTGGTCTGCCGGTCCGTGAGCGCGGCGCGGCGAAGCCTCCCCGGCGGCGCTCAGCGCCCCTTCCTCGATCGTCAGGAGGTCTTGCGATGTCGAAGCGATCGCCCCGCCCAAGTCCACTCTGCTCGCTGGTCGTGGCGGCCTGTCTGTGCGGTTGTCTGCAGCAGGTCGAGGCGCGCCTGTATCGCTGGGTCGACGAGACGGGCAACATCCATTATTCCGATATCCTGCCGGCCGAGTCGGTCGATCGCGGGCATGTCGAACTCGACACCCGTGGCGTCGAGCGCGAGACGGTCCCGCCCGCGCCCTCCGAGGCGGAGATCGAGGCCGAGCGTGCCCGCGCGCTGGCACAGATGTATGACGACTACATCCTCGCGAATTATCGCAACGAGGAGGATGTCCGCATGGTCATGCAGGGGCAACTGAGCGCGCTCGACGCCCGCATCCAGGTGCAGCGCGACGGCATCCGCCGCGAACGGACGCGTCTCGAGGCGCTCGCCACCGAGCGGGCCGGGGCCGATCAGGGGCAGGCCGAGACCCTGCGCACGCTGGAATCCGAGGTGATCGAGGTCGAGCGACGGATCCTCGAGCACTATCGCCGCATCGTCGGTCTGGAGCGCTCCAAGGACGCGGCGCGCCGACGCTTCGCCGAGGTGCTGGAGCGGCTGCGTGAGCTACGTGGGCTGGACGGGGAGGCGGCGGCGCCGCTCCCGGTGCCATCCCATCGTCTGGTGTGTGGTGAGCGCGCGCGCTGCGCGCGCGACTGGACGCGGGCGCGGGCCTATCTGACGGAGCGCTTCGCGCCGCCCGAGTTGCACCAGAGCATCGATCTGCTGATCGCCCGGGTGCGTGACGAGCGCGAGGTGCGGGTGCTCACCCTGGCCCGGCTGAGCGGGCTGGAGGGCGGCACCGTGCTCTATCTCGACCTGCAGTGCCGCAACCGGCTGACCGGCGCCGACGACTGTATCGACGCCGCCGCCAAGGCCACGGTCGCGGGCTTTCGCGACGCGCTGCGGTCCCCGCGCTGAGTCTCAGCGGCTGCGGATCAGGGTACCGACGCCCTCGTCGGTGAACAGATCGAGCATCACCGCGTGCTCCACCCGGCCGTCGATGATGTGCGCCGAACGCACCCCGGAGTGCACCGCGTCGAGCGCACAGCGGGTCTTCGGCAGCATCCCGCCGGAGATCACCCCCTCCTCGATCAGCGCCTCGACCCGCGCCGCGTCGATCTCCTTGATCAGCGTGCCCTCGCCGTCGAGCAGCCCGGGGGTGTTGGTCAGCAGCAGCAGCTTCTCGGCCTCGAGCACCTCGGCCATCTTGCCGGCGACCAGATCGGCGTTGATGTTGTAGGCGCGACCGTCCTCACCGACCCCGATCGGTGCGATCACCGGGATGAAGTCGCTCTTGACCAGCATGTGCAGGACGTGGGGGGCGATGCTCTCGACCTCACCGACATGGCCGAGGTCGATGATCTCGGAGGCCTTGAGCTCGGGTGCGCCGCGGCGCAGCACCAGCTTGCGGGCGCGGATCAGGTCGCCGTCCTTGCCGGTGAGACCGACGGCATGGCCGCCGTGCTGGTTGATGAAGTTGACGATCTCCTTGTTGACCAATCCGCCGAGGACCATCTCGACCACGTCCATGGTCTCGGCGTCGGTCACCCGCATCCCCTGGACGAACTCGGTGGCCTTGCCCAGACGCTTGAGCAGCGAGCCGATCTGCGGGCCGCCGCCGTGGACGATCACCGGGTTGATGCCGACGAGCTTCATCAGCACCACGTCGCGGGCGAAGCCCTGCTTGAGGCGCTCGTCGACCATGGCGTTGCCGCCGTACTTGATCACCATGGTCTTGCCCTGGAAGCGACGGATATAGGGCAGCGACTCGTTGAGGACGTGGGCGATGGTATGGGCGCGTTCGTTTGCGAGTGTCATCTGTGGTGTCCGGGTCTGTCGATGCGTCGGCGCGCCGGGCGGCGCGGGTGGGACGCGGGTGGGGCGAGCGGAGACGATCGGCGCGTCTTCGCAGCGGGTGCGCCGGGGCGGTCCTGGAGGCCGATGGCGGGCGTCCCCGGCGTGGCGCGGCGCCGCGCCGGCGGTCCGCCGGCGCGCGCTCTGGCGCTCGATTCAGTGTCTGCCGGTGTGGCCGAAGCCGCCCGCGCCACGGTTGGTGGCGTCGAATGCATCGACCACCCGCAATTCGGCCTGCAGTACCGGCACCAATATCAGCTGGGCGATGCGCTCACCGGGTTCGATACGGAAGGGGACCGTACCGCGGTTCCAGCAGGAGACCATCAGCGGTCCCTGGTAGTCGGAGTCGATCAACCCGACCAGGTTGCCGAGGACGATGCCGTGGCGATGGCCCAGCCCGGAGCGCGGCAGGATCATCCCGGCGACGCCGGGCTCGGCGATGTGGATCGCCATCCCGGTGGGCAGCAGCTCGGCGTCGCCGGGGGCGAGCTCGAGCGGGGCCTCGAGCATGGCACGCAGGTCGAGCCCGGCCGAGCCGGTGGTGGCGTATTGCGGCAGTGGATAGTCGCGCCCGAGTCGGGGATCGAGCAGCTTGACGTCAAGACGATGGTGCATGGTGTTCGAGATAGCGTTCGGCGATGAGTTCGGCCAGCGCCCGCGCGAGTCGGGGCTTGGCCATCATGGGCAGGTCGCGCTGACCGTCGGGCCAGAGCACGGTGAGCGCGTTCTCCTCGCGTTCGAAGCCGCCGCGCGGACCGCCGACACGATTGGCGGCGATCATATCGAGCCCCTTGTCGACGAGCTTGCCACGGGCATAGTGCTCGACCCGCTCGGTCTCGGCGGCGAAGCCGACGGTGAAGGGGGCGGGGCGGCGCGCGGCGACCTCGGCGAGGATGTCGGGGTTGCGTTCGAGACGGATCTCGAGCGCGGCGTGTTCCTTCTTGATCTTGGTCTCGGCCGGGGCGACCGGGCGATAGTCGGCGACCGCGGCGGTGCCGACGAAGAGTTCACAGGCGTCGGCGCGGGCGATCACCTCGGCGTGCATCTGCAGCGCGGTCTCGACCTGCACCACCTGCTCGACCGGCGGTGGCGTCAGCGCGGTGGGGCCGCTGACCAGGGTCACCCGGGCGCCGAGCGCGGTGAGCGCCTCGGCCAGCGCATAGCCCATGCGCCCGGAGCTGCGGTTGCCGAGATAGCGCACCGGGTCGAGCGGCTCGCGGGTGGGGCCTGCGGTGAGCAGCACCCGGACCCCGTCGAGCGGTCGCGCCGGGTGCAGCGCGGCGGCGATCTCGGCCGGTTCGAGCATCCGCCCCGGGCCCTCGTCGCCGCACGCCTGGACGCCGACGCCGGGGCCGATCACCTGGACGCCGCGCGCGCGCAACCGCGCCAGGTTGTCCTGGGTGGCCGGGTGGCACCACATCTGTTGGTTCATCGCCGGGGCGATCGCCAGCGGTGCCGGGCTGGCCAGCACCAGGGTGGTGAGCAGGTCGTCGGCGATGCCGGCGGCCAGCCGCGCCATCAGGTCGGCGGTGGCCGGGGCGATGAGGATCTGGTCGGCCCAGCGGGCGAGCTCGATGTGGCCCATCCCGGCCTCGGCGCCGGGGTCGAGCATCTCGACCCGCGCCGGGCGCCCGGAAACGGCCTGAAAGGTCAGCGGACCGACGAAGGCGGTGGCCGCCCGGGTCATCACCACCTGTACCTCGCAGCCCTGCTCGCTGAGGCGACGGACCAGCTCGACCGACTTGTAGGCGGCAATACCGCCCCCGACCCCGAGCAGGATGCGGGATCCCGCGCTTGGTTGAGTCGACAAATCGTGTATCCTTGGTGTTCGAATCGGATCAGTTTAACGCAGATCACCGGGTGCGAGCGCGACCGCCGAGCGTGGCCGGACGGCACCCGGCGGGAGACCACGGCGATGCCGATCCGCGACTGGCCGAGTGCCGAGCGCCCGCGCGAGAAGCTGTTGGCGCACGGCGCGCAGGCGCTCACCGACGCCGAGCTGCTGGCGATCTTCCTGCGCACCGGGGTAACCGGCAAGAGCGCGGTCGACCTGGCGCGCGAGCTGCTCGCCGACTACGGCGGGCTGCCCGGTCTGCTCGCCGCCGACCAGCGCCGCTTCTGCGCCGGCAAGGGGCTGGGCACGGCCAAGTACGCGCAGCTCCAGGCGGTACTCGAACTCAGCCGCCGCTATCTGTTCAGCCGCATCGGCGGCGCCGATGCGCTCAGCGACGTGCAGTGCACCCGCGACTATCTCAAGTTGCGTCTCTACGGCTCGCCGCACGAGATCTTCGCCTGTCTCTTCCTCGACACCCGCAACCGGGTGATCCGCTACGAGGAGCTGTTCCGCGGCACCGTCGACGGCGCCAGCGTACACCCGCGCGAGGTGGTGCGACGGGTGCTCGAGACCAATGCCGCAGCGGTGATCTTCGCCCACAACCACCCCTCCGGGGTCGCCGAGCCGAGTCAGGCCGATCTACGCATCACCGAGCGGTTGCGCGCTGCCCTGGCGCTGATCGACGTGCGCGTGCTCGACCACTTCGTCATCGGCGCCGGCGCGGGCGTCTCCTTCGCCGAGCGCGGCCTGCTCTGAGTCCGGGCGCGGCCGCTCGCTCGGCCAGCCCGGCTCGGGCAGCTCGCCCTCGGTCATGATCGGGCGCATGGCGTGGAGCATGTTGGCGAACAGCCCCTGGTGCTCGCGCTCCTCGCGCGCCAGCAGGGTCTTCATGTAGGCGCGCTGCGAGGGCATGGTGAAGCAGGCCGGGCAGCTGTCGGGCACCACCGGCAGCCCGGCGTGGGCGGCGAAGTCGGCGGTCTGGCGCTCGCGACAGTAGGCCAGCGGACGGATCACCCGCAGGTCGCCCTCCTGGTTGCGATAGTGCGCCTTCATGGTGCGCAGCTGGCCGCCGTGGAACAGCGACATCATCAGGCTCTCGGCGAGGTCGTCGAGGTGCTGGCCGAGGGCGAGCACGTTGTAGCCGTGCTCGCGACAGAGACGGTACATGATGCCGCGTTTCATCCGCGAGCAGTAGGCGCAGAAGGAGTCGCCGTCCATGTGCGTCTTGGCCTGCTCCATCAGCGGCTGCTGCTCGTAGTGCCAGGGCACGCCGAGGCGAGTGTAGTAGTCCTTGAGCGGTTGCGGGTCGAACCCCGGCACCTCGGGGTCGACGGTGAGCGCGGCGAGCTCGAAGCGTACCGGGGCATAGGTGCGCAGATGGGCGAGGATGTGGAGCAGCGACAGCGAGTCCTTGCCGCCGGAGACGCCGAGCAGGATGCGGTCGCCGTCGCCGATCATGCGGAAGTCGGCGATGGCGCGGCCGACCTGACGCAGCAGGGACTTCGGGGGTTTGACGAGGTGCGCGGTGGTTGAACTCATGAATGGTGTCGTCAGGCGATGCGCGCGCGCGGCGCGTGCGAATGATGGGTGAATCTGTGCACCTCGACCGTCCAGGTCGAGGCGCGTGCCTCGAGGATCAGGCAGGAGGGGCCGCCGTGGGTCCGGGTGCGACCGGCCGCGCCCGGGTTGAGCACCCAGGGCGAGACGTCGGTGTCGACGACCAGCCGATGGCTGTGACCGTACACCAGGACCCGGGCCTCGGGGAAGCGTCGGCGCAGCCAGCCGTGGCGGTCGCGCGCCGGGGTCTGGTGGCCGTGGATCACCACCAGGGTGCCGCCGGGCAGGGGGTAGGCGCGCCACTCCGGCAGGTGCTGGAGCAGCTCGCGGTCGGCGCTCGGCCACTGGCGCGGCGAGTCGTTGTTGCCATAGACCGCGAGCACCCGCCCCTGACGGGGTTGCAGGCGCGCGAGCACGGCGGCGTTGCCGATGTCGCCGGCGTGCACCGCGAGGTCGCAGTCGCCGACCAGTTGCTCGATACGTCCATCGAGGCTGCCGTGGGTGTCGGCGAGCAGGGCCACGCGCAGCGCGGGTTCGGGTTGTGGGGCGGGGGTCGGCATGATCTCGGTCCGTGAATGACGTGTGCTCGCCGCGGCGGTCGCCGCTCGGCGGTGGTGTCCGTCCGCCGTGGCGAACCCGTCAGTCTACTGATGATTCTCAATGTGAGGGTGACCGATAGGCAGCGACAAGGGTGTGGGGTCTGGCACAATCGATGGTCCGGTATCGACGCCGGCCATCCCTTCAGCCGAGGAGTGCACGACATGTCCAGCTCCACCCAGGCCAGATCCACCAAGCCCCAACTGTTGGTCCGCAACGCTCGCATCGCCGATATTCCCGCCATCCGCGCCCTGGTCGCCAAGGTCTACCAGAGCGCCGGCATGGGCACCTATTCGGCAGCGATGTTGCGCGGCCAGATCAACAATTTCGCCGAGGGACAGTTCGTCGCCGAGTATCAGGGCGAGATCGTCGGCTACTGCGCCACCTTCCTGATCAGCGGTCAGTTCGCGCTCAAGCCCCATACCTGGGCCGAGATCAGCGGCGGCGGCTATGCCTCGCGGCACGACCCCGACGGCGACTATCTCTACGGCATGGAGGTCTGCGTCGACCCCGATTATCGCGGGCTGCGCATCGGTCAGCGTCTCTATGACGCGCGCAAGAAGCTGGCGCGCGCCTGGGACGCCAAGGGGATCGTCTTCGGTGGCCGGCTGCCGACCCTGGCGCGACGAGTGCGCCGCTTCGACGGTCCCGAGCACTATCTCGAGGAGGCCAAGGCCAGCCGCCAGCGCGACCCGGTGCTCGCCTTCCAGATGCGCAACGGCTTCGAGGTGCTCGGGCTGCTGCCGGACTACCTCAAGGAGGACAAGGAGTCGCTCGGGTATGCGGTGCATCTGCTGTGGCGCAACCCCAATGCCCCGGACGAGCAGGAGGAGCGTCGCGCCAAGAGCTATGGGGCGCGGTTGCCCGACACCGTGCGGGTGGCGACGGTACAGTACATGCAGCGCCGGGTGGGGTCGTTCGATGAATTCATCGATCTGGTGCGCTATTTTGTCGACGTCACCGCCGACTATCGCGCCGACTTCGTGGTCTTCCCCGAGCTGTTCTCGCTACAGCTGCTGTCGATGGAGGACCAGGAGCTGTCGCCGGCCGAGTCGATCGAGGCGCTCACCAAGTACACCACGCCGCTCAAGGAAGCGCTCAGCGAGATGGCGGTGCGCTACAACATCAACATCATCGGCGGTTCGCACCCGACGCGGATGGCCAATGGCCGGGTCGAGAACATCTGCTACGTCTGTCTGCGTGGCGGCGAGGTCCACGAGCAGCCGAAGATCCACCCGACCCCCAACGAGGTCTACTGGTGGAACATCGAGGGCGGCGACTCGCTCAACGCGATCAACACCGACTGCGGTCCCATCGGGGTGCTGATCTGCTACGACTCGGAGTTCCCCGAACTCGGCCGTCATCTCGTCGACCAGGGCGCCAACATCATCTTCGTGCCCTTCTGCACCGACGAGCGCCAGTCCTATCTGCGGGTGCGCTACTGCTGTCAGGCGCGGGCGGTGGAGAACCAGTGCTATGTCGCCCTCTCGGGCAACGTCGGCAACCTGCCGAACGTGCACAACATGGACATCCAGTACGCCCAGAGCTGCATCCTCACCCCCTGCGACTTCCCCTTCGCGCGCGATGGCATCGCCGCCGACACCACGCCCAACGTCGAGACCGTGGCCTTCGCCGACCTGCGTCTCGAGGCGCTGCGCGCGGCGCGCAACTCGGGCACGGTGCAGAACCTGAAGGATCGACGTCACGATCTCTACACCACGGTGTGGCGCGAGCGCTGAGGGACGGGTCGTGCCGGGGCCGCAACGACGCGCCCCCGGGCCGGGTGTCGGCACCGGGGGCGTTGCGGGCTCGGGGGCCCGCGTGGTGGATGATCACTTCACCTCGACGCGGCGGCGCTCGGCGCGCTCGGTCTTCGGCAGGTGGACCTCGAGGACGCCGTCCTCGAAGGTCGCCTCGACCCGCTCGGTGGCGACCTCATCGGGCAGCCGGATGCTGCGGGTGAAGCCACCGCGGGCGATCTCGGTGTGGCAGTAGGTGCCGTGCTCCTCGCGGGTCTCGTGCGCCCGCTCGCCCTTGATGGTGAGCAGCCGTCCGCTGAGTTCGATCTCCAGGTCCTTGCGGGCCACGCCCGGCACCTCGGCGCGGACCAGGATCTCGTCGTCGCGGTCGATCACGTCCATCCGCGGTACCACCGCCGTCGCCTTGGTCTCGGCGTCCCAGCCCGGCCACAGCCCGGGGAACGGACGCTGCAGCCAGCCCTGTCGCATCATCTGCTCGAAGGCGCGATCCATCTCGTCGAAGAGGGTCGGCGCGCGCTGCGCGCCGGTCTCGGCGGGCATCTTCGTCTTGGTCTTCATGGCACTCCCCTCCTCCCTCGCATCAGCTCGGGGTTTCTGCTTCAAGCATAGCCTGCCGGCGGCCGTTTTCAATCCCGATCATTTCGTTTTTATTTCTTTTGTAACATGTGTTTATGTCGATTCTTTCGGCGTCTTGCAGGTCGCGAGATCGGCCGCCAGCCGACGGCTTGCGCCGTAGTCGACCTTGCCGCTGCCGAGCCTGGGGATGCGCTCGACCTGATGGATCTCGGCGGGCATCTCCAGCGGCGTCATCCCCGCCGTGCGCAGCTGACCGCGCAGTTGGTCGAGTTCGAGCACGGCGCTGACCAGCAGCACGATGCGCTCGCCCTTGCGCGGGTCGGGCAGGGTGGTGGCCACCAGGTCGAGCTCGGGGCAGGCGAGCGCGGCCTTGACCTGCTGCTCGACATGACCGAGCCCGACCATCTCGCCGCCGATCTTGGCGAAGCGCGAGTAGCGCTCGACGATGGTGAGGAAGCCGTCGGCGTCGACCCGGCCCTTGTCGCCGGTGCGGTACCAGCGCATGCCGTCGAGGGTGATCACCGTCGCGGCGGTGCGTTCGGGGTCGTCGAGATAGCCCTTCATCACCTGCACCCCACCGATCAGGATCAGCCCCTCCTCGCCGGGGGGCAGGGTGCGCAGGTCCTCGGGGTCGACGATGCGGAAGCTGGTGCCCGGCAACGGCATGCCGACGCTGCCCGGGCGCGAGCCGATCTGCACCTTCCAGGTGGCGGTCTCGAGCGCGTCGGGGACGTTGACGCTGGCCACCGGGGTGGTCTCGGTGGCGCCATAGCCCTCGTAGATCGGCTTGTTGAAGCGCAGCAGGAAGGACTTGCGCACCTCCGGGTCGAGCCGCTCGGCGCCGGCGACCACCACCCGCAGCGACTGCAGCATCAGCGGGTGCACCCGCGGGTGGCGCAGATACAGCCGCAGGAAGCTCGAGGTGCTGCACAGCACGGTGGCGCGATAGCGGGCGATGGCGCGGGCGTTGGCGAGCGCGTCGGTGGGGTCGGGGTGACAGACCACGGGGATGCCCTCGAGCAGCGGCAGGAAGGTGGTGACCGTCAGCCCGAAGGCGTGGAAGGGCGGCAGGTTGGCGAGGATCAGGTCGTCGCGCTCGGTGTTGAGCACGTCGGCGATCTGACGCACGTTGGCGAGGATGTTGCGATGGGTCAGCTCGACCCCCTTGGGCAGGCCCTCGCTGCCGCTGGAAAACAGGATCGCCGCGGTCTCGTCGGCATCGAGCCGGGCGCCGAGCGCGCGCAGCAGCCAGCGCGGCGGCAGCAGCCGGGCGAGGACGATCAGCAGCAGTGGCCGTACCCGACCGATCCGCCCGCGCAGGTCTTCCAGCGCCACCGCCTCGACCCCGTCGAGTGCCGCGTCGAGATCGATGCCACGCTGTGCGAGCCGGGCGCGAAAGCGCCTCGAGGTCAGCACCACGCCGCAGTCGGCGCGCGCGATCGACTGGCGCAGCACCTCGGGCCCGGTGGTGTAGTTGAGGTTGACCACCGTCTTGCCGGCGAGCAGCGCGGCGAGGTTGGCGAGCGCGGCGCCGACGCTCGCCGGCAGCAGGATGCCGACCCGCGGCCCGGGGCAACGGGCGCGGACCTCGAGGGCGAAGGCGAGCGCCGCGCCGGCGAGCCGGGGCTGACCCAGACTGGCGCCCTCGGCATCGGCCAGACAGACCCGCGCCGGGGTGCGCCGATTGGCCTCCAGCCAGGCCTCGGGCAGGCTCGGCAGCTGTTCGACATGGCGCTGCCAGGAGCTCACCGAGAGTTCGAACACCGCCTGCTTGACCTGCTCGGCGCTGCTCTCGCGCGTCATCGGCGCGCCGAAGGCGACCACCAGGTCGCGGGTGCGCCCGACCCGGCGGTTGGCCTTGAGTTGGTCGCTGGCGTACGAGAAGCGGCTGCCCCAGAGCCCGCGCAGATAGAAGGGCACGATCACCGCGCCGGTGGCCGCGCTGGCGGCGCGCTCGAAGCCGCGCTTGAAGGCCGAGAGCTGACCGTTCTTGCTCAGCGTGCCCTCGGGGAACAGACAGACCACCTCGCCGGCCTCGAGCAGCCGGGTCACCCGCGCGGTGGCCTCGCGGCTGGCGCCGCCGGAGATCGGGATCACCCCGAAGAAGTCGAGCAGGTGGCGCAGGTACCAGCGCTCGTAGAGCCCGCGTTCCATGACGAAGCGCACCGGGCGCGGCGCGGCCATCTGCACCACCGCCCAGTCGATCCAGCTGACGTGGTTGCCGAGCAGCAGCACGCCGCCGAGCGGCGGTAGCTGCTCGACCCCGATCACCGCGAGGCGGTAGCGGGTGGCGAGCAGTCGACCGGCGACGAAGCGGGCGAGCGACTGCGGCAGGTGATAGAGGGTGTAGCCGGCGCCGAGCAGGGCGGTCAGCGCCAACACCCCGAGCAGCGCACCCGGGGCGATGCCGAGCGCGAGCGCGGCGGCCACCGCCAGCGTGCCGCCGAGCACCCCGGCGCGCGAGAGCGCCTGAGCACACCCCAGTGCGCTGCCGTGGCGGGCGGTGACGTGGAACTGGATCAGCGCCTGCAGCGGCACCAGGAAGAGCGCGCCGGCGAGCCCGAAGGCGGCGAGTGCGAGCACCTGGGCGCCGCCGGAGAGCCCGGGCAGCAGCAGTAGCGAGACGGCGACGCCGATGGCGCCGAAGGAGGCGAGCGCGCTCTCGATATGATCGCGCGAGAGTCGTGCGGCGAGCAGTGCGCCGAGCACGAGTCCGACGAGCCCGGCGGCCAGCGGCCACAGCAGGGGCAGTGGACGCTCGTCGAGTGCGGCGGGGAGACCGAATAGCAGCCCGGCGGCGATCGCCCAGAACAGGGTGACGCCGATCAGCGAGCGCCAGATCACCGGGTTGGCGCGCAGCGCCCGGACCTCGGCGAGTAGGGGCCCGGCCAGCGGCGGTTTCGGCGCCGGTTCGGGCGCGCGCGCCAGGGCGCGGGTCAGCGCGAGCTGGGCGAGCGCGGCCAGCACCAGCGGGACGAGCGCGGGGAGCAATTGGTGCAGCCGTGTCGCCAGGTCCGCGCCCGTGGGGGTGAGGAGCAGCAACGACCAGCCGGCGAGCAGCCCCAGCCCGAGCGCGCCGAGCAGCTGGGCATTGGCCACCCCGAGCCGGTGCTTGCCGGTGAGCCCCTGGAGGTGCGCCACCACCGCCGGGGCGAAGAGGGCGAGCTGGCCGCCGAGCAGCAGCGCCGCGAGCCAGGGCGTGCCCGGCCAGCCGCGCCACTGCAGTCCGGCGAGCGTCGCGACCAGCAGCGCCTGGGTCCAGGCGGCCAGCCGCAGCACCGGGGTGGCGCCGCGGCGGTCGATCCAGCCACCGATCGCATGGGCCAGTAGCGCCGAGGGTGCGAGCAGCAGCGCCCACACCAGGGGCTCGGCGAGCGGCGCGGCAGCGGCGGGTGACAGCGCGCGGTGCAGCAGCGCCAGCACGCCGCCGGCGCCGAGACCGTTGAGTGCGACCAGCGCCTGCAGCTGGGGGAGAGCAGTGGGCTGTGGCGACTGACCCATGGAGCGATCCTCGCATACCGAGTCGGGTGGGAGGCGGTGGCCTTCCACCCGAGTCTAGGCAGGCCGATGCGCTCGCGCCATGGCGCGCGCCGCTCAGTCGTCCTCGGGGATCTCGGCCTCGAGCGCGACCTGGCGGCCGACGGCACCGAGCAGCTGGATGACGAAGAACAGCCCGCGCCTGACCTCCGGGTCGTTGAGCTGGCGCGAGAGCTGCCACAGGGTCGGCGGCTCGCTGTCAGCGGCGGTGGCCGAGGCGCTGCGCAGCGCGTTGCCGGCCGACCAGCCGGCCCACACCACCTCCTCGAAGGCCTTGGCGAGCTTCTGGGTGAGCTGGTCGTCGGCCATGTCGATGAAGTCGGAGGTGGCCGAGAGCAGGTCGACGACATTGTGCAGGCGCCGCGTCTGCAGCAGTGGGGCTAGGTGTTCGGCGAGGTCGCGCAGCCCTGCGGCGGTATCGGGGTCGGCGAGCACCGCTGCGGCGTCCTGGGGTTTGGTGGCGGTCAGCATGATCGGGTCCTCCTCTCCACTACACCAGACCGCGTGCCGTGGCCCAGTAGACGCCACGGTTGAAGGTCTTGCGCATCAGCCCGCCGACCTTGGTCGGTGGGGTCGGTTGGACGTCCTGGTCGTAGTCGTACCAGAGCGGCATCCCGGCCTCGAGCCCCATCTGCGCGATCGCCTGGACGCGACCGTCGTAGACCGCCGGGGTGGCGCCCTGGCGCAGGTCGAAGGCGATGTTGTCGATGATCACCGGCGACTGGTTGTGACAGGAGCCGCCGGCCTTGGAGATCGGCAGGTCGACGGTGTCGCCCATGCAGTAGACGTTGGGGTGACCCTTGAGCTGCAGGCTGCGACGGTTGGTCGGCAGCCAGCCCTCGTCCTCGGCGGCCTCGGAGACGCCGGAGTTGATCACCGCGTCGACGGCGCGGATCGGCGGGGTCGACATCAGGATGTCGAAGTCCTCGCTGTCGCCCTCGCTGGAGTGGGCGACGCGGGCATCGGGGTCGACGCGTTCGAGGGTGAAGCCGCGTTTGAAGTGGATGTCGCGGTCGCTGAAGATCTGCGGCAGGACCTCGCAGGTCTGCTTCTGCATGAACAGACAGTTGCGCAACAGTTGCGAGACGCTGGGATAGGTGTAGAGGATCTCGACGCGGTCGCGCACGCCGCGTCGGCGCAGCAGCTCGTCGACCATCAGCGTGGTCTCGATCGGCGCGATCCCGCACTGGTGGGGGACGTCCGGGGTCTTGGGGAAGGTGACGGTGATGAAGATGCGCCCGCGCTCGATGGTGCGCAGCTTCTGCGCCAGGCGCCGGGCCGGCTCGAACTGGTAGAAGTGGTCACCGGCCTCGGCCAGCCCCTCGATGCGCTCGGGCGCGGGCAGGCAACCGGTGGAGACGACCAGATAATCGTAGTCGTAGTGGGCGCCGCTGCGGGTGTGCAGACGGCTGGCGGAGAACTCGAAGGCCTCCACCTCGTCGACCACGAAACGCACCTCGGGGCGCAGCAGGGTGGCCTGTTTGCGACGTAATTCGGCCTTGTGGTACATGTCGAAGGCGACATACATGAAGGCCGGCTTGTAGTAGTGCCAGGGTGAGTTGGAGATCAACATCACCTCGACCTGGTTGCGCCGGATCTCGACGCCGAGCTTGGAGACCATGTTGTTGGCGGTCATGGTGCCGCCGATGCCGCCACCGACGATGACGATGCGCTTCTTCATCATCCACCCTCGTCTCGTGTTGCGAACCTGAGTCGGACGGGCCGGAGGCCGGGTGCTCGCCCGGCGCCGCCTCCCGGGCGGTTGCCGATCCCGTGCGCGTCCCGTTCCCGGGCGCGCTTCAGTGCCATGCGGGGCCGCCCGGACGGCTGGTTCGCGAACAGTCGTGGCGGGGCGACTCGATCCCTCATGGTGTGGCGATTCACGGTACTTGGCCGCTGGGGAAAAGGGAATAACCGAGTTTTCCAATCTGAAAAGGTCCCTGTCATGCCCGTCGATCCATCCCCTTCCGTCCCCGTCGATCCGGTCGATCAGGTTCGCCGGGCGATCATCGAGTGCCTGAACCGCTTCTATGCCATCGAGAGCGGGATGTGGGGCGATCCGCTCTCGAGCCTGATGATCCGTACCGTGATCCAGGCGCGGCTCGAGGGCCGTCCCCACGACATCTCCTCGTTGAGCACCTGTCTCGATCTGAGCCTCGCCACCGTGCACCGCAAGCTCAAGCGCATCGCCGCCGACGGCTATATCGAGATGCGCCGCGAGGGGCGCTCGATCCGGCTCTATCCGACCGAACGGGTGGAGGTGCTGTTCGACACCCGCTTCGACGAGATGATCGAGACCCTGCGCGCGCTCTACGGGCGTGGCGAGGGGAGGGCGTCGGACTGGGGGCCGCCGCGACCGTGCCGTGTCGACGACGGCGATGACTGAGCGCGCTCAGTCGGTCAGCCGGCCGGCTTCGTAGTCGGCGATCGCCTGGTCGATCTCGGCCTGGGTGTTCATCACGAAGGGGCCGTAGTGGGCGAGCGGCTCGGCGAGCGGTCGGGCGGCGATCAGGAGAGCGCCCGCGCCCTCTGTCCCCGCGGTCAGTCGCAGCTCCTCGGTGTCGTCGAGTTCGGCGAGTTGGTGACGCCTGATGCCGTCGTCGGCGATCGCGACCCTGCCCTGGTGGACATAGAGCAGCTGGCGCCAGCCCGGGGTCGCCGGCAGGTCGAACTCGTCGTTCGGGTCGAGCGCGAGGTCGAGCAGCAGGGGGGCGCACGCCGCCTCGGTGAGCGGGCCGTGCGTCTGCGTGCCGGCGAGTTCCAGGTCGCCGGCGATCACCCGTACCCGACAGCCCGGGGTGGGAGCGAGCCGGGGGATCTGTGCGGCGGGGATGCGCCGGTAGGCGGGGTCGCTGAGCTTGTCGCGCGCCGGCAGGTTGAGCCAGAGCTGCAGCCCGTGTGCCCGACCGTTGCGCAGCACGGGTTGTTCGGCATGGATCACGCCGCGCCCGGCGCGCATCCAGGCAACGTCGCCGGTCTCGACCAGATCGCGGTTGCCGAGATGGTCGGCGTGGGCCATGGCCCCGTCGAGCATCAGCGTCAGGGTCTCGAAGCCTCGATGCGGGTGCTCGGGGAAGCCCGGCGGGGTGTCGTGCCGGTCGGCGATGGCGAAGTCGTCGAGCAGCAACAGCGGGTCGAGCGCGCCCATCCCCTCGCGGGCGAGGACGCGCTGCAGCCTGACCCCGGAACCGTCCGAGGCGCGGCGCGCGTCGATCAGTCGGCGGTGGCCTGGGGTGTCCATCTCAGTGCACCAGCTCTGCGGCCAGTGCCTGTACCTGCTCGGTGGCCCGGGCGATGCTCGCGCGACGGGGCTGGTCACCGAGATTGAGTCCCTCGGCATAGATCAGGCGCACGTCGTCGATGCCGAGGAAGGGCAGCATGCTCGTCAGATAGGCCGCGACCGTGTCCTCGGGGCTGTCGCGGTGGATGCCGCCACGACTGAGCAGGGCCACCGCGCGCTTGCCCTCGAGCAGCCCGACCGGCCCCTGCTCGGTGTAGCGGAAGGTCTCGCTGGCGCGGGCGACGTGATCGAACCAGCTCTTGAGCTGCACGGGGATGGCGAAGTTGTACATCGGTGCGCCGATCACCAACAGATCGGCCTCGCGCAGCTCGGCGATCAGTGCGTCGGATCGCGCGACCCTGGCCTGTTGGTCGGCGTCGCGCTGCTCG
This sequence comes from Marichromatium gracile, assembly GCF_004343155.1. GTDB lineage: Bacteria > Pseudomonadota > Gammaproteobacteria > Chromatiales > Chromatiaceae > Marichromatium > Marichromatium gracile. Next base: position 468,504 of record NZ_SMDC01000001.1, read on the forward strand.
GCGGGGGTGGCGAAGGCGGAGACGCCGGCGGCGTCGAGCGCGGGCAGTGGTGTAGCGGCGAGGTCGCGATGGGTGATCTCCAGCGCCGGGTGGTGCACGCGCAGGGCGTCGACGAGGTGTGCGCCGAGGATGGTCGAGACGCCCTGGGCGGCGAACAGGCTACTGTCGAGATGGAGGATCTTGTTCATGGTGTCCGGCTCCGGTCGGTGATGCAGAGAGGCTTTCAGTTCAGGATAGAGCTGGATTTCGTCGTCTTTCATGCGAACATTCGCGCTTTCCCATCAAGAATTTAGATCAGTCATGTCCAAGCCCCCACGCACCTCGCTCGAACACTGGGCCATGCTCCAAGCGGTGATCGATCACGGCGGGTTCGAGGCGGCAGCCGAGGCGCTCGGGCGCAGCCAGTCGGCGATCAGCTATGGCATCAAGCGGCTGCAGGAACGATTGCCGGTGGCGTTGCTCGAGCAGCGCGGTCGGCGCAGCCTGCCGACCGCTGCCGGTGAGCGCTTGCTGCGTCGTTCGCGGGTGTTGCTCGAAGAGGCGCAGCGTCTCGAACGGCTGGCCGCGACCCTCGCCGAGGGCTGGGCGCCCGAGGTGCGGCTCGCGCTCGATGCCGTGGTGACGCCGCAGGCGCTGGTGGTGGAGGCGCTCGCGGCCTTTGCCGACGCGGCGCCGCAGATCAGGGTGGAGTTGATCGAGTCGGTGCTCTCCGGGGCGAGTGATGCACTGTTGCAGCGTCGGGTCGATCTGGCGATCACCCCGCTGGTGCCGCCGGGGTTTCTCGGCGAGGCGCTGATCGAGGTCGAGTTCGTCGCCGTCGCCCACCCCGAGCACCCGCTGCATCGGTTGGGACGGACGCTGGGGATCGCCGATCTGCGTCAGCACCGTCAGGTGGTGGTGCGCGACAGCGGGCAGCAGCAGATCGATCGCGGCTGGCTGGGGGCGGATGCGCGCTGGACCGTCTCGCAGCTGGAGAGCGCGGTCGCGCTCATCCGTCGGGGGCTGGCCTTCGCCTGGATCCCGCGGGCCGCGATCGCCGCGGCGCTGGCGAGCGGCGCGCTGCGCGAACTCGATCTGGTGGAGGGCGGACGCTATCGGGTGACCCTGTATCTGGTGCACGCCGAGCACGATGAGGCGGGACCGGCGGTCGATGCGTTGACCCGGTCGCTTTTCGAGGCCGTCGCACGCGTGGCGGATTAGATCGCCGCCGGCCATGGGGCCGGCGGCGGGACGGGTCAGCGCAGCAGGTGCAGGAAGTGCATGTGCTTGTGGTACTGGCTGATGATGTCGTTGATCACCGCCTCGCGCGACCAGCCCATCACGTCGTAGTCCTGACCGCCCTCGCCGAGGTGGATCTCGGCGCGGTAGTAGCGCTGCTCCTCGGGCGCGTCCTCGGCGGAGAACTCGGGCTGGATGAAGGCCGGCTTGATGTGCGAGCGGCTGCGCACCTCGTAGATGAAGTCGACCTCCTCGCCGAGCATCACGATCAGTCGCACCCGATCACGCTCCTCGTCGAGTTCGACGGCGGTCTCGAGGTCGTGCTTGCGCAGCTCGTTGGCCACCGCCTCGCAGGCGGGCCGGGCGATACGACGCATGAAGCGGCGCACGTTCTCGCGGCTGGGCGCGTCCATGATGGTACCGAGTCGGTCCTGCCAGTCGCCGAGTCGCTCGCTGGGGACGATCGGGGCCACGTTCATCTGCAGGCTGTCGCGCTTGGCCGCGTCCACCCTGAGCGCCTTGAGCAGGCCGAAGGTGGCGATCAGCAGCACCACGGCGAAGGGCAGCGCCGAGGCGATGGTCATGGTCTGCAGTGCGCCGAGTCCGCCGGCGACCAGCAGCACCGCGGCGACCACGCCCTCGCCCGAGGCCCAGTAGATGCGTTGCCACAGCGGGGTGTTGTCGTGACCGTTGGAGCAGAGCATGTCGACCACCATCGAGCCCGAGTCCGAGGAGGTGACGAAGAACACCACCACCATCACCGTGGCCACCACCGAGAGCACGCCCGACATCGGGAACTGCTCGAGGAAGGCGAACAGCGCCAGGGTGACATCGCTCGAGACGGTGTCGCCGAGACTGGTCAGCCCCTCGTTGAGGATCATGTTGATCGCCGAGTTGCCGAAGAAGGTCATCCACATCAGGGTGAAGCCGCTGGGGATGAAGAGCACGCCCATGGCGAACTCGCGGATGGTGCGACCGCGCGAGACACGGGCGATGAACAGCCCGACGAAGGGCGCCCAGGACAGCCACCAGCCCCAGTAGAGGATGGTCCAGCCGCCGATCCAGTCGGTCTTCTCGTAGGCGTAGAGGTTGAAGGTGTTGCGCACGATGTCAGAGGCATAGGAGCCGACGTTCTGCACGAAGGCCTGGAGCAGGAACACCGTGGGGCCGGCGAGCAGCACGAAGGCGAGCAGCAGCACCGCCAGGCCCATGTTGAGCTCGGAGAGCCGACGGATGCCCTTGTCGAGGCCGGTGGTGACCGAGATGATCGCCAGCAGGGTGACGCCGGCGATCAGCAGCACCTGGACACCGACCCCGACCGGGACGCCGAAGAGGTGGTTGAGCCCGGAGTTGACCTGGAGCACGCCGTAGCCGAGCGAGGTGGCCACACCGAACACGGTGCCGACCACCGCGAAGACGTCGACGGCATGACCGATGGGACCGTAGATCCGATCGCCGATCATCGGGTAGAGCGCCGAGCGCAGGGTCAGCGGCAGGCCGTGACGATAGCTGAAGAAGGCCAGGATCAGCGCCACGATGGCATAGATCGCCCAGGCATGCAGACCCCAGTGGAAGAAGGTGATCTTCATCGCCTCGCGCGCGGCGGCGACGGTGGCGCCGTCGCCGACCGGCGGCGAGAGAAAGTGCATCACCGGCTCGGCCACGCCGAAGAACATCAGCCCGATGCCCATGCCGGCGGAGAACAGCATCGCGAACCAGGTGGTGTAGGAATAGTCCGGGCTGGAGTGATCCGGTCCGAGCTTGATCTCGCCGTAGCGCGACAGTCCCAGGAAGGCGACGGTGATCAGGATCACCGCTACCGTCAATACGTAGAACCAGCTGGCGTTGTCGACGATGCCCTGCTGGAGGTGCTGCAGCCAGGCGTCGGCGGTCTCAGGAAAGGCCGCTGCGATCACCACCATCAGGATGATCAGGGCGGAGGCGGTATAGAAGACTGGAGGGTTGAGTCGGGCTTTTTCTGGAGTGGATTGCATTCATTACCCTTTGGGGTCTTCGGTTTGCAGTCCGATAAGAGTAAATGCAATCGCGTCTGACGGGCAGTCTGGAGCACGTTTCGTGGTGTTTTGGTGGTCTTGCGCGTCGTTCAGCGTCGCCAGAAGGCGGGCGAGAGGATCACCAGGATGGTGAGGACTTCCAGTCGGCCCAGCAGCATCGCGACGACGGCGATCAGCTTGCCGAGATCGCTGACCGTGGCGAAGCTGGTGGCGACCTCGCCGAGTCCGGGACCGAGGTTGTTGATGCTGGTGGCCACCGCGCTGAAGGCATCGAGTGGAGCGAGCCCGGCATGGATCATCAGCAGGGTGAGCAGGGCGAAGGTGGTGAGGTAGAGGGCGAAGAATCCCCACACGGACCGTGCCAGTCGCGAGTCGACGGTGCGCCCGCCGAGACGCAGCGGCAGCAAGGCGCGAGGGTGGATCTGCTGGCGGATCTCCAGCAGCCCCTGCTTGACCATCAGCAGCACGCGCAACACCTTGATGCCGCCGGCGGTGGAGCCGCCGCAGCCACCGATGAAGCTGATATAGATCAGCAGGATCGGCAGAAAATCCGGCCAGTGGGCGAAGTCGACGGTGCCGAAGCCGGTGCTGGTGACCACCGAGACGACCTCGAACAGCGCATCACGCAGGCTCTCGTCGAGTCCCTCGTAACCGCCCTCGAGGCGGAGCACCACGCCGATCAAGAGTACACAGCCGAACACCAGCGCGAGAAAGGCGCGGGTCTCGGCATCACGCAGATAGCGCATCGGCTCGCGGCTGCTCCAGGCCGCGTAATGCACCGCGAAGTTGATCGCCGCGAGCAGCATGAAACAGACCGCCACCGTCTCCACCGCCGCGCTGGCGAAATAGCCGATGCTGGCGTCATGGGTCGAGAAACCGCCGGTCGAGAGCGTCGAGAGGCTGTGGCAGAGGGCGTCGAAGGGCGTCATTCCGGCCAGCCAGTAGGCCAGGGCGCAGGCCAGGGTGAGTCCGAGATAGAGCGTCCACAGGGTGCGCGCGGTCTGGGTCAGGCGCGGGGTGAGCTTCTCCTCCTTGAGCGGTCCCGGGGCCTCGGCGCGATAGAGCTGCATGCCGCCGATGCCGAGCAGCGGCATCACCGCCAGCCCGAGCACGATCAGTCCCATGCCGCCGAACCATTGCAACTGCTGACGATAGAAGAGCAGCGCGCGGGGCAGGGTGTCGAGCCCGCTGATCACCGTCGCGCCGGTGGTGGTGACCCCGGAGGTGGACTCGAACAGGGCGTCGACCGGTGCCAGCCCGAAGCCCTGGTGCAACGGCCAGGCGCCGAGCAGGCTGAGCAGGATCCAGAACAGCGCCACCACCAGATAGCCGTCGGCGACGCCGAGGGTGCGCGCCTGGTGGCGCCCACCGAGCCAGAGCAGGGCGCCGAGCCCGATCGAGCCGAGCATCGGCCAGAGGAAGTGGCGCCACTGCGGCTCGCCGTACCACAGCCCCACCGCGATCGGGGCGAGCAGGGTGAGACCGAACAGCAGCGCGTAGACCCCGACGATGGCACCGATCAGTGGCAGTCGCATGGGCGTGGTCTCCGCTGGTTTGGCCGCGTGTGCCCCGGCTCAGCCGGCGAGCCCGAGCACCTCGAGATAGTGTGCGGCACTGCGCTCCTGACGATAGGCCGCGACCGCCCGGCGCAGGGTCGCCGGCGGCAGCGGCGCGTCCAGGGTCGCGGTCATGGCGCGTGCCAGCGCCTGGTCGTCGCCGACCGCGACCAGCGGGCCGTAGCGACCGCCATCGAGCAGTTCGCGCGGACCGCTCGGGCAGTCGGTGGCCACCGACGGCACGCCGAGCGCGAGCGCCTCGGTGAGCACGTTGGGCGAGCCCTCCCAGGCCGAGGAGAGCACGAACTGCCGGGCGCGGGCGATGAAGGCGTAGGGATTGTGCTGGAAGCCGGGCAGGGCGACCGCCGCGCCGATCCCCAGTTCGCGGGCGAGGCGCTCGAGTCGTGCCCGGCCACCGCCCTCGCCGAGGATCATCAGCCGGCACTCGGGCCGTTCGGCATGAACTCTGGCGAAGGCGCGCAACAGGGTCGGGAAGTCCTTCTGGCGCTGTAGCCGCCCGGCGCCGAGGATCACCGGGGGGGCGGCGTCGGCGAGCCAGGGATGGGGGCAGGGCGCGGCGGCCTGCTCGGCCAGCTCCGGGGTGATCACCGGGTTGCGGATCACGCCGATGCGCGCCGGCTCGAGCCGGGCGATCCGCGCGGTGTCCGCCGCCACCCCCTCGGAGACGGCGACGATGCCGTCGAGCCGGGGATAGAGGACGCGGATCGGGGCATAGCGCAGCCAGCGCGCGAGCGCGTCGCGCTCGGCCATGGCGGTCGAGAGATGGGTGCCGAGCCGCAGCACCAGCCGGGTGTCGGTGCCGGCGAGGGCGCGGGCGATCACCGCCGCACGCCCGGCGCGGTCCTTGGCCGCGAGCAGGGCCGCGGGACGACGGCGGCGCAGATAGCGCGCCAGCGCCGGGATGGCCAGCTGGGTGTGATCGACGCCGAGGCGGATCTGTCGGACCTCGGGCGGGAGACGTTCCAGGTGCGGACCCTCGGCACGCACCAGCAGCAGCTCGACCGGCTGACCGAGATCGACGAGACCACGGATCAGGTTGACCAGCATGCGCTCGACCCCGCCGCTCCCGGAGAAGGAGGCGAATACGGCGAGCACGGGCTTGGGGTGGGGCATGGCGCGAGATCCTGGGCTGGGGATGGGGCGGAGGTCTCGCGCGAGACGGGTCCGCCGTCCGGGGCCGGACGCCCCGGACGGCGATCATGATACCCGAGCCGGTGAGCGGCTCGGGTCGGTCGGCGTGGCTCAGGGCAGCCAGGCCTCGACCACCTCGGGGTAGGTCTCGACCCAGCGGCGGGCGTTCTCGTAGGGGTCGGCGCGCTTCTCCTCGTTCCACGCCATCAGCTCGCCCATCTGCTCCGGGGTCCAGTGGAAGTTGTCGAGCACCGCATAGGCCTCGGGCAGGTCCTCGGCCAGTCCCTTGCGCACCACGGTGTGGATGCGCTCGACGCCGCCGTAGATGTTCTCGGGGTCGGCGAGATACTTCAGCTCATGGGTCGAGAAGATCCAGTGCGGGGTCCAGCCGGTGACCACCACCCAGTCGCCGTCCTCGATGGCGTCACCGAGCACCGCGGTCATGATCGGGCCGGAGCTCTCCACCAGCTTCATGTCCTCGAGCCCGTAGGTCGCCATCATCTGCTCGGTGCGGCGCATGATGCCGGTGCCCGGCTCGATGCCGATGATCTTGTTGTCGAAGCGCTCGGCGCTGTCCTTGAGCTCGGCGATGGTGTCGATCTCGACATAGCTCGGCACCACCAGGCCCACCTGGGTGCCGATGAGGTTGGGACCGAGGTCGTCGATGCGATCGCGCACATTGTCGTAATAGTTCTGTTGGGTGGTCGGCAGCCAGGCGGCGACCATGCCGTCGACATCGCCCTCGGCGATCGCCTGCCACATGGCGCCGACCGCGACCGAGCGGATGGTGACGTCATAGCCGAGGTCCTCGAGCACCACCTTGATCAGGTTGGTGCTGGCGATCTCGGTGGTCCACTCGCCGTAGACCAGTTCGATCTTGCCCTTGGAGCCGGCGAAGGCGCCGCTGGAGAGCAGCGCGCAGAGACCGAACAGGACGAGGCTGGGGAGGGTGAGGCGGGGTTTGTCCATACTGCGAATCAATCCTTCAGGTTGAACGACGCGCCGTCACCGCCCGCGCGGGACGCGTTGCGCGGAGCCGGGGTCGTGGGGGAGGGAGTGCGAAGCGGGGGAGTTGCAAGCGGGTTGTCGGACGGGCGTCGCGCGCCCGTCCGGGTCGGCATCAGAAGTAGTAGCCCAGGTTCAGGGTGAACCGGTAGTTCCACTCGTCGTTGCCGTTGGCGCCGAAGTCGCCGACGCCGTAGATGCTGCCGTAGTTGTCCTGCAGCCCGTTGCCGGCGTCGTTGCCGACGAAGTAGTTGCCGTTGGAGTAGGCCAGGTCGCTGTAGATGTACCAGCCGCCGCTGGCCCAGGCGGCACCGACGGTGATCAGGTCGCTGTTGTTGAACTCACCCTCGTCCTTGATGATCGAGCTGTACTCGACATAGGGCAGCACATAGTCGAGCCAGGGCAGGTTCGGGGTCTCGTGCTTGTAGCTCAGCGACACCGCCGGGACCCACGCCTTGCTGGCCACCGGCCAGGCGAAGTCGAAGGCACCCATCGGGATCAGGGTGTCGGTCCCCCAGGGGTTGTCGGCGTCGATGTCGTACTCGTAACGGGTCAGCTGGGTGGCCAGGGTCCAGTTGCGGTAACGATTGACCATGTGCGCCGAGGCCGCCCAATGGCTGCCGTCGTCGGCGCGCTGGCCCTTGAGCTGGCCGTACTGCAGCGATACGCCGAGGTCGGTGGGGATGGCGGCGTCGGTGAGGTGGTAGATGGCGCGCAGGTTGAACTGGTGGCGCTCCTCGTAGCCGTTGTTGGCGCCGCCGTAGGTGACGTTGCCGTTCTCGTCGACCGACTCGGTCCAGCGCACCGGGTCGTAGCTGTAGCGGGCGCTGTCGAGGCTGCGACCGAAGTAGTTCCCCTCGCTGGCGGCGTAGTAGCCGACATCGATCGTCCAGTTGTCGATGTCGGTGGTGTACTTCACGCCCAGATCCATGTCGTCGGCGAGTCCGACATAGTAGTGCATGTCGAACATGTAGCTCTGCGACACGCCGAAGGGGCCGGGACCGAAGGGCACCCGGTTGACGCCGACCTTGAGCTCGCTGTCGTCGGCGAAGCGGTAGCCGAGCCAACCGGTATGGAGGAAGTTGTAACTCTCCCGGGTGCCGGCCGGATACCAGCGGTACTGGAACTCGCCGATGAAGTTGTTGTAGTCGAGCGAGAGCTCGAGGCGGAAGGTGTCGAACTCGACGTTGCCGCCGTTGCCGCCGCGGTTGGGGGCGTTGTCGAGGCCCTCGTAGCTGCCGAGGACGTAGTTGGCGCGCAGCGCGCCGCCGACGGTGACCGGGCCGAGCTTGATGCTGCGGTCGGCCGGCTCGGGGGCTGCGGTGGCGAGACGCTGCTCGGCCTCCGCCGCCTGCTGCTCGGCGGCGACGGTCTCGGAGCGGGCGGCGGCCAGCTCGCGCTGGGCCGCGGCGAGTTGGCGCTGCAGCTCGGCGATACGGCCTTCGAGGGCTGCGGCATCGGTGGTCGCGGCCGTCGCCGGCAGGGCGCTCAGCGCCCCGCCGAGGGCGAGCAGCGCGAGCGAGGCTCGCGCGCCCGGCTGGGGCAGGTGGTTGCTGTTATTGGTCTTTTTCTTGATCACGGTTTCCAGCTCTCAACAGTCTCTGCGTTCTCTTCGACCCAGCGGCGGGCGTTCTTGTAAGGATCGGCGCGCTTTTCCTGGTTCCACACCATCAGCTCGGCCATCTGTTCCGGGGCCCAGTGGAAGTTGTCGAGCACGGCGTAGACCTCGGGCATGTCTTCCTTGAGCCCCTTGCGCACGATGGTGTGGATCTCTTCCTCACCGCCGTAGATGCCCTCGGGGTCCTCGAGGTACTTCAGGTCGTACTGGGCGAACATCCAGTGCGGGGTCCAGCCGGTGATGACGACCCATTCGTTGTCGTCGATGGCGTCGCCGAGGACGGCGGTCATGATCGGGCCGGTGCCCTCGACCAGGGTGATGTCCTCGAGCTCATAGCGCTCGATCGCCAGCTCGGTCTTGCTCATGATACCGGCGCCGGGGTCGATGCCGATGATCTTGTTGTCGAAGCGCTCGGCGGCGTCGTCGAGTTCGGCGATCGAGTCGATCTCGACATAGCTCGGCACCACCAGGCCGATGCGGGTGCCCTCGAGGTTGGGGCCGAGGTCCTCGACGTCGTCGGCGACCTTCTCGAGATAGTGCATGTGGGTGGTGGGCAACCAAGCGGCGACCAGCCCGTCGACGTCGCCGGTTCCCACCGCCTGCCACATGGCGGCGGCCGAGACCGGGGTGATCTTGACGTCATAGCCCAGGTCCTCGAGCACCACCTTGACGACATTGGTGCTGGCGATCTCGGTCGACCATTCGACGTAGGCGAGTTCGACCTCGCCCTTGTCGGCGGCCAGTGCCGGGGTGACGAGCGCACTCAATGCCGTGGCGGCAGCGGTCAGGGTGAATCGGTTCATGGTACGGACTCCTCTGGTTTTGGTGGATGGCACATCATCGATGTGTCGTGGCGCCCCGTCCCTGGGGCACCGGTCGGCATGCGCCGCAATCAGCCCGAGGTCTGGCGGTTGTCGCGGGTGATGCCCTGGGTGATGCGGTCGAGCACCATCGCCAGGATCACCACCGCGAGCCCGGCCTCGAAGCCCATGCCCGCCTCGTTGCGCTGGATCGCGCGCCAGACCTCGCCGCCGAGGCCCTGGGCGCCGATCATGGCGGCGATCACCACCATCGAGAGGGCGAGCATGATGGTCTGGTTGATGCCGGCCATGATGGTCGGGATCGCCAGCGGCAGCTGGACCTTGCGCAGCTTCTGCCAGCGCGTCGAGCCGAAGGCGTCGGCCGCCTCGACCAAGTCGGAGGGCACCTGACGGATACCGAGGGTAGTGAGACGGATCGCCGGTGGCATGGCGAAGATCACGGTGGAGAACACCGCCGCCACCGGACCCAGGCCGAAGAAGGGGATGGCCGGGATCAGATAGACGAAGGCGGGCATCGTCTGCATGAGATCGAGGATCGGGAAGATGATCCGGTAGCCTGTCTGCGAGAGCGCGGCGAGGATGCCGAGCGGGGCGCCGATCAGCACCGCGATCAGGGTGGCGATGATGACCAGCACCAGGGTCTGCAGGGTCGGCTCCCACAACCCCAGGTTCCACAGGAGCAGGAAGCCGGCGAGGGTGCCGATGGCGGTCTTGACCCCGGCGAGGCGCCAGCTCAATGCCGCGAACAACAGGATGGTGAGCCATGGCGGCAGCCACATCAGGCCGTCGACGGCGCCCTCGATGCCGGTCTCCATGACATCGGAGACGACCTTGGTGGCGGTGGCGAACTGATCGGTGAGGGCGTCGAGACCGTCGTCGATCCAGTCCGAGAGGGGAAGGCGTGGGATCTCGATCATGCGGCCTCCTCGGTGCTGTCTTCGCTGCTGCTGTGCTCGGCCAGGCCCTGGAGCAGCGAGGCGCGGACCACCTGACCCTTGAGTTTGCCCTCGTCGTCGACCACCGGGGCCGGCATCGGGCTCTGCGCGAGCGGCGCGAAGAGGTCGCGCACCGGGGTGTCCGGCGAGACCGGGTCGGCGCACGGCTCGAGGATCTCCTGGATGCTGCGTTCGCCGCGCTGCACCGCCGCCAACGCGGCCTCGTCGCGCACCATGCCCTGGAGCTTGAAGTCACCGCTGACCACGAACAGCGCGCTGAGGTTCTGCTCGTCCATCTTGCGCAGTACGGTGCGCGGCCCGTCGGTGAGGAAGGCGACGTTGCGCACCCGGTGCATCACCGCGCTGGCGGTCAGCACCTTGGTCTTGTCGACCTCGGCGACGAAGCGCTCGACATAAGCGGTGGCCGGGTCGGAGAGGATCTCCTCGCCGGTGCCGACCTGCTCGATGCGCGCGTCCTTCATCAGCACGATGCGGTTGCCGAGATAGAGCGCCTCGTCGAGGTCGTGGGTGATGAAGACGATGGTCTTCTGCAGCCGGTTCTGCAGCGCCAGCAGCTCCTGCTGCATGTCGCGACGGATCAGCGGATCGAGCGCGGAGAAGGCCTCGTCCATCAACAGCACATCAGGGTCGACCGCGAGTGCGCGGGCCAGTCCGACGCGCTGCTGCATGCCGCCGGAGAGCTGATCGGGGCGGGCGTCCTCCCAGCCCTCGAGTCCGACCTGGCGCAGCGCGGTGATCGCCTTCTCGGCGCGCACCTCGGGCGCCACGCCCTGGATCTCGAGACCGTATTCGACGTTCTCGCGGATGGTGCGGTGGGGGAACAGGGCGAAGTGCTGGAAGACCATGCCGAACTTGCGCCGGCGGGTCTCGAGCAGCTGGTGGTGATCGAGTCCGACGATGTCCTCGCCGTCGATCAGGATCTCGCCCCGAGTCGGTTCGTTGAGCCGGTTGAGACAGCGGATCAGGCTTGACTTGCCGCTGCCCGAGAGCCCCATGACGACCAGGATCTCGCCCTCGTAGACATCGAAGCTGGCATCGGCGACGCCGACCGTTTGCCCGGTCTTCTCGAGAATGGTTTTTTTGTCGGCGCCCTGGGCGAGCAGCTCCAGGGCCTTCTCCGGCTCGTCGCCGAAGATCTTGGTGAGACCGCGCACGGCGATCTTGATGGATTGTTCTGCGGGCATGGCCCCGATGGTCCTTGACGGATAGATTGATGTGTGAGCGCCCGAGGGCCACTCACGGCTTTTGATCGCGGCATGGTGTCGCGCGTACCCCGACCGACCGGGGTGCTTGTGGCACCGTCTCCGGCGGGCGTCGGGGTGATGGTTGGTAGCGTGCCGGGGGTTTCCGGCCGACAGACATTTTCTAACCCTAACAGACTGTTGCGTGTACGTGCAACCATGATGGGCTGGTGGCCGGGGCGGTTTCAGGCTGGTTTTCGGACCCGCTGTGTGTGCCGCGCGCGCGGATCGGCAGCGCTCGGCTGGTGACGTAGAATGAGGGCTTTAAACGAGCGGAAGGATGGCTATGACGAGCTTTCGCGGTACAACGATCCTCTCCGTGCGGCGCGGCGGCAAGGTCGTGGTCGGCGGTGACGGGCAGGTCTCACTGGGCAACACGGTGATGAAGGGCAACGCGCGCAAGGTGCGGCGGCTCTATCATGGCCGGGTGCTGGCCGGTTTCGCCGGCGCCACCGCCGACGCCTTCACCCTGTTCGAGCGCTTCGAGGCCAAGCTGGAGAAGCACCAGGGCCACCTCACCCGCGCCGCGGTGGAGATGGCCAAGGACTGGCGCACCGACCGCATGCTGCGCCGTCTCGAGGCGTTGCTCTGTATCGCCGACGCCGAGACCTCGCTGATGATCTCGGGGACCGGCGACGTGATGGAGCCGGAGCACGACCTGATGGCGATCGGTTCGGGCGGGGCCTTCGCCCAGGCCGCGGCGCGCGCGCTGCTCGAGAACACCGAGCTCGATGCCCGCGAGATCGTCGAACGGGCCTTGAGTATCGCCGCCGATATTTGCATCTATACCAATCACAATCTGGTGCTCGAGGAACTCGACGCCCAGGCGTGAGTGTCCCGGCGCCCTGGCGCAACCTGCCCGGGGAGCGGAGAATGGCCGCTCGACCGGGCGCGGGAGGTCTCCGCGGCCCCCGTCCCCTTCGCGCTCACCCGCCGTGCCGTCTCGCGGAGGCGGCCCACCCGATGGACAGGCTCAATGTCGGAAATCACCCCACAACGCATCGTCGCCGAGCTCGACAAGCACATCGTCGGTCAGCACGAGGCCAAGCGCGCCGTGGCCATCGCGCTGCGCAATCGCTGGCGTCGCTCCTGCATCGAGGAGCCGCTGCGCTCGGAGATCACCCCCAAGAACATCCTGATGATCGGCCCCACCGGCGTCGGCAAGACCGAGATCGCGCGTCGGCTGGCGCGTCTGGCCAATGCGCCCTTCCTCAAGGTGGAGGCCACCAAGTTCACCGAGGTCGGCTACGTCGGGCGTGATGTCGAGTCGATCGTGCGCGATCTGGTCGATATCAGCATGAAGATGGCGCGCGAGCAGGAGATGGCCAAGCTCGCCGACCAGGCCGCCGCCGCGGCCGAGGAGCGCATCCTCGATGCGCTGCTGCCGCCGCCCTCGGGCTTCGAGCAGGACAGTCGCGCCAGCGCGCCGAGCTCGGCCACCCGCGAGAAGCTGCGCGCCAAGCTCCAGGCCGGCGAACTCGACGGGCGCGAGATCGACATCCAGGTCTCCGCCACCCCGCACGGGGTCGACATCATGGCCCCGCCGGGGATGGAGGAGATGACCAACCAGCTCCAGGGGCTGTTCCAGAACCTCGGTCAGGGGCACCAGCAGCGGCGCAAGCTGCGTATCGGTGAGGCGCGCAAGCTGCTCGAGGAGGAAGAAGCGGCCAAGCGGGTCAACGACGAGGATCTCAAGCTGCGCGCCATCGACAATGCCGAGCAGCACGGCATCGTCTTCATCGACGAGCTCGACAAGGTCACCCGCCGGGGCGAGGGCGCGAGCAGCGCCGACGTCTCGCGCGAGGGCGTGCAGCGCGATCTGCTGCCCCTGGTCGAGGGCAGCACGGTGTCGACCAAGTACGGCGCGGTGCGCACCGATCACATCCTCTTCATCGCCTCGGGGGCCTTCCATCTCGCCAAGCCCTCCGACCTGATCCCCGAGCTGCAGGGTCGGCTGCCGATCCGCGTCGAGCTCAAGGCGCTCGACAGCGACGACTTCGTGCGCATCCTCACCGAGCCCGACGCCTCGCTCACCGGCCAGTATCGCGCCCTGCTCGCCACCGAGGGGGTGAACCTGGAGTTCACCGAGGACGGTATCCGCCGTATCGCCGAGATCGCCTGGCAGGTCAACGAGCGCACCGAGAACATCGGCGCGCGGCGCCTGCACACGGTGCTCGAACGGCTGCTCGAGGACATCTCCTTCAACGCCTCCGAGCTCGACCGCGTCACCGTCACCGTCAACGCCGCCTATGTCGACGACAACCTGTCGGGGCTGGCCGAGGACGAGGATCTCTCGCGCTACATCCTGTGATCGATCGCGTCGGGCGCCCGGCGCGCCCGACCCTGGAGGCCCAGCCATGCCCGTACCCACCGAACTCAATCTCCATCGTCAGTCGCGCGTGCTCGAGGTGAGCTTCGACGACGGCGCGCGCTTCGCGCTGCCCTGCGAGTATCTGCGCGTCTACTCGCCCTCGGCCGAGGTGCAGGGGCACAGCCCCGAGGAGCGCATCCTCGTCGTCGGCAAGGAGGAGGTCGGCATCGACCGCATCGAGCCGGTCGGCAACTATGCCGTCTGTCTGCACTTCGACGACGAGCACAACACCGGGATCTACTCCTGGGACTATCTCTACCAGCTCGGTGCCGAGCAGGCCGAGCGTTGGCAGACCTATCTCGACGAACTCGCCCAGTCCGGACATGTCCACAAGGATCGTTCGAACTGACTGATATGACGGCCACGCGCCGGCGGTCCCCGGGCCGCCCGGAGCGCCCTCCGGCAGCGGCCCGGGGGCCCCGATCGGCGCCGGCCTTTGGTGTAAACTAGCCGCCGATTCGACAGCAGGGACACACTATGTCCGACCAGAAGACCACCCATTTCGGCTATCAGCAGGTGCCGATCGAAGAGAAGGCCGCGCGCGTGCGTGAGGTCTTCGACTCGGTCGCCACCCGCTACGACCTGATGAACGACCTGATGTCGCTCGGCATCCATCGGCTGTGGAAGCGCCACACCATCGAGCTGGCCGGCGTGCGTCGCGGTCAGCGCGTGCTCGACCTCGCCTCGGGCACCGGCGACCTGGCCGATCGCTTCGCCGCCATCGTCGGCCCCGACGGTCAGGTGGTGATGTCCGACATCAACGCCGCGATGCTCGGCGAGGGGCGCAAGCGGATGCTCGATCGCGGGCGCGTCGGCAACATCCAGTACTCGCTGATCAACGCCGAACAGATCCCCTTCCCCGACGACTACTTCGACTGCGTCACCATCGGTTTCGGGCTGCGCAACGTCACCGACAAGCAGAAGGCGCTCGGCGAGATGCAGCGCGTGCTGCGGCCCGGCGGTCGGGCGCTGGTGCTCGAGTTCTCCCACCCGCTGACCAAGCCGCTGGGCCGTGCCTACGATCTCTATTCGTTCTCGGTGCTGCCCACCCTGGGCAAGCTGGTGACCAACGACCCGGGCAGCTATCGCTATCTCGCCGAGTCGATCCGCATGCACCCGGACCAGGAGACGCTGCGCGGCATGATGGAGACGGCCGGGCTCGAGCGTTGCGAATACTTCAACCACAGCGGTGGCATCGTCGCGATCCACCGGGGATACAAGTTGTGAGCGAAGGCATCCAGATTCCCGACGCCCTGCTCGCGGTGATCGAGCAGGCGCTCAACCGCTACATCGCCCTCGACCCCGAGGGTCAGGCCGGGTTCGCGGCGCTCGAGGGGCGGATCATCGCCATCGAGGTCAAGGGCTTCGGCACCCGGGTGACGGTGCTGCCGGGGCAGCGCGGGCTGCAGCTGTTCGGGCTCTACGATGCCGAGCCCGATTGTCTGATCCACGGCACCCCGCTGGGGCTGGCGCGCATGGGCATGGCCGAGCGCAAGGCCGCCCAGCTGATCTCCGGCGAGGTCGAGATCGAGGGCGACACCGCGCTGGCGCAGTCCTTCAGCCAGGCGCTGGCGCACCTCGACGTCGACTGGGAGGAGCAGCTCGCGCGCGTCCTCGGCGACCCCTTCGCCCACCAGCTCGGCAACCGTGCGCGCGCCGCCGCCGACTGGCGCGAGCGCGCCTCCGAGACGATGAACGCCAACCTCAGGGAGTACCTGCAGGAGGAGCGGCGCCTGCTGCCGACCCGCTATGAGGTCGAGGCCTTCCTCGAGCAGGTCGACATCCTCCGCGACGATGTCGAGCGGCTCGCCGCCCGCATCGAGCGACTCATCACCCAGGCAGCGGACCTCGGCACCCAGCAATGATCGGACCCCGTCAGGCGTTACGCCTCTTTCGCATCAACTGGGTGCTGCTTCGCAACGGACTCGACGAGGTCATCCTCGCCACCCATCTGCTCCGCCCGCTGCGCTGGTTGATCTATCTCACCCCCTGGTACTGGTTGCGCGGCGAGCTGCCGCCCTATCCGGCACGGGTGCGCCAGACCCTCGAGGACCTGGGGCCGATCTTCGTCAAGTTCGGCCAGATCCTCTCCACCCGTCGCGACCTGCTGCCCGACGACCTGGCCGTCGAGCTGGCCAAGCTCCAGGACCGGGTGCCGCCCTTCGGCGGCGATCAGGCGCGGGTGCTGATCGAGCGCGCCTGGGGCTGTCCGATCGAGGACGTACTCGATGAGTTCGACCCCGAGCCGCTGGCCTCGGCCTCGATCGCCCAGGTCCACACCGGGCGTCTCAAGGACGGTCGCGAGGTGGTGGTCAAGGTGCTGCGTCCGGGCATCGACCGGGTGATCCGCCAGGATCTCGGCTTGATGTATACCGTCGCCCAGCTCGCCGAGCGCTACTGGGCCGATGGCCGACGGCTGCGTCCGGTCGAGGTGGTGCGCGAGTACGAGAAGACCATCTACGACGAGCTCGACCTGCAGCGCGAGGCGGCCAACGCCTCACAGTTGCGCCGCAACTGGCAGGGCAGCGAGATGCTCTACATCCCCGAGGTGTTCTGGGACTGGACCCGCTCCAACGTGATGGTGATGGAGCGCATCTACGGCATCCCGGTGAGCAACGTCGAGGAGATCAAGGCGCAGGGCGTGAGCATGAAGCAGCTCGGCGAGCGCGGGGTGGAGATCTTCTTCACCCAGGTGTTCCGCGACAACTTCTTCCACGCCGACATGCACCCGGGCAACATCTTCGTCGAGCCCTCGGGGCGCTACATCTCCATCGACTTCGGCATCGTCGGCTCGCTCACCACCGAGGACCAGCGCTATCTCGCCGAGAACCTGCTCGCCTTCTTCGAGCGCGACTATCGTCGGGTGGCCGAGCTGCACGTCGAGTCGGGCTGGGTGCCGCCGGGGACCCGGGTCGACGAGTTCGAGTCGGCGATCCGCACCGTCAGCGAGCCGATCTTCGAGAAGCCGCTGGCCGAGATCTCCTTCGGTCACTTCCTGGTACGGCTGTTCCAGACCGCGCGGCGCTTCAACATGGAGATCCAGCCGCAGCTGGTGTTGCTGGAGAAGACCCTGCTCAACATCGAGGGGCTGGGGCGTCAGCTCTATCCCGAACTCGACCTCTGGACCACCGCCAAGCCCTACATGGAGCGCTGGATGAAGGAGCGCGTCGGGGTCAGCGGGCTGGCCGAGCGCACCAAGCGCAACGTGCTCTCGATCGCCGACCAGACCCCCGAGCTGCCGCTGATGGCCTATCGCATCCTCAGCAGCTACGACCGCCGCTTGCGTCTGGCCGAGTCGAGCCACGAGATCAACGCCGAGCGCGCCCGCCAGGCGCGCACCAGCGGCAATGCCATCCGCGCCATCGGCGGCGCCACGGTGCTCGTCTGCGGCACCCTGGTGCTGTTGCTCGGCCCCGGCCACTGGCTGCAGGAGGGCGTCGGCGTGGCCCTGGTGGCGCTGTGCTATCTCTCCGGGATCTGGCTGTTCGCGAGCGCCTCGCGTCGGGCCTGAACCGGCGGCGCTGAGACGCTGTGGAACACGGGACGCCCGCGCCGCGGGCGTCCCGTTGTTCGTTCATCCCCGGCGGCCATGCGTGCCGCCGCGCGCAGGAGCGACGACTGCCTCATGGTCGACACCAACCGTTACGGGCCATTGGCCGCCCGGGTCTATCACCTCGACAAGCCCATCGGGCGTTCCTTCGGTGACATCGAATACTATGCCGAGCGCCTGGCCGAGTGCCCGGGGCCAGTCCTCGAGCCGGCCGTCGGCAATGGTCGGGTGCTGATCCCGCTGCTGGAGCGCGGGCTCGACGTCCGTGGCGTCGACACCTCGGCGGAGATGCTCGCGCACTGTCGCGAGGCGTGCGCGACGCGCGGTCTGTCGGCACCGCTCGAACGGCAGGGCTTCGAGGACTTCTCCTCAGCCCTCGCGTTCGCGGCGATCATCGTCCCCGCCGGCTCCTTCCAGCTGATCACCGATCCCGGTCGGGCGCGTGCCGTGCTGCGCCGCTTCCGTGCCGCGCTGCGTCCGGGTGGGCGGCTGATCCTCGATCTCGAACCACTCTCGGCGCTGACCGCGCCGCCCGGCGCGGCGCGCCACTGGCGCGATGGCGCGGACCTGCTCACCCTGACCGAGCAACGGGTGGAGACCGATCCCGTGCGCCAGACGACCTGCTCCCAGCTCCGCTACGAGCTGTGGCGCGACGGCGCACTGGTCGCCACCGAGATCGACCTGTTCGCGCTGCGCTTCTGGGGGATACTGGAGTTCGAGCTGGCGCTGCGCGAGGCCGGGTTCGAGGCGGTCGAGGTCGCTGTCGATTATCGCCGCGGCGCCGCGCCGAGCGCACAGGCCGGGATGTTCACCTTCGAGGCGCGCTAACCGCCTTGGAGCCCGTGACCGGCCGGGCCGGGCACAGGCTGTCCGCGTCCGAGCCGCACGGCGAACCAGAAGGTGCTGCCTCGACCCGGCTCGCTGCTGCAGCCGGCGCCGCCGCCGAGTCGCTCGGCGATCTTCTTGACGGTCACCAGGCCGAGCCCCGAGCCTTCGTGGCGCCGGCTCATCGAGTTGTCGGCCTGCTCGAACAGGTTGAACAGACGTGCTCTCACCTCGGGGCCGAAGCCGACCCCGGTGTCGGTGACGGTGAAGCAGACCCTCAGGGCCTCGTCACTGCGCTCCTCGATCTGCATGGCGATCTCGATGCTGCCGTGTTCGGTGAACTTGATGGCATTGTCGAGATAGCAGTGCAGGGCGTGACGGATCCACTCGGCATCCCCGCTCACGGGCTCGTTCAGTGCCGCCACCCGGGTCTCGACGCTCAGTCCCTTGGCGCCGATCCGCGTTCGCAGCGGTGCGACGACCTCCTCGACCAGTGTCGCCGGGTCGAGCGGTTCGGGGTGGGTGGCGAGCATTCGCGAGTCGAGTTCGGTGACGCGCAGGACCGCATCGAACATGCCGGTCAGGCGATGTGCCGAGTCGACCACCTGATCGATCCAGGCGTTGCACTTGGGATTGTCGGGCTGGGTCTGGATGAGCTGCAGCAGACCGACGATCTGGTGCACCGGGGTGCGCATCTCGTGCGACATGTTGTGCAGGAAGTTGCTCTTGGCGCTGTTGGCCGCCTCGGCTGACTCCTTGGCCCGTTGCAGCTCGCCGGTGCGTTCGGCGACCTTGCGTTCGAGTGACTCGTTGAGTGCGAGCAGCGCCTGCTCCTGCTCCTTGAGCGCGAGCTGCAGGGCGATGCGTGATTCGAGCACGTCGAGGTTGACCGGCTTGTGGATGAAGTCGGCCGCGCCGCTGCGCAGGGCATCGGTCTCGCTCTCGGCAGTGTTGGCGGCGGTGACGAAGATCACCGGGATGGCCTGGGTGGCGGCATCCTGTTTCAGTCGCGCGAGGACCTCGTAGCCGTCCATGCCCGGCATCTTCACGTCGAGCAGGATCAGTGCCGGACGCTGGGCGTGGGCGAGCTGCAGTGCCTCCTCGCCGGAGGTCGCGGCGAGCACCTCGAAGCCCTGCATCAGGCGCTTGCCGATCACCAGGATGTTCTCCGGTGCGTCGTCGACGATCAGGATGGTCTTCACGCTGCGGCCTCGTGTCGTGTCCTGGTCCAGGGACGTCACCTGCCTCGTGCCGCCAGGTCTCGGCGCGGGGCATGGGCGTTCAGGTGCCGGGCGAGGCGCGCGATGACTCGATGATGTCGAGCGCCTGGTCGAAGTGCAGTGCCCGGATCGCCGCGTCCAGGGCGGCGAAGTCGGCGCTCGCGAGCGTCGCCTCGAGCCCGGGGGCGAGCGTCTCGAAGGTGGCCACCGCGGTGAGTCGGTGGGCGGCAAGGTCATCGCGCAGTTGTGTCAGCGCCTCTTCATCGACAGCAGCCACCGGATCGGGGGCGTTCGTCCCCGGCCTCGTCGCGCGCGCGTCTTCTTCCACA
The DNA here is from genome assembly GCF_004343155.1 of Marichromatium gracile. GTDB lineage: Bacteria > Pseudomonadota > Gammaproteobacteria > Chromatiales > Chromatiaceae > Marichromatium > Marichromatium gracile. The sequence goes on from NZ_SMDC01000001.1 coordinate 488,381, forward strand.
TAAGGGTGGAGGCGGGTCTCGAGATCTCGAAGGGTCCGGGCGAGTTCGTCGAGAGGAGCGACGAGCGGTGCTGGGTCTGCTTGCCTGAGCTGGAGCTCGACCGACCGGGCCTGTTGTTGCAGCGCCTCGGCGCCGATCAGTCCGGCGTTGCCGGCGAGCTTGTGCAGCCGGTCGGCGAACGCCTGTCTGGTCGGCGCGTCGCTGGCCGGTGGGGGGGCTGCGCGGAGATCGGCAAACTCCCTGAGCAGGCTGCGACAGGTCGACCGGAACAGCGCCCAGTCGCCATCGAGTCTGGTCTCGACCTCGCGCATTCGCAGCCCCGGGATGGCCGGCCAGTGCGTCGCCGGTGCGGTCTCACCGGCGTACTGGGTGACCGGCAGCGCGGTGCCGCGCGCCAGTTCGATGTGACGGCGCAGGGTGCGCACCATCTGGTCGGGCTCGAAGGGCTTGGTGAGATAGTCGTTCATCCCCGCGGCGAGCGCGCGCTGGCGCTCGCTGGAGAGTGCCCCGGCGGTCAGCGCGATGACCGGCAGTTGCTCCAGACACAACTGGTTGCGGATCGCCCGGACCGTGGCGATACCGTCCATGATCGGCATCTGCACGTCGAGCAGCACCGCGTCGAAGCCTTGCTCCGGCTGGTCGAGCAGTTCGAGCACCTCCTGACCATTGGTGCAGGTTCGCACCTCGGCGCCCTGGCGCTCGAGGATACGGCGCGCGACATCGAGATTGAGCACGCTGTCGTCGACCAGCAGCACCCGGGTGCCCGGCAGCCATTGGATGTGGTTGGCGCCGAGACAGGTCCCCTCCAGCACCCGGTCCTGGAGGTCGGCGCGCTTGACCACCGCGGAGTTGACCTGGTTGAAGAGCGTCGAGCTGTCGACCGGCTTGACCATGATGCTGTCGGGCAGGTCGGCGTTGGGCTCGGCCTCGAGCGCCTCGGTGTCCTGGGCGGTGATCAGGATGGCGGCGGGGAGTTGGTCGGTGCCGATGCGGGTGCGTAGCCGGTCGAGGGCGGTGAGGCCGTCGAGTCCGGGCATCCGCCAGTCGACCACCAGACAGTCGACCGGCTGTTGCGAGGCGTCGCGCCCGAGCACATGGTCGATCAGCGCCTCGCCGTCGGCCACCCCCTCGGCGTGCCAGCCGAGCGAGGTGGCCATGGCGATCAGTGCCTCGCGCTGATCGGCGTCGTCCTCCGCGACCACCACCTCCAGGCGGCGTATCCCGCTCTCGAAGACCGCCAATTGGTCGGTGTCGGGCAGGTCGAGCGGGAGCTCGACGCGGAAGGTGCTGCCCACGCCCTCGGTGCTCTCCAGTGACACGCGTCCATCCATCTGCTCGACGGTCTGACGGACGATCGCCAGCCCCAGTCCGCTGCCGCCGAAGCGGCGAGTGGTGGACTCATCGGCCTGGACGAAGGGGGCGAACAGTCGCTCCTGGGCCGCCGCCGGGATGCCGATGCCGCTGTCCTCGACCTCCAGGCGGAGCAGGATGCGATGCTCGTGTCGGCTGGCGGTCGCGCGCAGCGTGATGCCACCACTGGCGGTGAACTTCACCGCGTTGGTCAACAGGTTGAGCAGCATCTGGCGCAGCCGGGTGGCGTCGCCGACGAGGATGTCGGGGACGGTGGTGGCGATGTTGAGGTCCACGGTCAGCCCCTTCTCCCTGGCCTGCTCGGAGACGATACGCAGCGACTCCCGGCAGAGGTTGCCGACGCTGAACGGGATCTGCTCGAGCACCAGCTCGCCGGCCTCGATCTTCGACAGGTCGAGGACATCGTTGACGATGCCGAGCAACGTCTTGCCGGCCGACTGGATCTTGGTGACATAGTCGCGCTGCTCGCCGCTGAGCGGCCCGATACCGAGCAGATGACCGAGCCCCAGCACCGCGTTCAGCGGGGTGCGGATCTCGTGACTCATGTTGGCGAGGAACTGCGACTTGGCGGCATTGGCCTGCTCGGCGGCGTCGCGGGCCCGCTCCATCGACTCCTTGAGCGCCAGCTGCAAGCGCGCCTCGCGCTGCAGCGCGGCCATGCGCGAGGAGAGCCAGGCGATGACCGCGATCAGCAGATAGGCGGTGGCATTGACCAGCAGGAAGTCGGACCAGGCGTTGTGCCGGATCTCGCCCAGTGCCTGGTCGAGCGGGTAGATCGCGTGCAGGGTCAGCGGCTTGCCGTCGCCGAGGCTGTAGATCCGTCGCGAGTCGACGATGAAGATGCGGTCGGTGTCTCGCGCGCGCATCAGCCGCGCGCCCTCGAAGCCGGCGGGGTACTCGGCGGGGGTGAGGAACGCGAAATCGCCCTGCCAGCCGGAGACCGGGCCGGGGGCGTATTCGTGCTGGAAGGCCGCGGCGCCGGGATGGAGCAGATAGTGACCATGACCATTGGTCAGGAAGTAGCGGGTGGCGTCGTCGCTGCGACCGAGTTCGTCGAGCAGGGCGCCGAACTCGTAGTTGACCACGACGACGGCGAAGGTCTCGCCGCGGGCGTTGGCCACCGGGGTCGAGACCCGTACCGTCGGTCGATGGGGCTCCTCGAGCCTGCCGTGTTCGCGGTTGAGTTCGATCTCCGAGACCACCAGGGTGCCGGGTGGGGCGGCGATGGCCTCGATGAAGTAGGGGCGGTCGCCCTTGTGCTGAAAGCTGTCCTCGGCGGGGATGCGGGGCGTGCCGCTGGCGTCGCGCTCGACGCGGATCAGCTCGAGACCGTCGCTGGCGGTGCCGATGAAGCGGGCCTGGAACACCCGTGGCTCGGCCCTGAGGAAGCCGAGATAGATCTGGTCGAGTCGGTTCTTCCACACCGAGAAGGTCTCGCCGTTGACCGGATCGACGCCACCGTGGAGCAGCACCCGGGCGATCCCCGGCACCGGTGGGACCGAGGCGAGGAACTCGGTCATCCGCTTGAGATGACTGATCTCGCGATCGAAGACCGTGGCCTTGAGCGCGAGCTGGCTCTGTTGCTGGAAGGAGATGGCGTTGAAGAAGGAGCGCCCGGACTGGACCTGGGCGTACCAGTAGGTGCCGAATGAAAAGGCCGCCGCGGCCATGATCGCCAGGGGCCATGCTGCACGCGATCTCAGTGTTCTTCCTGGCTCGACCATGGCGCCTCCGTGTCGCGGCGAGGAGTGTCGTTGAAGCTAGTCGATAATGCCGTGCTTCGCGACCTCCCGGTGTTCGGCGCGCTCGTGCCCCGATGATCTGCGTCGCGACTCAGTCGCGCATGACGATGTCGGCGGCAGTGATCTCGGCGATGTCGCGATGACCGATGAAGGCCATGGTCAGTTCGGTCTCCTCGTGGAGGATCTCGAGCATGCGGCTGACCCCGGCGCGGCCATCGGCGCCGAGCCCGTAGACCAGCGGGCGCCCGATCATCACCCCGCGCGCGCCGAGCGCGCGGGCGCGGATGACGTCCTGGCCGGTGCGCACGCCGCTGTCGAGCCAGACCTCGATGTCCCCGCCGACGGCCTCGACGATCTCCGGCAGCACGCTGATCGAGGAGCGCGCGCCGTCGAGCTGACGCCCGCCGTGGTTGGAGACGACGACGGCATCGGCGCCGAGCGCGACACAGGCGCGCGCGTCCTCGGCCTCCATGATCCCCTTGATGATCAGCGGCCCGTCCCACCACTCGCGATAGCGCTTGATGTCGTCCCAGCCGAGCTTGGGGTCGAAGGAGGCGGCGGTCCATTGCATCAGGTCGCGCATGTCCTCGACCCCGGTGGCGCAACCCTGGATGTTGCCGAAGCCGCGGTTGCGGGTGGCGAGCATGCCGAGCGCCCAGCGTGGACGCCGGGCGATATCGATGAGATTGGGCAGGGTCAGGCGCGGCGGTGCGGTCATGCCGTTGCGGTGATCGGCGTGACGCTTGCCGATCATCTGCAGGTCGAGGGTGAGCACCAGCGCCGAGCAGCCGACCGCGCGGGCGCGCTCGATCAGCTTGCGGGTGAAATCGCGATCGCGCTGAACGTAGAGCTGGAACCAGAACGGCTTGGTGGTGTGGCGCGCCACCGTCTCGATCGAGCAGATGCTCATGGTCGAGAGGGTGAAGGGCACGCCGAAGTCCTCGGCGGCCTGGGCGGCCTTGACCTCGCCGTCGGGGTGCTGCATGCCGAGCAGTCCCACCGGGGCCAGGGCGACGGGCATCCGCACCGGCTGGCCGACCAGGGTGGTGGCCAGGGTACGCGGTTCGAGATCGCGCGCCACGCGCTGGCGAAAGAGGATGCGCTGGAAGTCGGCGCGGTTGAGTGCGAGCGTCTGCTGGGTCCAGGAGCCCGACTCGCAGTAACCCTGGAACATCCTGGGGACGCGGCGATGATAGAGGCGTTGCAGGTCGGCGAGTTCGCAGATCACGGTCATGGTGAAGGGTCCTGTCGCTCAAAAACACGAGGCTACACCAAGATCTGCCCGCCGGGTCGGCGTGCCGGCATCGTGTCGACGGCGTGGATTCCGACGAGCGAGGGTTGAATCACGATCAGCGACACCAGTTACCAGTGGGGCAATGCGTTATTGCGGAACGGCTGACGGCGCCAGGCTCCGTCAGCCGAGCCCCCGAAGGTATGCGATCGATGTCGGTCGTTGAGAATGTTCACCCCTTTCAACTCGGACAGGATGGAGGCGTCTCCGTGCAATGGTTTCGTGACCTGAGCTTCCGCTGGAAGCTCGCCCTGCCGATCCTGCTCATCGCCGCGATCATGGTGGTGAACGCGCTCCTCGCCCTCAACGGTATCGCCGCCCTCAAGCGGGAGTCGCAGTCCGTCTCGCGTGGTTTCCTGCCCGGGATCGATGCCCTGATCGAGGCCGATCGCGATCTCTATCAGGCGCTGCTGGCCGAGCGGACTGCGCTCTTCGCCGCCCCGGGTACGCCCGAGTTCGCGGCGGCCCTGGCCTCGCACGAGGAGAACGCCGATCAGGCCAGGACCCGGGTGGGACGCTTCGCCACGGCGATCCGGCTGACCGGGATCGAGCGGCCCGAGGAGATCGAGACCCTGTTGCGAGGCTTCGATCAACTCTACGCTCAGTGGCTGGAGTCGAGCCGGCGGGTCATCCGGTTGCGCCAGGGCGAGGGGCGGGAGGGCGCCGAGGCTTTGAGTTACGGCACGGCCGCCACGCGCTTCGAGGAGATGCGCGAGGTGCTCGACACCCTGACCGAGCGCTCGCTCGTCGCCGCCGACCACGCCAGCGAACGGATCGATCAGGTGGCCCTGGGCTCGACCCTGTCGAGCCTGAGCGGGCTGCTGCTGGGGTTGGTGCTGTGCACGCTGCTGGCGGTGCTGTTTCCCGGCATGATCACCAGGCCGCTGTATCAGATCATCGCGCGGCTGGAAGACATCGCCCAGGGCGAGGGCGACCTGACGGTGCGCCTGAGCGCTGACAGGCGCGATGAACTCGGCCGTCTGGCGGCGGCCTTCAACCGCTTCGTCGACAAGCTCCAGGGGCTGATCGGGCGGATCGCCGGCGCCACCGCGCAGGTCGCTACCGCCGCAGAGCAGGTCTCGACCGTCACCGCCGAGGTCACCGACGCGCTCACCCAGCAGGAGGCGATGACCGATCAGGTGGCCACCGCGGCCAATCAGATGGCGACCACGGTGCAGGTGGTGGTGAGCAATACCAGCGAGGCGGCGCAGGCCGCCGCGCACGCCGATCGCGCCTCACGCGATGGCCAGGCGGTGGTCAATCAGACCGTCGATGCCATGGGGCGCCTGGCGCGCGAGGTCGAGGAGGCCGCCGAGGTGATCCGGCGTCTCGGCAGCGATACCGAGCAGATCGGCTCGGTGCTGGACGTGATTCGCGGCATCGCCGAGCAGACCAACCTGCTGGCGTTGAACGCCGCCATCGAGGCCGCGCGCGCCGGTGAGCAGGGACGCGGCTTTGCGGTCGTCGCCGCCGAGGTGCGGACCCTGGCCAGCCGCAGCCAGCAGTCGACCCAGGAGATCCAGACCATGATCGAGCGTCTGCAGTTGGCCGCGCGGCAGGCGGTCGAGGCGGTCGAGAGCGGTCAACGGCAGGCGCACCAGGGGGTCACCACCGCCAGCGGTGCCGGCGAATCACTGCAGTCGATCGCCGAGGCGGTCGGTCGGATCAACAGCATGAACGGCCAGATCGCGACCTCGTCGGAACAGCAGAGCGCGGTGACCGAGGACATCAGCCGCAACATCAGTCAGATCAGCGAGGTCATGCAGCGCACCGTCCAGGGCGCGCGTCACACCGCCGGGGCGAGCCAGGAACTCTCCAAGCTGGCCGTCGAGCTGCAGAGCCTGATCGGGCAGTTCAGGGTGTGATGATTGAGCGACCGCTCGTGACACGAGACAGACCGTACTGGGCGCGATACTCGGACAGGATGTCTTCCGTCGGGCCGGCGGCGATGATGCGCCCGTGCTCCATCAGCACCGATTTCTCGCACATGCTGCTGAGCAGTTCGTCGTCGTGCGACGAGAGCACGATGATCGAGACCTGCTCGGTGAAGCGTTGCAGGCGCTCGCCGGCCTTCTGCAGGAAGGCCGCGTCACTGGTTCCGATGCCCTCGTCGAGCAGCAGGATGTCGGGCGCGACCGAGGTCGAGATGGCGAAGGCCAGACGCATCTGCATGCCCGCCGAATAGGTGCGGATCGGCAGGTTGAGGAAGTCGCCGAGCTCGGTGAACTCGGCGATCTCGTCCATCTGCGCGCGGATCTGCTTGCGGGTGAGCCCGAGGAAGAGCCCGCGCAGCATGATGTTCTCGTAGCCGGTGCTCTCCTGGTCCATCCCCAGGCTGATGTCGAACAGCGGGACCGTGCTGCCCTGCAGCGCCACCCGGCCGCAGTTGGGCTCGTAGATGCCACCGAGCACGCGCAGCAGGGTGGTCTTGCCGGCGCCGTTGTGGCCGACCAGACCGACGCGCTCGCCGTCGCGCAGCGACAGGTTGATGTCCTGTAACGCCTCGACCACCGAGATGCGATTGCCGCCGGCGTCGGCGCGGATCTGTCCGCCGGTGGCGCTCTGCATCAGCCGGTTCTTCAGCGAGCGGGTGGAGGCGCTGTAGACGGGGAAGGAGACCGAGACGTCGGTCAGTTCGATCGAGGCCATGACGACTTCCTCAGACCCAGTAGGCGATGCGCCAGCGGTAGGCGGAATAGAACAGCAGGGTGACGGCCCAGCCGACCGCGGCGAGCAGCAGCACCGCCAGCCAGTTGGTGAGCGCCGGTGGCTGGCCGAGCAGCGGGGCGCGGATCACCTCGACCAAGTGGTAGAAGGGGTTGAGGTGCAGCAGCAGGGCGCGCCCGGGCAGCATCTCCGGCTTCCAGATCACCGGGGTGATGAAGAACAGCACCTGCACCATGCTGGCGATGATCAACGGCACGTCGCGGAAGCGGGCGCTGAGCAGCCCGAAGAACAGCCCGATCCACAGCCCGTTGAGCAGCAGCAGCGCCAGTGCCGGGAACACCCACAGCAGGCTCCAATCCCAGCTCACGCCGAACCACAGCGCCACCCCGACGAAGACCCAGATGTTGTGGGCGAAGGCGATCAGCGCCGACCACAGCTTGCGGTAGACATAGATCGACAGCGGCGCGTTGAGCTGCTTGATCATCCCCTCGGCGGCGATGAAGGCCTCGCTGCCGTCGAGGATGATCGCCGAGATCAGTCCCCAGATGACGAAGCCGGCGGCGAGGAAGGGCAGGTAGTCGTGCAGGTCCTGACCGAAGATCTGGCCGTAGAGCAGGCCCAGGGCGAGCACCATGATGCCCATCGAGATGGTGATCCAGAACGGCCCGAGCTTGGAGCGGCGATAGCGCTGACGGACGTCGTGCAGTCCGAGCGTTCCCCATAACTCGTAGTGCTTCCAGCCGTTGCGGACATCCGCGAGGGCATCGTGAATCTGTTCGCGGCGCAGACCATGACGGAACTGCCTCACGAGGGATGATCTGCCGCTGTCGGCATCTGTAGACATCAGGGTGGTTCCGGGAGCGAAGTCACGCGGTGGTGGCCGTGGACACTAAGTCGACCGGACACGTCCATGTTCGGCGTCGTGTCGGTCAGCCTCCACATCGCGCTAGAGGATGAGCATGCGGCATGCATCCCGGCGTCATCGCGCCATCGGGGAGTGCCTGCGTGCTTCAAGATTGAGTGAGGACCTATCTTAAAAAGTGCCCTTAGGTTCACCCCGGGCATTGCTGCGATGGGCGCGGGCCTAAGGAGAAAAAACGTTGCTGAGTATATCACGCCTCTTCGGGGGCCTGCTCCGGGTTCTTCCGCTGGGTCTGGCGGCTTTCGTCGGTCGCGCCCCTTGCGTTTCCCCGGCCACGCGCTAAAGTCAGCGCACTTCCTCCCTTGCGCGTGCCCCGACTCGTGCCCGACCCCGAACCCCATTCCCTCACGCCGCCGGTGTCCACCGGCGAGGCCAGCGTGCGTGCCGCCGCGCTCGCCGATCTCGACGAGCTGCTCCGCCTCGAGACCCAGTGTTTCACCAGCGACCGCATCAGTCGCCGGCAATGGCGCTATCTGCTCACCCGTGCCCGGGCGCACACCCTGGTGGTGACGCGTGCCGATCGGGTGGTCGGCTATGTGCTGCTGCTGTTCAGTCGCGCCACCTCGGTGGCGCGGCTCTACTCGATCGCCGTCGACCCCGACACCCGTGGCGAGGGCGTCGGCCGGACGCTGGTCGAGGCGGCCGAGCGTGCCGCCTGGGCGCAGGATCGCGCCTATCTGCGCCTCGAGATCCGGCGTGACAACCGCGCCTCGCAGGCGTTGTTCGAGGGCGCCGGCTATCGCCGCTTCGCGACGCGCGCCGATTACTACGAAGACCGCATGGCGGCGCTGCGCTACGAGAAGCCGCTGGCCCCGGGGTTGAAGCCGGCCTTCGATCGGGTGCCCTTCTACGAGCAGACCCTCGACTTCACCTGTGGCCCGGCCTCGCTGATGATGGCGATGCGGGCGCTGCGCCCGGCGCTGGTCCTCGACCGCGCCCTGGAGCTGCGGCTGTGGCGCGAATCGACCACCATCTTCATGACCTCGGGACACGGCGGCTGTGGCCCGCTGGGGCTGGCGCTGGCCGCCGATCGGCGCGGCTTCGCCGTCAGCGTCCACGTCAACGACCCCGGGGTGCCGCTGATCGACTCGGTGCGCAGCCCCGAGAAGAAGGCGGTGATGCGCCTGGTGCACGAGGACATGCTCGCCGAGGCCGGGCGGGTGGGCCTGGCGGTGCACTACGAGCGTCTGCCCCTGGAGGCGGTCGAGCGTCACTGGGAGGGCGGCGCGGTGCCGCTGGTGCTGATCAGCTCCTATCGCATCTATCAGGAGAAGTTCCCCCACTGGGTGGTGGTCACCGGGTTCGACGCGCGCTTCGTCTATGTCCACGACCCCTATGTCGACGCCGAGCGCGGCGAGACCCGGCTCGACTCGATGGACATGCCGATCCAGCGCGCCGAGTTCACCCGCATGGCCCGCTACGGGCGGGTCGGGCTGCAGGCGGTGGTGCTGGTGGCGGAGGCGCATCATGGCTGAGCACCTGCTGGTGGTGGAGCGTCCCGCGGCCTGGGCGGGGCGAATGCCGGGGGTGGCCGTGGTCGACGTGCGCGACTATCTCGCCGGTGGCGAGCATGCCGCGCGGCGCGGGCTGCGGGTGATCAATCTCTGCGACAGCTACCGCTATCGCTCGCTCGGCTACTACTGTTCGCTGCTCGCCGAGGCGCGCGGCCATCGCGTCCTGCCGAGCGTGGCGACCATCCAGGAGCTCTCCAGCCGGGCGCTCTATGCCCTGGCCACCGAGGAGCTGGACATCCGCGTACAGCGCCTGCTCGGCGCCCGGCGCAGCGCGGCGCCGATCGGCGCCGAGACCCATGTGCTCACGCTCTACTTCGGCCACTGCGAGGCCGAGGCGCTGCGCGCGCTGGGGCGGCGCATCTTCGAGACCTTCCCCTGCCCGATCCTGCGTGTGACCTTCCGCCGTCAGGGCGAGTGGCGGATCAGCGCGATCGAGGCCCTGCCGACCTCGTCGCTTCCCGACGAGCCCGCCCGTGCCGCGCTGCTCGCGGCGCTGGGCGCGCACCTGTCGCGCCGTTGGCGCCGCCCGCGCGCCCCGCACCCCTATCGCTACGACCTGGCGGTGCTGCGCGACCCGGAGGAGGAACTCGCCCCTTCGGACCCCGGCGCGCTGGCGCGGCTGGTCCGCGCCGGTCGGGCGCTGGGGGTCAACGTCGAGCTGATCGGGCGGCGCGACTACAGCCGGTTGGCCGAGTACGATGCGCTGTTCATCCGCGAGACCACCCGCATCGCCCATCACACCTTCCGCTTCGCCAAGAAGGCCGAGCGCGAGGGACTGGTGGTGATCGACGACCCACGCTCGATCCTGCGCTGCACCAACAAGGTCTATCTCGCCGAGCTGCTCGCCGCGCACCGCGTCCCGCGTCCGCGCACCCTGGTGTTGCGGCGCGAGACGCTGCTCGAGGCCGAGCGCGAGATCGGCTATCCGGTGGTGCTGAAGATCCCCGAGGGGTCGTTCTCGCGCGGGGTGTTCAAGGCCGAGGATCGCGCCGCGCTGCGGCGCATCGGTGCGCGGCTGTTGCGCGCCTCGGACCTGATCCTCGCTCAGGAGTATCTCTACACCCCCTTCGACTGGCGCATCGGCGTGCTCGGGCGCGAGCCGCTCTATGCCTGCAAGTACTTCATGAGCCGGGATCACTGGCAGATCGTCAAGCACGGGGTCGACGGCGGGTGTGAGGAGGGCGGGTTCGAGACCCTGGCGCTGGAGGCGGTGCCCCAGGCGGTGCTACGGGTGGCGCTGCGCGCGGCCGAGCCGATCGGCGACGGGCTCTATGGCGTGGACATCAAGGAGACGTCGCGCGGTCCGGTGGTGATCGAGGTCAATGACAACCCCAGCATCGACGCCGGCGTCGAGGACGCGGTGCTGGGCGATGCGCTCTATCGTCGACTGATCGAGTTCTTCGTGTGCCGCCTCGACCGTCAGCGCCAGCGCGGCGAGCCGCGCAGGGCCAAGGGGGCGTAGGGCGGGCGCGCGGCGCCGCGCCCAAACCCTTGGCGGCCTTCGCGGCCGCGCGGTTCAATCCCCTGACGGCTGGCCTTGTCGCGGGCGCTTCTCTATCATCGGTCGCCTTCGCTCCGTCCCGTGTCGCCGCGCGGCCCCGTCCGTGCCGGGCGTGCGCGGGTTTCCTGTCACCGAGTACCCGATCCATGACCGACCGATCCCCCCGCGGCAGCGCTGCCGCGTCGTGTACCCCGGCGCAGATCGCCGCCTCCGCGCTGACCCGTTACCGTGACCTGATCGATGACTGGGGCGCCTTCGTCGCCGCCCTCGGGCGTCCACTGGCGCCCTGCATCTGGGCCAACCCGACACGGATCTCGGTGGCCGGGCTGGCGGCGCTGCTCGCCGAGGAGGGGGTCGCGGCCGAGCCGCTGGCGGCGCTGCCCGGCGCGCTGCGTCTCGCCCCCGAGGCGCGCACCGGTCAGCACTGGTGGTATTGCGCGGGGCTCGCGCACGCCCAGGAGCTGGTCTCGCAGCTGCCGGCGCTGCTGCTCGATCTCGCCCCGGGACAGCGGGTGCTCGACATGTGCGCCGCCCCCGGTGGCAAGACCGCGCAGATCGCCTTCGCCCTCGGCAACCGTGGCACCCTGGTCGCCAACGACATCTCCAGCGATCGCATCAAGGCGCTGCAGGGCAATCTCGACCGGCTCGGGGTGATCAACGTCAGCACCACCTGCAAGGATGCCTCGAACTGGCCGCTGCGCGGTGGTCAGTTCGACCGCATCCTGCTCGACGCGCCCTGTTCGAGCGAGGGCACGCTCAGGCGTACCCCCTCGCTGCTCGGCAGGCTGGGGCCGGAGAACGCCGCGCGGCTCGCGCCCAAGCAGCGCTTGCTGCTGGAGAAGGCGGTGCGGCTGCTGCGCCCCGGCGGGCGACTGGTGTACTCGACCTGTACCTTCGCCCCGGAGGAGAACGAGCTGGTGCTCGACGCGGTACTCGCCGCCGCGGGCGAGGGGCTGCGGCTGTTGCCGGCGGCGCTGCCCGGTATCCGCTGCGCGCCGGGGCTCACCGAGTGGCAGGGGCGCGCGCTCGATCCGCGGCTCGCCGGCTGCATGCGTATCTGGCCGCACCACAACGACAGCGGCGGTTTCTTCATCGCGGTGCTGGAGAAGCCCGCCGAGGTCGCGGCGAACCGTCAGGGCCATGTGCCGGTGACGCCGCCCGGCGATCCGGCCGAGATCGCCCCCTGGCTGGAGGGGGTGGCGTCGCGCTACGGCCTGCCCGAGGACATCTGGGCACGCTATCGGGTGCACCGCCAGACCAAGCGCGGTCTGCACCTGAGCGCCGCCGATCACTGCCCGCCGCGGGCGCCGCGTCCCGAGGCCAGCGGCCTGTTCTTCCATCGCACCAATGTACGCCCGCCCAAGCCGACCACCGCCGGGGCGCTGCTGCTCGGGCGCGAGGCGAGCGCGCACCGCATCGAACTCGACGCCGAGCAGCGCGATCGTTACCTGCGCCGCGAGACCTTCGCGCCACACCCCGAGCAGCTCGCCGCCGGCGCCTATGGCCAGGTGGTCGCGAGCTATCGCGGGCACGTGCTGGGGATGGCCGTGGTGCACCGCTCCGGGGTGGTCGAGAGCCTGTTCCCGAGCCGCTGGAGCGGCTGTACCGCGGCATCGGGCGGTCAGCCCTCAGCCACCAGCCCTCAGCCGCCAGCCACCAGTAATTGAGGCTCGGCGGCTTGCCTTCAGCCGCCAGCGGGTGCGTTATCGTCGCATCATTTAGAGAGAATGAACCGCCAAGACGCGAAGGGCGCGAAGGGATCGCAAGGATGAAGGGGGCGAGCGGTGTGCGCGCTTTTCGGCCTCTAGTTTCAGCCGCAGTCGCCTTTGAGCAGCTCGCTCCAAACCCTTAGCGACCTTGGTGTCTTCGCGGTTCAATAATCCCCCGGCCGCTTACATGAAGCTGTCCTTGTTCTGCGCCTTCTGGGTGGCGTCCTTGCGGCTGATCACGCCGCGCTGCACCAGTTCCTTGAGGTTCTGATCCAGGGTCTGCATGCCGTGGGCCTGGCCGGTCTGGATCGCCGAGTACATCTGCGCGACCTTGGCCTCGCGGATGAGGTTGCGGATCGCCGGGGTGCCGATCATGATCTCGTGCGCCGCCACCCGGCCGCCGCCGATCTTCTTGAGCAGGGTCTGGGCGATGACCGCGCGCAGCGACTCCGAGAGCATCGCGCGCACCATCTCCTTCTCGGCGGCGGGGAAGACGTCGATGATGCGGTCGATGGTCTTGGCCGCCGAGGTGGTGTGCAGGGTGCCGAACACCAGGTGACCGGTCTCGGCGGCGGTGAGTGCGAGACGGATGGTCTCGAGGTCGCGCAGCTCGCCGACCAGGATGATGTCCGGGTCCTGACGCAGCGCCGAGCGCAGCGCCTCGCTGAAGCCGAGAGTGTCGCGATGGACCTCGCGCTGGTTGACCAGACACTTCTTGCTGGCGTGGACGAACTCGATCGGGTCCTCGATGGTGAGGATGTGGGCGTAGTCGTTGTCGTTGAGGTGGTCGATCATCGCCGCCAGCGTGGTCGACTTACCCGACCCGGTGGGGCCGGTGACCAGCACCAGGCCGCGCGGCACGTTGACGATCTCCTTGAAGATCGCCGGGGCGTGGAGGTCCTCGAGGGTGAGGACCTTGGAAGGGATGGTGCGGAACACCGCACCGGCACCGCGCTTCTGGTTGAAGGCGTTGACACGAAAGCGCGCCACCCCGGGGATCTCGAAGGAGAAGTCGGTCTCGAGGAACTCCTCGTAATCCTTGCGCTGCTTGTCGTTCATGATGTCGTAGACAAGCGAGTGCACGGCGCGATGGTCGAGCGCCGGGACGTTGATCCGACGCATGTCGCCGTCGACCCGGATCATCGGCGGCAGACCGGCCGAGAGGTGGAGGTCGGAGGCGTTGTTCTTGACGCTGAAGGCGAGGAGTTCGGCGATGTCCACGGCGGCGGTCTCCGTCCGGTTGTCGATGGTGCCCGGGTCCATCCGTGGCGCCGCCGAGCAGGGCGGCGCCACGGTGGGGCGCGGGCTCAGTCCTGCTCGACGCGCTCGAAGACGACGCGCCCGCCGAGCAGGGTCCAGCTCACGCGTCCGTGCATCTCGGTCCCGATGAAGGGGGTGTTGCCGGCGCGACCGAGCAGGGTCTCGGGCGTCAGCGTCCAGCGCGCCTCGGGGTCGAGCACGCAGACGTCGGCGATCTCGCCGATGCCGAGTCGGCCATAGGGCTGGTCGACGACCCCGGCCGGTCCCGTGGTGAGCCGGGCGATCATCTCGGGCAGCCCGATCACGCCCTCCTCGACCAGTCGCAGCGCGAGCGGCAGCAGGGTCTCGAGCGCGGCGATCCCGGGATCGGTCTCGGGGAAGGGGGCGAGCTTGGCGTCGGCGTCGTGGGGCTGGTGGTCGGAGCAGACCGCCTCGAGGTCGCCGTTGACCACGGCCGCACGCAGCGCTTCGCGATCGGCCAGGGTGCGCAGCGGCGGCAGCAGATGACAGTTGGCGTCGAGCCCGGCGAGGTCGTCCTCGGTGAGGAACAGCTGGTGGATGCTGACATCACCGCTGGCGCGCACGCCGCGGCGCCGCGCCTCGGACAGCAGGGCCACGGCACGCGCCGTCGACAGACCGCGGAAGTGGATGCGCGCGCCGGTCTGCTCGGCCAGCGCCAGACCGCGGGCGACGGCCAGGGTCTCGGCGGCCTCGGGGATGGCGGGCAGGCCGAGTCGGGCGCTGATGCGGCCCTCGTGGGCGCAGCCACCGGCACTCAACTCGGGGTCGAGCGGGTGGAGGAACACCGGCATGGCGAAGGAGGCGGCGTACTCGAGCGCGCGGCGCAGCACGTGGGTGCTGCGGATCGGGCGCTCGGCCTCGCCGAGCGCCGGGCAGCCGGCGCGCTTGAGCGCGGCCATCTCGGCCAGGGTCTCGCCCTTGAGCCCGCGGGTCAGTGCGCCGATCGGCAGCACCCGGGCATAGCCGTTGCGGTTGGCCGTCTGCTGGATGAGCTGCGCCACCGCCGGGGTATCGATCACCGGCTGGGTGTCGGGCGGACAGCACAGGGTGGTGATCCCCGAGGCGGCGGCGGCGCGGGTCTCGCTGGCGATGGTCGCCTTGTGCTCGTGACCGGGCTCGCGCAGCCGCGCCGAGAGGTCGACCAGGCCGGGCAGCACCAGCCTGCCGCTGGCGTCGAGCGTGCGGTCGGGCTGGAAACCGGAGGGCGCGGCGCCGATGGCGGCGACCCGGCCCTCGGCGATGTGCAGGTCGGTCTGGCTGTCGATGCCGGAGGCCGGGTCGATCAGCCGACCGTTGCGAATGGTGATCTTGGGACTACTGGCCATCGGTGGCTCCGGCGCTCTGGGAATGCTGCAGGTTCTGGTTGCCGAGACACATCGACATCACCGCCATGCGCACGGCGATGCCGTTGCTGACCTGCTCGAGGATCACCGAGCGCTCGCCGTCGGCGACCTGGGAGTCCATCTCGACCCCGCGGTTGATCGGGCCGGGGTGCATCACGATCGCCTCGGGGTGGGCGACGGCGAGACGCTCCTCGGTCAGGCCGTAGAGCCGGAAGTACTCGTGCTCGCTCGGCAGCAGGGCGCTGCTCATGCGCTCGCGCTGCAACCGCAGCATGATCACCACGTCGACGTCACGCAGTCCCTCGCGCAGGTCGTGGCACACCCGCACCCCGAGCGCCTCCTCGGCCTGGGCCGGGATCAGGGTGCGCGGACCGATCACCCGCACCTCGGGGACGCCGAGGGTGTGCAGGGCGATGATCTGCGAGCGCGCCACCCGCGAGTGCAGGATGTCGCCGATGATCGCCACCCGCAGCTGGCTGAAATCGGCCTTGTGGCGATGGATGGTGAGCATGTCGAGCATCGCCTGGGTGGGGTGGGCGTGACGCCCGTCACCGGCGTTGACCACGCTGACGTGTGGTGCGGCGTGATCGGCGATGAAGTGCGCCGCGCCGCTGGTGGCGTGACGCACCACGAACATGTCGACGTGCATCGCCTCGAGGTTGCGCAGGGTGTCGAGCAGGGTCTCGCCCTTGGCGGTCGCCGAGGTGGAGATGTTGAGGTTGAGCACGTCGGCCGAGAGCCGCTTGGCGGCCAGCTCGAAGGTGGTGCGGGTGCGCGTGCTGGTCTCGAAGAAGAGGTTGGCGATGACCTTGCCGCGACACAGCGGGACCTTCTTCACCGCCTGGTCGGAGACGCCGAGGAAGCCGCTGGCGCGGTCGATGATCTCGTGCAGCAGCGCAGCATCCAGTCCCTCGAGGGTGAGGAAGTGGCGGAGCTTGCCGTTGGCGTGGAGCTGAGGGGTCAGTGCGCTCATGCCTGCGCCCCCTGATCGTCGCTGTCCGGGGTGTGCCCGAGCAGCATCACCAGCGGCTCGGGACCGCTGAGCTTGATCTGGGTGTCGGGGTCGAGCTGGGCGCGCAGACCGACGACGTCGGCGGCGATCGGCAGCTCGCGCTCGGCCTCGCGCTCGGCGAGGGTGGCGAGGGTCACCGAGGCCGGACGACCGTAGTCGAACAGCACGTTGAGCGCGGCGCGGATGGTGCGCCCGCTCTGCAGCACGTCGTCGACCAGGATCAGGTGACGGTCGTCGACCCCCACCGGCAGGTAGGATGGATGGACCTGGGGGTGCAGGCCGATGCGGGTGAAATCATCGCGATAGAAGGAGATGTCGAGATGACCGAGCGGGGCCTCGAGTCCGAGACGGGCGTGCAGCCGATCGGCGACCCACACGCCGCCGGTGTGGATGCCGATCATCAGCGCGTCGTCGATCGCGCGTCGCTTGAGCAGGTCGGCGAGATCGTCGGCCATGCGGGCGATGGCCTCATCGATCTGCGCGGCGTCCTTCCAGATGTTGGTGTTGCTCACAGAGCCAGGTTTCCAGGATGAGGGCCGCCGCGAATGCATCGACGGCGTCCGGCGTTGTCGATTTGGCTGTTGCGGGTCCTTCTGCGATCAGCCGTTGGGCCTCGAGCGAGGTCAGGCGCTCGTCGATCAGATGGACCTCGAGCCCGAAGCGGCCATTGAGCTGACGGGCGAAGCGGTGCACCCGTCCCGACCAGTCGACCTCGGTGTCGTCCATGTTGAAGGGTAGACCGACCACCAGCGCCTCCGGCTGCCACTCGCGAATCAGCGACTCGATACGAGGCCAGTCGGGTTTTTCCTGGCGGTTGCGCAGGGTGGTCAGCGGGGTGGCCGAACGGGTCACCGTCTGACCGACGGCGATGCCGATCTTGCGCGTCCCGAAGTCGAAGCCGAGCAGGGTTGCCATGGGTGCTCCAGATCGCGCTCGCCGCGCGCTCAGGCGTGGCCGGCTTCGCCGCTGAGCAGGTTGAGATCGACCCCGAGCAGCTGCGCCGCGGCCAGCCAGCGCTCGCCGGTATCCATGTGGAAGATGATGTCGTCGCTCGCCGGGCCGTTGAGCCAGGCGTTGGCGCTCATCTCCTGTTCGAGCTGACCGGCGCCCCAGCCGGCGTAGCCGAGGGCCACCAGGCTGCGTTCCGGTCCGTCGCCGCGGGCGATCGCCTCGAGCACGTCGCGCGAGGTGGTGACGCTGATCTCCTCGGTGATGCCGAGGGTCGAGTCGTAGGTCGGCCCGGCGGCGTGCAACACGAAGCCGCGGTCGGTCTGCACCGGTCCGCCCTGATAGACCGGGCTCGCCTGCAGCTCGGCGTCGTCGGTGGGGATCTCGAGCTGCGCGAGCAGCTCGCCGAGGGTCACTTCCAGCGGGCGATTGATGACGATGCCCATCGCACCCTGCTCCGTGTGCTCGCAGACATAGGTCACGGTACGCGCAAAGTTGGGGTCCTGAAGACCCGGCATCGCGATCAGGAAGTGATTGGTCAGTGAGGAGCTGTAGGCCATGGCCCCTAGTATCCGGTGCGGCGCAACCCGAGGCAAGTGCGAGGATGCGCCGCTCGGCGCCGCCTTGACCGAAGGGGTGCGGTTGATGTGGTTGCGGATGGTCCGAGCCGTACCCCTTCGGTCTGGATGGATGGCACCGCTCACGCGATTACTGCTCCCAGCCGAGGGTGTCGCCGCGCATGAACTGCCAGTTGCGGACGATGTCGAGCACGTCGGTCTCGGCGGCGATGTCCGGCGGGAAGGGCGAGAAGGGCGCGGCCAGCTCGACGATGCGCACCGCCGCCTGGTCGAGCAGGTCGTAGCCCGACGAGCGGACCACCCGCACCTGGACGAGACTGCCGTCGGCGCGGATCGAGACGTGCAGCAGCAGACTGCCGTAGATGCGCTGTTCCTTGGCCGCCTGGGGGTAGTTGATGTTGCCGATGCGCTCGACCTTGCGCGTCCAGGCGGCGAGATAGCTGGCGTAGCGGATCTCGCGGGTGCTGGTGCTCACCGCGCGTCGGCGCAGCCCGTCGGGTTGCTCGAGTCCGGGTGCCGGTTGTGCGGCCAGTCGGGCGACGGTGCGATCGCGACTGGCGAGGATCTGCGCGGCGTCGATCGCTGGTGGCTGCGGCAGTGGTGGTGGCAGTGGCTGGGGCGCGGCGCCTGGGCGGTCGCTGCCTTCGAGGCTCAGTGCGGTGAGCGGGGCGGGTGCCGTCGGCGGGGGCGCGGGGGGCGAGGGGGCCTGCGCCGTCTCGGTGTCGGGTGGCGGCGGGACGGGCGCGAGCGCGCCCGGGGGCGGCGTCTCGCCATCGCCTTCCTGGCTGTGTGCGGCATCGCCGTGGATCGACTCGCCGCTGCGGTTGCGCAGCCCGCCGGGGGCCTCGGGCTGAGGCTGATCGGTGTTGCTCGGGCTCTGTACCAGCAGCACCTCGAGCGCCGAGTCCGGGATCGGGCGCTGCTGCGCTGGCATGGGACGCGCGGCGAGCGCGAGCAGTGCCGCCAGGTGCAGCAGGACGGCGGCGCCGAGTGCGAGCGCCAGGGTACGGTTGTCGCCCTTGGGCGAGGGCGGGGTCAGCAATTCTGCCGGCAGCGAGGCCGGTGACGGGGTCGGGCGATCGGTCATGGGGCGATGGTTGCAGCCTCGGTGGTGATCGGGTTGACGCGGTGGATGCGGGCGCCCGGGTCGATGCGCTCGAGCCGGCTCCACAGCGCCTGGGTGACATGGACCTCGCCGCTGCGATCGATCAGCAGCGCCTCGGTCACCCCCATCCGCTGTGCGACCTCGAGCCAGTGCTCTGGACCGGCGACGAAGAGCGCGCGGGCGGCCACGGTGGCGCTGGCCAGATCGGGCAGGAGCACGGTGACCGCACGAGTGGCGCGCGCCGGGCGACCGCTGCGCGGGTCGAGCACGTCATGATAGATCCTGCCCTGGTGGATGAAGTCGCGCTGGTGGTCGGCCACGGTGCCCAGCGCCTCGTCGCGGCGCAGCGCGACGATGGCGAGCACCCCGGAGCCACCGGCGCGCAGGATCGGCACCCGCCAGGGTTGGCCGCCACGGTCGCCGCTGGCGCGCCAGTCGCCGTCGCGCTGGATCAGGGCGTTGACGATGCCCAACTCGTGCAGCCGCGCGATCGCCAGGTCGACGGCCAGCGCCGGTGCCAGCCGACCGAAGTCGAGCCGGGTCCCGGGCGCGGCGGCGCGGATCTCGATGCCGTCGAGTTCGATCTGGTCGATGCGCGGTGCCGAGTTGAGCAGTGTCTCGAGCTGCCGCTGGGTCGGCGGCGCGGCGCGTGGCGGGACGCGATCGAATCCCCAGAGCGTGATCAGCCCGCCGAGGGCGGGATTGTAGAGCCCTTCGCTCTGTGCGGCGAGCCGCTGCCCGGTGCGCAGCAGCGGCAGTACCGAGGGTGGCGCGGTGACCGGTGCGCCGGTGGCCAGTCGGCGGTTGAGGTCGGCCAGGGCGCCCGGCGTCCACGGGTTCCAGGCTCGGGTGCGGAAGGCGAGATCCTCGGCGAGTTCCGCCCGGGCGCGTCTGGCCTGCTCGGGCGCGACCCCGACCAGGGTGAGGTCGAGCGATTCGCCGAAGGCCTGCAGCCTGGTGGTGTTCACCGGCGTGGCCTCGCGGCAGCCGCCGAGTGCGAGCAGCAGCAGTGCCAGCAGGGCGGGGCGGACGACGACCGACAGGGGGTGCGTGAACGACATGGGGCACTCCTCGGGGTTGCGGCGGTCTGGTGCGGCCGGCCCTGAGGGGCGCGATCCCGGATCAGTCCCGGGCGTCGAGTCGGGCCGCGATGCGATCCATCAAAGCGCCAGCGATATCGAGCCCGTGGGCGGCGTCGAGTTCGCGGATGCAGGTGGGGCTGGTGACATTGATCTCGGTGAGATGATCGCCGATCACGTCGAGCCCGGCGAACAGGATGCCGCGCGCGCGCAGCTCGGGGCCGACCTGGGCGGCGATCCAGCGTTCGCGCTCGCTCAGTGCCCGCGCCTCGGCGCTGGCCCCGGCGGCGAGATTGCCGCGGCTCTCGCCGGGCGCGGGGATGCGCGCCAGACAATAGGGTATCGGCTCGCCGTCGACCATCAGGATCCGCTTGTCGCCGTCGGCGATCTCGGGCAGATAGCGCTGTGCCATGCAGTAGCGACGGCCATGCAGGGTCAGGGTCTCGATGATGACACCGAGATTGGGGTCGTGAGCGCCGACCCGGAACACCGAGGCCCCGCCCATGCCGTCGAGCGGTTTGAGCACGATCTCGCCGTGGTGCCCGAGAAAGGCGCGGATGTCGGTGGCGCTGGCGGTCACCAGGGTCGGCGGGGTGCACTGCGGGAAGCGCGCGGTGAACAGCTTCTCGTTGGCGTCGCGCAGGCTGCGCGGGTCGTTGACCACCAGACAGCCGGCGGCCTGGGCGTGCTCGAGCAGATAGGTCGAGAACACGTACTCCATGTCGAACGGCGGGTCCTTGCGCATCAACAGGGCATCGAGCGCGCCGAGCGGACGGACCTCGGGCTCGCCGAGTGTGTACCAGTCGGCGGGGTCGTCGCGGACCTCCAGCGGGCGCATCCGCCCGAGCGCGCGATCGCCGTCGAGCGCGAGGTCGCCGAGCTCCATGTACCAGGGGCGCCAGCCACGCCGCTGCGCCGCCAGCAGCATGGCGAGGCTGCTGTCCTTCTTGGTGTTGATCGACCCGATCGGGTCCATCACGATGCCGATGTCGATGCTCATGGAGGCAGTGTACTGCAGCCACCAGCCACCAGCCACCAGCCACCAGCGACCAGCGACCAGCCGCCAGCGACCAGCCGTCAGCTACCAGCTACCAGTCGCCAGCCGCTAGATACCAGTGATGGGCTGGTCGTTAGCTACCAGTCGCCAGCCACAGGTGCCAAGCTTCCTCGCTGGAGGCTGGAGGCTGGAGGCTGGAGGCTGGAGGCTGGAGGCTGGAGGCTGGAGGCTGGAGGCTGGAGGCTGGAGGCTGGAGGCTGTGGACTCACATTCGTGCGCCGGCGGGCAAATGCCGCCTGGCGATGACGCGCGCAGCGCTGCTAGACTTGCTGCGTCGATAGTCGGCTGGGCCGTCATCGACGAGAGCCCTCCTGCGCGCCTCCCCGCGCCCGTGTTCCGGTGCCGCGAGTGCGATAGCGGCTCCCCGCCGTCGACGTCGACGGTCACCATGGGGCGCGTCCGGGTGTACGCTTCAATCGTGCCGACTCGAGAGGTCGTCAGCGTGACGGATCCTTCGGACCATGCCGATCTGACCGGCGCCAAGATCCTGGTGATCGATGACAGCAAGACCATCCGCCGGACCGCGGAGAACCTGCTGGCCAAGGCCGGTTGCGAGGTCATGGTCGCCGCCGACGGCTTCGAGGCCCTGGGCAAGATCGTCTCCTTCAGACCCGACCTGGTGTTCGTCGACATCATGATGCCGCGTCTCGACGGCTATCACACCTGCGCCCTGATCAAGGGCAACGCCGCGCTCCGCCATACCCCGGTGGTGATGCTCTCGAGCAAGGACGGGCTCTTCGATCGCGCCAAGGGCCGGCTGGTCGGGGCCCAACTCTATCTCTCCAAGCCGTTCACCGGAGAGGAACTATTGGCAGCGGTGCGCGACAACCTCGGTCGCGCCCCCGAACGGAGCCCGTCGGGCTCGTGAGCGCAGCCATGAGACCTTTCTTTCGCAAGACGGACGCGACCGCCGACGACACCACCCAGCCGCCGACCCCCGGCGCCAGGGTGCTGGTGGTCGACGACTCCCCGACCGAGACCCGGATCTTCGCCAAGGTCCTCACCCAGGCGGGCTACCGGGTCGAGACCGCGACCAACGGCGAGGAGGCGATCGCCGTCGCGCGTCGCTCGCACCCGGACCTCATCCTGATGGATGTCGTGATGCCGGTGCTCAACGGCTTCCAGGCCACGCGGATGTTGCAGCGCGATGCCGAGACCGCCGACATCCCGGTGATCATGGTGACCACCAAGGATCAGCAGACCGATCGTACCTGGGGGCTGCGTCAGGGCGCGGTCGATTACCTGATCAAACCGGTCGACGCCGCGACCCTGCTTGACCGGGTGCGCGTGGCGCTGGAGGGTTGAGGGGATGACCGAGACCGCTACCGCCGCGACCGAGCTGCATGCCCTGATCCGTCAGCTCGACGCCAGCTGTCGCGCCCAGCGCACCGCGCTCCCCCATGACGCGCCCCCGCCCGACAGTTGGGCGGCGGTGCTGTTTCGGGTGCGAGACCTGAAGTTCCTGACCCCCTTGGAACAGATCGCCGAGGTGCTCGAGGTCCCGGTCGAGATCACCCGCGTCCCCGGCACCCAGCCCTGGTTTCTCGGGGTCGCCAACAATCGCGGCACCCTGCTGCCGATCAGCGACCTGGCGGTGCTGACCCAGGGAGGGCAGCCCGGCGAGCGCCGTGTCCCGCCGGGGCGGCGTCGCGCCCGCGACCGGGTGCTGGTGGTGCGTCAGGTCGAGTCGCCCTGCGGGCTGGTGGTCTCGGAGACGCTCGGCATGCGTCATGTCCGTCACGACGCCCGGGTCGAGACCCTGCCCGATGGGCTGGGGTTGAGCGCGCGCTATATCGATACGGCCTATCGGGTCGACGACGAGGCGGTGGCGGTGCTGCGCCTGGAGCGGCTGCTGGCCGATCCCCTGTTCAATGCCGCACTCGGCTGAGCGCCGATCGGCCGATCCATTCACGAGTGCCCGTCGCCGGAGTCGCGCGGGCGTGATCCACATCTCCGGGAGTCGGTAGCAGATGGCGAAACGAGAGACGCTCAACCCACGCAAGAGACGGCTGGGTGGGTCGCGACAGATCACCCTGGCGTTGGCGCTGCTGGCGCTGACCTTCGCGGTGCTGGCGCTGCTCGGCTATCTCCGGCTCGACCGGGTCGATGCCGCTCACCTGCGCCTCTCGACCCAGGCGAGCACTGCTGCGACCACGGTGGCCGGGCTGGCGGCCGACAGCGCCGCGCTGCTGCAGGGGGACGAGGCGGCGCAGCAGCGCCTGCGTCAGGCCCGCTCCAGGCTGCGCGAGGCGCTCGGCGGCGAGGCCGGGACGCTGCGCTCCGATCTCGTCGGGCTGGAGCAGCCGTGGCGCGCGGCGCGCGACGGCTGGACCGGGTTGCGTGTCGAACTCGAACGTCTGCTCGGCGCCGGTGAGGCGCCGCTGGCCGCGCAGCGCGCGGTACGCGAGGCGCGCGCGCTGGTGGTCCGCGCCGAGACCGCGCTCGCGCGCGCCGGGGAGCGTCTCGCGGCGAGCGAGGCCGCACCGGCGCAGGCGTTTCGCCTCGGCCGGCAGTCGGCGCGGCTGGCGCGGATCGATGCCCTGCTCGCCGCTCTGCCCGCCGGCGAGGAGCGGACCCGCCAGGTGGGCGAGGGCCTGACGCGCGAGGGCGAGGCGCTGGAGGCGGCGCTGGGCGCGCTGGCCGAGTCGACCTCGGCGCCGGCGCTGCGCGACGCGCTCGATGAGGCGCAGCGGGTCTCGGTCGCGCTCGGCGCTGCACTCGAGACCGCGTTCGAGCAGTCCGGGACGGCAAGCGTGGCCTTCGATGCCGAGATCGCGCTCGCCGCCGGCGCCGAGCGACTCGAGCGCGCGCTCGCCGAACTCGCCGCGGCCTATCGCGCCGCGCCCCTGCGTTTCCCGCTGGGCCCCCTGGAGGTCGGCGCCACCCTGGTGCTGGCGACCGCCGGCGCCGCCCTGCTCAGCCTGGCGCTGCTCGCGCTCTACTCGGTGCGCGAGGCGCATCGGCGCGAGGAACTCTCCACCGCCCAGAGCGAGCGTGACGAGCAGGCGATCCTGCGCCTGCTCGACGAGATGGGCAATCTCGCCAACGGTGATCTCACCGTCGAGGCCTCGGTCACCGAGGACAAGACCGGGGCGATCGCCGACGCCATCAACTATGCCGTCGACGCCTTGCGTGCCCTGGTCACCACCATCAACGAGACCGCCTCGCGGGTGAACCGCTCGGCGCAGGACAGTCGCACCATCTCGACGCGTCTGGCCGAGGCGAGCACCGCGCAGTCGCAGCAGATCCAGCAGGCCTCCACCGCGGTGCAGTCGCTCACCCAGCAGATCGACGAGGTGGCGCGCCATGCCGGCGAATCGGCCGAGGTCGCCTCGCGTTCGGTCGAGGTCGCCGGGCGCGGCGCGCAGACGGTGCGCGATACCATCCAGGGGATGGACGCCATCCGCGACCAGATCCAGGAGACGGCCAAGCGCATCAAGCGTCTCGGCGAGAGCTCGCAGGAGATCGGCGAGATCGTCGAGCTGATCGACGACATCGCCGACCAGACCAACATCCTCGCGCTCAACGCCGCGATGCAGGCGGCGATGGCCGGCGAGGCCGGTCGCGGTTTCGCGGTGGTCGCCGACGAGGTGCAGCGTCTGGCCGAGCGCTCGCGCAACGCCACCAAGCAGATCGAGGTGCTGGTGCGCACCATCCAGGCCGACACCAACGAGGCGGTCAGCTCGATGGAGGCGAGCACCTCCGGGGTGGTCGAGGGCGCCAACCTGGCCGAGAACGCGGGCGACGCGCTGCACGAGATCGAGAACGTCTCGGCCTACATCGCCGATCTCACCAAGCGCATCGCCGACTCGGCGCAGCGTCAGTCGCGCCAGTCCGCGGAGATCAACGACACCGTCCAGGCGATCCGCGCGCTCACCGAGGAGAACAACGACGGCACCCGGCGCGCCGCGGCCTCGGTCGAGCAGCTGGCCAACCTCGCCACCGAGCTGCAGCGCTCGGTGGCCGGATTCCGCCTGCCCTGAGGCGGCGGGACATCCGCAGCGGGGGCGGGGCGTGCGCCGTGCGGTCGCCCGCGACCTTTCCTTGAATCAGGCAGGAGCGGCGCTCCCATGGCAGAGAAGAAGGTCATCGGTGGTTTGAACTGGGTCAAGGGCGAGATCGACTCGGCCCTGCGTCCGGCCCGTGATCTGGCGATCCTCCAGGCGGCGTCCGAGACCCCGCAGGATGCCGCCGAGGCCGGTGACGCGCTGGCCCAGGTGCAGGGTGTGTTGCTGGCGCTGCAGCTGCCGGCGCCGGCGCGCCTGGCCGAGGAGCTGGCGCGTCTCACCGCGCGCATCGGCGCCGGTGAGCTGGTCGAGCTGCAGGCCGGCGCGCGCGCCCTGACCAACGCCCTGGTGGCGCTCGCCGACCATCTCGACCGTCTCGATGCCGGGCACGACGACTCGCCGCTGAGCCTGCTGCCGGCGATCAACGAGGTGCGCGCGGTACTCGACACGCCGCCGCTGACCCAGACCGAGCTGCTTGCCGTGGCCGCGCTCGGCGGCACGAGCGATCCGCTGCAGGCCTCGCCCGAGGCGCTCGATGCGTTGGCCGAGGCGCTGCGTCAGGTGCGCCCGCAGTTCCACCGTCATCTGGTCGAGTGGTATCGCGCCGGTGGCGACGGGCGCGGGCTGGTCCAGCTCGGGCGCCTCTTCCACCATCTCCACGGTTATCTCGGCGAGGGACTGCTGGCCGACGTCTTCCGGCTCGCCGAACACCTCGCCGAGGCCCTGCGCCAGGGCTGGCTCGAGGCCGGCGCCGAGCAGCGCACCCTGCTCGGTCACCTCGACTGGATCCTCAAGCCGCTGGTGCAGCGCCCGCCGCAATGGCCGCAGGCGCAGATGATCGCGTTGATCGAGCGTCTGCTGGCGGCGCTCGCCCCGCTCGACCCGGCCCGGCTGCCCGATCTGGAGTCGCTGCGCGCGCGCTACGGTGTGGGCGCGAGCGTCCCCGGAGATGCGGGCGACGAGGCCCTGGCCGCGGCGGCGGCCGAGGTGTTGGAGACCTTTCCCGAACTGGAGGGGCGCTTCGAGCGTCTCGCCCTGGGCGGCGGCCGCCCCGATCCCGGCGAGCTGGCGCTGATGGAGAGTGGACTGCGCCGCCTCGCCGAGCGTCTGGAGGTCCCCGGCGGCGACGAGCTGGTGGCCGAGCTACGCCGCTTTGCCGGTGAACTCGGCTCGGCCTTCGACGGCACCGACGGGGGCGGACGACTCGAGACCCTGGCCACCGGCCTGCTCGCGCTCAAGTCGCGGTTGCGCGCCTGCGCCGAGCGCCGCGTCGCGGCGCTGCCGGGCGCCCTGCCGGGGATCGATCTCGGCGAGCTGGCCAGCACCACGCTGCGCGAGGCCGGCTACGAGCTGGTCCAGGTCAAGGAGGCGATCGCCGCCTGTCATCTCGATCGCGACAACCTCGCGCCGCTGGCGCCGGTGCCCGGATCGCTGGAAGGCGTGGCCGGCGCGCTGCGGATCCTCGACGAGCAGCCCGCCGCCGAACTCGCCGAGTCGGTCGCCGCACTGGTGCGCGGGCTGGGTACGGCGCAGGCCCCGACACCGGGCGAGCGCGAGTTCGAGCACCTGGCCGACACCATCGCCGCGCTCGAGCTCTATATCGCCCATCTGCAGGACGGTCAGCCGTTCGGCGACAACCTGATCGAGCACGCCCGCAACTCGCTCGCCGCGCTGCAGGAGAGCCTCGGGAGCGCGTCGCCCGAGCCCGGCGCGCCGTCGCCAGCGGTGGCGACCGAGACCGATGCGGGGATCGGCGCCGTCACCTCGGAGTTCCTCGAGATCTTTCTCGAGGAGGCCGAGGAGGAGATGACCTCGGCGCGGGCCCAGTTCGCGCGCTGGTCCGAGGCCAACGAGGACTGGGACGCGCTGACCACGCTCAGGCGCAGCTTCCACACCCTCAAGGGCAGTGGCCGGCTGGTCGGGGCGCGCCAGGTGGCCGAGGTCGCCCAGGCCAACGAGATCCTGCTCAACCGCGTGCTCGAGCGCACCCTGCCGGTCTCGCCGCCGCTGATCGCACACATCGCCGCGGTGCTCGAACGGCTGCCCGAGCTGATCGGCGCCGAGGCCGAGGGGCGGGTGGTCGACACCGCGTCGCTGATCGCCCCGGCCGAGCGCTTGCTCGCGCCCGCAGCGGCGCCTGCCAGCGAGACCGGGCCAGTCCTCGGCCCGGCGCCGCCGAGCGTCGTCGAGGCGTCGGCAATCGACCGTGACGAGCCCGTCTCGCTGGATCCGGAGACGGTGCCGCTGCCAAGTCTGGGGCCTGACTCCGAACTCGCCGCGGGCCGCGAGGGCGCTGTGGACCCGGCCGCGCTGCTCGGAGTCGACGAGGCCGGTGAGCTGGAGCTGCCCGACCTGGAGCTGCCCACGCTCGATCTCTCCGAGCTGGAGCTGACCCCGCCGCCGCCCGCCGCGACCGAGGCGCGTGTCACGCCGGACGACCCCCGGGTGTTGTCGCCGTCGCCGGCGCCCGAGCCCTTGCCCGACCCGGGGCTTGCCGCGCTCGATGCCGGCAGCCTGCTCGAGGAGGACGAGGAGCTGCTCGAGATCTTCCGCGCCGAGGCCGCCGAGCACCTGCAGCAGGTCACCGCCGCGCTGGACGAGTCGCGCGCGGTCGACGAGCCGCTGCTGCGCGCGCTCCACACCCTGACCGGCAGTGCGCGGATGGCCGGGATCGACACCATCGCCACGGTCACCAAGTCGCTCGAACTGCGACTCAAGGGGTTGCAGGCACGCGCGCTCGATCCCGACTCGAGACGCTGGCTCGAACGTGCGCGTGCGCTGATTGCCGAGCGGGTCGCCGAGCTGCCGGGCGTCGGGCCGGCGGGCTCGGCGCTGCAGGCGCTGGCCGTCGAGCTGGAGATGGCGCCGGCGCCGCGTGTCGGTGTGCCGACAGGGCCAGAGGCCCCGGCGGAACGCGCGGTGGCGATGCCGCCGCCCCTGCCGAAGCCCGTCGTCGAGCCTGCCGGGATAGCGTCGGCCGCGAGCGAGGCGGTTGTCTCATCGGGGGATGCCCGGTTCGGCTCGCACGGGCCGTCCGAGCCCGCCGTCGAGGCGATGACGGAATTGGAGCTGCCGGCCCTGGAGGATCCGCTGTTGGCAGCGGGGGCCTCGGTCGACGGGGCCGAGGAGGATGAGTCGCGCCCGGCCATGGCCGAGGGCGCGGAGCTGCCTTCGCTCGGTGCTGGTGATGCGGCGGGGGAGGTCCCCGGGGCCTTGACGTCGCCCGAGCCGGAGGCGAGCCTGGAGCCAGAGCCAGAGCCAGAGCCAGAGCCAGAGCCAGAGCCAGAGCCAGAGCCAGAGCCAGAGCCAGAGCCAGAGCCAGAGCCAGAGCCAGAGCCAGAGCCAGAGCCAGAGCCAGAGCCAGAGCCAGAGCCAGAGCCAGAGCCAGAGCCAGAGCCAGAGCCAGAGCCAGAGCCAGAGCCAGAGCCAGAGCCAGAGCCAGCGCCAGCGCCAGCGCCAGCGCCAGCGCCAGCGCCAGAGCCAGAGCCAGCGCCAGAGCGCCCCGCCGTCGCCGCCTCGGTCGACGTCGAAGAGGACAGCGTCGCCGCGCCCGACCCCGAGCTCGCGACCCTGTTCCTGGAGGACGCGCGCGAGCTGCTCGACAAGCTCGACGCCGAGTTCCAGGCCTGGCAGCTCGCGCCCCAGCAGCTCGAGCCGCTCGACGGCATCAACCGCATCCTCCATACCCTCAAGGGCAGCGCCCGGCTCACCGGGCTGACGGTGATCGGTGACCTCAGTCACGCTCTCGAGACCCGGCTCAAGGCGATCCACGACGATCAGCGCGCGATCACCGACACCACCCTGGAGCTGGCGCAGCGCGCCGTCGACGCCCTCGCCAATCAGGTCGAGGCGCTCGAGCGCGGCGCCCCGGTGCCGCGCCTCTCGGCGCTGGTGGCGGCGCTCGACGGGGTCGAGGAGCAACCGAGTGGCGCCGGCGGGACCCCGATGCCGGTCGCCGAGCTGCACCCGCTCACCTCCGAGGTCCCGGCTCAGCTGGCTCAGCCGACACCGGCGACGCCGGCGCCGAGCGTGCCGGAGACCGCCGCGGCGCAGATCCGGGTGCGCGCCGACCTGCTCAACCAGCTCGTCGACGACGCCAGCGAGATCAGCATCTATCGCGCCCGTCTCAGTCAGCGCAACGCCCAGTTCGGCTTCAGCCTCGGCGAGCTGGAGCAGACGTTGAGCCGGCTGCGCGGCCAGCTGCGCGCCCTCGAACTGGAGACCCAGCGTCAGCTGCGCGGCCGCGGCGAGGAGGCGGAGACCGATGAGGGTGGCGAGCAGGGCTTCGACCGGCTCGAGTTCGATCGTTTCTCGAACCTGCACCAGCTCTCCGGGAGCCTCGCCGAGACCCTCGACGATCTGGGCAGCGTCAAGGAGTTGCTCGGCGGCTATCAGCGCGAGGTCGCCGATCTGCTGACCCAGCAGGCGCGGCTCGCCGACGACCTCCAGCACGGCCTGTTGCGCACCCGGCTGGTGCCCTTCGTGCAAGTGGTGCCGCGGCTGCACCGACTGGTGCGCCAGACCGCCGAGAGCCTGGGCAAGTCGGCGCGACTGGAGGTGATCGGTCCCGAGGTGGCGCTCGATCGCGCGGTGCTCGACCGGCTGGTGGCGCCGCTCGAGCACCTGCTGCGCAACGCCGTCGATCACGGTCTGGAGACCCCCGAGGCGCGCCTCGCGGCGGGCAAGCCGGAGACCGGCGCGCTGGTGCTGGCGCTGCGTCGCGAGGGCAACGATGCGCTGATCAGCCTGAGCGACGACGGCAAGGGGATGGATCTGGATGCGATCCGCGCCAAGGCGATCGCCCGCGAGATGCTCTCGCCCGAGGCCGAGATCCCCGACGAGGCGCTGCTGCAGTTCGTCCTCGAACCCGGCTTCACCACCCGCAGCGAGGTCACCCAGATCTCCGGGCGCGGGGTCGGGCTCGATGTCGTCGCCTCCGAGATCAAGGCCGCCAACGGCGGCATCGATCTCACCTCGCGCCGCGGTCAGGGGGCGACCTTCACCATCCGTCTGCCGTTGACCCTGGCGATGATCGAGGCCTTCCTGGTCAAGGTCGGCGAGAACGTCTACGCGGTGCCGCACAGCAGCGTCGAGGCGGTGGCGCGCATCGATCGCGAGCAGCTCGTCGCGATCCACGCCGGCGCCCAACGTCGCTTCAGTCATCTCGGCCAGGACTATCAGGTGGTCTATCTCGGCGGCGTGCTCGATCCGCACCAGGAGCCCGAGCTCGGCGAGCAGCGCCGCTTGCCGCTGCTGCTGGCACGGGTCGGCGAGCAGCGCGTGGCGCTGCAGGTCGACAGCCTGATCGAGAGCCAGCGCATCCTGGTCAAGCCGCTCGGTCCGCAGCTGGCCGATGTGCGCTGGCTGAGCGGCGGCACCGTGCTGCCCGACGGTCGGGTGGCGCTGATCCTCGATGCCCTGGCGCTGCTGCGCTCCAAGGCGCTGCAGGAGTACCGCCCGGCCCGCGGCGCCGACACCCGCGGCGAGAGTCCGGTGTGCGTGATGGTGGTCGACGACTCGCTGACGGTGCGCCGCGTCACCAGCCGCCTGCTGCGACGTGAGGGCATGGAGGTGATCACCGCCAAGGACGGGGTCGAGGCGCTGACCCTGCTCGATGCGCGGATGCCCGACCTGCTGCTGCTCGATATCGAGATGCCGCGGATGGACGGCTTCGAGCTGACCCGCCACATCCGTCGCTCCGAGCGACTGCGCGCGCTGCCGATCATCATGATCACCTCGCGCACCGGCGAGAAGCACCGCAAGCACGCCCTCGATCTCGGTGTCGACCGCTATCTCGGCAAGCCCTATCAGGAATCGCAGCTGCTCGGCGAGATCGCCTCGGTGCTCACGGGGGCTGCGTCATGATCCCGCGACAGGGAGGCGCCGATCACGGCGAGGTGCGGGTGATGTTGCTGCCCACCCAGGGGCGCGATCTGCTGGTGCCGGCGAGCGCGGTGGCCGAGATCGTCTCGGCAGACGCGGTGCAGCCGCTCCCCGATACGCCCGAGTGGCTGCTCGGTGAGCTGCAGTGGCGTGGTCGGCGGGTGCCGGCGGTGGCCTTTGCGCCACCGCCCGAGGGGCAGGGGCGAGGGCGGGCGCATGCGCGGGTGGTGGTCTGCTTCATGCCCGCGGGGAACCCGGCGCTGCCCTTCGTCGCGCTCTACAGTCGCGGCATGCCGCGGCTCGAGCGGGCGGCGCCGGACAACCTGATCACGGAGCAGGACCCGCACCCCTTCGCCCTGTCGGCGCTCGCGCTCGGCGAGCGTCACGCCTGGCTGCCCGATTTCGCCGCGCTCGAGCGCGCCCTGCTCGCCGCCCAGGCGTCGGACTGACTCGTCCCGGCGGCGTGAGCGGGTGTCTCCCGGTCCGCTGTCGCCGTCACTCGACATGCCCATCCTCGACCCTCAGGAGTTCGTCATATGTCCGTCGATCCACCCCGGCTCGAGCAGATGCTCGGGGCACTCGTCTCGACTGCGTCGGTGAGCTGTGTCGACCCCGCCCTCGATCAGAGCAATCGCCCGCTGGTGGCACTGCTCGCCGAGTGGACGGAGCGGGCCGGTTTCCGCGTCGAGGTGCTCGATGTGCCGGGGCATCCCGGCAAGGTCAATCTGGTGGCGACCCTGGGCGCGGGGACGGACGGGCTGGTGCTCGCCGGACATACCGATACCGTCCCCTTCGACGCGTCGCGCTGGAGCCACGATCCGCTGCGCCTGACTGAGGTCGACGGGCGTTACTACGGGCTCGGCATCGCTGACATGAAGGCCTTCTTCGCGCTCGTCCTGGAGGCCGCACGCGGGCTGGACGGCGCCGATCTGCGCGCGCCGCTGACGCTGCTCGCTACCGCCGACGAGGAGTCGGCGATGAACGGGGCGCGGGCGCTGGTCGCCGCCGGGCGCAGGCTCGGTCGTCACGCGCTGATCGGCGAGCCTACCGGGCTGCGTCCGGTGCGGTTGCACAAGGGGGTGATGAACGAGTCGCTGCGGTTGATCGGGCGCAGTGGTCACGCCAGTGATCCGGCGCTCGGCAACAGTGCGCTGGAAGGCATGCACGAGGTGATCGGGGCGCTGCTGGCCTGGCGCGAGGAGCTGCGTCAGGGGCATCATCACCCGGCCTTCGCGATCCCCACGCCGACGCTGAACCTCGGCCATATCCACGGCGGCGACAACCCCAACCGGATCTGTGGCGAGTGCGAGCTGCTGATCGATCTGCGGCTGTTGCCGGGGATGTCGGCCGAGACGGTGCGCGCCGCGCTCGCCGAGCGGGTCGCCGGGGTCGGTCGGCGCCGCGGGTTGGAGTGGACGGTCGCGCCCCTGTTCGAGGCCATCCCGCCGGCCGAGACCGCCGCCGAGGCGGCCATCGTGCGGGCCTGCGAGCGGCTCACCGGGCACCCGGCCGAGGCGGTCAACTTCGGCACCGAGGCGCCCTTCCTCAATCAGCTGGGGATGGACACCGTGGTGCTGGGTCCGGGCGACATCGCCCAGGCCCATCAGCCCGACGAGTTCCTCGCGCTCGAGCGCATCCCGCCGACCCTGACGCTGCTGCGCGGGTTGATCCGCGAGTTCTGTCTGAACTGAGTCCGCGGCGTGCGCCGCGTCACCCCGCGCCGACGGCGCGGGGTGGGTGCGCTCAGTCGGCGAGGCGCTGGCGGGCGCGGGCGATGGCCGCGCGTACCTGGTTCGGCGCGGTGCCGCCGAGGTGGTCGCGTGCGGCGACCGAGCCGTCGAGGGTGAGCACCGCGTAGACGTCGTCGGTGATCGCCTCGGAGAACTGCTGCAGCGACTCCAGCGGCAGCTCGGCGAGGTCGCGACCCTCGCGCACGCCGAGGGCGACGGCCTTGCCGACGATCTCGTGGGCGTCGCGGAAGGGGATGCCCTTGCGCACCAGATAGTCGGCGAGGTCGGTGGCGGTGCTGAAGCCCTGGCGCGCGGCCTCGCGCATGCGCTCGTGGTTGCAGCTGACATGGGCCATCATGTCGGCGTACACCTTGAGCGAGCCCTTGAGGTTGTCGACGGTGTCGAACAGCGGCTCCTTGTCCTCCTGGTTGTCCTTGTTGTAGGCCAGGGGTTGGGCCTTCATCAGGGTCAGCAGGCCGATCAGGTGGCCGAAGATGCGACCGCTCTTGCCGCGCACCAGCTCGGGCACGTCGGGGTTCTTCTTCTGCGGCATGATCGAGGAGCCGGTGCAGAAGCTGTCGGAGAGCTCGACGAAGCCGAACTGTGCCGAGGACCACAGGATCAGCTCCTCGGAGAAGCGCGACAGGTGCATCATCAGGATCGCCGCGTCGGCGCTGAATTCGATGGCGAAGTCGCGATCGGAGACGGCGTCGAGCGAGTTCTCGGCGGGGCGATCGAAGCCGAGCAGCGCGGCGGTGTGGGCGCGATCGATGGGGTAGGTGGTGCCGGCGAGTGCGGCGGCGCCGAGCGGCATCACGTTGAGCCGACGGCGGCAGTCGAGGAGGCGGTCGCGATCGCGCTCGAGCATCTCGAACCAGGCCATCATGTGATGACCGAAGGTGATCGGCTGGGCGACCTGGAGGTGGGTGAAGCCGGGCAGCACGGTGTCGGCCTCGCGCTCGGCGAGATCGAGCAGCGCGTGCTGCAGGCGACGGATCTCGCCGGCGATGGTGTCGATCTCCTCGCGCAGCCACAGGCGCACGTCGGTGGCCACCTGATCGTTGCGCGAGCGCCCGGTGTGGAGCTTCTTGCCGGCGTCGCCGATCGCCTGGGTGAGCGCCGACTCGATGTTCATGTGGACGTCCTCGAGCGGGATCGACCACTCGAACTCGCCGGCCTCGATGCGCGCGCGCACCTGCTCGAGCCCGTCGACGATGGCGTCGCGCTCGGCCTCGGTGAGGATGCCCTGGCGGGCGAGCATGGTGGCGTGGGCGATCGAGCCCTGGATGTCGTAGCGATAGAGTCGGCGGTCGAAGTCGACCGAGGCGGTGAAGGCCTCGACGAAGGCATCGGTGGGGGCGTTGAAGCGCCCGGCCCAGGGTTTGGCGGATTGGTTGGTGTCGTGCATGCTCAAGTGATCCGGGGGGTTGAGAATCCATTGATTCTACACGTTGTCCGGCGCCTGCTGGCAGGTGCCCCCCGGCGCTGGTGCGGGATGGGGCGGTGTGGTACACACGATCGACTTGAGCCGGGCCCGGCAACGGCCCATCCTTGAGGGGCGTGACGGCGGTCCCGCCGGGGCCTCGTGCACAGGGAAGGGGTGAGGAGTGGGGTTGAGAGCCTCGCTCTGAAGACCCATTGGAATGCGAATGCGCAGGGTGTGAGCCACCCTGCGTCGCGGGGGGCACTGTTCCTCTCCCGTGAACGCTGTAATCCATCCATGGATAGGGGTGAGTCAGCATGAAGATCCTGGTCGTCGATCATGAAACCTCGGCACGCGAGCGGCTGCGTCAGCTGCTCGCCGAGACCGAGGGAGACCACGAAGTGGCCGGAGAGGCCTGTAACGGGCTCGAGGCGATCGAGCGCTGTCGTCGCCAACCCATCGATCTGGTCCTGCTCGATCTGCAGATCCCCGGGCTTGACGGCCTGCAGACGGCGGCACGGCTGGCCACCCTGGAGCGTCCGCCACGGGTGGTGTTGATGACCCCCGGCGAGCGCGCCCGTGGTGGCGAGTTGCTGGCTCCGCCGGCGGTGCTCGAACGGCTCGACAAGCCGGTCGAGGGCGAGCGGCTGGAGGCGGTGCTGCGGCGCAGTCAGGGGCTGGCCTGGGGGCGTCAGGCGGCCAACCGCCCCTCCTGGCCGGGCCGGGGCGAGGAGCGGCGCAGCGAGATCAGCGCGCCCTATCGCGGCAGTGTGGTGCGGGTGGCGGTGCGTGATGTCGTCTATCTGCAGGCCGAGCACAAGTACGTCACCGTCTACCATCCCGAGGGCCAGTTGCTGGTCGACGAATCATTGCGCTCCTTCGAGCGCGAGTTCCCCGAGCTGTTTCTGCGTATCCATCGCAATGCGCTGGTCGCGCGCAGTCGGCTGGAGGGGCTGGAGAAGCGTCCCGACGGCTCGACCGTGGCGCGGCTGCAGGGGCGTCCCGAGCGGTTGACGGTGAGCCGTCGCCATCTCGCCCAGATCCGTCGCTGGTTGCGCGCCGGGCCGTGATCGCGGACGCCCCTGCGGGGTGCTTGCGGGCTTGGGATCCGCAGCGTCGCCCCCAGGGCTCCAATCATGTCCAACCTGACCGAAACCCTCGCACTGATCGCCGCGCTCGGTATCGCCGTGCAGTGGGTCGGCTGGCGCGCGCGGGTACCGACCATCGTGTTGCTGCTCGGTTGCGGCCTGCTGGCCGGGCCGGTGCTGGGGGTGATCCGACCGAGCGAGTCGCTGGGACCGGCCTATCCGGCACTGATCGAGCTCGGGGTGGCGGCGATCCTGTTCGAGGGCGGGCTCAGCCTGCGCTGGCACGAGCTGCGCCAGACCGCCGCCGGGGTGTGGCGTCTGGC
Source organism: Marichromatium gracile (assembly GCF_004343155.1). Taxonomy (GTDB): domain Bacteria; phylum Pseudomonadota; class Gammaproteobacteria; order Chromatiales; family Chromatiaceae; genus Marichromatium; species Marichromatium gracile. The sequence goes on from NZ_SMDC01000001.1 coordinate 523,955, forward strand.
CACCGTCGGGGTGGCGCTCAGTCTCGGCTTGGGGACCCTGGCCGCGCATCTGCTCGGCGGGTTGTCGTGGTCGGTGGCGCTGGTGTTCGCCGCCATCGCCGTGGTCACCGGGCCGACGGTGATCCTGCCGCTGTTGCGTCAGGCGCGGCTGCGGCGTCGCCCGGCCTCGCTGCTGAAGTGGGAGGGCATCGTCAACGACCCGATCGGCGCGCTGCTCGCGGTGGTGCTGTTCGAGGCGATGGTCTCGCCCGGGTCGCCGGAACTCGGTCATACCCTTGCCGAGCTGCTGCTGGGGCTGATCGGTGCGGCGGCCTTCGGTGCCGCGGCGGGCTGGTCGCTGGGTCGGCTCTATCTCGCCGGTCAGGTGCCGGAGTATCTCAAGGGCGCGCTGGCGCTCGGGGTCGCGCTCGGGGTGTTCGCACTGGCCAACCTGGTCTTCGTCGAGTCCGGGCTGGTGGCGGCGACGGTGATGGGCGTGGTGCTCGGCAACATGGGGCTGCCGAGCATCGAGGAGGTGCGCCGCTTCAAGGAATCGGTGGCGGTGCTGCTGGTCTCGGGCATCTTTCTGCTGCTCTCGGCCGATCTCGACCCCGAGATCCTGCTCGCGCTCGACTGGCGCAGCGCCCTGCTGATCGTGGCCATGGTGCTGGTGGTCAGGCCGTTGGCGGTGCTGCTCGCTACCCTCGGCTCCGGGCTGGAGTGGCGCGAGCGGGTGCTGCTCGGCTGGATCGCGCCGCGCGGGATCGTCGCCGCGGCGGTCGCCGGGGTGCTGGGGCCGGGGCTGGTGGCGCGCGGCTTTGCCGATGGCGCCTTGCTGCTGCCGTTGGTGTTCACGCTGATCCTGGTCACCGTGGTGGCGCACGGCTTCTCGCTCGGCTGGCTGGCGCGGCGCCTGGGGCTGAGCGCAGCGGCCCGCGAGGGGCTGCTGATCTGCGGCGCCAGTCCCTGGAGCTGCGCCCTCGCCGAGACCCTGCACGCCCAGCAGGTGCCGGTGCGACTCGCCGATCGCTCCTGGCATCGGCTGCGCGCGGCGCGCCAGGCCGGGGTGCCGGTCTATTACGGCGAGCTGCTCTCCGAGCACGCCGAGGGCGAGCTGGAGCTGACCGACTTCGGCAGCTTGCTGGCGATCAGCGGCAACGACGCCTATGACTCGCTGATCTGCGCCCAGTATGCGCCGGCCTTCGAGCGGCGCCGGGTCTATCAGTTCCCGGTCGAGTCCGGGCACGCGCAGCGTCGTCCCGGCGCCGGATCACGCGGTCGGCCCTTCCTCTCCGAAGGGCTGCAGTTCGAGGACCTGCAGCGTGAGTGGTATCGCGGCTGGACCTTCCAGGTCACCCGTCTCGGCGAGGGGTTCGACCTCGATGCATTGCGCCGCAGCCTGCCCGAGGGTGCACGCCTGGTGTTGTTGATCGATGCCACCGAGGGGGTGCGTCTGGCTGCCGCCGACGCCCCCTTCAGGGCGGCCCCGGGACAGCGGGTACTGTGGTTCGGCCCCAAGGGTGAGCGGGGCGGGGGAGGTGACGAGCGGGGGTGAAGTGCTTGCATCTAATTGAATTCTCGTGCTAGGATCCCGCTTCTTTATGTACTCAAACGCTCGACGACTTCGTAGAGATCTTCGCCATGTCCAAGGTATGCCAGGTAACCGGTAAGCGTCCCATTACCGGCAACAATGTCTCGCACGCTCACAACAAGACCAAGCGTCGCTTCCTGCCGAATCTGCACGTTCACCGCTTCTGGGTGGAGAACGAGAACCGCTGGGTGCGTCTGCGGGTCTCTGCCAAGGGCATGCGGATCATCGACAAGAAGGGCATCGACACCGTGCTCGGCGATATCCGCGCACGTGGCGAGCGCGTCTAACCGGAGAATCCACCATGGCCAAGGCAGCACGCGAAAAGATCCGTCTCAACTCGAGCGCAGGGACCGGTCACTTCTACACCACGACCAAGAACAAGCGCAATCAGCCCGGCAAGATGGAGATCAAGAAGTTCGATCCCGTCGTTCGCCAGCACGTGATGTACAAGGAAGGCAAGATCAAGTAAGTCCGCCTATGCGGCATGATCTGCCCCTGCAGTCGACCGAGCGCAGGTCGCGATCTCGGTGCCACGCGCCCGAGCATCGATGAAAGCCCGCATATCGCGGGCTTTTTTCGTGTCGGTCTCTCGGTCATCCTGGATCGTCGATGAGATAGGCATGTTCCGCCGGGGTACCGCTCAACGCTGAGTCCGGCCCCGGACGCCATCCGAGCCAGCGTTCGATCTCCTCGGCCAGCGCCAGGTCCAGGTCGGTGACCCCGCCGGCCGAATGAGTGCTGAGCCGGATCCCGACATGATCGTAGCCGAGCTCCAGCTCGGGGTGATGCCAGGCGAGCTCGGCGAGATGGGCGATGGCGTTGGCCGCGAGCAGCGTCGCCCGCCAGCCGCCGGTGCGATAGTCGCGCCTCAGTGCGCCGTCCTGATGGCGCCAGTGTGGCAGCGCCTCGTTCAGCCGTCGGGTGATATCGGGTGATGACAGTGGTCGTGGGGTCGCCATGGTCGTCGTTCCTCCGCAGGTCTGCGGGCGCGGCTGCGTCCCGCCTCGTCGCTTCGACAGTGAGGGTGGGGCGCGGTATCGCCAAGTCTGCCGGCGGTCGTCTGTCACGAGAACCGATCACCGATGCCTGATCGTCACCCGGCGGGTCCGCTGACCCGCGAGCTCCCCTATGTCGAGGACTGCGCGGCGCGTTTCGCGCCGCTGCTGCGCCGCCGCTGGCCGGTGTGGCTCGACAGCGGGCGACCCTTCACCGACCAGGGACGCTACGACATCCTCAGCGCCGATCCACGCCTGGTGCTGGTGACGCGCGGGTGCGAGACCACGCTGATCGAGGCCGACGGTGCCCGGCGTCGCTCCGGCGCCGATCCCTTCGGCCTGCTCGCCGAGGCCCTCGGTCCGTCACGCCCCTGCCCCGACGGGCTGCCCTTCGCCGGTGGCGCCATCGGCTTCTTCGGCTACGACCTCGGGCGCCGTCTGCACCGGCTGCCCGAGCGGGTGCGCGAGCCGGGTGCGCCGCCCGACCTCGCCGTCGGGCTCTATGACTGGGGCCTGGTGGTCGATCATCACGAGCGGCGTGCCCGGCTGTTCGCCCCGACCGAGGATGAACTCGAGCGTCGCGCGCGCCTGCTCGAGGCGGCGGCGCCGCGGTTGCCGCCCTATCGCACCCATGGGGCGGTGCGCCCCGACTGGTCGCATGCCACCTATGTCGAGGCGATCGCGCGCATCCACGCCTATCTGCACGCCGGCGACTGTTATCAGGTCAATCTCGCCCAACGCTTCTCGGTGTCTGCCAGCGGTCATCCCTGGCACGCCTATCGATTGCTGCGTGAACTCAATGCCGCGCCCTTCTCGGCCTATCTGCAGGGACCGGACTGGCAGGTGCTGAGCTCCTCGCCCGAGCGCTTCCTCGAGGTGCGCGACGGGCGGGTCGAGACCAAGCCGATCAAGGGGACCCGGCCGCGCGATCCCGATCCGGCGCGCGACCGTGCCCTGGCCGAGACGCTGCGGCTCAGTCCCAAGGATCGCGCCGAGAACCTGATGATCGTCGATCTGCTGCGCAACGACCTGGGACGGGTGTGCGACTACGGCAGCGTGCGTGTGCCGGCGCTGTTCGCAATCGAGCACTATGCGCGGGTGCATCATCTGGTGAGCACGGTCAGCGGGCGGCTCGCGCCCGGACGCTCCGCCGTCGAGCTGTTGCGCGCGGCCTTCCCCGGCGGCTCGATCACCGGCGCCCCCAAGCGCCGGGCGATGGCGGTGATCGACGAGCTCGAGCCGGCGCCGCGCGGCCCTTATTGCGGTGCCATCGGCTATCTCGGCCATGACGGCGCGATGGATACCAACATCGCCATCCGGACGCTGGTGCATGCCGCGGGCCAGACGCGATTGTGGGCCGGTGGCGGCATCGTCGTCGATTCCGAGGCCGAGGCCGAGTATCGCGAGACCTTCGACAAGGCCGCCCCGCTGCTCGAATTGCTCGAGCGGTTGCGTGATCGCAGGGCCTGAATGACGTCGGCCATGGGTGGATGTTGCGCCGGGCTGTTCTATGATCGATCCCCGGCGGGGCGCCACCGTGCTCCTGGGTGGCGCAACCCCGCTCATCATCGAACCCAGCACGAGGCGCGCACCGATGTCCGACCGACCCGATACCCAGGCCGTGAAGTCCTATCTGCTGACCCTGCAGGATCGTATCTGCGAGGCCTTGCGCGACACCGACGGTGGTGCCGACTTCCGTGAGGATCTGTGGGAGCGCCCCGGCGGCGGTGGTGGCCGTACCCGGGTGATGCAGGACGGGATGCTGTTCGAGCAGGGCGGGATCAACTTCTCGCACGTGCGCGGCGAGGCCCTGCCGGCGGCGGCGAGCGCCTCGCGCCCGGAGCTGGCCGGACGCAGTTACGAGGCGATGGGGGTCTCGCTGGTGGTCCATCCGCAGAACCCCTATGTGCCCTCATCGCACCTCAATGTCCGTTTCTTCCTCGCCGAGCATCCCGAGGACGATCCGGTGTGGTGGTTCGGCGGCGGCTTCGACCTCACCCCCTATTACGGCTTCGAGGAGGACGCGGTGCACTGGCACCGCAATGCCCGGGACGCCTGCGCGCCCTTCGGCGAGGAGCTCTATCCGCGCTACAAGCGCTGGTGCGATGACTATTTCTTCCTGCCGCACCGCAACGAGCCGCGCGGTATCGGCGGGATCTTCTTCGACGACTTCGACCAGGACGGCTTCGACAACAGCTTCGCCTTCATGCGCAGCGTCGGCGATCACTATCTCAGCGGCTATCTGCCGATCGTCGAGCGGCGCTGGGCGCATGTCTACGGCGAGCGCGAGCGCGATTTCCAGTGTTATCGACGGGGGCGCTACGTCGAGTTCAACCTGGTGTGCGACCGCGGCACCCTGTTCGGGTTGCAGTCGGGCGGACGCACCGAGTCGATCCTGGTCTCGCTCCCCCCGGCGGTGAGCTGGCGCTACGACTTCACCCCCGAGCCCGGCAGCCCCGAGGCCGAGCTCCACGAGCGCTTCCTCGCGCCGCGCGACTGGTTGACCGAGGCCGCTTGATTCGTGGTCTTGCCGCCGTCGCGACTGGAGCCGCGACGGCGGCTGAGCTATGTTATCCGGCTGAAGCGCCGGGATGGGCCCGGGCGCCCAGGATTCGTCCCCCGAGGTTTGATGTCGATGTCTCCCCTTGATACTTCGCGTGCCGCCTTCCCCGTCACCCGCATGCGCCGGATGCGTCGCGACGACTTCTCGCGCCGGATGATGCGCGAGACCACCCTGACCCCGGACGACCTGATCTATCCGGTGTTCGTGCTGGAGGGCAAGGGTGAGCGCGAGGCGGTCGAGTCGATGCCCGGAGTCGAGCGTCTGAGCATCGACCTGCTGGTCGAGGAGGCGCGCGAGGTCCACCGTCTGGGCATCCCGGCGATGGCGCTGTTCCCGGTCACCCCGGACTCGGCCAAGTCGCTCGACGCGCGCGAGGCCTACAACCCCGACGGTCTGGCGCAGCGCGCGGTGCGCGCGCTCAAGGACGCGGTGCCCGAGCTCGGCATCATGACCGACGTCGCCCTCGATCCCTTCACCACCCACGGTCAGGACGGCCTGATCGACGACCAGGGCTACGTGATGAACGAGCCCACCGTCGAGGTGCTGGTGCGTCAGGCCGTCTCCCATGCCGAGGCCGGCGCCGACATCGTCGCCCCCTCCGACATGATGGACGGGCGCATCGGCTCGGTGCGTGCCGCGCTCGAGCAGGACGGTCACATCCACACCCGCATCATGGCCTACTCGGCGAAGTACGCCTCGAGCTACTACGGCCCCTTCCGTGACGCCGTCGGCTCCTCGGCCAACCTCGGCGCGGGCAACAAGTACACCTACCAGATGGACCCGGCCAACACCGACGAGGCGCTGCACGAGGTCGGTCTCGATCTCGCCGAGGGTGCCGACATGGTGATGGTCAAGCCCGGCATGCCCTATCTCGACATCGTGCGTCGGGTGAAGGACCAGTTCGGTGCCCCGACCTTCGTCTATCACGTCAGCGGCGAGTACGCGATGCTCAAGGCCGCGAGCATGAACGGCTGGCTCGACGAGCGCGCGGTGGTGCTCGAGGCGATGGTGTCGATGAAGCGCGCCGGTGGTGACGGTATCCTCACCTACTACTCCAAGGACATCGCCCGCTGGCTGGGGGCCTGATCCCCTGATGTCCCCGGGCGCGCGGCACCGCTTCGCGCGCTCCGGCTCCCGGGCGCTCGCGCTGCGCGAGCGCCCTCGATCGACAGTTTCCTGACCCGCGCCGGGCCTCCGGGGCGGGTCTTTGCGAATGCGCCTCACCGCGCCGGACAGGTCGCCCCGAGATGCTCCATCGTTACGCCGTCATCGGCAATCCGATCGAACACAGTCAGTCGCCGACGATCCACGCCGCCTTCGCCCAGCAGTGCGGGGAGGCGATCGACTATGGCCGGATCCTCGGTGATCGGCACGACTTCGCCGGCGATGTCCAACGCTTCTTCGCCCAGGGCGGGCTCGGCCTGAACGTCACCCTGCCGTTCAAGGAGCAGGCCTGGGCGCTGGTCGAGGAGCGCAGCGAGCGCGCCGAGGTCGCCGGCGCGGTCAACACCCTGATCGCGCTCGCCGACGGCCGGTTGCGCGGCGACAACACCGACGGCATCGGGCTGGTGCGCGATCTCGCCGACAACCACGGCTTCGTCTTCGCCGGCACCCGGGTGCTGCTGCTCGGCGCCGGCGGCGCGGCGCGCGGCGCGCTGGTGCCGTTGCTCGAGAGCGGGCTGCGCGAGCTGGTGATCGCCAACCGTACCCCGGAGCGCGCCCATACCCTGGCAGCGCTGGGCTCGGGCGCGGTGCCGGTCTCCGGCTGCGGCTTCGAGGCGCTGGCCGGCGAGCGCTTCGACCTGGTGATCAACGCCACCTCGAGCGGGCTCTCGGACACGGTGCCGCCGATCCCCGCCGATCTGCTCGCCCCCGGCGGCTGGACCTACGACATGCTCTACGGCGCGGCGCCGACCGCCTTCTGTCGCTGGGGACGGGCACACGGCGCGGCGCACAGTCTCGACGGCCTGGGCATGCTGGTCGAGCAGGCCGCCGAGTCCTTCCGGCTGTGGCGCGGGGTGCGTCCGCGCACCGCCGAGGTCATCGCCATGCTGCGCGCCGCCGACTGAGCGCGCCGATCCCTCATCACGCTGGAGCGCGTCATGGAGTCGAACCACATCCCCGGGCGCCGCGAGCGCCAACTGCTGCGCGGTCAGGACAATCCGCTCTTCGGCTGGCCGCCGGCGCCGCTCGATCCGGCGGCGCTGGAGGCCGCGCGCGCCGCCGATCGGGCGGCGCTCGAGCGCTTTCGCGAGCGCTTCGCGCAACAGCTGGAGCGCGCCGCCAAGCTCGGCGAGCACGGCGACGGTACCGAGGTGATGGCGCTCAAGGAGACGCTCGAGCAGCTCTACGAGGAGAGCTTCGGGCTACCCGCGGCGCTCGAGCGCGAGCGCGAGGCGCTCGCCGGGCTGATCGAGACGATCGCCCGCAGTCTCGCCCGCGCCACCCGCGACGACCCCGAGGCGAGCGCCGCGCTGGCCGAGTTCGAGCGCGCCCGCGCGACCCATTTCGCGCTGCTGCGCCAGCCGCTGGTGGGCGATCTGCTCGACCCCGAGGGGCCGATCGGGCCGAGCGAGCTGCTGCCGACCCTGCTGAGCGTGCCCGCCGAGGAGTTCGACGCCGCGCTCGCGCTGTTCGACGAGCTGCAGCGTCGCACCCTGGTGCGCGACGGCGAGGCGCTGCTCGTGCGCCTCGAGGCGGCGGGTGTCGACTGCGTCGAGCCGCGCCGCCGGCTCGCCGCGCTCGTCGACGTGGCCCGCTGAACGCCCCGGTCGCGGGCGAGGTTTCCCGGACGCGCGGACTCCGTCCGCCGTCCATCTTCGCGACGACAACGACTGAGACTGCTTCATGACCAACAAGATCTCCGCCGTGGATGCCCTGCGCCGTCTGCGCGATGGCAACCGCCGCTTCGCCGCCGAACTCCGCGCCTCCAACAACGCGATCACCCATGCCGACTTCGCCGGGTTGCTGTCGGGGCAGAGCCCCTTTGCCATCGTCCTCGGCTGCTCGGACTCGCGGGTGCCGGCCGAGCTGGTCTTCGACCAAGGCTTCGGCGACCTGTTCGTGATCCGGGTGGCGGGCAACATCGTTGCGCCCTCGCAGGTCGGCAGCGTCGAGTTCGCCGCCTCGCGCTACGACACCAAGCTGGTGGTGGTGCTGGGTCACTCCTGCTGCGGTGCGATCAGTGCCACCCTGGAGACCATGCTCGACGGCGCCGACAGCGAGTCGCGCAACGTCGCCGCCATCGTCGACCGGGTGAAGCCCTCGATCGAGGGGTTGCTCGAGACCGAGCTGCGTGAGGATCGCGAGGCGCTGCGCCATGCCGCCGTGCGCGCCAACGTGCGCGCCTCGGTCGACCATCTGCGTCACGGCTCGGCGATCCTCGAATCGCTGATCGAGCGCGAAGGGCTGATGGTGGTCGGTGCCGAGTACTCGCTCGAGACCGGGCTGGTCGACTTCTTCGACGGCGTGCCCGAGGGTTGGGATCAGGAGTGACCCGTTCGCGCCTGGGTCCGCGTCGGACTCAGGCGTCCGCCGCCAGTCGCGCCAGCGGGTGTTGGCGGTAGAAGGCGCGCAGCTGTGCGTAGACCGCCGGATAGGTCTCGATCAGCAACTCAGGCCACTCGAAGAAGTATTCGCTCGTCACCGCGAAGAATTCCGCCGGCGATTCGCTGGCATAGGGGTCGATCGCGGTCTCCTCGTCGGCCTCGACCCGGGTGCAGAGGTCTGCATAGGCGGCGGCGAGGTCACGCTGCCAGTCGGCGCTCGACATCCCCGGGTGCAGCGGCGGGCAACCGTTGGGCGCGCCGGCGCGCATGTCGAGCTTGTGGGCGAGCTCGTGGATGACGACGTTGTAGCCCTCGCCGCGGCCACCTGCGGCGACATCGGCCCAGGACAGGATCACCGGGCCCTGTTCCCAGGACTCGCCGCTCTTGGCCTCCTGTTCGATCCACACCACGCCGTCGTCACCCATCACCTCGCGTTCGGGGACGAACTCCTCGGGATAGACGATCACCGCGTACCATCCGCGGTACCAGTCGAGCCCCAGCTCCAGCACCGGCAGTGCCGCCTGCAGCGCGATCCGCAGTCGCTCGGTAGCCGTGAGCGCGACGCCCTGGACACACTCGATGCGTTTGGTGCGGAGGAATTCGAGCGCCAGGGTCTCCAGCCGCTCGGCCGTCTCCGGGTCGAACCCGGCGAGCAGTGGCAGCGCCTCCCAGGCCGACTCCCAATCGCGCGTCGAGAACATCCGACTCACCCGCTCGATCCGGCGCGCGCGCCACCACTGACTCAGCGCGCCCATGCGCGCCGTCCGTCCGCTGCCTGATCCATCGAGGGGCTCCTGTGATGGCGGGTTAAAGAGGGCATTGAAACCGATCGGGGGCGCGGGGCAAAGGGGGGGCGATCAGCCTTCAGCCTCCAGTCGCCAGTCGCCAGCTGCCAGCTGCCAGTCGCCAGTCGCCAGTCGCCAGTCGCCAGTCGCCAGTCGCCAGTCGCCAGGAATTTTGAACCGCAAAGGCCCAAAGGGTGCGAAGGGGGGGGAGAGCTACCAGCTACCAGCCGCCAGCTACCAGCGGCCAGCCATCAGCCATCAGCCGCCAGTCGCCAGTCGCCAGTCGCCAGTCGCCAGTCGCCAGTCGTGGGGCGAGGGGTGGCGCGATGACGCTCGCTGGCGGCTGAAGGCTGACCGCTTGCGGGGCTCCGGCTTGATGTCGGTCGCGACTCCACGCACTATTGGACCATCGTGGGGTTGCGAGCCGAGCCGCTCGGCAGGGAGATCCATGCAACGGACGCCATCGCTCCTGGTCACCATCGCGCTCTCGCTGGCGCTGCTCGTGCCGGTCGGCTGGCTGTTGTTCGAGCGCCTGTCCCCGTCCGTCCCCGGACCCGCCCTCGCCTCGGCGCCGCGAGGGGGCGACTTCACCCTGGTCTCCGCCGCTGGACCGGTGAGCCTGTCGGGACTGCGCGGCAAGGTCGTGTTGATCTATTTCGGCTACACCTGGTGCCCGGATATCTGTCCGACCAACCTCGCCCTCATCGCCCATGCGCTCGGCCAGCTGACCCCGGAGGTCCGCGAGCGCGTCCAGGTGCTCTTCGTCAGCGTCGACCCCGAGCGCGACGACCCCGAGCGGTTGCGTCAGTACACCGCCTATTTCCATCCCGCGATCATCGGTCTGACCGGTCCCCCCGAGCAGCTGGCCGAGATCGCCGCACGCTACGGCGCGGCCTACCGGCGGGTCGAGCAACCGGACTCGGCGCTCGGCTATCTGGTCGACCACTCGGCCAATACCGTGCTGGTCGATCCCGAGGGACGCCTGGTGGGGCAGCTCCCCCACGCCACCGCGCCCGAGCGGATCGTCGAGCGTATTCACGGGTTGCTCGGTCTTGCGCCGACCGGGTCGGCAGGCCCATTCCATTCGGAGGAGTCGTGATGAGGAGCCTTCTGCTGATCGTGTTGCTGTCGTGCTGGCTGGCGCCGCTGTGGGCGGCCCAACCCGACGGCGTGGTGGTCGATGAGGCCTATGTGCGTGCCGTGCCGCCGGGGCAGCCCAACAGCGCGGCCTTCATGGTGCTGGAGAACGACGGTGCGGTGGACCGGGCCGTGGTCGCGGCGACGAGCCCGGTGGCCGAGGTGGTCGAGCTGCACACCCACCGCGAGGAGGGCGGGATGATGCGGATGCGCCGGATCGAGCGTATCGCGCTACCCGCCGGTGAGCGGGTACGCCTCGCCCCCGGTGGGCTGCACCTGATGTTGATCGGGCTGCGACAGCCCTTGCTGGTCGATGAGCTGGTGGCGCTGGAGCTGCAGCTCGACGACGGTTCCCGGATCGGACTCGATGTCCCGGTGCGTGCGCTCGGAGGCGGGATGGGGCACCAGGGTCATTGAGGCCTCGCCCGCATCGACCCCGCGCTCGACGAGAGACGGTCGGGATCTTTACGGCTGCTGGTCTGTCTCTGCAGAGACATGTCGGGAACGGCGTGTAATTTGACCCATATGACGAAATTCTGATATATATCGCAGGATTTTCTCCACCTTCTTCCTCGAGGCCCACCCGTCACCGGACGGCGGCGCGGCCATGAACCACGAACACTGGGCATTTGCAATGATGAAGACTTGGCTGATTTCGGTTTCGGCGGCGGCGGTATTGATGAGCGGCGCGGCGATGGCCGCGGACGGATTCGAACTGGGCGACCCCAAAGCGGGCGAGGCCAAGGCGAAGGCAATCTGTCAGGCGTGTCACGCGGCTGACGGCAACAGCATCGTGCCGCTGTGGCCGAAGCTCGCCGGTCAGCACCCCGAGTACGCCTATAAGCAGCTGGTGCAGTTCAAGAACGGCGAGCGCTACAACGTGCAGATGACCCCGATGGCGATGCCGCTGACCGAGAAGGAGATGCGCGACGTCGTCGCCTACTACTCGCAGCAGGTGCAGACCGGTGGTGTTGCCGATCGTGAGCTGGCCGCACTCGGCGAGAAGATCTATCGCGCCGGCAACCCCAAGAGCGGCGTGCCCGCCTGCAGTGGCTGTCACGGGCCGGCCGGCATGGGCCAGGGGTTGTCCAAGTTCCCGCGTCTCGCCGGTCAGCATGCCGACTACGTCAAGCAGACGCTCGAGTACTTCCGCAAGGGCGAGCGCGCCAACGATCCCAACGGCATGATGCGCGGCGTCACCGCGCGCATGACCGACAAGGAGATCGCCGCGGTGTCGCAGTACATCCAGGGTCTGCGCAACGACTGATCCAGCGACCGCGCGCATCACGCGAAAGGGCAGCCTCGGCTGCCCTTTTTCTTTTTCGGCCAGGTGCTTGGTCGAGTCGGCGGGCTGTGCTAGGGTCTGGCCACCGACGAGCAGTCCGACGAGCCGAACATGCGGCAACTGAATCTGCTGAGCTACAACGTCCAGGCGGGGATCTACTCGCGTCGGTACAGCGACTATTTCACCAATAGCTGGAAGCATCTGCTGCCGCATTCCGAGCGGCTGATCAACCTTGCGCGCATCGCCCAGCTGCTGCAGCGCTTCGACGTGGTCGGGCTGCAAGAGGTCGACGCCGGCAGCCTGCGCAGCGCCTATGTCGACCAGATCCAGTATCTCGCCCGGCAGGGCGCCTTTCCGCACTGGTACCGGCAGGTCAACCGCAATCTCGCGCCCTTCGCCCAGCACAGCAACGGGTTGCTCAGCCGGTTGCGACCGCAGCGGGTGAGCGAGCACCGCCTGCCGGGTTTGCCCGGGCGCGGGGTGATGGTGGCCGAATTCCCCTTCGAGCAGGGCGGTCGTCTGGCCGTCGGTATCGTCCACCTCGCCCTCGGTTGGCGGGCGCGCCGCCGCCAGTTCGGCTATCTGCTCGAGCTGGCCGAGCAGTATCCCTATCTGGTGCTGATGGGTGACTTCAATTGCGGCTGCGGCTCCAAGGGGCTGCGCGCGATGGTGGTCGACTCGGGGATGCGTGGTCTCGACTGCGAGCGCAAGACCTTCCCGAGCTGGCGCCCCCGGCACAACCTCGACCACATCCTGGTCTCGCGCCCATTGCGGGTGACCCGCGCCGAGGTGATCGACTACGCCCTCTCCGACCACCTGCCGCTGAGCACCACCATCGAACTCCCCGAGGGGCTGGACTTCGCCGACCCCGGCATCCCGCGTCGCGTCGCCAACCCGCTGGTCTAGTCCGCCTCGGCCCCGCGCAGGTGACGCCCGACCGCGATCCAGCTCCCCACCAGTCCGAGCGTGATGCCGGCGAGCAGCACCACCAGGGTGCCGTCGAGCCCCAGTCCGGCGAGCCGGAATTCGCCGCCGTAGAGCGCGGCGAGTCGCGACACCGAGCCCTGCAGCGCCCCGGTCGAGAAGGTCACCAGCAGGGTGGCGCAGAGCCCGCCGAGCAGCCCGTACCAGGCACCGGCATAGAGGAAGGGACGGCGGATGAAGGCGGCGGTGGCGCCGACCAGCTCCATGATCTCGATCTCGCCGCGCCGATTGAGGATCTCCAGCCGGATGGTGTTGCCGACGATCAGCAGCACCCCGAGCCCGAGCAGGGCGCCGAGCAGCAGGGTGGCGGTCTCGGCGAGGGCGAGGATCGCCTGCAGCCGCTCGATCCACAGGGTGTCCATGCGTGCGAAGTCGGCCTCGGGCAGGGTCACCATCTGCTGTTCGAGCGCGCGCAGCTGCCCGGTGGTGGCGTGACTCGGGGTCGGGTAGAGCGCCAGGACCGCCGGCAGCGGGTTGTCATCGAGCGCCTCGAGCGCGCCCTCGAAGCCGCCGAGTTCCTTGAACTCGGCGAGCGCCTGCTCGGGCTCGATCAGCTCGACACGGGCCAGCTCGGGGCGCGCGCGCAGGCGCTCGGCGAGCGCCCGCGCCGCGCTGCTGTCGACCTCGTGACGGAGGAACAGCGAGATCGCCGCGGTCTGGTCCCAGCGCCCGGTCATCGCGCGCAGGTTGTCGGTGCCGACATAGAGGGTGGCCGGGAGTGCCAGCGAGATGCCGAGCACCGCCACCGTCATGGTCGTCGGCAGCGGCATGCCGAACAGCCGGCGCAGCGACTCGCGGGCGCTGCGCAGATGGTGGGCGAGCCAGATCAGCAGCAGCTCGGAGGGACGGGCACTGGGACGGCGCACGCGCGACATGCTCACCATCCCCCGGAGTCGTTGACCAGCCGACCGTCGGCCAGGGTCAGGGTGCGATAGGGCATGCGCGCCACCAGGCTGAGATCGTGGGTGGCGATCAGCAGGGTCACGCCGACGTACTGGAAGCGCTCGAACAGCTCGAAGATCTCGCGCGAGAGCTCGGGGTCGAGGTTGCCGGTGGGCTCGTCGGCGAGCAGCAGCGGCGGGCGCGCGACCACCGCGCGGGCGATGCCGACACGCTGCTGCTCGCCGCCGGAGAGCGCCACCGGGGTGGCGCGCTCGCGCTTGAGCAGGCCGACGTGATCGAGCGCGGCGCGCACCCGTCGGCCGATCTCGCGCTGGCCGTAGCCCATCACCTGCAAGGGCAGGGCGACGTTGTCGAACACGCTGCGATCGGCCAGCAGACGGTGGTCCTGGAAGATCATCCCGACCTGGCGGCGGTGCAGCGGGATCTGGCGGCGGGGCAGGGCGCCGAGGTCGCGTCCGTCGACCACCACGCGCCCGCGGCTGGGGCGTTCGAGCAGCCCGATGAGCCGCAGCAGGGTGCTCTTGCCCGCGCCCGAGTGACCGGTGAGGAAGGCCATCTCGCCGGCGGCGAGCGCGAAGCTGATGTCGCTGAGCGCCTCGCCGCGTTCGGGGTAGCGTTTGTGGACGTGGTCGAACTCGATCATCGCGCGGTGCACTCCGGGCACGGCCCCGGCGCGGTCGCCGGGGCGGCGGTTGGGCGGCTCGGTCGCGCCTCCAGCGGCGCTCAGCCGAGCAGGGCGTCGACGAACTCGTCGGCGTCGAAGTAGCGCAGGTCCTCGATCGTCTCGCCGACGCCGATGAAGCGGATCGGCACCTGCAGCCGCTCGGCGATCGCGAACACGATCCCGCCCTTGGCGGTGCCGTCGAGCTTGGTGAGGGTGATGCCGGTCAGCCCCACCGCGCGATGGAAGTGCTCGGCCTGGGCGAGGGCGTTCTGCCCGGTGGTGGCGTCGACCACCAGCATCACCTCGTGCGGCGCCTCGGGGTCGATCTTCTTCATCACCCGCGCCACCTTGCTGAGCTCGTCCATCAGGTTGCTCTTGGTGTGCAACCGCCCGGCGGTGTCGGCGATCAGCACGTCGGTGCCGCGCGCGGTCGCCGCCTGCAGCGCGTCGTAGATCACCGAGGCCGAGTCGGCGCCGGTGTGCTGGGCGATCACCGGGATGTTGTTGCGCTCGCCCCAGGTCTGGAGCTGCTCGACGGCGGCGGCACGGAAGGTATCGCCGGCGGCGAGCATCACGCTGTTGCCCTCCTCCTGCAGCCGCTTGGCGAGCTTGCCGATGGTGGTGGTCTTGCCGGCGCCGTTGATGCCGACCATCAGCAGCACCTGAGGCTTGCCCTCGGCGGGCTGGGCGACCGGGGCGTCGGCCTGTTCGAGGATGCCGCGCAGCTCGGCCTTGAGGGCGTCGACCAACGCCTGCGGGTCGGTGAGGGTCTTGCGCCGCACCTGCTCGGTGAGATCGCCGATGATCCGGGTGGTCGCCTCGATGCCGACATCGGCGGTGATCAGCAGGGTCTCGAGTTCCTCGAGCAGCTCGTCGTCGATCCGCTTGCGTCCGAGCACCAGCTCACCGATGCCGCCACCGAGCTTGACCCGGGTGCGGCTGAGTCGCTCGCGCAGCCGACCGAACAGCTTGCCGCCGCCCTCCGGCTCGGGCTCGGGGGCCTCGTCGGGGAGGTCGGGCAGTTCGAAGGCGACGGGCTCCTCGCGACGCTGCTCGAGCGCGCGCGGCACGAAGGTGCGCTGCGGCGGCTCGGGTGCGGGCGTGGACTCGGCGCTCGGCGCGGCTGGCGCCGGGGCTGCGCGCTCGAGCTCCGCGACCGGCGCCTGTTCGGGCGTCGTGGTCTTGTCCTTGCCGCCGCCGAACAGGCGTCCGAACAGCGGCTTGCGCGACGATTGTTCCTGCGCCTCGGTTGCGGGCGCGTCGCTGGATGCGGTCTTGTGCTTCTTTCCGAAACCAAACATGTCGACGGGAATTCTCGTGTTGATGGGGCGGTGCGCGCGGGCGCGCCGAGCGGGGCGGTCGCGACCGCCCCGGGATGTCGCAATGCTAACAGATCGACGGCTGATCGCCGCCAGGCGGCAGCCTTCGGCCTTCGGCCACCAGCTTCCAGCCACCAGCTTCCAGCCACCAGCTTCCAGTCGCCAGCTTCCAGTCGCCAGCTTCCAGCCACCAGTCGCCAGCCGCCAGCCTGATCGGCTTGGCAAGGCGCAGCGTGCCGATGAGCCGGGGTGATGGGGGGCATGACCGGATAGGGTCGATGTCAATCGCCGGCGTCGGCGCACGGTCACGCATCCCATCCTACGTCTCGACCCCTTCGTGTCCTTCGCGTCTTTGTGGTTGGATCTCCCGCTGGCCGCTGGCCGCTGGCCGCTGGCCGCTGGCCGCTGGCCGCTGGCGCCGCCATTGCGCTTCGACGCTGCCCGGAACTCGGGGACCGGTTAAGCTGACCATATCTATCGTCCTTGTCTTTCCGACTATGGGGTGTCCATGTCACGACGATTCATTGCGACCCTGGTCTGTCTGCTGCCGCTGGCGGCGGGCGCGGGCCAGACGGTTTACGAACACCAGCTCGACAACGGGCTCAAGGTCCTGGTCAAGCCCGATCATCGCGCCCCGGTGCTCACCAGTCAGGTGTGGTATCGGGTCGGTTCGAGCTACGAGTACGGCGGTATCACCGGTATCTCGCACCTGCTCGAGCACATGATGTTCAAGGGCACCGAGCGACTCGCCCCGGGCGAGTTCTCGCGCATCATCGCCGCCAACGGTGGTGAGGAGAACGCCTTCACCAGCCGCGACTACACCGCCTATTTCCAGAACCTCGCCAGCGATCGGCTGGAGATCGCCTTCGAGCTCGAGGCCGAGCGCATGCGCAACCTGGCGCTCGACCCGGAGGAGTTCGCCAAGGAGCTGGAGGTGGTCAAGGAGGAGCGGCGGATGCGCACCGACGACGACCCGCAGTCGCTCACCTACGAGCGTTTCAACGCCACCGCCTACGACGCCTCGCCCTACGGCATCCCGGTGATCGGCTGGCCGGGCGACCTGGAGGAGCTCCGGGTCGAGGACCTGCGTGACTGGTACCGGCAGTGGTACGCCCCCAACAACGCCACCCTGGTGGTCGCCGGCGATGTCGATCCCGAGCAGGTCTTCGCCCTCGCCGAGCGTCACTTCGGGCCGCTGCAGGCCGAGTCGATCGCCACCCCGAAGCGCCGCCCCGAGCCCGAGCAGCTCGGCGAGAAGCGGCTGCGGGTCAAGGCCCCGGCGCAGGAGCCCTATCTGCTGATGGGCTACAAGGCCCCGGCGGTGATCGATGCCGAGACCGCGTGGGAGCCCTATGCGCTCGAGGTCCTGGCCTCGGTGCTCGACGGCGGCAAGAGCGCGCGTCTCGAGCGCGAGCTGGTGCGCGGGCGCGAGGTGGCCGCCTCGGTCGGCGCCGGCTACAGCGCCTTCGGGCGGCTGCCCGGGCTGTTCCTGTTCGAGGGTGTCCCCGCCCAGGGCCACGCCATCGACGAGCTCGAGCAGGCGCTGCGCGATGAGATCGCGCGGCTGCAGGACGCGCCGGTCGACCCCGCCGAGCTCGAGCGGGTACGCAATCAGCTCATCGCCGACAAGGTCTATGAGAAGGACTCGCTGTTCTATCAGGGCATGCTGCTCGGTCAGCTCGAGACCGTGGGGCTCGGCTGGGAGCTGGCCGATCGCTATGTCGATGCGCTCGCCGCGGTGACCCCGGAGCAGATCCAGGCGGTCGCGCGCAAGTATCTGGTGGCCGACCGGCTCACCGTCGCCGTGCTCGATCCGCAACCGATCGATCCCGCCGCCGCACCCGCACCCGCCATGTCCCATCGAGGAGCCGCTCATGTCCGTTGATCGCTTCCGCTCGCGCCTCTGGCTCGGCGCCCTGCTGCTGTGCGCCGCCGGGCTCGTCCAGGCCACCCCCGAGATCCAGACCTGGGAGACCGACAACGGCGCCCGGGTGCTGTTCGTCGCCGCCCCAGGGTTGCCGATGGTCGATCTGCGCCTGGCCTTCGATGCCGGCAGCGCGCGCGACGGCGCCCGTCCCGGGCTGGCCTCGCTGACCGCGGCGATGCTCGCCCAGGGCGCCGGTGAGTGGGACGCCGATACCATCGCCTCCCGTCTCGAGGGCGTCGGCGCCGAGTTCGGCAGCGGGGTCGATCGCGACATCTTCTCGGTGTCGCTGCGCAGCCTGACCCGTGAGCCGGCGCTCGATACCGCCCTCGACACCCTCACCGCCCTGCTCGCCGCGCCGCGCTTCCCCGCGGTCGATCTCGAACGGGTGCGCGAGAATCGTCTGGTGGCGCTGCGCCAGCAGCAGGAGTCGCCGCGTACCCAGGCCAGCCGCGCCTTCTATCGGGCGATCTATGGCGATCACCCCTATGCCGAGGACCCGTCCGGCACCGCCGAGGGGGTGGGTGCGATCACCCGCGACGATCTGGTCGCCTTCCACCAACGCTATCTGGTCGGTGCCAACGCGGTGGTGGCGATCGTCGGCGCGCTCGATCGCGCCGGCGCCGAGCGTCTCGCCGAGCGCGTGGTCGGCGTGCTGCCGCGCGGCGAGGCGGCCCCGGCGCTGCCCGAGGTGGCGGCGCTCGAGCAGGCAGCGCAGCGCCACATCGCCTTCCCGTCGAGCCAGACGGCGGTGCTCGTCGGTCAGCCGGGGATGCGTCGCGGTGACCCCGACTACTTCGCGCTCTATGTCGGCAACCATATCCTCGGCGGCAGCGGGCTGGTCTCGCAGCTGATGCACGAGGTGCGCGAGCAGCGCGGACTCTCCTACAGCGTCTACAGCTACTTCCTGCCGCTGGACCGCCCCGGTCCCTTCCTGATGGGGCTGCAGACCCGCAACGATCAGGCCGAGCAGGCGATCGCGGTGATGCGCGAGACCCTCGAGCGCTTCATCGCCGAGGGGCCGACCGAGGACGAGCTCGACGCCGCCAGGCGCAACATCACCGGCGGCTTCCCGCTGCGCATCGACAGTAACGGCGACATCGTCCAGTACCTGGCGATGATCGGCTTCTACGACCTGCCGCTCGATCATCTGGCGCGCTTTGCCGAGCGTGTCGAGGCGGTCGATGCCGCGCAGATCCGCGATGCCTTCGCGCGTCGGGTCGATCCCGAGCGGATGGTGCTGGTGCAGGTCGGCGGTGGCGCCGGACAGACGGCACGGGCCGATGCGCCCGAGTAGGTCGGGGCAGCACCAACTGCGCATCGTCGGCGGCCGCCATCGCGGTCGTCGGCTGCCGGTACTCGATCAGCCGGGGCTGCGCCCGACCGCCGATCGGGTGCGCGAGACCCTGTTCAACTGGGTGGCGCCGACGATCGCCGGGGCGCGCTGTCTCGACCTCTTCGCCGGCAGCGGCGCGCTCGGGCTCGAGGCCTGCTCGCGCGGCGCCGGCGAGGTGGTGCTGATCGAGCGCGCCGCGGCCGCGGCGCGTCAGCTCGAGGTCAATGTCCGTACCCTCGGCGAGCGGTCGGTCGAGGTGGTCCGCGCCGATGCGCTGGACTGGCTCGCCACCACCCCGCCGCGCCCCTTCGACCTGATCTTCCTCGACCCGCCCTTCGCCGCGGACCTGCTCGCCCCGGCGCTGACGCGACTGATCGAGGACGGTTGGGTGGCGCCGGGCGGGCGTCTCTATGTCGAGCGCGGACGTCAGGAGGGGTTGCCGGAGGCGCCGCCGGGCTGGGTGCTGGTGCGCGACAAGTGTGCCGGTCAGGTCCGTTACGGGCTGCTCGCCGAGGATCTCGAATGACGCTGTTTTCGAGTCAGTCGCCAGCTTCCAGCCGCCAGTCGCCAGGAATTTGAACCGCAAAGGCCCAAAGGGCGCGAAGGAGGGATGCGCTTTCAGCTTCCAGCTACCAGCCGCCAGCCGCCAGCCGCCAGCCGCCAGCCGCCAGGCTCCAGGGGGCAGCTGACGGTCTCGGGTGGGGCGGGGTGCGCGGGCGGGGTGCGCGTGGTATTGATGGGCGATCGTTCTTCTTCACGGTCGCCCCATCATGCTGCCCCTCGATACCGCGCTGCTGTTCTTCGCCGCCTCGGTCGCCCTGGCGCTCGCGCCCGGGCCGGACAACATCTTCGTCCTCACCCAGTCGGCCCTGCACGGCCGGCTGGCGGGGATCTTCGTCACCCTCGGGCTGTGCACCGGGGTGATGCTCCATACCGCTGCGGTGGCGCTCGGCGTGGCCGCGCTGTTCGCCGCCTCGGCGCTCGCCTTCACCGTGCTCAAGGTGCTCGGCGCGCTCTATCTGCTCTATCTCGCCTGGCAGGCGTTCCGCGCCGGGGCCTGCGCGCTCGACGGCAGCGGCGCCACCGCGCCGCGCCCCGCCCAGCTCTATGCCCGTGGCGTGCTGATGAGCGCCACCAATCCCAAGGTGGCGATCTTCTTCCTCGCCTTCCTCCCCCAGTTCGCCGACCCCGCGCGCGGCCCGCTGACCCTGCAGCTGTTGCTGCTCGGTGCGCTGTTCATGCTCTCGGCGCTGCTGGTGTTCTCCGCCATCGCCTGGTCCTCGGGCACCCTCGGCGCCCGGCTGCGCCGCTCACCCCGCGCCCAGTTGATGCTCAACCGGCTGGCCGGCACCGTCTTCGCCGGCCTCGCCCTCAAGCTCGCCACCGCCTCGCGCTGAGGCGGGCGCTGGGGAAGTTGAACCGCAAAGGCGCGAAGAACGCGAAGAAAGTCAATAGATACAGTGGTATAGGTTGCTTGGTGCGGTCTGAGGTCAGCCGCCGGCTTCCAGTCGGAAGCCGCAACGATACCCGCTGATCAAAGTCCTTTGCGCCCTTCGCGCCTTTGCGGTTCAGTCTTCTGAGAACCGAGCATTAGAACTCCAACCCCTTGACCTTGCTGCGGAAGTCGCGGGTGACGGCCTCGAGGTCCTGGTCGCTGGCGATCACCCTGGGGGTGAGGATGACCACCAGCTCGGTGCGGTTGGCCTTCTTGCTGCGCTCGCCGAACAGGGCGCCGGCGATCGGCAGGTCGTAGAGCCCGGGGACGCCCTGCTTGCCGTCCTCGCGCTGGTCCTGGATCAGTCCGCCGAGCACTACCGCCTGGTTGGAACGCACCGCCACCGAGCTGGTGATGTTGCGGGTCTGGAAGGTGGGCGAGTCGAGGTTCGAGCTCTCGGTGGTGGCCACGGTGCTGACCTCTTGCTCGATCTCCATCTGCACCATGCCCCCGGGGGTGACGCGTGGTTTCACCGACAGCATCACCCCGGTGTCGCGGTACTCGATGCTGTTGACGATGCGGTCGGTGGTCGAGGTGCTCTGCTGCTGGGCGGTGGCCACCGGCACCTGCTGGCCGACCTGCATCTTCGCCGTCTGGTTGTCGAGCACCATCACCGAGGGCGAGGAGAGCACGTTGACGAGGTTGCGCCCGGCCAGTGCGCTGAGCGTGGCGCGAATGGTGTCGGGGCGCGAGATCACCGACCAGGTGAAGCCGGGGAAGATGGCCCCGATGCCCGAGTCCTTGGCGCCGTCGAGGGTGCCGTCGAGACGGAAGTTGCTGCGCTGGTCGGCGGTGGCGAGGCCGAAGAAGTCCCACTGCACGCCGTATTCGAGATTGCCGGTGAGGGTGATCTCGACGATGGTCGCCTCGACCAGCACCTGCAGCGGGACGATATCGAGCTGCTTGAGCGCGTCGAGGATCTTCTGATAGTCGCGGGCGCTGGCCTTGATCAGCAGCGAGTTGTTGACCGCGTCGGCGACGATGCTGACCCCGGTGTCGAGACGGTGGGCGCGGGCCCGGGGGCGGGCGCTCGCGGTCTCGCCACCCTCGCCGCCGGCATCGAGGGTGACCCGCTCCATCCCCGGGGCCACCGCGCCGAGGCTGCGCTGCCCCTCGCCCCGACCGCCCCCGAACAGCTCCGAGAGGATCTCGGCGAGTGATTCGGCGTTGCCGTGACGGACGCGATAGACGAACAGCCGCTCGGTCGCCTCGCCCGATGCCTCGGCCATGTCCAGACGCTTGATCCAGTCGCGCGCGCGTTCGACATAGCGCTGCTGCGGCGAGACCACCAGCAGCGCGTTGGCGCTCTCGATCGGGACGAAGCGGAACACCCCGTCGAGCGCGCCGCCCTCCTTGGTGTCGAGCAGGGTGGTGAGCTGCTCGACCACCGCCTCGGCCTTGGCGAACTCGAGCATGAAGAAGCCGACCGAGAGCCCGGCCATCCAGTCGACGTCGAACACCCGGATGGTGTCGAGCAGGTTGGCCATCTCCGGGCCGGTGCCGGCGAGCACCACCAGGTTGCGCTGGGTGTCGACCCGGAGGATGCTGCCCTCGGGGGCGAGCGGCTCGAGGATGCGCCCCATCTCGGCGGCGCCGATATAGCGCAGCGGTATCACCTGGACGCTGTAGCCGGCCGGCAGCGCGCGGCTCGATTCGCCGAGCTGGGGCACGACCTGGCCCTGCAGCGCGTTGGTCAGCGGCAGGATCTGGTAGCCGCCGCCGTGCTCGACCAGTGCCGCGCCGTTCATCCGCAGCAGGGTCTCGAGGGTCGCCAGCAGGTGCTCGCGTCGCAGCGCCTGGGCCTGCAGCGAGACCTCGCCCTGTACCGCGGGATGGAGCACATAGTCGCGCTGCAGCACCTCGCCGAGGATCACCCGTACCACCTCGCGGATGTCGGTACGCTCGAAGTTGAGGGTGACCTCGCCCGGGGTGGTGTCGACCTGGGGGCGGGCGATGCGCTGCACCACGGTGCCGTTGCCGGGGTCGATGAAGTCGCGGGTGCGGGCGCGGGTGGCGCCGTCGCCGAGCGCGATGGTGGTGGCGCTGGTACCGCCACGGTGCTCGCCGCCGCGCTGGCGATCGGCATCGACGACGTGTCCGGCCGGGTCGCCGACCCTGAGCGTGGGGTCCCAGTCGGCGCGCTCGCAGCCACCGAGCACGAGCAGGACCAGCAGCGTCAGCAACAGGGCGCTGGTGGTGCGTGGTCTGGGGTCTGCGTCCATGGGACCTCGGGTCTCGATCTGGCTTCCTGGATCAGGGCCGTGACGACGGTGACGGGCGCCGGTCGGGTCCGCCGGGCGCCGTCGCTGGTGCCGCGCCAGGCCGGGTGAAGTCGCGCAATGGTAGCCGATCGGCCCGGCCCTGTCGCTCGAGCAGGAGGTGGTCGGGGTGGATCGCCGAGACCCTCCAGTCGCCCAGTCGATCGCCGATCTCGACGCGCTGGCTGTCGCCGCCGTCGTCGGCGATGCGCACCCAGGCGGCGCGCTGACGGGGGGTGATCAGGACCGTGGTGAGGGTGAGGCGTTCGAGCGCGATCGCCGCCCGGTGCTGTTCGGCGCTTGCCTGGACGGGGGCCGGGGGTGGGGGAGGGCGACGGTCGGGACGAAACAGCGGTCGTTCGAGCACCTCGGCATAGTGCGCCCGGGGCGGCGGCGCGAGCCGTGCGGCGAGCGGCTCGTCGGCGTGTTCGGTCACCGTCGCCCGAGGGGCCGGGGTGGGCAGCGGCGTGCGCCAGTCGTGCCACTGCCAGACCAGGACCCCGCCGAGCACGATGTTCGCGATGAGCGCGGGCGTGCGGCTCATGTCTCCTCCCCGCGCACGAAACCGAATACGTCGAGCCGCAGCATCAGCGCCCCCTCGGGCGCGGTGGCCAGTGACGGGGGGGCGGCGCGACTGGCGCGCAGCCGCTGCTCCGGCTGTGCCGCCGAGCGCGCCGAGAGCCGCTCGACGAAGAGCAGGGGGCGGGCCTGTTCGATGCGGTAGAGGATCTCGAACAGGGTCGCGGTGGTGCCCTGGATCTGGGCGCGGACATGGAGGCGGGTGGGTGCCTCGGCATCCGCGTTGGTGGCCGGCAGGAGCTGGACGCTGATCAGTCGGCCGCGGGCGGCGGCGATGATCTCCTGGAGCTGGCGCTGCAGTTCGGCGCCGGCGATCGTCTCGGTGGCGGCCTGGACATAGAGCCCGGCGAGCGTCGGATCGGTGCGTACCCGTTCGAGTTCGGTGCGCAGCACCGGGAGCCCGGCGGCGATGCGCTGATAGCGCGCGAGCCGGTCCTCGGCGCTGGCGATGCGTGCATCGAGCGCGTCGAGTGTGAGCCACCAGGGCAGCAGCGTCAGCGCGAGCAGGCCGGCCAGCAGCGACCCGGCGAGTCCCCAGACGAGCAGGCAGTCGGTGCGTCCCCGGGTCATGGTGCAGGCTCCGCCGCCTCCAGCCGGAAGGCGAGGTTGAAGCGCTCCTTGCCGTTGCGGTCGATCTGGACCACCGGCGAGCGGAATCGCACCGAGGCGATCCCGGGGGCGCCTTCGAGCAGGGCGATCAGCGCCGTGGCGCTCGCCGACTCACCGGTCAGCTCGACCTGGCGACCGTCGAACTCCAGGCTCTGCACCCAGGTGTCGTCGGGGAGGCGGGTGCTGAGCGCGCCGAGCAGTTCGAGCGCGCGGGGCTGGAGACGGCGCTGTTCGAGCGCGACGAGACTGCCCTGACGGGCCTGTTCGAGCGCCTGGCGCACCCGGTCGCTCTCGAGCGCCTGGGCGCGCGCCGCCCCGAGCGCCTGCTCGAGCCGCGCGAGATGGGCATGACGCTGCCACAGCGGGGACGCCAGCGCCGCGATCAGCAGCGTCAGGGCGAGCAGCGCGAGCCAGCCGTCGGTCCCGAGTCGCGGCGGCCGACGACGGGGACGCCGATGCGGTGGGAGCAGGTTGGCGCCGCGCCAGGCGCCGCTCCAGTCGATGCGCTCGACCGTGGCTCCGGCCCGCGCCAGCCGCGCGAGCCAGTCCTCGAGCGGGGCGCGCGGACAGAGCGCGAGCTCGACGCGGATGCGTGCGGCGCGCTTGGCCGTCGGCAGCAGCCGCGCATCATAGAAGAGCTGGTCGGCGGGGAAGGGCGAGAGCCGGTCGAGTTCGTGGTGGAGCACCTCGCTCAGGCGCGGTCTGACCTGGGCGGGGAGCGAGAGCTCGCGGCGCAGCACCGCGGTCTCGGGCAAGCGCAGCGTGGTGCGACGACGATGGTCGGCGAGTGCCTCGGGCAGCCGCTCTTCGGTGTCGAGCGTGAGGCTGCCGACCGGTTCGCGGGCCTCGCCGCGCAGCTGCGTCAGTCGGGCCTGGCCGTCATCGGGCTCGATCAGCAGTCTGCGGTTGCGATCGATGAGCGCCCGACGCAGTCGTTCCGGCAGGCAGCGGGCGATCCGGATACGGGCGGGCTGGAGCCGCGCATCGAGTGCGTCGAGCCAGTGTGCCGCGGTGCGATGGCGGGGCTCGCGGGTGTCGGTCTGGGCCATGAAGAGGGGACGATCCTGGTCGGTCTGGCGGTCGCGGCGGGGCAAGTGTAGATCGATTGCGTGGGCGTCGGCCAGCATGCGCGACCGCTGGTCGATGCTCCGGTCTTGACAATTGCGCAGGGTGGGTGTGCGTGGTATCCTCGCGCGTTTACTGAATTTTCCACAGCCCGAGCCGGGCCAGAAGGGTCAGCCATGAAAGAAGGAATCCACCCGGAATACGCCGAAGTCAAGGTGGTCTGCAGCTGCGGGAACGAATTTGCCACCCGCTCCACCTTGGGGAACGATGTCATGCAGGTCGAAGTCTGCTCCGCCTGCCATCCGTTCTACACCGGTAAGCAGAAGGTGATCGACACCGGCGGTCGCGTCGACAAGTTCCGTCGTCGCTACGCGCGCTAAGTCTCGCGCCGCACGCGTCGTCCCCGCTCCGCCGCGCCGCACCTCTCGTGCTGGCGCGGAGTTCTCCCGCTCCCCATGCCCGGGTGTCCTGCACACCTGAGGCCGCGTGCGCCATCGTGCGCGTCGCCCCGACTCCCCCTCGCGATCTCAGCACGGCCCCGCGTGGGCGCCGGCGCGATGATTACGCGCGCGCGAGCGGAACGCCCTGCAGTAGAGTCCGCGCCGTTTGACTCGCGGGCCGGGCGCGAACATGATTGTTCGCTACGATCGCCCCAGTGGCACCCTGAACAATGTTGTTTGTTGGAGACCAGCAGTGACCGATCCCGAGAGCTTCGCCCATCACGACGCGGACCTGAACAAGCAGGCGCTCGCCTATCATGCCGAGCCGCGGCCCGGCAAGATCGGTATCGAGGTCACCAAGTCGGCCAGCACCCAGCATGAACTCTCGCTCGCCTATACTCCGGGCGTTGCCGAGCCGGTGCGCCACATCCACGACGATCCCGAGAACGCCTACCGCTACACCAACAAGGGCAACCTGGTGGCGGTGATCACCGACGGCAGCGCGGTGCTCGGCCTGGGCAAGGTCGGCGCACAGGCGAGCAAGCCGGTGATGGAGGGCAAGTCGGTGCTGTTCAAGCGCTTCGCCGACATCGACTGCTTCGACATCGAGGTCGAGGCCCGTCACCCCCAGGCCTTCATCGAGACCGTGGTGCGCATCGCCCCGACCTTCGGCGGCATCAACCTCGAGGACATCGCCGCGCCGCACTGCTTCGAGATCGAGCAGGCGCTGATCGAGCAGCTCGACATCCCGGTGTTCCACGACGATCAGCACGGCACCGCGATCATCATCGCCGCCGGTCTGCTCAACGCCCTCGAACTCCAAGGCAAGTCGCTTGCCGAGGCGCGCATCGTGGTGCTCGGCGCCGGTGCCGCGGGGATCGCGGCAATCCGTCTGCTGCTCGCCCTCGGCGCCCACCGCGACAACATCTTCGCCATCGATCGCCAGGGCGTGATCCACGTCGGTCGTCAGGACCTCAACCCCTACAAGTTCGGCATCGCCGCCGATACCGAGCGCCGCACCCTGGCCGACGCCATGGACGGGGCCGATGCCTTCATCGGCGTCTCGGGGCCGGATCTGGTCACCGCCGACATGCTCGCCTCGATGGCGCCGCGTCCGGTGGTCTTCGCGCTCTCCAACCCGGTGCCCGAGGTGCGTCCGGCGCTCGCCCGCGAGGTGCGCGACGACCTGATCATGGCCACCGGTCGCTCGGACTACCCGAACCAGATCAACAACGTCCTCGGCTTCCCCTTCATCTTCCGTGGCGCGCTCGACGTGCGTGCCTCGCGGATCAACGAGAGCATGCAGATCGCCGCGGTCGAGGCGCTGCGCGCCATCACCCGCGAGCCGGTGCCGGCCGAGGTGCTCGCCGCCTACGAGGGGCTGGAGTCGCTGGAGTTCGGCCCGGACTACATCATCCCCAAACCCTTTGATCCGCGTCTGCGCGAGCGGGTGTCGGCCGCCGTGGCCCGTGCCGCCATCGAGAGCGGTGTCGCGCGTGCCCCGTATCCGGCGCACTATCCCGGCTGAGCCCGCAGCGGGCGCGATCTCCGTCCCATCCATCCACTGAGCGGCGTGCCAGCCCCGAGAGGAGGCTCGCCGCTCACCGACGGGAGACAAGCGACGTGAACAAGATCAGCATCGTTGGTGGGGCCGGCCGAGTCGGCGAGACGACCGCGCAGATCCTGGCCGAACAGGAGCTGTGCCGGGAGGTGGCGCTGCTCGACGTGAACGAGGGCATGAGCGAGGGTGTGGCGCTCGACATCGTTCAGACCTCACCCTTCTTCAAGTTCGACAGCCGGGTGATCGGCAGCGATGACCCGAGCATCCTCGCCGGCTCCGATCTGGTGGTGATCACCGCGGGGCAGGCGCGCAAGCCGGGGATGTCGCGCTCGGACGTGCTCGAGGCCAACGTGCGGGTGATCGACGCGGTCACCGACGAGATCATGACCCACGCCCCGGATGCGATGATCCTGGTCGTCTCCAACCCGGTCGACACCCTCACCTATCGCGTCGCCCAGCGCACCGGCTGGGACCGGCGGCGGATCTTCGGTCAGGCCGGGGTGCTCGACGCCTCGCGGATGGCCGGATTCATCGCCCAGGAGACCGGCTTCTCGGTGCGCGACATCACCACCATGGTGCTCGGCGGCCATGGTGACACCATGGTGCCGGTGTCGCGCTTCTGTACCATCAACGGCATCCCCCTCAGTCATTTCCTTCCCGAGGAGCGTATCGCGGCGATCATGGAGCGCACCCGCAAGGGTGGCGCCGAGATCCTCGCGCTGCGCAAGAACTCCAGCGCCTACGATGCCCCCGGTGCGGCGGTGGCGACGATGATCGACGCCATCGTGCGCAACCGACGTCGGCTGCTGCCCTGTGTCGCCATCCTCGATGGCGAGTACGGCGAGCGCGATATCGCCATGGGCGTGCCCTGCGTGCTCGGCTGGCAGGGCGTGGAGCAGGTCGTCGAACTCGACCTCGAAGCGACCGAGCGCGCCGACTTCGACCGCTCGGCGGCCTCGGTGCGCGCCGATATCGAGCGACTGCGCGAGATCAGCTGAAGACCCCGGGCCGCGCGTGCGCGGCCCTGCTTTTCGAACCGACCATTCGCGGACGTCCAGTCGGACGGATGCCGGGGCCGACCCGAGCGCGGGCGGTCCCCTCGGGCGATACGCGAATCCACCCAACCATCCACCGGCCCCGCGACCAGGCGTCCCGGGACCGCTCAGGAGCGAGCCTATGGCGAACGATACCGTCACCATCAACAACAACGCGACCGGGGAGCAGTTCGAGTTCCCGTTGCGTCGTGGCACCGTGGGTCCGGCCGCGGCCGACATCTCCTCGCTCTATAAGGAGGCGGGCATCTTCACCTACGATCCCGGCTTCATGTCCACGGCCTCCTGCAACAGCGCCATCACCTATATCGACGGCGAGCAGGGCATCCTGCGCTATCGCGGTTATCCGATCGAACAGCTCGCCACCAAGGCGAGCTTCCTCGAGGTCGCCTATCTGCTGCTCTACGGCGAGCTGCCCAAGGAGCAGGAGCTCGATAACTTCGAGGGTGTGATCACCCGTCACACCATGCTCAACGAGAACCTTAAGGACTTCTTCAAGGGGTTCCATCACGACGCCCACCCGATGGCCATCCTGGTCGGCGTGGTGGGCTCGCTCTCGGCCTTCTATCACGACTCGCTGAGCGTCCACGACGAGCGCCACCGCGAGATCTCCGCGCACCGGCTGATCGCCAAGGTGCCGACCATCGCCGCCGCTGCCTACAAGCACAGCATCGGCGAGCCGATCATGTATCCGCGCAACGACCTGCGCTACTGCGCCAACTTCCTGCGGATGATGTTCGCCACCCCGTGCGACGACTACGAGCCCGAGCTGATCGCCGAGAAGGCGCTCAACCTGCTGTTCATCCTCCATGCCGACCACGAGCAGAACGCCAGCACCTCGACCGTGCGTCTGGCCGGCAGCTCCGGGGCCAACCCCTTCGCCTGTGTCGCCGCCGGCATCGCCTCGCTGTGGGGGCCGGCCCACGGCGGCGCCAACGAGGCGGTGCTCGACATGCTGCTCGAGATCGGTGACGTCAAGGAGGTCCGGCGCTTCATGGAGAAGGCCAAGGACAAGGACGACCCCTTCCGGCTGATGGGCTTCGGCCACCGTGTCTACAAGAACTACGACCCGCGCGCCAAGATCATCCGCGAGGTCTGTCACCAGGTGCTCGAAGAGGTCGCCGACGTCAACAACCCGCTGTTCGAGCTGGCGATGGAACTCGAGGAGATCGCCCTCAACGACGACTACTTCGTCGAGCGCAAGCTCTACCCCAACGTCGACTTCTACTCCGGCATCATCTATCGCGCACTCGGCATCCCGCGCAACATGTTCACGGTGATGTTCGCGGTGGCGCGCACCGTCGGCTGGGTGTCGCACTGGATGGAGATGATGTCCGACCCCAACAACCGCATCGGTCGTCCGCGTCAGATCTACTGCGGCCCGGACCAGCGCGACTACCTGCCGATCTCGCAGCGCTGAGCGTCCATCGCGCCCCGTCCCGCCGTCGGGACTGGGGCGCGTGTCCATTCCGCCCTACAATATCCCCCGATCCATCAACCCGAGCCTAGCGGCAGCAAGCACATCATGTCCGACTCCGAGCGTTTCGCAGACCTCCTCCAACAGTTCGATCAGGCCAATCCGCAGTCCGTCAAGGGCGAGCCCAAGGTGGGCGAGCCGGTGAGCGGCACCCTGATCGCGATCGACGGCGAGTACGGCCTCGTCGACCTCGGCGCCAAGTCCGAGGGGCGCATCGAGCTGGCCGCCCATCGCGACGCCGAGGGCCAACTCAAGCTCGAGATCGGCGATCGCATCGAGAGCAAGGTCAGCGGCAAGGATCCCGAGAGCGGCATGCTGCTGCTCGGCACCCAGCACGGCCAGCGCTCCCACGGCATCGAAGAGGTCGAGCGCGCCTATCAGGCGGGACAGCCGGTGCAGGGCCAGGTCAGCGGCGCGGTCAAGGGCGGGCTGGAGGTCCAGGTCGCCGGGCTGCGCGGCTTCTGTCCCGCCTCCCAGGTCGATGTCCGTTTCATCGAGGATCTCTCCGAGTTCGTCGGCCAGCGTCTCGACTTCCGCGTCACCAAGCTCGAGGGCGGGCGGCGGCCCAACCTGGTGCTGTCGCGCCGCGCGGTGCTCGAGGAGGCGCAGCGCATCCAGGCCGAGGAGACCCGCGCCAAGCTCGTCGAGGGCGCGGTGCTCAGCGGCACCGTCACCTCGCTCAAGGACTATGGCGCCTTCGTCGATCTCGGCGGGATCGAGGGCATGATCCACGTCAGCGAGCTGGCCTACGGCCACATCAAGCACCCCAACGAGGTGCTCACCCAGGGGCAGGTGGTCGAGGTCGCGGTGCTGCGCATCGAGCCGGCCACCGCAAAGCGGCGCGAGCGTATCGCGCTGTCGGTCCGTGCGCTCGCGCGCGATCCCTGGCTGGAGGTCGCCGATCGTCATCCGGTTGGCAGCTTGGTCAGCGGCAAGATCTCGCGGCTGCAGCCCTTCGGCGTCTTCGTCGCCATCGCCCCCGGGGTCGACGGTCTGATCCATATCAGCGAGCTCGGTGCCGGACGGCGCATCAACGACCCGAGCGAGGTGGTCAAGGTCGGTGACGAGGTCGAGGCGACGGTGATCGCGATCGATCGCGAGCGCAAGCGCATCAAGCTCTCGCTCGACGCCGAGCGCGCCGCCGAGGCGGTGGTCGACGCCAGCGCCTATGCGCCCAAGGCCCGCAAGGGGCAGGGCGAGGAGAAGGCCATCGGCAGCTTCGGCGAGCTGCTCAAGGCGCAGTTGCAGAAGGACTGAGGTCCGTGGCGGGCGCCGTCCGGCGCCCGTCGCCATGCACAACACCAACGAGAAGAGAGGGACCCATGCAACGTCGTGACTTCATCAAGGGGGTGGGTGTCGGTTCGCTGGCGCTCGGCGCGGCCGCCACCGGGGCGGCGCACGCCAAGGCCGAGTATCGCTGGAAGATGGTCACCACCTGGCCGAAGAACTTCCCCGGGCTCGGTACCGGCGCCAACAAGCTCGCCGAGCTGATCGGCGAGATGAGCGGCGGGCGCATCGCGGTGCGCGTCTACGGCGCCGGCGAGCTGGTCCCCGCCTTCGAGGTGTTCGATGCCGTCTCGCGCGGCACCGCCGAGATGGGTCACGGCTCGGCCTACTACTGGAAGGGCAAGAGCGAGGCCGCGCAGTTCTTCTCCACCGTGCCCTTCGGCATGACCGCCCAGGAGATGAACGCCTGGATCTACTACGGCGGCGGACTCGAGCTGTGGCAGGAACTCTACGGCCGGTTCGGTCTGGTGCCGGCGCCGGCGGGCAACTCCGGGGTGCAGATGGCCGGCTGGTTCAACAAGGAGATCAACTCGGTCGACGACCTCAAGGGGCTGAAGATGCGCATCCCCGGTCTCGGCGGCGAGGTGCTGGCGCGCGCCGGCGGCACCCCGGTCAACCTCCCCGGCGGCGAGCTGTTCACCGCGCTGCAGAACGGCACCATCGACGCTACCGAGTGGGTCGGTCCCTACAACGACCTCGCCTTCGGTCTCTACAAGGCCGCGCGCTACTACTACTATCCCGGCTGGCACGAGCCGGGCACCATCATGGAGGCGATGGTCAACCGCGAGGCGCTGGAGTTGCTGCCCAAGGACCTGCAGGCGATCGTGATGAACGCCTGCAAGGTGATCAACCAGGACATGCTCGCCGAGTACACCGCACGCAACCCGGTGGCGCTCTCGACCCTGGTCGACGAGCACGGCGTCGAGCTGCGCCGTCTGCCCGATGACGTCATCGCCAAGCTGCGCGGCCTGGCCGACGAGGTGGTCGCCGAGATCGCCGAGCGCGATGCCTTCTCGGCCAAGGTCTACACCTCCTATCGCAAGTTCCTCGCCCAGGCCCGCGAGTGGAGCGCGATCTCCGAGCAGACCTACCTGCGCGCGCGCGACCAGGTGTGACCGGGCGCGCCGCCGGGGCCGGGGGCGGCGCGCCGCCCCTCGGGCTCTATATCCATCTGCCCTGGTGCGTGCGCAAGTGCCCTTACTGCGACTTCAACTCCCATCCGGTCGCCGGGGCCGCGCTCGCGGCCTATGTCGAGCACCTGCTCGCCGATCTCGACCGTGCGCTCGCCGTCCCCGAGGCACGCCGTCCGGTGGTCTCGATCTTCATCGGCGGCGGCACCCCCAGCCTGCTCCCGGGGTCAGCGGTGGCCCGCCTGCTCGACGGCGTACGGGCGCGCCTGACGCTCGCCCCCGATGCCGAGATCAGCCTCGAGGCCAACCCCGGTACCGCCGAGGCGCGGCGCTTCGCCGCCTATCGCGAGGCCGGGGTCAACCGGCTCTCGATCGGGGTGCAGAGCCTGGAGGCCGAGCGGCTCGTCGCGCTCGGGCGCATCCACTCCCCGGAGGAGGCGCGCGCGGCGGTGACGATGGCGCGCGCGGCGGGCTTCGACAACCTCAACCTCGACCTGATGTTCGGCCTCCCCGGACAGACCCCGTCGCTCGCGCGCGCCGACCTCGAGGCAGCGCTCGCGCTCGCGCCCGAACACCTCTCCTACTACCAGCTCAGCCTGGAACCCGGTAGCGCCTTCCACGACGACCCGCCGCCGCTGCCCGACCCCGACCTGGTGGCCGACATCGCCGCCGCCGGGCAGGAACGGCTCGCCGCCGCCGGGCTGGCGCGCTACGAGGTCTCGGCCTACGCACGCGCGGGGCGGCGCTGCCGTCACAACCTCAACTACTGGCGCTTCGGCGACTATCTCGGCATCGGCGCCGGTGCCCACGCCAAGCTCTCGCGCTGGCGCGACGGACGGGTCGAACGGGTGTGGCGCGAGGCGCGCCTGGCCGACCCCGAGGCCTATCTGGGGGCCGCGCCCGAGGCGCTGATCGCGGAGCGGCGGGTGCTCGATGCGGATGACCTGATCGTCGAGTTCGCGCTCAACGCGCTGCGGCTGGTCGAGGGCTTTGCGCCGGCGGACTTCGTCCGCGCCACCGGGCTACCGGTGACGCGCCTGGCCGCCCCGCTCGAACGCGCGCGCGCGCTGGGGCTGATCGAGCCCGATCCGGCTCGGGTGGTACCGAGCGCGCGCGGGCGCGACTTCCTCGACGATCTGGTCGGGCTGTTCGTCCCGGGGGACGACTGAGCCGCCCTCAGGGCAGCAGGGTCGAGCCCGGCAGCAGGGTCTCGAATAGCTCCACCACCTCCAGGTTGATCGCCTCGGGCATGCCGTCGAGTGCCGAGTCGACCAGCCCGAGCGCGCGTGCTTGGGCGTGCAGCAGCTCGGCGTCGGGCGCGCGCCCCTCGAGCAGACAATCGCGCAGCTCGCGGGCGATGCGCTCGGCGGCGCCGAGGATGCCGGCGTCGCGTGTCCGCTCGGCGGTGCTCGCGCGCTCCGGGTGGAGGCGGCAGGCGATCGGCTCGCGGATCGATTCGGGGAAGTGCCAGTGCGCGAGCAGTGCCGCGCTCACCGCGTCGGCGTCGAAGCCGAACTCGGCGCGCTCGGCCTCGGCGAGCGTCGCGCCCTTGGTGTCGACCTGCTCGAGTACCCGCAGATAGCGCTCGGGGCAGCGCGCGAAGAACACCAGCCGTCCCAGCCCGTGCAGCAGCCCGGTGATGAACAGCCGCTCGCCGTCGTGCCTGCCGCTACGCATCACGAGCTGGCGCGCGGCGATCGCGCAGGCGATGGCATGGAGCCAGAAGCGTTCCATGTTCACCCGCTCCGGCGGCAACCCCTTGAACATCTCCACCGCGCAGGTGGCGAACACCAGATCGCGCAGTGCGCGATAGCCGATCAGTCCGATCGCCTGACCGACCGTCTCCACCGCCTGTACCTGGCTGCGCCCGGCGCTGTTGACCAGCCGCAGCAACCGCGCCGAGAGCGCGGGATCGCAGCGCATCACCTCGGCGAGATCGGCTGGGGTGGTCTCGGGGTGGTCGATCAACTGATTGAGCCGCAGCGCGACCTCGGGCAGGGAGAACAGGGTGTCGATATCGCGGACCAGGGTATCGGGGTGCATGTGACTCGGCTCCGGCTGCGGTGACGGGGCGCGTGTCCGGCGCGGGGCCGCACGCGCGTGCGCTCCTCTGGCCCCAGGTCCTTGTGCACCCTGGGTCGGGCGGTGGTGACGCGCCGGGGTGCGTGCTGGAGCCGTCGGCTCAAACATACTGGATGCGCCGGGGCTGTGGTAGGGGCGGTGGTCGGTGTCAGCCGCCGGCGAGGCGGCGATAGAGCGCGAGATACTGATCCATGATCACCGCGCGGCCGAACTCGTGCTCGACCCGCTCGCGCCCGCGCGCCACCAGCGCGGCGCGCAGCGTCTCGTCGCCGAGGGTCTCGCGGATGCCGGTGGCGAGCGCCGCGGCGTCGGCGCAGGGCACGCACCAGGCGTCCTCGCCGTGACGGGTCAGTTCGCGCGCGCCGCGGAACTCGGCGGTGACCAGGGGGCGCCCCCAGCTCCAGGCCTCGAGGATGACGTTGCCCAGGGTCTCGGCCTCGAGCGAGGGGAAGACCACCAGATCGGCCAGTTGCAGATAGGGTCGGGGATCGCGCTGCCAGCCGGCCCAGACGATGCGTTCCTCCTGACCGAGCTGGCGCGCCTGGGCGCGCAGCGGTTCGGCCAGCGGGCCGTCGCCGACCATCACCAGACGCAGCGCTCGTCCGGCGATGCGCTCGGGCAGCGCCGCGAGCGCCGCGAGCAGGTGGGCCTGCCCCTTGACCGGGACGAAGCGCCCGAGCGTGACCAGCACCCAGGCGTCATCGGGGATGGCGTGATGCGCGCGCAGCGCCGCGACCGTGTCGGGTGCGACCGGCACCGCCGGGTCGGCGAAGTTGTAGATGTGATGAACGCGGTCGGCGGGCAGCCCCTGGCGCACCATCCAGTCGCACAGCCCGCGGGTGTTGCCGATCCAGCCGTGGGCATGGCGATAGGGCGAGAGCTTGTAGTAGCCGCCGAGCCGGGCGAGATGGATCGGGCCGCCGCGCGGGGAGAGCCGCGTCAGCCGGGTGGCGCGTCCCATGTAGGTCTGCACGATCTCGGGACGGCGCCGCGCGATCAGCCGCGAGAGGGCATGGCGCGAATAGGGGTCCCAGGTGGTGAGGAAGGGCAGGCGGTGACAGGCCAGAGCGCCGAGCGGGTGGCCGTCGAGCGCGCTGTCGCGGCGGATCGCCAGCTCCGCCGGCGCACCGCGCTCGGCGAGCGCCTCGGCGAAGCGGATGAACCAACGCTCGGCGCCACCGAGCGCCTTGCTGGCGACGATCTGCAGACTACTGGGGTCGGACATGCGGAATTCCTGAGGTCGAATCGGCTCGGACCGCGAGCGCAAGGGAAGGATCGAGCCGCGAAAGATTGAACCGCAAAGGCGCGAAGGACGCGAAGGGATCGAAAGTGCGCCTTTGCTCGGTGTTCAGCACGTCTTCATCCCTGATCGCGGTCTTTGCGGGTCGATGGTTGTTCGGTAAAGACGCCGAACCCAGCGGCGATCCCGCCGCGTGCTCGGCGTCTTCTCGCAGCCGTCATGGCCTGCGGTACTGGCGACTGGAGGCTGGGGGCCGGTCGCTGTCGGCGCTCGCGCCTGCCACTGAGCCTTGCCGTGACGCTTGATCCAGGCGCCGAGTCCACGAAGCCGCGCATCCCTTTGCGCACTTCGCGCCTTTGCGGTTGCCATCTTCACGGTCGCCGGGCTTTTCGGGCACGTTTGATACCGGCGCGAAGTGCACAAAGACGATCATTCCTTTGTGCGCTTCGCGTCTTGGCGGTTGTGATTCCCAGCGCGCTCGGCGAGCAGTTCGCGGTAGACGGCGAGGTTGCCCTCGACCATGCCGTCGATGGAGAAGTCGCGGCGCATCAGCGCCTGACCGCCGGCGCCGAGCGCACGGCGACGCGCCGGGTCGGCGAGCAGGGCGCTGATCGCCGCGCCCAGCGCCTCGGCGTCGCCCGGCTCGACCAGTACCCCGTTCTCGCCGTCGCGCACCGCCTCGGGGATGCCGCCGGCGCGGCTGGCGACGATCGGTACCCCGGCGCTCGCCGCCTGCAGTAGCGACACCCCCAGTCCCTCCATCAGCGCCGGGTGCACCACCAGATCGAGACAGGGCAGGATCTCGGCGAGGTCGTCGCGGAAGCCGCACAGATGGACCCGGCCCTGCAGCCCCAGCGCGTCGATACGCTCGGCCAGCGCCGCCGCCTCCGGTCCCTGACCGAAGCAGCAGAGGTGCAGCCGGGGGTGGCGCGCGATCAGCGCGGGCAGGGTCTCGAGCAGGATCGCATGGCCCTTGCGCCGGATCAGCTGGGCGATCACCCCGACCATCAGCGCGTCGGCGGGTAGCCCGAGCCGGGCGGTGATCAGCGCCCGCGCGCAGGGCCCGGCATAGGGTGCGGGGTCGATCGCGCTGCGCACCACGCGCAGCCTGTCGGCCGCCAGCCCCTCGTCGCGCAGCACCCGGGCGATGCCCTCGGAGATGGCCACCACGCGGTCGTGCAGCCGGTACTTGAGCGCCACCAGCCAGCGCGGCTCGGGGTTGTCGACGCGACGGGTGTGGATCACCGGCACCCCGCGCAGCCGCGCGGCGATGCCGCCCATGACGTCGGCGCCGATGCGGCTGTGCAGGTGTACCAGGTCGGGCCGGGTGCGGTCGATTAGCCGCGCCAGCCGCGCGGCCATCAGCAGGTCGGCGTCGCCGTGCATCGGCATGTCGTGGACCTCGGCCACCGGGGCCGCGGCCCGGGCCAGGTCGCAGCCGCGCGGACAGGCGAGCAGGTTGTGATGACCGCGCGCGTGCAGTCCGCGCAGCAGGTGCAGCACCTGGAAGGCGCCGCCGTAGAGATGACGCCCGCCCTCGACGTGGAGGATGCGCAATGTCCGCTCAGGGGTCGGCTCAGTCATCGGCGAGCAGCTCGCGGGCGGCCTCGACCACCGCCTCGACGGTGATCTCGCGCATGCAGTCGAAGCGCCCCTCACAGCTCGGATGGCGCTTGCACGGCGAGCAGGGGCGCGGGTGATAGAGCACCCGGGCGTTGTCGCGGGTGGTGTCGAGATAGGGGCAGGTCGAGCCGAACAACAGCAGGCTCGGGGTGTTCATGGCGATGCCGATGTGGCCGAGCCCGGTGTCGACCGCCACCGCGAGCGCTGCGCGGTCGATCAGCGCGGCAGCCTCGGTGAGGCTGGTGGCGCCGGCGAGATCGAGCAGCGGCGCCTTGCAGCGCGCGACGATCCGCGCCGCCGCCGCGCGGTCGCCGGGGCCGCCGAGCAGTACCGGGACGAGCCCCAGCTCCTGATGCAGCCGCTCGGCGAGGTCCGCCCAGCGCGACTCGATCCAGTGCTTCTGGGGCCGGGTGGTGAAGGGGCTGAGCGCGACCAGCCGCGCCCCGGCCCCGGCCGGCGCGACCAGCTCGGCGACGCGCGCGCGCTCGGCCTCACCGTGGTGCACCGCCATCGCGAAGGGCTCGACGGCGAGATCGAGGGTCCGGGCCAGGTGCAGATACTCGGAGCCGATGCGCTTGTAGGGGCCGTCGCGCGCCACGGTGCGGGTCATCAGCCACTGGCTGCCCTCGCGCGAGCCCAGACCGATGCGCTCGGGCGCACCGCTGAACCAGGTCAGCATGCCGCTCTTGAGCAACCCCTGGAGATCGATGGCGCGATCGAAGCGGCGCGCGCGCAACTCGGCGCGCATCGCGCGCAGCTCGCGCGCGAGCGTGCCCAGGCGACGCTCGCGCACCAGTCTGCGCCAGCGGTTGATCGGGCAGGGGATCACCTCGTCGATGTCGGGGTGCTGGGCGAGCAGCGGCGCGCACTCGGGTTGGACCAGCCAGGCGATGTGGGCGTGTGGATGACTGCGGCGCAGCGCCGCGACCAGCGGCGAGGCGAAGACCACGTCGCCGATGGCCGAGAGGCGCACCAGCAGGATGCGCGGGGCGTTGGGATCAGGGCTTGGTGACATGTCGGTTGATCGGGTTCGGCGCAACGATGGTGTCCGGCCGGGGCGACCGGCGGGGTTGCTGATGGTCGTTATGATCCCAGAAATCGCCGGGCGCCGCGCGGCTGTCCGGACCCCGCCGGTTTTCGCCATAATGATGTCCATCCCGCCGGCCACGCGTCGGCCCACCGCCAGCCTCCGGACCCCGAGCATGACCCCAGCGACCCCCAGCCAGCCGAGCCCCCGCCCCGTGTGTCTCTTCATCCCCAGCTTCGGCGACGGCGGGGTGGAGCGGATGATGGTCAACATCGCCCGCGGGATCGCCGGGCACGGCCATCCGGTCGACTTCGTGGTCAACGACGCCGGGGCGCCCTTCGTCGACACCCTGCCGCCCGAGGTGCGGGTGCACGTGCTCGCGGCGAGCGGGCTGCGCGCGCGCACCCGTTTTCTCGCCGAGCTGGTCGCGCGCACCCGCCCGGCGGCGGTGCTCACCGCCAAGACCCGCGACGACCGGGTCGCGCTCGCGGTCAAGCGTCGGCTCGGCGGCGACACCCGCTACGTGCTGCGTCCCGGCACCGCGATGAGCGAGCGCTGGCGCGCCCGCGGCAAGGGCTGGCTGTGGCGCTGGCGCGAGACGCGCCGGCTGCGCGCGCTCTATCGTCGCGCCGACGCGGTGGTGGCGGTCTCCGAGGGCGTGGCCGAGGACATCGTCGCCATCACCGGCATCGCGCGTGAGCGGGTGCGGGTGATCCGCAACCCCAACATCACCCCGGAACTGGCGGCGCTGGCCGCGGCCGAGGTCGATCACCCCTGGTTCGCGCCCGGCGCCGAGCCGGTGATCATGGGGGTCGGTGGGCTGCGTACCCAGAAGGATTTCGAGACCCTGATCCGCGCCTTCGCCCGGGTGCGCGAGACACGCCCGTGTCGGCTGCTGATCCTCGGCGAGGGCCGTCAGCGCGAGCGCTTGCTGCGTCTGGCCGCCGAGCTGGGGGTCGCGGAGGCGGTGGCGTTGCCCGGGTTCGAGTCCAACCCCTATCGCTTCCTCGCCCGCGCTGCGCTGTTCGCGTTGTCCTCGCGCTGGGAGGGCTCGCCCAACGTGCTCACCGAGGCGCTCGCGCTCGGCACCCCGGTGGTCGCCACCGACTGTCGCAGCGGTCCGCGCGAGATCACCCGTGGCGGCGAGTACGGCCCGCTGGTCGCCGTCGGCGACGTCGCGGCCCTGGCCGAGGCGATCGAGCGCACCCTCGATCGGCCGCTGCCCGCCGAGCGGTTGCGCGAGGCAGTCGCCGAGTACCGTCTGGAGACCAGCGCCGGGCGCTATCTGGAGGTCTTCGGGCTACGCTAGCCGGGCGCAGTCCGCCAATCGCGACCGCTGCCGACACCGGACTCGGCATCGGCGCGCGCCGCTGCCGCGCTGGTGCCGCGACCGTGGTGGCCGCAGTGCGCGCACTCGAGCAGATGGAAGCGCTCGGCGAGTCGATAGTGGGCGAGGCGGGGCTGGCCGCACTGCGGACAGGTCTCGGTGCCGACCCGACTGCGCGCCTTGTGCGCCTGCTCGGCGTCGCGGATGAGCTGGTGCAGCGCCGCCTTGGAGCGTCGGCAGGCCTGGGCCTTGGGGCCCTGGCTGAGTTGTTCGAGGATCAGCGACTCCGGGGTCGCGCTGCCGCGGATGCCGTAAGCACCGGGGGCCGGGTGGGGCGTCTCCGGGGTGTCGTCGCGTGGTTCTTTGGGGGAAGTCATGACGATTCCTGGCTGGTCGATGTTGACGGATGATCGGGGTGCGAACGGTCGGTGGCAAGTCGCACCGAGCGTCTCGTCAATGCTGGTCCTGCGTTCGTTCGTGGTGCTGCTATGCTTAACGCTCTGGACCCGATGGTGTTCCGATCGCAACCGCAGGAGCCTGTGTATGAGCAAGCGCATCACGACCGTCGCCGCGGCCTGTCTGGCCGCCGGTATCGGCCTGCCCCAGGGCGGCGAGGCCTGTACCCGCACCCTCTATGTCGGCGACGACGAGACGGTGATCACCGGTCGCAACATGGACTGGATGCAGTCGATGGAGACCGCGCTCTGGGTGTTCCCGCGCGGCATGGCGCGCGATGGCCGGGCGGGACCGGACTCGCCGAGCTGGGTGTCGAAGTACGGCAGCCTGGTCGCCTCGTCCTACGATCTGGCAACCAGTGACGGCATGAACGAGAAGGGGCTGGTGGCCAACCTGCTCTATCTGGCCGAGTCCGACTACGGTGAGGACGCCGCGCTGCCGCCGCTCTCGATCGCGCTCTGGGCGCAGTACGCGCTCGACAACTACGCCACCGTCGCCGAGGCGGTGCAGGGGCTGACCGAGCAGCCGCTGCGGGTGGTCGCCAAGGATCTGCCCAACGGCAAGCCCGCCGCGCTCCATCTCTCGCTCTCCGACCCCAGTGGCGATTCGGCGATCTTCGAGTACCTCGACGGCGAATTGGTCGTCCATCACGGCCCCGAGTACCGGGTGATGACCAACTCGCCGCCCTATGCCGAGCAGCTGGCGATCGATACCTATTGGCAGGGGGTCGGCGGTATGGCCTTCCTGCCCGGCACGGTGCGCGCCGCCGATCGCTATGCGCGCGCCTCCTTCCTGCTCGATGCGGTGCCCAAGTCGCTCGACGACGACTATCTCGACGCCGTGCCCAATCGTACCTATGCCAACCAGGCCGTCGCCCAGGTGCTCTCGGTGCAGCGCGCCGTCTCGGTGCCGTTGGGCATCAGCGTCGAGCACCAGCCCAACCTCGCCTCGACCCTGTGGTCGGTGGCCGCCGACCAGAAGAATCGGGTCTATTACTTCTCCTCGGCGACCACGCCCAACACCTTCTGGGTCGCGCTCGACGACCTCGATTTCTCGCCCGGGGCCGAGGTCAAGACCCTGCCGGTCGACGGCGGCTATGTCTATGCCGGCAACGCCGCCGCGCATTTCACCGCCGCCGAGCCCTTCACCTTCATGGACGCCTCCGGCAGCGACTGAGCCGGTGCGCCGGGGCCAGCGCGCCCCGGCGCGCGCCCTCAGTGGGCGAAGCTGGGCGCGGGCGGCGCCGGGTCGTGTGCGCGTAACCCCTCGAAGTGGGCGACGGCCTTGGCGAGGTCGGCGAGCAGCAGCTCGGCGAGGTCGGCGCTGAAGCCCTCGCGCACCACCACGCGCAGCACCGCGACCGACTCGGCGTGCTCGGGCATGGTGTAGGCGGGTACCTGCCAGCCGCTCTCGCGCAGCTTGTGGGAGATGTCGAAGACGCTGTAGTCGGTGATCTCGTCGCGCAGCTTGAAGGCGAACACCGGGATGGTGCTGGCGTCGCTGACCAGCTCGAAGGGGCCGAGGTCGGCGACGTTGCGCGCTAGTTCGGTGGCCACCTCGCGCAGCGCCGTCATCACCTGGGTGTAGCCGGCGCGCCCCAGACGCAGGAAGTTGTAGTACTGCCCCACCACCTGGTTGCCGGGGCGGGAGAAGTTGAGGGTAAAGGTCGGCATGTCGCCGCCGAGATAGTTGACCCGGAAGATCAGCTCCTCGGGCAGGTCCTCGTGGCCGCGCCACACCACCCAGCCGACGCCGGGATAGACCAGGCCGTACTTGTGCCCGGAGACGTTGATCGACTTGACCAGCGGCAGGCGGAAGTCCCACACCAGCTCGGGGTCGAGGAAGGGGGCGACGAAGCCGCCGCTGGCGGCGTCGACGTGCATCGGGATCTCCCAGCCGGTGGTGGCGTTCTGCGCCTCCAGCGCGGCGTGGATCGCTTCGATCGGCTCGTACTCCCCGGTGAAGGTGGTGCCGAGGATGGCGACCACGCCGATGGTGTGCGCGTCGGTGCGGGCGATCACCTCCTCCGGGGTGATGACGTAACGCCCCTTCTCCATCGGGATGTAGCGCGGCTCGACGTCCCAGTAGCGACAGAACTTTTCCCACACCACCTGGACATTGGCGCCGAGGATCAGGTTGGGACGATGGGTATCCTCGCCGCGGGCGCGGCGCCGCGCGCGCCAGCGCCACTTCAGCGCCATCCCGGCGAGCATCACCGCCTCGCTCGAGCCGATCGCCGAGGCGCCGATCCCCTGCTCGGGGGCGTGGAAGAGGTCGGAGACGATGTTGACGCAGCGCGCCTCGATCTCGGCGGTGCGCGGGTACTCGTCCTTGTCGATCAGGTTCTTGTCGAAGGCCTCGGCCATCAGCCGCTCGGCCTGGGGTTCCATCCAGGTGGTGACGAAGGTCGCCAGGTTGAGCCGGGCATTGCCGTCGAGCATCAGCTCGTCGTGGATCAGGTCATAGACCGTCTCGGGCTCGATCTCGTGCTCCGGCAGACGGTATCGCGGCACCGCCTCCAGCATGCGTCGCCGCGCATAGGCCGGCGCGAGCAGTGCATCCTGCTCCTCCGGGCTGATCGACTCGATCTTTCGCGTCACCATCGCCAATCCCTCCATCGCCACCGCCCCGGGGTTCGGGGCGCTAGGTGCAAGCGTAGTCAATGGTGCGCGGGTCGCCCGTCGGTGTGCATTCGGATCGGGCAAAGGGGCCGCAGTCGACTGAATCCGTTGTGGAAAGTTTGCCTTCCGCCGCCGCCCCGGCCATACTGCCGCCGCCCCTGAGTTGCAGCGTGGCGTCAGCGACGTTCAGCGTCGCGCGTCACCCTCTTCCAACCCCGAAACGAGTCCATCCGCCGTGCCCATCGAGCTATTCTGGCTGCTCCTGCCGTGGAGCCTCGCGTTCATCTTTCTCGGTCGGTTGCGCGCCTGCCCGCCGCTGACGCGTCCGGTCGGTGGGGGCAAGGTGTCGGTGATCATCCCGGCGCGCAACGAGCAGTCGCGGTTGCCGCCGCTGCTCGCCTCGTTGCGCGCGCAGGACCACGACGACTACGAGGTCATCGTCGTCGACGACAACTCCACCGACGCGACCGCGGCGCTGGCGCGTGCCGCCGGAGCGAAGACCTTGTGTCTCGGCGAGTTGCCGCCCGGCTGGCTCGGCAAGCCCCATGCCTGCTGGGTCGGGGCGCAGGCGGCGAGCGGCGACCTGCTGGTCTTTCTCGACGCCGACACCGAGCTCGAACCCGCCGGACTGCGGCGCATCGCCGCCACCCATGCCGCGCGTGGCGGGCTGGTCTCGGTGCAGCCCTATCACCGCATGGTCGCGACCTACGAGCGGCTGTCGTCGATCTTCTTCGTCATCATGATGGCGAGCATCCGCTCCTTCACCCTGGCCGGCGACGCGCTGCGCGCCAACGGCAGCTTCGGTCCCTGCATGGTGTGCTCGCGCGCGGATTATTTCCGCACCGGCGGGCATCGTCTGGTGCGCGCCGAGATCGTCGACGATGTGGCGCTGGCGCGCGAGATGGCGCGACGCGGCGTGCCGACCTCGAACTTCATCGGCGCCGGCACCATCGCCTTTCGCATGTATCCCGACGGGGTGCGCGATCTCGCCGACGGCTGGACCAAGAACCTCGCGCGCGGGGCGATGACCACCGGTCCGCTGATGCTGCTGATGACCACCTACTGGATCTATGGCGCGGTGGCCGCCGTCGACGCCTCGCTGGGCTGGGCGAGCCAGGGGCTGTCGACCTGGGTGGTCGCGGGGCTGATCGCCTACGCGGCCTAT
This sequence comes from Marichromatium gracile, assembly GCF_004343155.1. GTDB lineage: Bacteria > Pseudomonadota > Gammaproteobacteria > Chromatiales > Chromatiaceae > Marichromatium > Marichromatium gracile. Next base: position 567,462 of record NZ_SMDC01000001.1, read on the forward strand.
GTCGCGCAGCTGTGGTGGCTGTTGCGCCGGCTCGGCAACTTCGGGCTGGCCACGGCGCTCACCTATCCGGTCTCACTGGCCTTCTTCGTCGCGGTCTTCTTCCGCTCGCTCTATCGCACCCTGGTGTGCAACAGCGTGCGCTGGAAGGGGCGCTCGATCGCGGTGCGCACGCCGGGCTAGGAGCGCGATCGCGCGCAGCAGCCGCGCGCGGTTGTAGCGCTGCACCAGGATGCAGGGGGCGTTGACCAGCGCACCATAGATCAGCATCGCCACGCCGACCGGCCAGGGGGTCCAGACGAAGAAGCTCAGCGCCATCGCCCAGGTCAGCCAGTGCGAGACCTCGGCGCGCGTGGTCTCGCGCACGAAGCGGTGCAGATAGGCGAGATCCTGACCCCGCAGGTTGCGCTTGGAGAAGCCGCCGGCATAGAAGGCCCCGGCCTCGGGCAGATGATCCTTCCACGTCTGGATGCCGAGCCGCTGATAGAGCCGACCGTCCAGCTCCCAGCGATAGCTGCGACCGAGCAGCGGCAGCCCGGCGAGCAGGCGCTCGGGCAGGCGATGCGCCAGATAGCCCGCGCCGAAGTGGATCGACAGCCAGATCAGGGCATAGAGCGCGACGGTCGTCAGCACGGCGGGGAGTCTCGCGGTAGTGGGGGAGGGGCGGCATCTTAGAGGCGTTCGGCGAGCGCGACCAGCCTTGAACCCAGGACGCGCGGCCCTCAGAGAGCACGGGTCGGCGCGCGCTGGCCGCTCTCCATGCCGGGCGCGAGGGCGCCATCACACGAGGAGGTATCGATTATGCGGGTTCAACCCCTTTTGCTGGTCGTCGTCACCGGGCTGTGGGCGCTCCCGGCCACCGCCGACTGGACCGACGCGCGCTGCGAGATCTACCCCAAGGGTGAGGACCGTGCCGAGCAGACGCTCCCCTGTACCTTCAGCCAGCGCCAGGGCTATGTAACCATCACCCGCGAGGACGGCGTGGTGCACGAGCTGGCGCCGAGCGGTGAGGCGGTGGGCAACTTCCGCGATCAGGTGGGCCGCGCGGTCTATCGTCAGAGCGGGCTCGGCGATCAGGGGCTGATCTTCCGCTTCCCCGACGAGAGCCTCTATGTCTACTGGGATCGCGGCCCGACGACGACCGCCGCGGACAACCCGACCTGGCCCTTCTCCACCGCCGACTACGACGCCACCACGCTGCTGCGCTGTCGCGCCCTCACCGCCGAGGCGTTCGGCCAATGCCCGGCCGGCATCCTGCGCATGGACGAGGGCCAGGCCTCGATCGTGGTGCAGAGCCCAGCCGGTGAGCAGTTCACCATCAACTTCATGACCGGCTACGTCAACGCCACCAACCGCAGCGTCGAGGCCTCGCGCGATGGTGATACCTGGACCGTCGTCATCGACGGCCAGGAGGTCTATGAGGTGCCACTCGCCGCGATCGAGGGAGGCTGAGGCGATGAGATATCCGACCATTCTGCTGATCGCGCTGCTGTGCGGCGTCAGCTCGCTGGCGCTGGCCGAGTCCTCGCTCCTGGCGGGGACGGCCTGGAGGCTGGTCGAGATCCAGTCGATGGACGATCAGGTCTATGTCCCCGAGGAGGGCGCCGAGTACAGTCTCGAACTGCGCGATGACGGCATGGTGGCCATCCGCGCCGACTGCCAGCTCGGTACCGGCACCTGGGCGTCGGACGCGCCCGGTCAGCTGCGCTTCGGCGCCATCGCGACGACCCGGGCGCTGTGCCCGCCAGGCTCCCTGTCCGGGCGCTATCTGGCGCAGTTCCAGTGGGTGCGGAGCTATGTCATCGAGGGCGGACACCTCTTCCTCGCCACCATGGCCGACGGTTCCATCATCGAGCTGGCGCCGGTCGAGCCCCCGCCACCGGTCGCGACCCTCTTCGGCGAGTCGCTGCGCGACGTCGATGCCACGCAGCTCCAGGAGATCATCCTCGGGCGCCTGTTCGAGCACTATGCCGACGAGCAGGGTATCGTCGCCGAGCCAGACGAGATCGCCGCCCTGCTCGAACGGCTGCGCGCCGGTCGGGCGGCGGCGGGACTGGATGCCGAGACCACGTTGAGCCCGGACGCGCGCGAACAACTGGCGGTCATGCAGCGCGACATGGCCCGCGCGCTGATCCGTCACTGGAAGGTCAACCGTGCACTCCACCAAGAGTACGGCGGGCGCATCATCCATCAACAGCTCGGCCCGGAACCGCTCGATGCCTATCGCGCCTTCCTCGACGCGCAACAGACCGCGGGCGCCTTCAGCATCCACGACCCCGCCCTGGCCGAGGCGTTCTGGCGCTACTTCACCGATGAGTCGATCCACGACTTCATGGACCCGGGCAGCGACGACGAGACGCAGGCGTTCGCCGTCCCGCCCTGGGGGCGTTGAGCCGGTGTGCGCTGATCGGTGAAGGCATGGCAAGGCGCGACAGGGCGTCGTGATGTCCACCAGAACGGCGCCGAGCCCTCGTGCGGTCTCCGATGCGCAGCACCTCGGGCAGGCGCTTGGCCGGCCTCAGGCCGCCAGCTCCCGCCCCGGACCGAACAGCGCCCTGGCCCGCCCGACACCCCGCAGATAACGACACTCCCGGCACGCCGCGAGCGCCGTCAGCCGCTCTGGCGCACCGATCGCGGTACCAAACCCCTTGAGCAGGAAACCCGCGTGCTCGACGAAGCGCTCCGGCGCAATGCCGAGTCGGGTGAGGATGTCGGGCAGCTCCGCCGGGATCGCCCCGCGCTTGCGTGGATGCAGGGCGCGACCGAGCGAGTCGACCAGGGTCAGATAGTCGTCGAAGGTGAAGGGGATCGACGCGGGGATCTCGGCGGGGTTGCCGAAGGGCAGTAGTGGGGCAGGGGGAAGGCGGTCGAGCGCGGTCTCCCAGAGATTGGTGCTACGGGCGTCCGGCGAGGTGTCGTTCTCGGGTTCGGGCGGTGTGGGTGCGTGACTGGCTGGTGTCTTGCGCTGGGGAATCGGTCGTTGCGAATCGGGAGAGACCTCTGGTGGTGTCTCCGGCCCGACATCCGGGCGGTACGCCACGTCGAGATGCAGCCCGGTCGCCGTACCCTCATCGCCCGCGCGCAAGGCCGCAATCCGTGCCGCAATCCCGGTATGTGCGCTCTCCTCCGGCGTCTCCGCGATCCCCGCCCGAATCGGGTTGAGATCGACATAGGCCATCACCGCCAACAGCGCCGTCTCGTCGAGGATCGCCTGCGAGCGAAAGCGTCCCTCCCAGAACCGTCCCCGCACCCCATCCTCCCGATTCGCCGCCCGCGCGATCGACTCGTTCAGTATCCGCATGAACCAGGAGAGATCCGCCAGCCGCGCCCGGTAGGTCGCGACCAAGCCAGCGACCACCTCCAGCTCCGCCTCGGTCATGCCCGCCCGCGTCGCAGGCGACAGGAACCGCTCCACCACCACAGGCCCCCGGAACAGACACCGCCAGCGCCGCAGCACCTCGGTCTCCGACCACCCCGCCGCCCGATCGGCATCGACCCTCACCACCAGATGTACGTGATTGCTCATCACCGCATAAGCCGCGACATCGATCGCGAACACCCCCGCAAGCTGGCGCAGCCGCAACTCCACCCACCCGCGCCGATGCTCGAAGCTCCGTCCGCTCAACCGATCAAAGCCACAGAGATACGCCCGGCGCACGCAGCGCGTGACGACGTGATACCAGGGCGTATCGGACAAGGAGACGAGCACGGCGCGGGGACGAGTCATGGGGCATCTCCGCTGGAGGTGTTGGGTGAAGCGTAGGAGAGCGCCTTGCGAGCGTCAACGGTAAGTGGGTGTCCCTTTGCTTCGGGTGTCCCTTTGCTTCGAGTCGATTTAGGCGCTCTGGGTGTCCTTTTCTTATCCTCCGTCTCGTCGAGGATCGCCTGCGAGCGAAAGCGTCCCTCCCAGAACCGCCCGCGTACCCCGTCCTCCCGACCTTTCTTACCACGGCCGGTGGCGATCATGAACATGATCGCCACCGGCATGGACCTGTTGGTCTCCCTGTGAATAACGCCTTTAACGTCTTACAAAAAGAACGATATAAATTTTTAAAATTCTCTCAAAGAACGCTAACATGGATGTGGCAGACATGAAAAACCGGTTTCCTAGCCACTGAAAACCATCCAGACACACGCCTGAGGCTTCATCATGAAATCCATCCGTGTCGAGCGCGCCCTCAAAAAGCTGGGCGCCGACATCCGCGATGCACGACGGCGCCGGCGCATCAGCACCGAGCTGATGGCCGAGCGCATGGGCGTTTCGCGCGGAACGCTCAACCGCCTTGAGGCTGGTAATCCAAACGTCGCAATCAGCGCCTGGGCCTCGGCCCTGATGATTCTCGGTAAGCTCGATGCGCTCGCGGAGCTGATCGACCGGACAAAAGACCCGCTCGGGCTGGATCTTCTTGAGGAGCAGTTGCCGCAGCGCATTCGCGGAGGCCGGGTGCGGTGAGCACGTCCCTGGTTGTCACTTTGGATTGGCTGGGTGAGCGTCGGACGGTCGGCCAGCTCGATATCTTCACCAGCCAGCGGGGAACCGAGCGCTATCAGTTCACCTATGATCGAGACTGGTGCCGGGCGGGCTTCGCCATCGATCCCGACTTGGATCTCTTGCCAGGGATGCCCTTTCAGGCGAGCAAGCTGTGGGGCGCTTTCCAGGACATCGCCCCCGATCGCTGGGGGCGACTCGTCCAGGATCGGGTTCTCGACCGCTACCTGAACGAAAGCGATTACCTCCTGGGGGTCTCCGATCACATGCGGATGGGTGCCTTGCGATTGAGTCTCGCGGAGACTCCTGGAGAATTTCTGGCCCTAACCACAGACGTTCCAAAGCTGGTCCATCTACGAGCCCTGGAAGCCGCGATCGAGCGCCTGGAGCAAGGCGTACAGACCGATACCGACCTCGCGCTCCTCGCCCAGCCGGGCTCATCCCTCGGCGGCGCCCATCCCAAGGCGGCGATCGAGGACAAGGGAAAGCTCTATATCGCCAAATTTCAATCCCGGCTCGATACCGAGCGGGTAGGGGCCTGGGAGGCGACTGTGCTGGATCTCGCGGGAGCAGCGGGCCTGCGCGTGGCGAAGCATCGATTGCTCAACGCGAACGGTGAGCGACCTGTGCTGTTGGTGGAACGGTTTGATCGACAACAAGGAGGAAGGGTTCCTTTCGCCTCGGCCATGACCCTGGCCGCGCGAGACGAGCAGAGTGCGGACGCGGCAAGCTATCTGGAGCTGGCTGATGTCATCAAGGCGACCTCGGCCCAACCCAAGCTCGATCAGGTTGAACTGTGGCGACGCATGACCTTCAACGCTCTGTGCGGCAACACCGACGATCATCTGCGTAATCACGGCTTCCTTCGCGAGCCCCAAGGCTGGCGGCTCTCACCGGCTTATGACCTCAACCCCGACCGCCATGCCCTTGACCGGCGCCGCCATGCCCTATCCTTCGATGGCGAGCAACGGCGACCTTCCCTTCAGTTGTGCCTTGATCTGGCGGACTACTTCGGGGTAGACGAGACCATCCAGGCGCATGCCTTGGGCGCTCTGGGCAAGGCCCTAACGTCTTGGCAAGATCTGGCCAAACATAACGGGCTACGGGGAGAGGAGATCAAACGGATGAGCGGAGCTTTTGAGCATGCGGATACTGAGCGGCTCCAGGCACTGACGGTCGCGAGCCGCCAGAAGCGCTCACGCGGGCGCTAGTGAGGGGGTGTGGAAAGGTCCAAGGTGAGGTTCCCCCCGAATTTCGGTAGTGCTCTGACAAATAGGTATTTGATTGAGCTTTTATATATCCTCCGCGCGTCGCTCTATCCCCCCCAAATACCCCCCAACCGCCCGCTCAATCTCAAACCGCCCTGCCGCCTCCCGCAACACCGCCTTACGTTTTGTACGAAAACCCTGCTTGTTACACTGACCTCGTTCTTGCAGGAGAAGAGGCCAGATGTCGAGACGTTACGAACTCCCAGAAGAGGCCTGGGAGCTGATTGCCGATCTGTTTTCCCGTCCGCAGCGTACCGGTCGCCCACGCCGGGATGACCGCCTGATGCTCAACGGCATCTTCTGGGTGCTGTGCTCGGGTGCGGCGTGGCGCGACCTGCCTGAGTGCTTCGGTCCTTGGTCGACGGTCTACCAGCAATTTCGCGACTGGCGTGACGACGGCACCTTCACCAAGGTCCTGGAGCGGTTGCACATCCGGCTACGTGAGGATGGGTTGATCGATCTGGAGACCTGGATGATCGACTCGACCTCGATCCGTGCCACGCGCGCCGCCGCTGGCGGCGGAAAAAAGGGGGGGCGCAGGAGCCACTGAGCCATGCGCTCGGGCGCAGTCGCGGCGGCCTGACGACCAAGATCCACCTGCTCTGCGATGCCAAGGGCGTTCCCTTGAGCTTTCTGCTCTCCCCAGGCCAGCACAGCGACATTCGCTATGCCCAACCGCTTCTCAATCAGGTCCGCTTGCCCAGCGCTCATCGAGGTCGTCCGCGCACCCGTTGCCGCCAACTGCTCGCCGACAAGGGCTACGATGCCGACGACTTACGCCGCTACTGCGATCGGCGCGGTATCCGTCCGGTGATCCCGCAGCGCCAGGGCGTGCGCAAGCCCAAGCCTGGTCGCCCTCGGGCACTCAACAAGCCCAGCTATCGCAAGCGCAACGTCATCGAGCGGCTGTTCGGCTGGCTCAAGTCCTGTCGACGCATCGCCACCCGTTACGACAAGTTGGCGACCAGCTTCTCGGCAATGTTCACGCTTGCTTGTATCCGCAGATGCCTCAGGCATTACTTTTCGTACAAAACGTAAGGACGGATTTCTTTGAGGCTGAGGATGTGGTGGCAGTAGTCTTTTGGAAGGCATATGTTTTAGCGCCTTGGGAGCGTCAAAGATAAGTGCAACGGTAATTGGGTGTCCTTCAGTTTGCTCTTGCTTTAGTTTGCATTCCTAATTGGAATTCAAAGCCAAGCGCGTTCAATGCTTGTTCGACACGATCAATCTTGGTTTTTCGCTTAATGCTCAAGATTCGCTGAACTTCCTGTTTGTGTGTCGACATGCGTCGTGCTAATTCCGCCTTTGAAATGCCGGAGAGAATAAAGGCGTTCAGGAGCATGATTTGTGCTTGCAATCCGACCGGTAACTTGATTTCGACTTGTCCAGGTTCTGGCGCCGAGGGTGCTGGGATCTCTTTCAAGTCTTCAAAATAGAGGTCGAAGGTGCTTAGCAAACAATGCCACGCCATATCCAGCGCGCCTTCATAGCTGCTGTCTTCGGTCAGCGCCTCGGGAAAATCTGGAAAACTGACGAGCCATGATTCGCCAGTTTTTTCAATTTTTACTGGGTATTTCATATCGCTCTTGGTAAAAAGGGTGCGCCTTTGCTTTTCCTCTGGTGCTGTCCTCAACCATCTGCTCAGTTCTTTTCGTCGCGCGAAGGCGCATTGTCTCGGTCTCCACCAGACGGATTTCCTGTTGTGCTTGGTCAACTGCTTCCAGGCCCCAGGGGGTTCCAAATTCCTCTGCTTAATTCCATCAGTAAATAGACGCTGCAGCGTTAAAGCGCTCGAGAGTTCATCGAAAAATGGCTGAAGTTGCTCGGAATGAGCTATGCAATTTCAGGGGCGTTTGAGGTTTTGCGTTTTTTTGTCAATCGATCCCAGATTTCCTTTTCCGTAGGAGCACTCTCTTTGTTTTTGATTTTTACTTGACTTCCATCCGAAATCGATTTCGCCCAAGTAACTATCAGGCTTCTAGGTTTTTTCTGCCAGTTGTTTTCAATTAGCCAGCTTTCTAGATCGGGGGGGTTGATCTCAATCCCGTTGTTGTGAAGCGTTCGCAAAGTTACTTTTATTCTGTCTTCGTCTAAGGCGTGTAAAGATGATTTGTTACATGTGACAGATAGTGATTTGAAAGCTTTTTCTAGTAAATGGTTCATGTGGCTTCCTTATGTAAAAGTTCTGGTGGGTGATTTTCTATTTGCGCCTAGGGAGGTTTTTGCAGTTTTTATATTTGTTGATTTTTAGTGGATATTTTTTGATGAAAAACGATATGGTTCTACTCTTCTGAAATTCCCATCCCCCCCAAATACCCCCCAACCGCCCGCTCAATCTCAAACCGCCCCGCCGCCTCCCGCAACACCGCCTTCGGCAACGGATTATCCAGCGTCGCCTTGATCGCCTCGGCCAGTGCCGCATCGTCGCCGACCGGGACCAAGGGGCCGTAGCGTCCGTCCTGGAGGATCTCGCGCGGGCCGCTGGGGCAATCGGTGGAGACCACCGGGGTGCCGACGGCCAGCGCTTCGACGGGGACGAAGGGCAGGCCCTCCCAGCGCGAGGAGAAGGCGAGCAGGGCGGCGTGGGCCATGTAGGCGTAGGGCTCGGGGACGAAGCCGGGGAGGGCGAAGTCGGCGCCGACGCCGAGGTCGTCGGCGAGGCGCAGCAGGCGCTCGCGGGCGCTGCCGCGCCCGAGGATCATCAGCCGGCAGGGGCGCTCGGCGCGCACCCGGGCGAAGGCGCGCAGCAGGGTGGCGAAGTCCTTGCGGCTGCACAGCTCACCGACGCTGAGGATGAGCGGCGGGGCGTCGTCGGCGAACCAGGGGTGATCGGGACGTGGCTGTTGCTCGGTGAACAGCCGCGCCGGGACGATCGGCGAGTCGACCGGGTGGATGCGCTCACGCGGCAGGCCGGTGTAGCGGGCCATGTCGTCGGCGGCGCCGACGCTCGGCACCAGCACGCGATCGGCGAAGAGGTAGAGCCAGCCCATCGAGTGACGTTGCACCCAGCGGTCGAGCGGTCCGCGCGAGGCGAGATCGACCGAGATGGTGATCCCCGAGCGCAGCACCAATCGGGTCGGGGTGCGTGCCAGTGCGCGCGCGGCCAGTGCCAGACGGTTGACCTTGTCCTTGTCGGAGAGCAGCACGTCGGGACGCTCGCGGCGCAGATAGCGCACCAGTGCGGGCAGGGTGGCGAGGGTGTGGCGGGTACCGAGGTCGATGATGCGCAGCCCCGGCGGTTGTTCGGTGAGTTCGGGGCCGTGGCCGCGCACCTTGAGCAGGTCGACGCGGTGGCCGCGCCGGGCGATCGCCGGCAGCAGGTGACGGGCGAGCCGGTCGACGCCGCTGTGTCCCGAGGTGGAGAGGAAGCAGGCGATGTGTGCGGGCTCGGTCATGCGGCGCGGGTCTCGGTGGCCGGATGACGATCGGGCGCCATCCGTGGTGCTCGGGCGTCCGCCAGCGGCGCGCGGCGGACGCGGTCCTGTGGGGTCATTCTGCGCCAGCGCGCGCGGCTTGGCCAGCGACGCGTGGCGCGGGCTCAGTCGCTCGCGATCCAGTCGAGCGGGTCCTCGTGCGGGGCGGGCGTGAGCCCCGGCCGCTCGATGAACAGACGGTGCCAGATCGCGAACTGCAGCAGTCCGAACAGCTCGCGCCCGCCGCCGCGCCCGGCGCGACGCGCGGCGACCAGCGCGGGCAGGGCCTCGGGGCGGAACCAGGTGCGGATGCCGTCGTTGCGCGCCAGCAGCTCGCCGACCCGGGCGGCGCGCTCGTCTCCGAGCCAGTCGCCGACCGGGACGTGGAAGCCGCGCTTGGGCGCGCTCAGGTGCCCCGGCGGCAGCAGCGGCTCGGCCCAGCGCTTGAGCAGCCACTTGCCGCTGCCGTCGCGGGTCTTGAGCGTGTCGGGCAGCGCCAGCCCGAACTCGACCAGACGGTGGTCGAGGAAGGGCACCCGGCCCTCGACGCCGAACCCCATCAGCATGCGGTCGGTCTTCACCAGCAGGTTGTCGGGCAGCGCGGTCACCAGGTCGGTGTACTGACGTCGCTGCAGGTCGGACCAGTCGCCGGGGGTGGCCTGCCAGGCGGCGACGAAGGGGGCGCGATCGGGCGGCTCGACGGTCGCGAGCGCCGCACCGTACAGCGCCCGTTGCCAGCGTCTGGCCCACTGTCCCCGGGTGCGGAAGCCGCCGCTGCCGGGACGCAGCAGCCCCTTGCCCCAGCGCTCCAGCCGCGGCGGGCGGTAGCGGCCATAACCGCCGAACACCTCGTCGCCGCCCTCGCCGGAGAACACCACCTTGAGCTCGGCGCTGGCCTGCTCGGCGAGGATCGAGGTCGGCAGACAGGCATAGTCGCGCATCAGCTCGTCGGCGGCCCAGATGCTGTGGGGGATGCGACCGAAGACCTGATCCAGCTCCAGCTCCAGACGGTGATGCTCGAAGCCGAAGTGCGCCGCGACCCGCTCGGCGGCGTCGAGTTCGTCGGCCATGCGGGTGCCGCGATAGCCGACCGAGAAGCTGTGGATGCGCCCGGCGCCGTGGCGGTGGAGCAGGGCGGCGAGCACCGCCGAGTCGACCCCGCCGGAGAGGAACAGGCCGAAGGGCACGTCGGCGCGCATGTGCTCGCGCATCGCCGCGTCGAGCCGCTCGCCGAGTTCGTAGCTGGCGTACTCGGGGCCGATGTCGCGCGGGGCGACGCGCCGCGCCGACCAGTAGCGGTGATGGGTGAGGTTGAGCTCGGAGTCGATCACCAGCGCCTCGCCCGGCGGGACGCGGCGCACGCCCTCGATCAGGGTGTCCTCGCCGGCGGCGAACTGGTGGTGGAGGAACTGGCGCAGCGCCGGCGCCGAGACCCGCGGCGACTCGGGCAGCAGCGCGAGCAGCGCCTTGAGCTCGGAGGCGAACACCACCCGGTCGGGCAGCCGGGCGTAGAACAGCGGTTTGATGCCGAGCCGGTCGCGGGCGAGGATCAGCCGCTCGCGCCGGCGGTCGTGCAGCGCGAAGGCGTACATGCCGCGCAGCCGTTCGAGCGCGTCGAGCCCGTGCACCGCGTAAGCGTGGAGGATGGTCTCGGAGTCCGAGCCGGTGCGCGCCACCCGCCCGGCGGCGCCGAGCGCGGCGTTGAGTTCGCGATAGTTGTAGACCTCGCCGTTGGCCACCAGCGCCAGCCCGTCGGCGGGCGCGAGCAGCGGCTGGTGCCCGGTCTCCAGTCCGATGATCGACAGCCGCGACTGCGCCAGCCCCACCGCGCCCTCGCGATAGAGTCCGCTGTCGTCCGGGCCGCGGTGTCCGAGTCGCTCGATCATGCGCTCGAGCGTACCGGGCGCGGGTTCGACCCCGACGCGCAGGATGAAACCGGCGATCCCGCACATCAGCGCGACCCCGTCTTGGTTAGATGCTGTCTGGCCATAGGTCCTCGCCCCGTCATGTCTCGACGCACCGCGCTGGTGCGACCGCTCCCCATGATACGAGGCGCCGGCTGGTTGTCGAGGGTTGCGGCTGGCGACCGGGGCGCTGTCGTCGGCCGCCAGCCTTCGGAAGATGTGAACCGCAAAGATGTGAACCGCCAAGCCGCGAAGAACGTGAAGGGGTTGTGTGGTTGGCGTCCAGGCGTTCGATAAATGGGTGTCCTTTTTCACGCTTTTTCGAAGATGTGAACCGCAAAGATGTGAACCGCCAAGCCGCGAAGAACGCGAAGGGGTTGTGTGGTTGGCGTCTAGGCGTTCGATAAATGGGTGTCCTTTTTTAAAAAAACCTTCGTGTCCTTCGCGTCTTAGCGGTTCAAAATCTGGCTGGAGGCTGGAGGCTGGAGGCTGGAGGCTGGAGGCTGGAGGCTGGAGGCTGGAGGCTGGAGGCTGGAGGCTTTCCCCCTCCCGCCCGCGGCCCGATCAGGCCGCGCTGGCGATGCGCGAGTGCATCAGGCTGTCGTGGTCGGGTTCGCCGGGGAGGCGGGTGGGTTCCTGGCCGGACTGGACGTGGGTCGCAAGCAGGTCGATCGCGCGCTCGAAGTGTGCGACCACCTCGGGGTCGAACTGGTCGCCGGCATGGCGGGCGATCTCCTCGGCGGCGGTCTCGACGGGCATGCCGCGGCGATAGGGGCGGTCCGAGGTCATGGCGTCGAAGGCGTCGGCGACGGCGATGATGCGTGATTCGAGCGGGATCTGCCTGCCGTGCAGCCGGTTGGGGTAGCCGAGTCCATCGATGCGTTCGTGATGGTGGAGGACGATGCGGGCGACCTCGCGGAAGGTCGGCAGGCGCTGGAGGATGTCGAAGCCGATGCGCGGGTGGAGCTGGATCTGCAGCTTCTCGACCTCGGTGAGTCGACCGGGCTTGTTGAGGATGCCGTCGGGCACGCCGACCTTGCCGATGTCGTGCAGATGAGCGGCGATGTGCAGCCGCTGATGGGTTCGGGCGGGCAGCGACATCTGCTCGGAGAGCAGCTCGGAGAACAGTGCCACCCGGAAGGAGTGCTCGGAGGTATAGGGATCGCGAGCATTGAGGGTGCTGATCACGACATCGATGACGTCATGGATGCGGACGAGTTCGGGGATCATCTGGGTCCTGGTGTGCAGGGACTGCGGGCGCGGCGGGGCCTGAGGCCCCGCCCCGGGGTCAGGCTGCCGAGCGCGTGGTGGCCGGTGGCGGCTCGACCAGATCGGCGATGGCGCGGGCGAAGGCGTCGACGCTGGAGCGTTCGAGCAGCACGCAGGGCTTGGCGGTGCGCTTGCAGAAGCGCTTGGTGCGCAGATAGGCGTCGTGGCTGCAGTTGTCGGCGGGACAGATCACCGCATCGGCCTTGGCGAGCAGCGATTCGAGCCGCTGGCGGTTGTCCTCCAGCCCGCCGTCATGGCGCAGCAGCTCGCCGTTGCAGCGTGCCACCAGGTTGCGATAGCGGCTGGCCAGCGAGCCGCGACCGCCGACACAGAGGATGCGCCGCCCGGCGAGGTCGGGTACCGAGTCGTCGGCGGCGGCGCAGCCACCGCAGCAGTCCTCCGGCTCGATCTGCGCGAAGCGCTGTTCGAGTCGTCGCAGCGCGTCCTCGCGCTGTGCCAGGCGCTCGGCGAGTTCGGTGCGGTGCTCGCGTTCGCGCTTGAGCTGTGCCTCCAGGGTCGCGACCCGGGCGCTGGCCTGGTCGGCGCGACGCCGCTCCTCGTCGAGGCTGGCCGAGCGGTCCTGGTCGCGCAGCGCGGCGAGTTCGCCCTCGGCGCGTTCGAGGGCGCGCTCGAGCCCCTGGTGCTGCTCGACCGTCTGTTCCAGTTGCTCGATGCGGGCCTCGCGCTCGGCGAGGCTGCGGTTGAGCCGGCGCTCGCGCTCGGCGGCGTCGCGCTGGGCGCGGTCGAGCTGGGCGCGGGTCTCGCGCAGCGCGCGCAGATCGGCGCCGAGCCCGGCACCGATCTGGTGCGAGAGCATGTGCACGTCCTCGTAGGCGCGCACGCAGAGCATGGCGTCGGCATGGGGGTGGGTCATCAGTGCCCAGAAGGCACCGGGGATCTCGCCCTCGGCGCGTGCCTGATCCCAGAGCGCGGCGACCTGTTCGCTGTCCTTGGCGCGGGCGAAGCGCTTGATCATCCGCGCGTGCTTGCGTTCGAGCGCCTTGTGGGTGGCCTGGGAGAGCGGCCCGCGTTGTTCGGCGGCGGCGACACAGCGCACATGGATGTCGAAGTCGCTGGCGCGCGCGTGCTGGCGCACCCCGCTCTTGCGCGCGATCTCGCGCAGCTCGTCGACGTGCAGACAGGTACCGATCACCGGACAGTGGAACTTGTGCGCGAGCTCCCACAGCTTGCGGCGCCGGCTTGATGGGCGCTGCCCCGGCTGCGGTGCTTCGAGTGGCGGCGCGATGACATTGGAGGACACGATGGACGGTCGGGACTCACACATGCCGGACTCCTTCGGCGTGGGTTGGCTCTGGGATGGAGTCAATAATAATTCTCATTAGCGAGAAAGCAAGGGGTTTCAGCTGACAGCGACCAGCCATCAGCCACCAGTTGCCAGCCATCAGATGCCGGAGAGGATGAACCGCAAAGAACGCGAAAGCGGACATGCGAGCGGCTTCCTGGCGTCGTCTGGCGACTGGGCGTCCCCGCATCGTCCTCCCTTCCCTGGGAACGACAGGCAGCCGTAAAGTCTCTCGCGCCCTGCGCCAGTCGTTGAGGTCAACGCTCACTGGTGGCTGGTCGCTGTCCCCTCCTTCCTCCTAGGGGGCGTCCTCCGCATTGTCCTCCCTTTCTTGGGAACGACAGACAGCAGTAAAGCCTCTCGTGCCCTGCGCCAGTCGTTGAGGTCAACGCTCACTGATGGCTGGTCGCTGGTGGCTGGCAACTGGTGGCTGTCCCCTCCTTGTGAACAGGCAGCCTCCGGTTTGCGGTCAACCTTGGCGATACGAGACAAGCCTGCTCCTCTCGCTGGCGGCTGACAGCAGAAAGCCTGTCTTCTCTTCGCGTTCTTCGCGGCTTTGCGGTTCACCCTCTCTGGCGACTGGCGACTGGAAGCTGGCCGCTACCCCTTGCCATTGATATCTCGCATTTGAGAATCGTTATCGTTCCATTAACTTGGTCGGTCCTTTTCCAGATGCCCCTCCAAAGGAGGCCCGATCATGTCCCTCTCCCGTCCTCGGACGCTTGCGCTGTTGTGCGCGTTCGCTATCGCCCCGGCCCTGGCGCAGGAGCCGCCCCGGACGCAGGCAGACGACCATCACGGCACCATGCACGAGGTCGAGCTGCTGTCGCTGCCCCATACCCGGCTCCCGGTGGCGATCCTGGAGCTGCCCACTGAGCAGCGCGAGCGCATCCAGCGTGCGTTGTTGCAGGTCTATCCTGCGCGCATCATGCCTCGGATCGAGCAGGCCCAGTCGCTCGAACGACGGTTGCGCACGGCGGTGCTCGAGCGTGGCGCGACGGTCGCGGAGCTGGCCCCCGAGCTCGACGAGCTGGCCCGGCTCGAGCGTGAGATCACCGAGCTGCGCATCGAGGCCCTGGGACGGCTGCGTGAGCTGACCAGCGCCGAGCAGTTCACCCGCCTGACCACGCCGGTAGCGGCGGAGGTCGCGCGATGAGCGATCCTCGTGTCCGTGGATCCCTGATGCTGGGGTTGGTCTGTGGCGCCGGGTTCGTCCCGGCGCTGGCCGATCCGGTCGTCGAGCTGGGGGCGATCAGTGTCACCGCCACCCGCTCTCAGACCTCGCTCGACCGGGTGCCGGCAGCGGTGCAGGTACTCGATCGCGACACCATCGAGCGGCACGACGCCAGTCGGCTCGGCGATGTGCTGCCACTGGCCCAGGGTGTCCACCTGCAGCGCAGGGGGACCAACAAGACGGTCTCGATTCGCGGCTTCTCCAACGAGCAGACACTGATCCTGATCGACGGTCGACGGGTGGCCGCTGAGCCCTCGCAGCGCTACGAGCTCAGTCGTATCCCCTTGGCCGACGTCGAGCGCGTCGAGATCGTGCGCGGTCCGGGCAGCACCCTCTACGGCGCCGATGCGCTCGGCGGGGTGATCAACGTCATCACCCGCGACCCCACCGCGCCCCGGCTCGACTGGCGCGCCCGCTGCACCGGTTATGAACTCGACGACGGCTCGCGCTGCGAGGGCGATGTCTATGGCGTGATCACCCCGCTGCCCGGGCTCGGGGTGTCGCTCTCCGGGACGACGATCGATCAGGGCGAGGTCGCACTCGACGACGGCGAGACCCAGATCGAGCGCGAGCGCTTCAACCGCTTTGCGCTCGGCCTCGACTGGCGTCTCGCCCCGGACTGGCGACTGGTGGCCGATCTCGCCCATCTGCAGAGCGACAGCGCCTACAGCACCCTGGCCGGCAAGGGCGGGCTGCAGCGCACCGACGAGGACGATACCCGCACCGATCTCGCGCTCGCGCTCGAGTACGACGACGGCGAGCGCGACGGGCGGCTACGCGTCTATCGCTCCGAACTCGACAAGGATCGCGAGCTCAGTGATGAGTCCAGCGGTCGGCTGATCGACTTCGACGAGGTCGAGATGGTGCGCACGGTGGTCGAGGGGCAGTTCGGCTGGCGTCCCTGGGACGACCACCATCTCACCCTCGGCGCCGAGTACCGCCAGGAGGCCTTCGAGGGCAACACCATCGACAGCGGCGAGGGGGTCTACGAGGTCGAGCGCGACGGCATCCTCACCCTCGGCTCGGAATCGACCATCGACTACTCGGCCTTCTATCTGCAGGACCAGTGGCAGGTCTCGTCGCGCCTGGAGCTGGTGCTCGGCGGTCGCTACGACGCCTCGGATCAGTTCGACGACCGCGCCACCGGCAGCCTCGGCGCCGTCTACAGGCTGTTCGACGGCGGCGATCGCGGGCTGCGGCTGCGCGCCCAGCTCGGCCAGGGCTATCGGGTGCCGACGGTGCGCGATCTCTATGTCGATGTCACCAAGCCGAAGTTCACCCGGCTCGGCAATCCCGACCTGGAGCCCGAGCAATCGACCAGCCTGGACCTCGGGATCGAGGGACACTGGGGCGCCTGGCAGGCGAGCCTGGGGGTCTTTCGCAACTGGGTCGACGACCTGATCGACGTGCGCACCATCGATCGGCGCGCCGACGGCAAGCCGATCTATCAGTACGCCAACATCGGCACGGCGCTGCTGCAGGGCGTTGAGACCGCGCTCGACTGGCGCCCGAGCGCCGATCTCGGGGTCGGGCTGCAGTACAGCTATCTCGATGCCAACGACACCGAGGCCGATACCCGCCTCCAGGACCGGCCGCGCCATCGTCTGGTCGCCACCCTCGACTACGACTATCGCCCCTGGGATCTGGGGGTGAGCCTGGTCGGCGACTACAGCCTCGGGGTGCTCGACTCGGTCTCCGGGCGCGAGAAGGGCACCGGGGTGTGGAACCTCGACCTGTCGCGTCCGCTGGTCGCCGGGCTCGACCTGCGCCTCGGCGTCGACAACCTGTTCGACGTGCGCGACGACGACCTGCTGTTGGTCGGGCGCGCCGTCTATCTCGGGGTCGAGGGGCGGTTCTGAGCCGCCGCCGCGCGTCCTGTGGTGCTCAGCGCTCCGGCTGCGTCGGCCCGTGCGGGCCGACGCAGCTCGAGTCGACCGCGCGGCGCGGCGCATCGCCGGTAGCGTGCCCCGGTGGATGGCTGCGACATGATTAGGTGAGTCCTGCTCTCGGGTATTGCGGTCATCGGCTCAATGGGTAATAATGATAACCGTTATCATCTAATTGTGAAGTCCGGCCATCCGCGCTGTCGCGCGTGCACCGGGCCTCGGGAGGTCTTCGCATGCGTCTTCACCTGTCACTCCTGCCGCCGATCGCCGTCATCGCCGCGCTGCTCTGCCTGATGCTGCTGCCCGAACACGGTGCCACCGGGGCGATGGCGCCGGGCGCCGAGGTCGTCGCGCAGGTGCGCCGATGAGCGCGGCGACGATGCTCGCCGACCCGGGTGACGCGGAGGCTGCGCCGGTGGCCTCCCGTCAGCTCGCCAACCTGGTCGGCGGCTGCTGGCGCATCCCCTGGTCGGGGGCCGCGTTCAGGGTCGGGCCGGTGCGGGTGGCGCGCTCCTCCGGGCTGGATGTGACCGCGGCGATCGCCGCCGCCGGGGTCGCCGCCCAGGTCTGGCAGGTCCGCGGCAGCGCCGCACGCGCGGCGCGGCTCGACCAGGTCGGGGGGCTGATCGATCGACGGCGCTTCGAGCAGGGCATCGCTGGCTGTCGCTCGGACTGTGAGCAGGCCGCCGCGGTCTGGTGCGAACCGAGTCGGCTGGTGCGTGCGGCCTGGCGCCAGGCGCTGGAGTCCGATCTGCGCGGCGAGCCGCGCGGCGGGGTGGCGATCGACGCCCGTGGCGTGCGCTGGCTGGCGGTGTCGGTGAGCGCCGACCCGTTGCCCGAGCTGGCGCGTGCGCTGCGCATCCTGCAGCGCGGCGAGACCCTGGTGGTGGCGCTGCTGTTCGACGACCGTCGCCCCCAGGGGGTCGCCGTCGCCGCGCTCTGGTGCGCGCTGGCGCGCTGTCTGCCGCCCGGGGTGTTGAACGTGCTCTGTGGTCTGGGGCTGGAGCTGGGGGTGGCGCTGGTCGAGGCCGATCGGCGCGCCCGCTGCCCGGTGGCCCGTCAGCGTGCGCCGTTGGCGCGGCGTCCGGGGGCCGCGCCGCCGGCCCTGGCGGCGCTGTCCTGACGCCCTCGCCGGGCGCGCTCAGTGCGCGCGCAGCAACCGCGAGGAGTTGGCGAGGATGCCGAGGGTGTGGGTGACGTGGATCAGCCCGCCCATCGCCGGGCTGAGGATGCCGGCGGCACCGAGCGCGATGCCGGCGACGTCGGTGCCGACGGCGAGATAGTAGTTCTGGTCGGCGACACGCAGGGTCTGGCGGCTGAGCGCGCGCAGCTCGGCGAGGTTGCCCATGGCGCTGTCGGCCAGGGCGATGTCGGCGACCTCGATGGCCACCTCCGAGCCGCCGCTGCCCATGGCGATGCCGATGTCGGCCTCGGCCAGCGCCAGGGCGTCGTTGACCCCGTCGCCGACCATCACCACGGCGCCGTGCTCGGCGCGCAGCGCGCGCACCACCTCGGCCTTGTCCTCGGGCAGGCGTCCGCCATGACAGCTGTCGAGCCCCAGCTCCTCGGCCAGGGCGGCGGCCACCCGCGGCTCGTCGCCGGAGATCAGCGCGATATGGCTGACGCCGTCGGCACGCAGTCGCGCCAGGGTCTCGTGGACCTCGGCGCGGAGCTGGTGACGGATGCCGATCACCCCCAGCGCCTTGCCGTCGAGGGCGACATAGACCGCGGTCAGGCCGGACTCGATGAGCTGTTCGGCGGCGGCCTTGTAGCGGCGCAGCGAGACCTTGCCCGAGGCCATCATCCGCGCGTTGCCGACCAGCACCCGATGCTCGCCGATGCGGGCCTCCAGTCCGTGACCGAGCAGATGCTCGCTGATGCCGCAGGTGTCGGGCTCGATCCCCAGGGTCTCGGCGTGGCGGACGATGGCGTGGGCGAGCGCATGGGTGTTGTGGTGTTCGGCCGAGGCCGCCCAGTAGAGCAGGGCGTCCTCGTCGTCGCCGATCACGGTGGCGACCTCCGGGGTCTCGGTGGTGAGGGTGCCGGTCTTGTCGAAGCAGAGACAGGGCGCGGTGCCGACGCGCTCGAGATGGACGCCGCCCTTGATCAGCATCTGTCGCCGGGTGGCGCTGTGCAGCGCCGCGCTCACCGCGGTGGCGGCGGCGAGTACGGTCGAGCAGGGGCAGGACATCACCAGCATCACGGTGAGGGCGCGCTCGACGCTGCGGGTGAGCACCAGGGTGGCGAGGGTCGACAGGGTGCCGAGGCGCAGCAGCCGCGCGGCCAGCTCGTCGGCGCGCTGCTGCACCGGCGCCTTCTGATCGAGCGAGGCGTCGACCAGCGCGGCCATCCGCGCCAGATAGGTCGCCTCGCCGACACGTTCGGCGCGGATGCGGATGACGCCGCGCTCGACATAGCCGCCGGCGAAGACCGCGTCGCCGACCTGTTTGAACACCGGCTCCGAGCGCCCGCTGATGCTCGCCTCGTTGAGCTCGGCCTCGCCGTGCTCGATGACCCCGTCGATCGGGATCTTCTCGCCGGTGCGTACCACCACCCGGTCGCCCTCGCGCAGCTCGGCGACCGCGACCTGCAGCTCCTGACCGTCGACCCACACCCAGGCGTCCTTGACCGAGAGCGCGAGCATGCGGCGGATGGCGCGGCGCGAGCGGTTGGCGACGAAGCCCTCGAGCAGCTCGCCGCCGCGCAGCACCAGGATGATCTCGAAGGCGGTGAGCGCCTCACCCATGAGGATGCCGAGCACCAGCGAGAAGGCGAGGAACTGATGGAGGCTGAAGCGGCGCTCGACGAAGGTCTCGTGCCAGGCGTCGCGCAGCAGCGGGATGGCCCCGGCCAGGGCGATCAGCCCGGTGGGGCTGAGCGGGTTCTGGGCGACCGGGCGCTTGAGCAGGTGCTCGCGGATCAGCACGTAGCCGAGATAGCCGGCGAGCAGCACCAGCGAGAGGATCCGTCCCAGCGTCGGCGTCTGGTCTTGCGCGCCGCGTTGGCAGCTGCGACAGCGGCCGTCCGCGGGGTCGCAGGTCAGCCGGGTGGGGTCGATGGGGCGGGCGATGATCGCCTCGAGATGGGCACGGATGGTCTCGGGGTCGAGCCGCGAGTGGCCGTAGCGCACCACCAGCGAGGCGCAGCCGGGGTTGCAGGTGGCCTGCTCGACGCCGGGCACCGCGCCCAGCTCGTGCTCGATCCAGTCGGCGAGCGGGCGGTTGCGGGCCAGCGCGGGGATGCGTAGCCGGATGCGTCCCGGGATCTGGTGACGGATCTGGATCATCGGCAACGACTCCCGCACCGGCCGTGGTGCATGACTGAGGATTTTTGTGAATGAGAATGGTTGCGCTTATCGCTGTGTAGTGCATTGCGATCGCGCAAGCGGCTCCTCACTGCCGTCTCAGGCGGCGCTCAGTGCGGGACGGATCTGCTCGATCCAGCGCGCCAGTCGGGCCTCGGTCAGCCCCGGCTGGTTGTCCTCGTCGAGCACCAGCCCACAGAACTGGCCGTCGCCGAGATCGGCCTTGGAGGCCTCGTAGTCGTAACCCTCGGTCGGCCAGTAACCGATCAGCCGGGCGCCGCGCGCCGCGAGTTCGGCGTGGAACATCCCCAGGGCGTCGACGAAGACATCCGGGTAGCCCAGCTGGTCGCCGAGGCCGAAGAGCGCCACCGGGCGGTCGTTGAAGTCGACCGCGTCGAGCTGGTCGAGAAAGCGTTCGAGCGCATAGGGGTAGTCGCCGTAGCCGACCGTGGGGGTGCCGAAGATCAGCGCGCGATGGCTGTCGATCAGTGCCGCGTCGCTCTCGTCGAACGGGTGCAGCGCCAGGGTGTCGGGAGAGAAGTGATGGTGCTGGATGCGCTGGGCGATGGTCTCGGTGGTGCCGGTGTCGGTGGCGAAGAAGAGTCCGATCTGCTGCATTGCAAGGGTCTCCATGACGGGGCGGTTGGTGTGCCGGTGGCGGTCGTGACGGCCACCGGCAGCGGGTCACAGCCCGAGGACCCAGGTCACCAGGGTGTCGATGTCGGCGTCGCTGACGTGCGCGTTCGGTGGCATCGGCATGTCGCCCCAGACGCCCACGCCCCCCTGCTTGACCTTGGCGACCAGCTTGGCCTTGGCATCCGCCTGAGCGCGATACTTGGCGGCGATGTCGCGGTAGGCCGGGCCGATGATCTTGCTGTCGACCTGATGGCAGACCAGGCAGCCGCTCTGCTGGGCCAGTTCCGGGCTGGCGTTGGCGAAGGGGGCGGCGAGCAGGAGCGAGAGGGCAAGACCGTGACGAAGGGATGGGGTCAGACTGCGCATGGTTGGATCCTTCGGGGAAGGGGTCGATGGGGTGGGCCCGGCCGTGCCGGCCTGTCCGTGGAGGTGGTCGGACTGGTCGGTGCCGGGCCCTGTTGCTCGGGGCGAGCATAGGTCGATCGTCTTCTTAATGCAAATGCTAAGTGTTCGCATTAGCTTTTGCGCAAGGCCAGGTCGCGCTCGCGCTCAACGCAGCGCGAAGTCGATGGGCACCTGGATCGTGAGCCGGTCGCGCGCGATCTCCGCCGGTGGGCGTGGCATCGGGTTGGCGCGCTGGAGCATCGCCTTGACCTCGGCGTCGAGCAACGGATGGCCGGAGCTGGAGACGATGCGGTGCGCGACCAGCCGTCCCTGACGGTCGATGGTGAAGGAGATCTCGACTCGCCCCTGCTGGCGCAGCCGTCGGGCCTGGCGCGGATAGCGTTTGTGACGATCGAGCCAGTGAGCGAGCTTGCCGTAGTAGTTGCCGCTGCGCACCGTGCCCGAGCCGCCGCCTCCTCCGCCGCTGCCCTGGCTGCTGCCCTTGGCGCTGCCCTGGCCGGAGCCGGTGCCGCCGGGGGCGCGATGCACCGGCTGCTCGGTGCGTGGTGGTTGCGGCCTCGCTTGGGGCTTGGGTTGCGGCTTGGGCGTGGGCTTGACCGGTTTCGGCTTGGGCTTGGGCGGCTCGGGTTCGAGTTCGCGCACCGGCACCAGCTCGGCTTGGGCGACCGGGGTCAACGGGGTCAGGGCCGGTGTGGCCGCCGGGATCGGTGCCGGCGCGGCCAGTGGCGCGGCGCTCGCCGGCTCGGCGGCGGGGCCGGGGAGCCCGCCGAGTGCGATCTCGTAGGGGATGACCGCCACGGGTTCGGGCTGGCTCGGGCGGGTCAGCGCCATCAGCAGCGACCCGTGCAGCAGCAGCGCCAGCGCCGCCGCCGCCAGCCAGTGTCGGGATCGGATCTCCATCAGCTCGCTTGCGTCGCCAGTAGGGTGATGTGTTCGATGCCGAGCTCGCGCAGCAGCGTCAGGGTCTCCTGGAGCTGGCGGGAGCTGAGTCGGGCATCGGCCTTGATGCGCAGCTCGCCGCTGGGCACGGCCTGGTGCCAGGCGGCGAGCCGTTGCTGCAGCGCGGCGGCGGCGAGCGCCGTGCCGTCGAGCGCGAGTGCACCGTCGGCGGCGATCAGCAGGGTGCGTTGCTCGGGCTGGGGCGCCAGCGCCTCCGGGGCCTCGGTCGAGTGCGGCGGCTCGATCTCGATCGGGTCGCTGGGGGCGATGCGCCCGGCGAGCATGAAGAAGATCAGCATCAGGAAGATGACGTTGATCAGCGGGATCAGCTGATCGTCGCCGCTGGGTCGCTGATGGCGATGAGCGAACTTCATTGCAGTCGCACCTCCGGGGCGCCGGCCGCGACCAGACGGTCGATGGTGGAGACGATGGTTTGCAGTTCGACCTCGGGGTCGGACTGGATCACCACGATCAGTTCGGGGTCGCGGTCGAGCGCCTCGACGACACGCCGTTCGAGTTGCGCCGGGGTGAGCGGTTCGCCGCCGAGATCGAGCCGGGCGTCGGCATGCAGTCGCACCAGCATCGCCGCGCGCGCCGCGCTCGGTGCTGTCGCGCCGACCTTGGCGCCGCGCGCGTCGAGCGCGAGCGCGCGCCACTGATCGAAGTGCGAGGCGAGCATGAAGAACAGCAGCAGGATGAACACCACGTCGATCAGCGGGGTCAGCGAAATCGGGTTGCGCCGAACGCGCCGGGCGAGGTCAAGACGCATACTCGACCCTGGGCGTGATCAGCGCTGCTGCTCCGGTCTCGGGGGCAGGGTCGACGGGCGCGCGTGCCGCTGTCTGCTCGGGGATCGCGGCCTCGTCCTCGGCGCCGGCGAGATCGCGGGTGAACACCCGGGTGACGGCATCCTCCATGCGATGACCGCAGCGCTCGACACGACGCTCCAGCCAGCTGTGCGCGATCACCACCGGAATCGCCAGGGTGAGGCCGGCGGCGGTGGTCAGCAGCGCCTGCCAGATGCCGCCGGAGAGGATCGAGGGGTCGACCTGAGCGCCGGCCTGCTCGAGCTGACGGAAGGCCTCGATCATGCCGAGCACGGTGCCGAGCAGGCCGAGCAGCGGGCTGAGCGCGGCGATGATCTCCAGCGCGCGCAGATGGCTGCGCAGCTGCTCGAGCTGGAGGCTGGCGACGCGGGCGATCTCCTCGCGCAGCAGCGTCAGGTCGAGCTTGGGATGGCGCAGCCCGACCAGCGCCAGATGGACCACCCGCGAGACCGGCTGCGGGCGCTCCTCGAGCTTGCGCAGCGCGCCGTGGACGTCGCGTTGGTGCCACAGCAGCAGCGCCTCGTCGACCGGGGCGCGGGCGTCGATGCGCAGCCGCGCGAACTGCCACAGCTTGACCAGGATGATGGCTGCGGCCACCACCGAGAGCACGGCGAGACTCGCCAGCACCGGACCGCCGACCTCGGTGAACACACTCAGCCGCTCCTGCGCCATTCCGATCAGCCCCGCCCAGGGCGAGGGGTCGACGAGGGCGGTGGGGTCGACGGCGGTCGCGGCGTCGGTGGCGGCCGTGGGCTCGATGTCCGGGGCGGGCGTCGTGGCGGCGGCCTCCAGGGATGCGTCCGGGGCCTCGGTGATCGGGGTCGGCTGCTCGGTGGCGGTGGTCGCGGGTGGGGTCATGGTATCCAGTCCTGCGCGCGTGGCGCTCACTTGAAGAGTTTCGTGGAGAGGCGCGAGCTGGGCTCGATGCGCTGGAGACAGTCGGTGAGCGTGCCCTCGGCGCTGGAGCAGGCACCGATGCCGTTGACGAGGATGCGTCCGATCTGCTCGCAGCGGGTGTCGGCCACCTCGAACAGCTTGACGCTGGTCTTGCCGGCGGCGAGGGGCGCGGCCTCGAGGGCGAGTCGCTGCTGGATCAGGCCCTGGTCGTCGAACAGCACCAGTTCGAGCTGCAGACTGGTGAGATCGACGGCGGTGCGGTTGCCGAAGACCAGGTAGGTGACGCAGGCGTCGGCGCGTTGCTCGAGCTTGTTGAGCTCGACCTCGAGACCGCCCTCCGGTGGCGTGGCGGCCTGGGCTGGGGCACAAAAAAGGGTAGTGACGAGCGCGAGCGCGCTCGGGATCCGGGAGCTCTGGGTCATGGTGTGGACTCGGGGTTAGCAATCCTTGCAATCAAGATGCGTTCTCATTATCACTATAAACCAGCCCGTTGGTAGGGGCAACGCACGGGCTTGCGGTGCCTTGGGGGACGTAGCAAGATGAGATGCAATCAGCGCACGCGGCCGAGGGAACTGCCGGTATGGATTGGAGGATCAGCGCGATCGCCGAGGAGGCGGTCGATGCACGAGGGATCGACGGGCAGCTTCGCGTGCGCCCACGTCCGGCATCGCTTCGATGCGCCCCCTGTTGTGTGCTTCCACCGCCGGCATTGCGCCGGGCGATCTGTCGAGCCGGATCCGCTGGCGGCCCTCGCGGCAGGTCCGCCGCGGTGGCGCGAGGGGCAGGGGGATCAGCGTCGGCGCACGGCGCGACCCGTCCACCACCAGTAGAGCGCGGCGAGCAGCCCGATCCAGGCCGCCGCGAGCCAGCCGATGGTGCCGTCGTAGTCGCCGGCGAGGAAGGCCAGGGACGCGCCCGGGTCGCCGTCGGTGAGCTGGCGCGTGACCTGGATCACCAGCACCCAGCCGGCATGCAGCCCGATGCACCAGCCGATGTGACCGCTGCGCTCGCGCACCAGGGCGAGGAACACCCCGACCATGAACAGCGCCACCATGGAGTCGAGGTGGTGCCACTGGAACAGGTCGATGAAGACGTGGCTGAACATGTACCACAGCCCGGCGGCATCGAGCGCCATCCCCGGCGGCAGTTCACCGGGCTTCATGAAGTGCAGCACCGCGTAGAGTCCGGCGCTCCACAGCACCGCCGAGCGCACCCCGCTGTCGCGACGGATGGCGGAATAGAGCGCGCCGCGGAAGAAGGCCTCCTCCAGCAGCCCGATCAGCAGACCGCCGATCAGCGCCTGCAGCGCCCGCGAGGCGAGCGCTGCCCAGCCCGGTGGGGTCGGGTCGGGGATGCGGATGCCGAGTCCGAGCAGTGCCAGCGCCAGCGCCAGCAGGATGGCGACGCCGAGCACCCAGCCCTGCCAGACGGTACGGTGCAACCGTGCCGCCGGGTGGTCGAGGCCGAGCGCCGCGCGCGTGTTCAGCCGCAGCGCGATCAGCAGCGGCCACAGCCCGAGCAGGATGAACACCTGCGCCAGCCGGCCCATCACCCGCTGGGTCTCGTAGTCGATCCAGCCGGTCTGCATCAGCGGGCCGGTGAGCAGCGCGGCGAGCGCGAGACAGACGAAGAGATAGAGGAAGAACAACGAGGTGGCACGCATGGTAGGCTTCGGTGGCTGAGGCGTCGGGCCATTGTCGGCAAAACCCGGTGCCTCCGCAAAGTCGTGCCGACCTCCCGAACGGATCCAACAGATGACCCCAGATCGACCCGCCACCCCCGAACTCGTGCTGGTGGCCGCGGTGGCCGACAACGACGTGATCGGTCGCGACAACGCGCTGCCCTGGCACCTGCCCGCGGATCTCGCCCACTTCAAGGCGCTCACCCTCGATCGTCCCATCGTCATGGGGCGGCGCACCTGGGAGTCGCTGCCCGGGCTGCTGCCGCGCCGCCGTCATCTGGTGCTCACACACGACCGCCACTATCGCGCCGAGGGCGCCGAGGTGGTGCACTCGCTCGATGCGGCGATCGCTGCCGCTGGCGCGGTCGAGCAGCTGATGATCGTCGGCGGCGCCCGGGTCTATGCCGAGGCGCTGGCGCGCGCCGGGCGCATCCAGCTCACCCGGGTGCATGCCGAGGTCGCGGGCGATGCCCGCTTCCCGACGCTCGATCCTGCGCAGTGGCGCGAGGTGGCACGCCACGAGCGCCCGGCCGATGCGCGCAACCGTCATGCGATGAGCTTCGTCGAGCTGGAACGGGTGGCCGACTAGTCGCCCTTGCCCGGGCGCAGATAGCCCCGGCAGTCGAGCTGGATCGGCGCCGAGGGGCCTTCCGGGTCGAGCCGCACCGCGGTCAGTGCGCCGCCCCACAGACAGCCGCTGTCGAGCGCCCAGGTGTTGTCGCCGGCGCGATAGCCGAGTGTCGACCAGTGGCCGAAGAGGATGCGGCTGGCGGCGCTGCGCCGGCCCGGCACCTGGAACCAGGGCAGCAGCCCGGGCGACTGGGCGCCGAGCGCGCCCTTCTCCTTGAGCGCCAGGGTACCGTCGGCGGCGCAGTAGCGCAGCCGGGTGAAGGCGTTGGTGATGAAACGCCAGCGCTCGGTACCGCTCAGGGTGCTCGACCAGCGCGCCGGTTGGTTGCCGTACATGGCGCGGAAGAAGTCGCGATGCCGGGGGCCGCGCAGCACCCCTTCGAGCTCGGCGGCGCAGTCCAGGGCCTCGGTCAGATCCCACTGCGGCGCCAGCCCGGCGTGGACCATGGCGTAGCCGAGCGCGGCGTCGTGATGGAGCAGCGGGCGGTGGCGCAGCCAGTCGAGCAGGGCGTCGCGATCGGGGGCGTCGAGCACCGCGCCCAGGGTGCTCTTGCCGGCGTGCTTGCGGTTGCCGGCGGCGAGTGCGAGCAGGTGCAGATCGTGGTTGCCGAGCACCACGACCGCGCGCTCGCCGAGCCCGCGCACGAAGCGCAGCACCGCGAGCGAGTCCGGTCCGCGGTTGACCAGGTCGCCGGCGAACCACAGCCGGTCGTGCGCCGGGTCGAACGCCAGGCGCTCGAGCAGCGCCATCAATTCGCTGTGGCAGCCCTGGACGTCGCCGATGGCATAGGTGGCCATGGGCGATCAGTGCAGGGTGGTGATCGAGGCCAGCGAGAAGGCCGGGATGGTGGCCTCGAAGCGGGTGCCGGCGGCGTCGATCATGCCGTAGCTGCCGTGCATGCTGCCGAGCGGGGTGGGGAGTACGGTGCCGCTGGTGTACTCGTAGCGCTCGCCGGGTTCGAGTCGCGGCTGTTCGCCGACCACGCCCTGGCCGCGGACCTCCTGCGCGTTGCCGTCGGCATCGGTGATGATCCAGTGCCGGTCGAGCAGTTGTGCCGCCTCGTCACCGAGGTTCTCGATGATGATGGTATAGGCGAACACATAGTGCCCTTCATCGGGCGATGAGCGCTCGGGCAGATAACGGCTGTTGGCGGAGATTTTGATTGCGGGTTCGGACACTGGGATCTCCCTAGCAGACAAGCCTGTCTTGGGTACGTGATAATAGTTGCACGGGCGCACGGAGCAATCCGGATCGATTTGGGTTGCCGATTACCATTCCAATAATTTCATGATCTTCTAAACTTTTACTCACAGTTTACTGGAAATGATCCCCGGTATGTCCCTCAACGCCAAACGCCGTCGCCGGAAGCCCGATCTGTTCTCGATCCTCCTGGTCGCCGTCACCATCGGGATGTCCGTGACGCTCGCGTATCAGGTCAATCTCTATCACGGCTCGGGTGAGTTGCCGCTCGCCAAGCAGACGCCGCCAGCCGACAGTGTCGGCGGTTGACCGGGGCCTCCCGCGGGACGCCCCGGTGAACCGGCCACCCGACCCCTTCCAGTCAGGTCTCGTTCGATGTCCTCTTCCTCCCAATCCAGACTCCGCGTCGCCGTCATCGGCGTCGGTTATCTCGGGCGCTTCCATGCGCTGATCTACTCCCGTCACCCCGAGGTCGACTTGGTCGGCGTGGTCGATGCCGACCCGGCGCGCGCGCGCGCCATCGCCGATGAGGCCGGCTGCGCCGTGTTCGCCGACGCCGCGGCGCTGATCGCCCACGGGGTCGACGCGGTCAGCGTGGTGGTGCCGACCACCGCGCACCTCGAGGCAGCCGCCCCCTTCCTCTCGCGCGGCATCCACGTACTGCTGGAGAAGCCGATCGCCACCACCGCCGAGGAGGGCCGCGAGCTGGTGCGCCTGGCCGAGGAGAACGGCGCGACCCTGCAGATCGGTCATGTCGAGCGTTTCAACGCCGGGGTGATGGCGCTCGCCCAGCGTATCGAGGCGCCGCGCTATATCGAGGCGCAGCGCATGGGCGGGTTCGTCGAGCGCGCCACCGATGTCGACGTGGTCTCCGATCTGATGATCCACGACATCGACATCATCCTCTCGCTGATCGGCGCCGAGATCAGCCACATCTCGGCGGTCGGCACCTCGGTGCTCACCGAGCACGTCGACATCGCCAACGCCCGGCTCGAGTTCACCAACGGCGCGGTGGCCAACGTCGTCGCCAGCCGCGTCTCGGAGCGCACCACGCGCCGCATCCGGGTGTTCCAGCCGCGTCGCTATCTCGCCCTCGACTTCATCGCCCAGACCATCGACATCGCCGCGCCGCACCAGGTCGAGGGCGAGCCGCGTCCGCGCATCGAGCGCGAGCGGGTGCAGGTCGAGGCGGTCAAGCCGCTCGACTGCGAGATCGCCGCCTTCGTCGAGACGGTGCGTGGCGGTGGCGCGCCGCTGGTCGACGGGCGCACCGGACTCAAGGCGCTCGAGGTCGCGCTCGAGGTGCGCGCCCGCATCGGCGCCTGAGCCGCGCCTCCCGGCGGTTCGGGTCGACCTCCAGCGGCAGCGCGACCAGCCTCCGCTAAGGAAGGCTGTAAGCCCGGGCGCGACGGTCGATGGGCACGCGGCCCCGGTGGCGGACGCCACCGGGGCCGCTCTGCGTTGGTTTCGAGTCATGCGCCGCGGCGTGGTTCCGTGACGGGCCTCAGCCGGGGTTGGCGTGCACCTGCTCGGCCATCCGCTGCGCCAGCGCCAGCGCCTGTTCGAGACTGCCGAGATCGGCACGATCGGTACCGGCGAGATCGAGCGCGGTACCGTGATCGACCGAGGTGCGGATGATCGGCAACCCCAGGGTGACATTGACCGCGCGTCCGAAGCCGAGGTGCTTGAGCACCGGCAGCCCCTGGTCGTGATACATCGCCACCACCGCGTCGCTCGCGGCGATGCGCTCGGGGACGAAGGCGGTGTCGGCCGGCAGCGGGCCGATCAGCTCCATCCCCGAGTCGCGCAGTCGCGCCAGCGCCGGCTCGATCACCTCGATCTCCTCGCGTCCCAGATAGCCGCCCTCGCCGGCGTGCGGGTTGAGTCCGCACACCAGGATGCGGGGTCGGGCGATGCCGAAACGCTCGCGCAGGTCGCGCCCGAGCAGTTCCAGGGTCAGCTCGACGCGCTCGCGGGTGATCGCCGCCGGGACCGCGGCGAGCGGCAGATGGGTGGTGACCAGCGCCACCCGCAGCTCGTCGGTGGCGAGCATCATCACCGGGTGGGCGCGGCAGCGCTCGGCGAGGAACTCGGTGTGCCCGGTGAAGGGGAGGCCGGCGTCGTTGATCACCCCCTTGTGCACCGGGCCGGTGACCAGGGCGTCGAAGCCGCCGTCGCGACAGCCGTCGCAGGCCCAGGCGAGGGTCTCGAGGACATAGTCGGCGTTGGTCGGGTCGAGCTGGCCGGGGGTGACCGGGGCGCGCAGCGTCACCGGCATCACCCGGATGGCGCCCGCCGGGGTCGGCGTCGGCGGTTGGTCGGGCTCAAAGGGCAGGGTCTCGAGTTCGAGCCCGATGGCGCGGGCGCGGGCGCGCAACAGGTGCGGGTCGGCGATCGCCACCAGCTCGGCGGATTGTGGGACCTGGGCGAGCCGGGCCACCAGGTCGGGGCCGATCCCTGCCGGTTCGCCGGGGGTGATCGCCAGTCGTCGCGGTGCTTGCATGCTGTCTTCGGGGCCTCTCTGGCTGAGGATGGAATGGCCGCCCATCGCCTGGCGGCGCTGCCTGCGAAGCAGTGTAACGCCGATGCTTGCGTGATCGGCATGATGTGGTGAGTGCTGATGCGCCCTGAACGGGCTGTCGGACGACGACCGGGTAATGACGGAGGGATGACGGTTCAATCGCTTTTCGGTGCATTATCTGCTATAACCGGCGCGGTTTTACACCCCCCAACGACCGATGGACTGAGGAGTTCAGATGTCAGCTAATGCGTTGATTCCTTTATTGTTCGGGGCGGGTGGCCTATGGGTTGCCTACTCCATCTACAAGCTGGTCCTGCAGTATCCCGAGGGCGAAGACAAGATCAAGAAGATCGCCGATGAGATCCATCTCGGCGCCATGGTCTTCATGCGTCGCGAGCTGGTCATGCTCGCCGTCTTCTGTGCCGTGGTATTGGTGCTGCTCTATTTCTTCCTTGGCTGGAAGACCGCGCTGGCCTTCGTGATCGGAGCCGGCGCCTCGGCCGCAGCCGGGTATCTCGGCATGTTCTCGGCCACCAAGTCGAACGTGCGTACCACCGCCGCGGCCCACAAGGATGGCGCAGCCTCTGCATTGACCGTCGCCTTCTTCGGTGGTTCCGTGATGGGGCTGCTGGTCGCCTCGCTCGGTCTGCTCGGTCTGGGCTTCCTCTATCTGCTCTTCGGTGGTGATCCGGAGAGCTCGCACGCCATCCACGGCTTCGGTGTCGGTGCCTCCTCGGTGGCGCTCTTCTATCGTGTCGGTGGCGGCATCTTCACCAAGAGCGCCGACGTCGGCGCCGATCTGGTCGGCAAGGTCGAGGCCGGCATCCCCGAGGACGATCCGCGCAACCCCGGCGTGATCGCCGATAACGTCGGCGACAACGTCGGCGACGTCGCCGGCATGGGCTCGGACATCTTCGAGTCCTACTGTGGCGCGCAGATCGCCACCATCGCCATCGCCGCGACCCTGACCGCGGCCTCGCTCGACGTGCTGGGCGATCAGTCCTCGCTGATGTTCCTGCCGCTGGCGCTGGCCTCGGTCGGTCTGCTGTGCTCGATCGCCGGTATCTTCCTGGTCAAGCAGGTCTCGGCGAAGCAGCCGGCCACCGCGCTGCGCATCGGCACCACCGCCTCGAGCCTGCTGTTCATGGCCGCCTCCTTCCTGCTGGTGATGATGATGGATGTCTCCAACGGCATCTGGTGGTCGGTGCTCGCCGGTGCCGCCGGTGGCATGGTGATCGGTCTGGTCACCGAGTACTACACCTCGTCCACGCCGGTGCGTCGCATCGCCGAGTCCGGTGAGACCGGTACCGCCACGGTGATGATCTCGGGGCTGGCCGTGGGCATGCAGTCGGTGGTCATCCCGGTGCTGACCATTGCGCTGATCATCTTCGTCTCCAGCCACCTCGCCGGTCTCTACGGCGTCGGCATCGCCGCCGTGGGCATGCTCGCCACCGTCGGTATCACCATGGCGATCGACGCCTATGGTCCGGTCGCCGACAACGCCGGCGGCATCGCCGAGATGGGCGGCCTGGGCGCCGAGACCCGTGGCATCACCGACTCGCTCGACGAGCTCGGCAACACCACCGCGGCCATCGGCAAGGGCTTCGCCATCGGTGCTGCGGCACTCGCGGCGCTGACCATCATCGCCGCCTATATCGCCACGCTGCACCATCACCTGCCCGACTTCGAGCTCAGCCTCGGTGATCCCACCGTGCTGATGGGCATGCTGATCGGCGGTGCGGTGCCCTTCCTGATCGCCTCGATCACCATGACCGCCGTCGGTGACGCGGCCTTCGAGATGATCAACGAGATCCGTCGCCAGTTCCGCGAGATCCCCGGCCTGCTCCAGGGCGAGGCCCAGCCCGATACCGCGCGCTGTGTCGACATCGCCACCACCGCGGCGCTGAAGAAGATGATCCTCCCCGGGGTGATCGCCGTGGCCGCGCCCGCGCTGGTCGGTTTCGGCATCGGTCCCGAGGCGCTCGGCGGCATGCTCGGCGGCGCCCTGCTCAGCGGCGTGCTGCTGGCGCTGACCATGGCCAACTCCGGTGGTGCCTGGGACAACGCCAAGAAGTATGTCGAGAAGGGGAACCTCGGCGGCAAGGGTTCGACCGTGCACGCGGCCACCGTGGTCGGTGACACCGTCGGCGACCCCTTCAAGGACACCTCGGGTCCGTCGATGAACATCCTCATCAACGTGATGGCGATCGTCAGCCTGACCATCGCGCCGCTGCTCGGTTGATTGGCTGATCTCTGCGGGGCCCTCTGGTCCCGCGGGCGGCAGGGATGCCGCGATGCGCGTACCAACGCCCCCGCTCCGTCGGGGGCGTTGGCGTTTTGGACGATGGTTGAGTATCGATATTTTTAGATGGGTCGTATCGGGATTATCACTTTGCATAGATGATCCCCGGCGTTTCTCATAGCGGCGACGCAATCAGCCGGGGTGAGGCATGCGACTGTTCAACGAGATCCGTCTCGACAACCTGCGCGGCGACCTCTTCGGCGGGGTGACCGCTGCGGTCATCGCCCTGCCGATGGCGCTCGCCTTCGGTGTCGCCACCGGTGCCGGGCCCGCCGCCGGGCTCTATGGCGCGGTGCTGGTCGGACTCTTCGCCGCCCTGTTCGGCGCCACCCCCACCCTGATCTCCGAGCCCACCGGTCCGATGACGGTGGTGATGACCGCGGTCATCGCCAGTCTGATCGCGCTCGACCCCGAGCAGGGCATGGCGATGGCCTTCACCGTGGTGATGCTCGCCGGGGTGTTCCAGATCCTCTTCGGCCTGCTGCGGCTGGGCAAGTACGTCACCCTGATGCCCTATACCGTGGTCTCCGGGTTCATGACCGGGATCGGGTTGATCCTCATCGTGCTGCAGATCGGTCCCTTCCTCGGTCAGGCGGCCCCGGGCGGCGGGGTGCTCGGCACCCTCGGCGAGCTGCCGGCGCTGATCGCCGGGATCGAGCCGGCCGAGACCCTGCTCGCGCTCGCTACCCTGGCGCTGATCCTGTTCTTCCCCAGACGCTGGCGCCGGGTGCTGCCGCCGCAGCTGCTGGCCCTGGTGCTCGGCACCCTGGTCTCGCTGTGGCTGCTCGGTGACGGCGAGATCCGCCGCATCGGCGAGATCCCCAGCGGGTTGCCGGAGCTGCAGCTGCCGGTGTTCAGCGCCGAGCAGTGGCGGCGCATGCTCACCGATGCCCTGGTGCTCGCCGCGCTCGGCAGCATCGACGCCCTGCTCACCTCGGTGATCGCCGAGAGCATGACCCGCAAGCCGTGCAGCGCCGACAAGGAGCTGGTCGGGCAGGGGCTCGGCAACCTCGCCTCCGGGCTGTGCGGCGGCATCCCCGGCGCCGGCGCCACCATGGGCACCGTGGTCAACATCCAGACCGGGGCGCGCAGCGCGCTCTCGGGGATCGCCCGCGCGCTGATCCTGCTGGTGGTGGTGCTCTGGGCCGGTGGGCTGACCGCGCAGATCCCGCTCGCGGTGCTCGCCGGGATCGCGATGAAGGTCGGGCTCGATATCGTCGACTGGTCCTTCCTGCGCCGCGCCCACCGGGTCTCGTTCAAGGCCGCCGCGATCATGTACGCGGTGATCGGGTTGACCGTGTTCGTCGATCTGGTGACCGCGGTGGCGCTGGGCATGTTCGTCGCCAACCTGCTCACCATCGACCGGCTCAGTCGGCTGCAGAGCCGCGAGGTGCGGGCGATCCAGCACCCCGACGACCCCGCCGCGACGATTCGTCTCAGCGACGACGAGCAGGCGCTGCTCGAGCGCGGCGGTGGACGGGTGCTGCTGTTCACCCTCGGCGGCCCGTTGATCTTCGGTCTGGCCAAGGCGATCTCGCGCCAGCACGCGGTGCTCGAGGACCACGACGTGCTGATCCTCGACGTCACCGAGGTGCCGCTGCTCGGGGTGTCCTCGTCGCTGGCGCTGGAGCGGCTGGTGCTCGAGGACCTCGAGCAGGGACGCACAGTGATCCTCGCCGGGGCGCGGGGCGAGGTGAGCGCGCGGCTCGAGCAGCTCGGACTGCTCGCGCGCCTGCCCGCCAAGCACCTGGTGGCCGACCGGGCCGGTGCGCTGGCGCTCGCCGAGCGCCTGCTCGAGAGCCGCGCCGCGGCCTGAGCGCGCTCATCGACCCCGATCGATGGTCGGTGACGTCGATTCGAATTTCCGAGTCTTTTGGTTGGATACCATCTTGGAGAGCAGACGGCCCGCCCCGGGCCGTGCCCGCCACCCCCAGCGAGGTCCAGCCATGTCACACCCCGCCGCATCGCGCGCTGCCGACCAGCCCCCCGCCGAGGCTCGCATGCTCGCCGGTCTCGGCGCCTGTCTGAACCCATCCTGCGTGGTTCGTATCGAGCATGCCGCCGACCCCGATCCGCGCCGCCCCTGCTGGTCGTGCTGGGGCGAGCCGCGCGGCTACGACGGTGATCTCGAAGGGTTGCTCGGCGCCATCGACGCCTGTCGCGCCCGTCATCCCGGTGATCAGGTCCGGCTGCGCATCGACGACCTGCGCTGGCACAGCGCCCTCGCCCTGGTGGTCCATCGTCCGCGTCCCCTCATCCCCGCCTGATTCCTGCCGTTCATCGGATCCTCCCGGGGCCGCGCACCGGCCCCGCGTGAACGACCATCGGGGTCATTCTCGCGCATTCCGCTTCATTCCTCATCGCATTCATTCAATGGGCGTCATCGTCGATGAGTTCATCGACGATGGTCTATCGATAGCATTTTCTATATCGATTGGTAATGAATGATCGATCTATCTATCGTTGCGCCCGAACGCGGCCGAATTCATTGAATGGAGTAAATCATGAGCACCAAGACCTACGACGCGGGCGTCAAGGATTACGCGCTCACCTATTGGACCCCGGACTATGTCCCGCTCGACTCCGACCTGCTGGCCTGTTTCAAGGTGACGCCACAGGCCAATGTCCCGCGCGAGGAGGCGGCCGCCGCGGTCGCCGCCGAGTCCTCGACCGGCACCTGGACCACGGTGTGGTCCGATCTCCTCACCGATCTCGACTATTACAAGGGCCGCGCCTATCGCATCGAGGACGTGCCCGGCGACAAGGAGAGCTTCTATGCCTTCGTCGCCTACCCCATCGATCTGTTCGAGGAGGGCTCGATCGTCAACGTGCTCACCTCGCTGGTCGGCAACGTCTTCGGCTTCAAGGCGGTGCGTCACCTGCGTCTCGAGGACATCCGCTTCCCGCTGCACTACGTCAAGACCTGCGGCGGACCGCCCAATGGCATCCAGGTCGAGCGCGACCGCATGGACAAGTACGGTCGTCCCTTCCTCGGCGCCACCGTCAAGCCCAAGCTCGGGCTCTCGGCGAAGAACTACGGCCGCGCCGTCTACGAGATGCTGCGCGGCGGGCTCGACTTCACCAAGGACGACGAGAACGTCAACTCCCAACCCTTCATGCGCTGGCAGAACCGCTTCGAGTTCGTCATGGAGGCGGTGCGCAAGGCCCAGGAGGAGACCGGCGAGCGCAAGGGCCACTATCTCAACGTCACCGCGCCGACCTGCGAGGAGATGTTCAAGCGCGCCGAGTTCGCCAAGGAGCTGGGCGCGCCGATCATCATGCACGACTTCCTCACCGGCGGTTTCACCGCCAACACCAGCCTCGCCAACTGGTGTCGCGACAACGGCATGCTGCTGCACATCCATCGCGCCATGCACGCGGTGATCGACCGTCATCCCAAGCACGGCATCCACTTCCGCGTGCTCGCCAAGTGTCTGCGCCTCTCCGGTGGCGATCATCTGCACACCGGCACCGTGGTCGGCAAGCTCGAGGGCGACCGGCGCTCGACGCTCGGCTTCGTCGACGCCATCCGCGAGTCCTTCGTCCCCGAGGATCGCTCGCGCGGGCTGTTCTTCGACCAGGACTGGGGCGGCATGCCGGGGCTGCTGGCGGTGGCCTCGGGCGGTATCCACGTCTGGCACATCCCGGCGCTGGTGGCGATCTTCGGTGACGACGCCGTGCTCCAGTTCGGTGGCGGCACCCAGGGTCACCCCTGGGGCAACGCCGCCGGCGCGGCGGCCAACCGGGTGGCCACCGAGGCCTGCATCAAGGCGCGCAACGAGGGCGTCGAGGTCGAGCAGCATGCCCGCGAGATCCTCACCGATGCGGCCCGTCACAGCCCCGAGCTGGCCGCGGCGATGGAGACCTGGAAGGAGATCAAGTTCGAGTTCGACACCGTCGACAAGCTCGACGCGGCCTGAACCGTGCGTTAGCCAAACAGACAACGCGGAGTGCATCACACCATGAGCGACCATCTGATCATCGGCGATCACGCCACCGTCGGCCGTCACGAGACCTTCTCCTACCTGCCGCCGCTCAGCCGCGAGGAGATCGTCGAACAGATCCTCTTCATCCTCGACAACGGCTGGAACGCCTCGATCGAGCACGAGCACCCCAGCCGCGCCTTCGAGTACTACTGGCCGATGTGGAAGCTGCCCTTCTTCGGCGTCCAGGACCCCGAGCAGCTGCTCACTGAGATCGAGGCCTGTCGGCGCAGCTATCCCGACCACCATGTCCGTCTGGTCGGCTACGACACCTTCGCCCAGACCAAGGGACACGCCTTCCTGGTGCATCGCGCATCCTGAACCGAGGCAGCCGCGCCGGCGGCGAGGCGACCATCCGCGAGCGAGGAGTGACATGGCAGAGCCAACACGCGAGAACAGCTTGAACGGGCGTGCCGCGGCGATCGCGCGTCGTCGTGCCCAGGCCAGCGGTGGCAAGCGTGCCGCCTCGGGAGGTGCGCCGGCGCCGGCGCCCGCCGCGCCACCGGTCAGCGCGCCACTGCCGCGCAACGGCGAGCGCGTCGCGCCGGCGGCCGGTCGGCGCGAGGCGATGGCACGGCGTCAGCGCATCGCCGAGTCGGGGGGGCGCGCGCTGCCGGCGTCACGCTCGCGCTCCGCGGCGCGGACCGAGCCCCGCGCCGCGGCCCAGACGCGACGGCGCGCCCAGCGCCCGGAGTCGGCATCCACTGAGGGTGCGTCGACGGCGGGGGCGGGGCGCACGCGAGCTGAGTCCCCGTCGCCGCGTCGCGTCGCGCGTCCCGGCAGTCCGCCGCGTCGGGCACGAGCGCGTGCCGCGAGCACGGCCCGGGAAGGGACGCATCCGGCCGGGCGCGTGCTGGCGATGGCCAGGCGCGCGGCGGTGTCGGGTCGCGGCAAGGCGGGGCTGGAGGCGATCGGCGGGCGCTCGCGCGATGCCGCCGCCACCACCCTGATGCGGCGTGCCGGTGCCAGCTCACGCGAGATCGCCCGGCGGGTGCGCGAGCAGCGCTGCGAGCACGGCAAGGGCGGCGAGTCCTGTCCGCGCCCGACCGGTCGCACCCGGCGTCAGGGTAGCGCGCGCGCCGAGGGCGCGAGCGGTCGCGGCGAGACCAGCGAGACGGCGCGCGGCCTGCCGGTCAGCGGTACCCGGCTCGGGCGTGCCGCGCGCACCACGGGCGACGAGGCCGGGGTCTGTCGTACCGTCACCGGGACCGAGTACTTCGGCGCCGAGCTGTTCCAGGAGTTCTGCGGCCAGCGCCCCGAACCGCCGTCCCCCCTGCCGGTCGTCAGCACCCCGGCGGGACAGCGGGTCACCGGCGCACGGGTGGGCCGCGGCGAGCGGGTCACCGGCGACGAGCGCGGCGCCGGGCGCAGCCTCACCGGTACCCCCTATACCGAGCCCGGCCCCGAGGGCGCGCCGCCCAAGGTCGCACATGACACCACGCTCGCCCAGCGCCCGATCACCGGGACCTCGCTGGGACGCGGCGCGCGCACCACGGGTGACGAGGCCGGTGCCTGCCGACGGATCACCGGCGACGAATATCTCGGCAGCGGACACTTCCGCCAGCACTGTGAGCAGGTGCCCGCGCCCGAGGGTGGCGTCAAGATCGGCGTCACCCCGACCTGGAGCGGTCAGCGCCTCAGCGGCACCCAGGTCGGCAGCGCCGCGCGCGTCACCGGCGATGCCGCCGGGCGCTGCGAGACGGTCACCGGCAGCGATTATCTCGGTCCCCTGCATTATCAGCAGCACTGCGAGCCCGAGGCGTTGGCGGCACAGGCCGCGCGGCGTCCCGAGTCGCGTCCCGGCGGCGCCGATCTCACCGGCATCCAGCCCGGCATCGCCGGACCGAGTACCGGTCAGCGGCGCGGGCGCTGTCAGTCGATCACCGGGACCCCCTATGTCGGTGAATCGGCCCTGGCGGCGGTCTGTGATCCGGCGGCGCGCGCGCCGACCGAGGACGGCACGCCGGTCGAGTTCGGCGAGGACTTCCCGCAGCCGCTCGGCGGCGGTCACTGGCAGGGGGTGGTGTTCTCGCGCCCCGAGGCCACCCCGCGCGCCACGCCCCGGGTGACCGGCGCCAGCGCGGGTGGCTCGGCGCGGATCACCGGTCCCTTCGGTCTGAGCAGCGGGGTGGTGACCGGCACCGAGGAGTTCCGTGCGCGCCGCCCGAGCGGCGCCGAACAGCCGGCCCCGGGGTTGATCCCCGCTCCGGTGGCGACACCCGAAGCAGCGGTGCGCGCCCGCGTCACCGGCGAGGGGCGCGATGGTGGTACCCGTATCACCGGCGATGACTGGGGGCGAGGCGAGCGCGTCACCGGCACCGAGGGCAGCTCGGCGAGCGCGCGCAACCCGACCCGGCGTGGCGGACCGATGGGGCCCTTCGCCGGTGCCCGGGCGCTGCGTGGTCAGCGCCAGCCCGAGGAGGCGCCGCCGCTGCAGGTCACCGGCGCCAGTGGCGGCAGCGATCGCGGTGCCCTGGTGACCGTCTCCGGCGGGGCGCGGGGCTGAGGTGGCGACCATGGCGGCCATTCGCACCAGCCCCCGGCCCAGCCGCACCGCGCGGCGCCGCGCCCCGCTGTGGCGCGCCGCGCCGCCGCGCCAGCCGCTGACGAGCGCCACCCCGGTGAGCGCCGTCTCGGTCGCGGCGGGGCCGGCGCTGCCCTCCCAGGGCGGCGACAAGCGCCGCCTCGGTGACTACGAGCGTCGGGTGCGCCAGGCCTTCGCGGCCATCGAGCCGGCGTTGCGTCAGATCGCGGCATTGCCCCAGGACGCCGGGTTCGTGCGCCGCGCTCAGCACGAGGCACGCAGCCGGCTGGGCTTCGAGCTGCCGGTCTCGGTGCTCGAGCGCGCCTGGATCGGCGGGCTCGACATGCGCGCGCTCTTCGCTCATGCCAGCTTCGCCACGGTGCGTGCGCTCAGCGACGACTACTTCCTCAACGATCCGCTGGGGATGGGTGCGCGCGCCGTCGAGTTCGAGCGCTTCCTGCTCGAGTGCGGCTTCCACGCGATGAGTCTGACCCCCTGTTCGGACGGTCGGCTGGCGCACGTCATCGGCTACGTGTTGCGCCTGCCGATGGGGGTGGTGCGGCGCAAGGCCCATGCCGGGGCGCTGTTCGACGTCGAGGAGGCGGTGCGCCGCTGGACCGAGACCGAGCTGCGCCGTCATCGCGAGGGTGTGCCCAACACCGCCGAGGCGCCCACTCGCTATCTCAAGGTGGTCGCCTATCACTACAGCAGTCGCGACCCGGCGCACCAAGGGTGTGCCGCGCACGGCAGCGACGATGCGCGCGCCGCCGCCGCGGGGTTGGCGCAGTTGCGCGCCTTTCGCGAGGCGATCGAGAACAGCTATTGCTGCGGCGCCTCGATCGACATCCTGCTGATCGGCATCGACACCGACACCGACCGCATCCGCGTCCATCTGCCCGATGCCGCCGGCGAGCCGGCGCTCGAGCGCCATCTCGACAGCGGGCCGCTGCATGCCGAGACCCCGGGGCTGGGGGCGCAGGCCGTGCGCGATCACATCCGCGCCGCGGTGGCCGCCGCCGGTGGCGCCAGTCCGCCGGCCGAGGGCATGCAGCGTCTGGTCGCGCGGTTGATCGAGCACAACCTGGAGCAGCTCGACTACGTCCGCGCCGAGCACGGCGGCCAGTATCCCGACGCCGGGCACCAGGAGCGTTTCATCGGCGTCGGCGGTGATCTCTCCGAGGTGCAGCTGCGCAACCTCACCTTCTTCGCCTTCATGCGCACCCTGGAGGAGGGCGCGGCCGATCTCGACATCGGCATCGACATCTTCCGTCGGCTCAACCTCGAGCGCGGGCTGCCGATCCCGGTGGTGGTGCGCTTCGACTATCCGGGGCGGGTGCCCGGGGCGCGCGCGCGCGCGGCGGAGCGCTGCGCGCGGGTCGTCGAGGCGATCACGCGACGCTACCCCGAGCTGGTCGCGCAGGGGTTGCTGCACACCTGGTCGACGGTGCGCGACAGCGATCACGGTGGCCGCATCGAGAGCGTCGGCGGCTCCTTGAGCGAGTGGGAGGGACTATGAAGATCTGTCAGGTCGAGCGCCCGCTGGTCGCCACCAACCGCATCCCCGGGCTCGAACACCGTCACCTCCAGGTGGTGCGCGACGGCAAGAGCCAGCTGGTGGCGGTCGATGCGGTCGGCTGTACCCCGGGCGACTGGGTGATCTGTGTCGGCAGCTCGGCGGCGCGCGAGGCGGCCGGTCACAAGGACTATCCGAGCGATCTGACCATCGTCGGCATCATCGACTACTGGGAGGAGGGCTGAACATGGAGATCATGCAGGTGGAGCGCTCGCTGGTCTGCAGCCGGCGCATCCCCGGGCTGGAATCGGTGTCGCTGCGGGTGCTGCGCGGCGCGCGCGGCGCCCGCGCGGTGGCCGTCGACACCCTGGGTGCGCGACCCGGCAACTGGGTGTTCACCATCTCCGGGTCGGCGGCGCGCCTCGCCGTGGGCAAGTCGATCCTCACCGATCTGAGCATCGGCGGGATCATCGATCACTGGGAGAGGGACGCTGCGCGTCCCGATCCTCGTTCGCAGCGTTCATGTTGAGACAGAGGAGTCTGAGACCATGGCCGAAGAGCACTACGGAATCGCCCTGGGGATGATCGAGACGCGCGGGCTGGTGCCCGCGATCGAGGCGGCCGACGCCATGACCAAGGCCGCCGAGGTGCGGCTGATCGGTCGCGAGTTCGTCGGCGGCGGCTATGTCACCGTGCTGGTGCGCGGCGAGACCGGGGCGGTCAACGCCGCGGTGCGCGCCGGGGCCGACGCCTGCGAGCGGGTCGGCGACGGGCTGGTGGCGGCGCACATCATCGCCCGCCCGCACCGCGAGGTCGAGCCAGTGCTGCCGACCGGGAAGCCCGATTCGCAGCAGAGCGCTTGAGCCTTTGAGTAACCAGTAACGAGGAGTCGACAACCATGGCCAGTGAAACCTTCGGTATTGCCCTGGGGATGATCGAGACGCGCGGGCTGGTGCCCGCGATCGAGGCGGCCGACGCCATGACCAAGGCCGCCGAGGTGCGGCTGATCGGTCGCGAGTTCGTCGGCGGCGGCTATGTCACCGTGCTGGTGCGCGGCGAGACCGGGGCGGTCAACGCCGCGGTGCGCGCCGGGGCCGACGCCTGCGAGCGGGTCGGCGACGGGCTGGTGGCGGCGCACATCATCGCCCGCCCGCACCGCGAGGTCGAGCCGGTGCTGCCGGAGCGTCCCGCCGAGGGTGGCCGCTGAGCACGGGCGGTCGCGCCACGGCGAGCGCCGTGGGCGCGATCACCGGGAGGAGCGAGACGATGAGGCTGGATCCGCGTGTGCTCGGCTATCTCGGTCGGGCGCTGAGTCATGAGTACGGGGCGGTGCAGCAGTATCTCACCCACGCCGGGCTGGCCGCGGCCTGGGGGCTGGAGGCCGGTGCCGCGCGTCTGCGCGTCGAGGCGCGCGAGGAGCTCGATCACGCCGAGCGGTTGACCGCACGGCTGCTCGATCTCGGCGCCATGCCCGGGGCCTCGCGGTTGCGCCCGGTGCGGGCGGGGACATCGCTGCAGGCGCTGCTCGAGGCCGATCGCGCGCTCGAGGCCGAGGCGCTGGCGCTCTATCGCGAGGCGGCCGAACACAGCGCCCGTGTCGGCGATACGGTCAGCGCCGAGCTGTTTGCGGCCCTGTACGAGGAGGAGCGGGCGCACGCCCGTGCGCTCGCCGAGTGGATCGACGACCTGCGCGCCGCCCCGGCGGCGCCCCGGCTTGGAGGGATTGACGCATGAACCAGAGCGATTGGCGTGAACGCAACCGTCCGGCGCGGCTCGAACGGCGACTGAGCTTCGCCGACTACGACCACACCCGCGACTTCCTCGAGGACATGGCCGGGGTCAGCGAGCGACTCGGGTATTATCCCGACATCAGCTTCGGTCGCACCCATGTCAGCATCACCATCCATGCCGAGGACGGCGCCGAGTGCGTCGACCCGGCGCGCCGCGCGCTCGCCGGCGAGGTCGATGCGCTGTTCGCGCGCAGCCAGGGGGCGTCGTCATGAGTGCCGAGACACCGTCGACCGAGGGCGACCAGCCGCCGCTCCCCGAGCCGCCGAGCGCGACCCCGCCACCGCGCAAGCCGCGCCGCAAGCGCCCGGGCGCGCCGCGCGCCGGGTCGCCCGCGCCCGCGCCGCGGCTGCCGCGACGCCGGGTCTGGCCGGACTGATCCGAGCCGTCGCCAGGATGCGCGGCCCGGCATCCATCCGTCAGCGCAGCCACCGGGGTGCCCCATGTTCGATCCCATGCTCAACCTCGTCCGTCATGTCAGCCTGCGTCAGTTGCAGGTGTTCGAGGCCATCGCCCGGCTCAAGAGCTTCACCAAGGCCGCCGACGAGCTCTATCTCACCCAGCCGACGGTCTCCACCCAGATCAAGCGGTTGAGCGATGCCATCGGGTTGCCGCTGTTCGAGCAGATCGGCCGCCAGGTCCATCTCACCGAGGCCGGTCGCGAGCTGGAGGTGGCGGTCAAGGAGATGTTCGGCACCCTCGACCGCTTCGAGATGAAGGTCGCCGATCTCAAGGGGCTCAAGCGCGGCTATCTGCGTCTGTGCGTGATCAGCACCGCCAAGTATTTCGCCCCCGAGGTGCTCGGACGCTTCTGCCAGCAGCACGCCGGGGTCGACGTCTCGCTCAAGGTCACCAATCGCGATCGGGTGTTCGAGCGCTTGCTCGCCAACAAGGACGATCTCTATATCCTCGGCCAGACCCCGGATCGCGAGATCGACCTGTGCTCGCGGGTGTTCGCGCCCAATCCGCTCTATGTTGTCGCCCATCGCGACCACCCGCTGGCGCGCGAGCGCGCCATCCCGCTGGCGCGGATCGCCGAGGAGCACCTGATCATGCGCGAGCCCGGCTCGGGCATCCGCGACGTGGTGCTGCAGACCTTCGAGCGCGCCGGGTTGCGTCCGCACGTGCGCATGGAGCTCGGCAGCAACGAGGCGATCAAGCATGCCATCTACGGCAAGCTCGGACTGTCGATTTTGTCGCTCCACACCCTGACCCAGGAAGGTGCGCGCTCGCAGCTCGCGCTGCTCGATGTCGAGGGTTTTCCGCTGCAGCGCCAGTGGCATGTCGCCCATGCCAAGGGCAAGGAGCTGTCGGTGGTGACCAGCGCCTTCATCGAGTTCCTCGACGCCGAGAGCGAGCAGCTCATCCGCCAACTCGACAAGACCCGTGCGCGATTGAGCCGCTGGGACGCCGCCGCCTAGCGCTCCCTCGTCCGGGTGCTCAGCGCGCCGGGGCGGTCAGTCGTTCGAGCAGCTCGAAGTCGATCGCCCCGCGCGCGGGGTCTCCCCGGTCACGCTCGAAGGCGCGGATCGCCGCGCGGGTACGTGGCCCGATCAGCCCGTCGACCGGCCCCGGATCGAATCCCAGCGCGACCAGCCAGCGCTGCACCCGGCGCACCAGGGCGTTGCTCAGCTCGGGCGCGTCGAGTGTGCTGCCCTCGCTGTCACAGCGGGGCAGTCGTAACAGGTCCTCGGCGTCGTCGGGGGCGGCGAGCAGGAAGGGGCGCGCCGGGTCGCAGGCGCTCGCTCCCGGCGTCGATCCCGGCTCGACCCGCGCCGTGGCCTCCGCCTCCTGTATGGACTCGATCTGCGGCGAGGGGTCATCCGGCGTGCTCTCGACCTCCGGCATGGCCTCGATCTCCGAGGAGGCCTCGATCTCCGAGGTGGATTCGATCTCCGAGGTGGATTCGATCTCCGAGGTGGATTCGATCTCCGAGGTGGATTCGATCTCCGAGATGGATTCGATCTCCGAGATGGATTCGATCTCCGAGATGGATTCGATCTCCGAGATGGATTCGATCTCCGAGATGGATTCGATCTCCGAGATGGATTCGATCAGGGGGTCGGACTCCATGGGCCTGGCCGCGATCTCGACCGGCGCGCGCCACAGTGCGCCGATCAACAGCAGCAGCAGGGTCAGCCACAGCGCCCCGGCGACCGGCCAGCGGCGCAGTGCGTGCTCGCCGTCGGCGACCGCCGGACCGAGGGTGAGTCCCTCCCCGATGCGCGCGACGAGAGGGCGGGTCAGTGCCAGCCAGACCCTCGCCAGTCGCTGCCAGGCGTGGCTGACGGCATGCCACGG
The DNA here is from genome assembly GCF_004343155.1 of Marichromatium gracile. Lineage (GTDB taxonomy): Bacteria > Pseudomonadota > Gammaproteobacteria > Chromatiales > Chromatiaceae > Marichromatium > Marichromatium gracile. The sequence continues at coordinate 611,677 of NZ_SMDC01000001.1, forward strand.
GGGGGCGAGCAGCGCCAGCAGGTCGCCGGGCGGGACCTGCCCGGCGAGACGGCGCAAGGGGCCGGGCCAGCGCCAGACCAGTAACGCCAGCCCCACCCCGGCGCCGACCAGGAGGGCGTCCTTGAGTTCGGGGGGCGCCGGTACGAGCAGCGGGAACAGCACCACCAGCGCGACCAGCCCGCCCCAGCTCGCCAGCGCCCAGCCCTGAGCGGGGTGGGGGCGCGCCTCGATCCCGGCCACCAACCACAGCAGCCGCGCCATCAGCAGGGTGGTCACCACCACCGAGGCGCTCACCAGGGTGAGGATCCACGGCCAGCGCGCGTGCTCGAGCAACGGCGCCACCGCCGCCTTGGCCGCGGCCCCGCTGGTCAGCGGCGCGCCGGCCATCGCCAGCGCCAGCAGCGCCATGCCGGCGAGGATCAGTGGCTGCGCCGGCGCGCCCGCCTTGCGCAGCCCCACCCCGAGGAAGAGGCCGCCCTTGACCAGGGCATGGTGGACGACATAGAGCGCCAGTGCGCCCACCCCGACCTCGGCCAGCGTCGGCTCGGCGAGCATCGCTCCGAGCAGCGCCGCCAGCAGCCCCATCTTGGCGATGCTCGAGTAGGCCAGCACCGTCTTCGCCTCGGTCTGCATCAGTCCGATCGGCAAGGCCAGCGCCAGGGTCAGCAGCCCGATGCCGGTCAGCAGCTCGCCCCAGCCGGGCAGGGCGATCACGCCTACCGGGAGATAGCGCAGCCAGCCGAGTAGCGCGACCTTGATCATGGTCGCGCTCAACACCGCGCTGGCCGCCGCCGGCGCCGCCGGGTGGGCGAGCGGCAGCCACAGGTGCAGCGGCATCAGCCCGGCCTTGACCGCGAGCCCGGCGAGCAGCAGCCCGATGGCCGCAGGTCCGAGCGTGGCGAGCTGTTGCGGCGCCGGGGCGAGTGTCCCGCTCTCGCTGGCGATCAGCGCCAGGGCCGCGAACAGGGTGACCTCGCCGAGCAACGCCATCGCCAGATAGACCCGCCCGGCACGCAGCGCGCGCGCGTTGCCCTCGTGGATCACCAGTCCGTAGGCGGCCAGCCCCATGATCGCGAAGCCGGCATAGAAGCTCGCCAGATCCTGGCCGACGATCAGCCACAGGTTGCCGGCCATGGCGAGCAGAAAGAGTGCGCGGAAGCGCCCGGCAGCGGGACCGAGACCGGCGCTGCCGGCATGGATCCCGGCGACCAGCCACAGCAGCGCGGTGAACAGCAGATAGGTGCGTCCCAGTGGATCGAGTCCGAGCTGGGTGCCGAGCAGCAGCCAGGGCAGCTCGATACGGGTGCCGAGCGGCACCACGAGCGTTGCGCCGAGCGCCGGCAGGGGGCCGAGCGCGGCGAGCCAGCGGCCATGGCGCGTGCTGGATGCGAAGGGGGCCAGCAGCAGCGGCCAGATCCAGGCGGCGAGCAGCAGCCAGGCGCTCATCGATCATACTCCCGGCGCGCGATCAGCTCGGCCCACTCCAGCGGGCTGAAGGGTGCGGCGGCGAACAGACCGGCGAGCAGACAGAGGGTCGCGGTGATCAGCGGCGGCCACAGCAGCGCCGCGCGGGTCTCGAGACGGCGCCGCGCGATCCGCTCCTCTGGCCAGTGTTCGGGTGGGGGGCGGAACCAGGCGCGATAGAGGATCGGCAGGAAGTAGGCGGCGTTGAGCAGGCCGCTGGCGGCGAGCACCGCCAGCACCCAGTCGGCACCGCCGTCGATCGCGCCGAGCCCGAGATACCACTTGCTGACGAAGCCGGCCAGCGGCGGGATGCCGATCATGCCCAGCGCGCCGGCGCTGAAGGCCAGCGTCGTCCAGGGCATGCGCCGTCCGACCCCGTCCATCTGGCTGACCCGGTGGATGCCGAGGGTCTCGGCATAGTTGCCGGCGCAGAAGAACAGGGTGATCTTCATGATCCCCTGGTGGACCAGATGGACCAGCCCGCCGACGGTGGCGATCGGACCGAAGATCGAAGTGCCGAGCGCGATGTAGGAGACCTGGCTGACGGTGGAATAGGCCAACCGGCTCTTGAGTCCGTCCTGGACCAGGGCGCGCAGCGAACCGTAGAGGATGGTGACGGAGGCCAGCGCGCCGAGCAGCGCGAGCAGCCCGAGCGCGTCGGCCAGCCCCACGCCGTAGACGTCATAGACCACGCGGACGATACCGAAGGCGCCGGCCTTGACCACCGCCACCGCGTGCAGCAGCGCGCTCACCGGCGCCGGGGCCACCATCGACTGCGGCAGCCAGCCGTGCAGCGGCACCAGCGCGGCCTTGACCCCGAGCCCGGCGAGCAGCAGCACGAAGATCACCTGGAACTGACCGTGCAGCGTCGCCGGCAGATCGCCGAGGATGCCGCCCTGGACGAAGTCGAGCGGCCCGGCGAGGGTCTGCAGCCAGACCGCGCCGAGCAGCAGCAGGGCGCCGCCGCCGACGGTGTAGTAGAGATAGATGCGCGCCCCGCGGGTCGCCTCCGGGGTGCCGCGATGGGCCACCAGCGGATAGGTCGCGAGGGTGAGGATCTCGTAGCAGATGACGAAGGTGAGCAGGTTGCCCGCCAGGGCGATGCCGACGGTGGCCGAGACGCAGAGACTGAAGAAGCCGAAGAAGCGGCTGCGGTTGGGGGTGCGCTCGAGATAGCCGATGGCATAGATGGTGGTCACCAGCCAGAGCACCGAGGAGAGGGTGACGAAGAGCACCGAGAGCGCATCGGCGGCGAACACCAGATCGAGTCCGGGGGCGAGGCTGATACGGCTCTCGTAGTCGTGCTCGTGATAGACCCCCCAGATCATCACTCCGACCAGCGCCAGCTTGGTCAGGGCGCCGGCCATGTTGAGACTGGTGCGCAGCAGATGGCTGTCCTCGCGCACCAGGAAGATCGCCGCCCCGGGCACCAGCGAGGAGCAGACGATCAGTAGCGGCAGCAGGGTGTCGAGCGCGCTGCTCATCGGTCGATCTCCACCGGCTCGAGCAGCCCCCACAGACCTCCGGCGGCCAACCCCAAGCCGGCCACCGCGAGCAACGCCAGCACCAGTCCCGGCAGCTCCGCGCGCACCTGGGTGACGAAGTGCAGCGGCGTGGGTTCCTGGTTGAAGGCGCGCGCCAGCACCCGGAACACATAGGCCGCGGCAAGCAGGGTGCCGGCGAGCACCGGCAGGATCCACCACCACTGGCCCTGATCGATGGCCGCCTCCAGGAGCAGCCACTTGCCGATGAAGCTGCCGCTCGGCGGCAGCCCGATCAGTGCCACCCCGGCCAGTCCGAGGGTGAAGGTGGTCGCCGGCAGTCGCTGCGCGGTGCCGCCGAGGGCATCGATGCGATCATGCCCGGCGAGCTGCTGGACCTGACCGGCGGCGAGGAAGAAGGCGGCCTTGGCGAACCCGTGGGTGAGCGCCATCAGCAGCAGGGCGCCGAGCAGGGCGGTGCGCTCGGGGCCTGGGTCGAGCCCCTGGATCAGGGGGACGAAGAGGAACAGATAACCGATCTGGGCGACCGTGGAGTGGGCCGCGAGCAGCTTCAGCCGCTCGGCGCGCAGCGCCCGCCACGACCCCCAGATCACGCCGCAGGCGCCGAGCAGACCGAGCAGGGTGGCCGCGGCGGGTTGGGTCACCGCGGCGAAGGGGCCGAGCCAGAGCATCAGCAGCAGCCAGGCGGCGACCTTGCCGACCAGCGCCGAGAGCGCGGCGCTGACCGGCGCCGGGGCGTTGGCGTGAGTCGGCGGTAGCCAGAAGTGCAGCGGGAAGAGTGCGGCCTTGAGCGCCAGCCCCAGGCTCAGCAGCGCCAGCGCGGTGGCATCCACCAGCCCGGGGCCGAGCCGGGTGCCGAGCAGCGCGAGGTCGAGCTGACCGTGGGCGGCATAGATCAGCGCCACCCCGAGCAGATAGGTCATCGAGCCGAGCAGGCCGACGAGCAGATAGCGCAGGCTCGCGGTCAGCGCCGCGCGACCGCCGCCGAGCGCGGCGAGCGCCGCGCCGGAGAGCCCGAGGAGTTCCAGCCCGACATAGATGTTGAACAGATCGGCGGCGAGGAACAGGGCGTTGAGCGCGGCCCACAACAGCAGCCACAGCGGCCAGAACTGGCGCAACCGCTCGGGGTCGCGGAAATACCCTCCGGCATGGATGCTGATGGCCAGCGCGACCATCGCGGTCATCGCCAGCAGCGCGGCGACCGCGCCGTCGGCGGCGAGGGCGATGCCGAGCGGCGCCGACCAGCCGCCGAGGCTGGCGCGCAGCGGCCCCTGCTCCCACACCCCGACCACCAGCCAGAGCACGACCCCGCTGCTCGCCAGCGCCGCGATCAGTCCGAGCGCGCGGGCACGAGCGGGCGCGAGCGTGGTGGCCAGCGCGCCGAGCAGCGGCAGGCAGACCGCGAGCGGCAGGCTAGCGTTCATCCTCGGGCACGCCCCCCTGCTCATCGAGTCGTCGGCCGAAGACCAGGGCCAGCGCGGTGGCGCTCACCGCCACCACGATCCCGGTGAGCACCAGCGCGTGCGGCACCGGATCGGGGGGCGCGCCGTCGCGCTCGGCGAGCGCGATCAGCAGGTGGAAGACGCCGCTGCCCATGATGTTGATCGCGATCAGCTTGCGCAGCAGCGGCCTATGGACCAGGAAGGCCCAGAGCCCGAGCACGCAGAGCGCGACGCCGGCGCCGCCGTAGAGCAGTTGCGTGCTCATCGCCCCTCCCCCGGTGGCCGACCGCCGACATAGGCCGCGGCCAGGGTGGCGCCGATGGCCAGGGTGGCGGCGCCCTCGATGGCGAGGATCAGCCACTTCGACCAGTCCGTCGGATAATCGAGCAGGTCGCGCCCGAACGCGAGCACCGTCAACCCGACCAGCAGGAAGGCGCCGACGCCGAGCACCGCGAGCAGCCGCTGGAGCGACTCGCCGGGCAGCCCGGCGCGAGGGTCGCCGGCGAGACGCAGCACCACCCCGGCGGCGCCGAGCAGGGCACCGCCCTGGAAGGCGCCGCCCGGCACCTGGCCGCCGGCCCAGAGCAGATAGCCGCCGGTGAGGATCAGCAGCGGCACCACCCAGGCGACCATCGCCCGCAGCGCCGAGCCGGCGCGCTGATAGGCCGGGGCCGGCGGGCCGAGCGACCAGATCCCGAGCAGCGCGGCGAGCAGCACCGCCAGCTCGAGCAGGGTGTCGTAGGCGCGGTAGTCGAGCAACACCGCGGTGACCGGGTTGCCGACCCCGGTGAGCGGCAGCGCGGCGAACGCCGCCTCGGCGAGTGCGGGCTCGGGCCGCGCGGCGAGCGCGGTGGCCAGCACCCATAGCAGCAGCCCGCCGAGTGCGGCGGCGAGCAGGGCGACGAGCAGGCGTGCCGGGCCGTTCATCCCTCCCCCCCGGTCCGTTGCCGACGGCGTGCCGCGCGCCGCGCCGCGGCGAGCATCAGCGCGCCGCCGAGTCCGGCGCCGATCGCCGCCTCGGCGAGCGCCACGTCGGGCGCGCCGAGCCGCGCCCAGACCAGCGCCAGCCACAGCCCGAAGGCGATGAACAGCATCACCGCGCGGCGCGGCTCGACGCTGGTCAGGGCGGCCACGGCCAGGGTCAGCAGGGTGGCGATCAGCACCAGGTCGAACAGCAATAGGGTCATTGCAGGTCCTCGCCGTCGCCGCGCAGCGCGCGCTTGGCGACCAGATGGGCGCCGGTGGCGCCGGCGAGCAGCACCAGCAGCCAGATCAGCACCAGCTTGAGCCCCTGCCAGGGCGACTCGACCCAGGGCAGCAGGCCGCAGATCAGCAGGCCGAGACCGAGGTTGTCGGCCTTGGTCAGGGCGTGCAGCCGGGTGAACAGGTCGGGCAGGCGCAGCAGCCCGATGCTGCCGGCGGCGAAGAACAGACAGCCGAGCGGCAGGGTGATCGCGGAGAAGAGGAACGCGGCGGTCATTCGGGTGGCTCCTGGAGCCGGCGGCGGGTGAGCGCGGCGGCGGCCACCGCGGCGAGCAGCGCGAAGATCAGCGCGACGTCGATCAGCGCTGGCTGCTCGATGGCGACGGCGAGCAGCAGGAGTACGCCGATCCCGCTGGTGCCGAGCAGTTGCACGCCCATCATCCGGTCGGCGGCGCCGGGGCCGCGCAGCACCTGGATCAGGCCGAGCGACATGCTGGCGAGCAGGGCCAGGGCGGCGAGCAGCGCGAGCGTCCTCATCCGTGACCCTCGCGCGCGAACAGCGCCGCGACCCGTTGCTCCAGCGCGATGAGCTCGGGGCGGACGTCGACTCCGGTGTCGATGGCGTGTACCCGCAGCCGTTGACCGTGCATGTCGGCCCCCAGGGTGCCGGGCAGCAGGCTCACGGTGTCGAGGAAGAGCACCCGTGCGGCGGGATCGGTGAGCCGGGAGTGGTAGTCGATGAAGCCTGGGGCGATGCGTGGTCGCGGCGCCAGCACCCGCAGTGCGACATCGAATCCGCCGCGCAACGACTGGGCGACGAAGTAGGGGATGAAGGCCAGTAGCGCCAGCACCCGCGGTCGTCGTCGGCGCGGGGGCGAGAGCGCAAGGCTGGCATGGGTGGCGAGCGCCACGCTCGGCAGACCGATCAGCCAGGACCAAGGGTCGGTGCCGGCGAGGATCAGCCAGAGCAGTGAGAACAGTGCGCCTCGGGCGAGGACGGTGGTCCAGTGGCGATGCACGATGGCTGGCATCCTTGTGCGTTGGGTTCTGGGCCTGGATATGTTCGGCGCTCCGCGCCGGTGATCCTCTTCACTGACCAGTGGGGCGCGCCCCGAGTTCCGTCCCGGGGCGCCTTGGCGGTTCGAACCAGCTTCCAGCGATCAGCTTCCAGCCTCCAGTCGGGGAGGCTGGTGTGCATGATCGGCGATTGACGGGCAAGACGGTATCTTGGCGGTCAGACCTTGAAGCGACCGACGCGTTCCTGCTGACCGGCGGCGAGCTCGGCCAGTTCTCCGGCGGCGTGCTTGATCTGGGTGGCGCCGGCGCTCACCCCCTCGATCGCCTGGGTGGTGTTGATGAGATTGCGGTCGACCTCCTGGGAGACGGCGGCCTGTTCCTCGGCGGCGCTGGCGATCTGGCTGTTCATGTCCTTGATGGTGCTCACCGAGCGGGTGATCTGCTCGAGCGAGCTGCCGGCCTCGCCGGCCATGGCGACGCTCTCCTGGGCCTGGGTCCGGCTCTCCTCCATCGCCGCCACCGCCTGGCTGGTGCCCGACTGCAGGCGCTCGATCATCTGCTGGATCTCGGTGGTCGAGGCCTGGGTGCGGCTGGCCAGGGTACGGACCTCGTCGGCGACCACCGCGAAGCCGCGCCCCTGCTCGCCGGCGCGCGCCGCCTCGATCGCGGCGTTGAGCGCGAGCAGGTTGGTCTGGTCGGCGATGGCGCGGATGACGTCGAGCACCTTGCCGATCTCGGCCGAGTCCTCGGAGAGTCGGGCGATGACCTCGGTGGCGCCCTCGACGCGCTGCGAGAGCACCTCGATTGAGGCGATTGAGCTGGCCACCACCTGACTCCCGGCACTGGCGTCCTGGTCGGTCTGCAGGGTCGCGGCGGCCGCCTCGGTGGCGTTGCGCGCGACCTCGGCGACGGTGGCGGTCATCTCGTTCATCGCCGTGGCGACCTGTTCGAGCTCGGCCTGTTGACGTCGGACCTGGTCGTCGGTCTGCTGGCTGGTGGCGGAGAGCTCCTCGGCGGCGGCGGCCAGTTGCTGATTGCCGCCGGCGACCTCGGCGATGAGGTCGCGCAGCTTGCTCTGGAACAGGTTGAAGGCGGCGGCCAACTCGGCCAGCTCGTCCTTGCCGTGGATCTCGATGGTGCGGGTGAGGTCGCCCTCGCCCTCGGCGACGTCGCGCATCATCCCGGTGAGCCCCTGGATGCGGCGCACGATGGCGCGGGTGACCAGCAGCATCAGCACGATGCCGACGATGATGCTCGCCACCGAGACCGTGACCATCACCATCGCCGAGCGTTGCGCGGCAGCGGCGGCGCGATCGGCCGTCTCGGTGATCGCCTCGAGCGGTACCGAGACGCCGATGCCCCAGGGGCGGTCGTTGACGCCGAGCTGGATCGGGGTGAAGGCGAACACCTCGTCGGCGTTCTCGATCAGCAGCGGCTCGCCACGCTGCAGGGTGGTGACGATACGCGTGGCATCGTCGGTGAGATCGGCGAGCGGCTTGCCGACCATGTCGGGGCGACGGCTCGAACCGATGATGGTGCCGTCGTTGGCCACCAGCGCGACCTTGGCGCGGCCGTCGTAGAGACCCGCGGCGGTCTCCTCGGCGAGGCGCTGGAAGTGGCTGAGTTCGAGGTCGACACCGACGATGCCGCGAAACACCCCGCCTTGCAGGACCGGGACTACCATCGAGGTGATCAGCCGCTCCTCGCCCTGCACCGGGTAGAGATAGGGGTCGATGACCTGCTCCTGACGGGTCTGGCGGGGGATCAGGTAGAAATCACCCTTGCCCGGGGTCTCGTAGTCGACCTGGGCCTCGACCTGTGCGCTACCGGAGGCATCGATGCTCCAATAGGGGATGAAGCGACCGCTGGCGTCATGCTTGGGGGTGTCGGCATAGCGGGCGTCGGCGCCGTCGAAGGCGTCGGGCTCCCAGGCGGTGTAGACGCCGAGGAAGTCGGGGTGCTCGAGGAGCACCGCGCGCAGCATCTGGTTGACGTCGCTGCGCGAGAAGAAGGCCATCTCGTCGAGCCACAGCGAGGAGACGACCACCCAGCCCCACTCGGGCACCAGGCGCGCGAAGGCGAGCTTGGGCCGGGCGGTGTCCTCGCCCGGCGGGGTCCAGTCGTAATGGATGTGGCCCTCGCCGTCGTCGGCGACCTGCTCGTCGATGGCGACGAACAGGTTCTTGCCGACATCCATGGCGGTGTCGTAGCTCGGGTCGTCGAGCACGCGACCGTCGAGTGCGGGTGCATTGGGGTCCATCACCATCCGCGGATAGGGGCTGGAACGGTCCTGGATCCAGATGTAGTCGCCCTCGTCGGAGTGCATCCGGCGGATCGCGGCGATGGCCTGTTGCTGGGCCTCGGCGCGGGTGAGTTCGCCACGCCGCGCGGCGGCGACATAGTCGGCGATGGTGGCGCGCGCGATCGCGGTGGTCGCCTCGATCTCGCGATAGCGTTCGCTCAGCCGTTTCCAGTCGGCGGCGGTCATCTCTGCGGCGTCCTTGCGTGCGGCCACCCCGAGCGCCTGGGCGAGGGTGCGGGCGACGCCCAGCGGCTCTTCGGTGTCGGCCTCGATGGTCGCGGCCTGTTCCTGGGTGGCATTGACGATCAGCGTGCGCGCGCTCTCGAGCGCGGCCTCACGCTGCGCCTCGGCCATCGAGTTCATCTGCGAGAGTGCATAGAGGGTGATCCCGAACCCGAGTATCACCAGGATCGAGCCCGACCACAGTGCGATCCTGAAACCGATCGAGTGCCTGTTGAGCAACGTCATGCCTGTCCCCCTGTGCTTTGCCTATACCGGATGGATCGGCGCGGGACATACGCAAGGGTCGCCACGCCTGGCTTGGGTGTGCGGACCGTTCGCGGCAGTTATTGATGGTCGACGAGCACAGTCTTGAGTGTGCTCGCCTGGATGGTGACCGGTAACGGCTTGCTGTTCGGGTAGTTGGGGTGATCGCCCGCAGATCCAATGGAGCATGCGCGGACGCCGAGGGTCGGGCGCGGCCTGCTGTGAGCCAGTTCATGTCGACCGGCTCAGGCGGCGCTCCGATCGATGGTGGCCGTGGGCGTTTGGTGTTCGATGTCGGCGCGAATGCTGTCGAGGATGAGAAACACCTGACGGCTGTCGTCCTCCATCTCCTCGAGCGCGGCGCGTAGCGCGGCATAGTCGAGCGGCGTCTGGGCGAGCAGCTCGAAGATCTGGCCGGTGGCCTGGTGTACGCGCGCGTGCGGCGGCTCGAGATCGCGGTAGTGTGCGGCGGCGGAAAAGAAGGCCTCGCCGTCGCCGTGCTCGTACCATTGGCCGAGACGGCAGTGGTGATGGTCGACGAAGTCGAAGGCCGGGGCACGCGCGGCGACCGAGGCATAGGTGTTGACCTTCCAAAGCACGTGATCGAGCTTGGCGAGGCTCATGAAGACGCTGTCGGAGACCCGACGAACGTCACCGAAGGCGGTGTCGACCTCGCCGTGCAGGCGATCGAGACGGTGCTTGAAGCCGCCGACCTTGCCATCGACCTCGCGCACGCCGTCGACCAGGGTGGTGGAGATCCGCTCGACGCTGCCGACCGCCTCGATCATCTCCTGGATGTCGTCATGGGTCTCGGTGATCGCCGCGCGGGTCTTGTCGGCGAGCGCGCGCACCTCGTCAGCGACCACCGCGAAGCCGCGCCCGGCCTCGCCGGCGCGCGCCGCCTCGATCGCGGCGTTGAGCGCGAGCAGGTTGGTCTGCTCGGAGATGGTGCGGATCAGACCGAGCACGGCGTTGATGCTCGCAGCATGGGTCGAGAGCCGGCCGACGACCTGATTGGCCTCGCCGGCGGTCCCGGCGAGGCTGGCGAGGAAGCCGGAGATGCTCACCAGCTCGTCGGCGACACCGGTGAACTCGTCGGTGACGCCGGTCACCGTCTTCAGGGTGTGCTTGGCGTCCTCGACCGAACCGGCGAGATTGCCCTGGATGTCCTGCAGGCTGGCGCGGGTATGGGTGTTCTGGCTGGCCATCAGGGTATTGAGCTGGTCCTCGCGAATGCTCGCGTCGCGGGCCTCGGCGAGCGCCGCGCGGGTCTGTTCGAGCTCCTCGCGCAGCCTGCTGTTCTCGGCCTGCAGCGCCGCATGCTCCTCGCGCAGTTGCTGGACCATGCGCTGGTGGGTGGATTTGGCGACGAACATCCTGCCTCCGGTGGTCTCGTTGCTATGATTGAAGCGGCGGCCGCGGGGCCTGGAGCTGTGGTCGATGCCCGTCGGCGAGCGCATTGCGGCTCGATGTGTCGGTGTTTTCGACCACGTCTGGTGTTTGGGGCGCGGCGGGGATTGATTGCGAAAACGCAATTACGCCCCGGATTCTATATGGTTTTTTGGCCGTCGCGTACTCGGGCCGGGGATCCGCCGGGACGCGACGGAAAGGTCACCGACCGTCGTGGTCGTTGTCATCTGGTCCAGCTGGATGCTGACTGGTGCGCGGGAGTCGCCCCAGCCGTTCCCGCTCGGGGCCTGTCTAGCTGGAAGCCTTTCTCATGAAACTGATCGACAACGCGAAGGTGAGCACCAAGCTCGCGGTCCTGGCGCTGATTCCCATCGTTGCCATGGTGGTCTTGACCTGGGGGGCGACGACCTTGCTGCAGCGGGTCAATGGCGGGATCGACCGTATCTACCAGGATCGGGTGGTTCCCCTGCAGGGGCTCAAGGACATCGCCGACGACTATGCGGTGTTCGTCATCGACGCCGTCAACAAGGCCAATGCCGGGCGTTTCACCGCCGAGCAGGCGCTCGCCAGCATCCGCGAGGCGCGCGCCGAGATCGAGGGCAATTGGACGGCCTATCTGCAGACCGAGCTGACCGAGGAGGAGCAGCGGCTGGTGGCCGAGGCGAGGTCGCTGTTCACCGTGGCCGATCGCGCCATCGGCGCGCTCGAGCGTGAGCTGGGCGGGATGCGCGGCGTGGTCGCCGGCCGGCTCGATGCCTTCGACGGCCCGCTCTACGAACAGATCGACCCGATCAGCGCCAAGATCACCGAACTCGTCGAGCTGCAGCTCGCGGTCGCCGGCGAGGAGCGAGAGCGCGCCAATACGCTTTATGCCAACTCGCGACTGCTGTTCATCGGTCTGGCGGTGCTGACCACCCTGGTGCTGGTGGTGCTCGGCTGGGTCACCTATCGCTCGATCACCAGCCAGCTCGGCCAGCTGCGCGCGACCATGGTGCATATCGCCGAGCACTCCGATCTCTCGGTCGCCATCGATCTGCGCACCGACAACGAGATCGGTCAGATCGCCCATGCCTTCGCGCAGATGCTCGAGCACTTCCGCGAGCTGGTCGAGCGTCTCGGCGGGTCGGCGATCAGTCTCTCGTCGGCCGCCACCCAGATGTCGGGCAGTCTGGTCGAGGCCCGCGAGGGGGCGGCGCAGCAGAATGTCGAGTCCGAGCACGTGGCCACCGCGATGCAGGAGATGACCGCCTCGGCCGAGGAGGTCGCGCGCAACACCGCCAGCGCCGCCGACTCGGCGCAGGGGGCCAAGTCGCTCTCCGATCAGGGGCGTACCCAGGCGCACGAGACGGTGGAGGCGATCACCGGTCTGGCCGCGCGCATCGAGACCGCCGCCGGGGTGCTGCACTCGCTCGAGAACGACGCCCAGGACATCGGCAAGGTGCTCGACGTCATCCAGAGCATCACCGAGCAGACCAATCTGCTCGCGCTCAACGCCGCGATCGAGGCGGCGCGTGCCGGCGAGGCCGGGCGCGGCTTCGCGGTGGTCGCCGACGAGGTGCGCACCCTCGCCAGTCGCACCCAGTCCTCGGCGCGCGAGATCGAGGCGATGGTGGCGCGACTGCAGCAGAGCTCGCAGCAGGCCGCGCAGGAGATGGGGCAGAGTCAGGAGGCGGCGGCACTGTCGGTCGAACGGGTCGGGCGCGCCGGCGAGTCGCTCGAGGCGATCACCGGCGCGGTCGACGGGATCTCGGAGATGATGAATCGCATCGCCACCGCCGCCGAGGAGCAGACCGCGGTGGCCAACGAGATCAACCAGGGCGTGGTGGCGATCAGCGATGCCAACCACAGGTCCAGCGAGAACATGACCGAGCTGGAGCACGCCGGTCAGCAGCTCGAGCGGCTGGCCGAGGAGCTGCAGGCGGAGGCAACCCGATTCAAGACCTGAGCCCGCGCACGACGCCGGGCGGGGAGGGTGGATGGAGGTGTTCATCGGCAACCTGCCGGGGCGCGCGACCCTGCAGGAGCTGCATGGCTGCATCGGCGCGGTCGGGCTGCGCGCCGATTTCCGGCGCCATGTCGGCGAGGACCGTGGACGGCGTCGCTATCACTTCTTCGTCGCCCGGACCGCCTCGCGCGTCGAGGGTGAGGCACTGATCGCGCGGTTGCACGGACGCTGTCTCGGCGGACGTGCTCTGGTGGTGCGGGAGTATCGCCCGCGCTCGCCCGATCCGGCATGGCGCGGCGCGGAGCGGCGGATCAACCCCTGGTGACGCTCAGCTGAGCACGCGCAGCGCCGCCTGCAGCGGGGCGAGCAGGGCGGCGCGATCGAGTGTGGGGTTGCTGATCGCACGCGAGGCCAGCCCGTCGAACAGCGCCATGATGATCTCGGTGGCCGCCGCCTCGTCGCCGCGCGGCGTCCCCCGGGCGCTTGCCAGCAGCCGACAGAGCCGCTCGCGCTTGGCCGCGTCGGCCGCCTGTACGATCGCCGCGACCCGCGGGTTGCGCGCGGCCTCGGCGAGGATCTCCAGCTCCAGCGCGGCATGGTCGAGGTCGGTGCGCTCGTTGACGCCGGTGTCGACGCGCTCCTGCATCGCCTGATGCACGTCCTCGGCGCGCTCGAACTGCTGCACCATGCTCAATGACTGTTCGAGCTTGTGCTCGACCAGCGCGGCGATGATCGCCTCCTTGTTCTCGAAGAAGTGATAGATGTGCCCAGGGCTCATCTCCGCGGCCCTGGAGATCTTGGCGATGCTGGCGCCGTGGAAGCCTTCGCGGGCGAAGCAGACGGCGGCGGCCGCGAGGATCTGTCTGCGTCTGGCCTCGCAGCGTGGCTCGGGTGTCGCCGTTGGTTGCGGCATCGTCCTCTCCTCCCCTCTATCGGTCGGCTGGTGTCGGGAATGTCTCGGCGCATTCTACGCTTGACGTCGGCCGGACGGCTGACTAGATTGAACGCTCATTCTAGAATGAACGTTCAATCCACTTCCTCCCGAGGTTGTCATGACACTCGACGGTCGCCGTCTGGCTCCGGTGCTCCTGTACCCCTTCGCACTCGCCCTGTCGCTGACCGGGTGCGGTCCCGCCGGTGCCCCGGGCGGGACACCCGGCGCCACTGGCGCCCCCCCCGAGGTCGGCGTGGTGACGATCGCGGCGCGTCCCACCACCCTGGTCACCGAGCTGCCGGGACGCACCAGTCCCTATCGCATCGCCGAGGTGCGCCCGCAGGTCGGCGGCATCATCGAGGCGCGGCTGTTCGAGGAGGGCGGTGACGTTACCGCCGGGCAGGTGCTCTACCAGCTCGACGCCGCGCTCTATCAGGCCGCCTACGACAGCGCCGAGGCGGCGCTCGCGCGCTCGCGCGCCTCGCTCGAGCGCGCCCGGCTCAAGGCCGCGCGTTATGCCGACCTGCTGACCGCCGATGCCGTCAGCCAGGAGGATCACGACGACGCCCAGGCCGCGCTCAAGGAGGCGATCGCCACCGTCGCGGTCGACGAGGCGGCGCTCGCCACCGCCCGTATCAACCTCGCCTATACCCGGGTGACCTCGCCGATCGATGGCCGGGTCGGTCGTTCGGTGGTGACCCAGGGCGCCCTGGTCACCGCCAACCAGTCGCTGGCGCTGGTCACGGTGCGTCAGCTCGACCCGATCTATGTCGACATCACTCAGTCGAGCGCCCAGCTGCTGAGATTGCGCCAGGCGCTCGACGATGGTCGGCTGTCGCGCCCTGAGGGCGAACAGCCGCGGGTGCGGTTGATCCTCGAGGATGGCTCGGAGTACCCGCTGGCCGGCCGTCTCGCCTTCTCCGAGGTGACGGTGGATCCGGGCACCGGCGCGGTGACCATGCGCGCAACCTTCCCCAACCCCGATCATCTGTTGTTGCCGGGGATGTTCGTGCGCGCCCTGGTCGAGGAGGGGGTGCGCGAGCAGGCGATCCTGGTGCCCCAGCAGGGGGTACGACACGATCGGCGCGGATTGCCGACGGCGCTGGTGGTCGATGCCGCCGGGCAGGTCGTCAAGCGCACCCTGACCGTCGATCGCGCGATCGACGGGCAGTGGCTGATCGATGCCGGGCTGGAGGACGGCGATCGGGTGATCGTCGAGGGCGTGCAGAAGGCGCGTGCGGGCGCCGAGGTGCGCGCCGTCGAGATCGACTCGCCCGCGCCGGCGGGCGACTAAGCCCCGTTCCGTCCGCTGACGGCGTCGGTCCCGGCGCCGTCAGCCCTTGCATTCGCGCATTCGTCCATCCTGGAGCAGAGGTCGCCCGTCATGGCCCGTTTCTTCATCGATCGCCCGGTGTTCGCCTGGGTCATCGCCATCGTCATCATGCTCGCCGGCGTGCTCTCGATCCTGGGGCTGCCGGTGTCGCAGTATCCCAACATCGCCCCGCCGGCGATCACCATCACCGCGACCTATCCGGGGGCCTCGGCGCGCACCCTGGAGGACTCGGTCACCCAGGTCATCGAGCAGCAGATGAACGGGCTCGATGGTCTGCGCTACATGTCGGCGACCAGCGAGTCGACCGGCATCGCCGCGATCACCCTGACCTTCGACAACGACATCGACCCCGATATCGCCCAGATGCAGGTGCAGAACAAGCTGCAGCTGGCGTTGCCGATGCTCCCGCAGAGGGTGCAGCAGCAGGGCATCCAGGTCGCCAAGTCGGTGCGCAACTTCCTCATGGTGGTGGCCTTCGTCTCGCGTGATGGCCGGCTCGATCGCACCGATCTCGGCGACTTCGTCGCCAGCCGCATCAAGGACCCGATCAGTCGGGTCAAGGGCGTGGGCGAGGTCACCGCCTTCGGCTCGCAGTACGCGATGCGCCTCTGGCTCGACCCCAATCGGCTCAACCAGTACGGCCTGACCCCCGCCGACGTGGCCGCTGCGGTGCGCGCCGAGAACGCGCAGATCTCGGCCGGCGAGCTCGGCGCGCAGCCGGCGCTGCCGGGGCAGCGCATCACCGCCACCATCAACGTCCAGGACCGGCTGAGCACCCCGGAGGCGTTCGGCGCCATCCGGTTGCGCACCACCAGCGATGGCGCCACCGTCCATCTGCGCGACGTCGCCCGCATCGAGCTCGCCGGTGAGACCTACGGCAAGATCGCGCACCACAACGGTCAGCCGGCCTCGGGGCTGGGCATCCGTCTGGCCACCGGCGCCAACGCGCTGGAGACGGCCGACGCGATCAGGCACAAGCTCGACGAGCTCGCGGCCTTCTTCCCCGAAGGGGTTGAGGCGGTCTTCCCCTACGACACCACGCCCTTCGTGCGCATCTCCATCCACGAGGTGATCAAGACCCTGCTCGAGGCGGTGCTGCTGGTGTTCGTGGTGATGTATCTGTTCCTGCAGAACCTGCGCGCCACCCTGATCCCGGCGATTGCGGTGCCGGTGGTGCTGCTCGGCACCTTCGGCGTGCTCGCCGCCTTCGGCTACTCGATCAACACCCTGACCCTGTTCGCCATGGTGCTGGCCATCGGGCTTCTGGTCGACGACGCCATCGTGGTGGTGGAGAACGTCGAGCGGGTGATGCATGAGGAGGGGCTGGAGCCGCGCGAGGCGACCCGGCGCTCGATGGACCAGATCACCAGCGCGCTGATCGGCATCGCCCTGGTGCTCTCGGCGGTGTTCGTGCCGATGGCCTTCTTCGGCGGCTCGACCGGGGTGATCTATCGGCAGTTCTCGGTCACCATCGTCTCGGCCATGCTGCTGTCGGTGGTGGTCGCCCTGACCCTCAGCCCGGCGCTCACCGCGACCCTGCTCAAGCGCACCGATCACGCCCCGGATCGCGGTTTCTTCGGTTGGTTCAACCGCAACTTCGAGCGCAGCGTCGGCGGCTATACCCGCAGCGTCGGCGGCATCGTCCGCCGACGCTGGGTGTTTCTCGGGCTCTATCTGGCGCTGGTCGGCGTGCTCGCCATGCTCTACATGCGCATGCCCACCGCCTTCCTGCCCGACGAGGATCAGGGCATCCTGGTGGTGCAGGTGGTGCTGCCCTCGGGGGCGAGCCAGGAGCGCACCCTGGAGGTGGTTCGCGAGGTCGAGCACTACTTCCTCGAGGATGAGCAGGAGACGGTCGAGCAGCTGATCACCGTCGCCGGCTTCAGCTTCGCCGGTCAGGGGCAGAACATGGCCATCGGCTTCGTCCAGCTGAAGGACTGGGAGCTGCGGTCGCGCCCGGATCAGCAGGTCAAGGCGTTGGCGGGGCGGGCGATGCAGCGCTTCGCGCGGGTCCGCGACGCCCAGGTGTTCGCCTTCGCGCCGCCGCCGGTGATCGAGCTCGGTAACGCCACCGGCTGGGATCTGCAACTGCAGGACCAGGGCGAACTCGGCCACGAGGCGCTGATGGCCGCGCGCGGCCAGCTGCTGGCGATGGCCGCCGAGCACCCCGCGCTGGTGGGGGTGCGGCCCAACGGTCGGATGGACGAGGCGCAGTACCAGATCGAGGTCGATCGCACCAAGGCCGGGGCGCTCGGGCTGTCGCTGGCCGATATCAACGACACCCTGTCGAGTGCCTGGGGCAGCGCCTATATCGACGACTTCGTCCACGCCGGGCGGGTGAAGAAGGTCTACATGCAGGCCGATGCCGGCTTCCGCATGCAGCCCGAGGACCTCGATGCCTGGTACGTGCGCAACGAGCACGGCGAGATGGTGCCCTTCTCGGCATTCGCCGCGGGCGAGTGGACCTATGGCTCGCCGCGCCTGGAGCGCTACAACGGCCTGGCCTCGGCCGAGGTGCTGGGTCAGGCCGCCCCTGGGGTCAGTTCGGGCGAGGCGATGGCGGTGGTCGAGTCGCTGGTCGACAAGCTGCCGCCGGGCATCGGCATGGAGTGGACCGGGATCTCCTTCGAGGAGCGCGCCGCCGGCGCCCAGGCCCCGGCGCTCTACGCGCTCTCGGCGCTGGTGGTGTTCCTCGCCCTGGCCGCGCTCTACGAGAGCTGGTCGGTGCCCTTCGCGGTGATGCTGGCGGTGCCGCTCGGGGTGCTCGGCGCGGTGCTCGCCGCCACCGGGCGCGGCTTGCCGAGCGATATCTACTTCCAGGTCGGGTTGCTCGCCACCATCGGTCTGGCGGCGAAGAACGCCATCCTCATCGTCGAGTTCGCCCGCACCCTGCAGGAGCAGGGCAAGAGTGCGATCGAGGCGGCGATCGAGGCGGCGCGGATGCGTATCCGTCCGATCGTGATGACCTCGCTGGCGTTCGGCTTCGGCGTGCTGCCGCTGGCGCTGAGCAGTGGCGCCGGCTCGGGCAGCCAGCACGCGATCGGCACCGGCGTGCTCGGCGGCGTGGTCGCCAGCACCCTGCTCGGGGTGCTGTTCGTGCCGCTGTTCTTCGTGCTGGTGCGCGGGCGGATGAACCGACGCGCCGCGCCGCACTCCTGAGGGCATGACGCCGGGTCGGTCATCGACCCGGCGCGGCGCGGCTCAGTCGAGCCCGTTCTCCTGGCGCAGTCGGCGCAGCTGCAGGGCATGGATGTGACGCACGATCGCCTCGCGGTCGGCATCGCGCAGCTGCTCGAACTCGATCGCGCTGGGGCCCTCGTCGCGTTCGAGCACCCGTCCCAGGGTGAGGATGCGGTTGCCCTCCGGGAGCAGCTGCAACTCGATCTCGAGCAGGCTGCCCGGCGCCGGTGGCGGGTCGAGCGCGAGACACATCCCCTGGGCGCTGAGGTTGACCTCACGCGGTTCGAGTTCGCCGCCGTGCTGGCGCGACTCGAAGGCGATGGTGAGCATCTCGATCTGACGCTCGACCACCTTGATGTAGGCGGCAACGGTGGGGAACTTGTATTCGAGCTTGCGCCGCTGGGGCAGCGCCTGGTCACGGATGGCGTGCAGCTCGTTGAGCAGGCCGACATCGCTGCTGCGCTCGGTGAAATCGGTGAGTGCTTGCGCCTCGGCGGCGGGCGGGATCGGGCTCAGGCGCAGGCCGACGGTGTCGTCGATGCGGAAGAAGCGGCGCCGATCCTGCTCGTGCTGTTCGCGATCACCTCGTTCATGCATGGTCATTGTGGGATGGTTTCCTCGCTCCCGATCGCCTGCAGGGCGTTCTCGAGCAGCAGTTCGGTGCTGCGGTCGCCGAGCACGATGATCTCCACGCGCCGGTTGGTGGCGCGTCCCTCGGCGGTGTCATTGGATTCGAGCGGGTGGTTGTCGGCATGTGCGCGGATCTCCACGCGCTGCGGGTCGATCCAGCCGTTCTGGGTCACGGCATGGGCCACGGCTGCGGCGCGCGCCGCCGAGAGCACCCAGTTGGAGGCGAACTCGCGGGTCTGGATCGGGATGTCGTCGGTGTGTCCGGCGACCAGGATCTTGCCCTCGACCTTGCTCAGCGCCTTGGCGATCTTCTGCAGCACGGCGAGGAACTCGGCGCTGACCTGCGCCGAGGCCGAGGGGAAGGAACCCTTCTCGCGGATGCGCACCACCACCTGGTCGTCGATGGTGGTGACCTCCAGCAGCCCTTTCTTGATCTCCAGTTCGAGCGCCTTCTCGACCTCCTCGGCCTTCTTCTGGGCGTCGATGATCGCGGGGTCGATGATGCGCAGTTCCGACTTGAGGTCATCGGCGGTCTGTTGTCGCACCTCGTTGACCACCGTCGGCTGAGGCTGCGCCGGAGAAAACTCCTGGGCGATGATGCTGGTGCCCTTGGGGATGTCGTCGGCCTCGACCATGCGCTGCACGCCGAAGGCCATCTTCATCGAGCCGGCGATCTGCTTGTACTTGAGGACATCCATCTCGGAGAAGGACAGCAACAGCACGAAAAAGACCATCAGCAGCGACATCAGGTCGGCAAAGGTCGACATCCAGGCCGGCGCGCCGGCCTCGCATTCGACCTCTTCGCATTCACATTCCTCGGCCATCGCCCGCTACCTCCGCTTGCTGTTGTGCGGACGGCATCAGCCGTCCTTGCCGGCGCTCTGGCGCTGATTCTCGGGCAGATAGGTCATCAGCATCTGCTCCAGCACGCGCGGGTTGACGCCCTCCTGGATTCCCGAGATCGACTCCAGGATCAGTGATTTGTTGAGCTTCTCCTCGATGCTGCGCAGCTTGAGCTTCTCGGCGATGGGGATGGCAAAGGCATTGGCGATCACCGCACCGTAGAGGGTGGTGAGCAGGGCGACGGCCATCGCCGGGCCGATCGCCTTGGGGTCGTCCATGTTGGCGAGCATCTGTACCAGTCCGATCAGGGTGCCGATCATGCCCATTGCCGGGGCGACGTCGCCGGTGGCCTTGAACACGCTGTAACCGGCTTCCTGGCGCTGGATGGTGAGGTTGATGTCCTTGCTGAGCACCTTCTGCACCACCTCCGGCGGGTGGCCGTCGATGCACATGCTGATGCCGGTCTCGAGGAAGGGATGGGAGATCTCGCGCCCCTCGAGCGCGAGGATGCCCTCCTTGCGCGCGACATTGGCCAGCTCGACGGCCTCCTCGATCAGGGTCTGCGGCGCCACGTTCTTGCTGAAGAAGGCCCCCATGGCGACCTTGAAGCTGCCGATGAACTGGCTCATGGTGGCGCGGAACATCACCGCAAAGGCGGTACCGCCGATGACGATCAACAGCGAGGGCACGTTGATGAAGAGCGTGATGTCGCCACCGAGCGCGATTGCGCCGATGATGACGCCGCTGGCACCGATCATGCCCAGTAAGGTCGCCAGATCCACTTCGTCTTCTCTCCTGTTACGCCCGTGTCGAGGTGTGTCGCCATCACCGGGCGGCGTGCGCCCTGGGTCGGTCGTGTCCCGTCATCATCGTGTGGCCGGTGCGCGGGGCGTGGACCATGGCCGAGAGCCCTGGCTGGTTCCGCGCGGGTGGCCGCGGTGGTGGTGTGTTCGACTACCGGAGGTTGATGGCTTGTCGTCCCGCGAAACGATCGACATGGTGCGACACGTCGCGGCTTTCCAGGGGAAAACGATGATTTTCAGGGTGTCGATCACGTTTTCCGCGTGAGCCGGCCAATGAGCGCGCACCTTTGGGGCGTGTCGGATCGGTGGCCCGAAACCACAGATTGTCAGCGATCGGTTGCCGACGGTCCAGCCCGTGATGACCGGACGATGACCATGGGCTCGGTGCCGTTCGCTGCGAGGTTATAAAATGAACGATTGCCCTGAGTCATGCCGCCAGTCGTTGATGAACACCCCCCAAGATATCTTCTCCTACCGCCGCTACTGGGCCCACAAGTTCGGTACCGCCCCGGAGCTGCCGATGAGCCGCGCCGAGATGGACCTGCTCGGCTGGGACAGCTGCGACGTCGTCATCGTCTGTGGCGACGCCTATGTCGATCACCCCTCCTTCGGCATGGCCATCATCGGCCGGGTGCTCGAGTCGCAGGGCTTTCGCGTCGGCATCATCGCCCAGCCCGACTGGACCACGGCGGAGGATTTCCGCCGGCTGGGACGACCGAACCTGTTCTTCGGCGTCACCGGCGGCAACATGGACTCGATGGTCAATCACTACACCGCCGAGCGCCGGTTGCGCTCGGATGACGCCTACACCCCTGACGCCGTACCCGGACGGCGTCCGGACCGTGCCGCCGTGGTCTACGCCCAGCGCGCGCGCGAGGCCTTCAAGGGCGTGCCGGTGGTGCTCGGTGGGATCGAGGCGAGCCTGCGCCGTATCGCCCACTACGACTACTGGTCGGAGACGGTGCGGCGCAGCGTCCTCGCCGACTCCAAGGCCGATCTGCTGCTGTTCGGCAACGCCGAGCGGGCGCTGGTCGAACTCGCCCACCGGCTCGCCGCCGGCGAGCCGGTCGAGACCATCCGCGACCTGCGCGGCACCGCCTTCATGACCAAGGGGGCGCTTGCCGGCTGGAGCGAACTCGACGCCAGTGTGCTCGACCGTCCCGGGCGGGTCGATCCGCACATCAACCCCTATGCCGAGCAGCCGCCCTGTCCCGAGACCCCGCCGCCGCGCCCGCCGGTGCCGGTGCGCGCCGAGCGCGCCCATACCGTGATCCGGTTGCCCTCGTTCGAGCAGGTCCGCGACGACCCGGTGCTCTACGCCCATGCCTCGCGGGTGTTCCACCTCGAGACCAACCCGGGCAACGCCCGCGCCCTGGTGCAGGCGCACGGCGCGCGCGACGTCTGGCTCAATCCGCCGCCGATCCCGCTGAGCACCGCCGAACTCGATCGCCTCTTCGAGCTGCCCTTCGCGCGTCGTCCGCACTCGAGCTATGGCGCAGCGCGGCTGCCGGCCTGGGAGATGATCAGCTGCTCGGTGAACATGATGCGTGGCTGCTTCGGCGGCTGCAGTTTCTGCTCGATCACCGAGCACGAGGGGCGCATCGTGCAGAGTCGATCGGAGGCCTCGGTGCTGCGCGAGGTCGAGGAGATCCGCGACCGCACGCCGGGGTTCAAGGGGTCGATCTCGGACCTCGGCGGTCCCAGCGCCAACATGTGGCGGATGGCCTGCAAGAACCCTCGGGCGCAGGCCGCCTGCCGACGGCTCTCGTGCATCTATCCGCAGATCTGTCGCAACCTCGACGCCGACCACGCGCCGCTGATCGAGCTCTATCGCAAGGCGCGCTCGGTCTCCGGGATCAAGCGCATCCGCATCGCCTCGGGGCTGCGCTACGACCTCGCGTTGCGCTCCCCGGCCTATATCCGCGAGCTGGTCACCCATCATGTCGGCGGCTATCTCAAGATCGCCCCCGAGCACACCGAGGCCGGGCCGCTGGCGATGATGATGAAGCCCGGGATCGAGATCTTCGACCGCTTCAGCGAGCTGTTCGAGCGCTACTCGCGCGAGGCCGGCAAGGAGCAGTACCTGATCCCCTATTTCATCGCCGCCCACCCCGGTACCACCGACCTCGACATGGTCAACCTCGCGCTCTGGCTCAAGCGTCACGGGCTGCGCGTCGATCAGGTGCAGGCCTTCCTGCCGACCCCGCTGTCGCCGGCCTCGACCATGTACCACACCGGTCTCAACCCGCTCAAACGGGTCCATCGCGACGCCGAGCGGGTGGTGGTGCCGCGCGGTCAGCGTCAGCGGCGGTTGCACAAGGCGCTGTTGCGCTATCACGACCCGGAGAACTGGCCGCTGCTGCGCCGCGCGCTCAAGGAGATGGGCCGCGCCGATCTCATCGGCAACGGCAAGCGCCACCTGGTGCCGAGCTTCCAGCCCGCCGGTACCGGCGGCGCCCCCGAGGGGCGGCGGCGTCCCGATGGCAGTGTGGCGCGCCCGGCTCAACGTCCCGCCGCCGCACCCCAGCGCAAGGCCGGACGCGGGTCGGTCAAGAGGAACGTCGGGACAGCTGGTCGGCACAAGACCGGGCAGGGAGACGGGGAGCGGCCGACGGGGCGTCGCCCCGCCGTCGGGCGCGGCGGCGGCAAGGGCCGCCGCCGCGATCGCTAGCCGTAGTAGATGTCGCGATAGGCCTGGTAGATGGCGATGACCAGCAGCGGGATCACCACCAGCAGGCCGAGCATCAGCGGGATCGAGCCGAGGATCAGCAGCCCGAAGGCCACCAGGCCATAGACCAGGAAGGGCAGGAGGTTGCGCAGACAGCCGGTGAAGCTCAGCTTGAAGGCGCGCAGCACCGCCACGCCCTCGATCGCCACCAGCGCCGGTGCGAACAGGGTCGCCATCACCAGCGGGATGATCAGCAGCGCGACCACCGCGACCATCCCCAGCACCACCCCGGGGGCCATGGTCGCCATCGGATCGACCGCGGCCGGGTCGAATGGTGCGCCGGTCATCGGGGTGAAGGCGGCGGCGCCGAGTCCGAGCCCGACCATCAGCAGCATGATCACCGCGACGATGGCGATGGTCAGGACGAGATAGAGCACCCCGATCAGCGCCAGGGGGCCGGGTCGGGTGCTGAAGCCGGCGAACAGATGGGCGACGCTGAAGCGCTCGCCGCGATATTGCGCATGGGCGCCGAGCATCAGCCCGCCGGTGAACATCGGGCCGAGCACGGTGCTGGCGAGGCTGCCGACCACCGGCACCAGGTTGGCGACGATCAGGATCAGATAGAACAACACCAGCGCGCCGATCCAGGGCAGCGGCTGGGCGCGGAACAGCGACCAGCCGTCGGCCACCCAGCCCCAGCCGCGTCCGGCGCCGACGGCGACCGGATCCTGGAGCTGGTCGTCGCCGGCGTCGGCGCGCGGCGGCGGGGTGAGGTCGGCCTGGGGCGGGGCATAGGGGTCGGCGGTCTCGGTGCGCGTCTGGTTGGCCTGGTAGCGCTCGGCGACCACCCCGCAGGCCTGGCAGACCCCGGTCACTGGCGAGACCTCCAGCGCGCCGCACTTGGGACAGCGTGTGGCGCCGCTCATCGACGGGCGCTCGTCGCGCGCCGGGACGGCGGTCTCCGGGGCCTCCTGCGGCGTGTCCTGGCGCTCGATGCGCACCATCAGCCCGATCGCCTCGAGCGCCTCGCGATAGCGCTCGGCCTTGTGTTCGGGCAGGTCGTGCTTGAGTGTCTGCTCGGCGCCGCCGAGGAGGATCTCGCGGGCCTGCTCCTTGCGCATGCGGAACTTGGCGGCGAGTTCGGGGACCACCGTCTGGACCTTCTTGCCAGGGGCGAGTTCACCGGTGAATACGATGCGATAGCGTGCTTCCATCGATACGGTTCCTGTGGTTGGACGCGGGAATCCGGGTCAGGCGGTGAGCCGCTTCAGCCAGGCGAGGATACCGGGTTCGGCGGCCCAGACATCGCGCATCGCCTCGCGATAGAGCCAGGCCTGATCCTCGCCGCCGGGGGTGATCCCGTGCGGGTCGAGCTGCGGGCGCTTGATGCGCTTGCGGGTGAGGTAGTGGGGGATGCGCGGCAGTCGGTGCATCGCCCGTCCCAGCGCCTGCCGGGCGCGCTCCTGGCGACCGAGTCGATAGAGTGCGAGTACCTCACCATAGGCGAGATCGGCCAGCAGGTCGTCGGGGAAGCGCGCGGCGAGCGCCAGCGCGCGCTCGTCGAGCCCTGCGCGCAGATAGTGGTTCATCAGCTCGGCGCGCACCCCGTGGTTGTCCTGGGGGTTGAGTCGCAGCAATGCCTCGAGGGTGGCGATCGCGGCCTCCTGCTCGTCCTCGGCGCTGAGATAGAGATAGCGTCGGAAGAGCAGTCGCAGCGCCGGGCGATTGGCGGTGATCGACCACGGCAGGTGGTGATGCCCGTCGGCTGGCACCGCCGTGGTGATCATCGACCAGGCGCGTTCGAGCAGGGGACGCAGCAGGGCGTGCGCCATCCACGGCAGTGCGCTCTCGGGATGGGCGTAGAGCGCGGTGGCGAGATCGTCGAGCACCTCCAGGCTGTCGGCCAGCTCGGGGTGGCCGAGCAGGTGGTCGAGCCATGCGGTGTCTTCCCAGATCGCGTGGGCGTCATGGGGCGCGAGCTGGATCGAGACCGGCTTGTCGCTGGGGAAGCGGGCGCGCCAGCGGCTCTCGATACGGCGCACCGCGACCGGGGCGCGCAGTTGTGCCGGGCTGCTCCAGACCGGCTCGCCACCCGCTTCGGTGGGCGCGTGATCGGTTGGCGCGCCCTCGAACAGCGCGAGTTGGCCGCTCGCGACCTCTGGAGGGTGGTCGCGTACCGGGACCGCGTCGAGCCGTGGCAGCGGGCGTGCGGTTGCCACCGCCATCCAGTCGTGCAGGTCCACCAGGTCGGGGTCGATCGAGTCGGCGTGGGTGTCGACCAGTGCCGTCTGCGGGTCTTCGATGGCCTGGGCGAGGAAGTCGAGGAAGCTCGGTTCGACGTCGCCCTGTCGGCGGAAGCGGTGCAGCCAGAAACGCGCGCGCTCGCGCGCCAGTCGATCGCGGTGCTGGGCGGCGAGCAGGGTGATCTCGAGCAGTGCGGTGCCGGGCGAGTCGGGGCCGTTGCGCAGCGCCTCGGTGAAGGCCGCGGTGGCCTGCTCGAAGTCGCCCTCGTCGATCGCCATGGCGCTGCGTCGCTGCCAGGCTGCGGCGCTCAGCACGCGGTTGTCGCCAGTGCTCAGCCGTTCGAGGAAGGCGCGCTTCTTGCGCCAGTGATCGAGCCGGTCATAGGCGTCACAGAGCAGGTCGAGCGCCGGTTCGTAGCGCGCGTCGAGCGCGTCGAGCGAGCCGGCGAACAGGGGTTCGAGCAGATTGACGACACGGCGCGGATAGTCCTCCTCGAGCCAGCGGTCGGCGACCCGGGCCAGCAGCGGTCCGGGCACCGCATCGAGGCGCAGGGCCTCGCGCAGCTCGCCGTCCGAGAGCTCGTCGAGGAGGAACTCCCAGATCAGCTCGGTGGAGAGTTCGGGCAGCTCCTCGAGCGTGGCGCAGCAGTCGCGATAACGTTGTCCCGAGCCGCAGGGGCAGGGGGCATCGTCGGCGAGATCGGTCAGCGGGCTGGGCCGGAAGCCATTGGCCGGCGTCGGTGCGGCGTTCCAGATCGCCATCCCCAGCAGCCCGGCGAGTCGGCGGTGTTCGTCGTCGTCGAGGGGACCGACCGAGAGGCCGAGCAGGTCGGGGATCCGCGCCTGCGCCCAGGCGAGAAACTCCTCGGGACCGGCAGCGGCGAGGATACGTCGGATCGACTGGACGATGACTTGCTCGAAACGATCGGTTTCGGCGCTTTCTGGGTGGAACATGACGCGTTCCTCCGCGCAGTTCGGGGCGCATGCTCCACGATCGCGCCCCGTCGGTTCGGCGTCGCCCGGGCCGCGTACGGGTCCAGATCCGGCCCGGCGCGTCTCCGGGAGACAGTGCTGAGAACCATTGTAACCCGTCACCTCGGCCTTGTGTGGGCGGCTGCCGGTGCCCTGCGCGTTATAGTTGAGGGGCGATCCATTGCGCTGCCCTCGTGCCCCCTTCATGACCGAGACCGACCTCTCAAACCACCCCACAGAGCGCCCCGCCGCAGCCACACCGCGGCTGCGGGTGTTCGTCTCCTCGCCCTCCGATCTCGAGCACGAGCGGGCGCTGGTGCGCGATCTGATCCTCGCCCTGGCGCGCGAGTATCGCCCCTACTTCGACCTCTCGGCGGTGCTCTGGGAGGAGGAGGCGCTGACCGCGGCGCAGAGCTTCCAGGCCGGGCTGGTGCGCCCGGCCGAGTGCGAGATCGTGCTGGTGATGCTGTGGACCCGGCTCGGCACCCCGCTCGCCGAGGAACCCTATGGCGGCATGACCGGGACCGAGTGGGAGTTCGTCGACGCGGTCGAGGCCTCGGCGCGGGCCGGCTCCCCCGAGGTGCTGGTCTATCGCAAGCAGGCGCCCTGTCTGATCGACGTCAACGACGCCGCGCGCACCCGCGAGGCGGTGGATGAGCGCCAGCGGCTCGAGGCCTTCTTCCAGCGCCATTTCTTCAACCCCGACGGCAGCTTCAAGCGCGCCTTCCGCCAGTTCGAGGATGCACGCGCGCTGCGCGAGCTGGTCGAGAGCCAGCTGCGCAAGCTGCTCAACCGTCGCATCAGCGCCGAGCGTCGAGCGAGCGTCGGCGCCGCCGACTGGCGCGGCTCGCCGTTTCGCCCCGAGCACGCCTTTGCGCTCGCCGACGAGCCGGTGTTCACCGGGCGCGAGAGCGAGGTGCGCGAGCTGGTCGCGCGGCTCGAGCGGCTGCGCGCGCGCGGCCGTGGCCTGCTGCTGATCAGCGGTGCCAGCGGGGTGGGCAAGAGCTCGCTGCTTCAGGCCGGGTTGCTGCCCCGGCTGCTGCGCCCCTTCCTCTTCGTCGGGGTCGGCGGCTGTCGCTGGTGCGCCCCGGATCTTGCCGGCACGCGCCCGCTGCAGGCGCTGGCCGCCGCCCTCTGCGCGCCCGCGGTGCTCGGCGACGCGCTCGCCGGGGGCGGGCTCGACGCCGCGGCGCTGGCGCGCCTGCTGGCGCGTGACCCCGAACTCGGCGCCGGCCAGGTCGGCGCCGCGCTCGATCGGCTGCAGGGCGTCGAGGGGGGCGAGTGGCGCCTGGCGCTGCTCTGCGATCCGCTCGACCCTCTGCTGGCGCATGTCGCGGCGCGGACGGCCGAGGCCGAGGCCTGCGCCCGCGCGCTCGCCGCGCTCGCCCGCTCGGAGCGGATCTGGGTGATCGCCACCCTGCGCGACGACGCCCTCGCCGGGCTCACCGATCGGTCCGAGCTTGCTGCCCTGGTCGATGAGGAGGCCTGGTATCCGTTGGCGCCGATCGCCCCGGCGCGGATCCGCCAGTTGGTCGAGATCCCGGCGCGGGTCGCCGGGATCGAGCACGTCGAGGAGAGCGCCGTCGGCGAGCGTGGTCTGGTCGAACGGCTGGAGGCCGACCTCGCCGCGGTGCACCACTGGCCGCCGCTGCTCGAGCTGGTACTCGAGGAGCTGCATCAGGCCGCCGGGCGGCGTGGCACGCGACGACTGCTGGTGAGCGACTATCACGCCCTGGGCGGCCTCGATGGACTGCTGCGCGCGCGCGCCGACCGGCTCTGGGCGCAGCTCGATGAGCGCGCGCGCGCGGCCCTGCCGGTGCTCTGCCGTGCCCTGCTGGTGCTGGAGAGCGGTGAGCAGCGTCTGCCCGGCGCGCGTGATGGCGATCTCGCCACCCTGGCCGCCCACCCCCAGGCAATGGCGCTGCTCGAGTCCCTGGTCGCGGCGCGGCTGGTGGTGATCGAGCGCGACCCCGAGGGTGGGGGGGCGGCGGTCGTGCCGCCGCCGGCGTTCGGTCTGGCGGCAGCGTTGCGCCGACTGCTGGCGCAGAGCCGCGAGGAATGGCTGGTGCGGGTCGGTGGCTGGCGTGAGACGCGCCCCGTCGACGAGGAGAGGCCGCCGGCCGAACCGTCTCTGGAGCGCCCCCCCTGGGCCGAAGGGCGCGCGGTGGCGCGATTGGTCCATCCGGCGCTGGCGCGCTGCTGGCCGGTGCTGCGCGACTGGGCGGGCATGCCCGAGCATGCCCGGGCGCTGCGGCTGCGCTATCGACTCTCACGTCAGGCGTGGCTGTGGCGGCGTACCGACTGCAATCGCGAGTATCTGCTCGGTGAGACCGGACACGCCGCGCTCGCCGCGTTCGTCGCCGCCCACGAGGACGAGCTCGAAGCGCTCGAACGCGCCTATCTGGCGCACTCGCGCGCCCATCTGCTGGCGCAACGTCGGCGCAACCGCTGGGTGCGGCTGACCGGGGTGGCGCTGCTCGGGCTGCTGCTGGCGGCCAGCGCGGCCGCTTACTGGGCCTGGGACGCCTCGCGTCAGGCCACCCTCAACCTCCAGTACAGCCGGCTCAAGGAGGCCGCGGCGGCGATCGACCAGGGCAACACCCCGGAGGCGGTGGAGCTGGCGATCGGCGCTGCCCCGTATCTGCCGGCGGCGGCCACCGATACCCTGGCTGACGCCTTCACCCGCAACCATCTGCTGGCGCTGGCCGAGTCCCCGGGAGCCGATCCCGAGCGCCCGCTGCCGCCGGCCTTCAGTGACGACGGCGCCTGGTTGGCGACCCTCTCGCGTGCCGACGGCGCGCGACTGTGGCGGCTGCGCGACGGGCGTTTCGTCGCTGCCGGGACGCTCGCCCCGCCGGGTGCGGCGCTCGATGCACTGCGGGTGACCGGCGGGGGGGATGCGGTCGAGGTCTTCGGGATCGGCGCCGAGGGCGTCTGGCGCCTGCCGCTGGAGGCGCCGGGCGCGCCGGACTGGCGCTGCGCCGGTGCGCCCGGCGAGGTGCTCGAACTCGCCCCGGACGGGCGTGGGCTGGCGCTCACCCGGGTCGTCGACGCGGGCGTGGCGGTGTGCATGGTCGATCTCGCCACGCCCGGGCGGGTGCGCTGGCAGCGGGTCCTGCACCAGGCCGAGATCCGCAGCCTCGACTTCTCCCCCGACGGCGCGCTGCTGGTGAGCGCCTCGCGCGATGGCCGGGCGCTGTTGCTCGATGCCGCCAGCGGTGCCGCGCGGGCGCGGCTGCCGCGCGGCGGTGCGCTCGATCGCCCCGCCAACCGCGCCCGCTTCGATCATGCCGGCGAGCGGGTGGCGGTCGCTTCGGCCGACGAGCGGGTGCGTCTCTATGGGCTCGATGGTCGGCTGCAGACCACCCTCGGCGCCCTGGAGCGTGATGGACGCACCCTGCGGGTACACGAGAGCGCGGTGCGCGACCTCGTCTTCTCCCCCGATGATCGGTTCCTGGTGGCGGTCGACGACGCCGGTCAGGTGGTGCGCTGGACGCTGGCGAACGGGGCGGCCGAGGTGCTCGGTCATCATGGGCTGAGCGTCGACCGGGTGGAGCTCGTCGCCGGGGACGAGGAGGCGCTGGTGCTCAGCGCCTCGCTCGACAAGACCGCACGGCTGTGGGGGCTGCGGACCGGGCGGGAGCTGGCGGTGTTCAGCCACGACGGCCCGGTCTCGGGGGCGCGCTTCAGCGCCGACGGGTCGCGGGTGCTGACCTACTCGGCGCGCGACGGCTCGGCGCGGCTGTGGTCGGTGGCGCCGGCCGACGGGCTGTCGTTCCGCCTCGAACAGGACGACCACGTCTGGCACCTGGCGCTGGCCGCGCCCGGCGACGGCGACGAGGTCTTGATGGCGACCGCCGCCTTCGACGGGCGGGTCGAGCTGTGGAGCCATGATCGCGCGCACCCCGAGCAGGCGCCACGGTTGCTGCACCGATTGCAGCACGCCCCGGAGGTCCGGGTGCGCCGGGTCGGCTTCTCGCCCGGTGCGCGCTGGCTGGCGAGCGCCGGGTTCGACGGTGCGGCGCGGGTCTGGGACCTCGAGGGCGGTGGGAGCTGTCGCGCCCAGGTCGATCGGCGTTGTGCCGACCCCGAGGCGGCGAGCTGTGGTGGCGTCCATCAGGTGTTGTTTGCCCCCGACGGGCGCTGGTTGTTGACCGCTGCCGATGTCCCCGAGACGCCGCTGCGGCTGTGGGATCCGGCCGACTGCAGCGCCCTGCCGTTGCCCAGCGCCTTCGCCCACGACGGCCACGGCGTGGTCGCCGCGGCGGTGGGTGCGAGCGCCGACGGTGCCCTGCTGGTGGCCAGTGGCGACGCCGCCGGCACCCTGCGGGTGATGCGTCGCGAGCCCGGGGCACGTTGGCAGCGTCTCTGCACCCTGGAGGCGCACCGGGCGGCAGTCACCGACCTCGCGCTCGCGCCCGACGGCACGGCCCTGGCCAGCGCCGGCGAGGACGGCCGGGTGGCGCTGGTCGAGCTCGACGGCGACGGTTGTGTCGGGCCGCGTCGCCTCGATGCCGGTGCCGGGTTGGTCTACGCGGTCGGTTTCGCCCCCGATGGCGGCGCCCTGGTCAGCGCCGCGCAGGACGGGCGCGCCTATCTGTGGAGCCGCGCCGGGGCGCCGCTGGCGACCCTCGTCGGCCATCGCGACCGGGTCTACAGCGCCGAGTTCAGCCCCGACGGCCAGTGGTTGCTGACCGCCGCGCGCGACGGCGAGCTGCGGCTGTGGCGGCGTCCGCGCCGTGCCCAGGACGCGCCGCTGGCTGCCTATCTGGTGCTCGACGCCGCGCTCGGCGGGGTCGCCTATGCCCACTTCAGCCCCGACGGCAACAGCCTGGGCGCGGCCTACTGGGAGAACGCCGCGGTGTGGTGGCGGTTGTGGAACGAGTCCTCCGAGATCGCTCCGGCCTGGGTGCATATCTGGGGCCCCGAGCGCGCCCGCCTGGCGCTGATCCGCGAGGCGATGCGCTTCCAGCGCGGCGACTGAGTGCGTCTCAGCCGAGGGTCAGTACCAGCACCCCGAGCAGCATGATGCTCGCCCCGAGCAGGCGGGTGCGCGGATAGGGCTCGGCGAACAGCCAGCGTCCGAGCAGCACCGAGAAGATCCCGGCGCTGCGCTTGACCGCCATCACATAGGAGGCGAGCGCCAGGCTGAGGGCGATCTGGTCGGCGATGCGCATCAGCGCGAACAGCACCCCGAGCAGCAGCAGCGGGCGGAGCTCGCGCAGCGCGGTGGCGCCGGTGAGCTCGGCGTAGAAGCGCCGGTCCTGCAGCCCGAACACCACCAGCAGCACCAGCGGATTGACCATCGCCACCATCACCGCGAACGACAGCGGATCGCTGAGCTGGATGCCGATACGACCGAACACGCTGGCGGCGGCGAAGCAGGCGGCGGCGAGCAGCGCCAGGCGTCGTCCCGGGGTGCGCAGCGGGCGGTGCCAGCGGATGCCTCGCTCGTCGATCCCCAGGGTGTAGCCGCCGAGGATCAGCAACCCCACCCCGAGCCAGCCGAGCGGTGCCGGTAGCGCGCCGGTGAGCAGCCACTCGATGGCGATCGCCAGCCCCGGGGTGAGGGTCATCAGCGGCCCGACCAGCGACACCTCGCTGCGGTGCAGCGCGGCGTTGAGCGCCCAGCCGCCGAACCCGGAGAGCACCCCGCCGCACAGCACCGCCAGCACATAGGCCGGCTGGTGCAACGGGAAGTCGTGGTACCAGAGGATCAGCGGCAGGGTCACCGCGAGGCTGGCGAGATTGACGTAGAAGGTCAGCGCGCGCGCCGAGAAGCTCGGGCTGAGGCGCTTGGTGACGGCCAGGCGCGAGGCGTGGAAGAAGGCCGAGGCCAGCGCGAACAGGATCCAGATCTGGGCGAAGGCGGAGAGGTCCATGGGCTCGGTTCAGCGCCAGCCGGTGGCCGCCCCGTGGAAGCGGGCGAGGGTCTGCGGTGCGACCGCGAGCTGGTCGCGATTGGCGCGCGCGAAGTCCTGCTGGAAGGCGAGACGCTGGCGCCACTGCGCCGGGCTCAGGGTGCCGACGCCGCGGACGATGCGCACGCAGGGCAGGGCGTCGATGCCGAGCAGTCCGGCCCCGCCGATACCGCAGAAGAGCTTGGGCTGGATGCCCAGCTCGATCTCGCGCGCGGCGAGCGGCGGCGTGGCGGTGCGGGTGCGTGCCGGTGCGCGCAGGGTGAGCGCGTAGCTCGGCTGGTCGAGGGTCATCAGCTGCTGGCGCCGCGCCGGGGTGGCGTGCGCCAGCCGCGCGGCGGTCGCCGGGGCGAGGTCGCGCAGCCGCTCGGCCAGCGCCGCCAGCTCGGCGCGGCTCGCCGCCGAGCAGTCGAGCGTCTCGAGCGCCGCGCGCCGCGCCGCCACCGGGCGCAGCCGGTGGCGCCGCCAGGGCGAGGGCGGGGTGCGCTGGCCGGTGAGGGCGTCGAGCAGCTCGCCGGCGAGCCCGTCGAGACACCGGTGGAGGCGTGCGATCAGGGCTCCGAAGGCGGGGCTCGCCAGGGTCTCCCAGCCGGGCAGGCGCAGGGTGCAGCCGAGCGGGTCGAGCCCGGCGAGCTGGCGCGCCGGGTCGACCGGCACGACCCGCGCGCCGGGGATGCCGAGCGGCAGTGCGGCGAGCCGCTCGGCGATCAGCCGGGCGCCGGGCAGGGTCGCGGGGTCGAGCGCCTGGCGGCGCTCGTGCGGCGCGAGGGTGGCGAGCGTGGGCTGGGGCGCGGCGAGCGGCGCCAGCTCGCTCGCGTCCCAGTGGATCAGGTGCAGGTGGAGTTGCTTGGACGCCTGCACGCTCTCGCGGTCGCGGGTGTGGGGGTCGCAGTTGAGGGCGAGATGGAGCTGGCCGCCGTCGAGCCCGAAGCGCTCGATCACCGCGGGGTCGGAGACGAAGCGCACGAAGTTCAGCGCGCAGCCCCAGAAGCGTGCGGCGCTCGCCGGGTCGAGCGCGTCCGGGGTGGCGCCGGCCCTGGGGGCGACCAGCATCAGATCGTGACGGGCATGGGGCGCGGTCTTGTCGATCAGCAGCAGTTCGCTGGTGTCGGCGTCGCCGATCCGCGCGATGGTGCGACGGGCGAAGCGCACCCCGGGGTCGGGATCGGTGAGCTCGCGCGTGCTCGGCGCATAGTCCGGTGGCAGCGCCGAGATGCGTACCGCCCCCCAGGCCACCGGCATGGTCGCGGCGGCGGCCGGCAGCAGTACGGCGAAGGGGTCGGGCGCGCTCATCGCCCCCCCGGGCGTTGCGCCGCGAGCGCCGTCACCGCCTGCTCGACCAGATGCGCGGTGAGTCGCTCGAAGGCCGCGGCCATTGCCGCCGGGGTGGATTCGGTGAGCGGTTCGTCGAGCGTCAGGCGGGTGCGCCACAGCGGCGTCCTCGCGCGTGCCCGCTGCAGGGTCAGGCCGAGGGTGGCGGCGACCCGGGGCGGCTCGGCCTCGGGCAGGTGCTCGAAGCGGATCAGCTCGCCGCTGAGGACGTAGTCGGCCTCGACCCGCTCGGCCGGGGCGTGTACCCGGGCGAAGGGACCGGCCGCGCGCAAGCCCTCGGCGAGAGCGTCGGCGAGCGCTCCGGGCAGCGGCTCCTCCCACAGCAGGCTGTCGTAGCGTCCGACCTCGCGCGGCTCGGCGCGGGTGCGATAGAGGATCTGGCGACCGCCGAGGAAGCCGCGCGCGGCCAGGTCGCGCACCTGCACGCTGGCGTCGAGCCGGGCGGTGGTGGTCGAGGGCGGTGGCGGTGGCGCGAGACGGTAGAAGCGGTCGCGCTCGATCGGCTCGCCGCCGGCGCAGGCGCCGAGCAGCAGGGGCGCGAGCAGCAGCAGTGTGCGGGTCAGCGGAACCATGGGGTGCGTTCCTCGGTGGGATGGCCCTGGAGCAGGCTGGCGGGGTTCTCGCGCAGCGCACGCGAGAGCGCCGAGAGGTTGCGGCTGGCATCCTCGATGTTGGTGAGGATCGGCAGCAGCGCGTTGTTCATGGTCTGCAGCAGCGCCTGGGTATCATCGAGGCTGTGGCGCAGCGCCGGGCGATTGTCGGCGACCAGGGCGCGGACCTCGTTGGCGAGTGCGCCGTAGTCGGCCACCGCGCGTTCGAGCGCGTCGCGC
This sequence comes from Marichromatium gracile, assembly GCF_004343155.1. Lineage (GTDB taxonomy): Bacteria > Pseudomonadota > Gammaproteobacteria > Chromatiales > Chromatiaceae > Marichromatium > Marichromatium gracile. Next base: position 646,134 of record NZ_SMDC01000001.1, read on the forward strand.
TGCGCGGCTACCGCGCCGCTGACCTCGGCGAGGTTGGTGGTGAGCGCCTCGACCGCCTCCAGGGTGGCGGCGATCGACTCGCCGTCGACCGCGGCGTCGAGCTTGGCGGTGAGCGCGCGCAGATGATCGAGCGCGCCGGCGAGCCGCGCCTGGTTGCCGGTGGCCGCCTCGCCGGTGCCGAGCAGCGCCTCGATGGTGGCGATCTGGCGGGCGATGCTCTGCAGCGCCGGGGTGATGGTCTCGGCGACCAGGGTGTCGAGGCTGGCGGTGAGCGCGCCGAGCTGGCCCATCAGGTCCGGCTCGGGGGCGAGCGTGGGGAGTTGCGCCCCGGCCGTGAGCCGGCTGGCCGAGGTGCCGGGGGCGATCTTGATCGCGCTGCCCTCGAGCAGCCCGGCCGAGCCGATCCGCGCCCGGCTGTCGGCGGCCAGCGGCCAGTCGTCGGCGATCCGCAGCAGCGCGCGGAAGCAGGGGCGCAGCGGCGCGCGCTCGCCGCAGGGGGCGGGCTCGGCGGCGCTGGCGAACACCGGCTCGACGCGCTCGACCCGGCCGATACGGTAGCCGTCCTGGATCACCGGGATGCCGGGGGCGAGCCCGGTGGCGTCGGGAAAGATCGCGACCAGACGGTAGCCCTCGCCGAGCCGCCCCGGCCACAGCACCACCAGCAGGGCGACGAAGGCCGCTGCCATCAGCACCACGAACAGCCCGGCGGCGCGCAGGTCGCGACGCATCGCCCGTCCCTGGCGCTTGCCCGGGGCGTCGATCTCGGGCGGCGAGTAGAGCCGTTCGAGCCGCTCGCTCATCGCCACCCCCGCAGCGCCGCGCGCAGCTCGATCCGCGCGGCGGCGGTCTCGCGCAGCGCGGCGCTCGGTCCGGCATAGACGGCCCGACCGTGGTCGAGCACCAGCGCGTGCTCGCAGTGGGTGATGAGCGCGGCCGGGGAGTTGTCGGTGGCGATCAGTGTCAGTGCACGGTTGCGTCGCACGGTGTCGAGCATCTCCAGGATTTCGCCGAGTGCGCTGGGGTCGAGGCCGTCGGCGACCCCGTCCCAGACCAGCAGGTCGGGTTGGTGGATGAGCGCGCGGGCGAGCTCGACGCGCCGCCGCTGGCCCAGCGAGAGCGCGCGCGGCAGGTGGTGTTCGAGCCCGTCGAGCTGCAGCAGGGTGACCACCAGTCGCGCCGCGCGCGCCAGCTCGGCGCGGCGCAGCGGCGTCTCGCGCAGCGGCAGCAGCAGGTTCTCGAGCACGCTGCGATCGGCCAGCAGCGAGCCGCCCTGGAGCACCGCACCGAGGCGCCGGCGCAGCCGCCGCATCGCGCCGCCGTCGAGCCGCGCGAGGTCCTGCCCGAACAGGGCGATTGTACCCGCCGAGGGGTGGTCGAGTCCCAGCACCAGCCGACTGAGCAGGCTCTTGCCGGCGCCGTTGGGGCCGCAGATCAGCAGCCACTCGCCGGCGGGCAGGGTGAGGTCGAGGTCGGAGAGCGCGCAGCGCCCGGCGACGTGCTGGTAGAGCCCGGCGATGGCGAGCGCCGGTGGTGGGGTGGGGGCCGGTGAGGGGGTGGACATGACGCGCTCAGCCGATCAGCAGCAGATAGAGCAGGTCCGCGACCAGGATCAGCCCGATCGCGCCGAGCATGGTGGCGGTGGCGGCGCGGGCGATGCCGCGCGGGTCGCGCCCGGCGGCGATGCCGTTGACGCAGGCCAGCGGCGCGACCAGCAGGGCAAACAGCGGTGGCTTGACCAGGGCGCCGACGAGGTCGGCCGGGCCGATGGCGTGGGCCAGGGTCTCGACCAGTCGCGCCGGGCCGAGCGCCACGCTCGCCCACAGCCAGGCCCAGGTGGTCAGTCCGGTGACCAGCAGGCTCCACACCGCGAAGGCCGCGCTCATCAGCAGCATCGCCAGCAGCGTCGGGGCGAGGGTGTAGCGGATCGGATCGATGCCGTTGACCAGCAGTCCGTCGAGCTCACCGCTCACCGCCAGCCCGGCCTGACGCACCGCCAGCGCCACCCCGGCACGCCCGGCGACGAGGATGCCGATCAGCACCGGGAGCAGCTCCAGGGCGATGGCATAGGTCAGCGAGATCAGCAGCGCGTCGGGCAGGGCGAAGCCGGCGAGCAGCTGCTCGCCCTGACGCCCGAGGATCAGCCCGAGGACGACGCTCACCAGGGTCAGCGCCGGCAGGACCGAGAGTCCGGACTGACGCAGCGCGGCGGCGAAGGCCGGCAGGTCGAGCCGGGCGCGACCGCCGAGGATGCGCAGATAGAGCCACAGACAGTCGGCCAGGGCGATGGCGCCGAGGCCGAGTCGTTCGAGCACGCCGGCGGGGCCGGTGAGTGGGCGGTCGGGGTGGTGCATGGCGGGCTCAGTACTCGAAGTCCCAGACGAGCCGCCGGCCCTCGGGGGCGAGCCACAGTCGCTTGACCGGGCGCGCGGCCGTCTCCGGCGGCGCCGGGTGCCAGGCGATCTCGGCGCGCTTGGCGATCCACCCGGCCAGCCCCCCGGGGCCGAGCGGCAGGCGCCGCTCGGCCCGGGCGACCAGATCGAGCAGGGTCGTCCGCGTCGTCGGGTCGGGGCAGGCGTCGAGCTGTGCCGACAGCGGGCGCTGGTGCAGCAGCCACAGCCCGGTGGCGGGGTGCTCGATCGCCTGGGCGGTGAGTGCGCGGGTGAGCGTCGAGCCGAGGCTGGTGGCGAGCACCAGGGCGCGGTCGGGGTAGCGTGCGTGCAACCGCCCGAGTGCATCGTTGACGAGTCGGCGCGGTGGCGGGGGCGTCTCGCTGGAGGCGGGCTCGATCAGGGCGACGATCAACAGGCGCTGGATGCCGAGTCCGGCGCGCGCGAGCAGGGTCGGTACGCCGCGCACCGCGAAGCGGTCGAGATCCTTCATCGGTTCGCTGAGGGCGTCGTAGTCGACCAGTTGCGGGTGGTGCTTGCGTGCGTTGTCGCGCACCGGGGCGTGGGTCCAGCCGTCGAGGCGACGATCGGCGGCCCAGCGCCGGTGCTCGATGCGCGCGAGACGCTCGATCTCGGGTGCGGTGAAGGCGAAGCCGGCGACCCGCTCCTCGGGGACCGCGCGACAGTCGACCACGGCGAGCTTGGCGAGCATGTGGTCGGCCTGGTGGCGGTTGGCGCCGCGGAAGGACTCGGCCAGCCGCGCCCAGGGTTGGCCGCCGGGCTCGCCATCGGGGTCGCGACCCTGGGCGGCGACGCTGTCGCGATAGTGCTCGTGGATGGTGCGTGCGAGCTGGTCGGCGCGCCCGGCAAACAGGGTCGCGGGGGTGCAGGCGTCGGCGATCAGCGAGAAGGGCTGGGTCTGGCCGTCCCAGTCGGCGCGTGCGCCGGCTGGCCAGGGCGCGGTGGCCACGGCGATCAGCGCTGGCGAGGCGCCGCTCGCGGCGGCGAGTCGTTGGCGCAGCCGGGCGGCGTGCGCGGCGGCCCGTGACGGGTCGCAGATCAGCGCCAGGCTCACCGGCGTGTCGGCATCGAGTGCCGGTGCCTCCGGGGTGGCGCAGCGCAACTCGGCGATCGTCTCGCCCTGGGGCTGGGTGGCGCGGAACCAGGCGGCGGCCGCCGCCGGGTCGGGGTCGAGCAGGGTGATGCGCAGGCGCCGCTCGCCATAGTGGGCGCCGAGCAGCGCCTGGCGCAGGAGCGCGGTGGCGGGCGTCGCGCGACCGACGAGCAGCAGGTGGGGGCGTTGTCCGGCGGCGACGTCGCAGCCGAGGTGCAGCGGCCAGCGCGCGAACAGGGCGCGCGCGCCGGTGGTGGCGAGGTCGAGGGTCTCGACCCGCAGCGGGCCATCGGCGGCGAGCGCCGGCAGTGTCGGCGCTCGTGGGTCGCGATGGATCAGGATCAGCCGGCGCGGTCGGCGCGCGCCGGCGAGCCGGTCGGCGAGCGCCGCGACCAGGGCGCCGGGGTCGGGCGGGTCGAGCAGGACCACCGGCTGGCTTGCCCGGGGCCGCAGTCGTGCCAGTTGCTCGGGGCTGACCAGCCGGGCGTTGAGCCGGTCAGCGAGCGTTGCGGCCAGCGGTGGGGCGCCGCAGACCAGGGGGCGGGGGCGCCAGATCATGCCGCCAGCCGTGCCGCGATCCGCGCGGCGAGGGTCGCTGTGGGTGCGGCGAGGTCGAGCGCCTCGATCGCGGCGCGGTGTTCGAGCCCGCCCCGGTGCCAGCGTGCGAGCAGCGCCGCGGTGCTGCCGCCGCTACCGGCGAGCAGCAGCAGCGGGGCGGGTTCGGCGAGGGCGAGTTCGAGGTCGAGCCGGGTGATCTCGCCGCCGCCGACGGCGAGGGTGAGCCGCGGTCGGGGCCCGGCGAGCAGCGCCGAGATCCGGCGGATCCACGGCGACTCGTCGCCCCAGCGTGCCCCCGGGATGAGGACCAGATGACTGTGGTTGGGTTCGGCGCGGGTGGTGCCGTGCGGCGCGACGGTGGCGCGCGGCGCCACCCCGAGCAGCGGGAAGCGGGCGTGGCAGACGGCCCGGGCCCGGCCCATCTGCGCCATCACCCCGCAGTCGGTGCCGCCGTCGACCACCGTGGCGTCGAGTGTCTCGAGCCGGGGCGCGAGCGCGCGCAGCAGCGCGCCGAGCGGCTCGGCGAGCGCGGGGTCGAGCCGCGCCGCGCCGCCGATCAGGGTGAGCACCGGGCGCGGTCGATCGAACCCCAGCGCCGCGAGCATCGCGTCGAGGTCCTCGGGGCCTGTGGGTTCGAGCCGCAGCGGGCCGGGGGCGGCGCGGGTCATCGCGGTCGGGGCCTGCTCACTCGGAGCGGTAGTAGACCTCGCCGGCCTCGTCCTCGACGGTGACCACCAGCGGAATGCCCTGGCGGATACTCGCCGAGACCACGCAGAACTCCTCGAACAGGTCCTTGCAGCGACCGAAACGCGGCGATTGGGTGACCGCTTCGGTGACGATCAGGCGCACCTCGAGCTGGCCGATGCGCAGGCGCTTCTGCGCGTTGCGGGTCATCACGCAGCTGGCCTCGGCGCGCAGACAGCCGGCGGGCGGGTCGTCCTTGAACAGACAGAACAGCAGGCTGGCGCCGAGGCAGTCGGCGGTGGCGGCGGTGAGCAGGCGCGAGGCGTTGGGCCCGCGGCACTCGCCCAGCGGCGGCTCGCCGTCGAGCAGCAGGTCGGGGGTCTGCGGCCAGTCGAAGGCGACCTTGACCTGATATCCCTCGCGCTGCTCGAGCGCGATGCTGAAACGGCCTTCCTCGGACATGGTGGCTCCTGTGATTCTGTTCGTGACGCCGCTCGGGCGACGCGGTCTGGTTGCAATCCGTGGGCCCGCCGTCCGGGCGTATGGCTGGCCCGAGCCGTGATCCGGGCCGCGCCGCGTGGCGGTGTGTCGTCGGGGCCGAGGGCCCGCTCAGGTCTCGATCCGGGTACCGAGCAGCTCGGCGAAGCGCCGTATCCACTCGGGGTGCGCGGGCCAGGCCGGGGCGGTGACCAGCTGACCGTCGACATAGGCGTTGGTGAGGGTGTCGTTGACCTCGCACCAGCTGCCCCCGGCGCGTTCGAGTTCGGGGCGCACGGCAGGGTAGGCGGTGCACTGCTTGCCCTCGAGGACCCCGGCGGCGGCGAGGATCTGCTGGCCGTGACAGATCGCGGCGATCGGCTTGTCGCCGGCGGCGAAGTGACGCACCAGCTCGATGACGCGCAGGTCGAGGCGCAGGTATTCGGGGGCGCGCCCGCCGGGGATGATCAGGGCGTCGTAGCGGCTGGGGTCGATCTTGTCGAAGTCGGCGGTGATGGCGAAGTTGTGGCCGGGCTTCTCGCTGTAGGTCTGGTCGCCCTCGAAGTCGTGGATCGCGGTGCGGACCTTGTCGCCGGCGGCCTTGTCCGGGCAGACGGCGTGGACGCTGTGCCCGAGCAGCTGCAGCATCTGGAAGGGGACCATCGCCTCGTAGTCTTCGACATAGTCTCCGACCAACATCAGGATCTTCTTCTCGGCCATGTGTTTCGTCCTCCTGAAACGGCGTCGCGTGGGGGTGGGCAGACTATAACACCGGGATCGCGCGGGGCGTGTGCGGCTGACCAACGATCCACGCCAATCGGGTATGATCGAACGTTTTGCGGGAGGATCCCGGTCCGTGGCAAGCGGTAACGACGGGCTGGCGCGCGCCGCCGGCTGGATGGGGTTGGCGCTCTTGTCCTTCGCCGCGCTCGCGGTCTCGGCGCGCGAGTCGCTCGCGGCGATGTCCCCGGCGCAATTCCTGTTCCTGCGCACCCTGCTCGGGCTGCCGCTGTTGGTCGGTCTGGGGGTGCTGCTCGCGCCCGGGTTCATGCGTACCCGGCGCTGGCGATTGCACCTGTTGCGCAACCTGTTCCACTATGGCGGCCAGCTCTGCTGGATCGGCGCGATCGGGCTGTTGCCGCTGGCGCTGGTGTTCGCGCTCGAGTTCACCACCCCGGTGTGGGCCGCGCTGCTGGCACTGGTCTTCCTCGGTGAGCGGCTCGGGCGTGGCCGCCTGGTGGCGCTGGTCGCCGGCTTGATCGGTGTGCTGCTGATCACCCGACCGGGGTTGCAGCCGTTCGACGCGGGGATGGCACTGGGATTGCTGGCCGCGCTCGGTTTCGCCGTCACCATGGTCGCCACCAAGGGGCTGACCCGACACGACTCGGTCTTCACCATCCTGTTCTGGATGCTGACGATCCAGCTGCTCCTCGGCCTGCCCGTGGCGCTCTGGGTCTGGCAACCGATCGGTTGGAGCGAGCTGCCCTGGCTGCTGGTGGCGGCGGTGACCGGCATCAGCGCCCATCTCGGCGTGGCCAATGCCTTCCGTCACGCCGACGCCACCCTGGTGCTGCCGATGGACTTCCTGCGCCTGCCGCTGATCGCCCTGGTCGGCGCGCTGTGCTATGGCGAGGGGCTCGACCCCTGGGTGCTGGGCGGCGGTGTGCTGATCCTCGCCGGCAATCTGTACAGTCTGCGTCGCGAGCGGCGCGGCTGATGCGTGCGTCACCCGGAGGTGGCGCGCCCCTTCGCGTCCCGGGCGTCCGGTCGGAGTGGACCGGTCGTCCCCAGACCCCCTGAATTGACGAGGTGAATCGATGACGATGAGCGCCAATCCGCGCCGGGTGGCGGCATGGATCTGAATCTGTTGTGGCACTCACTGCGCCCGCTGGTGTTCCGCTTCGACCCGGAGCGCGCACACCGCATGACCCTGGCGGCGCTGGCGCGCTGGTCGGAGCGTTTCGATGGTCGGCTGGTCGCCGGCGATCCGGCCCATGCCCATCCGCGCGAGGTGATGGGGCTGCGTTTCCCCAACCCCTTCGGTCTGGCCGCCGGGCTGGACAAGGACGCCGAGGCGATCCCCGCCTGGCAGGCGCTCGGTTTCGGTTTCATCGAGGTCGGTACGGTGACCGCGCAGGCCCAGCCCGGCAACCCGCGTCCGCGGCTGTTCCGCCTGCCCGAGGACGAGGCGATCATCAACCGCATGGGCTTCAACAACGCCGGTGCCGACCGGGTGGCGCGGCGGCTGCGGCTGCTGCGTGAGCGCGACCTGCTGCAGGTGCCGCTCGGGGTCAATATCGGCAAGTCCAAGGTGACCCCGGCCGAGCGTGCCGCCGAGGACTATCGCTACAGCTTCGAGCGCCTCGGCGAGCTGGCCGACTATGTGGTGGTCAACATCTCCAGCCCGAACACCCCGGGGCTGCGCGATCTGCAGCGTGTCGACGAGGTCAAGCGCATCGTCGAGACCATCCAGGAGCCCAACCAGCGTCTCGCGCGGCCCCGACCGCTGCTGGTCAAGCTCGCGCCCGATCTCGCCGACGGCGATGCCATCGACTGCGCGCGCGCCGCGCTCGAGGCCGGTTGTGCCGGGCTGATCCTGACCAACACCACCATCGCCCGCGAGGGGTTGCGCAGCCGCACCGAGGGCATGGCCGGCGGGCTCTCGGGGCGCCCGCTGCAGGCGCGCAGCACCGCGCTGCTGGCGACGGTGCGCGAGGCGCTGGGGCCGGCGCCGACGCTGATCGGGGTCGGCGGGGTGCGTGATGTGCCCAGCGCGCGCGCCAAGTTCGCCGCCGGCGCGGATCTGGCGCAGGTCTACACCGGGCTGATCTATCGCGGCCCGGGCCTGGTGCGCGAACTGCTCGAGGCGCTCGACTGAGCCACGCTCGTCGGGTCAGTCGTCATCCTCGCCCTGGCGCCATTCACTGGCGTCGAGTCGGGCGAGGACGGCGCCGCCGTGATGGTGCTGGATCGGCGAGACATGGATGGCGAGCAGGCGTGCCCCCTCGTCCGTTGAGGTGAAGTCGACCACGACCCCGGCGGAGTCACCCTCGAGTACCGCGCGGATCCCCGCACGCAGGTCACGCCCGCGCGGGTGTTCGTCGTCCGGCCCGAGCAGTCGCAACGCGCGCTCGTAACCGGCGCCGGGACCGGTATCGCTGAGCGACGGATCACCCGCGCCTCGCGCCGCCTCGCGCCAGCTGTGGTTGATCTGGGTGATGATGCCCTGGGGGTCGAGGACCGCGATCTGCTCGGGGAGTGAGTCGAGCACCGCCTGCAATCGCTCGATGTCGTGCAGGCTGGTGATGTCGACAAAGGTCGAGACCGCCCCGCGCGCCTCGCCTGCGCGCACCGCGTAGGGCAGCACCCGGGCCAGATAGATGCGGCCGTTGGCCGCGGCGATCTCGCGCTGCAGCATCTCGCCGCTGGCGATGGTGCGGCGCAGCTCATCGATGAAGTCCGGATACTGCAACAGGTTGGTGAAGTCGTCGATCGGGCGGCCGAGGTCGCCGTTGCGGATCTTGAACAGGGTGGTCGCCTCGGGGGTGAAGCGGGTCAGGCGCAGCTCGGCGTCGACGAACACCGTGGCGATGGCCGCGGCCTTGGCCATGCCGTCGAGATCGGCGTTGAGCCGGTTGAGGATCTCGATCTTCTCCTGGTTCTCGGCATTGACCGTGTAGAGTTCCTCGTTGACCGACTGCAGCTCCTCGTTGGAGCTCTGCAGCTCCTCGTTGGAGGCCATCAGCTCCTCGTTGGTCGCCTGTAACTCCTCGTTGGCCGTCTCCAGCTCCTCGATGGTCGCCTGCAGGCTCTCGCGGGTGGCCGCCAGCTCGCGCTCCAGGTTCTCGACCCGCTGTGCGGTCTCGTCGTCGAGATCGAGCGTCTCCATCCCCGGGCGCGACACGATCTCCTGCGGCTCGGACTCGAACGAGAGCAGCAGATGACGCTCGGACTGGGGCGCGTCATAGGGTCTGACCACCATGCGCAACCGCTCGCGCTCGCCCGAGGGCAGCTCGATGCCGAGCTGGTCCGAACGCATCGCCGTGCCGCTGCGCGCGCACTTGTAGAGTAGCGCCTGGGCCACCGAGACCAGCGGCCGGGGCAGCAGCTTGGCGATGTCGAGCGTGGCGCTGCCCTCGCCGATGCGCAGATAGCGCGCCGCCTCGCCGAAGACGTGCAGCAGCTCGCCGTGGGCGTTGAGCAGCAGGGTGGTGGGGGCGTAGTCGCGCAGCAGGATCGACTGACCGGCGTCGATGGCTGCGGCGTCGGTCGATTGATAGCGGCTGCGCGGGCTGTACTGGCGTGGTCCGGCGGCGCTGGTCGGCGGGGCCGAGGGGGTGGCGGTGTCGAGCGGCAGCGAGACGTGGCGCAGCACACGATAGATCTTGTGGCGCGAGTTGACCGCGGTGAAGTCGGTGTGCAGATCGGCCAGGGTCTCGCTCGGTCCGAGCAGCAGATAGCCGCCGGGGGAGAGGGCGTACTGGATGCGCCGCAGCGCCCGCTCCTGGGCCTGGGTGCGGAAGTAGATCAGCAGGTTGCGACAGGAGACCAGGTCCATGCGGGTGAAGGGCGGGTCCTCGAGCAGGTTGTGACGCGCGAAGACGATGTTCTGGCGGATCTCGTTCTTGACCACGAAGTGGTTGCCGCGCTTGTAGAAGAAGCGCTCGAGTCGTTCGGGCGAGATCTCGGCGGCGATCGCCTCGGAGAACACCCCGGCGCCGCCGACCTCGACGTTCTGTTGCTCGACGTCGGTGGCGAAGAGCTTGAAGCTCGGCCAGCGGCGCTCGCGATCGAAGGCCTCGGCGAACAGGATCGCCAGGGTATAGGCCTCCTCGCCGGTGGAGACGCCGGGCACCCAGACCCGGATCGGCTGGTTCTCGCCGCGTTCGCTGACGATCGAGCGGATCACCGTCTGGTCGAGGATCTCGAAGGTGTCGGGGTCGCGGAAGAAACTGGTCACCGGGATCAGCAGCTCGCGGCGCAGTACCGCCAGCTCGCCGCGATCGCTGTCGAGCAGGCGCACATAGTTGTGCAGGTCGGGGGTGTGACGCACCTGCATGCGCCGCTCGATGCGGCGCATCACCGTGGCCGGCTTGTAGTCGCGGAAGTTGATCCCGCCCTGGTGCTTGAGGAGATGCATCGCCTCGTCGAGGGCGTCGTCCTTGTCGAAGGTCGGGCCCTGGGGCGAGGTCTCGGTCTTGATCTGCGGGGCCTGGTTGATGAACTCGATCAGCCTGGGGCCGAGGTCGTCCGGCGACAGCGTGGCATCGACCAGACCGGTGGCGATGACGCTGCGCGGCATGCCGTCGAACTTGGCCGACTCCGGATCCTGGGCGAGCAGCAGGCCGCCGGCGTCGTTGATCGCCACCGCGCCACGGGTGCCGTCGGATCCGGTGCCCGAGAGCACCACGCCGATGGCGTGTTTGCCGAACTCCTTGGCCAGCGAGGTGAAGAAGAGGTCGATCGGCAGCGCCAGGCCACGCGGATTCTTGGGGCTGAGGCGCAGCGCATCGCCGAGCACCGTCATCATGTTCGCCGGCGGGATCAGGTGGACGCGATTGGGCTCGAGCCGCATGCCGTCGGTGACGGTCACCACCGGCATCTCGGTATGACGGGCGAGCAGGTTGCCCATCATGCTCTTGTGGTCGGGCGAGAGATGCTGGATCACCACATAGGCCGCGCCCGAGTCCGAGGGCAGGCATTGGAAGAAGCGCTCCAGCGCGTCGAGTCCGCCGGCCGAGGCGCCGATGGCCACCACGTAGCCGTCGTGCCTGTCATTGCCTCGTGGACCGGGGGTGTCTTGGGTCGTCTCTGACACGCTGGACATCGTCAGCTCTCTCCTCGAGTTTGGGTGCGTCCGGCTGCGGTGGCGGCGATCGCTCAGCGCTGCTCCGGGGCTGGGGCACGGCTCCATCTCGCTCGCCCCATCGGCAAGCATGCATCAGCCGCTGGGACGACGCCAGGGAGTTGAGGGGCGCCGCCGGGAGGCCGGCGGTCGGGACCAGCCGACCGCGACCGGGTGTGACCGTCCACCGGTCGGTCTCTCGTCCCTGACGATGCCCGGCATCGATATGGCGCTCGCTCAGCCAGGAGAACGCGAACAGCGGCACGGCGGTGATGAGCAGCGCGCAGCCAAATAGGTCAGGGTGACGCTGGTGATCGACCGGGGGCCGGATCAGTGCGTCGCGGAGCGTGGCGACCGGGCCAAGTGCGCCGAACATCACCAGGTTGCATTCGTGGTGGAACGGCAGCAAACGGCAGGACGATGGCGCGCGCCCGCCGAGGCGGGCGAACGTGGGCACGGGGCGCCGCCCATGGCGTAGTCGGCCAGTGCTCGGCGATGCCCGGAGGGGGAATGGGACTCAGTCGGGTGACGGGCCCCAGTTCTGGCGCTGGTGCTGCGCCTGCGCGGCAGCGAACTCGTCGGCGTCGACGCGACCATCGCCGTTGCTGTCGACCTCCTCGAAGCTCGGTGCCGAGGCGAGGTTGCGCATCATGTAGCCCTGCTGCGAGCGCTCGGCGATACGCTGGCCGCGGCCCTCGTAGAACTCCTGCTCGTCGAGCCAACCGTTGCCGTCGCGGTCGAAGTCGGCCAGGTCCGGCATGTCGCGACCCATGCCGCCGCGCTGCCGCATCCGTGCCTGCTGACCGGCGGTGAGTTCGGCGGGGGTGAGCTGGCCGTCGCCGTCCTGGTCGAAGTCGGCGAACGCCGGCATGCCTGGGCCTCCACCGGGGCGACGCGTCTGGTGGAAGGCGTCGAACTCCTGTTGGCTGATCAGGCCGTTGCCGTCGCCATCGAGTGCGGCGAACGGCATGGGGCCGCCCATCGGTTGGGCGAGCGCCGCAAGGCTGACCCCGGCGCCGAGGCCGAGGGCAAGGGTGAACATCCGGATCTGTGATGGCATCTCTGGGGTCTCCGGTGAGTGTGCTGGCGTCGTTCCGGTACATGGCGCGTGGCCAGCGATTCCGCGCCCGGTCTCGCACCGTCCTGTGCGGTGCGTGTCATCGCCCAGGTCCCGACCGGCGATCAGTCCCGCCAGTGGCCGAGCCCGGGGATGCGGACCTCGTCGTCCTCATAGATACCCGATTCGGCGCGTGGATGACAGCCTAGACAGTCACCGAGCGCGGGGATCGCCTGGCCGGCGCTGTCCTGCAACCGTGCGAGTTCGGCGTGCTCGTGGCGGAACGCCGTGGTCTCGGTGATGCGAGGCAGCCCGTTCGTCGGTGGCGGGTCGAGCCGCGCGGAGACGGTCGCATTGGCCTGCAGATAGTCGCTGATGGCGAGGCGCCGCGTCTCGTCGAGTTCGAGGGTCTCGCCATAGTGCGCAGCCAGTGACTGCGGGATCATGATCTGGCGCCAGTCGCGCGCGCTCAGCAGTGCCGGCTGATAGACCAGGTGGCAGTCGCCGCAGACGGCGCGGGTCGTCGGGTCGGTGACCGCGCCGAGACGGTCGTCATCGGCCGGTGCGGCACTGGTGAGTGTCAGCGCGAGCAGGGCGAACAGTGGGGTGATGCGCTGGGGCATTGGTATGGCTCCTTGGGTCCGGTTCGTTACTCGCGCTCGATGCGCTTGCGGCCGCTGATCATCGAGCCGATCAGGTTCTCCTGGTGGGCGAAGCTCGAGAACAGCACCCCGGCGACGTGGAGCAGGACCAGCAGCAGGGTGAGGTTGGCGAAGAACTCGTGCGCCCCCTCGATCAGCTCGGCGGTGTCGTGCGAGAGCCCGGCGGTGAGCCCGGCCAGGGGACCGGCGAACTCCTCGGCGCCGTAGAGCGCGAGTCCACTGAGTCCGGTGGCGCTCACCGTCAGCAGCAGTGCGACGACCATGGCGCCGCCGGCCGGGTTGTGGCCGAGATGGCGTGGTGCGCGCAGCCGGGCGGCGTCGCGCAGATAGTCGAGGGTGGCGCGGGGGCCGCGCACGAAGTCGCCGAAGCGGGCGTGCGTCGAGCCGACGAAGCCCCAGGTCACGCGGATCGCGATCAGCGCCAGGATCAGATAGCCGATCCACACATGGAGCGCGAGCGGATGGTCCTCGATGATGTAGGCGGCGGCGAAGCCCGCGGCCAGCGACCAGTGGAAGAGACGGACCAGCGGGTCCCAGACCCGGGTCTCGCTCGCGGTTTCGGGTGTCGGTGTCGTCATCGGTGTGCTCCGGTTCGGGTGAGTGGGCCTCGGCCCTGGTGATGTTGGCGACCAGCCTATCCACCCGCTGCTGAACCCCGGCTGTCGAGGGTTGTCAGCAAACCGTCAGCCGGGTTCGTGGCATCATGCCTCCATGGCCAAAGTCCCTCACATGCGCCCGATCGTCCTGCTGCTGCTCGTCAGCGTCTCGGCCGTCGCCCCGGCCGACGGACTCGACGATGTCGCCGATCACGATCGTGCCCGGCGCGCGCTCGAGCGCGGCGAGGTGCGCCCGATCGGCGAGATCCTGCGTGCGGTCTCGGCGCGGGTGCCGGGCGAGGTGGTGGGGGTGGAGTTCGAGCGTGAGCACGGCGGTTGGCGCTATGAGCTCAAGCTCATCGCCCCCGATGGCCGGCGGCTCGAGGTCGAGGTCGACGCCGCCACCGCCCGCATTCTCGAGGTAGAGGAGGACTGATGCGCATCCTGCTGGTGGAGGACGACGCCCGGCTCGCCGCCTCGGTGGGTCAGGCACTGGAGGCCGCCGGCTTCGTCCACGACTGGGTGGAGGACGGCGAGCGCGCCTGGTTCCTGGGCGATACCGAGCACTATGCCGCGGTCATCCTCGACCTCGGTCTGCCGCGGCTCGACGGCCTCTCGGTGTTGCGACGCTGGCGTGGTGCCGGACAGCGCTTCCCGGTGCTGATCCTGACCGCGCGGGGTGAGTGGAGCGAACGTGTCGAGGGGATCGACGCCGGTGCCGACGACTATCTGCCCAAGCCCTTCCGCATGGAGGAGCTGTTGGCCCGGGTGCGCGCGCTGGTGCGACGCGCCGCCGGTCAGCCCTCGCCGGTGATCGAGTGTGGCGGGGTCAGGCTCGACACCTGCCGGATGACGGTGACCCGCGACGGGGTGCCGGTGCACCTCTCGCCCCAGGAGTACCGGCTGGCCTGCTATCTGATGCAGCATGCCGGGCGGGTGGTCTCCCAGGGCGAGTTGACCGAGCAGCTCTATGCCCAGGACTTCGAGCGCGACTCGAACGCGATCGAGGTGCTGGTCGGACGGGTCCGACGCAAACTCGGCAGCGAGTGGATCCAGACCAGGCGCGGTTTCGGCTATCTGGTCGAGCCCGACGCGGACTGACTCGGTGATCGGGCGGCGGTCGCTGCGGGCGCGGCTCTGGCTCGGTGCCGCGATCTCGATCGCCATCGCCCTGGTGGTGGCCGCCGCCGGGCTGTCACGACTCTTCGAGGCCCATGTCGAGCGTCGGCTCGATGCCGAGCTGGACGTTCAGCTCGATCAGCTGGTGGCGACCCTCGCCCTCGGTGTCGATGGGCAGCCGTTGCTGACGCCACCGCCCACCGATCCCCGTTTCGATGTCCCGCTGAGCGGTCGCTACTGGCAGATCGATGGCATCTCCTCCCCCGGCATGCTGCGTTCGCGCTCGTTGTGGGACGGCGTGATTGCGCTCCCGCCCGATCCGCTGCGCCCGGGGCAGGTCCATGCCCATCGTCTGCCCGGACCCGATGGTCAACGGCTGCTGGTGCGTGAGCGCCTGGTCTTGCTGCGTGCCGGCGACGGGACGCAACAGCGGGTCCGGGTCGCGGTGGCGATGGCGCGTGCCGAGCTGGTCGCTGCACGCAACGCCTTCGCCGCCGACATGTTGCCCTATCTGCTGCTGATGGCGGTGGTGTTGGCGGTGGCCACCCTGGTGCAGGTCCATACCGGTCTCGCCCCGCTCGAGCGCGTCCGGCTCGGTGTCGAGGCGATCCGCTCGGGTCACGCCCGGCGCCTCGCCGAGCACCACCCCGAGGAACTCCGGCCGCTGATCGACGAGCTCAACGCGCTGCTCGACGCCCGCGCCCAGGCGCTCGAACGTGCGCGGGCCTGGACCGCCGACCTCGCCCACGGTCTCAAGACCCCGCTGAGCGCCCTCGCCGGAGACGCCGAGCGGCTGCGTGCGCGTGGCGAACCGGCGTTGGCCGCCGACCTCGAACAACTCGCCGAGACGATGCGACGCCGTGTCGATCGTGAGCTGATCCGTGCGCGGGTGCGATCCGGGGCGCGCCCGGCACCGGCCAGGGCCGAGGTGGGGGCCGCGGTCGATGCGTTGCTGCGCACCCTGGAACGCACCCCGGCAGGGCGGGGTATCGACTGGCAGGTCTGGATCCCCCCTGAGGTCGAGGTCGCGCTGACGCCGGACGATCTGCTCGAGCTGCTCGGCAACCTGCTCGAGAATGCGGCCAAGTGGGCGCGCTCCTCGGTGCGGATCGAGGTCGAGGCTGGCGAGCGGGTGTCGATCCTGATCATCGACGATGGCCCGGGGGTCGCCGCCGACCAGTGCTCGCGACTCGGCGAGCGTGGTCTGCGCCTCGACGAACGCAAGGAGGGGACTGGCCTGGGGCTCGCGATCGTACGCGATATCGTCGATGCCTATGGTGGTGGGATCGGGTTTGAGCCCGCCGAGCGCAGCGGGCTGATGGTGCGCCTGTCATTGCCGCAGCCGCCATCCTTAACTGAACGCCTGAGCGCGAATGACGCCTGACTCATCCTCGCGCATATAAATGAACGCGCGCGCGAGAGGAGGTCGAAGTGACGAGAGGATGAAAAAAGTGTTGACGTTTTTCGAGAAGAGTCTAAAATGCGCAGCTCGCTCAGGGCAGAGCGGCCCGGATCACCAACCGATTCGGGGTTGACCGGAAAAAAGACGGTTGACACGGAATACGGAA
>NZ_SMDC01000002.1 GCF_004343155.1 Marichromatium gracile
CCAGTGGCATTGCCGGGTAGCTATGTACGGACGGGATAACCGCTGAAAGCATCTAAGCGGGAAGCCCCTCCCAAGATGAGGTCTCCCTGGGCACTTGATGCCCCTGAAGGTCCGTCGAAGACCACGACGTTGATAGGCAGGATGTGGAAGCGCGGTAACGTGTGAAGCTAACCTGTACTAATTGACCGTGCGGCTTGACCATATAACACCCAAGTGCGTTGTACGGGCCTCGGCTCACGCAACTGCCGACAACGATCTGAACCGAATTGGTCCTGTCCGAGATATCGGGCAAGACAAAGCAGTTTTCCTGGCGGCCATAGAGTCCTGGAACCACCTGATCCCATCCCGAACTCAGAAGTGAAACAGGACCTCGCCGATGATAGTGTGGGGCCTCCCCATGCGAAAGTAGGTCACTGCCAGGACCTTATCCCAAAACCCCCGAGCACCCTGTGCTCGGGGGTTTTACTTTGTGCGCCGAAAAAAGCCGCCAGCCGCCAGCCGCCAGCCGGAAAGATTGAACCGCAAAGGCCCAAAGAACGCCAAGGGGCGTCGGGGATGTGCGGCTGACGCCGCGGCGCGTGCGAGTGCATGATCTGCGCTCGGTTCCTGTCCCGGCAGCTGAAAGCCGCCAGCGGTCAGTAGGATTGAACCGCAAAGGCTCAAAGGACGCGAAGGAGTATCGCGAATGTGCGGCTGACGCCGCGGCGCGCGCGAGTGCATCGCCGGCGTTCGGTTCTTGTCCCGGCGCGCCGTTCCTCAGCAGACGTTGACGCGAGTGTTGGGTTGCCACAAAACGGTAGCCCTACCGACGGCGCTGCACGAGGTAAACCGACTTCGTTAAGGGTATCAATACCGTCTGACTGACGGCTGATCGCTGGCGACTGAAGTCTGTTAGACCGTCATCTACACTCACAATCCTTTGTGTGCTTGGCGCCTTTGCGGTTCACCATCTGGCTGGAGGCTGGAGGCTGGAGGCTGGAGGCTGGAGGCTGGAGGCTGGAGGCTGGAGGCTGGAGGCTGGAGCCCCCGCCGCGCCGAATGACGACGGCGGGGTGAGCGTGGGCGGGGATCAGCGCTTGAGCTGGCTGAGATCACGCACGGCGCCGTAGGCGGCGCTGGTGGTCAGGGCGGCATAGGCCTGCAGGGCCTTGGAGACCTTGCGCTCGCGCTCGCCCGGCTGCCAGGCGGCCTCGCCTCGGGCTTCCATCGCTTGACGACGTGTGGCCAGGGTTTGCTCGTCGACGGCGAGGTGGATCCTGCGGCCGGGGATGTCGATCTCGATCTGGTCGCCTTCCTCGACCAGCCCGATCAGACCGCCCTCTGCGGCCTCCGGCGAGACGTGACCGATCGATAATCCTGAGGTGCCGCCGGAGAAGCGTCCGTCGGTGATCAGCGCGCACTGCTTGCCGAGCCCCTTGGACTTGAGATAGCTGGTGGGATAGAGCATCTCCTGCATCCCCGGTCCGCCCTTGGGACCCTCGTAGCGGATCAGCACCACATCGCCGGCCTGGATCCGGTCGCCGAGGATGGCCGCGACCGCGGCGTCCTGACTCTCGAAGATCCGCGCCGGGCCGGTGAAGCGGAGGATCGAGGCGTCGACCCCCGCGGTCTTGACGATACAGCCGGCCTCGGCAAGGTTGCCGAAGAGCACTGCCAGTCCGCCGTCCTGGCTGTAGGCGTGCTCATGCTCACGGATGCAGCCGTTGGTGCGGTCGAGATCGAGCTCGGGCCACTGCTGGTCCTGACTGAAGGCCTGCTGACTCGGCACGCCGCCGGGCGCGGCGCGATACAGGCGCTCGGCCTCGGGGGCGGCATTGCGCTTGAGGTCCCAACGCTCCAGCGCCTCGCCCAGGCTGGGGCTGTGCACGGTGGCGACCTCGCGGTGGAGTAGTCCGGCACGGTCGAGTTCGCCGAGGATCCCCATGATGCCGCCGGCGCGATGCACGTCCTCCATGTGATAGCGCTGGGTCGCCGGCGCGACCTTGCACAGGTTCGGCACCTTGCGGCTGAGCCGGTCGATGTCGGCCATGGTGAAGTCGACCTCGCCCTCGTGCGCGGTCGCCAGCAGGTGCAGCACGGTGTTGGTCGAACCGCCCATGGCGATGTCGAGACTCATCGCGTTCTCGAAGGCGCGGCGGTCGGCGATCGCGCGCGGCAGTACGCTGGCGTCGTCCTGCTCATAGTGGCGCCGGGCCAGCTCGACGATCAACCGCCCGGCCTCCAGGAACAAGCCCTTGCGTGCGGCGTGGGTGGCGAGCAGCGAACCGTTGCCCGGCAGGCTCAGGCCCAGCGCCTCGGTGAGACAGTTCATCGAGTTGGCGGTGAACATCCCCGAGCAGGAGCCGCAGGTGGGACAGGCCGAGCGCTCGATCTGGGCGACCGCCTCGTCGCTCTCCTCGGGATTGGCCGCGGCGACCATGGCATCGACCAGGTCGAGTCGCAGCTCGTCGCCGTCGCGCAGCACCTTGCCCGCCTCCATCGGCCCGCCCGAGACGAACACCGTGGGGATGTTGAGGCGCATCGCAGCCATCAGCATCCCGGGGGTGATCTTGTCGCAGTTGGAGATACAGACCATGGCGTCGGCGCAGTGGGCGTTGACCATGTACTCGACCGAGTCGGCGATGATGTCGCGTGAGGGCAGCGAGTAGAGCATGCCGTCATGCCCCATGGCGATGCCGTCGTCGATGGCGATGGTATTGAATTCCTTGGCCACGCCGCCGTTGGCCTCGATCTCGCGGGCGACCAGCTGACCGAGGTCCTTCAGGTGCACGTGTCCGGGGACGAACTGGGTGAAGGAGTTGACGACCGCGATGATCGGCTTCTCGAAGTCGCCATCCTTCATGCCGGTGGCACGCCACAGCGCGCGCGCGCCGGCCATGTTGCGGCCCTGGGTCGAGGTTCTGGAACGGTATTGGGGCATAGTGGGACAGACCTGAAGGGTTGAACTTGACACGCTTCGATTATACGCCCCTCATCAGCCACGGCTGAGGCGCGGGCGCATTGGCCGCGGCGAGCACGGTCGGGGTGGCGTGAGTGGCCAGCATGGCAGGGGACGTGTGCCCGGGCGCGCGTTGGCGTCCGGGCGGGAGGGGAGGTCGCGCGATCACCGCCAGGGCGCTCGCGCGTATCGCCTTACAGCGAGGCCCAGGAACTCCGCCGCCGTCGCCAGCGCAGGTGCGGCAGCAGCAACCCGAGGAAGACGCCGCCGGTGACCACGCCCGCGCCGATCAGGAACCAGCGCTGGTGGGTCTGGTTCTTGAGATCGCGGTTCTCCTGCTGCAGGTCGGCGCGCTCGCGGGTGAGTTCGCTGACCTGGATGCGCAGCCGATCGCGGTCTTCGGTGATCTCGAGGATGTTGGCCGAGGCGTGACGGACGGTCGCCAGCTCCTGCTCCAGGCGCTGTTTCTCCTGACGCAGTGCCGCATTGTCGTCGCTCACCTGCTCGTGCTCGGTCTGCAGCTTGCTCAGCTGGGCGGCGAGCGCATCGGGCTTCTGTTGCAGCTCGGCGAGCTTGGCCTCGAGCGTGGCCACGCGCTCACGCGCCGCCGGCTCGTCCTGCAGCTCGTGCTCCAGCACGTAGCCGGTGGTGCCGTCCTCGGTGCGCACGCGGGCATAGTTGGTGGCCCGGTTGACGCTCAGCACCTCGAGCGGGGTGCCGCTCGGCAGCATGCGGATGATGCGATAGCGGGTGCTCTCGCCGGTGCGCAGGGTGATCTCGAGCTCGTCGGTCACATAGCGGGTCTCGGCCTGGGCGATGGCGGCTTGACCGAGCAGCGTGGCCAGGAGCGTAAGGGATAGGAGCGCGATGCGTATCACGAGGCGTCCTCGACTCGGCTGGGGTTGATCTGCTGTACGCCGGGCGCCTGCCCGACATCTTCGATGGCTGGTGATCGCGCCCGACGGGGGCGGTGTTCGACCGACAGCACGGGTTGGCTTCAGGCCGCGGGCCCGAGCAGGAATTCGAGCAGTGCCTTCTGGGCGTGGAGCCGGTTCTCGGCCTCGTCCCAGACCACCGATTGCGGGCCATCGATCACCGAGGCCGAGACCTCCTCGCCACGGTGCGCCGGCAGGCAGTGCATGAAGAGCGCGTCCTTGGCCGCCCGCGCCATGATCGCGTCATCGACCTGGAAGGGGGCGAACAACGCCTGACGGTGCGCCTGCTCGTCCTCCTGGCCCATGCTCGCCCAGACATCGGTGGCGATCAGGTCGGCACCCTCGGCGGCCTTGGCCGGGTCGTGGACGATGGTGCAACGGTCGCTGGCGGCGGCGTAGATGGCACCGTCCGGGGCATAGCCCTCGGGGCAGGCGATGCGCAGCTCGAAGTCGAACAGCCGTGCGGCGTTGATGAAGGAGTGGCACATGTTGTTGCCGTCACCGATCCAGGCGACGCGCTTGCCACGGATGTCGCCGCGATGCTCGACGAAGGTCTGGATGTCGGCGAGCAGCTGGCAGGGGTGGAAGCGGTCGGTGAGGGCGTTGATCACCGGCACCGAGGAGTACTCGGCGAAGCGCTCCACCGTCTCCTGATCGAAGGTGCGGATCATCACCGCATCGACCATGCGCGAGAGTACCCGCGCACTGTCCTCGATCGGCTCGCCGCGCCCGAGTTGGGTGTCGCGTGGGGAGAGGAAGAGGGCATGCCCACCGAGCTGGAACATCCCGGTCTCGAACGAGACTCGGGTGCGCGTCGAGGACTTCTCGAAGATCATCCCCAGCGCCTTGCCGGCCAGGGTTCGATGCTCCTCTCCGGCCCGCTGCATGCGCTTGAGTTCGATGGCACGGGCGATCAGCGCCCGGGCCTCATCGCTGCTCAGGTCCAGCAGCGAGCGAAGGTGTCTGCAGTGCGGGGTATGACCGGCATCCATGGTTTCAGCTCTCCAGCGCCGTGGCGCTCAATCGGTTTCCAGGAAACGCTGGACGAGCCCCGTCAGCGTTTCGAGCAGTTGTTCGGCCTCGGACTGCTGCAGGATCAGCGGCGGCAGCAGACGGATGACGCGTTCGGCGGTGACATTGATCAGCAAACCGGCCTCGAGCGCCTGGCCGACCAGTGCGCCGCAGGGGCGATCGAGTTCGATGCCGATCATCAGTCCGCGACCGCGCACCTCGACCACCCCCGGGGTCCCGGCGAAGGCCTCGCGCAGGGCGCCCATCAGCCACTCACCGATCTCGCCGGCGTGGCTGCAGAGGTCCTCGTCGCGCAGCGTCTCGAGCACCGCGCGCGCTGCGCGCGCGGCCAGGGGATTGCCGCCGAAGGTCGAGCCGTGGCTGCCGGGGCCGAAGGTGTCGGCGGCCTCGCCGCGCGCCAGACAGGCACCGATCGGCACGCCGTTGGCCAGCCCCTTGGCGAGGGTGACGACATCGGGCTGGACACCGTCGTGCTGGTGCGCCAGCAGGTGTCCGGTCCGGCCCATGCCGGTCTGGATCTCGTCGTGGATCAGCAGCCAGCCCTCGCGATCGCAGATTGCGCGCAGCCGGGCGTTGTAGTCTGCGGCGGGGACATTGATGCCGCCCTCGCCCTGGATCGGCTCGACCAGGATGGCGACGATATTGGAGCGGTTGGCCGCCGCCGTCTCGATCGCCTCGATGTCGTTATAGGGGACACGCAGGAAGCCCTGGACCAGTGGCTCGAAGCCGGCCTGTACCTTGCGGTTGCCGGTCGCCGAGAGGGTCGCCAAGGTGCGACCGTGGAAGCTGCCCTCGGTGACCAGGATCGCCGGGTTGTCGATGCCCTTGCGATGGGCGTGCAGCCGGGCAAGCTTGATCGCCGCCTCGTTGGCCTCGGCACCGGAGTTGCCGAAGAACACCCGGTCCATCCCGGTCTGCTCGATGAGCAGATCGCCGAGGCGCTGCTGCTCGAGGACACCATAGAGGTTGGAGGTGTGGACCAGGGTTGCGGCTTGGTCGCAGAGCGCGTCGCGCACCGCCGGGTGGGCATGGCCGAGCCCGCAGACGGCGATCCCCGCGAGCGCGTCCAGGTATCGCCTGCCCTCGGTATCCCACAGCCAGACACCTTCGCCGCGGGCGAAGGTGACGGGCAGACGGTTGTAGGTGGCCATCAAGGAATCGCTCATTGCGGCAGGGCCCCGCTCGGTCTCCGGTGAAAAAACGAAAAGAGGCGGTTCCTCGGTGCGGAAACCGCCTCCAAACAAAGGCGAAGTGAGTGAATATAACGCGAATGCAGTGGTGGTTACAAGGAAACCACTCGGTGCGCGTGGGAGATGTGAAATCTTTGCAAGCCCATGAATCCTATCGGGAAAACGTGGGTGCTTGAGGTCGGTGCGCGCCCGGCGACGCCGGGCGCGGGGCGATCAGGCCGAATAGTTGGCCGCGACGAAGTCCCAGTTGACCTTTTCCCACAGGGCCGCCAGATACTTCGGACGGGCGTTGCGGTAGTCGATGTAGTAGGCGTGCTCCCAGACGTCGACGGTCAGCAGCGGCGTCTTGCCCTCGGTCATCGGGTTGGCGGCGTTGGAGGTGTTGACGATCTCCAGCGCACCCTCGGCGTTCTTCACCAGCCAGGTCCAGCCGGAGCCGAAGTTGCCCGCGGCCGACTGTTCGAACTGCTGCTTGAAGGCATCGAAGGAGCCGAAGGTCGACTCGATCGCGCTGGCCAGGGCGCCTGCCGGTTCGCCACCGCCGTTGGGCGAGAGACAGTGCCAGTAGAAGGTGTGGTTCCACACCTGGGCGGCATTGTTGAAGACGCCGCCCTGGGCGCTGTTGATGATCTCCTCGAGCGATGCCGACTCGAATTCGGTGCCGGCGATCAGGTCGTTGAGCTTGGTGACGTAGGTCTGGTGATGCTTGCCGTAGTGGTAGTCGATGGTCTCGGCCGAGATCACCGGCTCGAGCGCGTCCTTGGCATAGGGCAAGGGTGGGAGTTCGTGTGCCATTGGGGTTCCCCTCCTGTATGGGTGCGGCTTGTCGATAGATGCGTGGGCCGTCACGGGGCATGAACCCCGTGACCGAATCCTGCGTGTCTCGGTCGCGGCTGGCGGGCCCGACCTGGACTTGGCTTCGCCTTGCGGCCCAAACTGAGGTCGGGCGGGCGCTTTTGCAACGGTCGGCGTCGCTGTGTGACCATCGCTGTGGATGGCCCGGGGGCGCGCTGCGCCCGCATTCCGGGCGCCCCGACTGTGAACCGAAAAGAACACGATGGAGTGAGCACGGATGTGCGGAATCTGCGGTGAGTTGCGCCTCGACGGCGCCCCGGCCGACCTCGGCGCGATCGAGACGATGATGGCGCGCCTGACCCGGCGTGGTCCCGATCATGGGGGCAGCTACAGCGACGGTGCCCTGGCCCTCGGGCATCGCCGTCTCTCCATCATCGACCTTTCGGTGCGCGCCAATCAACCCATGGTCGATGCCGAGCTGGGCCTCGCGCTGGTGTTCAACGGCACCATCTACAACCATCGCGAACTGCGCGCCGAGCTTGTCGGGCGCGGCTACCGCTTCTTCTCCGAGGGCGACGGCGAGGTCATCCTCAAGGCCTGGCACGCCTGGGGCGAGGGCTGCTTCGAGCGCCTCCACGGCATGTTCGCCTTCGGTCTGTGGGATGCGCGCGAGCGGGCGCTGATCCTCGCGCGCGACCGCTTCGGCATCAAGCCGCTGTATTGGTCGGAACAGACCGGGCGGGTGCGTTTCGCCTCCAACTCCCAGGCGCTGTTGGCCGCCGGCGGGGTCGATACCGCGGTCGATGCGGTGGCGCTCCATCATCTCTTCACCCTGCACGCGGTGGTGCCGGCGCCGCGCACCATCCTGCGCGGGGTGCGCAAGATCGAGCCGGGCCACTGGCTGCGTCTCGAGGCCGATGGCCGACGCAGCGGCGGGGCCTACTGGCAGCTGGAGGCGACGCGTCCGGCGCAGCCGCGCGACGAGGGCGAGTGGCTGGAGGCGATCCATGCCGAACTGCGCCGCGCGGTGCGGGTGCGCAGCGAGGTCGCCGACGTGCCGGTCGGGGTGCTGCTCTCCGGCGGGCTCGACTCCAGCCTGCTGGTGGCGCTGCTCGCCGAGACCGGGGTGAGCGATCTGCGCACCTTCTCGGTCGGTTTCGAGGACACCCCGGAGGAGTCGGGCAGCGAGTTCTTCTACTCCGATCAGGTCGCCGCCCATTACGCCACCCGTCATCAGCGCTTTCAGGTGCCCAACGACCAGGTGCTCGAGCGCCTGCCCGAGGCGATCGACGCCATGGCCGAGCCGATGTTCGGCCAGGACGCAGTGGCCTTCTATCTGCTCGCCGAGCAGGTCTCGCGCGAGATCAAGGTGGTGCAGTCGGGGCAGGGCGCCGATGAGGTCTTCGGCGGCTACTTCTGGTATCCGCGGATGCAGGCCGAGGGCGCGGGCAGCCGGCTCGAACGCTTCGCCAAGCACTATTTCGACCGCGATCACGCGGAGTATCTGCGGCTGGTCGCGGCCGCCCACGGCGGCGCCGATCACACCGCCGAGCTGATCGGTCCGGCGCTCACCGCGCCTGGGGCCGACACCTTCATGGACGCGGTGCTGCGTCTCGATGTGACCACCCTGATCGTCGATGACCCGGTCAAGCGGGTCGACAACATGACCATGGCCTGGGGGCTGGAGGCGCGGGTACCCTTCCTCGATCATCGGCTCGTCGAGCTGGCCGCGCGCTGCCCGCCCGAACTGAAGCTGCGCGAGGGTGGCAAGTACCCGCTCAAGGCGCTGGCGCGCGGGCTGCTGCCGGCAGCGGTGATCGATCGCCCCAAGGGCTATTTCCCGATGCCGGCGCTCAAGTACGTGCGCGGCCCCTTCCTCGCCTTCATGCGTGAGTTGCTCGACTCACGCGCCTGTCGCGAGCGCGGGCTCTACAGGCGCGACTACATCGAGCAGCTGCTCGCCGCTCCCGACATGCACCACACCCGCATCCAGGGCAACAAGCTGTGGCATCTCGCGGCGCTCGAGCTGTGGCTGCAGCGCAATGTCGATGGCGCCGACGCCGGTTGAAATCGGCCCGGTCGGCCCGATCCTCGTGCCAGCGATGACAGGATCAAATCCGGTGCGAGGTGAGCGATGGACGTGTTGGAGCGTATTGGCGAGCAGGTCAAGAACAACCCGGTGGTGATCTACATGAAGGGCACGCCGCAGTTCCCGCAGTGCGGGTTCTCGATGCGTGCGGCGCAGGCACTCCAGGAATGCGGCGTGCCCTTCGCCTATGTCAACGTGTTGCAGGACCCGGAGATCTTCGAGCACCTGCCGCGCTATGCCGACTGGCCGACCTTCCCCCAGCTCTATATCGACGGCGAGTTGGTCGGTGGCTGCGACATCACCCTCGAGCTGCATGCCGGGGGTGAACTCAAGCCGATGATGGAGCAGGCGGCGGCGCGCGCCGAGGGCGGCGCCGACTAGCGTTGTCCGAGCCCTTACTCGGGGGCGGGCAGTCGCTCGCCGCTCTCCCAGAAGCGCAGTGGATCGAACTCGTTCCAGCGGTTGATGATGGTGCAGAACAGTCGCGCGGTCTGCTCGGCGTCGTAGAGCGCCGAGTGCGCGTCGCTGTTGCTCCAGCCGAGCCCGGCGGCGCGTGCGGCGTTGGCGAGTACGGTCTGGCCGAACATCAGCCCGCTCAGGCTGACGGTGTCGAAGACGCTGAAGGCATGGAAGGGGTTGCGCTTGAACTCGGTACGATCGACCGCCGCCTTGATGAAGCCGAGGTCGAAGTGGGCGTTGTGCCCGACCAGGATGGCGCGGGTGCAACCGGTGTTCTTCACCGCCTTGCGGACCGGGGAGAGGATGCGGTTGAGCGCCTCGTGCTCGGGCACGGCTTCGCGCAGCGGATGGTCCGGGTCGATGCCGTTGAAGGCGAGCGCCCTGGGGTCGAGTTCGGCGCCGACGAAGGGCAGCACATGGCAATGAACCGCGGGCGCGGGTTCGAGCCGGCCATCGGGCGCCATGCGGATGACCACCGCGGCGATCTCGAGCAGGGCGTGGCGCTGGGCGTCGAAGCCCGCGGTCTCGACGTCGACGACGACCGGCAGGAAGCCGCGAAAGCGCTGTGCGATGCCGTCTGGAATCTGTTCTTCACCGTTCATCGCGACAGCATAAGTGGTTTGGTCGGCAACGCCAATCCTGTTGCCCATGCCGGCCCCGTCAGGGGGCTGCGCTGTGGTAGGATCGCGACTCGTTGCGTTGAATCAGGTGAAGGACGTCGAGATGGACACACGCGGGTTCAAGTGGCTGGGAATCTTCGGAGCGGCACTGCTGCTGGCCGGTTGCGCCTCCGGCGCGGCGCGCGTGAGCGATCCACGCGACCCGCTCGAGCCTTACAACCGGGCCGTCTATCGCTTCAACAGCGATTTCGACAAGGCCTTCATCCAACCCGCCGCGCGCGCCTATCGCAAGGTCACGCCGGAGCCGGTCGATCGCGGCGTGACCAACTTCTTCGCCAACGTCGCCGACATGACCTCGGCGGTCAACAACGTGCTGCAGTTCAAGATGTCGCGCGCCGGCAGCGATGTCGGCCGGGTGTTCATCAACTCCACCGTGGGTATCCTCGGGGTGTTCGACGTCGCCACCAACGTCGGGCTGCCGAGCTACAAGGAGGACTTCGGTCAGACGCTCGGTTACTGGGGGCTCGAGTCCGGCGCCTACTTCATGTTGCCGATCGTCGGTCCGAGCAGTATCCGCGACACCTTCGGCTTCGCCGGTGACGTGGCGCTCGACCCCTTCTTCAACCTCGAGAAGAATCAGGTCTATTGGGGGGCGATCGCGTTGCGCGCGATCGATCAGCGTGCCGACCTGCTCGATGCCAGCGATATCCTCGAGGAGGCCGCGCTCGATCCCTACAGCTTCCTGCGCGAGACCTATCTGCAGCGTCGCGAGAGCCTGGTCCACGACGGCAATCCGCCGAGTGGTGCAGGCGGTGACGACGTCTGGGACGAGATCGACTTCGACAGTCCCGCCGAGATCTGATCCCGCCATCCGGCGTCCCCGTCCGGGGACGCCGGAGCCTCTTCCAGGACGGCCCGATCAGGCCGTCTCGAGCCGCCAGCCCAGGGTCTCCCCGGCGCGCAGCGGCACCACACAGTCCTCGCCGAACGGATAGTGCGCCGGCACCTGCCAGGGCGTGCGGGTCAGCCGCACCCGTTCCTGGTTGCGCGGCAGTCCGTAGAAGTCGGCGCCGTGATGACTGGCGAAGCCCTCCAGCCGATCCAGCGCGCCGGCCTCGTCGAACACCTCCGCATACAGCTCCAGCGCCGCGTGCGCGCTGTAGGCGCCGGCGCAGCCGCAGTCGCTGAGCTTGGCCGTGCGCGGGTGCGGGGCGCTGTCGGTGCCGAGGAAGAAGCGCGGATGACCGCTGGTGGCGGCCTCGACCAGCGCCTCGCGGTGACGCTCGTGCTTGAGCACCGGCAGGCAGTAGAAGTGCGGACGGATGCCGCCGGCGAGCAGGGCGTTGCGGTTGTAGCGCAGGTGGTGCGGGGTGATGGTGGCGCCCAGGGTCTCCGGGCCCTCGCGCACCAGGGCCACGCCGTCGGCGGTGGTGACGTGCTCGAAGACCACCTTCAGCTCGGGGAAGTCGCGCAGCAGCGGCACCAGCTTGTCATCGATGAAGCGCTGTTCGCGCTCGAAGATGTCGACCTCGGGGTCGGTGACCTCGCAGTGCACCAGCAGCGGCATGGCGTTGCGCTGCATCGCCTCGAGGACCGGGGCGATGCGGGCGATGTCGGTGACGCCGCTGTCGGAGTTGGTGGTGGCGCCGGCCGGGTAGAGCTTGCAGGCGGCCACCGCGCCGCTGGCGCGTGCCCTGTCGATCTCCTCGGGCCGGGTGAGGTCGGTGAGATAGAGCGTCATCAGCGGCTCGAAGCCGCTCCCCTGCGGCAGTGCCGCCAGGATGCGCTCACGATAGGCGAGCGCGAGCGCGGTGTCGGTCACCGGCGGCTTGAGGTTGGGCATGATGATGGCGCGCGCGAACTGGCGCGCGCTGTGTCCCACCACATCGGCCATCGCCGCGCCGTCGCGCAGGTGCAGATGCCAGTCGTCGGGGCGGGTGATCTCGATCGTCTCGGTCATCGCGATCAGCCCGCCTGCGGGCCGGCGGCGAGGATCGCGGCATCGACCTCGTCGGTGAACTTGGTGAAGTTGTCGCGGAACATCCCGGCGAGCTTGCGTGCCTGGGCATCGTAGGCGGCCGGATCGGACCAGGTGGCGCGCGGGTCGAGGATCTCGGTCGGCACCCCGGGGCAGCTCTCGGGGATGTTGAGCCCGAAGATCGGGTCGGGACGGGTGGCCACGCCCTCGAGCTTGCGATCGAGCACCGCGTGCACCATGGCGCGGGTGTGGGGGATGGCGACGCGCTTGCCGACGCCATACGGGCCGCCGCTCCAGCCGGTGTTGATCAGCCAGACCTGGGTGCCGTGCTCGGCTAGGCGCTTGCCGAGCAGCTCGGCGTAACGTTGCGGGTGGCGCGGCATGAAGGGCGCGCCATAGCAGGCGCTGAACACCGGCGAGGGCTCGGTGACGCCCTTCTCGGTGCCGGCCACGCGCGCGGTGTAGCCGGAGATGAAGTGATACATCGCCTGCTCCGGGGTCAGCCGCGAGATCGGCGGCAGCACGCCGAAGGCGTCGCAGGTGAGAAACAGGATGGCGTCGGGGTGTCCGCCCATGCCGGTTTCGCTGGCATTGGGGATGGCGCTGATGTGATAGGCGCCGCGGGTGTTCTCGGTCAGCGAGTCGTCGTCGAGGTCGAGCCGGCGCGTCTCCATGTCCATGGTGACGTTCTCGAGGACGGTGCCGAAGCGGCGCGTGGTGGCGTGGATCTCGGGCTCGGCATCGGCCGAGAGCCGGATCATCTTGGCGTAGCAGCCGCCCTCGAAGTTGAACACCCCCTCGTCGCTCCAGCCGTGCTCGTCGTCACCGATCAGGGTGCGCGAGGCGTCGGCCGAGAGGGTGGTCTTGCCGGTGCCGCTGAGACCGAAGAAGAGCGCGGTGCGACCGTCCTCGCCGATGTTGGCCGAGCAGTGCATCGGCAGCACGCCGCGCCCCGGCATCAGGTGGTTCATCACCGTGAACAGCGACTTCTTGATCTCGCCGGCATAGCTGGTGCCGCCGATCAGCACCAGGCGCTTCTCGAAGTTGACCAGGATGCAGGTCTCGCTGTTGGTCTTGTCGAGTCCGGGGATGGAGTGGAAGTGCGGCGCGGCGATGACGGTGAACTCGGGCGCGAAGTGCTCCAGCTCTTCGGGTTTGGGCTGGATGAAGAGGTTGCGCGCGAACAGGCTGTGCCAGGCCTTTTCGGTGATCACGCGCGCCGGCAGCCGGTAGTTGGGGTCGGCGCCGACGAAGCAGTCCTGGACGTAGACGTCCTTCATCTGCAGGTAGGAGGCGAGACGATGATGGACCAGGTCGAAGTGCTCGATGTCGATCGGGCGGTTGACATCGCCCCACCAGATGTCGTCGCGGCTGCCCGCCTCCTCGACGATGAACTTGTCGTTGGCCGAGCGTCCGGTGTGATGGCCGGTGCGGACCACCAGCGGACCCATGTGGGCGACCTGGCCCTCGTAGCGCGCGAGCGCCTGCTCGTAGAGCTCCGCGGTGGGGAGGTTCCAATGGACGGCGTTGAGGTTGTAGAGGCCGTGTTGTTCGAGCGGGTGGTCGCTGTTCGGACGTCCGGAAACGCGCATTGCTGGCTCCAATCTGGGTTTTCTGGGCAAGGGAGGCTGGACAAGTGCTCGGATCTTGCCGCAACGGGATCGATAGGCGTGGAGCCTACACCAAATCGACCCCGCTGCGGACGCTCGAGCGGTGCGATACCCGCTTCCTTTGCGACGGATCAGGATCGCACCGGGGGCGTGGTCACGAACTGGCCGGTCGCGCGCCCGAGCCGCTGCTCGTCCCCTGATTTTTGCCGCTGCCGCTGGTGCGGCAGTGACCGGAGACCTTGACCCCGTCCTTGCGGGTATAGGGATCGACCCAGTGACATTCGCCCTTGCGCTCGCAGGCGCCCTTGTCGAGACCCTTGCAGGCCGAGGCGGCATGGCTCGTCGGGGCGGCCCCGAGCACGAGTGTGGCGGTGGCGATGGACAGCACGAGACGCGGGTTGATGCGCATGCTTCCCTCCGGTGCGTGTCGGTTTGAGTGAGACTCCCTGCCTTGCACGTGGCGTGAGCAAAGCTAGGTCGCGCTCAACCGCTTTGCAAGTCGCTCTTCCCGGCGGTCAGCGTCAGATAGCGCTGATGCAGATGCCGTACCTGCTCGGCGAGATCCTGCGGGTCGCCGCTGTTGTCGATCAGGTCGTCGGCGAGCGCGCGGCGCCGGGCGCGCGGGATCTGCGCGGCGATGATGCGGGCGATCTCGTCGTCGGCAAGGCCGCTGCGCGCCCGCACGCGCTCGATCTGTGCCGACTCGGCGAGGTCGACCACCAGCACCCGATCGGCGAGACGCTGCTGTCCGGTCTCGAACAGCAACGGGATCACCAGCACCGCGTAGGGGGTGCGCAGCGCGGCGCGCTCGGCACACATCCGCGCCTCGATGCGCGGGTGCAGGATGGACTCGAGCCGCTGGCGGGCCTCGGCGTCGGAGAACACCAGCGCGCGCATCGCGGCGCGATCCAGGCTGCCGTCGGCGGCGATCATCTCGCGACCGAAGGTCGCGGCGATCGCCGCCAGGGTCTCGGGGTCGTCACGGGTGAGGGCGTGGGAGATGTGGTCGGCATCGATCACGCCGGCGCCGAGTCGCTCGAGCTGCGCGGCGACGGTGCTCTTGCCGCTACCGATGCCGCCGGTGAGGGCGATGGTCAGCATGGCGCTCATCCCAGTCCGCTGAGGCGCAGGTAGGCGCCGGTGATCTGCTCGCCCCACAGCAGTGCGACCCAGCCGGCGACGGCGAGGAAGGGACCGAAGGGCATGGCGCTGTCGCGCCCCTGGCGTCGCAGTGCGATCAGTGCACCGCCGATCAGCGCTCCGGAGACCGCCGAGAGCAGTATCACCAGGGGCAACGCCTGCCAGCCGAGCCAGGCCCCGAACAGGGCCAGCAGCTTGAAGTCGCCATAGCCCATGCCCTCCTTGCCGGTGAGTAGCCGAAAGGCGTGATAGAGGCTCCACAGCAGCAGGTAGCCGGCCGCCGCGCCGATGATCGCCGCCTGGGCATCGGTGAACACCCCGAACAGGCTGAGGATCAGCCCGAGCCACAGCAGCGGCAGGGTGATGCGGTCGGGCAGCAACTGGGTGTCGAGGTCGATCACCGCCAGTGCGACCAGGCCCCAGGTCAGCACCAGCGCGGCGAGTAGCTGCACGCTGGCGCCGAAGTGCAGCGCCGCGACGAGACCGAGCAACGCGGTGAGCAGCTCGACGGCCGGATAGCGCCAACCGATCGGCGTCTTGCAGGCGCTGCAGCGTCCGCGCAGCAGCAGGAAGCTCAGCAGCGGGATGTTCTCGTGGGCGCGGATGCGGTGACCGCAGTGCGGACAGCTCGATGGAGGGCGTGCCAGTCCGGGCGGCGGTGTCGCGTCGTCGGACTCGCCGGCGAGTTCGGCGCACTGCGCGCGCCACTCGTGTTCGAGCATCCGTGGCAGACGCAGGATGACGACGTTGAGGAAGCTGCCGAGGATCAGTCCGAGCAGCGTGACGGTGACATAGAGCAGCATGGGGGACTGCTGGAATGGCTCTAGCCAGGGCATGGTCGAGTCCTTGCTGGGGCGGGTCGGGAGAGGCGACGCCGGGGCGTCGCCACGGGATCAGACGACGGAGGCGAGCTTGAAGATCGGCAGGTACATGGCCACCACCAGGCTGCCGACCAGGCCGCCGATGATCACCATGATCATGGGTTCGAGCAGGCTGCTGAGGCTGTCGACGGCGTTGTCGACCTGCTCCTCGTAGAAGTCGGCGACCTTGCCGAGCATGGTGTCGAGCGCGCCCGACTCCTCGCCGATCGAGGTCATTTGGATCACCATGTGGGGGAAGAGGTCGCGCTGACGCATCGCCAGCTGCAGCGACTGACCGGTGGCGACCTCCTCGCGCATCTTCAGCACCGCGTCCTGGTAGACGATGTTGCCGGTGGCCCCGGAGACCGACTCGAGTGCGTCGACCAGCGGCACGCCGGCGGCGAACATGGTCGAGAGGGTACGGGCGAAGCGGGCCAGCGCGGCCTTGTTGAGGATCGGGCCGATCACCGGGATGCGCAGCACCAGTCGGTCGATCCCCTCGCGCAGCCCGCGGCTGCGCTTATAGAGCGCGGCGAAGCCGTAGCCGGCGCCGCCGAGGCCGAGGAACACCGCCCACCACCACTGCTGCAACAGGTCGGAGAGGCTGATCACCAGCAGGGTGAAGGCCGGCAGATCGGCGCCGAAGCTCGAGAACAGGTCCTTGAACTGAGGGATGACGAACAGCAGGATCACCACGGTGACGATCACCGCCACGGCGATCACCGCCGCAGGATAGAACATCGCCTTCTTGATCTTGCCCTTGATCGATTCGGTCTTCTCCTTGTAGATGGCGATCTTGTCGAGCAGCACGTCGAGCACGCCGGCCTGCTCGCCGGCGGCGACCAGGTTGCACACCAGATCGTCGAAATAGAGCGGATGCTTGCCGAGCGCCAGGGCCATCGCGGTGCCGCTCTCGATGTCTTGCTTGATCGCCAGGATCATGTCCTGCATCGAGGGGTTGTCGTGACCGCGACCGACGATGTCGAAGGCCTGCACCAGGGGCACGCCCGCGGCCATCATGGTGGCGAGCTGGCGGGTGAACACGGCGATGTCGGCGGTGGTGATCTTCTTCTTGCGGGCGCCGAGCAGCGGCTGGGGCTTCTTGCGCACCTTGGTCGGGTTGACGCCCTGACGGCGCAGCTCGGCGCGCACCAGGTTCATCGTCGCCGCGCGGCTCTCGCCCTTGATGCGGGCGCCCTTGCGGTCGACCCCCTCCCAGAGGAAGACGCTGGCCTTGTCCTTGTCCTTGTCCTTGGCCTTGTTCTGGGGGGGCTTGGGTTTCTGTTTCGCTGCCAGCGCCATGGGTGCTTACTCTTTGGTGACGCGGTTGAGTTCTTCGAGGCTGGTGAGACCGTTCTTGACCTTGCGCAGCCCCGATTTGCGCAGATCGGCGACGCCCTCGCGCCGCGCCTGGTCGGCGAGCTGCATCGAGTTGCCGCCCTCGAGGATCAGCCGGCTGATCTCCTCGGAGATGGGCATCACCTGGAAGATGCCAACGCGCCCCTTGTAGCCCTTGGTGCAGCGCTCGCAGCCGACCGGCTTGTAGATGGTCAGCCCGGCCTCGACCTCCTCGTCGCTGAAGCCCTCGGCGCGCAACGCCTCGGGCGGCAACTCGTGCGGCTCGCGACAGTGCAGACAGAGCCGGCGCGCCAGTCGCTGGGCCATGATCAACAGCACCGAGGAGGCGATGTTGAATGGCGCCACACCCATGTTGGCCAGACGGGTGAGGGTCTGGGGGGCGTCGTTGGTGTGCAGGGTGGAGAGCACCAGATGGCCGGTCTGGGCGGCCTTGACGGCGATCTCGGCGGTCTCGAGGTCGCGGATCTCGCCGACCATGACGATGTCCGGGTCCTGGCGCAGGAAGGCCCGCAGCGCCGCGGCGAAGGTCAGCCCGGTCTTGGGATTCATGTTGACCTGGTTGATGCCAGGCACCTGGATCTCGACCGGATCCTCGACGGTGGAGATGTTGATATCCGGCTCATTGAGGATGTTGAGCGCGGTGTAGAGCGAGACGGTCTTGCCCGAACCGGTCGGGCCGGTGACCAGGATCATGCCGTAGGGTTTCTTGATCGCCTTGAGGAAGGTGTCGCGCTGCTCGGGTTCGAAGCCGAGCGCATCGATGCCGACCTGTGCCGAGGAGGAGTCGAGGATACGCAGCACCACCTTCTCGCCGTAGAGGGTGGGCAGGGTGTTGACGCGAAAGTCGATGTCGCGCGAGCGACTGAGCTTGAGCTTGATGCGCCCGTCCTGGGGAATGCGCCGCTCGGCGATGTTCATCCGCGACATCACCTTGAGTCGGGCGATCAGGCGGTTGGCGATGGTCTGCGGCGGGTTGGCCACCTCCTGGAGCAGGCCGTCCTGGCGGAAGCGCACACGGAAGAACTTCTCGTAGGGCTCGAAATGGATGTCCGAGGCCCCGGCGGTGATGGCGTCGACCAGGATCTTGTTGACGTAGCGCACGATCGGCGCCTCGTCGATATTGGCCTCGCTGCCGTCGTCGCGCTCCTCGTCCTCGTCCGGGGCGATCTCGAGCTTTTCCAGGTCGGCGTCCATGATCTCGCTCATGGTCGTGTCCTGGGCCTCGATCGCGCTGTCGATCGCCGCCTGGAGCTTGTCCTCCTCGACCAGCACCGCGTCGGTGGCCAGCCCGGTGTTGAAGCGGATCTCTTCGAGCGCCTGGTCGTTGGTGGGGTCGGAGACGGCGAGGAACAGCCGGTTGCCGCGCCGCAACAGCGGCAGTGCGTGGTGTTTGCGGATCAGTCGCTCGTCGACCAGATTGGTCGGCAGCTCGGAGACCTCGACCGAGCCGAGGTCGAGCAGGGGGACGCCGAACTCGTGTGCCGCCGCAACCGCGATCGCCCGGCTCGAGAGCAGCCCCTGGCCGACCAGGTGGCCGACGAAGGTCCGCCGCTGACGGATCGCCTCTTCCTGGGCGTCGGTCGCCTGTTGCTCGCTGAGCAGCTCGTCCCTGACCAGACGCAAGGCCAGTCCCGAGAGCTTGACGTTGGCGGCATCTAGCGACATGGGATCGAGGCTCCGATGGGATGGTGGCACCGTCGCCCGCGCGTGCTCGGACGGTGCGGCGAACGAGGCTGGTGGCGGGCGGGAGGGCGCGGGATCACTTGTTCTTGTGGTCCTGGTTGACCTTGTAAGCGTCCCTGATGTTGGTTGCGATCAGGCCGTCTTTCTGCT
This sequence comes from Marichromatium gracile, assembly GCF_004343155.1. Classification (GTDB taxonomy): domain Bacteria; phylum Pseudomonadota; class Gammaproteobacteria; order Chromatiales; family Chromatiaceae; genus Marichromatium; species Marichromatium gracile. Next base: position 18,839 of record NZ_SMDC01000002.1, read on the forward strand.
CGCTCGGCTGGAGGTAGAACTCGAACACGAAATCCCGACTCATCAGGTGTCTGTCCTCGATCCCGTGATCGACCTCGCTCTTGTGGAAGAACACCGAGCTATAGGGGGATTGTGGGTTGCGGGTGTCGGTGACCCACAGATCGGCGGAGATCCGGTTGAGTACCCGCATGAAACCGTAGCCCTTGTCCTTCAGCCAGTTGACGCAGACGCCGCGCACGCACGAGCCGGCCTCGCCCCACTGATTGTCCTTCTCGTAGTGGATCGGCAGCAGGTCGGGGATGGTAAAGCCTGAGTAGAAGGCGTCGACCTGTTGCTGCAGCTCCTCCGAGATGTGCTTGAAGCCGATCAGCTCGACCCGGCACCCCTGGTTCTGCAGTGCCCGCACCAGCGGGAGGAAGTCGCCGTCTCCGGTGACCAGCAGGATGTGGTCGAGTCGCTCGGCCTGCAGCATGGCATCGACAGCCAGGTCGAGATCGGCATCGGCCTTGCTGTTGGTGATGTTGCCGTCTTCGTCGCGATAGTGACGCACGTGCTTGAGGTTGACCTTGTAGCCGAACTCCCGGATCAGCTGATGGTACTCATGACACTTGCGCTTGTAGTCCTCGTCACCATCCTTGTCCGCGCGCTCGATATCATAGGCGATATAGGTGTTGAGGCGCTGCAGTCTCCCTCCTTCGCGCGCGGCAAACCGTCTCAGCACATCGTAGCGCATCTGGTAGCCGCCGTTGTAGCGGATGTTTTCCGCGTCGATGAAGACACCGACCCTGGGTTGTGGGCTCATGTTGGATGGTTTGCTCGTTGTCTCGACCAACTGTTTGAATGGTCTCAGGTGTGAGTGCTGAGTCCCTTCGTGGACGCCGGGCACGGCGCTTGGGTGCATCCGTGAAGTCGCCCTGCAAAGCGGCGAGGGTATGGTGGACGACCCGCTGCGGTGAGAGGCCGCTGGAGGCCTGTGACCGTGATGCCGGGTGAGGGCGCGGCTGGTTCGGGACGGCAAGACGCCATCCGCCCCCGAGTCACCTCCGCGGGCTCGGGGATGCTTCCAGGGTGCCTGGCACCCGGGTGCATCGGGTCACAGCGCAGGGGCTGGGGTCGTGCCCCGAGGGGCGGTCGTCCAACTGGGCAGACGGACCGATGGTGTGGTGTTTGCTCGAATGAATCAAGACGGCGTCCGGCAATCGTGTTCCCGGACGCCGCCCCGAACGCGCCCGGTGCTCCCGGGCGCGGCGCGTCCATGCGCCTCGGCGGCGGTCCTCAGCGGTTGAGTCGGCCGTCGATGAGCTCGTTGACCACGGTCGGGTCGGCGAGCGTCGAGGTATCGCCCAGCGAGTCGATCTCGTTGGCGGCGATCTTGCGCAGGATGCGGCGCATGATCTTGCCCGAGCGGGTCTTCGGCAGACTCGGCGCCCACTGGATGAGGTCGACGATGGCGATCGGGCCGATCTCGCCGCGCACCAGCGACACCAGCTCCTTCTTCAGCGCATCGGTCGGCTCGACCCCGGCCATCGGGGTGACATAGGCATAGATGCCCTGACCCTTGACCTCGTGGGGGTAGCCGACCACCGCGGCCTCGGCCACGTGCGGGTGCAGCACCAGTGCCGACTCGATCTCGGCGGTGCCGAGACGGTGGCCGGAGACGTTGAGCACGTCGTCGATACGTCCGGTGATCCAGTAGTAGCCATCGGCGTCGCGGCGTGCGCCGTCACCCGAGAAGTAGTACCCCGGGTACTGCTTGAAGTAGGTGTCGATGAAGCGCTGGTGATCGCCGTAGACGGTACGCATCTGCCCCGGCCAGGGACGGGTGATGACCAGCGCGCCCTCGCCCTCGCCCTCGATCGGGGTGCCCTCGGCGGGATCGACCAGCGCCGGCACCACGCCGAAGAAGGGACGGGTGGCCGAGCCCGGCTTGAGCGCGGTGGCGCCCGGCAGCGGGGTGATCAGATGACCCCCGGTCTCGGTCTGCCACCAGGTGTCGACGATCGGGCAACGCTCCTCGCCGACGATGTGGTAGTACCACTCCCAGGCCTCGGGGTTGATCGGTTCGCCGACCGAGCCGAGGATGCGCAGCGACTTGCGCGAGGTCTGCTTGACCGGCTCCTCGCCGGCGCGCATCAGCGAGCGGATCGCCGTGGGCGCGGTATAGAAGCTGTTGACCTGGTGCTTGTCGACGACCTGCCAGAAGCGCGACATGTCGGGGTAGTTGGGGATGCCCTCGAACATCAGCGAGGTGGCGCCGTTGGCCAGCGGACCATAGACGATGTAGGTGTGACCGGTGACCCAGCCGACGTCGGCGGTGCACCAGTAGACCTCGCCCTCCTGGTAGTCGAAGGTGTACTTGTGGGTCATCGCGGCATAGACCAGATAGCCGCCGGTGGTGTGCAGCACGCCCTTGGGCTTGCCGGTCGACCCTGAGGTATAGAGGATGAACAGCGGGTCCTCGGCGTCCATCTCGGTCGGCTCGCAGGTCGGCGCGGCCGCGGCGATGGCCTCGTGGTACCAGATGTCGCGACCCTCGACCCATTCGACCTCGCCGCCGGTGCGTCGCACCACCACCACGGTGTCGACGTTGGGGCACTCCTGCAGCGCGGTGTCGGCATTGCGCTTGAGCGGGATGTGGCGGCCGCCGCGCACGCTCTCGTCGGAGGTGATCACCACCTTGCACTCGGAGTCGAGCACGCGGTCGCGCAGCGAGTCGGGCGAGAAGCCGCCGAAGACGATCGAGTGCACGGCGCCGATGCGCGCGCAGGCGAGCATCGCCACCGCCGCCTCGGGGATCATCGGCAGATAGATGCACACCCGATCGCCCTTCTCGACGCCGCGCGCCTTGAGCGCGTTGCCGAGCCGCGAGACCTCTTCGTGCAGCTCACGATAGGTGATGCTGCGATCCTCGTTGGGGTCGTCGCCCTCCCAGATGATGGCGACCTGATCGCCACGGGTGTCGAGATGGCGGTCGAGGCAGTTGTAGGTGACGTTGAGCTTGCCGCCCTTGAACCATTCGACGTGCAGGTCGTCGGCCTGGTAGCTGTAGTCGAGGACGCTGTCCCACTTCTTGAACCAGGTGACGAACTGCTCGGCGTGCTCGCCCCAGAAACCCTCGGGGTCATCGACGGAACGTCGATACATCGCCTCGTAGGTGGCAGCGTCGATGTGGGCGTTGGCGGCAGTCTCCGCCGGCACTGGATAGACCTTTTGCTCCGACATGGATGTCGTCTCCTCTTATCGTGGTCTCTTCTTGTAGGGTGATTCGGTGCCGGCGAACTGCTTGAAGCAGCGTCGATACCGTGAGGCCGGCGTCTTGTTGTGGGCACATGGTAAACGGTCACACCTGAGGCATCTAGCCATTCGCTGGGGCGCGTCTGTCATGTGCTCCAGCGCGGATGACGATCGTGGACCCTTGCGCGATGTCATGTTCCTTTCGTGTTCTCTGCCTCGCCACTGTCTCGTCCCGGACTCAGCACAGAAAGGTGCCGAGCGCCACCCCCTTGCCGTCGTCGCGGTAGGCAGCCTGGGCGAGGAACAGCTCGGCGGCGGCGAGCGCGTCGCCGAGCGCGTCGTGGGCGCCGTGACGGGGCAGGTTGTAGCGGTCGCAGAGCGCGTAGAGACGCAGGTCCGAGCCGCGAAAGGGGATCTGGCGACGCTCGAAGGTGCGATGCGCCAGCACCTGAGTATCGACCACCGGGGTCAGCAGCCCCTGGCGCCACAGTCGTCTGCAGGCGCTCGACAGGAAGCCGAGCTCGATGCTGGCGTGGTGCGCGATCAGCACCCGTCCGGCGAGCGCCGCGAGCAGCTCGGCGAGGACCGGCTCGAGCTCGCCGCCGCAGGCCGCCTGATCGTCGGTGATCTGATGGATCACCGCGCTGGCCTCGGGGATCGCGCCGCCGACGCGCACCAGATGACGGCGCGCGGTGGCGAGGTCGATGGCCGCGCCGCGTACCACCACATGGCCGACGCTGAGGATCTGGTCGTTGCGCGGATCGAGTCCGGTGGTCTCGAGGTCCACCGCGAGATACTCGACCTCGCGCCAGTCGGTGCGTGGGCGTGGCGTCGGCTGGGCGAGGTGCTCGCGCAGCGGCCCCTGGGGCGCGCGGCGCAGTCGCCAGCGCCGGCGCCATTCGATCAGTCCTGGCATCCGGCGTCCTCAGGTGAAGCGGCCCGCCTGATGGCGTTGTCCGAGTGACTCCTGCATGGTGTTGATCAGCAGGAAGGCGTCCTTGAGATGACCGCGTTCGAGCGGCGAGAGCTCGTCGGGCGAGAGGAAGTTGTCGGCCTTGGTGCCGTTGCGCAGTTGATGGGCCTGGTGGCGCATGCGCAGGGTGGCGATGAACTCCGAGGCATCGACCAGATTGGCCGCGCCGTCGCGGCTCAGCGCGCCGCACTCGGCCGCCGCGCGTAGTCGCTCGCGGGTGTTGGTCTCGGCGAGTCCGGCCGAGAGCGCATAGACCCGCGCCAGATCGATGATCGGCACGGTGCCGCGATGCTTGATGTCGAAGGTATGGTCGTGGTCGCCGCCGTGGATCAGCACGATGTTACGGAAGAAACCGAGCGGCGGGCGGTACTTGAGTGCGTTGGCGGCCATGTAGGCGATGAAGATGCGGTTGGCGCGGGTGCGCTCGAGCATGCGCTGCTGCAGCGGCTCGAACAGGCCCGCCGGGTCGTGCAGCGGGCGCAGGTCGAAGAACACGCTGGCGAGCATCAGCGCCAGCGGCTCGGGTTTGACGATCCAGGTGGCGAAATAGTCGTGCCAGACCCGCAGTGGTTGGCGCCACTTGGGGTTGGAGGCCATCACGTCGCCCGGGCAGTAGATGAAGCCGCAGGCGTGCAGACCGTCGTTGACGAAGCGGGCGAGTGCGGCGAAGTAGGCGTCGTGCTCGGGGCCGGCCTCGTCGGCGAGCAGCAGGGCATTGTCCTGATCGGAGTGCGAGGACTGCTCGCGCCTGGCCTGGGAGCCGCCGACCATCCAGCAGTAGGGGACCGGCGGCGCGCCGAGTTCGGCCTCGGCCAGCTTTAGGAGGCGCCGGGTGATGGCGTCGGTGATGGTGCTGATCGCCTGCCCGGTCTGGTTGGCGGTGGCCCCGGCGGTGACCAGGTGGACCTGCAACTCGGGGATGCGCGAGCCGATCTCCACCAGGGTCTCGAGGGACTCGGCGCGATGGATGTCGCCGACCAGATAGACGGCGTTGGCGCTCTGGAAGCGGGTCAGGTCGGTGCTCGAGACCAGTCCCATCACCCGCCCGCGCTCGATCACCGGGAGGTGATGGACGTTGAGCCGGGTCATGGTCAGCAGTGCCTCGAAGCCCAGGGTGTCGGGTTCGATGCTGTGCAGTCGCTCGGTCATGATCTCGCGCACCGGTCGCTCGCTCGACAGCCCGGCGGCGAGACAGCGACTGCGCAGGTCGCGATCGGTGATCATCCCCGCCAGGTGCTCGCCCTCCATGATCAGCAGCGAGGAGACGCGGTGCTCGGACATGATCCCCGCCGCCTCGCGGATGCTGGTCTCCGGGCCGGTGCTGATCGGTGCGCGGTTGATCATGCTGCGCACCCGCACCGTCATCAGTCCGGTGCCCGCCGGCGGGGTGTCGCACACTACGTCGAGGGCCTTGCGCAGGCGGTTGGAGATCGACTGCTCGAAGTGTTCGGCGAAGCCGGCATGGCGCTCGCGCAACGCCTGTAGTTCACCGCAGGGCAGGGCGTAGACCAGGGTGTCCTCGACGGCGGTGGCGCGGTAGTGATCGCCGTCGTCGCGACAGCGCAGGTCGTACAGATCGCCCTCGGCGAGCTTGCCGATCAGTTCGTCATCGTCGTTGCGCAGCTCGATCGCGCCGCGTCGCAGGATATAGAGCCGGGGGCTGTCCTCGTCTTCCGGCGGAAAGGCGCTGTCACGACGGAAATAGCGTACCTGGAGGCGGCGCGGAAGCTGTACCAGCGCCTCCTCGGGCAGCTGGTCGAAGGGCGGCCGGCCGGCGAGGAATTCCTGGATCTCGATCAGTTCGATGTCCATGGTCGATGTCCCGTGCCCGTGATCTGAGTGGCTCGGCCGGGTGGTTGGCGGCGTGCGCCGGCCCGGCGTTGTCGGTGTCCGTGCTGGGCCGCCCTGTCGCAGGATGCCGCGACAGGGCGAAAAAGCCCCGCCGAAGCGGGGCTTGAGTCAACGCTCAGGGATTGAGCGCGGCGTCCATCAATGGCCGCCGGCCTCGCCGGCGCCACGCGGGATGCGCACGTCCTCGACGAGGTGCTGGATGTGCTCCGGCGGCGGTGCCGTGAGCTTGGCGACGATGATGGCCACGGTGAAGTTGACCACCGCGCCGACCGCGCCGAAGGCGTTGGGCGAGATCCCGAAGAACCAGTCCTGACCCATGCCCATCTCGGGCATCAGGAAGGAGGTCCCGGGGACGAAGAAGATGCCCTTGTGCTGGAACACGTAGAGCAGGGTCACGGTGATACCGGCGATCATGCCTGCGACCGCCCCGGCCTTGTTCATCCGGGTGGCGAAGATCCCCATCATCAGCGCCGGGAACAGGGAGGAGGCGGCGAGCCCGAAGGCGATGGCCACGGTACCGGCGGCGAAGCCCGGCGGATTGAGGCCGAGATAGCCGGCGACCATGATCGCCACCAGCATCGACACGCGTCCGGCCATCAGCTCGTTCTTCTCCGAGATCTTCGGCATCATCACGCCCTTGAGCAGGTCGTGGGAGATCGCCGAGGAGATCGCCAGCAGCAGTCCCGCTGCGGTTGAGAGCGCCGCGGCCAGACCACCGGCGACCACCAGTGCGATCACCCAGGCCGGCAGGCCGGCGATCTCGGGGTTGGCGAGCACCATGATGTCGCGGTCGACCTTGACCATCTCGTTGCCGGCCCAGCCGTAGGACTCGGCCTCGGCGGCGAACTCGGGGTCGGCGTCGTTGTAGTACTGGATGCGACCGTCGCCGTTCTTGTCCTCGAACTGCAGCAGGCCGGTCTCCTCCCACTTCTTGAACCACTCGGGACGCTCGTCATAGAGCAGGTTGCCCTCGACGCTGCCGATCGGACCGATCTGGATGGTGTCCATCAGGTTGAGTCGCGCCATGGCGCCGACGGCCGGGGCGGTGGTGTAGAGCAGGGCGATGAAGACCAGCGCCCAGCCGGCCGAATAGCGCGCGTCACGCACCTTGGGCACGGTGAAGAAGCGGATGATGACGTGCGGCAGACCGGCGGTGCCGATCATCAGCGACAGGGTGTAGGCGAACATGTTCAGGGAGTTGCCCATGGTCTGGGTGGTGTACTCCTTGAACCCGAGGTCGGTGACCACCTGATCGAGCTTGTCGAGCAGCGACATGCCGGTGGCGACACCGTTCTGAATGTATTCGCTGCCGAGCCCCAGCTGGGGCAGCGGGTTGCCGGTGAGATTGAGCGAGATGAACACCGCCGGCACGGTGTAGGCGAAGATCATTACCACATACTGGGCGATCTGGGTATAGGTAATACCCTTCATGCCGCCGAGCACGGCGTAGATGGCGACGATGCCCATACCGATATAGAGACCGGTGTCGTAGGGCACCTCGAGGAAACGCGAGAAGGCCACGCCGATCCCCTTCATCTGGCCGATGACATAGGTGATCGAGGCGAGGATCAGACAGATGACCGCGACGATGCGCGCCGACTGCGAGTAGTAACGATCACCGATGAACTCGGGCACGGTGAACTTGCCGAACTTGCGCAGATAGGGTGCGAGCAGCAGCGCCAGCAGCACATAGCCGCCGGTCCAGCCCATCAGGAAGACGGATGCGCCATAGCCGTTGAAGGCGATCAGCCCGGCCATGGAGATGAAGGATGCCGCCGACATCCAGTCGGCGCCGGTGGCCATGCCGTTGGCAACCGGGTGAACGCCGCCGCCGGCGACGTAGAACTCGCCGGTGCTACCGGCGCGGGCCCAGATGGCGATGCCGATGTACAACGCAAAGGTCGCGCCGACAACGCCGTAGGTCCACATATCAAGAGGCGTCATGATCTGTGCTCCTTACTCTTCGCCGACGTCGAACTTCTTGTCGAGCCTGTTCATGTTCGCCGCATAGACGAAGATCAGTACCACGAAGGTATAGATCGAGCCTTGCTGGGCGAACCAGAAGCCGAGCTTGTAGCCCCCAAGGGAAATGGCATTCAGGGGTTCGACGAGGATGATCCCGAACCCATACGAGACCACGAACCAGATGGTCAGCAGTACCGCCAGCAGGCGTAGATTCGCCCGCCAGTAATCTGCCCGTTTTTCAGGTGTCATTTCGATGTCACTCCGTAATCGACAAGTGGATTGCGTAATTGCTCGGGGTGACGGGGCGTTGACCGGCAGCCGCGCGCAAGCACGGGCCCGATGGTCAGACCGCGACAGATGCCCCCTCATTCTCTTTCTTCTAGTGTGTGTGTGCCGTATCTGTCAGTTCAGGCGCACGCTTTGCATTGTCTGGTTGCCTTTGCCGCAATGTCAACGATTCGAAGTGACATCGGATTCAATGGTGATCATTGTGACGCGGGTGCAGCATTCATCACGGCACGCTGGTGATCGTGGCCGAGACCACGCCACGGTTGCCAAGCGTGGCCAGGTTTTTTACTCTCAACCATTTCCCCGGCGTTCGCTGGGAGCAGGGGACGGACTGCACCGCGCCCGCTCCTCCGAGCACGCTCCGGGCACGCCGCCTCGCCACCACCGGGGTGTCTGCCCGTCTCGTCCATCGTCTCCCGACGCCTGCACGGAGCGCACGTCCGAGGCCGCGCGCGGGTGCCGGCGCCCGCTCGTCTACAGCAACCAGTCAATACAGAGAACGAGATGCACTACTTGAGTACCCGCGGGGGTGTCACCTCCATCGGTTTCGCCGACGCGGTCACCATGGGCCTGGCCACCGACGGTGGTCTGCTGGTCCCGGCCGAGTTGCCCCGGGTCGATGCCGCGACCCTGCGTGCCTGGTCGCAGTTGAGCTTTCAGGAACTCGCCCTCGAGGTGTTCACCCCCTTCGTCGGCGATGAGATCCCGCGCGAGGACCTGCGCGCGCTGATCGATCGCTCCTATGCCGGTTTCTCCCACCCCGAGGTCACCCCGGTGGTCGAGGCCGGCGGGGCGCGCATCCTCGAGCTCTTCCATGGCCCCACCGCCGCGTTCAAGGACGTGGCGCTGCAGTTTCTCGGCAATCTCTTCGAATACCTGCTGGCGCGTGACGGCGGTGAGCTCAACATCGTCGGCGCCACCTCGGGCGATACCGGCTCGGCGGCGATCTACGGGGTGCGCGGCAAGGCGCGCATCCGGGTCTTCATCCTCCACCCCAAGGGCCGGGTGTCGCCGATCCAAGCGCGCCAGATGACCACGGTGCTCGACGACAACGTGCACAACATCGCCGTCGAGGGGACCTTTGACGACGCCCAGCGCATCGTCAAGACGCTGTTCAGCGACCTGCCGTTCAAGCGCAGCCACCACCTCGGCGCGGTCAACTCGATCAACTGGGCGCGGATCCTCGCCCAGATGGTCTACTACTTCTACGCCTGGGGTCGGGTCAGCGGCGGCGATCCCGAGCGCGCGGTCAGCTTCTCCGTGCCCACCGGCAACTTCGGCGACGTCTTCGCCGGCTATCTCGCCCGCCGCATGGGGCTGCCGGTGCGCCGGCTGGTGATCGCCACCAACCGCAACGACATCCTCACCCGCTTCGTCGACAGCGGGGTCTACGCCGCCGAGTCGCAGGTCCACCGCACCCTCAGCCCGGCGATGGACATCCAGCTCGCCTCCAACTTCGAGCGCTATCTCTACTTCCTCCACGACGGCGACTGCGCACGGGTGCGCGCGCTGTTCGAGGGGCTGCGTGAGCACGGTCGCATCGAACTCGACGCCGAGCGCCACGCGCGGGTGCGCGCCGACTTCGACGCCCGCGCCGCGAGCGACGCCGAGACCCTGGAGCAGATCCGCGCCAGCTACGAGTGCGACGGCTATATCTGCTGCCCGCACACCGCCGTCGGCCTCCATGCCGCGCGTGGCATGGACGACGCCATCTGCCTGGCCACCGCGCATCCGGCCAAGTTCAACGAGGCCGTCGAGCAGGCGATCGGCCAGGGCGCGCCACTGCCGCCGTCGCTGCAGGGGTTGATGGAGCGCGAGCAGCGCTGTGTCGAGCTGCCGGCCACGGTCGAGGCGATCAAGGCCGAGATCGAGCGCACCCTCGCCGCCACGGGGGCGGGTGCATGAGCGAGTCGGCCGAACGCTATGTCCAGATCATGGACACCACCCTGCGCGACGGGGAACAGACCCAGGGGGTGTCCTTCTCGCCGGCGGAGAAGCTCAATCTCGCCAAGACCCTGCTCGAACAGGTGCGGGTCGATCGCATCGAGGTCGCCTCGGCGCGGGTCTCCAGCGGCGAGGCCGACGCGGTGCGTCAGATCCTCGGCTGGGCCGAGGGGCGCGGACTCGCCGAGCGGGTCGAGGTCCTCGGCTTCGTCGACCAGGGGCGCAGCATCGACTGGATCCGTGATGCCGGCGGACGGGTGCTCAACCTGCTGACCAAGGGCAGCGAGCGTCACTGTCACGGCCAGCTCGGCAAGACCCTGGAGCAGCACGTCGGTGATGTGCGCGCCTGTGTCGCCCGCGCCCAGGAGGCGGGGCTTGCCGTCAACCTCTATCTCGAGGACTGGTCGAACGGCTATCGCGACACCCCGGACTATGTCTATCGCTTCGTCGAGCAGCTCGCCGACAGCGGGGTGGGGCACTTCATGCTGCCCGACACCCTCGGGGTGATGACCCCGGAGCAGGTCGAGGCGGCGATCGCCGACATGGTCGCGCGCTTCCCCCGGCTGTGCTTCGACTTCCACCCCCACAACGACTACGGCCTGGCCACCGCCAACGTGCTCGCCGCCGCGCGCGCCGGGGTGAGCGCGCTGCACTGCACCGTCAACTGTCTCGGCGAGCGCGCCGGTAATGCCTCGTTGGCCGAGGTCGCGGTCAACCTGCGCGATCAGCTCGGCTATCGCACCGGCATCGACGAGACCCATCTCGCCCGCGCCAGCGAGCTGGTCGAGTACTTCTCGGGCAAGCGCATCGCCGACAACGCGCCGATCGTCGGCGCCGACGTCTTCACCCAGACCGCCGGCATCCATGCCGACGGCGATCGCAAGGGCAGTCTCTACCACTCGCGGCTCTCGCCCGAGCGCTTTGCCCGGCGACGCAAGTACGCGCTCGGCAAGCTCGCCGGCAAGGCCTCGCTGGCGAAGAACCTCGAACGACTCGACATCGAGCTCTCCGAGGAGCAGCAGCAGACGGTGTTGCGCCGTATCATCGAGCTCGGCGACTCGAAGAAGACCATCACCACCGAGGATCTGCCCTTCATCATCGCCGAGGTGCTGGAGAGCAAGGATTACGACCATGCCGAGCTGCTCGCCTGCTCGGTGGCCTCGACCATGGACCTGGAGTCGACCGCGAGCATCAAGGTCCGTATCGAGTGCGACGTCTATAACGCCGTGGGCAGCGGCAACGGTGGCTTCGACGCCTTCATGAGCGCGCTCGCGCGGGTGGTGAAGAAGCGCGGCCTGACCCTGCCGCGGCTGACCGACTACGAGGTGCGCATCCCCAAGGGCGGGCGCACCGATGCCCTCACCGAGTGCAGCATCGTCTGGCAGACCGACCTGGGCGAGCTACGCACCCGCGGGGTACATGCCAACCAGGTGTTCGCCTCGATCGCAGCGACGCTGCGCATGCTCAACATCGTCATCCACCGCGCACTCAAGCAGGCGGCGGCTGCCGAGTCCGCGACGACGGGCGACTGAGCCCTGTCTCGTCGGCTGTCGTCGCGCGCGGCGGCAGCGGCGTCAGCCAGCCGATCCCCATCATCAGCCCGCCGACGGCGAGGAAGGAGACGATGCGCTCCACCCCGCCGCGCGCGGCCAGATCGATCGCAAACAGCTTCACCACCGCCAGCGTCAGCACCGCCGCCGCGCCGAACCAGAGCGCGCGCGAGCGCCAGCGCCGCGCCCCCAGCAACAGCACCACCGCGCACAGCCCCCAGCTCACCGACAGCACCATCTGCGTCGGTGCCGAGTCGAGCAGCGCCGCCACCCGGTAGTCCACCCCCCAGGCATGGTGCAGCGCGCGCAGCAGCACCAGATTGAGCCAGCCGAAGCCGAGCACCCCGAACAGCGCGGTGACGGCCCGCCGGCCCGGCGCGCCGGGGGCGATCAGCCCGTGCGTCTCGAGCGCGTGCCACCAGCGCCACAGCGCGACGAGCACCAGCGCGGTGACGAGATCGAGCGGGTTGACGAGCGGCAGCCGAGGCCAGGGCGCGCTACCGCCGGCGATCCCGACTGACCAGACCGACCAGATCATCAGCCCGAGCGCGAGCGGCACGCCGAGCGCGCCGACATGGACCCGCGCCCAGGTCAGCGGCCAGGGTCGCGCCCGCGTGGCCAGCAGTAGCGCCACGGCCGGGAGCAGCGCCAGCGCCGCGGCGTGCCAGCCGGGGGCTGGCTGGTGCGCGACCAGCGCCCACCACAGCCAGCCCCAGTCGAGCACCAGCAGGGTCGTCAGCCCCTGGGCGAACAGGCCCCAGCCGATTCGCGGGGCGAGTGCGCGGCGCTCGACCCGCCACAGCAGCAGATAGCCGAGGCCGACGAAGGCCGGCCAGGCGAGCGCGCCGCCGGCGCCGAACGGTTGCTCCAGCCGCTCGGCGCTGGCCGCCAGCGCGACCAGCCCGAGCAGCGGCAGCCCGCCGAGCAGGGCGTCGAGTCGCGCCCAGCGCAGCCGGGTGGCGGCGAGTTCGGCGAGCAGCGCGCCGAGCAGGGTATAGCCGATGAGTCGCGCCGGCAGCACCGCGCCGGGGTCGAGACGCCACAGCTCGGCGCTCCCGGCGCCGAGCCACCACAGCGCCCCCCAGCCGAGCAGCCAGGGCGCCAGGGCGCGGCACCAGGGGCGGGCGCGCTCGAACCAGTAGGCGCTCACCAGCCCGGCGAGGGCGATCGTCAGCGCGCCGAGCACCTCGGCGCCGAGGAAGGGGCGCGGGTCGGCGGCGGTCTCGGCGAAGGGCAGCGTCAGTGCCGCGCCGAGCTGGAGCAACAGCGCGAAGACCAACACCCGCGTCTGCTCCTGACGGGCGCCGATCCAGGCCATGGCCGCGCCCTCGAGCGCCCAGAAACCGGCGGTGAGTTCGGCCTCGAGGGCGAAGGCCGGGGTCAGCGACAGCAGGATCACCGCGAGCGCGAGGAAGGTCTGGGCGAGCAGCGTCGTGGCTGGATGTCCGTCGCGTCGCAGCCAACCGGCGAGGACGAGATAGAACAGCCCCATCGCCAGGGTCGAGTAGGCCTCGCCCCAGGGCAGGTGGGCGACCAGCGCGAGCTGGCAGGCAAGGGTCAGCAGCGGGGTGCCGAACACCAGGGTGGCGTCGACCGGGGGGGCGGAGCCCGGCGGTCGGTGCCGGGCGTGGAGCACCGCCACGGCGACATAGACGAGGAAGAAGTAGATCAGGAAGGGCTCGACCCGATGGAACAGTGCCGGCTCGTAGCGCAGCACGCCCCAGACGATGCCGATGACGAAGGTGAAGGCGAAGCCGAGCAGGTTGAGCGCGCGCCAGCCGCGCGCCCAGGCCAGCGCCAGCACCAGGGTGTCGAGCAGGGCGTAGTAACCGAACAGCACCACCGGGTCGCCGCCGCCGTCGGCGCTGATCAGTGGCGCGAGGAAGCCGCCGATCAGGCCGAACCAGGCGAGGCTGCGCGCCTCCTGGGTGAGCGCCAGGGCGAGACAGACGAGCGCGATCAGTGCCAGCAGCGCGAAGGCGGCCACGGGCCCGAGCAGCCCGGCAAGCACATGGGCGCCGTGGACGTCGAGATAGAGGATGCCGATGGCTGCGCCCTGGAGCAGCAGTCCGTAGTCGCGATTGCGCGCGCACATCCGCCAGCCGAGCCCGAGCAGCCCCAACGCGGCCAGCGCGATGGCGCCGAGACGCAGCTCCAGCGACAGCCGCAGCCACTGCTGGTCGACCGCATACTTGATCAGGAAGCCGGTGCCGACGAACACCAACAGGATGCCGATGCGCACCAGCGGATTGGCACCGAGCAGGCGCTCGCGCAGGCGCCAGGGGGCGCGTGGGGCAGGCGTCGGGCAGGGCGGGGTTGGCGGCGGGGCGGGCAGGTCGAGCGACAGCGGCTCGGAGTCGGGGGCTTGCGCCGGTTCCGGCTGGGGCTCTGCGGGCGACGGGGTCGCACGCCCCAGCTGCTCGCGCAGCATCCGCTCGAGCAACTGCTGGCGGGCGAGCACGAAACCGAACAGTGCGCCGATCAGCGGCGCGGCGAGCCCGTCGAGCCCGGCCTCCGCCAGCCACAGCCCGCCGGCGAGACCGACCAGGGTCAGGATCAGGGTCAGGGCCATGCCGGGTTCCTCGTACCGCCGTGTATGCCGACACGTTAGCCCGGCGCTCGGAGCGGGGCAATCGGGGCGGCAGCTATCAGCCACCAGCTATCAGCCACCAGCTACCAGCTACCAGCTACCAGCCACCAGCCACCAGTCGTCAGCCGTTGCCGCCAGTCGCCAGCTGTCAGTGGACGCTTGTGCTCAACGACGGTGGTCAAGGACTGTCCGCCCTTTCACTGGCGGCTGGCGGCTGGCGACTGGTAGCTACCCGCCGGCAAACTGCTATGATGCGCCGGCGGTCTGGCCGCCATCGTGTTCGCGCCCGCTCGGGCCCCTTGTTGCGGAGAGACGGATGAATCCGGAAAAGGTCGTCTTCGGCTTCTTCATCGTGCTCGCCCTGACGCTGAACTTCGGGTTCTTCGTCGGCGAGATCGACAATCCCGACCATCATCACGCCTGGGAGCTGTTCGCGGTGATCGTGGTCAACCTCGTTGCCACCGTGCTCAAGTTCGGCGACCGCACCCAGCTCGGCGCGGTGCTGCTCGCCACCAGTCTGGTGGCGATCCTGCAGCTCGTCGCCGCGGCGCTGGTGTGGACGGCGGTGGTGCACGTCGGTGAGGGCGGCATGACCCCCTCGGCGATGGCCAGCATCGTCTCGCTCGCCGGCGGGGCGATGATCGCCAACGTGGTCTCGGTGGTGCTGTTGCTGATCGAGACGGTGATGCTGCGCCGCTGAGCGGTGCGGCGCCGCGACCGGGGGAGCCGTCGCATGGATACCATCGTCTTTCTCGTCTTCCGGCGGATGCGCGCGCCGCTGCTGTCGCTGATCCTGGTCTATGCGGTGGCGATGGCCGGGCTGGCGTTGATCCCGGCGCAGGACGCCGCCGGCGAGCCGGCGACGATGAGCCTGTTCCATGCCTTCTATTTCGTCAGCTACATGTCGACCACCATCGGTTTCGGCGAGCTGCCCAATACCTTCACCGATGCCCAGCGGCTGTGGGTCTCGGGTTGCGTGTTCGCCACCGTGGCGGTGTGGATCTATGCCATCGGCACCCTGATCGCGCTGCTGCAGGACGCGACCTTTCAGCGCGCGATCCGCGAGCGCCGCTTTCGCGCCCGGGTGCGCGGGCTGTGCACCCCCTTCTATCTGGTCTGCGGCTATGGCCAGACCGGCAGCGCCCTGGTGCGGGGGCTAACCGATCGTCATCTGCATGCGGTGGTGGTCGATATCGATCCCGAGCGCATCAATCTGCTCCAGCTCGAGAACCAGCGCGAATACGTCCCCGCGTTCTGCGCCGACGCGCGCAGTCCGGCGCACCTCGAGGCGGCCGGGCTCAGGCATCCGCTGTGTCAGGGGGTGGTGGCGCTGACCAATGTCAACGAGACCAACCTCAAGATCGCCATCGCCGCCAAGCTGATGCACCCCGAGGTGACGGTGATCTGTCGCGCCGACTCGCACGAGGTCGAGGCCAACATGGCCTCCTTCGGCACCGACCACATCTACGACCCCTTCGATACCTTCGCGCTCTACATGGCCACCGCCATCCAGGCGCCCTGTCTCACCCTGCTGTTCGACTGGCTCTCGGGCTTCGGCGGCGAACGGCTCAAGGAGCCGCTGTTCCCGCCGACTCGGGGGCGCTGGGTGATCTGTGGCTATGGTCGCTTCGGCAAGGCGATGTACAAGCATCTCAAGGAGCAGGGGATGGAGGTGCAGGTGATCGAGGCGCTGCCACACAAGACCGGGATCCCCGAGGAGGGTGTGGTGCAGGGCCGCGGCACCGAGGCGGTGACCCTGGAGCAGGCCGGGATCCGTCGTGCCGTGGGGTTGGTGGCGGGCACCGATCACGACGCCGACAACCTCTCGATCGTGATGACCGCGCTGATGCTCAACCGCGGGCTGTTCGTGATCGCGCGCGAGAACCAGCACCACAACCATCAGTTGTTCGCCCGGGTCGGTGCCCATGCGATCATGCACCCCAGTCTGATCGTCGCCAATCGCATCGGTATCCGGTTGGTCAACCCGCTGCTCTCCGACTTCGCCACCCTGGCACGGCTCGAGGACGAGCCCTGGGCCTGCGAGCTGGTGAGCCGGGTGCTGGGGTTGGTCGGGGAGTGCGCCCCGCACGTCTGGGAGATCGTCCTCGAACCCGGGCGCGCCTTCGCCGTGTGTGACGCGATTGCGCGCGGCGAGCCGCCGACCCTGGAGATCCTGTTGCGCGACCCGCAGGCGCGCGACGAACGCCTGCCGGTGATCCCCCTGCTGCTGGCGCGCGACGGCGCCCGGTGGTTGCTCCCGGGGCCGGAGACCGAACTCGAGGCCGGCGACCGGCTGCTCTGCTGCGGTCGCGAGTGGGCGAGCAGGCGCATGGGTTGGACGCTGCAGAACCTGCATGCGCTCGACTATGTGTGTGGTCGCGAGAGCTGGCGCGAAGGGCCGGTCTGGCAGTTGCTGGCCCCATTGCTGCGGCGCGCCCGCGATCATTGACCGCCGCGCCGGGAACCCCGACCGATGCCGCTCGTCTGATGCTGGACGAGAGCCCGGGGACGGATCGCGCGTGCCTTGGCTCGGCTGGAGATGATGGCATACTGGATCGATTGAGACGATTGCCACCGACTAGGAGAAAGGCCTATGCACCCGGTGATGACCCGACTGGGCCAGGACCATGCCCGTCTCGTCAAGCTGCTCGACCTGTTCGAGACCCTGCTCGACCGCTTCCACGCGGGTGAGGAGCCCGACTACGACCTGATGTCCGAGATGCTCGAGTACATGGACGGCTATGCCGATACCGTCCATCACCCGACCGAGGACATCATCTTTCGTCGAGTCCTCGACAAGGGCGCCGGGCAGCACGAGGTGTTCGACGTGCTGATGCGTCAGCACGCGAGCCTCAGCCAGATCAACAAGCGCTTCCGTCAGTCGCTCGACGGCATCCTCAACGAGGAGGTGCTGTTGCGCGAGGACGTCGAGGCCAATGGTCGCGAGCTGGTCGCGACCATGCGCGCACACCTCTCGCTCGAGGATCGCGAGGCCTTCCCGATCGCCCTCGAGGTGCTCGACGAGGCCGACTGGGACGCGGTGGCGGCCGAGGCGCCCTCCGCCGAGGATCCGCTGTTCGGCGCCCCCGATCCCGAGCGCTTCCAGGCACTCTACCGACTCCTTTCCGAACAGGCCCAGTCCGAGACCCCTTGATGAAGTTCGTCGATACCCCCGCTTACCGCCATGACACCCCCGAGTCGCTCGGGGTGCTGCTGATCAACCTGGGCACGCCCGACAGCACCAGCGTGCCGGACGTGCGCCGCTATCTCGCCGAGTTCCTCTCCGATCCGCGGGTGGTGGAGATGTCGCGCGCGCTGTGGCTGCCGTTGCTCCACGGCATCATCCTGCGCACCCGCCCGGCGCGCTCGGCGCGTGCCTATGAGTCGGTGTGGACCGAGGACGGTTCGCCGCTGCTGGCGATCTCGCGGCGGCAGCGCGACGGCATCGCCGAGCGGCTGGGCGCGCGGCTCGGGGGGCCGGTCAAGGTTGCGCTGGGGATGCGTTACGGCAACCCCTCGGTGGCCTCGGCGCTGGCCGAGCTGCGCGCGGCCAATGCCCGACGCATCCTGGTGCTCCCGCTCTATCCGCAGTACTCGGCCACCACCACCGGCTCGGCCTTCGACGCCGTCACCGCCGAGCTGCGGCGCTGGCGCTGGCTGCCGGAGCTGCGCTTCATCAACCAGTACCACGACGATCCGGCCTATATCGATGCCCTGGTCGCCAGTATCCGCGCGTACTGGGCCGAGCACGGCGAGCCCGAGCGGCTGCTGTTCTCCTTCCACGGCATCCCCAAGGACTACTTCGACAAGGGCGACCCCTATCACTGTCTGTGTCGCAAGAGCGCGCGGCTGGTGATCGAGTCGCTGGGGCTGGCGGAGGATCGTTGGGGGATGTCGTTCCAGTCGCGTCTCGGTTCGAGCGAGTGGCTCCAGCCCTATACCGAGACCACCCTCAAGGAATGGGGCGCGGCCGGGGTGAAGTCGGTCCACGTGCTCTCGCCCGGGTTCTCCGCCGACTGCTTGGAGACCATCGAGGAGATCGACGAGGAGAACCGCGAGTACTTCCTCGAGGCCGGCGGCGAGCACTACGGCTACATCCCCTGTCTCAACGACGCCCCGGCGCATCTCGATCTGCTCACCGAGCTGATCCTGCGCCACTGCGCCGGCTGGCCCGGGCTCGACGCCCCGGCCCAGGATGCCGAGGCGCTCGCCGAGCGTCTGGCCCGCGCCCGCGCGCTCGGCGCCGAGTACTGACCGCGGAGGTCCCCATGGACGACGCCCATCCACTGCCCACCGAGATCCGCCTGCACCAGCGCTCGCGGGTGCTGGAGCTGGCCTTCGACGACGGGGCGCGCTTCCGGCTGCCGTGCGAGTACCTGCGGGTCTACTCGCCCTCGGCCGAGGTGCGCGGTCACTCCCCGGCGAGCGCCAAGCTGCAGCTCGGCAAGGAGCGGGTGAACATCACCGCGATCGAGCAGATCGGCGCCTATGCGCTCAAGATCCGCTATGACGACGGTCACGACTCCGGGCTCTACGACTGGGGTTATCTCCATCGCCTCGGTCGCGCCTGGCAGCCGCTGTGGCAGGACTATCTCAAGCAGCTGGAGGAGGCCGGCGCGCACCGTGAGGGTCCCGACCCCTTCGAACAATTGCAGGCGCGCGGCGAGGTACCGGCAGAGACGGCGGCGACGGCGCGCGACTGACACCCGGGAGCGGGCGCGGCCCGCAGGAGTGGAGGCACATGGATGGAGGCCTGATGCGTCGCTGGACAGTGGTGCTGTGCGCGCTGCTCGGCGCCCTCGCGGTCGAGGCCGCGCCACCCGAGGCCCAGGGCTGGCGCGCCGAGGTGGTGACGCGCGGGCTCGAACACCCCTGGGCGATCGCCTGGCTGCCCGACGGCACGGCGCTGATCAGCGAGCGACCGGGCCGGCTGCGTCGGCTCGCGACCGACGGCCGGCTCGACCCGAGGCCGATCGAGGGCGTGCCCGAGGTGCTCGCCGAGGGGCAGGGCGGTCTGCTCGACGTCGCCCCACACCCCGACTTCCGTCGCAACCGGCTGGTCTATCTCAGCTATGCCGAGGGTACGACCGGCGCCAATCGCACCGCCCTGGCGCGCGCGCGACTGGTCGACGGCGCGCTGCGCGATCTTGAACGTCTCTATGCCAACCCCGACACCAAGCGCGACACCCAGCACTTCGGCTCGCGCATCCTCTGGCTCGACGACGACAGCCTGCTGCTCAGCATCGGTGACGGCGGTAACCCGCCGATTCGCTTCGCCGGCGGACTGATCCGCGAGCAGGCGCAGCGTCTCGACAGCCACTTCGGCAAGATCCTGCGGCTGCGCGCCGACGGCAGCCCCCATCCCGACAACCCCTGGTTCGCCGCCGGCGGCGCGCGCGCGGCCATCCACAGCCTCGGGCATCGCAACATCCAGGGTCTCGCCCGCGACCCGGCGAGCGGGCGGGTGTGGGCCAACGAGCACGGCGCGCGCGGTGGTGACGAACTCAATCGCATCATCCCCGGCGCCAACTACGGCTGGCCCGAGGTCACCACCAGCCACGAGTACTGGGGACCGGCGATCTCCAGCGTCCACCAGCGCGTCGACGTCACCGCGCCGCTGCTCGAATGGACCCCCTCCAAGGCGCCGAGCGGGCTCGCTTACTACAGCGGACGGCACTTCCCGGCCTGGCGCGGCGACCTGTTCAGCGGCGCGCTCAAGTTCGGCGAGGTGCGGCGTATCGACCTGGAGGACGGCGCGGTGGTGGGCGAGGAACGGCTGACCATCGGCACTCGGGTACGCGACGTGCGCGAGGGCCCCGATGGCCACCTCTACGTCCTCACCGATGCGCCCGACGGCGCGTTGCTGCGGATCGTCCCGGATGGATAGCGCGCGGGGCTAGCGTTCAGCGATCAGCCGCCAGCCGCCAGGGGATTGAACCGCAAAGACCCAAAGGACACGAAGAAAGCGACCAGCCTCCAGCAAACAGCCTCCAGTGTCGGTATGCGGTCAACCACGACGCGACGAGATAACCCTGCCCCCTCACTGGAGGCTGGCGGTTCGAACCAGCTTCCAGCCTCCAGTCGGGGAGACTGCGCCTTGCCCGGTCTGCGGATCTGCAGACCGTCCGCTTGCTTTGCGTCCTTCGCGCCTTGGCGGTTCAATCTTCTGGTCGCTGGTCGCTGGTCGCTGGTCGCTGGTCGCTGGTCGCTGGTCGCTGGTCGCTGGTCGCTGGTCGCTGGTCGCGCCTTTCGCTGGGCACGCGACGCTTTGCCCAGCCTACGCACTGATATGAGCCTTCAGCTTTGATCCAGCGGGGAGGGTTTGGCGCTTGTGGCTGGCGGCTGGCGGCTGGTAGCTGGAGGCTGAGGGCCTTTCTCTCTGGAGACCGTCGCCGCGGGGCGCGGCGACGGTGGCCCGGCCCGAGGGGCCGGGTGGGGGATCAGCCGCGCTTGCGGCCGGCCACGCGCAGGCGCAGCGAGTTGAGGCGGATGAAGCCGGTGGCGTCGGTCTGGTCGTAGGCGCCGGCGTCCTCCTCGAAGGTCGCGATCGACTCGTCGAACAGGCTGTTGGTCTCGGAGCGACGGCCGAGCACGCTGACGTTGCCCTTGTAGAGCTTGAGACGGACCACGCCGTTGACCACCTGCTGGCTCTCGTCGATCGCCGCCTGCAGCATGCGCCGCTCGGGGGCGAACCAGTAGCCGTTGTAGACCAGGCTGGCGTAGCGCGGCATCAGCTCGTCCTTGAGGTGCGCGGCCTCGCGATCGAGGGTGAGCGACTCGATGGCGCGGTGCGCCTTGAGCATGATGGTGCCGCCGGGGGTCTCGTAGCAGCCGCGCGACTTCATGCCGACATAGCGGTTCTCGACGATGTCGGCGCGCCCGATGCCGTTGGCCCCGCCGATGCGGTTGAGTTCGGCGAGCACCTCGGCCGGGCTCATCGCCTTGCCGTCGATGGCGGTGATGTCACCGCGCTCGAAGGTCAGCTCGATCTCGGTGGCCCGGTCCGGGGCCTGCTCGGGCGAGACGCTCCAGCGCCACATCGCATCGCCGGGCTGGGTCCAGGGGTCCTCGAGGTCGTAGCCCTCGTAGGAGATGTGCAGCAGGTTGGCGTCCATCGAGTAGGGCGACTTGTTGCCCTCGCGCTTCTGCTCGACGCCGATGCCGTGCTTGGCGGCGTAGGCCATCAGCTTCTCGCGCGAGAGCAGGTCCCACTCGCGCCAGGGGGCGATGATCTTGATCTCGGGGTTGAGCGCGTAGGCGCCGAGCTCGAAGCGGACCTGATCGTTGCCCTTGCCGGTGGCGCCGTGGGAGATGGCGTCGGCACCGGTCTCGGCGGCGATCTCGATCAGGCGCTTGGCGATCAGCGGACGCGCGATCGAGGTGCCGAGCAGGTACTCGCCCTCGTAGACGGCGTTGGCGCGGAACATCGGGTAGACGAAGTCGCGGACGAACTCCTCGCGCAGGTCGTCGATATAGATCTCCTTCACGCCCGCCGCCTCGGCCTTGGCGCGCGCCGGCTCGAGCTCCTCGCCCTGACCGATGTCGGCGGTGAAGGTCACGACCTCGCAGCCGTACTCCTCCTGCAGCCACTTGAGGATCACCGAGGTGTCGAGTCCGCCCGAATAGGCCAGAACGACTTTCTTGACTGCGCTTTGCGCCATCGTCTTGCTCCAGAATCGTGAAGGGGTGTTTGCAGGGGCCGGGCGAGCGACTCGCCCTCCCCGGTGGCGGATACCAGTGGCGCGCGGTGCCATGATCGGCCCGACGGTCGCGTCCCGGGTAATCCGCCAGTATAGAACGTCGAGCGGGATCAAGGGGAGGGGCGGAGGGCGGCTTCGGTTCAGTCGTCAGTCTCCGGCTACCAGCCGCCAGCCGCCAGCCGTCAGTCGTCAGTCGTCAGTCGTCAGGGGGATTGAACCGCAAAGGCCCAAAGGGGCGCGAAGGGGATGTTCGGTTGGCAAGGTGCTTGCGGCCAGCCGCCGGCCTCCAGCTACCAGCCGTCAGCCTCCAGTGGGGAAGGCTTGGCGCCGTTGGCAGGAGACGGCAGGCTGGAAGCTGGTGGCTGACGACTGGAGGCTGGGAGCTGGTGGCTGGCGGCTCTCTCTAGGGCCGCACCGCCAGCACCGAGCAGGGGGGCTGGTCGAGGATGGACTCGACGGTGTTGCCGATCAGCAGGCCGGTGAGGCCGCGTCGTGCGGCGGTGCCCATCACCACCAGGTCGGCGTCGAGCTGACCGGCGAGCAGGCGGACCTGCTCGGTGGCCAGTCCGCGGGGCAGATGCAGACGGGGGGTGAGATAGTCGTGGGCCTCGGTGCCGAGGATCTCGCGCAGCATCATGTTGAGCGCCTCGAGTCCGCGCCGGTGACGTATACGCTCGCTCTCGACATAGTCGCGCGGAGAATGGTCCGGTGCATCGGACCAGACACGGAACAGCAGCTCGGCCGGGGCGTCCCAGACGTGTACCAGGTGGAGCGCGGCGAAGTCCGAGAGTGCCAGCGAGCCGGCGAGGGTGAGCAGCCGGCGGTTGAGCGGGGTGTCGATCGAGTCGGGCTGCGCCGGATCGTAGTCGAGCGCGAGCAGGATATTGTCGTAGTTGTCGCGCTCGCGTGGCTGCATCAGCCACACCGGGCAGGGGCTGTTGCGCAGCAGCTGGCGATCGTCGCCGCCGAGGAAGCGTTCGAGCCGCTCCGGGGGCTGGGCGGGGTTGATCACCAGGTCGTGACCGCGCTGCTCGATCTCGCGCAGTGCCTCGCGCGCGAGGGCGCCGACCCGTACCTCGATGCGCAGCGCGCAGCAGTCGTGGTGGGCCGCCAGACGGACCTTCAGCGCCCGTTCGATGCGCGCGATCGTCTCCTGCACGGGTTCGTTCGCCGGTGGTGCGGTCAGCACCGCGAGCACGCTGAGCCGGGCCTGGTTGTTGTGCGCGAGCGTCAGTGCGCGCGCCAGCGCATGCTCCGGCCCGACGCCATCGGCGATGACATAGAGGATGTTCTTGAATCGTTTCATCACATGCCCTCGGCAGCTCCGCCCGCAGGTTGTCCCGGCGCGCAATCCTCACTCAGCCGTTGCGCCGCGCTGCGCGCGGCGTCGGCATAGGGGATGAATACCAGATCCGCCCCCTGTTGTGCGAACCATTGCGCGTCGGCGTCGCTGGTGGCCGAGAGCGCGACCCGGCCTCCATAGCCCTGTTGGCGCAGTCCCTGGAGCAGCAGGCGGTTGATCGCGCGTTCGCGCACCGTGCTCACCACCCAGCGTGCGCGGCTCAGCGGCAGGGTGGCGATCAGCTCCGGATCCTCGATGTCGCCGTAGTGGACGTGGTAGCCGGCGCGTGCCTGGCGGCGCACCACGTCGGGATCGAAGTCGACGGCGAGCACCCGGCGACCGCGCTCGCGCAGCCCGTCGGCCATGACCGCGCCGAAGCGCCCGAGGCCGAACAGCAGGATCTCGGGTTCGCCGGTCTCCTCCGACTCCTGCACGATCTCGCGATGCGGCACCCGGCGCTCGAACCAGACCAGATAGGGCGCGAGCCGCTCGTAGAGCGGGTGCGAGTAGAGGATCAGATAGGTGGAGACGCTGATGGTGACCAGCCCGACCAGGGTGATCAGTCCCAGGGTCTCGGGGGCGAGATGCCCGAGGGCGAGTCCGAGCGCGGCGAGGATCAGCGAGAACTCGCTGATCTGCGCCACCGTCAGCCCGGCGAGGAAGCCGGTGCGGCGGCGATAGCCCATGTAGCCCATGATCGCCATCACGATCAGCGGATTGCCGATCAGCACGAACAGCGACAACACCGCCGCCGCGCCGAGCTGGCCGCCGATCAGCCCGAGTTCGAGCGTCGCGCCCAGCTCGATGAAGAAGAACAGCAGCAGGAAGTCGCGCAGCGTCACCAGCCGCGCGGCGATCTGCTCGCGATAGCGGGTCGAGGCGATCGACACCCCGGCGAGGAAGGCGCCGACCTCGCGGCTGAAGCCGAGGGCGTCGCCGGCGAGTGCGCCGAGCACCGCCCAGGCGATGGCAAACAGCATCAGCAGCTCGGTCGAGCGCGCCAGTCGGTGCAGCAGCCAGGGCAGCACATAGCGCATCAGCAGCGCCACGGTGGCGAGCATCGCCGCCCCCTTGAGCAGGATGGCGAGCGCCTCGCGCACCGGGTGGACGTCGCCCTCGGCCTGGCCGACGGCGGTCAGCGCGATCATCACCAGCACCACCACGATGTCCTGGACGATGAGGAAGCCGACGGCGATGCGCCCGTGCAGCGCGTCGACCTCGCGTTTGTCCGAGAGCAGCTTGACGATGATGATGGTGCTCGAGAAGGTCAGCGCCACCGCCACATAGAGCGCGGCCACCGGCTCCAGCCCGAGCAGCCGGGCGATGACATAGCCCACCGCCGAGGTGAACAGCACCTGGCCAAGGCCGGAGGCCAGCGCCACCGGGCCGACGGTGCGGATGATGTGCAGGTCGAGCTTGAGCCCGACGACGAACAGCAGCAGCGCGATGCCGAGTCGGGCGAACAGCTCGATCTCGCTGCTGTGCGCGACCAGCCCGAAGCCTGCCGGTCCGAGCAGGATGCCGACGGCGATGAAGGCGACGATCAACGGTTGGCGCAGGCCACGCGCGAGCGCGCCGGTGATGGCGGCGACACCGAGGATCAGACCCATCTGCAGGAAGAGGTCATCGCTCATCGGCATGTCCGCCGGTGTGCGGCTCGAGGGTGCTCCTGGGGTTGGGCGGGCTGCAGGGTCGGTCCATGGTCCACCTCGGATGGGTCGCTCTCTCCCCATCGGACCGGTCGCGATTGCGCCGGTTCCCACATTGGTCACCGCCCCTTCACCCCATCTTCACTCGCCATCAACGCCGCGGCAACAGTGTTCGGTGATCCTGTGCGCCAAGCTCATCCAGGCAGGCGATGCGATGACCGAGATCACCCGCATGTCCCCTCTGAAATATCGCAGCATCTTCATCTCCGACGTCCATCTGGGCTTCAAGGGGTGTCAGGCCGAGTTCCTGCTCGATTTCCTCGCCGCCACCCAGTGCCGGCAGCTCTATCTGGTCGGCGACATCGTCGATCTGTGGGCGTTGCGCGGCGGACTCTACTGGCCGGAGGCCCACAACCGGGTGGTCGCCGCGATCCTCGACAAGGCGCGCACCGGCACCGAGGTGATCTATGTGCCGGGCAACCACGACGAGGTGCTGCGCGCCCATCTCGGGCTCGACTTCGGGCGGGTGGCGGTGCGCGACGAGGTGGTCCACACCACCGCCGACGGGCGCCGTTTCCTGGTGCTGCACGGCGATCGCTTCGACGGTGTGATCGAGCACGCCCGCTGGCTCTCACGTCTGGGCTCGCACGCCTACGACCGGCTGCTCGCGCTCAACGCCCAGCTCAGTCGGTTGCAGCGGCTGCTGGGGCTGCGCTACTGGTCGCTGGCCGGTTATCTCAAGCGCAAGGTCAAGAATGCGGTCAACTATATCGGCGACTTCGAGCGGGTGGTGGCCGAGGAGGCCGTGCGCCGCGCGCTCGACGGCATGATCTGCGGTCATATCCATCATGCCGAGATGCGCGACATCGCCGGCGTGGCCTATTGCAACTGCGGCGACTGGGTGGAGAGCTGTACCGCGCTGGTCGAGCATCACGACGGTCGGCTCGAACTGCTGCGCTGGACCGATGCCTGTGCCGAGTCGCTCGGCGACGAGGAGGGGCGTCCGGCGGTGGCGCTGGCGCGGGTCGGCTGACCCGCCGACCCTGGCCTATCATGGGGCGAGATCCCGACCAGAGGAGATGCGCCATGCCCACACTGCAACTGCACACCAATGTCACCGTCGCCCCCGAGCGTCGCGCCGAGCTGCTCGCCCGGCTCTCGGCCGCCGTAGCCGAGTTGCTCGGCAAGCCCGAGTCCTATGTGATGGTCCTGCTCGATGACGGCTGCGCACTGAGCTTCGGCGGCAGCACCGAGCCGACGGCGCTGCTCGAGCTGCTCAGCCTCGGGTTGCCCGAGTCCGAGACCCCACGCCATGCGCGCGCGCTCTGCGCGCTCTGCGAGACGCTGCTCGGCGTCCCCGAGCGACGCGTCTATATCGACTTCCGCTCGCCGCCGCGCCATCTCTTCGGCTGGAACGGCGGGACCTTCCAGGACCCGCGTCGCGACTGACCCTTGCCGCCATCTCCGCGCGCCATTGAACCGCCGTCATCCAGCAAGCATCTAATAGATGCGGTGTAGCTCGGTTGCGGCGATCGGCACGATTGTCGCCCGCGCCGCCCCGTCTCGCCCGCCCCGCCGCGATGCCCGGGGCTATCCCCCGCCCACCCCGGGCGGTCCCTGCCGATCCTTGCGATGGAGGAGTGGAGTCATGGAGGCCCGCGAACTGTCCGACCGGGGCCCCGGTCGCCACCTGGTGCGGTTGCGCGACGGCAGTCGCTGTCTGCTGCGCGCGCTCGGCCCGGAGGATCGCGATTTTCTGCTCGCCTGTTTCGCCGGGTTGTCGCCGGGGTCGCGTCGGCTGCGCTTCTGCGGCATCAAGCGCGAGCTCAACGAGCGCGACCTCGCGGTGCTCGCGGCCATCGACGGACACCATCATCTAGCCATCGGCGCCATCCGTCTCGACGAGCGCGGGATGCCGGGCGAGCCGCTGGGCGTGGCGCGCTGTATCCGCACCGCGCCCGGCGCCGACAGCGGCGAGCTGGCCGTCGAGGTGATCGACGCGGCGCAGCGTCGCGGCGTCGGCACCGCGCTCCTGCAGGCGCTCATCGGTCACGCCCGTGCCGTCGGCATCCGCCGGCTGCGCTGCGAGGTGCTGGCGGCCAACGTCGGCATGCGCGCGCTGGCTGCGCGCCTCGGCGGGCGGCCGCGCTGGCGTGGCGGCGCGCTGCTCGAATACGAGCACCAGCTCGGCGGCGTCGAGCGGCACGAGGTCGTGGCCACTGGCTGGCGTGCGACCTTTGCCCGCTATCGTGTGTGGATGCAGCCGCGGCCACGCTCGTTCGGCGCGCGGCGCTCGCGCGTGCTGGCGCGGCGCGCGGCTCAGAGCGCGCGGCGCAACCGTGCCCAGTCGAAGGCCGGACCGGGGTCGGTCTTGCGCCCCGGGGCGATGTCGGCATGCCCGACGACACGCTCGGGGGTGATCCCCGGATAGCGCCGCCGCAGCGCACGCGCACAACGTCCGAGCTGGTGGTACTGAGCGGCGGTGAAGGGCTGGGTGTCGGTGCCCTCGAGTTCGATCCCGATGGAGAAGTCGTTGCACGCCTCGCGCTCGCCGAAGCGCGAGCGTCCGGCGTGCCAGGCGCGGCGCTCGCAGGGCACGTACTGCACCAGGGCGCCGTCGCGCCGGATCAGCAGGTGGGCGGAGACGCGCAATCCGGCGATGGCAGCGAAATAGGGGTGGGCGTCGGGGTCGAGTCGATTGCGGAACAGTGCGTCGATCCACTCCCCGCCGAACTCGCCCGGCGGCAGGCTGATGTTGTGGATCACCAGCAGGTCGATGGTGGTCGCCGGCGGTCGCTCGTCGCAGTTGGGCGAGGGGCGGGCGAGGGCGCCGTCGAACCAGCCGTCGGTGTCGATCTCGGGGTCGGTGTCCATGGTTGCTGTCTGTCTTCTGTTCGTGTCCGGTGACTGCGTGTTCGGTGTACGCGAAGCACTGATCCTGGTCATTGGGGCGCTTGAAAAGCCTCTGTGTTGGCGGTGCCGTGTACCTTGGCGTGCTATAGTGGCCAAGCTGTATACGAAGCCCCGTTAGGTCTCAGGGATGGTCGTCGGGGAGCCGTCTCGTCCTGATCCGATAGGGAACCGCCGTGCAGCAGACTGCACCCGCGCTCAAGATCGCCTTCGTCAACCCGCCCTATCTGGAGCGGTTCTCGCGTACCCAACGCTCTCCGGCGGTGACCAAGAGCGGCACCCTCTATTTCCCGATGTGGCTCGCCGCCGCTGCCGCGCTCTGCGCCGAGTCGGGCCACGAGATCGATCTCATCGACGCCCCGGCCAGCGGTGCCGACACCGAGGCGGTGCTGGCGCGTCTGGCGCGCTTCGCCCCGCGGCTGCTGGTGGTCGAGACCAGTACCCCGAGCATCGCCAGCGACCTGGCCTTCTGCGCCCGCGCCCGCGAGCGCCTGCCGGCGACCTGCGTGGCGCTGGTCGGCACCCATGCCTCGGCGCGACCGCAGGCGTGTCTGCGCGATGAGCCGGCGGTCGATCTGGTGGTGCTCGGCGAGTACGACCTCGGGGTGCGCGACCTGGCCGCGGCGCTCGCGTGCGACGAGCCGCTCTCCACGGTCGCCGGGCTCTGTTATCGCGACGGCGACAGGCCGCGTCTCGGTGTCGCGCGCGCGGTATTCGAGGACCTCGATCGGCTGCCGCCGATCAGCCCGATCTATCGTCGCTTCCTCGACATCCGCGACTACTTCAACCCCAACGCCATCCACCCGATGGTGACCATCAGCACCAGTCGCGGCTGTCCCAACCACTGCACCTTCTGCGTCTACCCGCAGACCATCACCGGGCACCGGCTGCGACGGCGCTCGGCGGGCCACGTGGTCGACGAGCTGGAGTACATCCGCAGAGCTTTCCCCGAGGCGCGCTCGGTGTTCTTCGAGGACGACACATTTCCCGCCGACCGCGCCCGCTGCGCCGAGATCTGCGAGGAGATGATCCGTCGCGGCTTCGACCTGCCGTGGTCGGCCAACGTGCGCGTCGATGTCGAGCCCGAGACCCTGCGGCTGATGCGTCGCGCCGGCTGTCGCAACCTCTGCGTCGGCTTCGAGAGCGGTGACCAGGCGCTGCTCGATCGCGTGCGCAAGCGTATCACCCTGGCGCAGTCGCGCGCCTTCATGCGCGAGGCCCGCGCGCTCGGGCTGATCGTCCACGGCTGCTTCATGGTCGGGCTGCCGGGCGAGACCCCGGAGACCATGCGCCGGACCCTGGAGCTGGCCATCGAGCTGGCCCCGGACACTGCCCAGTTCTACCCGATCATGGTCTATCCGGGGACCGCCGCCTACGACTGGTATGCGCGCGAGGGGATGCTGGTGACCGAGGACTTCTCGCGCTGGCTCACCCCCGCCGGGCTGCACAACACCGTGGTGCGCAGCGCAGCGCTCGACGCCGAGGCGTTGGTCGCCTTCTGCGACCAGGCGCGGCGGCGTTTCTATCTGCGTCCGCGCTATCTGTGGCGGCGGCTCGGGCTGGTGGCGCGCGATCGCGAGGAGTTCCGCCGTACCTGGCGTGCCGGGCGCACCTTCCTGCGCCATCTGCTGCGCGGCTCGGACATCGAGGCCGGCCATGGCTGAGGCCGCGCCGCGGGTCTCGGTGGTGGTCCCCGCCTATCAGGCCGAGGCGACCCTCGGGCGTTGTCTCGACGCACTCCTCGCCCAGCACACCGCCGCCGATGACTACGAGGTGATCCTGGTCGACGACGGTTCGCGCGATCGCACCGCCGAGATCGCCCGGCGCTATCCGCTGCGCTACGTCCATCAGGCCAACGCCGGTCCGGCGGCGGCGCGCAACCACGGCGCGCGGCTGGCCCGTGGCGAGCTGCTGTTGTTCACCGACAGCGATTGCGTGCCGGCGCCGGACTGGATCGAGCGGATGCGCGCGCCCTTCGCCGATCCCGAGGTGATGGCGGTCAAGGGGGCCTATCGCAGCGATCAGCCGCAACTGGTGGCGCGCTTCGTCCAGCTCGAGTTCGAGCAACGCTTCGCGCGGCTGCGCCGACGCGCGCGCATCGACATGGTCGACACCTATTCCGCCGGTTATCGGCGCGCGGTCTTCGTCGCGCTCGGCGGCTTCGATCCGCGCTTCCCCAAGGCCGACAACGAGGACACCGAACTCTCCTACCGGATGGCCGCGCGCGGCATGCGCATGGTGTTCGCTCCCGACGCGGTGGTCAGCCATCTCGGTCACCCCGATTCGGTCTGGCGCTATGCGCGGCTGAAGTTCTCGCGCGGCTACTGGCGGATGGTGGTCTACAAGCGCCACCCCGGCAAGATGGTCGCCGACAGCTACACCCCGCAGACGCTCAAGCTGCAGATCCTCGCCATCCTTGCGCTCGCCCCGGCGCTGGCGCTCGCGCCCTGGTGGCCGAGGGCGGCGCTGGCGCTCGGTGGTGCGACGCTCGCCGCCTTCCTGCTCAGCGCCACGCCCTTCCTCGCCGCCGCCTGGCGGCGCGATCGCCGGTTGGCGCTGGCCGCGCCGGCACTGCTGCTGGTACGCGCCGCCGCGCTCGGCGGCGGCGCCGTCGCCGGGAGTCTGCTGGGGCGTCTCGGCGCGGGCGCGGGGACGGCTCGATGAGACGCACCCACCGCAGTGTCTGCCGGATCTGTCACGGCGGCTGCGGTGCCCTGGTGACCGTCGAGGACGGACGCGTGGTCAAGGTCGTCGGCGATCGCGACTCACCGATGAACCAGGGTTGGATGTGCGTCAAGGGGTTGCGCACCCCGGAGATCGCCAACCACCCCGACCGGCTGGAGTGGCCGCGGCGCCGCCGCGCGGGCAAGGCCGGCGGCTGGGAGCGGGTGAGCTGGGAGGCGGCGCTCGACGAGATCGCCGAGCGCGTCGCCGCGATCCGCGATCGCCTCGGCCCCGAGGCGATCGCCCTGGGGCAGGGCACCGGGCGTCATCACTACATGCACGTGGTGCGCTTTGCCAACGCACTGGGTACCCCCAACTGGTACGAGCCGGGGCTGGCGCAGTGCTTCATCCCGCGGGTGACGGTGAGCAACCTCACCTACGGCGGCTATGTCACCGGCGACTACTACGGCGACACCCCGCCGGCCTGCATCCTCTTCTGGGGCAGCAACCCGCTGGTCTCCAACCCCGACGGCAAGATCGGCATCGCCATCCGTCGCGCCCTCGATCGCGGTGCGGTCGGCATCGCCGTCGATCCGCGTCGGCACGAGACGGCGCGTCGCTGCGAGCTGTGGCTGGGGCTGCGCCCGGGTACCGACGCGGCGCTGGCGCTGGCGATGATCCAGGTGATCATCGCCGAGCGGCGCTACGACGCCGAGTTCGTCGCGCGCTGGACCCAGGGCTTCGACGCGCTGGCCGCCCATGTCGCCGACTGTACCCCGGCCTGGGCGGCACCGATCACCGGGGTCGCCCCCGAGCTGATCGTCGAGGCGGCGCGCCGCTATGCCGCGCTCCGTCCGGCGGTGCTGGAGTGGGGCGTGGGGATCGAGCAGAACGTCAACGCCCTGCAGACGGTGCGCGCGCTGGCCTGTCTGCGCGCCCTGGTCGGCAGCATCGACGTGCCCGGCGGCGAGCTGCTGTCGATGCAGCGGATGCGCGCCTATCCGACCCTGGCCGAGCAACTGCCGCGCGAGCAGGCGCGCAAGCGGCTCGGCGCCGAGCGCTTCAAGCTGCTCGGTGGCTGGCGCGCCTACATGCCCTCGGCGCACATCCCCACGCTGTTCGCCGCGATGCGCACCGGCGAACCCTATCCGGTCAAGGGGCTGCTGGTGTTCGGCAACAACGCGCTGGCGACCGTGGCCAACGCCCGCGCGGTGCGCCGCAGCCTCGAGTGTCTCGACCTGCTGGTGGTGAGCGAGCTGTTCATGACGCCGACGGCGGAGCTGGCCGACTTCGTGCTGCCGGCGGCCTTCTGGCCCGAGGTCGAGCAGGTGATCGGCTATCCGCTGGCCACCGGCAACCTGGTCTACCACCAACCGGCGCTGACCCGACGCGGCGAGTGCCGACCGGACGAGTGGATCATCGACCAGCTCTCGCGGCGGCTCGGCCTGCCCGACAGCGAGCGTCCCTTCGAGGCGGTGATGGCCCATCAGCTCGAGCCGACCGGGGTCGGTCTCGATCAGCTGCGTCGCCAGGGCGTGCTGCGGCTGCCGCATCGCTACCGCAAGTACGAGACACGCGGCTTCCGCACCCCGTCGCGGCGCATCGAGCTCTACAGCAAGGCGCTCGAACGACTCGGCTACGATCCGTTGCCGAGCCATGTCGAACCGCCCGAGAGCCCGCGCAGCCGCCCCGACCTGGCGCGCGACTATCCCTATGTGCTGATCACCGGCAGCCGTCGGCGCGAGTTCTTCAACAGCGAGCACCGTCAGGTCGCCGGGCTGCGTCGCCGCGCGCCCGACCCGCGCGCCCAGCTCCACCCCGAGGTGGCGCGCGCCGAGGGTATCGCCGACGGCGACTGGATCGCGATCGCCACGCCGCGCGGTCGCATCCGCATGCGCGCCGAGGTCACCCCCGAGATCAATCCCGAGGTGGTGAGCATCGATCACGGCTGGTGGTTCCCGGAGGCGCCGAGCGCGCTCGCCGGGGCGTGGCGCGCCAATGCCAATCTGTTGACCTCCGACGCGCCGCCCTACGACCCGGCCTTCGGCACCTATCAGCTGCGCGGACTCCTGTGTCGCCTCGCCCCCGCGAGCGCGCCCGCCGCCGACGAGATCGACGAGCCCGACGATGATCCAGCACGCGCTTGAGCGTCTCAACCTCTTCCTCGGCGCGCGGGTCGGCGGCCAGCGGGTGCGCTGGTTCGTGCTCGCGCTGGTGGTCACCGACCTCGGCTGTCTCGCACTCAGCCTGTGGCTGGGCTGTCTCTCGCACCGTATCGGCGGGGGCGGGCCGGTCGACGGGGCCACGCTGGGGCTGGTCGGGATGCTGCTCGGTGCCCTGGTGTTCGAGCGCGTCGGACTCTATCGCTACGAGCCGAGCATGATGCGGCTGGTGGAGATCCGCAAGATCATCCGCGCGGTGGTGATCCTCGCCCTGGTGCTCACCGCCTTCGCCTTCTACACCGGCGAGCAGGCGGCGCGGCTCGCGCTGCTCCACGCCATGGGCTGGTTGCTGGTCACCCTGCTGGGCGCGCGCGCCCTGGTCTACCGGTTGCAGCAGTCGCTCTACTCGCGTCGTTTCAACGTCAGCCGGGTGCTGATCGTCGGCGCCGGCGAGGCCGGGCGGATGCTCTACAAGCACATCCGCGAGGCCCCCGAGCTCGGCTACTGGGTCTCGGGGTTCTACGACGAGGACCGCCGCACCCTGGCGCTCGCCGGCGAGGCCGCCGCCGGGCCCGAGGCGCCGGCGCTGATCGCCGAGGCCGACGCGCTGCGCGCCTTCATCGAGCGCGAGCAGGTCACGCTGGTGCTGATCAGCACCCCGATCCGCAGCGCCGGCGAGTGTCACCTCCAGCAGTTGATGCGCCTGACCGAGGGGCTGGCGGTGCGGATCTGCTTCATGCCCTATCTCAGCGGCTATTTCGCCAAGCAGATCCAGTTCATGGACATCAACGGCATCCCCATGGTGACCCTGGGCGCGATCCGCCCCCGGCCCGCCGAGCAGATCAGCAAGCGCCTGCTCGACCTGACGCTGGCGGGGGTGGCGCTGTTGCTGCTCGCGCCGCTGATGATCGCGATCGCGCTGTGGATCCGTCGCGACTCGCCGGGGCCGGTGCTCTTCGTGCAGGAGCGGGTGGGCAAGGACGGCGCGCGCTTCCCGATGTACAAGTTCCGCACCATGCACCTCGACAGCCCCAGGTTCGCCTACTCGCCGACCGTCTCGGACGACCCGCGGATCACCCGCGCCGGGCGCTTCCTGCGCCGCACCAGCCTCGACGAGCTGCCGCAGCTGTTCAACGTGCTCGAGGGCAGCATGAGCCTGGTCGGCCCGCGCCCCGAGATGCCCTTCATCGTCGAACAGGAGTACGAGGAGATCCATCGCGAGCGGTTGCGGGTGAAACCGGGGATCACCGGGGTCTGGCAGATCAGCGGCGACCGCGACAAGCAGATCCACGAGAACATCTCCTACGACCTGTTCTATGTCGAGAACCGCTCGCTGCTGCTCGACGCCATCATCCTGGTACGCACCCTGTTGTTCGCCGTCTCGGCGATGCGTACCTGCTAGCCGCGCCACCGGAGCCGCCATGGAGACCGCGACCCCAACCCTCAACGCCCTGCTCGCCGAGCACGCCAGGCGCACCCCGGAGCGCCCCTTCATCCATCATCGCGACGGCACGCTCGACTATCGCCGGACCCAGGCGCTGGTCGAGTGTCTCGCCGGCGCGTTGCACGCGCTCGGACTGGGGCCGGGGGCGCGGCTGGGGATCGCGCTCGGGCGGCGGCCCGAGGGGGTGCTCGCCTTCCTCGCCGCGACCCGGATCGGCGCCCTGCCGGTGGCGCTCAACCCGGCGCTGGAGCCGCGTCTGCTGCTCGACTTCGCGCGCGCGCAGCGGCTCGCCGCGCTGCTCGCCGAGGGCGAGACGCTGGCGGCGCTGGCCGCCGGGGAGGTGCCCGAGGGGATGGCGCTGATCGACCGCGCCGGCCGTCATCCCGGCTGCGTCTCCTGGCCCGAGCTGCTCGGCGCCACGCCCATCGCCTCCCCGCCCGAGCCCGAGTCGGGGCAGGTCGCCTATCTCAACTTCACCACCGGCACCACCGGACGGGCCAAGGGCGCGCTGGCGACCCACGCCAATCTCTACTGGAACACCCGCGCCGCGATCGAAGCCTTCGCGCTCGGCTCGGACGACGTCCATCTGTGCATGTTCGCCGCCTTCGCCCATCCCCACGAGCTGTTCTGTCGCGCGCTCCAGACCGGCGGCGCGCTGGTGCTGCTCGAGGAGATCAGCCCGCGCGCCATCGCCGGGACGATCCGCGCGTTCGGGGTGACCTGCATGATGGGGCTGGCGCCGATGTACCGGATGATGGCCGGGGCCTGCGCGCGCGCCGATCTCGCCAGCCTGCGTCTGGCCGAGAGCGGGGGGATGTATACCAGCCCGGAGATCAACGCCGCCTTCGCCGCGCGCGGCGGGGTGCCGGTCATGTCGGTATGGGGCAGCACCGAGACCAGCGGGGTGGCGCTGGCCAACACCGCCGAGGGCTATCGGCTCGACGGCAGCATGGGGCGGGTGTGTCCGCACTATCAGGCGCGCGTCGTCGACGAGCAGGGGCGCGAGCTGCCGCCGGGCGAGGTCGGCGAGCTGCTGCTGCGCGGTCCGGGGCTGGTCTCGGGTTACGACGGCGGGATCGCGCTGGCCGGCCACCAGGGCTGGTATCGCAGCGGCGATCTGGTCCGGCGTGACGACGACGGCTTCTATTATTACGTCGAGCGGATCAGCGGCATGATCAAGGTCGCCGGGCTCAAGGTCTATCCGCTGCAGCTCGAGCTGCTGCTCGGCGCCCATCCCGGGGTGCGCGAGGCGGCGGTGCTCGGTCGCCCCGACCGCCGCAAGGGCGCGGTGCCGGTGGCCTTCGTCGTGCCCGAGCCGGGAGCCGAGCTCGACGCGGCCCGACTGCGCGCGCACTGCCGCGCCCAGGGGTTGCCCAACTACATGGTGCCGAGACGCTTCGAGCTGGTCGACGACCTGCCGCGTATCGGCAGTGGCAAGATCGACAAGCGGCCCCTGCGGACCCTGGTGGAACGCGGGTCCCTGACCGACGGGTGACGACGATGAAGGCATTGATGGCAACGGCGGTCTGGGATCCCAGACCGGGGTACGCGCCGAGCGCGCGCGAGCTGGAGCGGCGTCGCGCCGACTGCGCCAGCCAGGTGTGGCGCGATCCGAGCTTCGCGCTCGCCGAGGTCGCGGTCCCGGAGATCGGCGACACCGAGGTGCTGGTGCGGGTGGTGTGCTGCGGCATCTGCGGCTCGGACAGCCATCTCTACCAGACCGACGCCGAGGGCTATCTGATGTTCTCCGGGCCGGCGGCGCTGCCCTGCATCATCGGCCACGAGTACGCCGGGGTGGTCGAGCGCGTCGGGCGCGCGGTGCGCGGGTTGCGCGAGGGCGATCTGGTCGCCGCCGAGAGCATCGTCTGGTGCGGCTGCTGCACGCCCTGTCGCAGCGGCGCCTTCAACCAGTGCGATCGGGTGGAGCTGACCGGGATCACCACCGACGGCGCGCTGGCCGAGTACGTCGCCGTCGACGAGCGTCAGTGCTGGTCGCTCGCCGCGCTCGCCGGGCGCTATGACGACACCCGACTGTTCGAGGTGGCGGCGCTGATCGAGCCGCTGGGCTGCGCCTACAACGGGCTGTTCGTCTGTGCCGGTGGCTTCCGTCCCGGGGCGGTGGTGGTGGTCCATGGCGCCGGTCCCATCGGACTCGGCGCCATCGCCCTGGCGCGCCTGGCGGGGGCCAGTCAGGTGATCGCCTTCGACCCCATCGTCGAACGCCTGGCGATCGCCGAGACGCTGGGGGCCGATCGCGTCTACGACACCGCGGCGCTGCGTCGCGACGGCGTCAGGCCGCGCGACCTGGTGCGCGAGCACACTGCCGGGCGCGGTGCCGAGATCCAGGTCGAGGCGGCGGGTGCGGCCGGGGAGACCGTCCCCGAGATGCAGTCCTCGCTCGCCCCCGGCGGCCAGATCGTCTATCTCGGGCGCGCCGCCACCGAGACCCCGGTACAGCTCAACGGGCTGGTGAGCGGTGCCAACGCCATCCAGGGCGGGCGCGGTCACGCCGGCTACGGCATCTACGACGGCATCATCCGGTTGCTCGCTAGTGGTCGGCTCGAGGTCGCGCCGATGATCACCGCGCGCTACCCGTTCGCCGAGGCGATCAGCGCGCTGGCGACCTCGGTGCAGCGGACCGACGGCAAGGTGATGGTGCGGATCGGCTGAGTGGAGGTGAGCATGGCACAGGGACAATCGCCGCGCGGTCTCGACGGCAAGACGGTGCTGGTAACCGGTGGGGCGGGCTTCATCGGCAGCAATGTCGCGCTGCACCTGCAGCGCCACCACCCCGGGTGTCGCGTGGTGGTGGTCGACTGTTTCGGCGCCGCCGCCGACGCCCCCGGCCCGCGCGCCTTCGGGCACTATCTCAACCTGATCGACTTCGCCGGCGAGCTGATCTGCGGTGATCTCACCGAGCCGCGCGACCTCGCCCGGCTGCAGCGCCTGCGCTACGACCTGATCCTGCACTTCGCCGCCGTCTCCGACACCCGGGTCTACGACCAGGCGGCGATCCTGCGCGCTAACGTCAATGTCTTCGCCGACCTGCTGGGTCTGGCCGCGCGCCGCGGCGCCGATCTGGTCTACGCCTCCTCGGCCGCGACCTATGGTGCCGCTCCGGCGCCGCAGCGGATCGGTCACGAGGCCCCCGACACCCCCTATGGCTTCAGCAAGCTGAAGATGGACCAGATGGCGGCGCGCTTCCGTCAGGAGCATCCCGGGTTGGCCGTCGCCGGGCTGCGCTTCTTCAACGTCTACGGGCCGCGCGAGTACTTCAAGGGCACCACCGCCTCGATGGTGCTGCAGCTCGGCCACCAGCTGCTCGCCGGGCGCGCGCCCCGCTTGTTCCACGGCTCGGAGCACATCCTGCGCGACTTCGTCCATGTCGAGGACGTGGTGCGCGCGGTGCTCGCCGCCGCCGCGGGTCGCGTCAGCGGGGTGTTCAACGTCGGCAGCGGTCGTGCCGAGTCCTTCGCCCGGGTGCTCGAGCTGCTCCAGCAGGGTCTGGGCACGGCGCTGCCGATCGACTACATCGACAACCCCCACCACGCCTACCAGACCCATACCCGGGCCGAGTTGGAGACCACCCGCGCGGCGCTCGGCTACGCCCCCGAGTACGACCTTGCGCGGGGCGTGACCGCGTATCTCCCCGAGATCCGTCGCAGCTATCGCGAATGGGGCGCCGGGGTCAGCGGGTGTTGACGTTGATGTTGCGGTTGATCAGGTCGTAGCCCTGTAGCGAGGGCAGCAGGTTGTCGACCACCCGGGTCCACAGTGCCAGCGGCGCGGCGGTGACATAGACCACGTCGCGCGGCGCGAGCCGGAACTGGGCGCCGAGCACCATTGCGGTGGCGTCGCGGAGGTCGAGCTGATAGATCTGGATCGGTCGCGTCTCGCCGCCGGGGCGGATGACGAACACCCCGGTGGCGTCGGCGCTGCCCTCGTTGAGCCCGCCGACGCTGCTCAGCGCCTCGGTCAGGCGCATGCCGTTGCGGCCCATGACCAGGGTGGTCGGTTGGCGCACCTCGCCGAGCACGAACACCTTGAGGGTGTCGTTGCGCGGCACGTGGATGATGTCGTTGGCGCGCAGCAGCCGGTTCTCGGTGAGCACCCCGTGCTGGAGCAGCGCCTGCAGCGAGATCCGCTGCTCCGCGCCGCGGCGGCTCAGCACCACGTTGTCCCAGTCGGCGTGTTCGGTCAGGCCGCCGGCGTGGTTGATGGCATCGAGCAGGGTCAGCGGGATGTTGGTGAGCGGGCGCGGTCCCGGCTCCCTGACCTCGCCGGTGACATAGACCCGCTTGGCGTTGAAGGCGGCGACGTTGACCTCGACCTTGACCTCCTCGATGTACTCCGAGAGCGCCTCGGTGAGACGCAGGCGCACCTCTTCCAGGGTCAGTCCCGCGACCGCGAGCTTGCCGACATAGGGGAAGTAGAGGGTGCCGTCGCTGTGGACCCAGGTGCCGGACTCGGCGGCGCTGCGATAGGAGCCGGCGGGGATGGTCAGCTCCTCGTGCTCGAAGACGATGATGTTGAGGATATCGCCCTTGCCGACGCGATAGGCATAGTCGGCGATCTCGCGCTCCAGCGCCGGGTTGTCGAGCGGGCTGGGTGGCGGTGTGCTGAGTTGCCGGATCAGCTTGAAGGTGATCGGGTGGATCTCGGCCTGGGCGGCGACCGGGGGTTCCTCGGCGGCGCTGCGTGGCTTGTCGAAGGTCACCATCCGGGTGCCGGGGACCAGCGCGCAGCCGGCGCCGAGCGCGATCAGGCCGATCAGCGCGAGCGCGGCGCTCCAGCGGGCACGGGGCGAAGGCGTGTGAGTGGTGGTCATCGGTGCATCCGGGCTCAGTGCAGATAACGGTGTTCGAGTGGGTCGACGGCGGTCAGCACCAGGCCGAGCGGCGCGCGTCGCGAGAGCCGCTCGAGCGCTGCGCGCGCCGCGCGCAGCGGGGTGCGACCGGCGGCGACCACCAGGAGCGCGTGCTCGACCAGCGCCAGCACCTGGATGGCGTCCTCGCTCGCGCGCAGCGGCGGGGTGTCGATCAGGATCAGGTCGTAGTCCTCGTCGAGACGGGCGAGCAGCGCGCCGAGCCGGGCCTCAGCGAGGAGCGGTGCCGGATCGTCGAGGGCGGCGCCGGCGGGGAGCAGATCGAGCCCGGGCACGCGGGTGGGGACGATGCAGCGCTCGAGCGCCACGCCCTCGCACAGGTGCCCGACCAGCCCGGGCTGCGGTGCGGCATCGAGGCGTGAGGCGAGGTCGGGGGCGCGCAGGTCGAGCTCCAGCGCGAGCACCCGCAGCCCGTCGCCGGCGCACTGCTCGGCGAGTGCGGCGAGCAGGGTGCTGCGCCCGTCGCCGCGACAGGGTCCGACCAGCGCCAGCCGCCGGGGCAGCTGGCCGTCGAGCCGCTCGCGCAGCCGGTTGCGCAGTGCGCGCAGCGGCTCGCGCCACGCCCGCGCTGGACGCGCGCCGCGGCGTACCCGCACCAGCCGGGCGAGCAGGGGCGGGCCGCGCAGCGCCGCCGGGTCGCGTACCGAGTCGTCGAACAGGTCCTCGATCAGGGCGATGCCGAGCGCCCAGAAGCCGCCGAGCAACACCGCGACCACGGCATTGAGCGCGAGGCTCGGCCTGGCCGGGCGGGTGGTCGGCG
Source organism: Marichromatium gracile (assembly GCF_004343155.1). Taxonomy (GTDB): domain Bacteria; phylum Pseudomonadota; class Gammaproteobacteria; order Chromatiales; family Chromatiaceae; genus Marichromatium; species Marichromatium gracile. The sequence goes on from NZ_SMDC01000002.1 coordinate 58,729, forward strand.
TGGCCCGCTGGACCAGCACGTGGGTCGGTGCGACCAGCGCCGCGGCAAGCCCGAGCTGCCGCTGTGCCTCGAGCATCCGGCCATGGATCGCCTCGCTCACCTCCAGCTCGCTGTCCAGCTCGGCCTGGCGCTCGAGCAGCGCGGCATGGGTGTCGACCCGGTTGCGGTACTCCGCGATGGTGTGGGCGATCTGGCGGCCCTCGGCCTCGCTGATCGCCAGCGCCACCTGCTGCTCGGTGCGCCGAGCGCCGAGTTCCTCGTAGAAGCCCAGGGTCTCGCCGCCGCCGCCGACCACCGCCCGTGCCTCGGCGACGATCAGCTCGCGCAGCCGCTCGATCTGGGCGAACAGCCGACGGTACTCGGAGGATGCCTCGGTGCTGTCGACGCGCAGCGCCGCAAGCTCCTGGAGCAGGTCGTTGAGGTCGGCCTTGAGGGTGCGGATGTGCTCGCTGTTGGCCTGGGCCTGATCGGCGCTGCGTGCCGCCCCGGTGCGCGCCAGCTCGGTGTCGAGCGCGGCCAGCTCGGCGGCGAGCGCGGCCTGCTCGGTGTGGTTCTCCTCGGCCTGGGTGCGCAGTGCGCCGAGCTTGGTGACCAGGGTCTCGATCTGGGCGTCGAGGTCGATCGCCCCGGTCTCGGTGACGAAGGCGCGCTGGGCGGCGAGGGCGGCGAGATAGTCGTCGCGCACCGCGCCGAGGCGTTCGTCGACGAAGGCGCGGGCACGCGCCAGATCGGCCTGCTGGAGCTCGACCTGGCTGGCGATATAGGCCTCGGCGAGTCCGTTGGCCAGTGCCGCGGCCTGATCGCGCTCACCGCTCCAGCCGACGATCTCGACCACCCGGCCGTCCTCGAGCTGATCGATGTCGAGGTGTGGACGCGGGGTCAGGCGCGGCAGCAGCCCGCCCTTGATCAGCCGCCGCGCGGTGAGCGGTTCGCCCTGATCATCGCTGAGCCCGAGCGTGGCGATCACCCGGTCGAGCGAGGGTTCGAGCTGGCCGAGCGAGATCTCGGTGTCGGCGTCGAAGTCGTCGCTGCTGGTGAGGCTGGCGGTGGGGATGCCGAGCGCGGCGAGCAGGGTGTTGGCGCCGGGCGATTCGCGTACCAGCACCAGCGCGGTCGAGCGATAGGTCGGCGCGCTCGCCAGGGTGAAGAGCGCGACCAGCGCCACCACGGCGAGGAACAGGGTGGCGAGCGTGCGGCGACGCCGGATCAGCAGGTCGCGGATCTGTATCAGCTCCATCTCGTGGCGTCGTCATGCTCTGGGTCGGGGACGACCGCGGCGGAGGTTGTCGGCGCGTGTGCGGTCGGCGGCGGCCCATTATAGCGGCTGGCGGCCTCGCGTCGCGCGATCCGCACGGTGGCGACGATCAGCCCGTAGAGCATCCAGCTGAAGGCCGAATCGTAGGAGAAGTCGACGGTGGCGTGGATCAACAGTGCCAGCAGGGCGGTGGCGAGACAGTAGAGATAGCGGCGCAGCCGCGGGTCGCGGGTCTCGCGCAGCGCGCGCGCCAGCTCGACGACCACCCCGAGCACGAAACCGAGCAGCAACAGGGTGCCGACCGGACCGGCGTCGAAGAGGATGCTGAAATAGTAGTTGTGCGCCCCCGGCCAGGGGTCGACGAGATGGGCGAAGCCGCCGAGCCCGGCGCCGATCCAGCGCTCGCCGAGCAGCGCCAGTCCGGCCTCCCAGAACTCCAGCCGGAAGGTGATGGAGAGCTCGTTGACCTCGGCCCCGGAGGCCAGCCGGTCGGCGCTGAACACCACCACGTTGAAGGCCATGATCGCGACCAGCGCGACGAGGAAGCCGAGCCCGGTCAGCAACCGTCGCCCGCGCAACCCGGGGTAGAGCGCGATGAAGGTCGAGACGGCGATGACGAAGGCGCCGGCGGCGCCCTTGGAGCCGGTGGCCAGCAGGTTGGAGATCAGCCAGGGGGCGCTCAGCGCGAGCACCAGCCGGGCGCGCCCGCCGCACTCGGGCCAGAGCGCGCAGCCGGCCATGAACACGAAGGTGGTGACGGTGCCGGCGATCTGCGGCGGCGCGAAGCCGCCGGCGCGGGTGCCGTAGAGGATCAGCGAGGGCTCGAAGCGCCAGTCGGCGCCGAGCCGGACCTGCAGCGCCTGCAGCGGGCTGGTGTCGATCTTGTTGGAGAGCACCAGCATCAGTGCCAGCGCCAGGCCCCAGACGAAGGTGAAGCCGAGGGTCAGGGTGAGGGCGCGGCGGTCGGTGACATAGAGCTGGATGAGGAAATAGAGTCCGACCCCGAAGGCGAGGTTCAACCCCATGCTCGTGCCGTGCAGCGGGTCGAGGCTCCAACCGTAGCTGGCGAGCATCCACAGCAGCAGCAGCGGCGGCAGGGTGTCGAGCGGGGCGATCGTCGGGGCGGCGCCGGGCACGCGTCGGGCGAGCAGCCGCGCGGCAAGCAGCGGCAGCAGCAGCGGCGCGAGCCCGAGGGCCAGCGGGTAGCGCTCGCCGAGCGCGCGTAGCGGCGAGTCGGTGATCAGGTTGATGTTCATCAGCAGCGCCGCGCCATAGACCACCAGGAAACCGGTCAGCGGCCAGCGCAGGCTCGCGGCATAGAACCACAGCAGCGCGACCAGCCCGAGCCCGAGCCAGGGCGAGATCAGGATGGCGAGCACCGCGGGTAGCGCGAGCGCGAGCTGCAGGGTGGCGTTAAGGGGCGTCGCCAGTCGGTCCATCCGGGCTCAGGTAGCGTGGCGTGGCGTCGAGGTCGAGTCGGATCGCGCCGTCCTCCAGCGCCAGGGTGCGCGGTGAGGGGCCGCTGTCGGGCAGCGCCGACTCGACCCGCACCCGCCTCACCCCGGGGTGCTCGATGGGGATGCGTACCGCTGCGCTGCCGCCCGAGCGGTCGCTCCAGGCCACCAGCAGTGGTGCGTCGTGACAGTGGAAGCGCACCACCACCAGACCCTGTTCGTCGCGCAGCAGCCGGGTGCGCCGCCAGTCGCAGCCGTCGAGCCGCTCGGTCATCCGCCGATAGGCGTGATAGGCCGGTTTGCGCCGCCCGTCGGCGTCGATCAGGGTGACCTGACGGAAGTAGCCGTCGCCCGGGCTGGCGCCACGCTCGGGGGCGGCGCGCAGCCCCGACCACAGGGTCAGGCGGAACCCGGAGCCGAGCAGATAGGCGTGACGCTTGACCACGTCCTCGGCCTGGGCGCGCTCGTCCTGATGGCGCCCGGCATGCTCGAGCGCGACCAGTGGCGCGGGCGCGAAGCCGTTGCGCGCGGCGGCGCGCTCGAGGTCGTCGATCCAGGTGCGCAGCTCGGCGTACTGGCGCTCGAGCGCCACCCCCGGGGCGGTGCCGATCCAGTGCTGGTCGAGATAGTCATAGGGGCGCTCGCCCCCGGCGCGGGCGCCGAGCCGGTCGAAGAAGGCATCCATGAAGCGGCGCGGGTCGGTGTCGCCGTGCCAGCCGGGACCGCGCACCATGCCGGCGATCACCTCGGCGCCGGGGTCGGCGGCGCGGATCGCGCGATGGGCGAGGATCAGGGTGTCGGCGAGGTCGGCGCCGTCGCCCTGCCAGTAGCGCTTGGCATAGGGTTCGTTCTCCACCGCCCAGCGCCGGATCGGCGCGCGCAGGCCGGGCATGTCGGCGCGCCCGTCGCCGTCGTAGCGCTCCACCGCGGCGCGCACGAAGGCGCTGTAGGCGGCGGTGTCATCGGGCTTGCGCGGGATCGAGCGCGCCATGCGCTGGCCCGTCGGTTGCGGCGGCGAGGCGGTGAGGATGGGCACCAGATGGATGTTGTTGGCCTGGCTGTAGCGCACCAGGGCGTCGAGCCGGCTCCAGTCGTAGCCGGCCCAGCCGCCGTCGGCGTCGCGCCCCTGCACCAGGTTCCAGCTGAAGGCGAAGGTCGCGCCCTGTGACGCCCAGTGGGCGCCGAGCGCGCGCATGGTCTCGCCATAGCCCTGGTTCCAGGAGGTGTGCCGGAAGCGCAGCATGTTGGGGTCGAAGAAGCCGAAGGGCGAGTCCAGCGAGGCCTGCATCCGGGCCCGGTCGAAGTGGTCCTCGGGCGCCGTCTCGGGCATCGGCAGCGAGACCGTCGGGCGTTGCGCCGCCGCCCGCGCCGGTGCGCCGGCCAGGGCGGGGCGCACGCTCGGCGCGCCTGGCGGGCGTGCGCCTCCCGGGCCGCCGTCGACGACGATCAGCGCGTTCGGGGTCAGGCGCACCCGGGTCCCCGGGGTCAGCGCGTCGCGTCCGATCTCGTGTTCGCGCAACACCAGGGCGCCGGTCGGGAGCGCTCGGGTCTCGCCGCCGGGCGTCTCGATCCGCGGCGGCGTGCCGGCCACCACGCGTCCGCGCAGCGGACCCCGTCCCGCGCCTCCCTGGGGGACCACCACCCGCTCGCCCGGGGTGAGCGCGGCGGGGTCGACGCGGCTGTGACGCAGCAGCCGCAGTCCGCCGAGCGTCCGTGTGAGGGCGCGCCCGTCGGCGCTGATCAGGTGCACCCGCTCGCCCTCGACCCGCTCCACTCGTGCCATGACCGGGCGCTGAGCCTGACCTTGTGCCGGGCGCTCGGCCATGGGGGCGGCGGGTCGGCCCCAGGGTGGCGGTCGGGGGCCGCTCTCGGGGGCGCAGGCCGGCAGCAGTTGGCTCGTCAGCAACAGGGCCAGGGTCGCGAGGCGGCTGGATGGTGTCATCGGCGCTCCCGAGAGCGGGGTGGCATCGGTCTATTGTCGGTCGGCTGCGGGTGTCAGGTCCAGTGGCGATGGTTGCGCGGCGTGTGCGCGAGCTGCGCTGGAACAAGGTCGGTCCGGGGCGCTGCTGTTATCCTTCTATCTATCGCAAGGTCGCGATCCGTCGGTATCCCGCCGGCGCGGGCCGGTCAGGATGCGGCCGACTTGGCGTGAGGGCTTGAACGGTCGGGAGAACACGCAGTGGTCGGGATTGATCCATCCAGGGTGGTCGTGCGGTGACCGGCTCGCACCAGGGCGACGGCGCGTTGGGCGTGGCCGCGCGCGGCTCCTTGATCACCCTCGCCGGCACCTTCGCCGGCAAGGGGCTGGGCTTCGCCCTCAGGGTGCTGGTCACCCGACTGTTCGGCGAGGCGGCCTTCGGCGCGCTGGCGCTCTGTCTGCTCGTCGGCGAGTTCGCCCGCACCCTGGCGGTGGCCGGGCTGGCGCGCGGCGGCATGCGCTTTCTCGCGCTGGCGCTCGGCGAGGGTCGCCCCGAGACCATCCCGGCGCTGTTGCGTACCGTGTTCTCGATCCCGCTGGCGCTCTCGCTGCTCTGGGCCCTGGCCCTCTTCCACGGCGCCGATGCCCTCGCCATCGGCTGGTTCGGCGATCCCACGCTCGCCCCGCACCTGCAACGTATCGCCTTCGCCATCCCGGCGCTGGCGCTGCTGCGCGTCGGGGTCGAGACCAGCCGCGGCTTCCACACCACCCGTTACGCGACCCTGGTCGAGCAGCTCGCGCTGCCGGCGCTGCTGTTGTGCGCCGCGCTCGGCGGCTATCTGCTCGGCGGCAGCCTCGGGGCGGTGATCTGGGGGATGGTGCTGGCCTATGGCGTGGCGCTGGCGCTGATCCTGCTGGCGCTGCGCCGTCAGCTCGGCGCCGCGCTGCGCGCGCCGCGCACGCCGTCCGCCGCCGTCGCGCCCGCGCCGGGCGCCGGGGTGGTGCTGCGCTACTCGCTGCCGCTGTTTTTGAGCGGCTTCGCCGCGATGCTGATGGGCTCGCTCGACCTGCTGCTGCTCGGTCACTGGGTGTCGGTCGCCGAGGTCGGGGTCTATGCCGCCGCGCTCGCCCTCGCCGGGCTGTTGTCCTCGACGCTGATGAGTTCGGTCAACAGCATCCTCGCGCCGCTGATCGCCAGTGCCCACGGTGGCGCCGATCCGGCGCGCGTCGCCCATCTCTATCGTGCCACCACGCGCTGGCTGACGCTGCTGGCGTTGCCGTTGGCGGGCGCGGCGGTGCTCGCGCGCGAGCCGTTGATGGCGTTGTTCGGCCCCGGCTTCGTCGCCACCGGTGCCGGGGTGCTGGCGGTGCTGGTGATCGGTCACGCGCTCAACTGCGCCAGCGGTGGGGTCGGTCAGGTGCTGGCGATGACCGGTCACCAGGGGCTGGAGCTGCTCGCCAACCTGATCGCGATCGCGCTCAACCTGGCGCTCAACCTGGCGCTGATCCCGCTGCTCGGGCCGCTCGGCGCGGCGCTGGCGACCGCCATCGCGTTGGTCGCGCTCAACGGGCTGCGGTTGTTGATGGTCCGGGCGCGGCTGGGGATGCAGCCCTTCGCCCGGCGTCCGCTGCTGGTGGCGGCGGCTGGTGTGGTGGTGGTGCTGGGGTGCGAGCTGAGCGGGCTGCGCGCGCTGGCGCCGCTGTGGTGCGGGCTGGGCGTCGGGCTGGCGCTGGCGGCGCTGGGCTGGCGCCTCGGTCTCGCGGCCGAGGACCTGAGACTGTTGCGGGGGCTGGGCGGACGGCTCGCTCGCGGCGGGCGACTGAGCCGGGCCTGAGCGCCCGGGGCATGGGGGAGACGAGATGACGCAGAGCAACAACCGGGTGATGGTCTTCGGCATGGACGGGGCCACCTTCGACATCATGCAGCCGCTGCTCGATGCCGGCCGGCTGCCCAATCTGGCGCGGCTGATCGCGCGCGGGGCGAGCGGCACGCTCGACTCCAGCGTGCCCGAGTTGAGCCCGCCGGCCTGGACCTCGTTCATGACCGGGGTCACCCCCGGGGCGCACGGGGTCAACGACTTCTTCGGACCGGTCGAGGCCGGCTCCTACGAGACCCGCTTCTTCAACGCCTCCTACCGTCGCCGACCGCCGCTGTGGAGCCTGCTGAGCGCGCGCGGGCGTCGGAGCTGCGTGCTCAACGTGCCCTTCACCTTCCCGCCCGACCCGATCAACGGGGTGATGGTCTCGGGGATGGACACGCCGAGCCTGGAGAGCGCCTTCGTCCATCCGTCGGAGTTTCGCGAGGAGCTCGACCGGGTCACCGGCGGCTACCGTCTCGAACGCGTCGAGCGGCGGCTCTCGCGCCGTGCCGTCGGGCGTTATGCGCGCAGCATCGAGGAGATCACCGAGAACCGCTTCCGCGCCGCCGCGCATCTGCTCGGTCGCGAGTCCTGGGACCTGTTCGTGGTGGTGTTCGAGTCGACCGACCGTGCCCAGCACAACTTCTGGAAGTTCCGTGATCCGGCCCACCCCGAGTACAACGCCCGCGACCATGCCCGTTACGGCGAGTTGGTCGAGCGCGCCTACGAGGATCTCGACCGCCGTCTCGGCGAGCTGCTGGCGCTGGTGCCCGAGGACGTGACCCTGTGCGTGATGTCCGATCACGGCTTCGGGCCGCTCTACAAGGGGGTCAGGCTCGAGCACTGGCTGGCGCGCGAGGGCTATCTGCGTCGCGCCGCCGCGCCCCGGGCGCCGCGCCCGCCGGCGCTGCGCGAGCGGCTCGGCGCGCTGCTCCCGGGGCCGGCGCGGCGCCTGGCGCGCGCGCTGCTCGGGCGGCGCGGCGGGGACGCGCTGCCGCCGGGGCTGGATGCCTTCGCGATGGCCGGGACCCAGGTCTTCCCGGTCGGCGGTTACGGCAACCTGGTGATCAACCTGCAGGGACGTCAGCCGCAGGGGGTGGTGCCCGAGTCCGAGTACGAGCCGCTGCGCGCGCGGCTGATCGCCGCGCTCGAGGGGCTGCGCGACCCCGACACCGGGGCGCGCCTGATCGAGCGGGTGTGGCGGCGCGAGGAGGTCTATCCGCACTGTCTGGCGCAGACCCCGGACATCATCATCCGCTGGAGTCCCGGCTATTACTGCGTCGGCGAGCAGGAGCTCGGCTTTCTCGGCATCCGTCCCGCGCCCGACGCGCTGACCACCGCGCACCGCTGGTCGGGCAACCACCTGCCCAACGGCGTGCTGATGCTCGCCGGTCCCGACATCGTCCCCGGCGCCGGATTCGACGAGGCGGCCATCATCGACGTCGCCCCGACGCTGATGGCGCTGCTCGGCGAGCCGGTGCCGAGCCACATGGACGGGCGGGTGCTGACCGAGGCGCTGAGCGCGGATTTCCTCGCCCGTCACCCGCCGCGCACCGCCGACTACGACCTCGACATCGGCGAGACGCGGCCCTTCAGCGAGGCCGAGAGCGCCTGTATCAACGAACGGCTCAAGGATCTGGGGTATCTGTGATGGCGCGGATGCTGATCCGGGACCTGCTGCTGTGGCTGCACTGGTATCCGCTGCGCTGGCTGGCGCAGCGGTTGCCGCCGTCCTGGCTGCACGCGCTGGGGCGCGGGCTGGGCGCGGTGGTGGCGCTGCTGGCGCGCGGCAAGGCCGCCGAGTTCGCCGCGGCGATGGCCGCCGCCCCGGCGCTGGCGGCGCTGCCGCGGCGCCGGCGCTGGGTGCGCCGGGCCTTCCAGAACCGTCTCTGCAACGAGCTGGAGGTGCTGGTCTTCCCGCGCCTCGGGCCGGCGCGGATGGCCGGTTTCGTGCGCTGCGACGACTGGTCCGAACTCGATGCCGCGCTGGCGCGCGGTCAGGGCGCGATGCTGCTGCTCGCGCACTTCGGTGCCAACCAGATGGCGATGCCCGCGCTCGGTCACGCCGGCTACCGGATGTGCCAGATGGGGGCCTCGCCGCTGGTGTGGCGCGAGCGCATCAGCCATCGTCGCTTCTCGCCCCTGGAGGCGCGCACCCTCGAGCTGCGCTGGCGGCACGAGTGCGCGCTGCCGGTGCGTCATATCGACGCCTTCGGCTCGTTGCGCCCGGCCTTCGCCTGTCTGCGCGCCAATCAGGTGCTCGGCATCGCCATCGACGGCGCCGCCGGCAGCGACTGGGCCGAGGTCGATTTCCTCGGCGCGCGCGCGCGCTTCTCCACCGGCGCGCTGCGCATCGCCGCGCGCACCGGTTGCGCGGTGCTGCCGACCTTTCTGGTGCGCGAGCCCTCCGGGGTCAGCCGGCTGGAGATCGGCGCGCCGCTCGAGTGGGGCGCCGACCCCGCCGACCCGGCGGCGCTGGGCGCGGCGATCCAGGACTATGCCCGGCTGCTCGAGCGGCGGGTGATCGCGCAGCCCTGTCATTACCTGCCGTTCCTCGCGCTGCGTCGCATGACCGCGCTCAAGGAGGGCGAGCCGCCGCTGCTGCTCGAGACGCCCTCGGCCCCACCCGGAGGTCTGCCCGCATGAAGCTCACCCTGATCACCCCGACCCCGCCCGACATCAGCGCCTTCGACGTGCGCGCGCTCTCGGCCCATGTCCGCGCCTGCGGTCACCAGTGCCGGTTGATCTTCCTGCCCGGCAGCATCGGCCGGCTGCGCGCCGATCGCGAGGTGATCTATCACTATCCGCCCGAGGTGCTCGACGATCTCGCGACGCTGAGCGCCGACGCCGACCTGATCGGGCTGTCGTTCATGACCCAGTACTTCGACCGCGCGCTGCAGGTCACCGAGCACCTGCGCCGGGTCCACGACGCCCCGCTGGTGTGGGGCGGGGTGCACCCCTCGAGTCGCCCCGACGAGGCGCTCGAGCACGCCGACATGGTGGTGATCGGCGAGGGCGAGCACACCCTGGTCGAGCTGCTCGAGTGTCTGGCGCGCGGCGCCGATCACCGCCGGGTGCGCGGGCTCTGGGTGCGCGAGGGCGAGCAGCGTCACCGCAACCCGCAGCGCCCGCTGATCGACGATCTCGACAGTCTGCCGCCGTTCGACTTCTCCAACGACGATCACTATGTGCTCGATCCGCGCGCCGGGCGCCTCCGGCCGCTCACCGACGCGCTGCTGCGCGAGATCCTGCCGCTGTTGCCGGGACCGGGCGGTACCCTCAGACGCGCCTTTCGCACCATGACCGACCGCGGCTGTCCGCACCGCTGTACCTATTGCAGCGTCTCGGCGATCAAGGCGCGCTGCGCCGAGGACGGGGTGCCCTATCTGCGCTTTCGCGGTGTCGAGCGGGTGATCGCGGAGCTGGTGGCGGTGCGCGAGCGCTTCCCCTTCGTCGAGGCCTTCCAGTTCTTCGACGACACCTTCTTCGCCCGTCCCCGCGCCCAGATCGAGGACTTCGCCGCGCGCTATCGCGAGCGCGTCGGTCTGCCCTTCTACGTCCAGGCCAGCCCCTCGACGCTCAACGAGCGCAAGCTGCTGGCGCTGCTCGATGCAGGGCTGGTCTATGTCGAGTTCGGCATCCAGAGCGGCAGCGAGCGGATCAAGCGTCTCTACGACCGCACCGAGTCCAACGAGCGGGTGGTGGCCGCCGCCGAGCTGCTGCACCGTCACCGCGACCGCCTGCTGCCGCCGGACTATCACGTCATCACCGACAACCCCTGGGAGACCGAGGCCGACGCCATGGACACGGTGCGGCTGCTCTACCGGCTGCCCAAGCCGTTCGGGCTGGCGGTCTCGAACCTGGTGTTCTACCCCCACACCCCGCTCTACGACCGCGCCGTCGCCGAGGGGCTGCTCACCGACACCGGCCCGGCACTCTATCGCAAGCCGTTCTTCGCCCCCCGTCGCACCTACCCCAACTTCCTGCTGCACCTGTTCACCTTCCAGCACGTGCCGCGCTGGGTCTATCGGGTGCTGATCAGCGAGCGCGCGGTGCGGCTGTTCTCGCGCCCGGCGCTGCTCGCGCCGCTGGGCCTGGTCACCCGGGTCGGCGAGGGGCTACGGCTGCTCGCCAAAGGGGGCGGGGCGCTGGCGCGCGGCGACTGGTGGCGCATCGCGCGCTATCTGCAGCGGTTGCGCCCGGTCGACCCCGGGGTGACCGGACGCCGGCACTGAGGCGCGCGCCGGCGGAGCCGGCCGTGCGCCAGGGCCGGACGGCGTCGCGGCCATCGTCGTGACGCATCCCCGGTCGCGCCGCGCCAGGAGGGCGGGGCGTGACCACGACCCGGCAACCGAGGAGGAGCCCGCGGATGCGCATCGCGTTGATCTCGCCCTTCCCTGACATCACCGTGTTCGGTCTGCGCACCATGTCGGCCTATCTGCGCGAGCGCGGCCACTGGACGCGGATGATCTTTCTGCCCGACCCGGCCTGCGACGAGGACTACGGCGAGGAGCGCTATCGCCCCGAGACCCTGCGTCAGCTGGTGGCACTGTGTCGCGACGTCGATCTGGTCGGCATCACCCTGATGACCAACTACTTCGCCGCCGCGCGCCAGATCACCCACGCGATCCATGCCGCGACCTCGGTGCCGGTGGTCTGGGGCGGGGTGCACGCCACCATCTGTCCCGACGAGTGCATCGTCCACGCCGACATCGTCTGTGTCGGCGACGGCGAGGAGGCGCTGCTCGATCTCGCCGACGCGCTCGGTCGCGGCGCGGCCATCGACGCCCTCGCCAACCTCTGGGTGCGGGCGGGGGACGGGGCGATCAGTCGCAACCCGCCGCGCCCGCTGCTGCGCGATCTCGATCGCTACCCGGCGCCCGACTACAGCCTCGCCGACCACCACTTCATGGTCGCCGACGGCACCATCACCCCCTTCACCCGCGAACTCACCGAGCGCCACCTGCGTACCGGCACCGTCTCCAACCTGCTCGGCAAGATGGGCTACCAGACCATGACCGGGCGCGGCTGTCCGCACAAGTGCTCCTACTGCGCCAACGACGCGCTCAAGAACCTCTACGACAAGCGCGGCTATCTGCGCTGGCGCAGCGTCGAGCACGTCATCGACGAGCTCGAGCAGGTCAAGCGCCGCTTCCCGGACATCGGCTTCGTGTGGATCTCGGACGATGCCTTCTTCTCGCGCCCGAGCGCCTCGCTGGCGGCCTTCTGCGCCGCCTACAAGGAACGCATCGGGCTGCCCTTCTCCTGTCTGGCCAGCCCGCTGACGGTGACCGAGGAGAAGATGGCGCTGCTGGTCGACGCCGGTCTGGTCTACGTGCAGATGGGCATCGAGAGCGGCAGCGCGCGGATGCAGGCGCTCTACAACCGCGCCCGCATGGACAACCGCCGGGTGCTGCGCGCGGCGCGGATCATCAACCGCTATCGCGCGCGGATGTTCCCGCCGAGCTACGACTTCCTACTCGACGTGCCCTACGAGCGCACCGAGGACACCCTCGAGAGCCTGCGTCTGATCGCCCGCCTGCCCAAGCCCTACCGTCTCCAGCCCTTCTCGCTGGTGCTCTATCCGGGCACCGAGCTGCATCGCATGGGGGTGCGCGACGGTCATGTGCGCGATGCCCATCGCGACGTCTATGCCAAGAGCTACAACATGCGCGCCGGCAGCTATCCCAACCTGCTGTTCGCGCTCGCCCAGGGCGGGCGCATGCCGGGGCCGCTGCTGCGACTGCTCGCCAGCCGGCCGCTCGGGCGGGTGCTCGGCGCCGCGCCGCTGCGCCCGGGCTTCGCCTGGCTCTATCGCGCGCTGCGCGCGCTCAAGGCGCGGCTGCGCCCTGTCGGGGGGCGCGCGGCATGAGGGTGTTGCTGATCCAGGCCTTTCTCGGCGGCAACGAGCCGCTGGTCTTCCCCATCGGGCTCGGCAGCCTGGCGGCGAACCTCGTCGGCCACCAGGTGCGGGTGCTCGACACCAACCTGGTCGAGTCGCCGCGCGCCGCGCTCGCCGAGGCGCTGGCCGAGTTCGCGCCCGAGGCGATCGGCATCTCGCTGCGCAACATCGACTCGACCAACAAGCGCGAGGTGGTCTTCTACTACCCGCTGCTCGGCGAGCTGCTGGAGGTGATCGAGCGGCACACTCGCGCGTCGGTGATCATCGGCGGCTCGGGCTTCTCGATGTTCGCGCGCGAGATCATGGAGGCCGAGCCGCGCTTCGACCTCGGCGTGCACCTCGAGGGTGAGGAGACGTTGCAACTGTTGCTCGAGCGTCTCGATCGTCCCGAGACCGTACCCTCGGTGTTCTATCGGCGCGACGGCGCGCTGCACTTCTCCGGGCCGCTGCAGGGACCGGTCGATCTCGACGCCATCGCGTTGCCCGAGCGCGGCGCGCTGCGGGTCGGCGACTATCGCGCGGGCTTCGTCGACGCCATCGGGGTGGAGACCAAGCGCGGCTGCCCGCTGAGCTGTGTCTACTGCATCTACGGCTATCTCAACGGCAAGCGGATGCGGCTGCGCGACCCGCGGCTGATCGTCGACGAGATCGAGGCCCTGGTGCGCGATCACGGGGTGGAGCGCTTCACCTTCGTCGACTCGGTGTTCAACCTGCCGCGCGCCCATGCCGAGCGCATCTGTCGCGAGCTGATCGCGCGCGGGGTGCGGGCGCGCTGGTCGGCGTGGATCAACGAGCGTCACGCCGATGCCGCGTTCATGGCGCTGGCGGTGCGCGCCGGTTGCGTCCACGCCATCTTCTCGCCCGACGCCATCGCCGATCCGACGCTGCGCCGTCTCGGCAAGGACATGCGTCGCGCCGACATCCTGCGCATCTACCGTCTGCTCTCGCGCCACCCCGGGCTGGAGGTGAGCTACAACTTCTTCCGCAACCCGCCCGGCCAGACCCTCGGCAACCTGCTCTCGATCCTGTTCTTCGTGCTCCGCGCCAGGCTGCGTCTGGGGCGTCGGGTGCACTTCGAGTTCAGCGTGCTGCGCATCGAGCCGCACACCGGGCTGCACCGCATCGCCCTGGAGGAGGGGGTGGTCGATCCCGACGACCCGCTGCTCTATCCGCGCTACTACACCAACCCGCGCACCCGTCATCTCGACCGTGCCTTCGACGCCCTGCTCTGGCTCAAGGGGCGCATCGGTCGGCTGCGCGCGCGTCGCGCCGCCGCGGCCAGCAGTCCCACCGAGGAGGGCGCATGAGCACCGGTCCCTACAAGATCGTCAACGCCCGCAAGCGGCGTCTGACCCGGCTCGCCGACCTGATCGGCGCGACCCTGAGCCTGCCCTGGCGGCAATGGCGCCGGGCGCGCCCGCTCGACCCCGCCGAGGTGCGCGAGATCCTGCTGATCCGCACCCTCTATCTCGGCGACGTGATGATGACGGTGCCGATGCTGCGCCCGCTGCGCGAGCGCTTCCCCGGCGCGCGCATCACCCTGCTCACCGCCGCCGGCGCGGCGCCGTTGCTCGAGGGCAACCCCGACCTCGACGCGCTGATCACCTACGACCCCTTCTGGTTCAGCGATCGCAGCGGTCCGCTCGACTATCTGCGCTGGCGCTGGCGGATGCGCCGCCGGCGCTTCGATCTGGTGATCGAGGCGCGCGCCGACATCCGCGAGATCCTGATGCTGGTGCGCCCGCTGCGGGCGACCCACAAGGTCAGCTACGGCGTCGGTGGCGGGGCCTGGATGCTCACCCGGGTGGTGCCCTATCCGGGGGTGCGACACAAGGTGGAGTATCACCTCGATCTCTGTCGCGCACTCGGCTGTCGGGTCGAGGGCGTGCACTGGGACGTCCACCACAGCGCCGCCGAGCGCGCGGCGCTCGCGCGGCTGCTCGCCGAGCAGGGCCTCGCCGCGCCCTTCGTCGCCGTCCACCCGGGCTCGCGCCTGGCGCTCAAGCGCTGGCCGGCGGCGCGCTATGCCGCGCTGGTCGAGCGCGTCGCACGTCGGCTGGGACTCGCGGTGGTGGTGCTCGGCGCCCCCGGCGAGCGCGCCCTGGTGGCCGAGGTGGTCGGCGCCGGCGGGCCCCGGGTGCACGATCTCAGCGGCCGGCTCGGGCTGCGGGCGATGGCCGCGCTGCTGCGCGAGGCGCGGGTGCTGGTGTGCAACGACAGCGCGCCGATGCACCTGGCTGCGGCCGTCGGCACCCCGGCGCTGGCGCTGTTCGGGCCCTCGTCGAGCGTCGAGACCGGTCCCTACGGCCTCGGACACCGGGTGGTCGAGGTCGCGGGGCTGTGGTGTCGCGCCGAGTGCGACGAGCACGGCTGTCGTCATCCCGAGCGACAGTGGTGCATGCGCCAACTCGGGGTCGATCAGGTGTTCGCGGTGCTCTGCGAGATGCTCGGCGCCGAGGCCGCGGCGGGGGCGAACTGGTCCCAGAACTGCCACAGCCCGGGATCGCTGTCGATCCAGTGACGCAGCCGCGCGACGAAGGCCTGCTGCAATTGCTCCGGGGTCTCGGCCCCGGGCGGCGGCGACTCGATCACCGCGCGGTAGCGGTATGCGCCGTCGCGGACGAGGAAGAGGAAGCGCAGCGGTGCGCCGGCGCGTTGTGCCAGGCGGAAGGGGCCGAGCGGCAGCTCCAGGGTGTGACCGCAGCAGGCGTGGGGCAGGTGATGGCCGTAGCGCTCGGCGGTGCCGGTGCCGTCGCCGGCCATCATCAGCACCCGCCCGGCGGCGAGGCTGCGGTAGAGCTGACGCTGGAAGCGCGCGACATAGATCATCTCGGCCGGGAAGGCCTCCTCGAGGCGCAGCCGGTGGTGGAGCTGGACGCGCCGACCGATGAAGGAGAGCCCCCGCGCCGAGCGCAGCCCGAGCTGGGTCATCGGGTAGCCGAGACGACCGAGCGCGACCAGCGGCAGCTGCGAGGGGCCGAGATGGGCGTGCACCAGCACGCAGCCGCGACCCTCGGCGAGCGCGGCGTCGAGCCGGTCGCGCCCGGCGATCTCGATCACCCGCGACAGCGCCCGCCCGCGCAGCCGGTGGTAGTGGAAGATCGACAGCCGGTCGACATAGTGGTTGATCAGATAGGTGCGGCTCCAGGCGGCGATCCGCGCCGCGTCGGCGGCGGGATAGGCGCGACCGAAGAGCGCGCGCAGTTGCGCGCGACGCGTGCCGGAGAGCGCCAGGTGCAAGCGCCCCATGGCGGCGAACAGCCGCAGGTTGAGCGCGATCGGCGCGCGCGCGCAGAACCAGCGCAGCGGGTACCAGATCAGCAGCCGCAGCAGGTCGCGCGCCGGGTGCTCGTGCACGATCATCGCGCGCCCCCCCGGCGCTGGCGGTAGAGCCCGGGGTCGGCGACCGCGGCCATCGCCTCGCGGTCGAGCGGGCGGTCGAGGAAGTCGGCCACGCGCGCCGCCTCGACGGCGGGCTCGGCGATGGCGCGGGCATAGTCGACGTCGAGCACCTGGATGTGACGCTGCACGGCGAGCCAGCCCTCGAGCGCGGCGAGCTGGCGGCGGTAGAGCGTCTCCAGGGTGGCGTCGTCGATCTTGTCGGGGTCGGTGCCGCGACGCACCAGCATGGCGCGCTGCGAGGCCAGCACCTCGCCGAGGTCGCGGCGCATGAACAGCACCCGATAGCGGTGTCCCGGGGGCAGGGCGTCGAGCAGCGGCGCGACCACCTTGATCGCCTTGCCGCGGGCCGCGCGCAGCCAGCCCGGATCCTCCTGGCGCAGCCGTTTCACCCGTTCGTGCTCGAAATAGCCGCGCGGGTTGTCGGCGTCGGCCGCGCGCGCGGCGTCGCTGAACACCTCCACCCCGCCGGCGGCGAGCATGGCGGTCATCATCGAGGTGCCCGAGCGGGGCAGGCCGGAGACGACGATGATCTCCTGGCGGCGGCGCAGACGGTCGAACAGCGGTAGCGGCATCTCGGGGGTCCGTGGCGGTGTGGGTTGAGGTCAGTCGTGCGGCGGGCGCAGCAGGCCCTGGTCGCGATACCAGGCGACGGTGCGGGCGATGCCCGCGGCGAGCGAGTGGGGCGGGCGGTAGCCGAGCTCGGCGCGGGCCTTGCCGATGTCGACATAGAGCCGGCTCTCGGCGGTCCACTCGACGGTCTTGCGCGAGAACGGCGGGCGTCCGGTCTGGGGGATGAGGAAGGGGTAGAAGGGCAGCACCTTGCCCAGCCCCTCGAAGCCGAGCCCGATGGCGCGCGCCAGCGGGATCGGGAGGCGCGGGGTCCACACCCGCACCCCCAGCTCGGCGGCGATGGCGTGGACGATCTCCTCGAGCGAGTAGGAGCGCGCGTCGGAGATGAAATAGACCTCGCCCGGACGGCCGTGCTCGGCGGCCAGGCGCAGCCCGGCGACCTGGTTGCCGACATAGCAGAACTCGGTGAGCACCTCGCGCGGGCCGATCAGCGGGTAGACGCCCTTCTCGATCACCCGGAAGAGCCGCCCGAGCAGGATCGGCTCGCGCTCGCCATAGGTCATCGGCGGGCGCACCACCACGGTCTCCAGAGTGCCGTCGGCGGCGGCCTCGCGCACCAGCCGCTCGGCCTCGAGCTTGCTCCGGCCATAGATGTTGCGCGGGTGCTGGGGGCTGTCCTCGGTGAGCGGGTGCCCGTCGCGCGAGGTGCCCACCGCCTCGATGGTGCCGGTGAACACGAAACGGCGCGCGCCGGCGCGGCGCGCGGCCTCGAGCAGCAGCCGGGTGCCCTCGACGTTGACCGCCCGGTAGCGGGCGTCGGGGACCCGGGCGTCGTGTCTGGAGATGGCGGCGAGGTGATAGACCTGCCCGACCCCGGCGAGCGCCGCCTCCAGGCTCGTCGCGTCGAGGAGGTCGCCGTGACGGATCTCGGCGCCGCAGGCGCTCAACGCCGCGCAGTCCTCGCCGGGACGCACCAGGGCGCGCACCGCGATCCCGTCGGCGCGCAGCGACTCGACCAGATGCCCGCCGATGAAGCCCGCCGCGCCGGTCACCAATGCCACTCGTGTCATCGCGTCAGCCTCCTCGGGTCGTCACCGGCGCCGTGCGCGCATCAGGTACGCGACGAACGTTAATGAGCCGCGCCGGCGGCGTCAACGCTGTGATGACCCCGGCGCCCTGGCTGCGCCCGGACGGCACGGCTGTGGCATGATCGCCTCCCTCGATGGGCGCCCGCCGGTGGTGCGCCCGGTCGCCGACGACACAGGACACCGATACCCATGCACAGCCCCCAGCCCCTCGATCCCTCACTGATCCGTGAACAGGCGCGCGCGGCGCTCGCCGAGGACCTCGGCAGTGGCGACGTCACCGCCGCGCTGCTGCCCGCCGATCAGCAGGCGCGCGCCGAGCTGATCACCCGCGAGTCGGCGGTGCTCTGCGGTCGGGACTGGTTCGCGGCGGTGTTCCATGCACTCGATCCGGCGATCCGCATCGACTGGGAGGCGGCCGACGGCGCGCGCGTCGCGCCGGGGCAGCGGCTGTGCGTGATCACCGGCCCGGTGCGCGCGCTGCTCACCGGCGAGCGCACGGCGATGAACCTGCTGCAGACCCTCTCGGGCACCGCCACCCGCACCCGTCGCTTCGCCGACGCCGTCGCCGGGCTGCCGGTGGCGGTGCTCGACACCCGCAAGACCCTGCCGGGGCTGCGGTTGCAGCAGAAGTACGCGGTGCGCTGCGGTGGCGGCACCAACCACCGCATGGGGCTGCACGACGCCATCCTCATCAAGGAGAACCACATCCTCGCCGCCGGCTCGATCGCCGCGGCGGTGACCGCGGCGCAGGCGCTGCAGACCGGCTTGGAGATCATCGTCGAGGTCGAGTCGCTCGCCGAACTCGAGCAGGCGCTGGCCGCCGGCGCGCCGACGGTGCTGCTCGACAACTTCGACAACGATCAGTTGCGCGAGGCGGTGGCGCTGAACGCCGGGCGGGCGCGGTTGGAGGCCTCCGGCGGGGTGAACCTCGAGACCATCCGCGCGATCGCCGAGACCGGGGTCGACCGCATCTCGGTCGGCGCGCTCACCAAGGACGTGACCGCGGTCGATCTGTCGATGCGTCTGGAGGTCGCCTGAGCCTCGCTCAGCGCGGCGTGCCGGGGGCGCCGAGGTGCTGTTCGAGCACCTGCAGCCGCTCGCGCAGGCGCTCGTTCTCCTCGAGCAGGTCGAGCGCCAGCGCGGTTCCGGCGAGGTTGAGGTCGAGGTCGTGGCGCAGCCGCACGGCGCGGCGCGCGCGGCGCACCGCGATCCCGTCGAAGCGCCACTCGGCGGGGAGGCTGCCGCAGGGGTTGAGCAGCCCCTCGGCGACCATGCACTCGATCAGGTGGTGCTCGGCGTCGCAGAGCACGCACAGCTCGACCAGCGACAGGCTCAGGCCCTCGTCGAGCACGATGCCCTCGAAGATCCGCTCCAGCTGCTGCATCGGCGATGTCCTCCCTCGTTGAGCCGCGCGCTACACCCCGAGGTCGGCGCGCGGGTTGAAGTCTAGCTGCTCGGCGAGTTTGCGATAGGCGCGCCGTGCCGCCTCGGTGGTTGCCGGCGGCGCCTGGATCTCGAGCGTCACCAGGGTGTCGCCGGGCGGATCGCCGGGCAGCCCGCGCCCCTTGAGCCGCAGCCGCTGCCCGGACTGCGAGCCCGGCGGGATCTTCAGGCTGACGGTGCCGCCGAGGGTGGGCACGCTCACCGCGGCCCCGAGCGCCGCCTCCCAGGGCGCCAGGGGCAGGCGCAGGTGGATGTCGCGTCCGTCCGGGGTGAAGTGCGGGTGGGGCTTCAGCTCGACCTCGAGATAGAGATCGCCGGCCGGCCCGCCGCCGAGCCCGGCGCCGCCCTGGCCGGCGAGCCGGATCTGTCGGCCCTGGGTGACCCCGGCGGGGATGCGGACCTTGAGGGTGCGGGCGTTGCCCGAGGACTCGACCCGTACCTGGCGGGTGACGCCGCGATAGGCCTCGTCGAGATCGAGGGCGATGCGCACCGTCTGGTCCTGGCCGCGGCGTCGCGGCGGCTCGGCGCCGCCGAAGGCGCGCCCGAAGATGCTGGAGAAGAAGTCGCTGAAGTCGCCGACGTCATCGGCGTCGAAGCGGTAGTTGCCGCGGCGCCCGCCGCCGGGCGGCGGGCGGAAGTCCTGACCGGCGCGCCAGCCGCTGCCGAGCGCATCGTAGGCGGCGCGCTTCTCGGGATCGTGCAGCACCTCGTTGGCCTCGTTGATCTCCTTGAAGCGGGCCTCGGCGTCGGACTCCTTGCTGACGTCCGGGTGGTACTTGCGCGCGAGCTTGCGATAGGCCCGCTTGATCTCGTCCTGGGAGGCGTCGCGCGCCACCCCGAGGGTCTTGTAGTAATCCTTGTATTGCATCGTCTGCTCTCGCGGAATGGACGGGCCCGATCATGCACCGCGCCGTGATGGCGCCTGCGTCTGTGGCGGCGGGCCGATCGTCGTCTGATCGCTGGATAGTCGTTGCGGCGGGGCGATTGTCAAGCGTGGCGGTGAGGGTGCGTCTGGTTCAGTCCGTCTCCGCCGGGCTGTGGGCCGGGACGGTGCGCTCGCGCGCCCAGGCGCGCAACGCCGCGATCCGCTCCTCCATCACCACCGCCAGCGGCTGGGTGGCGGCCAGCTCGGCGAGCAGCGCCTCGGTGTCGGGGCGGCGCTCGGCGCCGTCCTCGGCATAGCAGGCGGCGACCACCGCCTGCTCGATCCCGGCGCCGGTGAAGCCCTCGCTCGCCGCGGCGAGGGTGTCGAGGTCGAGTGCGGTCGGGTCGATGCCGCGGCGCGCGAGATGGATGGCGAAGACCTCGCGGCGCACCCCGGCATCGGGCAGGTCGACGAAGAACAGCTCGTCGATGCGGCCCTTGCGCAGCAGCTCGGGCGGCAGATGCGAGACGTCGTTGGCGGTGGCCACCAGGAAGACCCGGGCGCGCCGTTCGGCCATCCAGGTGAGCAGGGTGCCGAGCACGCGTCGGCCGACGCCCTCGTCGCCCGAGCCGCTGGCCAACCCCTTCTCGATCTCGTCGATCCACAGCACGCAGGGTGCCATCACCTCGGCGGTGCGCAGCGCCTGGCGCAGGTTCTTCTCGGTCTCGCCGATGTACTTGTCGTAGAGGGTGGCGAAGTCGAGACGCAGCAGCGCCACCCCGAAGCGTCCGGCGACGGCCTTGGCCGCGAGGCTCTTGCCGCCGCCCTGGACCCCGAGCAGGAGGATGCCGCGCGGGCGGTCGCGGCGTTCGTCGGCGTCGAGGAAGGGCGCGCGGCGGCGGTCGAGCCAGGCCTTGAGGTTGTCGAGCCCGGCGATGTCGGCGAAGGTGCGGGTGTCGTACTCGAAGGAGACCACGCCGTCGGGGCTGAGCAGGGCGTACTTGGCGCGGCGCAGGGCGGCGACGTCGTCGCGGGTGATGGCGCCGTCGTCGCGCACCGCGTTGCGGATCAGCCGCCGGGCATCGGACTCGGTGAGACCGAGCAGGTTGTTGGCCAGCTGCTCGACGGCCTCGCGGCTGGCGCGCAGCGCGCGCCCGGGCGCGGCCTCCTGCCAGGCGCGGGCCTCCTCGCGGATCAGCTCCATGATGCGCTTGCGCTCGGGCAGGCGCAGCTGGAAGCGCACGCTCAGATGACGCAGCTCGGCGGGCAGTTCGAGCCCGTGGCTGACCAGCACCAGGGTGCGTGCGCAGGTGGCGTGGGTCTGGGCGATCTCCTTGAGCAGACGGACGTGGATCGGGTCGTCGAGATAGGGGTGGAAGTCGAGCAGCAGATAGAGCCCGGGCTGATCGAGCGCGTGGATGTGACGCAGCGCCTGGCGCGGCTCGGCGAGGTTGCGTTGCGGTTCGGCGTCGAACTCGAGCCGGCGCAGTCCCTCGGTCACCGTCCAGCGGAAGGCGGGCTGGCCGAGACGGATCGCCAGCCCGGCGAACAGCTCGACCACGCGCGCCTCCTCGACCGATTCGATGATCAGGATCGGGGTGTCGGCGCGCAACAGCAGCTCGAGATCGTGCAGATCCGGCATGGGGAGGTTGGTGGTGTCGGTGACGGGCATGATCGGGGACCGCTCGGTGGCGTCTCGTCGACGTCTCCGGCAAATTTACCAGCATCATCGTCGACAACCCAGTGACAGCGCGGGGCGAGGCTGCGAAGATGCGGAGACGCGCCGCGTCGACCTGTCTCCCCACCCCGTCCCAGGTCCGCAGTCCGCTCCACCCGCTGAGCGGGCCGGGGCGTCGTCCCGTGGTGGACGACGGCGGGGCACGCGGCCCCAACAGCCATCAGCACCGGCCTGGCAGGGCCTCCAGGCGTAGCGAGAGAAGAGCCATGAGCGACAAAGACCACTTGATCATCTTCGACACCACCCTGCGCGACGGCGAGCAGAGCCCCGGGGCCTCGATGACGCGCGACGAGAAGGTGCGCATCGCCAAGGCCCTGGAGCGGCTGCGCGTGGACGTCATCGAGGCCGGTTTCCCGATCGCCAGCCCGGGCGACTTCGAGGCGGTCGCGGCGGTCGCCGAGCAGATCAAGGACAGCCGTGTCTGTGGTCTGGCGCGGGCGCTCGACAAGGACATCGATCGCGCCGGTGAGGCGCTGGCCAAGGCCAACGCCGGACGTATCCACACCTTCATCGCCACCTCGCCGATCCACATGGAGAAGAAGCTGCGGATGCAGCCCGAGCAGGTGATCGAGCAGGCGGTGGCGGCGGTGCGGCGGGCGCGGCGCTATACCGACGACGTCGAGTTCTCGGCCGAGGACGCCGGGCGCTCGGAGATCGACTTCCTCTGTCGCATCACCGAGGCGGTGATCGAGGCCGGGGCGACCACGGTGAACATCCCCGACACCGTCGGCTACAACATCCCTGACCAGTTCGGCGCGGTGATCGCGGCGCTGCGCGAGCGCGTGCCCAACGCCGATCGCGCGGTGCTCTCGGTGCACTGTCACAACGACCTCGGGCTGGCGGTGGCCAACTCCCTGGCGGCGGTGCGCAACGGCGCGCGCCAGGTCGAGTGCACCATCAACGGGCTGGGCGAGCGCGCCGGCAACGCCGCGCTCGAGGAGATCGCGATGGCGGTGCGCACCCGTCAGGACCTCTTCGACTGCGACACCCGGCTCGACACCACCCAGATCGTCACCTGCTCGCGTCTGGTCTCGGGGATCACCGGCTTCACCGTCCAGCCCAACAAGGCGGTGGTCGGCGCCAACGCCTTCGCCCACGAGTCGGGCATCCACCAGGACGGCGTGCTGAAGAACCGCGAGACCTACGAGATCATGCGCGCCCAGGACGTCGGCTGGAGCGAGAACCGCATGGTGCTGGGCAAGCACTCGGGGCGTAACGCCTTCCGCAGCCGCCTCCACGACCTCGGCATCGAGTTCGCCTCCGAGGAGGAGCTCAACGCCGCCTTCGCCCGCTTCAAGGATCTCGCCGACAAGAAGCACGAGATCTTCGACGAGGACCTCCAGGCACTGGTCACCGACGCCAACCTCGATGCCGCCAACGAGCGCGTCAAGCTGGTCTCGCTGCGGGTGTGCTCGGAGACCGGCGAGACCCCGAACGCCGAGCTGGTGCTCGCCATCGACGGTGCCGAGCGCAGCGCGGCGGCGAGCGGCAGCGGTCCGGTCGACGCCGCCTTCCGCGCCATCGAGTCGGTGGTCGAGAGCGGCGCCGAGCTCAAGCTCTACTCGGTCAACGCCATCACCAGCGGTACCGACGCCCAGGGCGAGGTGACGGTGCGACTGGAGAAGGGCGGGCGCGTGGTCAACGGGCAGGGCGCCGACATCGATATCGTCATCGCCTCGGCCAAGGCCTATGTCAACGCCTGCAACAAGGTGCTGCACGGCGCCCGCCGCGCCCACCCGCAGGGCGCGGACGTCTGAGTCGGGATGGACGAGCAACGTCGTCTGAGCTATCTGGCGCGGATGGGGGTGCATGCCTGGCAGCCGCGCGCGGACGAGCACGACGGCGCCGCGGCGGCGCCGCTCGAGATGCCGCCGGCGGTCCCGCCACAGGCGCCGCCCGCGACCCTCGAGCCGGCACGGCCCCGGCCCGCGCCGCGCGCCCCCGAGCCGCCGCCGGTACCGATGCCGCCGCCCTGCGCACCGTCCTCGTCCGAGCCGGCGCCCTTCACCGAGCGCACGGTGGCGCCGCGCGCGCCCGCGCCCGAGCCGCCGGCCGATGATCTGTTCGCGCCCGCCGCATCCGCTGCGGTCCCGGCGGTCGCCACGATGGATTGGGAGCAGCTGGCGCGCGCGGTGCACGGCTGTCGTGGCTGTGCGCTGCACGAGACCCGACAGCACAGCGTCTTCGGCAGCGGCGCGCACAATGCGCGGCTGATGCTGATCGGCGAGGCCCCGGGCGCCGACGAGGATCGTCAGGGCGAGCCGTTCGTCGGACGGGCGGGGCAACTGCTCACGCGCATGCTCGAGGCGATCGGGCTGGCGCGCGAGGAGGTCTTCATCGCCAATGTGCTCAAGTGTCGCCCGCCCGGCAATCGTGACCCGCACCCCGAGGAGATGGCCCGCTGCGAGGGCTATCTGCAACGTCAGATCGCGCTCATCGAGCCGACACTGATCCTCTCGCTGGGGCGGATCTCGGCCCAACACCTGCTCAATACCGATGTCAGCGTGGGTCGGCTGCGGGGGCGCTGGTTCGAGGTCGGCGATGCGCGCATTCCGCTGCGGGTGACTTATCATCCTGCCTATCTGCTGCGCTCGCCGGCGCAGAAGGCCAAGTCCTGGGAAGATCTCAGCGCGGTCGCGCGGCGGTTGCGGGAGACCGAGAGGAAATAATTTCCATATTTAATTATTTTCTAATATAATCCATTCCGTCGTCGCCGCTTGCGGCGACCGGGTTTGCCATCAGATCGAATTCCAACGACCGGAGAGATCAATGAAAAAGCTTGCTACCGCCGCTGCAGTCGCTGCCCTCCTGGGTGCCTCCGCTTCCGCTTCTGCCTGGTGGGGGCCGGGCGGTGGTTACGGCCCGGGCTATGGTTCCGGCTTCGGCGACATGTTCAACGACATGTTCGGTGACGGCTGGGGCGACTTCAACATGAACATGAGCGGCGGTGGTCGCGGTTATGGTCGCGGTCGCGGCTATGGTCGTGGTTACGGCTATGGCTACGACAACCCCTACTACGGCGGCTACCCCTACTACGGTTACGGCGCGCCCTACTATGGCGGCCCCTACGCAGCGCCCTACGGCGCACCTTATGGTGCCCCCTATGGCGCTCCCATGCCGGCTCAGCCCGCGCAGCCGGCTCAGCCCGCCTCGAAGTAAGCAGGGTCAAGCCTGATCGCCCCCTTGGCGGGGCGAACGACAGGACGCCGGGCGCAAGCCCGGCGTCCTGTTTTGCGTTCTGGGGGGCGTGAGGCGCGGGCTAGCCGAGCAGCGCCAGGCTGGTGTCGGCGAGCAGCAGGCCGATGCCGGTGGCCACCAGCACGTCGCTCGGGTAGTGCAGCCCGAGGATCACCCGCGAGCCGGCCACCAGCAGGGTGAAGGGCACCAGGATCCAGGCGAGTTGGGGGAAGTAGTGGATCGCCACCATGGTGAAGACCACCGCGTGCAGGGTGTGCCCCGAGGGGAAGCTGTAGCGGTCGAGTGGCGGCACCAGTGCGACGATGTCGCTGGCATGGTTGCAGGGACGCTCGCGGCGAGTGAAACGCTTGAGCGACTTGTAGAGCGCCAGTGCCACCCCGCCGGTGAGCAGCATGTGCAGACTGGTCTGCAGTCCGTAGGTGCCGTGGGTCAGTGGCAGCAGTGCGATCAGGCTGTACCAGAAGATACCGTCGCCGAGCCGGCTGATCAGGGCGAAGCTGCGCTGGATCCACTGCCGCCGGCTCGGGCGGCTGCAGGCTCGGCAGAGCGTCGTCTCCAGGTCGTTCAGGTGTTGTAGCCACATCTGCATGACAAGTCTCCGCTGCGACGCTGTCGATGGATGACTTCGATCAGTCGCTCCTCGAGCCCCTCGAGGACGCGTTCCCAACTCATGCCCTCGGCGTCGTGACGGGCCGCCTCGCCCATCCGGCGCAGTCGCGCGCGATCGCTCGCCGCCTCGCGGGCGGCCCGGAGATAGTCGTCGCGCTCGCCTAACGGCACTGTAACGCCGTTTCGCCAGGGGTCAATGTATGTGTGTGCGGCGGCATCGTCGTAGGCGATCACCGCCAGGCCGCTGGCCATCGCCTCGGTGACCACGTTGCCGAAGGTCTCGGTCTCGCTGGGGAACAGGAACAGGTCGCCCGAGGCATAGTGCGCCGAGAGCGCCTGGCCGGTCTTTGCCCCGGTGCAGACATAGTCGGGGGCGCTGCGGCGTAGCTGTGCCAGCTCCGGCCCGTCGCCGACGAGCACGAAGCGCGCGCTCGGGTGCTCGGTGCGGATCGCCTCGAAGGCGGCGCAGGCCAGCTCGAGGTTCTTCTCCGCGGCGATCCGTCCGACATAGAGCACCGCCAGGTCGTCCGTCTCGCAGCCCCAGGCGCGGCGCAGCGCCGGGTCGCGCCAGCGCGGCGAGAAGCGCTCGATGTCGACCCCGCGCCCGAACACATGGACATTGGTGAAACCGGAGACGGTGAGCGTCTCGCGCAGCGCCTCGGTGGGCACCAGGGTGGCCTGCGAGCGGTTGTGGAAGCGGCGCAGCGTGGCGACGATCGGGCGGGTGAGCATGCCCAGCCCATAGTGCTGGCTGTATTGGTGGAACTGGGTGTGGAAGCCGGTGACCGTCGCCACCCCGAGTGAGCGCGCCGCGGCGAGCGCGGCGTGTCCGAGTGGTCCCTGGGTGGCGATATAGACCAGGTCCGGGCGGGTGCGGCGCCACAATCGGCGCAGCCGCCAGTAGACCGGCAGACCGAAGCGCAGTCCGCGATAGCCGGGGATCGGTAGTCCGGGGACCACGATCTCGATCGGGGTTGCGCCCGACTCGTCGCGTTGGCGCGGACGCACCACCCTGACCCGGTGACCGCGCGCCGTCAGCCCCTCGGCGAGGTGACGCATGGTGTGCGCCACGCCGTTGATCTCCGGGGGGTAGGTCTCGGTGACGATGGCGACACTCAACACGGTGGGTCGGGGGGCGGTGGTGTTCATGGCTCAGGCGGCTTCGGGCTGCAGGTCCAGTGATCGGGCAATGGCCGTGCGGGTCTGCTCGGCCAGTTCATGACGTCTTGCGCTCGGCGCCGGCGCCAGTGGCGCCAGACACTCGATCCTGACCTGCAGCGCCGGGTGACGCACGATGCGCAGCAGGCTGAGGACCAGGTTGTCGTCGTCGGTGTAGGCGGCGGCGCGCTCGGGGGCCGGGTGGTCGGCGTGCTGGTAGCGGATGGCCACCGGCTGAACCCGGGTGCCGGGGATCTGGGCGAGCGCGAACAGCCGTGGGTGGAAACGGCGCAGTCCCTGGCCGTCGCTGGTGGTGCCTTCGGGGAAGATCACCACCGCGCGACCGCCGCGCAGGTCATCGGCGATGCCCTGCATCACCTGTTCGGTCTGGTGGGCGCCGCGGACGATGAAATGGGTGCCGGCGAGGCGCGCCAGCCAGCCGATCAGCGGCCAGCGCCGCACCTCGGACTTCGACAGGAAGCCCATCTCGCCCTGGGCGCCGAGCACCGGCACGTCGAGCCAGGAGACGTGATTGGCGACCACCAGCGCGCCCGGTGCGACCCGGCCGCTGACCTCCAGGGTGAGGCCGAGCACCCGGCACAGCCGCCGATTCCACCAGCGCACCGCGCGCGCGGTCCAGGCCGGTGGATGGCCGAGGCGATCGAGTAGATGGATCCAAAGACCGATCATGGTTCCGGTGATCAGGTGCTCGATCAGGCGCAGCAGGCGCCAGCCGGTCGTCAGCACGCCGGCCCGCTCAGGATTGCGCGGCGCGTTCGAGGAAGTGTCTGGAGTAGCTTGGGTTGAGTTCATCGACATTGAGCAGCATCAGTACGTCCGCGACGCCGAAGTCGGGGTCGCGACAGGGTTCGCCGCATGCCTTGGCGCCGAGCCTGACATAGGCGCGCAGCAGCGCCGGCAGCGGGGCGTCGAGGTTGTCGTCCGAGGCGTGTTCGGTGTGCAGCGGCGCGCGCGGGGTGACCCGCAGCGTCTCCGGCGCCAGCGCCTGGCGGCGCAGCCGGTTCATGATCGCCGCCGCCTGCAGATCGTGCTCGCCGAGCGGCACGCTGGCGCAGCCGAACAGATAGTCCACCCCATGGAGATGGATGAAGCCGGCCAGTCCCGACCACAACACCGCGATCGCCGGACCCTGGCGATAGGCCGGGTCGATGCAGGTGCGCCCGATCTCGAGCTTGCGCCCGGGCAGCGCCAACACCGGGTCGAGCCGGAACTCGCCCTCGGAGTAGAAGCGTCCGAGCCGGGCCGCCTGGTTGTCGAGCAACAGTCGGGTGCAGCCGATGATGCGTCCGGTGCGCCCCTCGCGGACCAGCAGATGCTGGCAATAGGCATCGAAGGCATCCTCGTCGAGCCCTGGGGTGAGGCTGTCGAGCGTCGCTCCCATCTCGCCGGCGAACACCCGATGACGCAGGGCCAGGGCCTCGCGGATTTCTGGTGTGGACGAGGCCAGTTCGACGTAGAGACGTTCGGTGCGCTTGACGACCGACGCAGACGCGGATGCGACCATTGCAGACCCTCTGCTGTTTCCCTGATTGACTGAGAGGGTGATGGTAGGTCGCGACTGTTGCGGGGCGGTGTGGGTGAGATGACGCCAGCATGAAGACCGCCGGACGACTTTGGTGGGTCAGTCGCGCAGCGAGATCACCGGCCAGCCGCGGGCCTCGGCGGTGGCGCGCAGTTGCGGGTCGGGATCGACCGCGACCGGGTGCTCGACCTGCTCGAGCAGCGGCAGGTCGTTGTGCGAGTCGCTGTAGAAGTGGCTGCCGGCGAGGTCGCGATCGTGCTCGGCGAGCCAGGCGGTGAGTCGCTCGACCTTGCCCTCGCGGAAGGTCGGGGTGCCCTCGACCTCGCCGGTATAGCGCCCGTCGCGCTCGGCCGGCAGGGTGGCGAGCAGGTGCGGGATGTCGAAGCGCGCGGCGATCGGCGCGGTGATGAATGCGTTGGTGGCGGTGATGATCATCGGGGTGTCGCCGGCGTTGCGGTGACGCGCGATCAGCGCATGCGCCTGCTCGAGCATGATCGGGGCGATGCAGGTGTCGAGAAAGTCGGCGCGCAGCGCCTCGAGGCGTTCGCGCGGCAGCTCGCTCAGTGGCCGCAGGGTGAAGCGCAGGAAGGCGTCGATGTCGAGCGTGCCGTTGCGGTAGTCGTGGTAGAAACGGGTATTCTCACGGGCGTAATGCTCGCCGTCGACGATGCCCTGGGAGACCAGGTACTCGCCCCAGAGGTGATCGGAGTCCCCGGCGAGCAGGGTGTTGTCGAGATCGAAGATCGCTAGTGGCATCGGGCGGTGAATCCTGATGGCTGTTGGTGTGGATGGGTTGGGCGGGCGGCGGGAGAGGGGACGCCCCTTGGGCGCGAGCCCGCCGCTCGATGGTCCGGGATTCCCCGGATGCTTGCAAGCACGCACCGCGCCAGTGCCGGGAGGCGGTGCGCGGTATACGGGAAAGCCCTTGGTTTGCAGACGCTTACTCGGGTCTTCGCTTGCCGCTATCAACGGGGTATGGAAGAATGCGAAGGCGCGATCCAGTGGGACAGAGTGACGTGATCGATCACGACGGCTTCAGACCGAACGTAGGCATCATCCTGAGCAATCGGGAGCGCCGTCTATTCTGGGGCCGGCGGATCGGACAGAACGCCTGGCAGTTCCCGCAGGGCGGCATCCGCTCCGACGAGACCCCCGAGCAGGCGATGTTCCGCGAACTCCAGGAGGAGGTCGGGCTCGACCACGACCAGGTCACCATCCTCGGCAGCACCCGCGGCTGGCTGCGCTATCACCTCCCCAAGCGCTATATCCGCCGTCATTGCGGCCCGACCTGCATCGGTCAGAAGCAGGTGTGGTTCATGCTCCGCGTCGACTGCGACGAGGGCGCCTTCCGCCTCGATCACTCCGACAAGCCCGAGTTCGACGCCTGGCGCTGGGTCCGTTACTGGCAGCCGCTCACCGAGGTCGTCTACTTCAAGCGCCACGTCTATCTGCAGGCGCTCGAGGAGCTTGCCCCCGCGCTCTACCCCGAGGGCGCGCCGACCCGCGAGCTGCGTCAGCGACCGCGCCAGTCGGCCGGCGGCGCGCTGCTGCGTCAGCGACGCCGCTGAGTCGGCCGCGGCATGGCCGGAGGTCTCTGCAACCCCGGCCGACGGGTCTGCCGACCCGGATTCATCCATCCATCTCTCTAGAGTCCCGCTCCCTCTATGCTCGAAGCCCTGCGCCGTATCGTCCAGGAAGTCAACAACGCCCGGGATCTCGAACAGGCGCTGGGGATCATCGTACAGCGGGTCAAGCTGGCCGTCGGGGCCGACGTCTGCTCGGTCTATCTCAACGATTTCGACAAACGCCACCACGTGCTCCAGGCCAGCGACGGGCTGCGCGCCGCGGCGGTCGGTCGGGTGCGCCTGGAGATGGGCCGCGGGCTGATCGGTCTGGTCAGCGAGCGCGCCGAGCCGATCAACCTCGACGACGCCTTCAACCACCCGCGCTATCAGTGCATCACCGATACCGGCGAGACCAGCTATCACGGCTTCCTCGGCGCCCCGATCATCCAGAACCGCAAGGTGCTCGGGGTGCTGGTGCTGCGCCAGCGCGACAAGCGTCACTTCGACGACGCCGAGGTCACCTTCGTCGTCACCCTGGCCTCGCAGCTCGCCGGCGCCATCACCTTCGCCCGCACCAGCGGCGAACTGGCGCGGTTGCAGGACGACGGCATCCCGCAGCGCTTCCTGCCCGGGCTGGCCGCCTCGCCGGGGGTCGGGCTGGGGCAGGCGGTGGTGGTCTATCCACCGGCCGATCTCGACGCCGTGCCCGATCGCGTCCCCGAGGGCGTCGAGGGTGAGATCGACCACTTCCGCGAGGCGCTCGATCAGGTTGCGGCCGATCTCGACCGCTTCGCCAGCCACACCCACAGTCATCTCGGCGCCGAGGACATGGCGCTGTTCGATGCCTGGCGGCTGATGCTCGAGAGCGACACCCTGGTCGACGGCACCATCGGGCGCATCCGCGCCGGCAACTGGGCGCCGGGCGCGCTGCGCGAGACCATCGCCGAGCACACCCGGGTGTTCGACGCCATGGATGACGCCTATCTGCGCGAGCGCGCCTCGGACATCCGCGATCTCGGGCGCTGTATCCTCATGCACCTGCAGAACCGCACCGTCGATCCCTTGCGTTATGCCGAGCAGACCATCCTCGTCGGCGAGGAGATCAGCGCGCTGCAGATCGCCGAGGTGCCGCGCGAGCGCCTCGCCGGCATCGTCTCGACCAAGGGTTCGGGCTCGTCCCACGTCGGCATCCTCGCCCGCAGCATGGGCATCCCGGCGGCGATGGGGGTCTCCGACCTGCCGGTGAGCCGGGTCGAGGGGCGCGAGATGATCGTCGACGGTTATCGCGGTCGCGTCTATGTCTCGCCGACACCGGCGGTGCGCACCGAATACCTGCGTCTGGCCGAGGACGACGTCGCCCTCACCAATGAACTCAAGGCGCTCTGCCACCTCCCGGCCGAGACCACCGACGGTTATCAGGTGCCGCTCTATCTCAACACCGGTCTGGTCTCCGAGAGCCGTCCGCTGGGCATCGAGGAGTCGGCCGGGGTCGGGCTCTACCGCACCGAGCTGCCCTTCCTGGTGCGCGACAGTTTCCCCGGCGAGGCGGCGCAGATGGCCAACTACCGTCAGGTGCTGGAGCTGTTCGCGCCGCGCCCGGTGACCATCCGCACCCTCGACATCGGCGGCGACAAGCCGCTGCCCTATTTCCCGATGCAGGAGAGCAACCCCTTCCTCGGCTGGCGCGGGGTACGCATCACCCTCGATCACCCCGAGATCTTCCTCGCCCAGGTGCGCGCCATCCTGCGCGCCGCCGTGGGGCTCGACAACCTGCAGCTGCTGCTGCCGATGATCAGCACCATCACCGAGCTGGAGGATGCGCTGCAGCTCATCCATCGCGCCCACGACGAGTTGCGCGAGGAGGGCTACCAGGTGCACATGCCGCCGGTGGGGGTGATGATCGAGGTGCCGGCGGCGGTCTATCTGATCGATTCGCTGGCGCGCCGGGTCGACTTCCTCTCGGTCGGCACCAACGACCTCACCCAGTACCTGCTCGCGGTCGATCGCAACAACCCGCATGTGGCCGAGCTGTATGACGAATTCCACCCGGCGGTGCTGCGCGCGCTGATGCAGATCGTCTCCGGCGCGCGGGTGCACGGGCGCGAGGTCAGCGTCTGTGGCGAGATGGCCGGCGACCCGCTGGCGATCTTCCTGCTGCTCGGCATGGGCGTGCACAGCCTGAGCATGGGCGCGGGCAGCCTGTTGCGGGTCAAGCGGGTGATCCGCAGCATCAGTCGCGCCCGCGCGCGCGAGGTGCTGCAGATGACGCTGCAGTGCGAGGACGGCGCCTCGGTGCGCCGACTGCTGCTCGACGAACTCGAATCCATGGGGCTCGGCGCACTGGTGCGTCCGGGTCGGTAGCACGCATCCAAGGGGGAGATCAGATCATGGGGCTGTTGAGTGCCATCACCGGCAATGCCGCCAGTCGCGATGCCGAGGCCGTCGGCGAGGAGCTGGCGCCGATCCTCGCCGACGGGGAGCGGGTCGAGCTGGCCTTCCAGCTGGTGCGCGACCAGTTCGTCTTCACCGACGCGCGGTTGATCCTGATCGACAAGCAGGGACTGACCGGGCGCAAGGTCGAGTATCAGTCGATCCCTTATCGCTCGATCACCCGCTTCGCGGTCGAGACCGCCGGCCACTTCGACCTCGACGCCGAGTTCAAGCTGTGGATCGGCAGCGACCCCACGCCGCTGGTGCGCGAGATCCGCGGCGGCGAGAACGTCGCCGCCATTCAGCGCGCGCTGGCGACCATGGTGCTCGGCGGGTGAGCGGCGCGGGCAACCTGCTCGAGGACCTGCGGGTTCCTGCCGAGGGCGAGCGTTTCGAGACCCTGTTCGCCCGTCCCGGGGCGCGTATCGAGCGTATCGTCAGCAGCGCCACCCCGGAGCCGGTCGACTACGATCAGCCGCACGACGAGTGGGTCTGCCTGCTCCAGGGCGAGGCCGTGCTGTGGATCGACGGCGAACGGGTGCGGCTGCGCGCCGGCGACTACCGACTGATCCCCGCCCAGACCCCGCACCGGGTCGAGTCCACCTCGGCCGATCTGGCCTGTGTGTGGTTGGCTGTGCATATTGGGGAGACGGGAGCTTGCTGAAACGACGCCCGCCTCGACCGAGCGGTCGAGGCGGGCGTGTCTTCTGAACCCTGAACCTGATCTTCTAACGCGTGTGGTGTCAGGTCTTGGTCTTGGTCTCGGTCTTGGCCGGGCAACCCTTGGTGGCGAACTTCTTCTCACCGCTGAACTCGCAGCTCCACTCGCCGTCTGCGCTACGACTCCAGACGATGGTCTCGCCGATGATCTTGGGGTTGCCGGTCAGGGTGCAGGTGATAGTGCCGACCCCTGTGTCGGCGATGGCCGCCGTGACCGTGCAGCTCGAGGTGGTGGCCTTGAGACCGAGGTCGGTGACATCGCCAAAGTCAGGGGTGCGCCCCTCGTTGACCATCAGCTCCATCTCGGTCTTGCCGGGGGTGATCTCCGCAAGCCCGGCTGCGACCTGGGACTTGGCGACATAGTCCTGATAGGCGGGCATGGCAATCGCTGCCAAGACGCCGATGATCGCCACGACGATCATCAGTTCGATGAGCGTGAATCCCGACTGCTGTCTTTTCATTCCTGCTCTCCATTCTGTGGGTTGAGTTCGCTCTGCGATGCGTGCTCGACAAGCCTTGGCATCTGCTCCATGCAAGACAACTTTCGGGCCAGTTCCAATGATGCCTTAAGCGATTGATTGCGTGTATTCGCTGCTCGGCCTGTCATCGCCGTTGGGTGAGACGATGTCACGATGTCCGGGTGCGGGGTGAGACAGTCGATCGAGCGTCACCGTTCGCGAGCGGGAAGCGCGAATGGCTTGGTCGGCGGGGTTTTTAAGCCTTGTGGTCGCTGTGAATTTTCATTCGAATGATTGGATTTGGTTTCTATGGTTGTCTAGAGGGCTGTTCCTGGTTGTTGTGATTTTTCATGAGGAGTCGTTTGAATTGCTCTTCATCTGTTATTTGACGCTATGGATTGATGGCTTTTTTGCTGGTTGTCTGCCATTGTCGCTGGCGGATTTTGAGGTTTTTCGGGATCGTGCCTGTCACTACTCAAAGGTGTGACATCTGGTGATGTCGCTATTGCGAAGTGTGACTCTGATGGTGAGTTGGCGCCCCTCTGTGTCGGCGATTTAAACTGGTCGCCTTGTTTATTGAATTGAGGTTTTGGAGGGGCTGTGCCGTCGGTATGTCTGGATACCGCGAGCGCCATTACCGGACTGACCAAGCGCACCCTGTGGCGCTATATCCAGGACGGACGCTTGCATGCGATTCGCGAGGGCCGGGGTCGACGCACCTCGGTGCCGCTGGCCGAGGTGGTGGCCCTGACCGACCGCGTGCTCGATGCCGAGGCCCAGGCGCTGGTGCTGGCCGCCGATCGCGGGGATGCCGAGGCGCAGTGCGACCTGGCGCTGCGGCTGCTCGAACTCGAGCGTCTGGGGAGCGCGCGCGACTGGTTCGCCCGCTCGGCGCGTGCCGGGTATGCCGATGCGATGTGCTGGCTGGCGCGGGATCTGTTGGTCGGGCGCTGCGGCGAGCGCGATGACGCCGGCGGGGTGCTGTGGCTGAGTCAGGCCGCAGCCTGTGGTTCGCCGCTGGCCGAGGCACTGTTGATCGAGCTGCACGGTGCGGTCTGTCGCAAGGCGCGCGCCGCGGCCGATCTCGAGACCCTGGAGACGCGTCTCGATGCCGTCGAGCGCGAGGTGCTGTTGCGGGTCTTGAACGAGACCGGCGGCGCGGCGGCCGCAGACGCGGACGGCGAGGGCGACATCGACCGTGTCGCGACCGCACCGATCGAGGAGGTCTGAGCGGTCTCGCTCAGTCGACGGGCGGCAGCCCCTTGTCGGGGTTGAGGATGCCGGCGGGGTCGAAGACCTGCTTGATCTCGCGCATCAGCGCGAGCGCCACCGGGTCGAGCTCGCGGTCGACGAAATCGCGCTTCTCCAGCCCCACCCCGTGCTCGCCCGAGAGGGTGCCGTCGAGCCCGATGACCAGCGCGAAGACCGCGTCCAGACAGGTTGCGGCGCGGGCGACCTCGTCGGGGTCGTCGGGATCGATCAGCAGGTTGACGTGGATGTTGCCGTTGCCGGCGTGGCCGAAGTTGACGATGGTGATGGCGTGCTCGCGCCCGAGCCGGTCGAGCCCGTCGATGAACGCGCCCATGCGCGAGACCGGCACCACCACGTCCTCGTTGATCTTCTTCGGCGCGACATGACGCAGCGCCGGCGACAGCGCCTTGCGCGTCTTCCACAGCGCGGCGACCTCGGCGGCGCCGTTGGCCCGGCGCAGCTCGATCGGCGCGCCCGCGCGCGCGGCCTCGGCCACCGCCGCGAGCGCGGCCTCGATCCCGGCCTCGGGGCCGTCGACCTCGATCATCAGCAGCGCGCCGGCGCCCGCCGGCAGTTCGAGTCCGGCGTAGCGGCTGACCATCTCCAGGGCGCGCGCGTCCATGAACTCCAGCGCGCAGGGCGTGATCGGCTGCGCCATGATCGCCGAGACCGCCGCCGCGGCGCCGTGGATGTCGCCGTAGGTGACGCGCAGGGTGCGCTTGGTTTCGGGCAGCGGGGTGAGACGCAGCGTCGCCTCGGTGATCAGCCCCAGGGTGCCCTCGGAGCCGATCAGCAGCCGGGTGAGGTCGTAGCCGACCACGCCCTTGGTGGTCTTGACCCCGGTGCGCAGCACCCGACCGCGACCGTCGACGGCGCGCAGTCCCAGGGTGTTGTCGCGCGGGGTGCCGTACTTGACCGCGCGCGGTCCGGCGGAGTTGTAGGCGAGGTTGCCGCCGATGGTGCAGGTGGCGGCGCTGGAGGGGTCCGGCGGCCAGAAGAAGCCGGACGCGGCGAGCGCCTGCTGCAGCGCGCCGTTGGTCACCCCGGGCTGGACCACCGCGAGGCGGTTGTCGGGGTCGATCTGCAGGATCTGGTCCATGCGCTCGAACGACAGCACCACGCCGCCGTGATCGGGCACCGTGGCCCCGGAGGTGCCGGTGCCGCGCCCGCGCGCGGTCAGCACCGTGCCGGTGTCGTGACAGAGCCGGGCGAGTGCGGCGACCTGGTCCTCGTCGGTGGCGAACACCACCGCCTGGGGCAGGGCGTGGCGGCGGCTGTTGTCGTAGCCGTAGGGCCAGCAGTCGGCCGGGGCGGTGAGCAGGTTGCCGGGACCGGCGATCGCGGCGAGCCGGTCGCGCAGCGTGCGCGGCAGTTCAGTTGCCGGTGGGACGGTATTCAAAGAGCTTCACCACGCGCTTGACCCCGCGCACATAGCGCGCCTTCTCGGTCGCGGCATCGGCCTCGGCGGGGCTGACCAGCCCCATCAGATAGACCACGCCGTCCTCGCTGATCACCTTTACCCGGGTGGCGTCGAAGTCCTTGAGGTCGACCTTGGTCAGCGCCAGCTTGACCCGCGAGGTCAGGTAGGCGTCCTCGGACTTGCGCGCCAGGCTCACCCGCGGGCCGATGGTGATCTCGTCGACCACCCGCTGCACCTTGGCCAGACGACGGACCTTGTCGGCCGCGCGCTGGGCGAGTTCGGCGCGCTCGGCCTGACCGGTGAGCAGCACCGTGTAGTTGTAGCTGGTGACCGAGATGCGGGCGTGGTCCTGCAGCTCCCGGTCCTGCTGGATGGCGCTGATCGCGTTCATCTCGATCTGCTGGTCGTCGATGACCACGTAATAGGGCCGGCGGTCGTAGAGCGCGGCGGCGCCGACGGTGATGCCGCCGACCACCAGGGCACCACAGCCGCCGAGCAGGCTGCTGGCGAGAACGAGCGCTAGGGTTGCCGCGCGCCTCGTGCGCGCGCGCTCAGGCGTCGAGCGAGAAGGCATGTTTCACCCACTGGATCTGGTCCTGGCCGCTGATGGCGACCACATCGAAGCGGCAGCATAGCATGGTCGGATGACGCTGCAGGTAGTGCGCGGCCGCCGCCGCCAGACGGCGTTGCTTGCGCGCGTCGACGGTCGCCGCCGGGCTGCCGTAGCGCTCGCTGCGGCGATAGCGCACCTCGACGAAGACCAGGGTGTCGCCGTCGCGCATCACCAGGTCGATCTCACCGTAGCGGCAGCGATGGTTGCGGGCCTCGGTGGTGAGTCCGCGAGCGCGCAGATAGCGCTCGGCGAGCCGCTCCTTGGCCGCGCCGAGTCTGCCCGGGAGCAGCGCCATCGGGGACTCAGCGCGCCGCGCGCAGGGCCTCGACCTCGACCGGGCGCGGCCCGTCGACGGTGAAGCGCGCGAGGCTGAGACGACGGCGGATCTGTCCCGAGGCGTCGACCGAGAGCCCGCCGGTCTGGCCGGGATAGAGGCTGCCGGGATGACGGGCGAGGTCCTCCATGCGCGGTGCCAGGCGGTAGGCGTCGATGCCCATGGCATAGAGCCTGGCGAGCGGGTCCGGGGTGTTGTCGAGCCCGGCCATCATCCGGTAGCGCGACAGCGGTCCCTGGCCGCCGACGCCGAGCATCCAGGGGATGTCGACGAAATAGAGCCCGACCAGGTCGCGGTCGCGCACCCGCTCGAAGCCGCCGGAGTAGACGTGCGAGGTGGCGATCACCGGCAACCGTCCGGCGCTGGCCTTGGTGATGAGCGGGTTGACCAGCCGCGCCAGATCCGGGGTGGCGATCAGGAACACCAGATCGGCGGCGGTGTTTTGGGTCAGCTCGGTGACCTGTCGGGCATAGCCGGCGTCGCTGGCGTCGACGGTGCGCTCGGCGACGAGGATGCCGCCGAGTCCCTGCCACTGATGGCTGAAGGCGCGCGCCAGACGCTCGCCCCAGCGTCCCTCGGGGCGTAGCACCAGGGCGCGTCTGAGACCGGCACCGCGCGCCTTGTGCGCGACCTCGGCGGCCTCGTCGTCGGGCGAGAGCGAGAACTGGTAGAGGCCGCTGGCATGGCCCTCGCGATGGGTGGTCTCGTTGAGCGCGAGGGTCGGCACGCTCAGCCGACCGCCGCGCGAGAGCGCGTCGACGCTCGCCTTCTGCAGCGGACCGATGACATAGTCGGCGCCGCCCTTGGCGGCGCGGGCATGGAGCCTGCGCACCGCGCCGGGATCTGTGCTGTTGACGAAGCGCAGCGCCGGTCGGCGTCCGCTGGCATCGGCCGCGCGCGCCGCCTCGATGCCGTCGCGCACCGCCGTGGCCGCCCCGGCGAAGCGACCGCCGCGCGGCAGCAGCACGGTCAGCACGTCGTCCTTGGCATAGCCGCTGGCGAGCTGGCTGACGTAGGCGGTGGCCAGCTCGGGCAGTGCCGGGTGCTTGGGGTGCGCGGCGCGCCAGGCGCGGTACTCGCGGGCGAGCGCGGAGGCGTCGTTGCCCCAGCGCTCGCTCAGGCGCAGCACCTCGACCCAGCCGCGCATCCGGCCCTTGCCCTCGCGGGCGAGGGTGTCGAGCCGATCGGGGGCGGCTTGTGACAGGGTCGAGAGCAGCGAGACCTGGTTGACCAGCCGTGCCTGCGGTCGGTCGAGCAGGGTGTCGATCATGTCGAGCGCCCGTGCCGCGGCGATCGGGTGATCGAGCAGCCGCTCGGCCGAGGCCAGGATGCCGTAGTACTGCAGCTGCAGCGCCTCGGGCAGGGCACGGTGACGGACCCGTTCGAGCCGGGCGACGGCCTCGCGCGGTCGGCCCTCGAGCAGCTCCAGGTCGGCCTCGGTGAGCAGCAACAGCTCGCGCTGGGCGGCGCTCAGCTCGCTCTGGCGGATGGCTGCGAGCGCCTTGCGCGCGGCGCCGGTGTCGCCGGCGGCGAGGAGGATGCGCGCGGCCTTGAGACGCAGCTGGGCGCGGGCCGGCGGCTCGGACTCGGCGGCCAGCGCCAGATAGCGTTCGGCGGCCTGCGCCGAGCGCCCCGAGGCGGCCAGCGCCTTGGCCTGGCCGAGCTCGGTGGCGCTGACCTCGGAGAGCGTCTGCCCCTCTTCCCAGATCGGATCGACTGCACAGGCGGTGAGCAACAGTGGCAAGATCAGGAGGGTCAGGAAGCCAGGGGTGGACAGCAGGGAGGGGTGGGCGCGATTCTTGTTCTTTTGCATGATTCCGTTGCGCTCGGTGGCCGGCGGAGGTGGGGGGATATGGAACGAGGTCGCGGAGTACTATACGTGGTGGCGACGCCGATCGGCAATCTTGCCGACATCTCGGAGCGTGCGCGTAACACCTTGAATGCGGTCGATTTGATCGCCGCTGAGGATACCCGGGAGAGCGGGCGGCTGCTCGCTCATCTGGGGATCTCGGCACGCCTGGTGTCCTGTCACGAGCACAACGCCGAGGGCTGCTGCGCGCGGGTGCTCGAGGCCCTCGGCGAGGGCCGCGATGTCGCACTGGTCTCGGATGCAGGTACCCCATTGGTGAGCGATCCGGGCTACGAGCTGGTGAATGCGGCACGCGCGGCCGACTTCACGGTGGTGCCGGTGCCGGGTCCGAGCGCACTGATCTGCGCGCTCTCGGCTGCCGGGCTGCCGAGCGATCGATTCCTCTTCCTCGGTTTCCCGCCGCGCGGTCAGTCGCAGCGCGTGGCGCTGTTCGAGTCGCTCCTCGCCGAGCCCGGCACCCTGATCCTCTACGAGAGCGGCAAACGCGCGGTGGCGACGCTGCGTGACCTGGCCGCGGTGCTCGGCGAGCGCCGGGCGGTGGTCGGGCGCGAGCTGACCAAGCGCTTCGAGACCTTCCTCTCGGCCACCCCGGCGGCCTTGGCCGAGCGCCTGGAGGCCGACGCCGAGCAGCGTCTCGGCGAGCTGGTGATCCTGGTCGAGGGCCAGCGCGGCGAGGCCGCCCCGGATCGCGCCGAACAGGAGCGGGTACTGCGCATCCTCGCCGAGGCCCTGCCGCTGCGCCGCGCCGCCGCACTCGCCGCGCAGATCACCGGCGCCAAGACCAACGCCCTCTACCGTCTCGGCGTCGAACTGGAGCTGGGCGGGAAGGGGTAGGGGGCGGCTTTCAGCCGCCAGCCGCCAGCCGCCAGCCGCCAGCCGCCAGCCGCCAGCCGCCAGCCGCCAGCCGCCAGCCAACAGCCAACAGCCAACAGCCAACAGCGGATTGTCTTCGGCCCCCGATGGTGAGGGCAGGCGCCCACTGGGGGCTGGTGACTGAGAGCTGGGGGCTGGCGGCTGATCGCTCGATCCCGCGCGACCTAAGGCATGGTTCTCGGGTATACTGCTTGCTTGGGAGTCGGCCAGACAGTCGCTTCCGTCCTGGTGACGGGGGAGGAAAGTCCGGGCTCCATAGGGCAGGGTGCCAGGTAACGCCTGGGGGGCGAGAGTCCACGGAAAGTGCCGCAGAAAAGATACCGCCGATCCCGTCCTCGGACGGGAGGTAAGGGTGAAATGGTGCGGTAAGAGCGCACCGCGCTGGTGGCAACATCAGTGGCAGGGTAAACCCCACCCGGAGCAAGACCAAATAGGGGAACTCGCGGCTTCGACCGCAGCGCGCGGCCCGCGCGTGTTCCCGGGTAGGTCGCTAGAGGCGTGCGGCGACGCGCGTCCCAGATGAATGACTGTCCACGACAGAACCCGGCTTATCGGCCGACTCCCTTCCTTCCATCGATCTACGTCTCCGTCCCCATTCAGTGCTCGCGCTCGACCTGGTCGAAAGGTAAAGCGTGATCTGAAGTTTATTCTCCAGCCTTTTGATATCAAAACCTTTCACCGGGTCTTCGGCGCTGGTCGAGCTTGCCGGCGTAAGTTGCTGACTGTCCAAGAATAAACTCCACCGTTTCCTTGACTGGCCCCAGACCCCTCTCTAACATGGGAGCCAAGTGGGGGGGAGTGGGGAATCAGGGAGCAGGAACCAGGCGGTTCGCCGCGGGGGCGCTCGGTGTTTCGGGGGGTCAGTCTCGTCAATCTCGATGCCAAGGGGCGTCTCGCGGTACCGGCCCGGTACCGTGAACGGCTGCGTGCTGCCTGTGATTCCCATCTGGTCGTGACGGTCGATCGTGACCGCTGTCTGTTGCTCTATCCGGAGCCCGAGTGGGAGACGATCGAGCACAAACTCGCCGCACTCCCCGCCTTCGATGCCACGGCACGCGCCATCCAGCGCCTCTATATCGGGAATGCACAAGACGTGGAAATGGATGCTCAGGGTCGAATCCTGTTGCCCCAGCATTTGCGTGATTTCGCCACGCTCGACAAACGGGTCGCCTTCGTCGGTCAGGGGGCCAAGTTCGAGCTGTGGGACGAGCACGCCTGGAACGCGCGTACCGCTGCGGCACTGAATGACACCGCGATCGACGAGCTGGCCGCCGCGGCCGGACTCGGGTCCTTCACCCTGTGAGCCCTCACATGCCCCTTGCACGCCCTGTCCCCGTGGACTCCCAGACCATTCATCGCTCGGTGCTGCTCGAGGAGGCGGTCAACGCGCTGGTGACCGAACCGGGCGGGCGCTATGTCGACGCCACCTTCGGGCGTGGCGGGCACAGTCGCGCCGTGCTCGCGCGCCTGGCTCCGACGGGTCGGCTGATCGGGCTCGACCGCGATCCCGAGGCGATCGCCGCCGCGCGCGCGCTCGACGACCCACGCTTTCGCATCCTCCACAGCGCCTTTGGCGGGATCGGTGCGGCGCTTGCCGAGGCCGGCGAGAGCGAACCGCTCAACGGCATCCTGCTCGATCTCGGCGTCTCCTCGCCGCAGCTCGATACCGCCGAGCGCGGCTTCAGCTTCAGCGCCGACGGGCCGCTCGACATGCGCATGGACCCGAGCCGGGGCGAGTCGGCCGCGGACTGGCTGATGCGTGCCGAACAGCAGGAGATCGCGCGCGTATTGCGCGAGTTCGGCGAGGAACGCTTCGCCAAGCGGATCGCGCGTGCGATCTGCGAGCGTCGCGCCGAGGCCCCGCTGCGCACCACCGCCGAGCTTGCCGCGCTGGTCGATCGCGCCCAGCCGGGGCGGCGCGAGCCGGGCAAGCACCCGGCCACCCGCACCTTTCAGGCGCTGCGCATCCAGGTCAACGACGAGCTCGGCGAGATCGAGCGCTGTCTCGACCAGGTCTGCGAGCTGCTCGCCCCCGGCGGGCGGCTGGTGGTGATCAGCTTCCATTCGCTGGAGGACCGCATCGTCAAGCACTTCATGCGTCGCGAGTCGCGCGGCGCGGTGTTGCCCAAGGGCGTGCCGGTGACCGGCGCCCCGGCCCCGGGGCGGCTGCGCCTGCTCGGCAAGGCGCAGCGTCCCTCGGCGATCGAGTCCGGGTCCAACCCGCGCGCGCGCAGCGCGATCATGCGGGTGGCCGAGCGGAGCCCAGCCGATGGCGCGAGCTGAGTTCTGGGTCGCCGCGGTGCTGGGGCTCATGGTGGTGGTCTCGGCCATCGCCGTGGTCCATACCAAGTATCTGACCCGGGTGCACTTCGCCCAGCTCCAGGACCTGCGCGCCCAGCGCGACGCCATCGACGTCGAGTGGAACCGGCTGCGACTCGAGGAGGCGGCGCTCTCCACCCATTCGCGGATCGAGCGGATCGTGCGCGAGCAGCTCGGCATGTTCTCGCCGCGCCCCGGCGACGTGCTGTTGCTCGAGGAGACCGGCCATGGCCAACCCTAGCCGTCGCCCCCGCCGCCCGCTCGAACCCGTCAAGCCCCGTCGTCCCGACATCGGGTTGCGCCGTCGGCTGTTGCTGATGGCACTGGTGGGGGCCTTCGTGCTGCTCGGCGCCGGGGTCTTCTATCGTCAGGTGGTCGAGACCGATTTCCTCCAGACCGAGGGCGAGCGGCGCTATCTGCGAGTGGCCGAGATCGCCGCGCGCCGCGGCATGATCAGCGACCGCAACGGCGAGCCGCTGGCCGTCAGCACCCCGGTCGAGACGGTGTGGGCCGATCCGCGCAAGCTCGTCGAGCGGCTCGACGTGCTCCCCGAGCTGGCGGCGTCGCTAGACCTTGATCCGCAGGCATTGCGTGAGCGGGTGCTGGCCAAATCCGATCGCGGTTTCATCTATCTCAAGCGTCGGGTCGACTTCGACGAGGCGCGTGCGGTGCGCGAGCTGATCGCACGCGAGCGTCTCGGCGGTGTCGACTTCGAGACCGAGTACCGGCGTTTCTATCCGGGCGCCGAGGTGTTCGGGCACGTCATCGGCTTCACCGACATCGAGGACCGCGGCCAGGAGGGCATCGAGTTCGCCTATGACGCCCAGCTCCAGTCCGAGCCGGGGCTGCGGCGGGTGATCCGCGACGGGCGCAAGCGCATCGTCCAGGAGGTCGAGCAGCTGCGCCCGCCGCGTCAGGGTACCGATCTGGTGCTGAGTCTCGATCGGCGGCTGCAGTTCCTCGCCTATCGCGAGTTGCTGGCGGCGGTGCGCGAGCACAAGGCCGTCGGCGGCACCCTGGTGGCGCTCGACGTCGACACCGGTGAGGTGCTGGCGATGGTCAACCAGCCCGGCTACAACCCCAATGCGTTGCGCGACGGTGGCAGCGAGCGCCGCCGCAACCGCTGTGTCACCGATGTGATCGAGCCCGGCTCCACGGTCAAGCCGCTGGTGGTGGCCGCGGCGCTCGAGCGCGGGCTGATCACCCCCACCACCGAGATCGACACCGAGCCGGGCTACTTCCGGGTCGGGCGCAACCTGGTGCGCGACGTCCACGACTACGGTCTGCTCGATGTCACCGGGGTGATCGCCAAGTCGAGCAACGTCGGCGTGGTCAAGATCGCGCAGATGATGGAGTACGCCGACCTCTGGAACCTCTACGACCATCTCGGCTTCGGTCGTGTCACTGGGGTCGGCTTCCCCGGCGAGAGCCCCGGCAACCTGCGCCACTACTCCGACTGGCGGGTCTTCGAGCACGCCACGCTCGCCTTCGGCTACGGCCTGTCGGTGACCACGCTGCAGCTGGCCCAGGCCTATGCCGCACTCGCCGCCGACGGCATCAAGCGCCCGGTCACCCTGCTCAGACGCGAGCCCGGGGCGGCGGTGCCGGGGACCCGGGTGCTCAGTGCCGAGACCGCGCGCATGGTGCGCGCGATGATGGAACAGGTGGTGTCCGAGAAGGGGACCGCCCGGCGCGCGGCGATCGCCGGCTATCGCGTGGCGGGCAAGACCGGGACGGCGAAGAAGGCCGGTCCCAACGGCTATGCGGGTCGGCGCTATCAGGCGGTGTTCGCCGGTTTCGCCCCGGTGGACCGACCAAGACTGGTGATGGTGGTGATGATCGATGAACCGGGCGGCAAGTCCTACTACGGTGGGGTCGTCGCCGCCCCGGTGTTCCAGAAGGTGATGGAGGGTGCGCTGCGGCTGTTCAACGTGCCGCCGGATAATCCGCCTCCATCGATGTTGCTGAGTGGACGAGGAGGGCTGGGGCTGTGATCGCGCTCTCCTCGACGGCCTGCGC
Source organism: Marichromatium gracile (assembly GCF_004343155.1). Taxonomy (GTDB): domain Bacteria; phylum Pseudomonadota; class Gammaproteobacteria; order Chromatiales; family Chromatiaceae; genus Marichromatium; species Marichromatium gracile. The sequence continues at coordinate 102,603 of NZ_SMDC01000002.1, forward strand.
CTGGCGCCTGGGTGATCTCATCGACGGCTTTGCCGAGGCCGGTGATGCCGCCGATCGCCCGGTGTGCTCGATCGCCCTCGACAGCCGGTTGCTGTCGCAGGGCGGGCTCTTCCTCGCCTGCCAGGGTGGCAGCCTGCACGGGCTGGCCTTCGCCCAGGAGGCCAAGCATCGTGGTGCGACGGCGATCCTCGCCGAGGTCTCGGCCGACTGGCCGGTCGATGCCATCCTCGATCTCGGCGCCTGTCTCGGCTTGCCGGTGATCCCGGTCGAGGGGCTCGCGGCGCGCGCCAGCGCGCTGGCCGCGCGTTTCTACGGTGCGCCCAGCGAGCGTCTCGAACTGTTCGGCGTCACCGGCACCAACGGCAAGACCAGCGTCAGCCACTTCCTCGCCCAGGCGCTCGCTCCGGAGCTCGACTGTGCGGTGATCGGCACCCTCGGCAACGGCTTCCCGGGGGCGCTGCGCTCGCCGACCCACACCACCCCGGATGCGATCTCGCTGCAGGCGCTGCTCGAGTCGCTGCGCGCCCAGGGCGCGCGTGCGGTGGCGATGGAGGTCTCCTCGCACGCGCTCGCTCAGGGGCGCACCAGCGCCGCGCGTTTCAGCCATGCCGTCTTCACCAACCTCAGTCGCGACCATCTCGACTATCACGGCGACATGACCGCCTATGGCGAGGCCAAGCGCCGGCTCTTCCTCAGCCCGGGACTGCAGTGGGCGGTGCTCAATCTCGACGATCCGTTCAGCGCACGTCTGCTCGAGACCCTGGCCCCGCAGGTCCAGGTCGCCGGTTACGGCACCGACCCCGAGGGTCCGACCCCGTCGCGCTGTGCGCTGCGGTTGCGCGCCCTGGCCATCGAGCCGCGTCCGCACAGCCTCTATCTGCATGTCGAGTCGCGCACCACCCGACGCACCGAGCGCGCCGAGCTCGAGGTCGGGCTGATCGGTCGCTTCAACGCCGCCAACCTCCTTGCGGTGCTGGCGGTGATGTGCTCGCGCGGGCTGCCGCTGGAGCGCGCGGTGCGCGAGCTGGCGCGCATCCGCGGGGTGCCGGGGCGGATGGAGTGCTTCGGCGGCGGGGATGCGCCGCTGGTGGTGGTCGACTACGCCCATACCCCGGACGCGCTCGAGAAGGCGTTGGTCAACGTCCGCGAACACATCAGTGGTCGGCTGATCACGGTGTTCGGTTGCGGCGGCGATCGCGATCGCGGCAAGCGCCCGCTGATGGGGTCGATCGCCGAGAGTCTCAGCGACGGCCTGATCCTCACCGACGACAATCCGCGCACCGAGTCGCCCGAGGCCATCGTCGCCGACATCCTCGAGGGCGTTGGCGAGCGCGAGCGGGTGCGCGTCGAGCACCAGCGAGGGTTGGCGATCCGGCTGGCGATCGCGCTCGCCGGTCGCGGCGACGCGGTGCTGGTCGCGGGCAAGGGACACGAGACCTATCAGGACATGGGTGACTTGAAGAGACGATTCAGCGATCGCGCACAGGCCGTCGAGGCGTTGCGCGAGTGGCGGGAGGGACATCACTGATGTGGACGCTAGGCGAGGCTGTGGCCAAGGCCGGGGGCCGACTCCAGGGCGCTGACTGCCGTTTCGACGGGGTTGGGACCGATAGCCGGGTCGACTGCAGCGGCCAGCTGTTCGTGGCCCTGCGCGGGCCGCGCTTCGACGGTCATGAACACGTCGAGGCGGCGCGTCGCGCCGGCGCGGTGGCGGCGCTGGTCGATCATCCGGTGGCGGTCGATCTGCCGCAGTGGGTGGTCGACGACACCCGCCTCGGGCTGGGCCGGCTGGCGCATGCCTGGCGGGCGCGGTTGCGCGCCCGGGTGGTGGCGATCACCGGCAGCAACGGCAAGACCACCGCCAAGGAGATGGTCGCGGCGATCCTCGGCCAGGCCGGGCGGGTGCACGCCACCCGCGGCAACCTCAACAACGACATCGGCATGCCGCTGACCCTGCTCGGGGCGCGCGACGAGGATTTCCTGGTGCTCGAGATGGGCGCCAATCACCCCGGCGAGATCGGTTACATGACCGATCTCGCTCGCCCCGACGTGGCGCTGATCACCAATGCCGGTCGCGCCCATCTCGAGGGTTTCGGCTCGCTCGAGGGGGTCGCCCGCGCCAAGGGCGAGATCGCCCGCGGGCTGCTCCCGCACGGCATCCTGGTGGTGCCCGAGGATTCGCCCTACACCGGGTTGTGGCGTGAGCTGGCGTTTGCCCAGCGGGTCTCGACCTTCGCCATCGACGACGGACCGCGTACCGCGGCGACGGTGCGCCCGGCGCTTCGCGCCGAGCGTCCCGAGATCACCGCCGAATGGGACGCGCGGGGATTCCGCACCCGCTTCGTCGCGCACTACGGTGGCGAGAGGCATGCACTCGCGCTGCCGCTCGCCGGCGAGCACAACGTGCGCAATGCCCTGGCGGCGATCGCCGTGGCGCTCGCCCTCGGGGTCGAGGGCGAGGCGATCCGCGACGGGCTGGCCGCGCTGCGCCCGGTCCCCGGCCGACTCTGCCCGCGGCTGTGCGGGGCGGGGCGGTTGCATCTGATCGACGACACCTACAACGCCAACCCCGACTCGATTGCCGCGGCGATCGCGGTGCTGAGGGCCTTTGCCGGACGGCGCTGGCTGGTGCTCGGGGATCTCGGCGAGCTCGGTCCCGAGGCCGAGTCGCTGCACCGCGAGATCGGCGAGCAGGCGCGCGCCGCCGGCATCGAGCGCCTCGCCGCGGTGGGCCCGCTGAGCGCCGCGGCGGTCGACAGCTTCGGCGCCGGGGGCGAGCACTTCGCCGATCAGGCGGCGCTGATCGCCGCGTTGCGCGCCGAGTTGGGGGAGGATGACCGGGTCTTGATCAAGGGTTCGCGCACCGCGCGAATGGAATGCATCGTAGAGGCGCTCTGCGCCGCTGGAGGAGACGAGTTTGCTGCTGTATCTGACTGACTGGCTCGCCGGGCTCGATAGCGGGTTCAGCGTATTCCGCTATCTCACCCTGCGCGCCATCCTCGGGGTGTTGACCGCGCTGGCGATCGCCTTGCTGGTGGGGCGGCCGATGATCCGTCGGCTGCGCGCCTACAAGATCGGCCAGACGGTGCGCGACGACGGCCCGCAGAGCCATCTGTCGAAGTCCGGCACCCCGACCATGGGCGGCGCGCTGATCCTGGTGGCGGTGGCCATCAGCACCCTGCTGTGGGCCGATCTCGGCAACCACTACGTCTGGATCGTGCTGCTCACCACCCTGGCCTTCGGCGCCATCGGCCTGGTCGACGACTACAAGAAGCTGGTGCAGCGCGACCCGCGCGGGCTGCCGGCGCGCTGGAAGTATCTGTGGCAGACGGTGTTCGGCTTCATCGCCGCCGTCGCCCTCTATGTCAGCGCCGCCACCCCGGCCGAGACCGCGTTGCTGATCCCCTATCTCAAGAACGTCTCGATCCAGCTCGGTCCCTGGTTCATCCTGCTGACCTATTTCGTCATCGTCGGCTCGAGCAACGCGGTCAACCTCACCGACGGGCTCGACGGGCTGGCGATCATGCCGACGGTGCTGGTGGCCGGGGCGCTGGGTCTCTTCGTCTACGCCAGTGGTCATGCCGAGATCGCCGACTATCTGCTGATCCCCTATGTCGCCGACGTCGGCGAGCTGGTGATCTTCTGCGCCGCGCTGGTCGGCGCCGGGCTCGGTTTTCTCTGGTTCAACGCCTATCCGGCCCAGGTGTTCATGGGGGATGTCGGCGCGCTCGCGCTCGGCGCCGCGCTCGGCACCGTGGCGGTGGCGGTGCGTCAGGAGCTGGTGCTGTTCGTGATGGGCGGGGTGTTCGTGGTCGAGACCATCTCGGTGATGCTCCAGGTGATGTCGTTCAAGCTCACCGGCAAGCGCATCTTCCGCATGGCGCCGCTGCACCATCACTTCGAGCTGCAGGGCTGGCCCGAGCCGCGGGTGATCGTGCGCTTCTGGATCGTCACCGTGGTGCTGGTGCTGATCGGACTGGCGAGCCTGAAGATCCGTTGACATGACTGAGCGACTCACCCAGCCCCCAGCCCCCAAGACCCTGGTCGTCGGCCTCGGCAAGACCGGGCTGTCCTGCGCGCGCTACCTGCATGCCCAGGGCGTGCCGACGGCGGTGACCGACTCGCGCGCCCAGCCCCCCGGGCTCGATGCGCTGCGCGAGTCGCTGCCGGAGCTGGCGGTGTTCGTCGGCGGTTTCGAGCGCGAGGTGTTCGAGGCCGCCGAGCAGCTGGTGGTCAGCCCAGGGGTGGCGCTCGCCGAGCCGCTGATCGCCGCGGCGATCGCCCGCGGGGTCGAGGTGGTCGGCGACATCGAACTGTTCGCCCGCGCCGCGCGCGCGCCGATCTGCGCCATCACCGGCTCCAACGGCAAGAGCACGGTGACCTCGCTGGTCGGGCTGATGGCGCGGCTGGCCGGGCGGCGCGCGGCGGCTGGCGGCAACCTCGGCGAGCCGGCGCTGGAGCTGCTCGATGCGCGCGCCGAGCTCTATGTGCTCGAACTCTCGAGCTTCCAGCTCGAGACCACCCACAGCCTTGGCGCCGAGGTCGCGGTGGTGCTCAACCTCTCGCCCGATCACATGGACCGCTACCCGGATCTCGCCGGCTATGCCGCGGCCAAGGCGCGGATCTACCGCGGCGCGCGGGTGGCGGTGGTCAACCGCGACGACCCCGAGGTGATGGCGATGGTCGCCGCCGAGCCGGCGCGCGCGCTGATCGGCTTCACCCTCGGCGAGCCCGGTGCGGACGACTACGGGGTACGCCGTCATCGCGGCGAGGACTGGATCTGTCGCGGCGACACGCCACTGCTCGAGTGCGCGCGCCTCGCCCTGGCCGGACGCCACAACCTCGCCAACGCGCTCGCCGCGCTGGCGCTCGCCGAGGCCTGCGGGCTGCCGCGCGAGGCCTGCTGCAAGGCGCTGACCAACTTCCCCGGGCTGGCGCACCGCTGCGAACTGGTGCGCGAGCGTGACGGGGTGCGCTGGTACGACGATTCCAAGGGCACCAACCCGGGCGCCACCGTGGCCGCGCTCGACGGGCTGGTCGGCGCGGGTGACCCCGCTCGGGTGGTGCTGATTGCCGGCGGCGACGGCAAGGGTGCGGACTTCACGCCGCTGCGCCCGGCGGTGGCGCGCGCCGCGCGCGCGGCGGTGCTGCTCGGGCGCGACGCGCCGCTGATCGAGACGGTGCTCGCCGGCGTGGTGCCGGTGTGCCATGCCGCCGACATGGCCGAGGCGGTGCGACTGGCCGCCGAGCTGGCGCAGCCGGGGGATCGGGTGCTGCTCTCGCCGGCCTGTGCGAGCTTCGACATGTTCGAGGGCTATGCCCATCGTGGCCGGGTCTTCGCCGCGGCGGTGCGGGGGTTGTCGCAATGAGCGTCGCCGCCCGTCCAGTGCGCAACCCGCGTCGTCGCCGCGAGCGGCTGCCCGCATTCGACCACGCGTTGCTGATCTGCGTGCTCGCGCTGCTCGGCTTCGGTCTGGTGATGGTCGCCTCGGCGTCGATGTCGATCGCCGAGAGCTGCTGCGGCACGCCCTTCTATTACGTGATCCGTCACACCATCGCGCTCGTGCTCGGGCTGATCGGCGGGGTCGCCGCCTATCGCCTGCCGCTGCTGTGGTGGGAGCGCTACGGGGTCTGGCTGTTCCTGTTCGGCATGGCCTCGCTGATGTTGGTCCTGTTGCCGGGGATCGGCTACTCGGTCAATGGTGCGACGCGCTGGATCCCGCTCGGTCCCTTCAATCTCCAGCCCTCCGAGTTCATGAAACTGTTCGCGGTGGTCTATGTCGCCGGCTATCTGGTGCGTCACGCCGATGCCGTGGCCAACCGGATCTCGGGCTTCATCCATCCGATGATCCTGGTCGGGGTGGCCGGCGCGATGATCCTGATGCAGCCCGACTTCGGCACCACCGCGGTGATGCTCGCCACGGTGATGGGGATGCTCTTCCTCGGCGGGGTGAGCGTGCTGCCCTTCGTGCTGCTGATCGCGGTGGTCGGTGCCGGGCTGATCACCCTGGTGCTCGTCTCCCCCTATCGGATGCAGCGCGTCACCTCCTTCCTCGATCCTTTCGATGACCCCTTCAACAGCGGCTACCAGCTCAGCCAGGCGTTGATCGCCTTCGGTCGCGGCGAGTGGCTGGGGGTCGGCCTCGGCAACGGCATCCAGAAGCAGTTCTTCCTGCCCGAGGCGCACACCGACTTCCTCGCCTCGGTGATCGGCGAGGAGTTCGGTCTGCTCGGCACCCTGCTGCTGGTGGCCGCCTTTGCCTTCGTCACCTGGCGCGCCTTCGCCATCGGCGCCCGCGCCCAGGCGCTGGGCAAGGCCTTTGCCGCTCATGCCGCGCAGGGCATCGGGTTGTGGATCGGGATGCAGGCATTCGTCAACATCGGGGTCAATGTGGGGCTGCTCCCGACCAAGGGGCTGACCCTGCCGTTTCTCAGTTACGGCAGCAACAGCCTGATCGTCGCCTGTATGGCGGTGGGGCTGCTGCTGCGCATCGATGCCACGGTGCGTCAGACGCAGTCCGAGGCGGGACCAAGACGGGGGTTGAAATGGGTCCGTGCATAGGCGTCATGGCCGGCGGTACCGGTGGGCACGTGTTTCCCGCGCTGGCGGTGGCCGAGCGGCTGCGCGCCGAGGGCGCGCGGGTGTTCTGGATCGGTACCCGGCGCGGCATGGAGTCGCGGCTGGTGCCCGAGCACGGCTTCGAGATCGAGTGGCTCGGCATCGAGGGGGTGCGTGGCAAGGGCTGGCGCTCCCGCGTGCTCGCCCCCTGGCGGCTGGCGCGCGCCTCGTGGCAGGCCGCACGCATCCTGCGCCGGCGGCGCCCGGCGCTGGTGCTCGGCATGGGCGGCTTCGTCTCGGGTCCCGGCGGGGTGATGGCGCGCGTGCTCGGCATCCCGTTGGTGGTACAGGAGCAGAACCGGGTGCCGGGGCTGACCAACCAGTGGTTGTCGCGGATCGCGCGCCGGGTCTTCGAGGGCTTCCCGGGGAGCTTCGCCCCCGGTCGCGCCGAGGTCAGTGGCAATCCGGTGCGCGCCGAGATCGCCGCGCTGCCGACCCCGGCCGCGCGCTGGCGCGAGCGTGACGGCGCGGCGCGGCTGCTGGTGCTCGGCGGTTCGCTCGGGGCGCTCGCGCTCAATCGCACGCTGGCCCCGGCGCTCGCCCGGCTCGCCCCCGAGATGCGTCCGCTGGTCCGCCATCAGGCCGGCACGCGCACCCTGGAGGAGGCGCGCGCGGCCTATCGCGAGGCCGGTGTCGAGGCCGAGGTGGTGCCCTTCATCGACGACATGGCCGCGGCCTATGCCTGGGCCGACCTGGTGGTCTGTCGCGCCGGCGCGCTGACCGTCTCGGAGCTCGCCGCCGCCGGCGTGGGCGCGGTGCTGGTGCCCTATCCGCACGCCGTCGACGACCACCAGCGGGCCAATGCCGGTTATCTGGTCGAGGCCGGCGCGGCGCGGCTGCTGCCGCAGACCGAGCTCACCGCTGAACGCCTCGGCGAGCTGCTCGCCGAGCTGCTCGGTGATCGCGCCGCGCTGCTGGCGATGGCCGAGGCCGCGCGCGGGCGCGCCCGACCGGAGGCGGCGGCGCGGATCGCCGCCCGGTGTCTCGAGGAGATCGGTCGATGAACGCACATCTGCAACATACCGCCGCTAACATGGGGCGGGTCCGGCGTCTGCACTTCATCGGTATCGGTGGGGCGGGGATGAGCGGGATCGCCGAGCTGATGGCCAACCTCGGCTACGAGGTCAGCGGCTCGGACCTGCGCGAGAGCGAGGTCACCCGCCGGCTCGCCGGGCTCGGCGTCGAGATCCATGTCGGCCATCGCGCCGAGCAGGTCGTCGACGTCGACGCGGTGGTGGTCTCGACGGCGATCGATGAGGACAACCCCGAGATCCGCGCCGCCCGTGCCGCGCGCATCCCGATCGTGCGCCGTGCCGAGATGCTCGCCGAGCTGATGCGCTTCTACTACGGCGTGGCGGTGGCCGGGACCCACGGCAAGACCACCACCACCAGTCTGGTGGCGAGCATCCTCGCCGAGGGCGGGCTCGACCCGACCTTCGTCATCGGCGGGCGGCTCAACAGCGCCGGGGCCAACGCCAAGCTCGGCACCACCAAGTATCTGGTGGCCGAGGCCGACGAGAGTGACGCATCCTTCCTGTATCTGCAGCCGATGGTGTCGATCGTCACCAATATCGACGCCGATCACATGCACACCTACGGTAACGACTTCTCGCGGCTGCGCAGCACCTTCGTCGAGTTCCTCCATCACCTGCCCTTCTACGGGTTGGCGGTGCTCTGTATCGACGACCCGGTGGTACGCGAGCTGGTCTCGACCATCCCCCGGCCGGTGCGGACCTATGGCACCCACCCCGAGGCCGATGTGCGCGCCAGCGCGCTGCGCCAGTGCGGCATGCGCACCAGTTTCCGCGTCGAGAGCGACGCGCTCGACGGACCGCTCGAGCTGACCCTCAACCTGCCGGGCAGACACAATGTGCTCAACGCCCTGGCGGCGATCACCGTGGCGCTCGAGCTCGGCGTCGAGGAGCCGGCGATCGCGCGCGCGCTGTCACGCTTCGAGGGGGTGGGGCGGCGCTTCGTCTCCCACGAGCTGCGCGACGCCTGGGGGCGCGACCTGCTGGTGGTCGACGACTATGGCCATCACCCGCGCGAACTCGCCGCGACCCTGGAGGCGGCGCGTGCGGGCTGGCCGGGGCGGCGGCTGGTGCTGGTGTTCCAGCCGCATCGCTATTCACGGACCCAGGAGCAGTTCGATGATTTCGTTGCGGTGCTCTCGGGGGTCGATGCCCTGGTGCTCTGCGAGGTCTATCCGGCCGGCGAGCAGCCGATCCCCGGTGCCGACGGGCGTGCACTGAGCCGCGCCATCCGTACCCGGGGCGAGTGCGATCCGGTGTTCGTCGAGGGCCCCGAGGCCGTGCCCGAGCTGCTGCCCAACCTGCTCGAGGACGGCGATATCGTGCTGGTGGCCGGGGCCGGCGACATCGGTCGGCTGGCCGCGCGACTGCCGCAGCTGCTGGAGCAGGGCCGATGAGCGAGACGACGACACCCTGGCGCGGCACCCTGCTCGAACACGAGCCGCTGGCCCGCTACACCAGCTGGCGGGTCGGCGGTCCGGCGCGAAGGCTCTACCGTCCCGCCGATCTCGACGACCTCGCCGTCTTCCTCGCCGCGCTCGACCCCGACGAGCCGCTGCTGTGGCTGGGGCTGGGGAGCAACGTGTTGATCGACGATGCCGGGTTCCCCGGCACCGTGATCCACACCCTGGGCTGTCTCGACGGGCTCGAGCGTCACGGCGAGCACGGCCTGCGGGTCGGCGCCGGGGTCGCCTGCGCCAAGCTCGCCCGCGTTGCCGCGCGCGCCGACCTGGTCGGGATCGAGTTCCTCGCCGGTATCCCCGGCACCCTCGGCGGCGCCCTGACGATGAACGCCGGGGCCTGGGGCGGCGAGACCTGGCCGTGGGTGGCGCGCGTGCGCACCATCGATCGCCGGGGGCGGGTCCGCGAGCGCCCGGCGAGCGACTTCACCCCGGGCTATCGCGAGGTGCGCGGGCCGGCGGGCGAGTGGTTCGTCGGCGCCGATCTGGCGCTCGAACCCGGCGACGGCGCCGCGGCGATGGCGCGGATTCGCGCCCTGCTCGATCGTCGCGCCGCCACCCAGCCGATCGGTCAGCCGAGCTGCGGCTCGGTGTTCCGCAATCCGCCGGGGGACCATGCCGCGCGACTGATCGAGGCCAACGGGCTCAAGGGGCGACGACTCGGCGGGGCCCAGGTCTCGGAGCGTCACGCCAACTTCATCATCAACACGGGCGATGCCACCGCCCGGGACATCGCCGAGCTGATCGCGCTGGTGCAGACCACGGTCGAACGCGCCAGCGGGGTCCGGCTGATGCCCGAGGTGCGGCGGGTCGTCGGGGGGGAGTCATGACCAGGCATCGGGTTCAGGACGCGGCCGAGTTCGGCCGGGTCGCGGTGTTGCTCGGTGGCGAGGCGGCCGAGCGCGAGATCTCGCTGAGGAGCGGGCGTGCGGTGCTCGAGGCGCTGCGCCGTCAGGGCGTCGACGCCGAGCCGCTCGACCCCGGCGCCGACGTGCTCGAGCGCTTGCGGGTCGGGGGCTTCGCGCGCGCCTTCGTGGTGCTCCACGGACGTGGCGGCGAGGACGGCCAGATCCAGGGCGCGCTCGAGCGCATCGGCATGCCCTACACCGGCTCCGGGGTGCTCGGTTCGGCGCTGGGCATGGACAAGCATCGCTGCAAGCTGCTGTGGTCGGGGGGCGGTCTGCCCACCGCAGACGCCGTGCTGCTGCGCGACGAGGACGACCTGCCGGCGGCCGCGGCGCTCGGTTTCCCGTTGATGGTCAAGCCGGTGCACGAGGGTTCGAGCATCGGCATGGCCAAGGTCGAGGACGTCGCCGGGCTCGCCGCCGCCTGGCGTGCGGCGAGTGCCTTCGACGCCCTGGTGCTCGCCGAGCGCTGGATCGCCGGGGCGGAGTACACCTGTGCCATCCTCGGCGAGGAGGCGCTGCCGCTGATCCGGCTGGAGACGCCCAACGTCTTCTACGACTACGAGGCCAAGTACAGCGCCGACACCACCCGCTATTTCTGCCCCTGCGGACTGGAGCCGGCGCGCGAGCACGCGCTGCAGTCGCTCGCGCTCGACGCCTTCGAACAGGCCGGGGCGAGCGGTTGGGGGCGGGTCGACCTGATGCTCGACGCCGCAGGAGACCCCTTCCTGCTGGAGATCAATACGGTGCCGGGGATGACCGATCACAGCCTGGTGCCGATGGCGGCGCGGGCGGCGGGGATGGACTTCGATCGGCTGGTGTGGCGCATCCTGGAGACGAGTTTCGACCGTGGCTGAACGACGCCGTCGCGGGGCTACCAGGAAGCGTCCGCTGTCGCAGCGGCTGGGGCGCTCGCGCTGGCGCACGCTGCTCGGGGTGTTGTTGCTGCTGGCGATGCCGGTCGGCGGCTGGCTGTTCCTGCGCTGGGAGCCCTTTCTGCTGCCGGTGCGGGTGGTCGAGGTCGAGGGCGAGCTGCACCATCACTCCTCGGCGCTGCTCAGCCAGACCCTGACCGAGCGGCTCGACGGCGGCATCCTGACCGCCAACCTGGTCGAGCTCAAGCGCGCGGCCGAGTCGCTGGCCTGGGTCGGTCACGCCAGTCTGCGTCGGGTGTGGCCCGATCGGTTGCTGGTGCTGGTCGAGGAGCATCGACCGATCGCGCGCTGGAACGACGACGGTCTGGTGACCGCCGAGGGGGTGGTGTTCCGGCCGCGTGCCGCGACCCTGCCGGCGGGGTTGCCGGTGCTCGTGGGTGAGGAGGCGCGTGCCGCCGAGCTGGCGAGTCGCTATCAGGATTGGCGCGACCGGCTGATGCTGGTCGGTCATCTGATCCAGACCCTGGCGGTCGATCCGCGCGGCGACTGGCGCGTCGAGCTGGTCATGGGCACCGAGCTGCGGCTCGGTTCCGAGCAGGTCGAGGAGCGGCTCGCCCGTTTCATCGCCAACGCCCCGCAGCTCGAGGCGGTTGGACAACTGTTGGTCGTGGATCTGCGCTACAGCAACGGGTTCGCCGTGCGCTGGGCGGACGAGAGACAGGCGCAGGTCCGCGCGAACTCGGGTCGCCCGGAGTGGCCCGACAATCGAGGATAGAACCGGATGTCGCGACGTAACGACAAGAATCTTTTGGTGGGCCTGGACATCGGGACCTCCAAGGTCGCCGCCCTGATCGGCGAGCTCAAGGATGATGACCAGATCGAGATCATCGGTATCGGCGCCCATCCCTCGCGCGGACTCAAGCGCGGGGTGGTGGTCGATATCGAGTCGACGGTGCAGTCGATCCAGCGTGCGGTGGAGGAGGCCGAGCTGATGGCCGGCTGCGAGATCCACTCGGTGCACGCCGGGATCGCCGGCAGCCATGTGCGCAGCTTCAACTCCGACGGTGTCGCCAAGGTCAACGAGGGCGAGGTCACCCAGGCCGATGTCGATCAGGTGATCGACTCGGCGCGCGCGGTGGCGATCCCGGCCGATCAGAAGACCCTGCACATCCTGCCGCAGGAGTTCATCATCGACGAGCAGGGCGGGGTGCGCGAGCCGATCGGCATGTGCGGGGTGCGGCTCGAGGCCAAGGTGCATATCGTCACCGGCGCGGCGAGCGCGGCGCAGAATCTCACCCGATGCATCCGCCGCTGCGGACTCGATGTCGACGATCTGGTGCTCTCGCAGCTGAGCTCGAGCTACTCGGTGCTCGGCGAGGACGAGAAGGAGCTCGGCGTCTGTCTGGTCGACATCGGTGCCGGCACGACCGATATGGCGGTGTTCACCAATGGCGCCATCCGTCACACCTCGGTGATCCCGATCGCCGGCGACCAGGTCACCAACGACATCGCCGTGGCGCTGCGCACGCCCACCCAGTACGCCGAGCAGATCAAGGTCGAGCATGCCTGCGCGCTTGCCCAGCTCGCCACCGACAGCGAGGCGATCGAGGTGCCGAGCATCGGCGATCGGCCGCCGCGCCGGCTCTCGCGGCAGATGCTCGCCGAGGTCGCCGAGCCGCGTTACGAGGAGCTGCTGACCCTGCTGAAGAACGAGCTGCGGCGCAGCGGGCTGGAAGAGGTGGTCGCCGGCGGTGTGGTGCTCACCGGCGGCGGGGCCAAGATGGAGGGACTGGTCGAGCTGGCCGAGTCGGTGTTCGACATGCCGGTGCGTCTCGGTGTGCCGCAGCACGTCGTCGGCATGCCCGAGGTGGTCGACAACCCGGCCTATGCGACCGGGGTGGGGCTGCTGATGTATGCGCGCCAGCACCGCTTCGCCCGTGCCCCCGAGATGGCCGAGGGGCCGGGGTTGCAGGGGATGTGGTCGCGCATGCGCGGCTGGTTCCAGGGCACGTTCTAGAGGGACGATGCCGCCGCTTCGGTCGCTCCGGGGCGGTGGTGTCGGCAGGGCGGTGTCGCGAGCGGCACCGTAGTCGGGATGGACCGCGGCCTGCGGTCTCAGGGCCCGGTGTCCGGAGGACGCCGGGGATGTCGGGGGGCGGTGTCGCCTGGAGCGCGACACCGACGAGGTTTCAGGTTTTTGCGCACTGCAACAAGAGAGGAGATTTCACATGTTCGAACTGATGGACACCCATAGCCAGAACGCGGTCATCAAGGTCATCGGCGTCGGCGGTGGCGGCGGCAACGCGGTCAACCACATGGTCGCCTCGACCATCGAGGGGGTCGACTTCATCTGCGCCAACACCGACGCCCAGGCGCTGAAGAATTCCAACGTCAAGACCATCCTGCAGCTCGGCGCGGGCATCACCAAGGGGCTGGGTGCGGGCGCCGACCCCGAGGTCGGGCGCAACGCCGCGATGGAGGACCGTGATCGCATCCAGGACGCGCTCGAGGGCGCCGACATGGTCTTCATCACCGCCGGCATGGGCGGCGGTACCGGTACCGGCGCCGCGCCGGTGGTCGCCCAGGTGGCCAAGGAGCTGGGCATCCTCACCGTCGCCGTGGTCACCAAGCCCTTCCCCTTCGAGGGCGGCAAGCGCAGTCGCGTGGCCGAGGCGGGCATCGCCGAGCTGGCGACCAATGTCGATTCGCTGATCACCATCCCCAACGAGAAGCTGCTGGCGGTGCTCGGTAAGGAGATGAGCCTGCTCGATGCCTTCCGTGCAGCCAACGACGTGCTGTTCAACGCCACCCAGGGCATCGCCGAGCTGATCACCCGTCCGGGGCTGATCAACGTCGACTTCGCCGACGTCAAGACGGTGATGTCGGAGATGGGCGTGGCGATGATGGGCACCGGCGCGGCCCAGGGCGAGAACCGCGCCCGCGAGGCGGCCGAGGCGGCGATCCGCAGCCCGCTGCTGGAGGACATCGATCTCGCCGGCGCTCGCGGCATCCTGGTCAACATCACCGCCGGGATGAGCCTCACCATCGGCGAGTTCGACGAGGTCGGCAGCACGGTGCGCGAGTTCGCCGACGATGACGCCACCGTGGTGGTCGGGACCGTGGTCGACCCCGAGCTCGAGGACGAGCTGCGGGTGACCGTGGTCGCTACCGGACTCGGCGGCAATCGCGCCAAGGCCCGCCGCCCCGGGCTGCAGGAGCCGGCGATGCGTCTGGTCAGCGGTGACGGCGGTGAGGGTGCGCCCGACTATCGCGAGCTCGATCGCCGTCCGGCGGTTGCGCGCAAGGCGGGTGCCCAGGCGGCCTCGGAGTCGGTCGGGGAGAGCGACCTGGACTATCTCGACATCCCCGCGTTCCTGCGTCGTCAGGCCGACTGATCAGGGGTTTCCCTGTATCTGAAAGGCGTTTTAAAACAGGGGGGGTCGTGTCTTGTCGCGTGCGAAACTTGATAAATCTTCGGGAAAACCCTAAGCTATCCGAAACCGCACCCGTCGTGATGACGCGCGTGCACATGAATCGAGCACAGGACGAACGGCGCGGGATCGGTTGAACCGGTCCCGCGCGGTACTCGAACGGCAACCGGCAGGGATCGCCGTCGGCCGCCGTGGATAGCGAGGGGTAACCCGGGCGATGATCAAGCAACGCACCTTGAAGACCGTGATCCAGACCACCGGCGTGGGACTCCACACCGGTGAGAAGGTCGCGCTCACCCTGCGTCCGGCCGCCCCGGATACCGGTATCGTGTTCCGGCGGGTGGATCTCGACACCCCGGTCGAGATCCAGGCCACGCCCTTCAATGTCGGCGACACCCGGCTCTCCACCACCCTGGTGCGCGGCGACGTGCGGGTCTCCACCGTCGAGCATCTGCTCGCCGCCTTCGCCGGCTTCGGCATCGACAACGCCTATGTCGACCTCGGTGCCGCCGAGGTACCGATCATGGACGGCAGCGCCGCGCCCTTCGTCTTCCTCATCCAGTCGGCCGGTGTCGAGGAGCAGCCCAGGGCCAAGCGCTTCATCCGCATCAAGCGCCCGGTCGAGGTGCGTGACGGTGACAAGTTCGCCCGCTTCACGCCTTATCACGGCTTCCGGGTCGATTTCTCCATCGATTTCGATCATCCGGCCTTCCACGCCCGGGTCAATCGCGCCAGTATCGACCTCTCGACCCACTCCTTCGTGCGCGAGGTCAGCCGCGCCCGGACCTTCGGTTTCCTCAAGGAGATCGAGGCGCTGCGTCAGCAGAATCTCGCCCTCGGCGGCAGTCTCGACAACGCCGTGGTGGTCGACGAGTACCGGGTGCTCAACGAGGAAGGCCTGCGCTACGACGACGAGTTCGTGCGTCACAAGATGCTCGACGCCATCGGTGACCTGTACCTGCTCGGCCACTCGCTGGTCGGCGCCTTCTGCGGTCACAAGTCCGGACACGCACTCAACAACATGCTGGTCCGCGCCCTGGTTGCCGACACCGCCGCCTGGGAGGAGGTCAGCTTCGAGGACGGTGAGTGCGCTCCCATCGGTTATGGTCAGCCGGTGGCCGCGATCTGAGTCGCCGGGTCGGGGCGGGGCGACGATGATGACCGTGCCCCGCCCAAGCCAATCCACTGCAGCAACGACCGATCGATGCCGAGGCATCGATCGGTCGTTTGCGTGCGCCCGTGCCCCTGCGCTCAGTCGCTCGAGGTGTCGTCCTCGGCATGATGCTCGGCGAGCCGTCTGAGCGTGGCGGCGAGCTCGGGGTCGTCGAGGTGTTCGGCGGCGGTGCGCAGGTGTTCGACGGTTGCCGCTGAGAGTCGACGCGGAGTACCGACCTGGGCCTTGGGAGCGTGCTGGCGCTGAGGTTGCGGCGGCCGGGTCTGGATGCGCACCGCGGTGAGGTCGCGCGCGGCCAGCGCGGCGCCGAGATCGCGGGCGAGAAAGCGCGCGCGGGTGGCCCACGCCGGCGAGTCGAGTACCAGCACCAGGGTGGTGTCCTCGAGGTGGGCGTCGATGCAGTGACGCTGCAACCCACCGGGGACGCGTTGACGAGCGGCCTCGAGCAGCTCGAGCTCACGCTGTCGCCGGGCGAGCCGGTCGCGCACCATGGGGTTGTTCCAGAGCAGGTCGTGGATCGTCTTGGGCCGGTCGGGCATCACTGCGGGCTGTCGCTGTGTCGAGGATGAGGCGTGCACTGGTGCCCGATGATATCCATGAGGCGTAGGTATTCAATCATCGGGCGTTTCCGGTCGATCGCCAATGGGGCCGTCTCGGCAAAGCCATGATCAAATCACGTCGCCATAGTATAAACTCGCGCCCTCTGGCGTGAGCCCAACCGTAGAGAGAAGCGATGCATCATCTCGATCGAAGCAAGGCCCTGCGCGGCCAGGTGATCCTGCTGGCCCTCGGGGCCTGCGCCCTCGGTGGCGGCGGGATCGGATTCCTGACCGGTCAGTCCCTCACCCGCATCGAGCCGCCTGCTCCACCGCCCGCCTCCGCATCCACCCTCTCGATCCCCGCCAACCCCTCCACCGATGAAATCAACGCGCTCGCCGCCCGTCTCGGTGAGATGCAGGCCGAACTGCTGCGACTCAATGCGCTCGGCGCGCGGCTGGTGCAGATGTCCGGGCTCGACGCCGAGGAGTTCGACTTCGATCGACCGCCGCCGCAGGGTGGACCCGCCGAGGGACCGGTGCGCGACTACACCATCAAGGAGCTGGTCAGCGAACTCGGCAGCGTCGCCAGCCTCATCGATGATCGCCAGCGCAAGCTCGGGGTGATCGAGGGCGTGGTGATGGAGCAGGGGCTCAAGGCGCAGGCGTTGCCGACCAACTGGCCGGTCGCCTCCGGTTATATCACC
This sequence comes from Marichromatium gracile, assembly GCF_004343155.1. Taxonomy (GTDB): domain Bacteria; phylum Pseudomonadota; class Gammaproteobacteria; order Chromatiales; family Chromatiaceae; genus Marichromatium; species Marichromatium gracile. Next base: position 119,341 of record NZ_SMDC01000002.1, read on the forward strand.
TCCAACTTCGGCTATCGCATCCATCCGACACGCAAGGTGCGGTTGTTCCACAGCGGTGTCGACTTCGCCAGTCCGCGCGGCACCCCGATCGCTGCGGCTGCCGATGGCGTGGTCGAGTTCAGCGGCCGGCGCAATGGCTACGGTTGGGTGGTCGATATCCGTCACATGGACGGGCTGATCACCCGCTACGCCCATAACAGCAAGAACCTGGTCGAGGTCGGGCAGATGGTGCGCCGGGGCCAGAAGATCGCCACCGTCGGCTCGTCGGGCGTCGCCACCGGTCCGCACGTGCACTTCGAGGTGCTCAAGGACGGCGAGCCGGTCGACCCCATGGCCTATCTCGGCAAGACGCCCAAGCGCACCCTGGCCGACGCCGGTGCCGATCAGTCGGGCGGCTGAGCGTCGTCTGCAGCTTCACCGGGGCGTGTCACGCGTCCCTCGTCATGCCGTGCGCCCTGCGGGGGCCTCGTTCGCTCCGCCCCCGGCGGTCCCGCAAGGGTCAAGTAAATCCGGTACAATTTCCCGATTTTCCCAGGACAGGTTTCAGTCAATTCGATGGTCACTCAACTGCTCAAGAAGGTCTTCGGCAGCCGCAACGATCGCCTGGTCAAGTCGCTGCTGAAATCGGTCGCGAAGATCAATGCACTCGAACCCGAACTCGAGCGGTTGTCGGACGAGGCGCTCGCGGCCAAGACGCCCGAGTTTCGCCAGCGGCTGGCCGGCGGCGAAGCCCTCGAGGCGCTGCTCCCCGAGGCCTTCGCGGTGGTGCGCGAGGCCGGACGACGGGTGCTCGGCATGCGTCACTTCGACGTCCAGATGGTCGGCGCCATGGTGCTCAACGACGGCAAGATCGCCGAGATGCGCACCGGTGAGGGCAAGACCCTGGTCGCGACCCTCGCCGCCTATCTCAATGCGCTGCCCGGCAAGGGCGTGCACGTGGTGACCGTCAACGACTATCTGGCGCGTCGCGACGCGGCCTGGATGGGACGTCTCTATCACTTCCTCGGGCTCTCGGTCGGCGTCATCAACTCCTCCGGCGGCATGGGGCCGGACGCCGCCTCCTACCGCTTCGATCCCGACTACGTGCCCAGCGGGGACGCCGGCTACCGTCACCTGCGCCCGGTCACCCGGCGCGAGACCTATGCCGCCGACATCACCTACGGCACCAACAACGAATACGGCTTCGACTACCTGCGCGACAACATGGCCTTCTCGGCCGAGCAGCGGGTGCAGCGCGATCCCTTCTACGCCATCGTCGACGAGGTCGACTCGATCCTCATCGACGAGGCGCGCACGCCGCTGATCATCTCCGGTCCCTCGGACGGCAACACCGAGCTCTACAACCAGGTCAACGCGCTGATCCCGCGGCTGACCCGTCAGGAGCCGACCACCAACGAGGACGGTCAGCCCGATTTCGGTCCCGGTGATTACTCGGTCGACGAGAAGATGCGCCAGGTCTATCTCAGCGAGGAGGGCCACGAGCGCGTCGAGCAGATGCTGCTCGAGGCCGGACTGCTCGAGGCCGGCGCGAGCCTCTACGACCCCGGCAACATCGCGCTGATGCACCATGTCTACGCGGCGCTGCGTGCGCACGCCCTGTTCCAGAAGAACGTCGACTATATCGTGCGTGACGGTCAGGTGATCATCGTCGACGAGTTCACCGGCCGTACCATGCCGGGGCGGCGCTGGTCGGAGGGGCTGCATCAGGCGGTCGAGGCGAAGGAGGGCGTGGACATCCAGCCCGAAAACCAGACGATGGCCTCGATCACCTTCCAGAACCTGTTCCGGCTCTACCCCAAGCTCTCGGGCATGACCGGCACCGCCGACACCGAGGCCTACGAGTTCCAGCAGATCTATGGCCTCGAGGTGGTGGTGATCCCCACCAACCAGCCGATGATCCGCGACGACCGTGGCGACCTGGTCTATCTCACCCAGGACGAGAAGTATCAGGCGATCATCGAGGACGTGCGTGACTGCGTTGCGCGCGGTCAGCCGGTGCTGGTCGGCACCGCCTCGATCGAGACCTCCGAGCTGGTCGACCGGCTGCTCACCAAGGAGGGACTCGGCCACGAGGTGCTCAACGCCAAGCAGCACGAGCGCGAGGCCGGCATCATCGCCCAGGCCGGTCGCCCCGGCGCGGTGACCATCGCCACCAACATGGCCGGTCGAGGGACCGACATCGTCCTCGGCGGCAACCTCGAGGCCGAACTCGAGGCCGCCGGCCCCGATGCCGACGTCGAGGCGCTGCGCGCCGACTGGGAGCAGCGTCACGCGGCGGTGCGCGAGGCCGGCGGTCTGCACGTGATCGGCACCGAGCGTCACGAGTCGCGGCGCATCGACAACCAGCTGCGCGGCCGCTCCGGGCGTCAGGGCGATCCGGGCTCGACCCGCTTCTATCTCTCGCTCGAAGACAATCTGATGCGCATCTTCGCCTCCGAGCGGGTCGGCGCGCTGATGAAGCGTCTCGGCATGCAGAAGGGCGAGGCGATCGAGCACCCCTGGGTGACCCGCGCGATCGAGAACGCCCAGCGCAAGGTCGAGGGACGCAACTTCGACATCCGCAAGCAGCTGCTCGAGTACGACGACGTCGCCAACGATCAGCGCAAGGTGATCTATCGCCAGCGTCGCGAGCTGATGGACGTCAACGACGTCAGCGCGACCGTCGCCGCGATGCGCGCCGACGTCCTCACCGAGGTGATCAACGGCTACATCCCGCCGGAGAGCTTCGAGGAGCAGTGGGACCTGCCCGGTCTCGAGGAGGCCCTGGCCGAGCACTTCGGCGGTGATTGGCCGCTGCGCCGTTGGCTCGAGGAGGACGACTCGCTCCATGAGGAGACGCTGCGCGCGCGCATCGCCCAGACCCTGGAGACGCGCAACGGCGAGAAGGAGCAGCTCATCGGCGCCGACAACATGCGCCAGCTCGAGAAGGCGGTGATGCTGCAGACGCTCGACGCGCAGTGGAAGGACCACCTCGCCGCGATGGACTATCTGCGCCAGGGCATCCATCTGCGCGGCTATGCGCAGAAGAACCCCAAGCAGGAGTACAAGCGCGAGGCCTTCGAGATGTTCTCGGCGATGCTCGAGGCGATCAAGCAGGAGGTGATCGGCACCCTCGCCAAGCTGCAGATCCAGACCGCCGCCGACCTGCCCGAGCGCCAGTCCGCGCCGAGCGCCGACTTCGAGTTCAAGCACGAGACCTTCACCGGACTCGACACCGACCAGGCCGAGCCCAAGCCCGACGCCGACCCGGCGGCACGCGCCGCGCAACCCGAGGGCGATGCGCCCTATGTCCGCGACGGTCGCAAGATCGGGCGCAACGAGCCCTGTCCCTGTGGCTCGGGCAAGAAATACAAGCAGTGTCACGGCAAGGCGAACTGAGACCATGACCAGCACCGACACGATCGACTTCCTGCCGGTCTCCGGCATCCGTCTCGGCGCCTGTGCCGCCGGTATCCGCTACCAGGGGCGTGACGACCTGGTGGCGATGGAACTGGCCGAGGGGACGACCTGCGCCGCGGTGTTCACCCGCAACGCCTTCTGTGCCGCACCGGTGACCCTGGCGCGCCGCCATCTCGCGAGCGCCGCGCCGCGCTATCTGCTGATCAACGCCGGCAATGCCAACGCCGGCACCGGTCGACAGGGGCTGGAGGCGGCGCAGGCGAGCTGCAGCGCGCTGGCCGGCCTGGCCGGCTGCGCTTCGGAGCAGGTGCTGCCCTTCTCCACCGGGGTGATCGGCGAGCACCTGCCGGTCGAGCGCTTCAGCGCCGCGCTGCCGGGGCTGCTGCCGGTGCTCGCCGCCGACGCCTGGCCGGCGGCGGCACGCGCGATCATGACCACCGACACCTTCCCCAAGCTCGCCTCACGCCGCTTCCAGTGCGGCGGACAGACCGCGACCCTCACCGGGATGGCCAAGGGCTCGGGGATGATCTGCCCCGACATGGCGACCATGCTCGCCTTTATCGCCACCGACGCCGCCATCGCCCCCGAGGTGCTGCAGCAGGCGTTGCAGACGGCCAGTGATCGCTCCTTCAATGCCGTCAGCGTCGACGGCGACACCTCGACCAACGACGCCTGCGTGCTCGCCGCCACCGGCGCGCTCGGCAATGCGCCGGTCAGCGATCCGGCGAGCGCCGACGCGACGGCCCTGCAGGAGGCGCTGGAGTCGCTCTGCACCGAGCTGGCGCGGGCCATCGTCAAGGACGGCGAGGGCGCGACCAAACTGGTCACCATCGCCGTCGAGGGCGCGCGCGACTGGCACGAGGCGCGTCGGGTCGGCTATACCATCGCCCACTCGCCGCTGGTCAAGACCGCGCTCTTCGCCTCCGATCCCAACTGGGGCCGGATCCTCGCCGCGATCGGTCGCGCCGGGGTCGAGTCGCTCGACATCGACCGGGTGCAGGTGTGGCTCGGTGATGTGGCGATCGTGCGCGACGGCGGGCGTGCCGCCGACTACGAGGAGGCCGCCGGCGCTGCGGTGATGGCCGAGTCCGAGATCCTCATCCGTGTCGATCTCGGCCGCGGTGAGGCCGAGGCCCAGGTACTCACCTGCGATCTGTCCTACGACTATGTCCGCATCAACGCCGAATACCGCAGCTGATCGCGATCCCGCCGAGATCCATGTCATGGTCGGCGCCATCGCCGACCACGAGGGCCGGATCCTCATCGCCCGCCGTCCCGAGGGCGTGCACCAGGGCGGGCTGTGGGAGTTCCCCGGCGGCAAGCTCGAGACGGGCGAGTCGCCCATCGCCGGGCTCGCCCGTGAACTCGACGAGGAACTCGGTATCCGTGTCGAGCACAGCCGACCGCTGATCCGGGTGCGTCATCACTACGGCGACCGGCGGGTGCTGCTCGACGTCCACCGGGTCGAGCGCTATGCCGGCACGCCCGAGGGGCGCGAAGGCCAACCGCTCGACTGGGTACACCCCGAGACGATGGACCCCGACGACTTCCCCGCCGCCGACCGGCCGATCATCACCGCGCTGCGCCTGCCCCCGCTGATGCTGATCACCGGGGCCGATCCCGAGCACACCGGGCAGTTCCTGCGCCGGCTCGAGCGCGCCCTGGAGGACGGGGTGCGACTGGTGCAGCTGCGCGCGCATGCGCTCGGCGCCGCCGCCTATCGCGCGCTGGCCGAGCAGGCGTTCGAGCGCTGCGAGCGTCATGGTGCCAGGCTGCTCCTCAATCGCGCCCCGGAGGAGGTCGTCGGGGTGCCGCGTCACGGGCTGCACCTGGGCTCGAGCCTGCTCGCGCGGCTGGGCGCGCGTCCCGGCGCGCCCGGCGAGCTGGTCGGCGCCGCCTGTCACGATGCCGCCGAGCTCGATCGTATCGCCACCCTCGGGCTCGACTACGCGCTGCTCTCACCGGTCAAGACGACCGCCACCCACCCCGGCGCCGCGGCCCTCGGCTGGTCGCGTTTCGCCGCCATCGCCGCCACCGCCAATGTTCCGGTCTACGCCCTCGGCGGCATGACCCGCGACGACCTCGACACCGCCTGGGACCTCGGCGCCCAGGGCATCGCCGCCATCCGCGGGCTGTGGCCCGGCGACTAGCTTTCAGCGGCCAGCCGCCAGCCATCAGCTACCGGCCACCAGCTACTTGCCGCCAGCGTCGTAGGATGGGCAAAGCGCAGCGTGCCCATCGAGGCGCACGCAGGCACCGAGCACGCTGCGCTTTGCCCGGGACGGGTCGCTGTTGGCCGGGAATCGACCGTCATCCACGCCCAAAACCCCTTCGTGTCCTTGGTGTCTTCGCGGTTCGAGTCAGCTTCCAGCGACCAGCCGCCAGCGGGTTGAACCGCAAAGCCGCAAAGGGCGCGAAGAGAAGAAGGGCTTCCAGCTGCCAGCCTCCAGTGAGGAGGCTGGATCGTCTTGTGCGCCGCAGTTGACTGCAAACCTAGACTTCAGGCCGCTCGCTGAAGGTCGGTCAGTGTCTTTGCGTCCTTGGCGGCTTTGCGGTTCAATCCCGCTGGCCGCTGGCCGCTGGCCGCTGGCCGCTGGCCGCTGGCCGCTGGCCGCTGGCCGCTGGCCGCTGGCCGCTGGCCGCTGGCCTGGGCCGACTCAATGCTCCGGCGATGTCTGCTGGGGCGGGATCTCGGGGTCGGTCGGTTCGCTGATGCGGTGGTTCTCGTTGAACCACTCGCCGAGGTCGATGAGGCGGCAGCGCTCGCTGCAGAAGGGGCGCCAGGGCGAGTGCTCGCTCCATTCGACGGGGGCGGCGCAGTTGGGGCAGGGGACGGTGATGGACATGGATCAGAAAAGACAGCAGGTCAGTCGGAAGGGGATGTCGTCGCTGGTCTGGGCCGGGCGCTCTTCACTCTCGATGGTCATGAAGCGGATGCTGAAGCGGTTCTTGTGACCGCTGACCTCGGGGTAGAGTCCGCTGTTGGCATCGACGCCGATGCGCACCAGTTGTGGCGGCACCTGGGTCTCCAGCGCCTCCTGATAGAAGCCCGCCTCGGCCATGGCCTGACGCGGCGGGGCGCTGGCGCGTACCAGCGAGAGTGTCAGCGCGATCGCCTGGTGGGCCGGGCGCAGGTCCTCGAGCCAGTCGGCCAGACGCTGTTGACGCTGTTCGGGCGGTTGCAGCAGCCAGTGGTGGAGTTGCGGCAGATCGAAGCTGCAGCTGCCGCCGGGGATGCTGTTGCGCTGGGCGACGCCCTTGAGGAAGTCGTCCTCGCGGGCGATCTGGCCGATTGGACCATCGATGGCGAGGATGGCGTTACGCGAGCGCTCCAGGTCGCTGAGCACGCGCTCCAGGGCGCCGGGGTCGACGCCGGGCCGCGAGGCGATGCGGCGCAGGGTCTCGAGCGTGCGTTCGAGTTCCTTGAGCAGCTCGTTGCGCACATCGGCGCGGGCGGTGATGGCGACGATCTCGATCAGGCTCTCGAGCGCGGCGCGCGTCGCCCAATCCTCGGGCTGGGGCGCGAAGTGATCGAAGCGCTCGAACAGGTGTTCGAGCCGGAGGAAGGTCCGGGTGCGCTCGTTGAGCGGATGTTCGAAGGTCAGGACTGTCGGCACGGCGGATGTCTCGGGATCAATTCGACCCTTGGCTCTCGGTGGCTGGCGCGGTGCGCGGCCCCCGGCTGACATTGACCACCGACGCCCGGCGGGCGTCGGCCCCTCGCTCGATTGTGCGGCTTTTGTTCACAGAAGTCACGGGGGGATCGGGCTATGGCTGCCAGCCGCCAGCCGCCAGCCGCCAGCCGCCAGCTGCCAGTCACCAGCTACCAGCTACCAGCTACCAGCTACCAGCTACCAGCTACCAGCTACCAGCCACCAGTCACCAGTCACCAACTACCAGCGGGCGTGTGCATTCAGCCGCAGCGATGAGTGAAGGCCGACCTTTCCCTACTGGAGGCTGACCGCTGGTGGCTGATCGCTGATCCCCCTTTCTCAACCCAGCCGCAACGCCTGCTTGTAGAACCTGGGCACGGCGTCGGGGTCGCTGGTCATGAGGATGTCGTCGAGCAGCCAGTGCGGCATCCGGCCCTGGTCGGCCATGTGCGCGAGCTGGGTCTGCAGGCCCTCCCAGTAGAAGCCGTCGCCGCAGCCGTCGAAGAACACCAGGGGGCCGGATTCGATCACCCCGAGCTTCATGTCGGTGAGGGTCAGGCCGATCTCCTCGAGGGTGCCGACGCCGCCGGTGAGGAAGATGTGGAAGCTGGCGATCTCGAACCAGCGCTGGCGCGACTGTCGGCTGCGGCTCTGGAAGGTCTGGTAGAAGTCGGCGCTGTCGTTGGGCTTCTGATCGATGGTCTCGATGAAGCTCGAGCCGACCATCAGCCCCATCTCGTGGGCCACGTCGGTGACCTGCTGCATGGCCCCGGGGCCGCCGCCGGTGAGGATGCTGATGTCGTTGCCGAAGAGTCCGCGCAGGTTGGTGAGCAGGCGCTCGACCTGGGCGATGCCGTGGTCGTTGAGCGGTCTGGTCGAGCCGTAGATGGCGAACACCAGGGTGTCGTGGAAGCGCGAGACGTTCTCCGGTGCGGTGAAGTAGCCGCGCAGCCCGCGGAAGACGTGCTTGACCACGTGCCCCCGTGCGTCGTTGCACCAGAACACCTCGATCCCCAGTCCCTCGTAGTCGGCCAGCCGGCCATGATCGCGTGCCGAGAGAAAGTGTCCGTGCTCGAACGAGGCGCGGCGGAAGATGATCCGGCCGATGCGTTGCTGCAGCGCGGCGGCGCAGATCTCGGTGTGCTCGACCAGGTTGGGGAAGTAGCCCAGCAGCAGGGTGGCGCGCGCGCCGTCGGGGAGTTCGGAGAGCACCGAGGTGCCGCACTCGGGGCGGGTGTCGAGCCTCAGTCCCTCGGCCACCAGCCCGGCGGCGAGCTCGGTGCCGCGACGCGGATCCGGCGGGGTCTGCGGCTGGGTCCAGATGTGCTCGGGCTCGTCGCCGACGCGCAGTCGCGCGGGGGCGTGGCTGATCGCCATCATCCGGTGGGAGTAGTGGTCGCGGTTGGCGCCGCTCTCGAGCCGGTCGAACACCGCCTTGAGGGTCTCGAACTCCGGGTCGGGCTGGTTGCCCGGCTCGCCCTGACGCTCGGGGCCGCCGTGCCAGTAGCGACGACGGGGTTCGAGTGCGATCGCCTCGTGGACGGTGGCGGCGACGCTGGGGTTGATGATGAGCTGGTCGGAGCGGTTGATGAACTCGAGATAGATGTTGGTGCCCCGGGTGGTGATCGGATCGAGCACCGTGGCCTGCAGGTGCAGCCCCAGCGCCTCGTCGAGGTTGCGCAGCACCACGTAGTGACGATGGAGGAACATCGAGCAGGCGGTGACCAGCCCGTCGCGCGGGGGCAGCTCGATGTGCTCGACCGGCTCGCGGATCTGCAACCGGTTGAGCAGGTCCTTGCCGTCGGCATGGGTGGCGATGGCGGTGACCTGCTCGATACCGAGCGGCTGGGCGAAATGGAAGATCTGGCGCTGCGGGCGCAGGATCAGATAGCCGTTGCTGTCGATCGAGAAGCCGGAGGGTACCTGGATGGCGTTGTCGCGGATCAGTCGGTGGATCTCGGTCGAGTCGAGTCGGGTGTCCTCGGGACAGAACACCAGTCGCCCGACGCGCAGTCCGGGGACGACGATGCGCTCGAGATGCTCGCCGATGCCGTAGGAGGCGATGGCGGCGACGATCTGCAGGCGCAGGTCGCAATAGGTGTGGTCGAAGGTCGGGGCCGGCGCGGCGGGGACGATGTTGATCCCCAGTCGCGCCAGTCGGCTGCGCGCGGCGAACAGCAGCTCGGACTCACGCCCGGCGACGCGGGAGCGGAACTCGGGGCCGAGTGCGAAACGGGCCTCGACCAGGAATCCCTCGTCGGTGCGCTCGACGACCTTGGTGATCCAGCCGTCGCTGGTCTGTGGAGTGGCGTACATGGCAGCATCCTGAAACGATGGTGTCAGGGAAGGCGACCCGATCGATGGTACGCCTCCATCCCCGCTCGCGCGACCAGTGGGTGTTGGCCTGGGCGTGACGATTGCGTGACCGTTCTGTGGCGTGGCTCAGGCCGCGGGCTGCTCCAGTGTCTCCATGAACTGGGGGCCGAACAGTCGGCGCAGCTCCTCGCGACTGGTCTGACCGGTGCGCAGTCGCTGCAGCGCGACCTCGCGCATCGCCACATAGCGTCCGGGTCGCTCCAGCATCTCCACGCCGCCGCGCGGTGCGCCCTCGCCGATCCAGTGCGCCAGGGTCTCGTCGATCAGCAGGAGTTCATAGACCAGCACCCGGCCGTGATAGCCGGTGTGGCGGCACCGTGGGCAGCCGACGCCGCGATACAGCGGCTCGCCGCGCTCGGCCAGGTCGCGGGCGAGGTCGTCGCCGAGGTCGGGCTGGCGACAGTGCTCGCAGAGCCGTCGGGCGAGACGTTGGTTGACCACGCCGATCAGTGCCTCGGCGATGGTCGCGGCGGGGATCTTGAGGGTGCGCAGCCGGTTGACCACCGCAAACACGCCGTTGACGTGCAGGGTGGAGAGCACCAGGTGGCCGGTCTCGGCCGCGCGCATCGCCGCCTCGGCCGTCTCGCCGTCGCGGATCTCGCCGACCAGCATGATGTCGGGGTCGTGGCGCAGGAAATGGGTGATGGCCTGGTCGAAGCCGTAGCCGGCGCGGCGGTTGACCTGGGTCTGGGTGGCGAAGGGCAGGGAGTACTCGATCGGGTCCTCGACGGTGATGATGTTCTTGCCCGTGAGCCCCTGGGCGCGCAGTCCGGCATAGAGGGTGGTGGTCTTGCCCGAGCCGGTGGGACCGGTCATCAGGATGATGCCGTGGGGTTGTTCGAAGAGCGCCTGGAGCAGCGGCAGGTGCGCGGGCAGGAAGCCGAGTTCGTCGAGCCCGCTGATATAGGCCCCGGTGGGCAGCAGACGCAGCACCACGTTCTCGCCGTGCGGGGTGACCACGGTGGAGACGCGGACGTCGTAGGTGTCGTCATTGACGGTGGTGGTGAAGCGACCGTCCTGCGGCAGCAGGCTGTCGGCGATGTCCATGCCGGCACGCACCTTGATCGCGGCGGTTAGCCGCGCCAGCACCGGCTCCATGCAGTAGACCGGCAGCAGTACCCCGTCGATGCGGAAGGAGAGATGGATCGAGCGCGACTCGGGCTGGATGTGGATGTCGGTGGCGCGTTCGGCCACGGCATAGTGGAGGATGCGCGCGAGCAGGGTGTCGGTCGAGAGGGTGTTCTGCTGGTCGAGCCGGAGCTTCTCGTACTCCTGCACGAAGGCGCGCTCGAGGGCGCTCGACTCGTCCCCGCCGAGCTGTGCGATCAGCTTGGGGACGGCGGAGAACTCGGTCTGCAGCAGCCGGACCCGCATCCCGGTGCGCCGGTCGATCAACGCCATCAGTCGCTGCGGGTCGGCGTTGCCCATCGCTACCCGCAGCTCGCCGTCGACCACGTCGATGGGACACATCCCGTGGTTGATGCAGAGCTCGCGACGGAACAGCTCGCGGACCTCCTCGTGTGGTGGCGGCAACTGCTCGAAGGGGCAGTAGGGCAGGTCGTACTGCACCGCCAGACAGCGCGCCACCTCCTGCTCGGTGACCAGTCCGAGCCGGATCAGCAGGGCGCCGAGCGGCTCACCGCTGACGCGCTGTTTCTGCAACGCATAGACGATCTGCGAGCGGTTGACCGCGCCGCTGGCGAGGAGCTGCTCGCCGAGCAGCGGACGCTTGTGCTGGATGGGGCCTGGCGGGGTGCTGGGGGTGATATCGGCGGGCATGATGCGGGCTCGGCTCTCGTACGGTTCGGGTTCGGGGCGGGTCAGTTGCAGTCCATCGAGACATGGACGGTGAGGGTCGCGATCTGCGCCTCGTCGACCGTGTTGTTGTCTAGACTCCAGCTCCGACTGCTGGTGATGTCGTCACGATCGGCGTATTGCTCTTCGCGTACGCAGCCGAAGCGAGCATCGACCAGTCCATCCTTCTGGGCGTCGATCATCCGTGCCAGGTCGGGGGTGACCCGTGTCAGGATCATCACGTTGTGCGTGTCCTTGCGATAACTGCCGATCGCGCCGTCGGGGACGGCCCAGTCGAGGGCCTGGAAGCAGACCTCCATGTCCTGCGGGTTGCCGTTGCTGTCCTGATAGCCGTAGTGGGTCTCGAACCCGACTCCCCGCCCCGAGGGCAGGCTGACGCCGGCGGCGAGCATGGCGTTGACCAGGTCATTGTCGCAGACCGCGTTCTCTTCCTTTCTCTCGCCCTTGCCCTCGTTGACCAGCCCGGTGGGGCTGGCCGGGTTGTCGAGCAGCACGTGGCCCTGGCCGACGGTGTAGCTGCCGTAGGCGTTGTGCCAGCCGCCGATGAAGATGAAGTCGTTGATCAGCTTGACATAGGTCGACTGGCGCATCAGATCGCCGCCGACCTTGGCCATGCTGATCAGCATGCCGATCACGATCAGCGCGATCGACAGTTCGAGCAGGGTGAAGCCGGCGGCGCGGCGTGGCGGGGTGGTTGGTCGGTTCATCGCGGGGTCACGGGTGCTGGTCATCGAAGACGCCCAGTGCGTCCTGGGCGCGGACATTGTTCCTGACGGAGTCGTAGAGCGGGTCGAGCTGGTTGTCGATGAGGTCGTCGAGCTCGTCGAGCCGGCCCTTGACCTCGTCCTCGATCTCGACCTTCTCGACCAGCGCCAGGGCGGCGAACACCGCCCCGCCGGCGGCGGCGGCGACGCCGCTGGTGGCCACCACGACGGCGCCCGACTTGGCGCCGTAGCTGTTCATGGTGGCGGCGATGGCCACGGTCAGCGAGGCGCTGGCGCTGGCGATCCCGGAGGCGGCGGCGGCGACGTCGGAGGCGCCGCCGAGGACGTCGGCGCTGGCCATCTCCTTGACCACCTTGAGCTGCTCGCGATAGTCGCGTGCGGCCTGGCGGAAGATCGCCAGCGTGGTCTCGACGTTGGGGTGAGCGTGTCCACTCGCCGCGATCACCCCGGTGCAGCCCATGCGCTCGCGCAGCTCGTTGAAATAGCGCACGTGTACCCGGTCGTCGTTGCTCGCCGAGATCGGGCTGGTGGGGTGCTCGAAGGCGGTGCGGGTGGCGGTGTTGGGCGAGTTGCGCCCGTCGAACAGCGAGCCGTCGGCGTCGCGATCGGCGGTCCCGGGGTCGACCAGCAGATAGGCGACGTGCTCCTGCGCCGTACTCGAGGCGATGTGCACATGGTCGGTCGAGAAGGTCTGGTCCTGTGCGGTGCCGAGCGCCTGACAGAGATCGAGGCTGTTGGCCACGCCGAGCGCGCGCGGCGCGCCGGTCGGCGGCAGGCCCGCGGCGAGATAGGGGTGGAGGCGGTCGCGCCGGACGGTCAGCGCGGTATCGAGGCGCGGGTCGGCGCTGTCCGGGCGGACATAGACGGCATAGAGGAAGTCGTAGTCGCTGGCATTGCGCAGCGGCGCGCCGAGCCCGAGATCGACATAGGGCAGCAGGCCGATGACGGTGTCCTCGTCCTCGTGACCGTCGCCGTCGGCGTCCGCCCAGGGCAGACGGGCATGAACGAAGGCGAAGCCCTCGAGCGCGGCATGGGTGCTGACGACGCGTGGCGCGACCTCGGACTCGCGCACCGCCTCGCGGGTTGCCGGCAGCAGCTTGACCGCGAGCATCGCCACCGCGCCGAGCGCGAGCATCGCCACCGACAGCTCGATCAGGCTCAGGCCCTTTTGTTGATAAGCGTTCATTGGTACCAGCCGCGTCGTTCCAGGGTCATGGTGTTGTTGACCCGTGTGTTGCGATCGTCGATCACCTCCAGCAGGTTGTCGCGCGCGTTGCGCGCCTGCTCCAGCGCGGTCGCCTTCTCCTCCTTCTTCTCCTCGATGTCCTGCGCGCCGGTGGTGATCGAGTAGGCGGCCATGCCCATCGCATAGGCACTCAACGCGATCGCGCCGCCCTTGGCCGCGGCGCCGGTGGCCGTGGCCAAGGCATCACCGGTGCCGATGAGGTTGCCGACGACGTCGAACACCGCGCTGCCGATGGCATGTTCCTGTGCCGTCTCGGCGTGGTCGAGGTTGTCGTGACGGATCTCGTAACCGAGGCGGCGGAAGTCCTCGAACCATTGCTGGGCGCGGGCGAGGTCGTCGGCGGCATAGGCGTCGCGCGCCGAGGCGTTGACCCGTGCGATCAGGCGGGGACAGTCGAGCAGCGCGGCCAGCGTGGTGAAGCCGAGCGCCTCGACGCGGTCGTCGTAGACCGACGGGGCGTCGCGTTCGCGCCGTCCGGGCGAGGCGAATGGCGTGGCCCGGTTGTCGCTGTCGACCACCCCGTCGGCGCCGGGGTCGACCAGCACCACCGCCATCCGCACCCGGGTGTCGGGCCGGTCGAGGGCGCGCACCGCGAGCATCTCCGCCGGCGTCTCGCGGGCGCCCTCGACCAGCGCCACGCAGAGATCGAGACCGTTGATCCCCGGCGTCGGCGGGCTGTAGGTCGGTGGCGCGCTGCCCGAGGGCTGGGTGATCCCGCTTTCGTTGGTGCTCGGGTTCCACGGGCCGGGGGCGGTCCAGCCGGCGGCGGCGGGGAGTTGCGGGTGGAAGTGTTCGGTCGGCTCGGTGAGCAGGCCGGCGACGGCGTAGCGCAACGCGAAGCCCTGGGGGTTGCGCGGCGGTTCGGTCAGCCCGAGGGTGCGATAGGGCACGAACCCGCTCGCCACCTCGCCGCCACAGGCGGCTGCGGCCTCGCCGCTGGCCGCGCTCGTCGCCGGACAGGGCAGTCGGTCGTGACTGACGAGATGGCCGATCAGCGCCTCACGCACCCGCTCGAGATCGCCCCCCGGGCGCTCGGCGCGATTGAGTTCGCCGAGCGCCTCGAGCAGTGGCGGCATGGCCATGAAGGTCAGTCCGCCGACCAGCAGTGCCACCGACATCTCGACCAGGGTGAAGCCGCGCTGCTTGGTGTTCATCGTCCCGTCCCCAGTTCGTCGGCGGTGCCCAGGATCTCGAGTCCGGCCTCTTGCTCGAAGCGATCGGGCAGCGGGCTGGGGGCCTCGACGTCGTCGAACTCGTCGGGCAGGTCCGGGTTGGGGTCGGCGCCGATCGCGCCCGGGTCCGGCTCGACCCGGGCGATGCACTGGCCGCTGTCCGGGTCGTACTGCTTGCCCTGCTCGCCGCAGCGATAGCCCTCGATCTCCTGCTCCAGGTTGGTGACCTCGTCGGTCAGGCGATCGACCTCGATCTGTGCCTGGCTCAGCTCGATCTGGGCATTGCCGAGCGCGAGATAGCGGTCGTAGAGGGTCTGGATGTGTTGCGCGAGGTCACAGGGCTGGGCGTCGTCGCACATGCCGCCGTCGCCGAAGCCGTCGGTCTTCGGCGGTTCGAGCGCGAGACCGGCGCTCTTGAGTGCGTTGAGCGCGCTGATCCAGGTCTGCTGGGTGGTGCTGGCGTTGGGCCGGAGCGCGGCGGCGTCCTTGACCTTCTGACAGTCGCCGCAGGCGCCCTTGAGGTTGGTGAGCGCGGTGCCGATGGCGGTGTAGTCGGTGCTCTCGGGCGCGGCGTTGATCTGGTTGCGCAGGGTGTCGCAGTCGGTGCTCGAGGCGCCGCTGCAGATACCGCTGTCGGCGAGCACCGTCTGGATCGCCGTGTTCAGCGCGGCGCGGGCGGTGAAGTGGGGCTGACGCGCGGCGTACTCGGCGATCAGCGCGGCGTCATAGGTCTTGAATTTGTCGGCCTCCTGCTCGAGCCAGGTCTTCTGGGCATCGGCCTGGGCGAGCGTCTCGGTCTGCTGGGCGCGGGCGTCGGCCCTGGCGTCGCGTCCGGCGGCAAGCGTCGAGCAGAAGCTGTCGCGGGCGTCGCTGTCGAGCGTCGCGCCATTGGCCTTGCCGGTGTCGCACGGCTCCTGGCTGATGTCGATCATGCGCTGGGCGCTGATCTCGGCCTCCAGCGCCGTGACATGGCCGTTGAGCGCGATGATCATGCCCGGCTCGCCGGGGTCCTCCTCCAGGCTGATGCCGCAGGCGGCGCGGGCGTCCTCCAGCGTGGCGCCGCCCTCGATCTGTTGCTGCATGCAGGCCTCGACGGCGGGGTCGGCGCCGAGGTCGGGGTCGAGGTCGCCGAGGCGTTCGAGCCAAGGCGCCATCTGCTCGGGGATGCGCGCGTTCATGGCGTCGAGCTTGGGCTGGATCGCGGCGGTGGCCGCGTCCCACTCGGTCTTTCTGGTTTCCACCTTGGTCTGCGCGGCATCGCGGGGGATCAGCGCCGCGGCGAGGTCGGCGCGCGCCTGGACGAGGTCGTCACCGAGCTCGGCGATCTTGTCGCTGAAGTCGGGCGCAGGGGCCTCCGGCGGGTTGAAGTCGGCATCGCAGCCGGCCTTGATCTTGTCGTAGATGAGCCCGTACTGGACGGTGTAGACGCCCGCCGCAGCGGTGGTGACCGAGGACAGACCCAGCGCGACCGAGGCCAGGCCGGTCCCGGTCGAGGCGAGCACCAGGGCGGCGGTGTGGATCGGCAGGGTGACGCAACCGGGCAGCACGAAGGGTGGGATGCAGGTCGCCGCCGAGCGGGCGATCTGCACGCCGGACTCGGTGACCTGCTCGGTGGCCGCGCCGATCCCGGTCCCGGTGGAGTAGATGTCGACGGCGCTGCGCGCGGTGCCGACACCGGCGAGGATGGTGCCGAGGAAGGCCGATTCGACGTTCGAGTTGGTGAAGTCGCAGACCTCCTGCTGGACGGCGAGCGCGTCGGCCATCAGGTTGAGGCTGCGGCGCACGATGTCGCAGGTGAGCACCCCCTCGACCTCGGCGAAGCCGCGTACCAGGGTCGAGTCGTCGTAGCGGTTGCGGGTGAGCGGGGTACCGGGGGCGTGGAACACCGGGCGGTCGAGAGCCTGGTTGAGCCCGTCGTAGAGCCCCAGGGTGTCGCTGCCCTGGCCGTCGGCGTTGAGCCGGCCGGGGACGGCGAGCGCATAGGCGACGTTGTGTTGCGCCCCGTCGCTTGCCTCGGTGTGCAGCAGCGCGGTGTCGAGCGCCTTGCCGGCGGCGGTGTCGAGCGCCATGCAGTAGTCGAGCAGATTGATGTGCCCGGCGCCGTCGGTGAAAGGGTACTCGGTGCCGTCGCTGTTGCGCGGGTGGAAGAAGTGATCGTGACGGGTGAGGTCGATGCCGGCGCTGTCGCGATAGACGCCGTAGAGCAGCGGCACCTCGCCGGCGGAGTAGGTGCCGGCGGCCATTCCCAGGGTGCGGTAGGGCAGATAGCCCTTGTCGACGGCGCAGTCCTCGTGGCCGTCGCCGTCGCCGTCGGGACAGGGCAGGCGGCGTTCGCGCACCATGAACTGCAGCAATTGACGATCGGCGAGTTCGAGCAGCGCCTGCCCCTTGACCTCGGCGTTGCGGTCGCGGGTCTGCTGGGTGAGATACATCACCCCCCAGATGGCGCTGGCGGTGAAGGTCAGGATCAGCAGCATCTCGATCAGCCCGAAGCCGCGCTCGGGTGGTCGCGGTCGGGGAGGTTGGGGGCTGGGGTGCGAGTGTGCTGGGATCATGGTGCGGCCTGGGGCGAGACTCAGTACATGGTGGTCTGCGAGATCAACTGGTAGACCGGGAGCAGGAACACGGCCACCACGAAGATGAAGAAGACGCCGGCGATCGAGATCATCAGCGGCTTGAGGATCTCGGCCAGGGAGTCGACGGTGTGATGCAGCCGGCGGCGGTACTCGACGGCGAGATAGTCGAGCTGCTCGTCGAGGTTGCCCGACTGCTCGCCGACGCTCACCAGACGGATCATCAGCCGCGGGAAGACGCCGGTGGCCTGGAGTTCGTCGCTGAGCCGGCTGCCGTTGCGGATGCCCTCGCGTACCCGCTGCAGGTGGCCGCGATAGTGCGGGTTGCGCATCGCCTCCTCGAGCACCGCCAGCGCCTCGCTGAGGTTGACCCCGGCGCGGATCAGCAGGCTCAGGTATTCGGTCATGAAGGCCAGCGCCGAGTCGCGGATCAGCCGCCCCGAGATCGGCAACCGCCACAGCAGCGCGTAGAGCCGCTGGCGCAGCCAGGTGGTGCGGGTGATGAGCAGGATGGTCAGCGCCAGGCCCGCGAGCAGCGCCCAGAACCAGTCCTCGATCAGCCGCTGCAGCCAGCCGGCGACCGCCATCGCCTTGATCGTCAGTGGTGGCAGATGGGCGTTCATCTGCAGGAACATCTGCTGGATGTTGGGCAGCACGTAGTCGATCCAGAACAGCGCCGCGAGCAGCACCACCAGGGTGACGAAGACCGGATAGATCAGCGCCTTCTGCACGTCCTGACGGATGCCGCGCACCCGGTTGAGGTGCGCCGCGCCGTCGAGCAGCACCCGGTCGAGGTTGCCCGACTGCTCGCCGATGGCGATCAGCGACAGCACGGTGCCGGGGATGATCTCGCGATGGCGCTCCATCACCGCGCTCAGCGCGCTGCCGCCGCTGACCCCGATGTGGAGTTCGTTGATCACCCGCGCCATCGGGCTGCGTCGGTTCTCCTCGCGCAGCTCGACCAGCGCCTGGTCGATCGGCAGGCCGCAGCGCAGCATCACCCCGAGGTTGTGGAGGAACTCGGCGAGCACCTCGGTGGGCACCGGGCGGCGGGTCAGGCCGATCATCAGGTCGATCAGCCCGCTGGCCGGCCCGGGCAGGCGCCACAGCCGCAGTACGGTGTCGTCGTGACGCTGCTCGATCATCGCGCGCGCGGTCAGGGTGTCGCTGAACTGGAACTTCTCCAGCCGCCATCCGGGGCGGCCGAGGTCGTCGGCATAGCGATAGAGGAAATAGTGCATGGCGCGACTCAGGGTGAGGGACAGCTCAGCCGGTAACGGGTCGGCGGATCGACCACCCCGCTCGCGGCCAGGCCCTGGGCGGACTGGAAGGCGCGCAGCGCCGCCAGGGTCGAGCTGCCCATGATGCCGTCGACGGCGTCGGGCGCGAGGTGGCCGAGCGCGGCGAGCCGCTCCTGGAGCAGGCGCGCGGCGTGCGAGCGCTCGCCGAAGGTCGGCTGGGTGGCGGCAATCGCGGTGCGATAGAAGGACAGCCGCTCGCCCTCGCCGAGATCGAGCGCGGGCCGTCCCTGACAGTTCTCGGTGATCGTCTCGCGGCTGCGCCAAGCGACCCACATCGCCCCGTCGTCAGGCTCATCGGTGGCGCCGTCGTCGAGACCGAACAGCCTCGGGTAGGCGGCCATCAGGGTCGCGAGGTCGGCGCCCGTCGCGCCGGCGCCGGCGGGCGCGCTCGGCGGCGCGCCGCTGTCGGCGGGGCTGGTCGGAGGTTCGCGCATGCTCATTGGGGCGTCGGCGTCGGCGTCGGCGTCGGCCGTCGGTCTCGCGTCGGTCGAGGCGCCCTGTTGCGCCGTCGCCCCGGCGTCCGCGCTGGGCAGGTGCGCGCCGAGCGCCGCGAGCTGTGTCTCCAGCCAGGGACGGAGTTGTTGCTGACGGCTCCAGCCGAGGCTGACGAGCGCGGCGAGCAGCAGTGTCAGCAGCAGCGCGAGACGCCAGCGCGGGGCGCTGGTGGTGCGCGTCGGCAGGGTCCGCAGCCCGGTATCGGCCTCGGCGACGGCCAGCCGCATCAGTCGTTGGTCGATGCGCAGACGCGGCTGGTGGAGCAGACCGTAGAGACAGCGATCCATGATCAGGTTGATGCGTCTGGGCAGACCACCGCTGGCCCGGTGCAGCAGGCGCAGCGCCGCGCGATCGAGACCGATGCGCTGGGCCGCGCCGGCCTGATCGAGCCGATTGAGCACATAGCCCCGGGTCTCGGCGCGGCTGAGCGGGGCGAGATGGACGTGCAGGGTGATGCGGCTGTTGAGCGGTCGCATCTCGAAGCGCCCGAGCAGGCCGAGGATCTCGGGCTGGGCGACCAGTACCACCTGCACCAGCTTGGTGTCGCTGGTCTCGAGGTTGGAGAGCTGGCGCACCAGCTCGAGGGTCGCGGCGTCGAGGTTCTGGGCGTCGTCGAGGATCAGCACGCAGTTGCGCCCGGCCGCCTGCTCGGCGCGGAAGAAGTGGTGCAGGGCCTCGAAGTAGGGCTGGATACCGAGCTGCGGCGGCGGCAGCTCGGCGAGCCCGAAGCCGCGGTGGATCGCGGCGATCAGCTCGCGCTCCTGGGGGACGCCGTGGAGGATCAGCGCGACCCGCTCGCCGGCGGCCTCGAGCTCGCGCATCAGCCGCCGCATCAGCGTGGTCTTGCCGATCCCGACCTCGCCGGTGACCAGCATGAAGCCCTTGCGTCGCTCGATCAGGTGCAGCAGCTCGCGATAGCCCTGATAGGTCCGCCGGCTGGGGAAGAAGCGGGTCTCGGTCGGCGTCACCGGGAAGGGGTCGCGACTCAGTCCCAGCTCGTCGAGATAGGGCGGTGCCCCGCCGGGGACGGTATCGCGCTCAGTGGCTGTAGGCATCGTGGTGCTGTCTGACATCGGGGTTGTTCGGGTGGCGGCTGTAGAGACGCGCGACCCGCTGTCTCGCCTCGGCGAGCGCGCCCTCGCGCCAGTCGATGGCGGCGAGGTTGAGGTTGGCCTCGAGGTCGTCGGCGTCGTAGCCGAGCACCTCCTGGTAGGCCTGACGCGCGGCCTCCAGCTCGCCGCGGCGCAGCTGCAGGAAAGCGCGCATGCGCACCACCGCCAGGCTGTCCGGGCCGATCATCGCCTCGGCCTGGGCGAGCAGCTGGTCGGCCTCGTCGAGCCGATCGGCCGCGCAGGCGCGCGCGAAGTCGGCGGCGATCTGGCGCATCGCCAGCAGCGCCGGATCGGGCGCGTCGAACAGCGGTGACTCGATCGTCCCGCTGTCCGGCGTCGGCACGGAGTCGATCGCCGGCGTCTGCTCGGGCGCCGCCGGGGGCGCGGGGGACGGTCCGCGCGACGCGTGCGTCTCCGTCGACGGTGCCGGCGCCGGGGTCGCGATCGCCAGTGACGGCGGTGGCTCGGGGCCTGTCGGTTGGCTGCCGGCCAGTGGCCACAGCAGTACGCCGGCGCCGACCAGCGCTCCGCCGGCGATGCCGAGCGGCCAGCCGTGTCGGCGCCGTGCGGTATCGCCCAGGGCGCTCAGGTGCGGGGCCTCGCGTGCGCGCAGACTGGTGAAGATCAGGCTCACAGCAGGGTGACGCGCAGCGCGATGACCAGCTCGCGGGCGGTGGTGGAGTGACCGCGCCCGCCGAACAGATACTCGACCCCGGGGATCTCGGTGAACGGCGGGATGCCGTCCTTCGAGCGGCTGCCGGTCTCGCTGATCATGCCGCCGAGGATCACCAGGTCGCCGTCGCGCATGTTCAGCGAGGTGGTCATGCCCTTGAAGCTGACCTTGGGCAGCGAGATCGACTGGTCGTTGCCGATGTCGACGGGGTCGGTGCTGCCCGGCTCGACCTGGGTCTGCATCGGGTTGATCACCAGGCTGATGGTGCCGTCGTCGGCGATGAAGGGGATGACCCCGAGCAGTACGCCGTCGAAGACGTTGCCGGTCTTGGTCTCCCAGGTGCTCTCGGGGTTGTCGGCGGTGCCCAGCGAGGTGCGCGAGACCTCCTTGAGGAAGCTCGAGTTGCTGCCGACGCTGACCAGCGCCGGCTGGGTGTTCTTGACCCGCAGCGAGGGGTTGGAGAGCACGTGGACGTTGCCGAAGGTGCGCAGCAGGTTGACCGCGACGCTGTAGTTGTCGTTGCCGGCGACCAGTCCCAGCCCCGGGTTGCCGCTGTCGCCGATGCTGGTGCCGGGGATGGTGATGGCGCGTCCGATGCCGCCCTCGTTGGGCAGGGCCGAGTCGATCGAGCCGAGCCCGATGGCCTCGGGGCCGTAGAGCGCGGCGATGTTGCTCTCGAGCTGCGACCAGTTGACGCCGAAGCGGAACTTGTCGCTGAGTTCGACATCGATCAGCTGCGCCTCGATCAGCACCTGACGCTGCATCACCCGCTTGTAGCGCGAGATCAGGTCGTCGATGGCCTCGAGCTGTGAGGGGCGGGCGCGGACGAAGAGCACCCCGGTGTTGCGGTTGAGGGTGTAGTTCGACCCCTGGGCGGTGGCCGGGTCGACGACGCCGGGGGTGGTGCCGAGGATCACCCCGAGCATCGCCTCGATCTGGTCGTAGGGGTCGGCGGTGTTGGTATTGCGCCCGTCGAGCTGGAAGCTGCTGGTGATCCCCGAGGAGCCGCTGCTGCCGCTGTTGCTGCTGCTGCCGATGTCGTTCATGGCGCTGGCGCCGAAGACGTCGCCGCCGGCGTTGAAGCTGGCCGTCGAGACGGTCTGCAGGAAGCCGAGGTGGAACACCCGGCTCTCGTGCTCGTAGACCTCGATCAAGCGGTCGTTGATCCGCGCCGACATGTCGATCTTGTCGAGCACCACCTGCAGCACCTTGGAGGCGGGCATGTCGCGCAGCTCCAGGGTGAGATAGCGCGGCTGGCTGCCGAGCGAGTCGGGCAGCGCCAGGCTGAGCTCGGCCTGGCGCGCCACCGCCTGGAGGATGCTGCGCGCGTCGGTGTCCTCGACCACCAGGGTCACGCGGATGGCGTCGAGCGGGTTGTAGCGCGGTGCGATCGGTTGCGGCGGCGGGGCGACCGAGCGCTCCTCGACCCGCTCCTGCAGCGCACGCTGCAAGGTGCTGAGCTTGCGCGACTCGGCCACCAGGCGCTCCTGCAGTGCGCGCTGGGACTCCTCGTCGATGTCGACGGTGCGGTCGAGGTCGACCTTGGCCGGCCCGGAGCAGCCGGTGAGGAGGATGAGCGCGAGGGCGATCAGGGGCGCCGTGTTGTTGATCATGTGCATGGTTTTCCAGGGCAGAACGATTCGTTGCGGGGTCTCTTGGACCGGGTCAGCGACGCCCCACCGTCAGCAGCTCGCCGGCCAGCCGGTCGAAGCCGATCGCGATCACGGTGTCGTCATAGTGTTCGGTCGTCGGGGTGCCGGGGGCGGCGAAGCAGCGCGAGTTGATGGTCAGCGGGGTGTGCGGGCCGTCGAACAGATCACCGTCGAGGTCGGCGTCGCGCGTCCCGGCGCTGAGCACCAGGAAGGCGACGTTGGGCCGCTTGTTGCCGACACAGTCGAGCGTGCCCAGCGGGCCGTCGTCACCGGTCAGGTAGGGGTTGGTGTCGTCGCGCGGCTGGGCGGCGGCGAGGCGCAGTGCGCGCAGGAAGGCGCCGCGTCCGGCATAGGGGCCGTCGCCGGGGAGCATGCGCGGGGCGGCGTCCTGTTGCCACGACGGCGGCTGGGCGCTGGTCAGGTCGACCGCGCCACTGCGATAGACGGCGTAACGCAGTCGGGTGTAGAGCCGGGTCTCATCGGCGCTGGGGGCATCCAGCCCGAGGGTGCGGAAGGGGACATGGCCGAGCCGGTTGGCGGAGACGTCGCCGCAACCGAGCTCGCCCGCGCCCTCGCGCCCGTCGGGGTCGAGCCCAGCGCCGATGTTGCCATCGGCGCAGGGCAGGCGGTGATAGCGCCGCGCGTATTCAAGCACGGCGTCGAAGACCTCGCGCTGCAGCGCGGCGAGCGCCTGGGCGTCGCTGCCGTCGCGCGGATAGCTCGGCAGCGAGGCGCGCCCGACGCTGATCGCCACCAGCAGCCCGGTGATCACCAGCACGAAGGCCATCTCCAGGGTGGAGAGACCGCGGTTGCGGTGCGGGCTAGTCATGGTCCCGGCTCCGTAGCGACGAGAGATCGACCACCGGGCGGTTGAGCTGTGGGGCCAGGGATTCGAGCTCGCTGGTGTACTGGCGCAGCCGCGCGATGTCGGCCTGCTCGCCGCGGGCCGCCTCGCGTTGGATCAGTCCGTTGAGCTCGACCATGCGCTCGGAGGTGCGCAGTATCCCGGCCAGCGCCGCGAGGTCGAGCACGCTGTCGCGCCCCCGCTCGCGCAGACCGTCGTCGAGCGCCTCGATCATCCCGGCGAGCTCGCCGAGCGCCGGGGGCTCGCCCGAGAGTCCGCGCTGACTGTAGGCGATGAGTTCGTCGCGCAGCCTCGCCACCCGTGTCTCGGTGTCATCGTCCGGCGTTGCGGGGCGCGCGGTGGCAGGCGGTGTGCTCGTCGTCGTGGTCGGCTGTCCGATCGCCGGGTCGTCCGCGAGACTGGCCGCCTGTTGCTGGGTCTGCTGTGCCTGGCGCCCGGCGTCGCTGAGCGCGCGATAGCGCGCCATCAGCGCCTCGAGCTGCGGCGGCGCGTCCTCGGGCAGGGGCGGCGGCGGGGGTGGTTCGGGGATCCGCCTCACCACCGTCTCAGGCGCGCGCGGCGGCACCACCGCGATCGCCGGTGGCGGTGCGCGATGGAGCGCCTCGAGCGCCTCGAGGTCGCGCGGTGGGGTGAAGATCCACCACAGCGCGAGGCCGGTGGCCACACCGAGCACGATCGCCAGTGCCAGTCGGGACCACTGATAGGTACTGTTCATGCGCGCCCCCGGATCGGGCGGCGCGGTGGCCGGTCGATCATCGCACCTCCGCGTCCGGCGCGATCGCCGGGCGGGTCAGCATCTCCTCGGCCAGGCGCAGCTCGATGCGCCGGCGCTGGCCGTCGCGATCGAGCCACACCGCCGCCGACTCGATGGCGACGAGCCGCACCCGCGCGTCGACCGCCTCGCCCGGGGCGAGCAGCCGGCCATTGACCAGTGCATGGCTGTTGTGTCGCGCGGCGTAGATCAGCCCGACCTCGTAGTCCAGCCACCAGGGCTCGACATCCTCGGGCAGTGGCGGCGTCATGGTGCGGCTGGCGGGGCGTGCGGTGGTCTCGCTCGTCAGTAGCCTGGAGCGCTCGCTGGTGCCCGCGGCGGCGAGGGTGGCGCTGTCGCCGAGCCGTGGCGCCGGGGGCTGCGATCGCGACCCCGGGCTCGCCAGCAGGGCTTGCGTGGTCGCCGCCGGGGGCGGGGTCAGGCCGGTTGCGGCGAGCCGCGCCTCGAGTTGCTCGAGCAGTCGCAGGTGTGCGGCGAGTTCACGCTCCATGCGCGCGAGCTGCTGCGCCGAGCCGCGCTGGATGAACGCCTGGCGCGAGTGGTCGAGGTGCGGCACGATCGCCGCCACCAGCGCGGCGCCGATCAGCCCGATGAAGACTCGGGTGGTGGGCTTGTTCATGGTCGTGCCCCCGTTGTCGCCGGCGTGTCGTCGCTGTCCTCTCCGCGCGCGCCGCGCCAGATCGCGGCGAGGCTGAAGGTGTTCTCGCCGCTGTTGCCGGCCTGGATCGTCTGGTCGACGACCCGATAGCCACGCTGGCCGAGCGCCTCGACCAGGTGACGCTCCTTCTCCATGGTCGGGTAGAAGGCCGCGCTGCTTCCGGTGAGCACCACCATCGCCACGCCGTCCTCGACCACCACCGAGAGCTCCTGCAGTGCCAGCCCCTCGGGGAGGCTGCGCTGGACATCGCGGACCAGCCGCGGCAGCGGCGGGACGCGATCGCGCAGCGACTGCAGCTCGAGCAGCGCGAGCACGTCGGCGGCCTGCTCGGCGGTGGCGATCGAGCCCTGGTGGGTGCGCTGCAGTCGCGCCTCGACCTCGTCGAGGTCGGCGACGGCGATGCGCTGCTCGGCGAGCCGTTGCTCGAGCGTCCGCGCCTGTTCGCTCCAGCGCGTCCCCTGCCAGGCGAGCGCCGCGGCCAGCACCAGGAAGCTCAGCCCCATCCACGGCAGCAGCGACAGCAGCAACAGTTGCGCGCGCTGCGCCGGGGTGGCATCGGCGATCGCCTCGCTGCTGGTCTCGAGCAGCGCCGGCAGCGCGCTCTGGAAGTCGGGGTCGTGATCGATGGTGCAGGCAGTATCCAGGCGGCCCCAGTCCATCCCCGGGAAGCGTCGCTGCAGCGCGTCGAGCAGCCGCGTCCCGGTCTCCTCGGTGAATTCGCCGTGACCGATCAGGGTGGCGTGGGGAGGCAGCGGATAGGCGCGACCGAAGCCCTGGTCGTTGAGCTGGCGATAGAGCCGCTCGGCGACCAGGGTCGGGTCGGAGCCGGCGAGCACCGGCATGCGCTCGGCGAGCATCACCTGTTTGTCGATCACCACCATGAAGCTGATGTCGTCGGGCTGGAGCAGCACCAGCAGATGGCTCGCGCGCCCGCGTCTCAGCGCCCAGGCGAGCATCGCCGCGCCCAGCGGGATCAGCACCTGATGCTGGTCGCTGGTCTTGACGCGCTTCTGGTAGCGGGTCCAGACATCGAGCGGCACCACGGTGTAGAACACCCGGTAGGCATCGCGCAGACGGGTGCGCTGATGGACGATCACCCGCGAATAGGCGTCGATCTCGCCTTGATCTCGCAGGCGCTTCTCGATGATCGGTGCGATGTCGGCGACCCGGCTGTTGACCAGCATCACCCCGAAGGCGGCGCCCTGGTAGTCGGTGAGCAGCCACAGCGGGGCGGTCGGCGGGGCGTCGAGGTCGAGTGGCTGTGCCCGATCGCCGGCGATGCGCAGTGCGCGGCCACCGAGATCGATTGCCTTGGTCCAGTTGATGACGGCGGACTCCTGGTCGGGGTTAGCGGGAGTAGTAGGTGCCGAGCAGGGTGAACTGCAGCGCCTGGGGGCCGTCGTCGTCCTGATCCTGGGTGAACAGCCCCGGCTCGCCACCATTGGCGCGGATACTCAGCGCGTCGGTGATGAAGAAGCCGTCGGCGTCGGGCGCGGTGCTCAGCAGATAGGCGTCGACCTGCTGGCGTGAGAGCATCCGGCTCTCTACCCGCAACTGGCGCTCGCTCCAGTCGGCGCGGCGCAGTGACTGCGCCTCGATCATCGGGCGCCAGCGCTCGAAGCCGGCAGCCGCCTGCGTCCAGCGCTCCAGCGTGGCCAGTCCGCCGGCGGCGCTGGAGAGTGTCTGGCTTGCGCTCTGGTAATCGTATCTGGCCTGTTGCAGTCGCTGCTGGGCGTCGCTCGCGTACCAGGAGCCGGCTGCCAGCAGCAGGGCCGCGCCGAGGGTGAAGGCGGCCTGGGTGGTGCCGTTGATCGAGCCGCGGATCATTGGTCCATCCGCCAGTGCGCGGTCAGCAGCATCACCGCATCCTCGTCACGGTTCTCGCCGATGTCCTCGGCGGTGGCGTTGAGGCCGCTGTCACGACGGAAGGTGTTGTTGCCGCCCCATTCGTAGCCGGGCTCGCGGACATTGGTCTGGGCATGGTTGCTCAGGGTGGTCTGCTCGCGGAAGCGGCCCTCGCGCGCGTCCGGCGCGCCGTCGATCATCTGGTCGAGGCTGCGCGCCAGATCCGGGGTGAGCCCGCGCAGCACCATCACGTTGCCCGAGCCGCTGGCGGTGGTGTCGGGGTTCCACTGGAAGCAGATCTGCAGCTCCACCGGGTTGCCGTTGCTGTCGGTGTAGAGATAACGATCCTCCTGCCCCTCGGCGCGTCCGGCCGGCATGGCGATGCCGGCGCGCTCCATCAGGTGGTGGAGGTTCTGCTCGGAGAGTGCGGCGGGGTCGCCGAGCCCGACCGAGTTGGCCGGGTAGCCCTGCCCATGACACAGCCGCTGGCCGGTGCGGCTGTAGTTGGCGGGGATACCGGCGACCTGGCCGTAGCGGTTGTTGAGTCGGGCGTCGGCGCCGCTGACCATGTAGGTCGGGGCGATCTGGCTGTCGCCGACCACCACGCCGGTGCGCTGGAAGTGGATGTCGTAGGCGCGCTTCCAGCCGCTGACGAACTGGAAGATGCGTTTCGACTGGGCCTCGCGGACGATGTCCTTGGAGATGGCGATGCCGCCGAGGATCATGCCGATGACCACCAGCACCACGGTCAGCTCGACCAGGGTGAAGCCGCCCTGTGCGCGACGGGCGGCGGGGGTGCGCTGCTGCATTGCGTTACTCCACCGAGGTACGCCGGGACGCGTCACTGGTTCATCTTGTAGTGGGCGACCAGGGTCATCACCTGATCCTCGTCCTCGCGGTCGCCCTCGCTGACCCCGTCGGGGTTCGCGGCGGCGATCTCGAAGGTGTTGTTGCCCTGCCACTCGCTCTGCGGTACCCGCGAGCCTTCAGTGCGTGCGCCGATGTTCTCCTGGCGGAACACCCCTTCGCGGGCGTCGGCCTTACCGTCGATCATCTGGTCGAGCGCGCGCGCCAGGTCCGGGGTCAGTCCGGTGATCACCATGACGTTGCCCGAGGGCTCGCCGCTGGCGGCACCGGGCGGGTTCCACTGGAAGCAGACCTGGATCTCCTGCGGGTTGCCGTTGGTGTCGAGATAGACGTAGCGATCCTCGAAGCCCTCGGCACGACCGGGTGGGAGCTGGATACCGTGGCGCAGCATCTGCTGGTGCAGCGAGACGTTGTTGTCGGCGGCCTGTCCGGCGCCGGCCGCGGCCTGGGTGGTCGGGCGCGCACCCTCGCAGATGGCGCCAGGGGCGGTGACGCCCGACATGTCGCCGCCCGAGATCGTCGAGCCCGAGGTCGCGCCGCTGTTGTACTTGGCGCCATTGACCATATAGCGCGGCGCGGTCTGGTCGTCGCCGACCACCACCCCGGTGCGCGAGTAGTGGTTGTTGTAGGCCGAGACCCACTGGTCGACGAACTTCTGCTTGATCTTCACGTACTCGGCGCTGCGCTGCATGTCGCGCCCGATGGATACGGCGCCGAGGATCAGCCCGATCACCACCAGCACCAGCGACATCTCCACCAGGGTGAAGCCGCGCATCGAGGATCTGGAACCCGACATCTTCGTTCTCGCTGTCGTTATCGTTGTTGGGAATGGCCGGGGAGACCCGGTCCGGCATCCTTCGGACGGTGCGTCAGTCGTCCGGCAGCAGATGACGTGTACCCGCTGCGGTGACGAGCGGGGCCTTCCTGGCGTTGAGTCGCACGTCTGGCGAGAGACGGGCATGAGGCATGGGAGCGTGGGCTGGGAATGACCCGGCAGGGGAGAACGACGAAGGGTCGTCTGTCTGATTCCGGCGTGCGTGCATCACGTCATCCTGTGGCAAGGATCTGATTGCCCTCGCTCTCTTTGTCGGCAAGCAACGAGTCAGGGCCTCGACCCCGCAAGGTCGTGAGCCATGTTTCGAGCGGAGGCGCATGACCCCGCCGCGCTGGCCGCGGCCAGCTGGTTGCGCGTCCGAGTATAGCTAAGTCAAAAATGTTTTATCGTGCACGATTCGTGCCTGTGTGGCGGGGTGATTCCCGTTCTTCGTGCGGCACTCGAACAGGGCCTCGCAGAGGGGCGCTTAACGTCCGATCGGCGCAGAATGTTAGAATATCGGCCCAGTATTCAGCTTCAGGAGCAACCCAATCGATGGCAGGTCATAGTAAGTGGGCCAATATCAAGCATCGCAAGGCCGCGCAGGACAAGCGTCGTGGCAAGATCTGGACCAAACTGATCCGCGAGGTCACGGTCGCGGCGCGTGAGGGGGGCGGTGATCCGGCGGCCAACCCGCGGCTGCGTCTGGCGATGGACAAGGCCTTCGGCGCCAACATGCCGCGCGACACCGTCGAGCGTGCGATCAAGCGCGGCGCCGGCGGCACCGAGGGCGACAACTACGAGGAGATCCGCTACGAGGGCTATGGCCCGGGCGGCGTGGCGGTGATGGTCGACTGCATGTCCGACAACCGCAACCGCACCGCCTCCGAGGTCCGTCACGCCTTCACCAAGCACGGCGGCAACCTCGGCACCGACGGCTCGGTGGCCTATCTGTTCACCAAGCAGGGGATCATCAGCTTCCAGCCCGGGAGCGACGAGGATGCGGTGATGGAGGCGGCCATCGAGGCCGGCGCCGATGACGTGGTCACCAACGACGACACCTCGCTCGACGTGATCACCACCCCCGAGGCCTTCTCCGAGGTCAAGGATGCGCTGATCGCCGCCGGTTTCGACACCGAGGCCGCCGAGGTCACCTTCAACGCCTCGACCTCCGCCGAACTCGACCGCGACACCGCCGAGAAGCTGTTGAAGATGATCGACGCGCTCGAGGACCTCGACGACGTCCAGGAGGTCTATCACAACGCCGACATCGCCGACGAGATCATGGCGGCGCTCGATGCCTGATCCGGCACGCGTCCGGGGGCGCTGACGCGATGGCCCGTGCCCCCCGCTCGGCCCCGCCACGCCTGGCGCACCGTATCCTCGGTATCGATCCGGGCTCGCGCTTCACCGGCTACGGCATCATCGACACCGACGGTCATCACAGCCGCCGCGTGGCCAGTGGCTGTATCCGCGTCGACAAGGCCCCCTGGCCGGACCGGCTGCGGCTGATCTTCGACGAGGTCGAGCAGCTGGTGCTCGATCACCGTCCGCACGAGCTGGCCGTCGAGCAGCTGATCTTCGCCCGTGACCCCAGCGCCGCGCTCAAGCTCGGTCAGGCGCGCGGTGCTGCGCTGTGCGCGGCGCTGCGCGGCGAGCTGTCGGTGCACGAATACAGCCCCAAGTCGGTCAAGCTGGCGGTGGTCGGCACCGGCGGGGCGCAGAAGTCGCAGGTCCAGCACATGGTGCAGATCCTGCTGACCATGGACACCCCGCCCGGCGAGGACGAGGCCGACGCGCTCGCCATCGCGCTCTGTCACGCCCACTCGATGGGCATCCCCGGGCGCAAGCGCATGGCCGCCTCCTGGCGCGACTGGAGACCCTGAACCCATGATCGGACGTTTGCGTGGACAGCTGGTCCACAAGCAGCCGCCTCGGCTGATGCTCGACGTCGGTGGCGTCGGCTATGAACTCGAGGCGCCGATGTCGACCTTCTACGAGCTGCCGGCGGTGGGCGAGACGGTCACCCTGATCACCCATCTGGCGGTGCGCGAGGACGCCCAGGTGCTCTACGGCTTCATCCGCGAGTCGGACCGTGCACTGTTTCGCAACCTGCTCAAGGTCACCGGGGTGGGCGCGCGGATGGCGCTGGCGATCCTCTCGGGGATGGACGCGGCGCGCTTCGCCCAGTGTGTCGAGTACGAGGACGTCGCCGCCCTCACCAAACTCCCCGGGATCGGCAAGAAGACCGCCCAGCGCCTGGTGGTGGAGATGCGCGATCGGCTCGAGGCGACCCTCACCCCGGCCCTCGCCGGGGCTGCGGGCGAGAGCGCTCCCGGTACCGACCAGGCGCTCGCCGATGCGGTCAGCGCCCTGGTCGCGCTCGGCTTCCGTCCGGCCGATGCGACGCGCATGGCGCGCGCCGCCGACGACGGCGCCAAGACCTCCGAGGAGATCATCCGCCTGGCATTGCGATCGGTGAATCCGGCCTGATCTAAGGGGGCATCGTCGATCGGGTGCGGTCAACGCGCCCGATCCCATCGTCGCTCGTCGCGACGACGACCAGGGATGCGCGAGGCCCCCGGATGAGCCAGGACCTGACCGCCGAGCTGTGCGCCAGCGTGACTGCGGCGATCGCCGCCACCACGCCGCTGTGTCTGCGTGGCGGCGGCACCAAGGACTTTCTTGGTCGGCGCTGCGCGGGCCGTCCGCTCGCGCTCGCCGGGCATCGCGGCATCCTCGACCACCAGCCGCGCGAACTCACCCTCACCGCCCGCGCCGGCACCCCGCTGCGTGAGATCGAGACGGCGCTCGCCGAGGCCGGGCAGTGTCTCCCCTTCGAGCCGCCGCACTTCGGCCCCGGCGCCACCCTCGGCGGCACCATCGCCTGTGGCCTCTCAGGGCCGGCGCGCCCCCATGCCGGGGCGGCGCGCGATCTGGTGCTCGGCGCGCGGGTGCTCACCGGGCGCGGCGAGGTGCTGCGCTTCGGCGGCGCGGTGATGAAGAACGTCGCCGGTTACGACATCGCCCGGCTGATGACCGGCGCCTTCGGCACCCTCGGCATCCTTCTCGACATCAGCCTCAAGGTGCTGCCGCGCCCCGAGGCGGTGCGCACCCAGGTGCTCGACTGCGACGGTGACGAGGCGCTCGCCCGGCTGCGCGCGCTGGCGCGTCGGCCGTTGCCGTTGAGCGCGAGCTGTCACGACGGCGAGCGGCTGTGGCTGCGACTCTCCGGAGCCGAGCGCGCGCTCGCGCCCGCCGCCGCCGGGATCGGTGGCGAGCGCGTCGAGCCGGAGCGGGCCGAGGACTTCTGGGACACGCTGATCCGCGAGCAGCGCCACCCCTTCTTCACCGCGCCGGGCGCGCCGCTGTGGCGGCTCTCGCTGCCGCCGCACGCCCCGGCGCTGGCGCTCGACGCCCCCCAGCTGATCGAGTGGGGTGGGGCGCAGCGCTGGCTGCGCGCGGCCCACCCCGCGGAGGTGGTGCGCGCCGAGGCCGCGCGGCTCGGCGGGCACGCGACCTGTTTTCGCGGCGGCGAGGCGATGCGCTCCCCCTTCACCCCGCTGTCGCCGTCACTGCTCGCCTTGCATCGCAACCTCAAGCAGGCCTTCGATCCCCACGGCATCCTCAATCCGGGGCGCTTCCATGCCGAGTTCTAGCGGGGCGCCGCCGCCTTGACCCGGAGTCCGCATGCGTACCGATCTGCTCCCCGAGCTGCTCGACACCGCCGCCGGTCGCGAGGCCGATGCCATCCTCCGTGCCTGCGTCCACTGTGGCTTCTGTACCGCCACCTGTCCGACCTATCAGTTGCTCGGCGACGAACTCGACGGGCCGCGCGGGCGCATCTACCAGATCAAGCGGGTGATGGAGGGCGCGCCGGCCACCGCCGTGGTGCAGCGCCATCTCGATCGCTGTCTCGGCTGTCGCGCCTGCGAGCGCACCTGTCCCTCGGGGGTGCGTTATGCGCGGCTGGCCGAGATCGGGCGGGGACTGGTCGCCGCCCAGGTGCGCCGCCCCTGGCGCCAGCGTCTGCTGCGGCGGGCGTTGGTGCTCGGTCTCTCGGGGGCGGGGCGGGTGCGCGCGCTGCTCGCCCTCGGGCGGCTGGCGCGCCCGTTGTTGCCGGCGCGACTGGCCGCGCGGATCCCGCCGCGGGTCGCGCCGGGTGCGGCG
This sequence comes from Marichromatium gracile, assembly GCF_004343155.1. Classification (GTDB taxonomy): domain Bacteria; phylum Pseudomonadota; class Gammaproteobacteria; order Chromatiales; family Chromatiaceae; genus Marichromatium; species Marichromatium gracile. The sequence continues at coordinate 151,524 of NZ_SMDC01000002.1, forward strand.
CCGGCCTCGCGCGGCCTGGGGCGGCGGATGCTGGTGCTCGATGGTTGCGTGCAGGGGGGCGCGACCCCGCGCACCAACGCCGCCGCGGCGCGGGTGTTCGCGCGTCTCGGCATCGAGCTGGTGCGTGCGCCCGCGGCGGGCTGTTGCGGTGCGCTGGCGTATCATCTCGACGATCAGGCCGGCGGGCGGGCGCGGATGCGCCGGGCGATCGACGCCTGGTGGCCGGAGATCGAGGCCGGCTGCGAGGCGATCCTGGTGACCGCCAGCGGTTGTGCGAGCATGGTGCGCGAGTACGGCGAGGCGTTGGCCGACGACCCGGACTATGCCGGGCGGGCGGCGCGGGTCGCCGCGCTCGCCCGCGACCCGGCCGAGGTGCTCGCCGCCGCCGACCTGACCGCGTTGGGTCGGCCCGGTGCCGGGCGGCGGGTGGCCTATCACGCGCCCTGTAGCCAACAGCACGTGCTGCGGCTCGACGGCGTGGTCGAGGGGGTGCTCGAGCGTCTCGGCTTCACCCTCACCGCGGTGCCCGAGGCGCACCTGTGCTGCGGTTCGGCCGGGACCTATTCGATCACCCAGCCGGTGCTCTCGCGCCGCCTGCTGGAGAACAAGCTCGGCGCCCTGGAGGGCGGCCGGCCCGCGCTCATCGCCACCGCCAACGTCGGCTGCCAGCTCCAGCTCGCCGCCGGCGCCTCGGTGGCGGTGGTGCACTGGCTGGAGCTGCTCGACCCGGCGCCCCCCGAGGAGACCCCTGAGAGATGACAGAGCGGATTGGATTCATCGGCCTCGGCCTGATGGGTGCGCCGATGGCGCTGAACCTGTTGCGCGCCGGTCACCGGCTGGCGGTGTATGCGCGTCGCGAGACGGCGCTGGCGCCGTTGCGCGAGGCCGGCGCCGAGGTCTGTGCGAGCCCGGCGGCGCTGGCGCGCGCGGTCGACGTGGTGTTCACCATCGTCTCCGACACCGAGGATGTCGAGCAGGTACTGCTCGGCCCCGACGGGGTGATCGAGGGGGCGCGACCGGGGAGCGTGGTGGTCGACATGAGCACCATCTCGGCCTCGGCCACCCGCGCCATCGCCGCGCGGCTGGCCGGGCGCGGGGTGGCGATGCTCGACGCCCCGGTCTCGGGGGGCGACGTCGGCGCGCGCGAGGGGCGGCTGTCGATCATGGTCGGCGGCGACCCGGAGGTGTTCGCGCGGGTGCGCCCGCTGTTCGAGGTGCTGGGCACCAACATCGTCCATATCGGCGAGCATGGCGCCGGACAGGTGTGCAAGGCGTGCAATCAGGTGGTGGTCGGCGGCACCATCGCCGCGGTGGCCGAGGCGCTGCTGCTGGCGCGTGCCTCGGGGGTGGACGCGGCGCGGGTGCGCGAGGCGCTGCTCGGCGGCTTCGCCGCCAGTCGGGTGCTCGAGCTGCACGGCCAGCGCATGCTCGATGGCGACTACCGGCCCGGCTTCAAGGCGCGGCTGCACCGCAAGGACATGCGTCTGGTCGAGGAGGGGGCGCGCGAGCAGGGGCTCGAGCTGCCGCTGGCCGCACAGGTCGCCGCCCATCTCGAGACGCTGCTCGCCGCCGACGGCGGTGAGCTCGACTCGGCGGCGATCCTCAGCGCCCTGGAGCGGATGCAGCAGGGCGCTGGCTGAGTTCGGGGCCGGGGCGGCGCCCCGGCTGTGGGATCATTCGAAGGTGACGAAGCCGTCGATGGCGGTGATATAGGTGGCCACCACCCCGTCGCCCGGGGCGACGCTATCGAGCAGCGCCTGGTCCTCGACGGTGAACACCAGGGTGCGGTTGGGGCCGCGTACGGTGACGGTCGAGGCCTCGCGGTCGACCGCCTCGATCTTGCCGTAGAGGGTGAGGGTGTCGACGATGGCGCCGGCGGGCTTGGCGCCCGGGTCGCGCGCCACCTCGCGCTCCTTGGTCATGCCGACGGTGCCGGCGTCCGAGCCCTTCTGCAGGTCGATCAGCACCGCCTCGGTCTTGCTGACGTTGAGGGTGTTGCCGATCTTGACCTCGTCGAGCCGGGTCACCTCGTCGGGGACGTGCAGTACCACGAACTCGCCCTCGGGGGTGCGGATGGTGAGCATGCGCTTGTCGAGATTGACCACCTCGACGGTGCCGGTCAGCTCGGTGGTGACCGCGGCGCCGGTCACCGGCACGTCGCGCAGCTCGGCCAGCGCGACCGGAGAGAGGCCGGCGGAGGCGAGTGCAATGGCCGAGGCGAGGGTCAGGCTGGCGGGTCTGATCTTCATCGTGAAGCGATCTCCTTTGGTGTCGGTGAGCATGATCCGGGCGCTGTGTCCCCATGTCCCGGGTGCAGTGCAAGGATTGGTGCGAAACCTCGTCGACGCAAGGGTGGTCGGCATCGGGCGGTCCCCGCCTCTTGCCGCCAGGGCACGCCCTGGGCGGTCTCAAGAGGGGCCGGGCGCTGCTTCCTTAACGATCGTTAATCTTGTCGCAAGGCGCTGGCAAGGCGACCCTGGCGATACTCATCGTCGAACCATCCAGTCTCGTCGGTGAGGTCCCGGTACCTGTTACGGGACGGGCCGGCAGCGGTATTGAGGAGGAGTCGACAGGTATGCGTGCAATCAGCGATCCACAGGTCCCGATCAGACGCGGTGCGCTCGCCGTGGCCTTGAGCATAGCGCTGCTCGGTGGTGGTGCGACGACGCTCGCCGTGACGCCGGCGCTGGCCGGCCCCGCCGCCGTGCAGGGCCTGCCGAGCTTTGCCGATGTCGCCGAGCGGGTGGTCCCGGCGGTGGTCAACGTCACCGTGGTCGCCGAAACCGGCACGCGGCTGCAGGGGCTGCCGCAGTGGCCCGAGGAGATGCCGGTGCCGGAGTTCTTCCGGCGCTTCTTCGAGTCCCCCGGGCTCGCCCAGCCGCGCCGGGTGCGCGGTCAGGGCTCGGGTTTCCTGATCGACCCCGAGGGTCATATCGTCACCAACAATCATGTCATCGACGGTGCCACCGAGGTCACCGTGGTGCTCAACGACGGCAGCAGCCACGAGGCCCGGGTGGTGGGGCGCGACGACAAGACCGATCTGGCGCTGCTCAAGATCGAGACCGACGGGCCGCTGCCCCATGTCGAGCTGGGCGATTCGGCGCAGGCGCGCGTCGGCGACTGGGTGCTGGCGGTGGGCAACCCCTTCGGGCTCGGCGGCTCGGTCAATGCCGGGATCATCTCGGCGCGCGGGCGTGATATCCACTCCGGCCCCTATGACGACTATCTGCAGATCGACGCGGCGATCAACCGCGGCAACTCCGGCGGTCCGTTGTTCGATGCCGGCGGCCGGGTGATCGGGGTCAACACCGCGATCTACTCGCCCTCCGGGGGCAACGTCGGCATCGGCTTCGCCATCCCCGCCGAGATGGTGCGTCGAGTGGTCGACGATCTGCGCGACAAGGGTCATGTCGAGCGCGGCTGGCTCGGGGTGCGGATCCAGGCGGTGACCCCGGAGTTGGCCGCCGCGCTCGGGCGCGCGGCGGACGATGGCGTGCTGGTGGCCGAGGTGCTCGAGGGTACGCCGGCGGCGGCGAGCGCGCTGCGCGCCGGCGACCTGATCCTCAGCGCCGGCGGTACGCCGATCACGGACTATCGCGACCTGCCCCGGCTGGTGGCGGCGACCCCGGCGGGCAGCACCCTCGAACTGGAGGTGTGGCGCGAGGGGCGCCGCCAGCGCCTCGATGTCGAGATCGGGCGGATGCCCGCCTCGAACCCGCAGGTGGCCACGGCCGCGCCGGGCGCGCCGCTCGAACTCGAGCACCTGGGGCTGCGGGTCCGGGCACTGAGCCCGGAGCTGCGCGCCGAGCTCGGCATCGGCCCCGAGCGTGCCGGGGTGGTGGTGAGCGAGGTGGTGCCGGGAGGACCTGCGGCGCGTGCCGGGGTGCGACCCGGGGCCTTGATCTCGATGTTCGGCAACGCGCCGGTCGACTCGCCGGCGGCGCTGCGCGCGGCCCTGGAGACTGCGCTCGAGGCCGGGCGCGAATCGGTGGTGGTGCGCCTCGAGCGCGACGGTGCGGCGCTGTTCGTCGCCCTGCCGGTGGCCGACTGAGCGGCGGGCGCGGGGATGCGGATCCTGCTGATCGAGGATGATGCGCAGATGGCCGATTATCTGCGCAAGGCGCTGGGCGAGATCGGCGCCCTGGTCGACCATGCCGATGATGGTCGCGAGGGGTTGCTGCAGGCGGCCGGCGGCGGCTATGACGCGCTGATCGTCGATCGCATGCTCCCCGGGCTCGACGGACTGGCGATCGTGCGCACCCTGCGCGCCGCCGACGATCACACCCCGGCGCTGATCCTCAGCGCCCTCGGCGAGGTCGACGACCGCGTCGAGGGGCTGCGCGCCGGCGGCGATGACTATCTGACCAAGCCCTTTGCCTTCTCCGAGCTGCACGCCCGGCTCGAGGCGCTGTTGCGGCGCGGTGGCGGCGAGGCGCCGGAGACGCGGCTGCGGGTGGGCGATCTGGAGATGGACCTGCTCGCGCGCGAGGTGACCCGTGGCGGACGCGCGATCGTGCTGCAGCCGCGCGAGTTCCGCCTGCTCGAGTACCTGCTGCGCCATGCCGGTCAGGTGGTGACCCGGACCATGCTGCTCGAGCATGTCTGGGACTATCACTTCGACCCCCAGACCAATGTCATCGACGTCCATGTCAGCCGGCTGCGGGCGAAGATCGACAAGGACTTCCCGACCCCGTTGCTGCACACAGTGCGCGGCGCCGGCTACATGATCCGCGCCGCATGAGCCCGATGCGTCTGGCGCAGGCGACCTGGTCGCGGGCGCGGCGCCGGGTCGGGCGTATCCTCCACAGCTCGATCTTTCGCCTCGCGCTGCTCCACGTCCTGCTCGCCTGCGCCTCGGCGGCGATCCTGCTCGGCTTCATCTACTGGTCGACGGCCGGGTACATGGACCGCCAGACCGACGCCACCATCGCCGCCGAGGTGCGGGGGCTGGCCGAGCAGTACCGCCAGCGCGGGCTGGCCGGTCTGCGCACACTGATCGAGGAGCGCATCCGTCGCGATCCCAGCGGGGCGAGCGTCTATCTGCTGGTCGATGCCCGGCGCCAGTGGATCCTCGGCAACCTCGACCGCTGGCCGGCCGATACCCCGGATGAGTCGGGCTGGGTGCGCTTCCGGCTGCGCGAGCGCGGTCCCGATGATGTCGGTGCGGCGCACGCCGCGCGGGCGCGGGTGTTCCGGCTGCGCGGCGGGCTGCGGCTGCTGGTCGGGCGCGACATCCGCGAGCTGGAGGCGACGCGCACCCTGATCGAGCGGGCGCTCTACTGGGGGGTGGCGATGACCGCCGCGCTGGCGCTGCTCGGCGGCTGGCTGATGAGCGCCGGGGTGGTGCGCCGGCTCGAGGCGATCAACCACACCAGTCGCGAGATCATGGCCGGCGATCTGGCCCGGCGCATCCCGCTCGGCGGCAGCGACGACGATTTCGATCAGCTCGCGCGCAACCTCAACCAGATGCTCGATCGTATCGAGGGGCTGATGGCCGGGGTGCGGCAGGTCTCGGACAACATCGCCCACGACCTGCGCACCCCGTTGACCCGGCTGCGCACCCGGCTGGAGCTGCTCGCCGCCGCGCTCGACGACCCCGAGGCGGCGCGGGCGCTGGCCGAGACCGCGATCGCCGACGCCGACGAGCTGCTGGCGACCTTCAATGCGCTGTTGCGCATCGCCCGGATCGAGTCGGGCGGACGCCGCGCGGCCTTCGCCCCGGTGGCGCTGGCGGCGCTGCTGGAGGATCTGCGCGAGCTCTACGAGCCGGTGGCCGCCGAGCGCGGTCAGCGCCTGACCCTGGAGATCGCCGCCCCGGCGACGCTCGCCGGCGATCGTGACCTGCTGTTCCAGGCGCTCGCCAATCTGGTCGACAACGCCATCAAGTACGGTCCGCCCGAGGGCGCCATCGTGATCCGTCTCGACACCCGCGATGGCGCCCCCTGCATCGGTGTCGCCGACGACGGGCCGGGCATCCCGGAGGCGCTGCGCGAGGCGGTGTTCCGCCGCTTCTTCCGCGCCGACGACAGCCGCTCGACCCCGGGCAGCGGGCTGGGGCTGAGTCTGGTGCGGGCGGTGGCCGAGCTGCATCGGGCGCGGGTGGTGCTCGAGGACAACCGGCCCGGGCTGCGCGCGCTGCTGTACTTCGCCGCGCCGCCCCAGGGTTAGTGGATCAGCGCCCGGTTCCAGGGGCGACCGAGGAACAGATAGAGGGCGTCGTTGCCGCCGTCGGCATAGCCGTAGCCGAGATAGAGCGGGCCGATCGGGGTGTCGGCGCCGAGAAACAGGCTGCTGCCCAGACGCAGGCTGTCGGCGCCGATGTCGCCGCGCCGCGCCCAGGTGTTGCCGACCTCGAGCGAGGCGCCGGCATAGGTCGGCACCAGCCCGGTGTCGAAGGCGTGGAGATAGATCGCGCGCGCCAGCCCGAGGTTGGCCCCGGAGAGTTCGAGCTGGTTGAAGCCGGAGAGGTTGAGGAAGCCGCCGAGCCGGTAGTAGGCGTGCAGCGGGGTCTCGCCGCCGAAGTTGCCGGCCAGGGTCAGCGCGGTGATCAGGCGGTGACGACCGCGCCCCAGGGCGTGCACCAGCTCGATCCCGGCCTGGTCGTAGTTGCTGGTGGCGCCGAGTGCGGTGCGCGAGTGTTCGCCGAAGGCGCTCGCGGCCCAGCCGCTGGCGGGGAAGTTGGCGCTGTCGAGGGTGTCGATGTCGAACCTGAACTCGAGTGCGCCGACGTCGAAGTTGTAGCCGCCGAAGCCGGGATCGCCGACGCGCAGGTCGGCGTCGCCGCGATAGTGGGCGTAGCCGAGCGCGATCCGGCCCCAGTCGCCGAGATTGCGCCCGAGCTTGACGTTGGCGCCGAACCGGTTGAGCTGGTACTCGGCGAGCGGCGCGTCCTGGGCGCTGGGGTCGAACAGGGTCAGGCTCTCGGAGAGATAGCCGACGCCCAGCCCGGCGAACCAGCGCTCGGCGGGGTCGAGCGGCAGATAGAGGTTGGAGAGGATGCCCGGCTCCTCGCCGAGCCGGATCTCGGTGCGCCACTCGCCGTTGAGATCGGTGAGCGGGGCCTTGGTATAGGCCGCGCCGAGGTTGAAGCGGGAGTTGCCGCCTCCGCTCGAACTCAGCTCCAGCCCACCCTGCAGCGAGCTGGTGCCCCAGCGCTTCTCGCGCGCGCTGATGTGCAGCGCGGCGCGCTCGTCGTCGCCCGGTTCGGGCTCGATGCGGTAGCGCACCGTCTCGAACACGTCCTGGTCGTAGACCCGCTCGATCTGTTCGGCGAGCGTCTCGGGGTCGAACCGCTCGCCGGGGGTGACCTGGATGCGCCGGGCGAGCACCGCGTCGTCGAGCCCGGAGTCGTTGTCGATGCCGAGCCGAGTGATCACTGGCGCCTGGTAGTCGGCGCGGCGGTGGGCTTGGCGGTAGGCGGCATAGCGCGCCGCGGGCAGGGCGAGGGCGTCGAGCGGCGCCCCGGTGGCGCGCGCGGCCTGCTCGCCGATGGCGATCGCCTCGAGCATCTTGTCGAAGTCGCTGGCCAGCATCCGGCGCCCGAGCGGCGGGGTGAGCAGCAGGTCGCGCGGGCCCAGGGTGGCGATCTCGGCCTGGGTGTTGCGCCAGGTCACCAGGCTGGCGACCTGATCGAGCATCTCCAGCACGTCGGTGATCGACTCGCGGTCGCGGCGCGGGCCGCCGATGTCGACGGCAATGACGATCTCGGCGCCCATCTCGCGCACCCCCCCGATCGGCAGGTTCATCGCCAGCCCGCCGTCGACCAGCAGTCGCTCGCCGATCTCGACCGGGGCGAACACCGCGGGGACGGCCATGCTGGCGCGGATCGCGGTGGCCAGATCACCGCCGCCGAGCACCACCGCCTCGCCGCTGACGACATCGGTGGCGATGGCGCGGAAGGGGATGCGCAGACGGTCGAAGTCGTGAATCGCGGTGGCCGGCAGGGTATACTCGCGCAGCGCCAGTTTCAGCCGCTGGCCCTGGATCAGCGCCGGTACCAGGTTGACCCGCCCGGCCTCCTCGTCGACCCCGGGTCGGCTCTTGATCAGAAAGCTCCGGTCCTCGAGCTTGCGCTGCATCCGTCGCGTGGCACGGGCCGGCTCGTCCTGAAAGATCGCCGTCCAGTCGATGTCCTCGATCGTCCGCTCGATCTCGTCGGGCGACATCCCCATGGCATAGAGTCCACCGACGACCGCGCCCATCGAGGTGCCGGCGATGTAGTCGATGGGGATGCGGCGGCGTTCGAGCTCGCGCAGCACGCCGACATGGGCGGCGCCGCGCGCGCCGCCGCCGGAGAGCGCCAGGCCGATCGCCGGTCGTGTCTCGGCGAGCGCCGGGGCGGCGAGGCCCAGCAGGGTCAGCAGGATGGCGACGGTGGTGCGCACGCGGGGCTCCTCCCGGGGTCAGGGGTAGATCAGCAGCGGCTCGATCTGCTCGCGCCAGGCGTGCTCGTCGGCGCTCAGGCGCCGTTCGAGATCGGCGGGGGTGGCCGCGGGGTCGTCGACCCATTCGCGCAGCAGCGGGCCGCCGCAGATCAGGTCGATGGCCAGGCGCTCGTGCTCGTACTCATAGGCGAAGTGACGCCACAGCGGATAGTCGGGGGACTCCAGACGCAGCGCCTTGAACAACAGCGCGATCAGCCGGTAGGGGCGGAACGCGCCGTGATCGTAGCCGGCCTGATCGGTGTGGATCTGCACCCCGGCGCAGCGCGCGCCCTGGTGCTTGTGGAAGGTCGGCTCGAACCAGCAGGGACGCAGCAGTGCGCCGCGGGTCCAGGCCGGGCACAGCGCCTCCATCCGCGCGAGGATGCGGTTGAAGTTGAGGTCCGGGGCGCCGACCAGTTCCAGCGGGGTGGTGGTGCCGCGTCCCTCGGAGAGGGTGGTGCCCTCGAGCATCACGGTGCCGGGATAGCAGCGCGCCATGTTGAGGCTGGCGGCGTTGGGGCTGGGGTTGACCCAGGGGCGCTGGTGCAACGGCCAGCCGAACCCGGGCCCCTGCTCGGGCCGATAGCCCTGCATCTCGACCACCTCGAGCTCGAGGTCGTGCCCGCCGCGCGCGGCGAACCAGCGCGCCAGCTCGCCGAGGGTGAGACCGTGGCGCATGATCAGTGCCCCGGCGCCGACGAAGCTCTCCCAGCCCGGTTCGAGGATGCTGCCCTCGATCGGGCGCCCGGCGGGGTTGGGGCGATCGAGCACCCACAGCGCCTTGCCATGGCGGGCGCAGGCCTCGATCAGATAGGCCAGGGTGGTGATGTAGGTGTAGATGCGGGTGCCGACGTCCTGCAGGTCGACCAGCAGCACGTCGAAACTCTCGAGCATCCGCGCGGTCGGATAGCGCGCCTCGCCATAGAGGCTGTAGACCGGGATGCCGTGGCGCGGATCGCGCTCGTCCGGGGTCTCGACCATGTTGTCCTGCTTGTCGCCGCGCATCCCGTGCTGGGGGCCGAAGGCGGCCACCAGGTCGAGGTCGGGGAGCGCCATCAGGGCGTCGAGGCTGTGCTGGCCGCTGGCGCTCAGCGAGGCGGCGTGGCCGAGCAGGGCGAGGCGCCGGCCGTGCAGTGGGCGGCGCAGCTCGGGCTCGGCGAGCAGGCGGTCGATTCCGTAGCTGATCATCTCGGTGCTGTGATGCCGGTTGCGATGGAGCGGGCATGTTAGACCAGAGTCCGGGCCATCGCCTATGGAGCCTGGTCCGCTTGGTGCTGGATTGATCCCGGCCAAGGACAAGTGCGCGCCGATCGGCGACAATGATCCGTTTTCGTCGCGCCGAGTTCCTGGCGGCGCAGCCCGGTCGCGACCAGACGTCGTGCGCTGACCGCAAGGATGTCGTCGGCCCGATCGGGCGTGACGGCGGTCCCCATGCTTTCGTATTCGTGCGGATGCCGTGTTCGCGGCGTCTCGTGCCCCTGTTTCCCGGTCGGTGGCTATCCGTCGACCCTCGATCTCTTTTGCACTGCCAAGCGATGCGCCGTTCAGACTTCCATTTCGATCTTCCCGACGAGTTGATCGCGCAGTATCCGCTCGCCGAGCGTGCCGCCTCGCGCCTGCTGGTGCTCGAGGCCGGGGCCGAGCGGCCGAGTGACCGACGCTTTCTCGACCTGCCCGCACTGCTGCGACCGAACGATCTGTTGGTGTTCAACAACACCCGGGTGATGCGCGCGCGTCTGTTCGCCGTCAAGGAGACCGGCGGGCGGGTGGAGCTGCTGATCGAGCGGGTGGTCGAGCCCGGGGTGGCGCTGGCGCATCTGCGCGCGAGCAAGTCGCCCAAGCCCGGCGCCCGGCTCTCGATCGACGGCGTGCCGCGCATCGAGGTGATCGGACGTGATGATGACCTGTTCCGGCTGCGCGCACTCGATGACGACTTCGCGGTATTGATGGAGCGCTTCGGGCACATGCCGCTACCGCCGTATATCACCCGCGCCGACGAGGCCGCCGACGAGTCGCGCTATCAGACCGTCTATGCGCGCAATGCCGGCGCGGTGGCGGCGCCGACGGCCGGGTTGCACTTCGATGAGGCGTTGCTCGATCGGCTCGATGCGCGCGGCGTCGAGCGTGCCGAGATCACCCTGCATGTCGGTGCCGGGACCTTCCGCCCGGTACGGGTCGATGATCTCGACCAGCACCACATGCACTCGGAGTGGTTGGAGGTCGACGAGGCGCTGTGCGCGCGGGTGGCCGAGACCCGCGCCCGTGGCGCTCGGGTGATCGCCGTCGGCACCACCAGTGTGCGAGCGCTGGAGACCGCTGCGGCCGGCGGCGAGCTGCGTCCTTATCGCGGCGAGAGCCGGTTGTTCATTCGTCCGGGTTATCGCTTCCGCGTGGTCGATGCCATGGTCACCAATTTCCATCTGCCCGAGTCGACCCTGCTGATGCTGGTGTGCGCCTTTGCCGGGTATCAGCGGATGATGGCGGCCTACCGTCATGCCGTGGCCGAACGTTATCGCTTCTTCAGCTATGGCGATGCCATGTTTCTTGCCGCCATGCGCGAGGATCCGAGTCGCCAGCCTCCACTCATTGAATGAGTCGGTGTCGTTCGGGGGAGCTGGATGTCTTCTTTCGTGTACGACATCGCCCCGGCGGCATCATCTTTTCCTGCCAAATCAACCCGCCTTTCGTCAATGTGCGATGGCAATCCCCTTGTGAGATTGCCGGGATGCCGCATTTGCTGGAGGAGGGGGTTCTTTATCGTTCACTCTATGGCCGGTTAGGCGCATGAGCGGATGTCGTGGTTGTTTTTTTATAGTTAAAAAGGCCGGTCAATAAAAGGTCTTTGCTTGACTTTTGTAATAAATCGAATAAATTACGCGGTGCGCGCAGATTCTGTCTTTTGCGTCCATCAAAGAAAAACACCCTAACCCCATTGGAGGTAGACCACGTGGAGTACGCTAACCTTAGCGTCGAGGAAATCCGGCGCCAGCTGGAAGAGGCCGAGAGCAAGCAGTCCGAGCTCAAGCGCGCACTCGAGATCCGTCGTCGCGAGGCGAAGAAGGAAGTGGCCCAGGAGGTCCGCGACCTGATTCAGCAGCGCGGCTATGATCTCGCCGAGATCGTCGAGCTGCTCGATGGGAAGAAGCCCCGCCGCACTGGTGCCCGCAAGTCCTCCGGCTCGCGCCAGTACACCGAGTACTTCGACCCCGAGAACCCGGAAAACGTCTATGTCCGTGGCGTGCTGCCGCGCTGGATGAAGGACAAGATGACGGAAAAGGGTCTCGACCACAGCTCCAAGGAAGATCGCGACACCTTCAAAAAGACCTATCTGCAGGTCAAGAACGGTTGATGCATCGCTTCGCCTCCGTCCTTCCGCGCCGCTGGATATCATCCGCGCAGGCCGCGGACGATGCGGAGGCGGGTTCGACGTGTTTTCAGCTCATGGATGAGATCATTGCAATGGATCGCTGGCTTTCGTCTTGCCGAGCGCGTAGACTGCATCCATCGCATCAACCGGTCGATGCGTCGTCTCGCGGCTGAACCGACCTTGCCATCAAGGCCTCACCCTCGAACGTCCTCCCTCTTTTTTGCCTAGACCGGCCCCAGCATTCAAGACTTGGGTTAGGCTGGTTTCAGGAGTCTTCATGTCCTTCGATTCGCTCGGCCTGCGGGCCGATCTGCTGCGTGCCGTGGCAGGTCAGGGCTATGCACGCCCGACCCCGATCCAAGAGCAGGCCATCCCTGCGGTCCTGGCGGGCCATGATCTGCTCGCCGGCGCCCAGACCGGCACCGGCAAGACGGCGGCCTTCGCGCTTCCCGTACTGCAGCTGCTCGCGGCCCGCAAGAGCAATGGTGGACGACGCCTGCCCCGTGCGTTGGTGCTGTCGCCGACTCGCGAACTGGCGGCACAGATCGGCGAGCGCTTCCAGGCCTATGGTCGTGAGGTGTCGCTGCGCTCGACGGTGATCTTCGGTGGTGTCGGCATGCAGCCGCAGGTCGACCGACTGCGGCGCGGCGTCGACATCCTGGTGGCCACGCCGGGGCGACTGCTCGATCATGCCGCGCGCCGCACCCTGGACCTGTCCGCGGTCGAGATCCTGGTCCTCGACGAGGCCGATCGGATGCTCGACATGGGCTTCATCCACGATATCCGCAAGGTGCTCGCGCTGCTGCCCAAGCAACGTCAGAACCTGCTGTTCTCGGCGACCTATTCCGACGAGATCCGGCGCCTCGCCGACGGCATCCTCCATCAGCCCAAGCTGGTCGAGGTCGCCCGGCGCAATACCGCCGCCGAGACCGTGGAGCAGGGTGCGCACCCGGTCGACAAGTCGCGCAAGCGTGAGCTGCTGGCCCATCTCTTCCACCGTGAGGGTTGGGAGCAGGCGCTGGTGTTCACCCGGACCAAGGCCGGTGCCAACCGCTTGGCCGAGTATCTGGGGCGCGAGGGGATTGCCGCAGCGGCGATCCATGGCAACAAGAGTCAGTCGGCGCGCACTCGAGCGCTGAGCGAGTTCAAGCAGGGGCGGGTGCGGGCGCTGGTGGCGACCGACATCGCCGCGCGCGGCATCGACATCGCCAACCTGCCCCAGGTGGTGAACTTCGAGCTGCCCGCCGTTGCCGAAGACTACGTTCACCGCATCGGACGCACGGGTCGCGCCGGTGCCGGTGGTCGGGCGCTGTCGCTGGTCAGCCATGACGAGCGCAAGCTGCTCAATGGCATCCAGCGTCTGATCAAGCGTGAGATCGTGCTCCAGCCGGTTGCCGGTTTCGAGCCCTCGGCCGAGGCGCCGGCGAGCGAGACCCTCGATCATGGTCGGGGCGGTCGTCACCGTCGTTCGGGCGGTCGCAATGGCGGCCGGGGTAACGGCGGCAATGCACAGCGGGAGCGCTCCGGGCGTCCTGCATCCAAGTCGCGGTCCGGTCAGGGCGCCAAGCGCGCCCGGCTCGGCCAAGGCGGCTCGACACGGGCCTGATCGGTCCGTATCGGCGGGTGGTGCGTCCATCCGCCTTGGCCCCAATGCAGCGCTTCCGTGCGCTGCCGTCAGGTCGTCGTCCGTTGATCGGACGCGCCGGACATCGGACGCCGGCCTCGTGACAATCGCTCCGGATCACCATTCCGGATGCCCCGTTGCCGGTACCGAAGACGTGGGCCTGGTCTCCAACGGTGGAGACAAAAACTGTCGAATCAGTTGCGCGTTGATTTTTCGGCTGTTCTCTTTCTCTTCAATGCGCGCTCGTATGGATATCCCGAATATGAATATTTATGTTGGCAATCTCGCTTACGGCGTGACTCAGGAAGAACTTCAGGCCGTGTTCGCCGCCTACGGTGAGATCTCCAGCGTGAACTTGATCACCGACAAGTTCACCGGTGAGTCGAAGGGTTTCGGCTTCGTCGAGATGCCTAACAACTCCGAGGCCGATACCGCCATCAAGGCCCTCAACGACACCCCGCTCAAGGGGCGCAACATGAAGGTCAACCAGGCCAAGCCCCGTGGTGAGCGTCCGTCTCGCGGACCGCGCTGGTAAGGCGTCGCCTCAGGGGGAGGGGCGCTGCCGCCGCTCCCCCGCGGTGTCCTGCCGAGGTGTCGGCGGGACGCCCGGCGGACCATCCCCGGTCCGCCATCAGGCGGGGTCGTCCGACCCCGACCTGCTCCTCCCCAACATGACCCGCTTGCCGAGGCTCCACCTCCACCCGTCAGTCGGGCTGGTGTCACGACGGGCCTCCCCCGGCATCCCGGACGCTGCGTGCACCCTGGGCATCTGCTACCGTAGCGGCGTCTTCATCCGCTGCAATCCTTCGGACCATGCCTGAAACCCGCAATCAACCGGTCGATCTGACCTATCGTGTTCATCCTGTCGACCCCGAGGCCCATCTCTTCGAGGTCGAGTTGTTGCTGTCCCGCGCTGCGCCCGCCATGTTGCGCCTGAGTCTGCCGGCGTGGATCCCGGGCAGCTATATGATCCGCGACTTCGCCCGCAATCTCGTCGAGATCGCCGCCAGCGATGGCGAGGGTGCGCCGCTCGCGCTGGAGAAACACGACAAGCAGACCTGGGTCGCCGACCGGCCGGTCGCCACGGCGCGGGTACGCTATCGGGTCCATGCCTGGGATCGCTCGGTGCGCGGCTGTCATCTCGATGCCACCCATGCCTATTTCAACGGTCCCGGGCTGTTGCTGCGGGTCGACGGCGCCGATGAGCGCCCCTGCGCGCTCGAGCTGCTGCCGCCGCCGGGCGAGGGGCGCGCCGACTGGCGCCTGGCCTGCGCCTGCCGGCCCGAGTCGGTCGATACGCGCGGCTTCGGGCGCTATCTCGCCGATGACTATGCCGACCTGATCGACCATCCGGTGGAGATGGGGCGGTTTACCGAGATCCCCTTCGATGTCGACGGCGTACCCCATCGCATGGTGCTCAGCGGGCAGCATCGCGCCGACGGTGAGCGGCTGGTCGAGGACCTCGAGCACATCTGCCGCGAGCATGCGGCGCTGTTCGGCGAACTGCCGCTCGACCGCTATCTGTTCCTCACCAGCGTCACCGGCGCCGGTTACGGTGGGCTCGAACACCGCTTCTCGACCAGCCTGATGTGCGCCCGCGCCGATCTGCCGCGACGCGCCGAGCGCGACCGTCCGCCGCGCGAGGGCTATGTCCGCTTCCTCGGGCTGTGCAGTCACGAGTACTTCCATCTCTGGAACGTCAAGCGCATCCGTCCCCAGGCGCTGATCGACGGCGGTCTGGAGCACGAGGTCCACACCCGTCTGCTGTGGGCCTTCGAGGGCATCACCTCCTACTACGACGAGCTGGCGCTGGTGCGCAGCGGTCGTATCGACACCGCGACCTATCTCGGCCTGCTCGCCAACGCCATCACCCGCTTGCAGCGCAACCCGGGACGGCATCTGCAGACCCTGGCCGGGTCGAGCTTCGATGCCTGGACCCGCTTCTACAAGCAGGACGAGAGTGCGCCCAACGTCATCGTCAGCTATTACCTCAAGGGCGCGCTGGTGGCGCTGGCGCTCGATCTGACGCTGCGCCAGCGCAGCGCCGGGGCCTGTTCGCTCGATACCGTGATGCGCGCGCTCTGGACCCGCCACGGACGGACCGGGGTCGGTGTCGCCGAGCGCGGTATCGAGGCCCTGGCCGAGGAGGTCAGCGGGCTCGAGCTGGGCGATTTCTTCGCCACCGCGCTCGATTCCACCGACGAGCTCGATCTCGCGCCGCTGTTCGCCTCCCTGGGGATCGAGATGCGGTTGCGCCCGGCGCGCGATGGCAAGGATCTCGGCGGTTGTGTCGAGCGCTTCGACCCGGTCGAGGCCCCGGCCACCCTTGGGGTGCGCCTGGCGCCGGGTGCGCCCGAGGGGGTGGTGCGCCATGTCCTCGCCGGCTCGCCGGGCGAGCGCGCCGGGCTTGCCCCCGGCGACCGGCTGGTCGCGCTCGATGGGCTGCGGATCGGCGCCGATGACTTCGAGCGCGCGGTGGCCGCGCTCGGTGCGCTGGATGCGCCGGTGTCGCTGCACGTCTTCCGCGACGACGAGCTGCTCGAACTCGCCGTGCGTCCGCAGCCGGCCCCGGCCGACACCTGCGAGCTGCGTCTGCTGCCCGAGGCCGATGCCGCTGCGCAGGCAGCGCGCGCGGCCTGGCTGGCCAGTCATGTCTGAGGGGGCGGGGATGGATCGTCAGATCGCGTTGATCCGGCTGCTCGCCGACGGCGAGGTGCACTCGGGCGAGGCCGTCGCCGCGCACCTCGGCATCACCCGCGCGGCGGTGTGGAAGGCGTTGCGCAAGGCCGCCGAGCGCTTCGGTCTGGCGCTCGAATCGGTGCGCGGGCGCGGCTACCGTCTCGCCCAGCCGCTGGAGCTGCTCGAGCGCGAGCGCCTGCTCGCGGCGATGTCCGAACAGGGGCGCGCGCGGCTCGCCCGGCTCGACATCCATGACCAGATCGACTCGACCAACGCCTGGCTGATGCGCGAGGCCGCCGCCGGGGCGCCCTCGGCGACCCTGTGTCTGGCCGAGCAGCAGAGCGCCGGGCGCGGGCGGCGGGGGCGGACCTGGGTCTCGCCCTTCGGGGTCAATCTCTATGGCTCGTTGCTGTGGCGCTCGCCGCTGGCGCCGGCCGCGCTCGGGGCATCGAGCCTGGTCGCCGGGGTGGTGGTGGCCGAGCAGCTCGCCGCGCTCGGGGTCGAGGGCGTGACGCTGAAATGGCCCAACGACGTGCTCTGGGAGCGACGCAAGCTCGCCGGGCTGTTGCTCGAGGTCGCCGGCGAGTCGCAGGGGCCGAGCCATCTGGTGGTCGGCATCGGCATCAATCTGCGCATGGCGGCTGACCAGGGGGCGGCGATCGACCAGCCTTGGGTGACGCTCGCCGAGGCCTTGCCCGCCGAGGTCGAGGGCGTGCGCAATGCGCTGGCCGGGCGGCTCGCCGAGGCCTTGCTCGAGGCCCTGGCCGACTACGAGCGCGTCGGTCTCGCCCCCTTCCTTGCACGCTGGGAGCGGTTCGACACCTTGCGCGGCCAGCCGGTGGCGTTGCACCTCGGTGAGCGGGTGATCCGTGGTCGCTATGCCGGGATCGAGAGCGATGGCGCGCTGCGACTGGAGACCGCCGAGGGGGTGCGCCGCTTCCAGGCCGGCGAGGTCAGTCTGCGGCCGGTCGCGGAGGAGGGCCGATGATGTTGCTGCTCGATATCGGCAATACCAATCTGCGCTGGACCCTGGCTGACGAGCAGGGGCTCGGCGAGGTCGGGGTGGTGCGCCACGACGGCGGCATCCCGCTCGATCTGTTGGCGAGTTGGGAGCGGTTGGCGCCGCGCCCCGAGCGCGTGCTGGTGAGCAATGTCGGCGGCGCGGCGGTGGCCGAGGCGCTGAGTCGGGTGAGTCGCGCCTATTGGGCGCTCGAGCCGGAGTTCGTCGCCACGCGCGCGACCTGGGGGCGGCTGCGCATCGCCTATGACGAGCCGAGCCGGCTCGGCGTCGATCGCTGGCTGGGTCTGGTCGCGGCCGAGGCCGAGGGGGAGGGCGCCAAGCTCGTCCTCGATGCCGGTACCGCGGTGACCTTCGATCTGCTCGCCGCCGACGGCGAGCATCTCGGCGGGGTGATCCTGCCGGGGATCGAGATGATGCGCGCGAGTCTGCTCGCCGGCACCGCGATCCCGCGGATCACCGCCGAGCCGAGCGGTGAGTCCTGGGCGCGCGATACCGGTGCGGCGGTGGCCGCCGGCAGCCTGCAAGCGGTATTGGGCGTTGCCACCCGGCTCTACGACCAGTTCGTCTCGCAGACCGGCGAGATGCCTCGGCTGTTGCTGACCGGGGGGGATGCGCCGCGGCTCGCCGGGCAGCTCGATCGTCCCTGGGAGGCGGTGCCCGACCTGGTGCTGCGCGGGCTGGCGCGGGTCGGAGCCCGGCAGGCATAGTCGGGCATGGCGGCGCGCGGTCGCAGGCGGCGCGGGCCACGGCCGGGGTGTCGGCGGGGGGCTGGTATACTGGCCGCCGGCGAGATGTCCCGGTGCCTGGGGGATGGTGCCCTCGACAGGATTCGAACCTGTGACCTATCGCTTAGGAGGCGATTGCTCTATCCGGCTGAGCTACGAGGGCGGGTCAGTCGATTATGGTAACTCAGGCGCGACGGAGGGTCACGTCGACCGTGCTCCCGCTGGTATGCCTGGGGTCGCTCACGTACCATCGTCTGAGATGTCCGGGCCCGGGGCGCCCTTGCTGACCCTCGGCGCCCGGTTGCGAATCCCGGTCGTGCGCCGTCGGCGCCGACATCGGGCGGATGTTCGGGGCGGCGGTTCGTCCGCCCAGTCCCGCACCGCCTGCAGGCCCTGCCCCGCCGTCCGTGGCCACGGGCAGGCGCCGAGCACGGAGGTTTACCGTCTGTGAGTGTCAGTTTCTCCGCCTTGACCAGGTTCACGATCGCCGGGTCGGAGGGTCGTGACCCCGAATCACTGCATTCGATCCAGACCATCCAGCCCCATGGTGCCCTGATCAGCGTGCGCGAGCAGGATCTCGAGATCCTGCAGGCGAGCACCAATGCGCGGCGGATGCTGGGGCTCGACGATGCGCTGCCCGGGCACCGGCTCGGCTGGCTGGGGGAGGATCTGGTCGAGCGGTTGCGCCCCCATCTGGACGCGCCGCTCAACCCGGTGGCGCTGGCGCTGCGCTGCCGCCTGGGTGCCGGCGCGACCGAGTTCGACGTGCTGGTACACCGACCGGGCAGCGGTCTGCTGGTGCTCGAACTCGAACCCGCCGGTCCGTCGCTCCAACTCTCCGGGCGGGTCGAGGAGGCGCTGCAGCGGATCATCGCCGCGCCCTCGGTGCGGGCGCTCGGCGAGGAGGTCGTCGCGACCCTCAAGCGGCTCACCGGCTACGACCGGGTGATGCTCTACCGGCTCGACGAGGCCGGTCACGGCGAGGTCTTCGCCGAGGCGCGCGAGCCGGCGCTGCCGGCCTATCTCGGCCAGTGTTATCCCGAGGCCTGCGTGCCGCGGATGGCGCGCCAGCCGGGGCGCCGCCCACGGGTGCGGCTGCTGGTCGATGTCGACAGCGTGCCGGTGCCGCTGCAGCCGATGCATCCTCTGGGTGAGCCGCTCGACCTGTCGCTGTGCACCCTGCGCAGTGTCTCGCCGCTGCACATCCAGATCCTCAAGATGATGGACGTGCGCGCCACCCTGGTCGTCTCCCTGGTGGTGGGCGGACGGCTGTGGGGTCTGATCGCCTGTCACCATCGCACGCCGCGCTTCGTCCACTACGAGATCCGCGCGCTCTGCGAGCTGCTCGCCGAGACCGTGGCCACGCGTATCGCGGCACTGGAGAGCTTCATCCAGGAGCAGGCGGAGCTGGCGGTGCGGCGCCTCGAGCGGGGGATGATCGAGGCGATCTCGTGCAGCGGCGACTGGCGCTCGGCGCTGGTCACCGATGGTGATGCCCTGCTCGCGAGCCTCGAGGCGAGCGGCGCGGCGCTGTTCTGTGACGGTGAGCTGCAGACCCTGGGTCGGGTCCCGGAGCAGGGTGGACTGTTGCGCATCCGCGCCTGGCTCGATCGCCAGCCGCGCGCGGCGGTGATCGCCACCTCCTCGCTGATGCGCGAGGACCCGCGCTTCGCCACGCTCAAGGAGACCGCCAGCGGGGTGCTGGCGGTGCCGCTGTCGAGCGGCTGCGGCGAGTACCTGGTGTGGTTTCGCCCCGAGCGGGTGCGGACCCTGATCCTCGGCGCCAGCCCGCTGCTCTGTGCCGATGGGGCTGAACTCAACCGCGCCCCGGCGCTCGCCGGTGAGCAGCGCGAGGTGCGCGGCCGGGCGGTGCCCTGGAACTCGGGGCAGACGGCCATCGCCCGGTTGCTGGGTGAATCGGTGACCGACGTGCTCCAGCAGTTCCGCTCGGTACGGTTGCTGATCGCCCAGGCGCAGCTCGCCGAGGCCCAGGCGCGGGTGCGGATCTCCGATCAGCCGATGCTGATCACCGACCCCGAGGGGCGGCTGGTACTGGCCACCCGCTCGCTCGAGCGGCTGTTCGGCGCCGGACGTCTGGAGTCTCTCGACGCGTTGCCCGGACTGGTGAGCGATCCTGCAACGGTGCGTGCCGCGCTGGCCGCGCTCCGCGACGACTACCAGCCCTGGCACGCCGAGCTCGAGGTGTGTGGCGCCGATGGGCGCAAGACCCCGGTGCTGTTACGCGCCGACCCGGTGTTCTCGGCGCCGGGGCGGGTGCTCGGCTTCATGTTCCTGTTCACCGACCTCACCGGCATCAAGGCCGCCGAGGATGCCCGCCAGCGGCTCCATGCCGGGATCGCCGCGCGCCAACACCGTACCAGCGCGCCGCTGTGCGGCGGCGACGGCGAACGCTATCGCGAACTGTTCGCCGCGATCATCGGCAACGCCCGACTCGCCGCCGAGGAGGTCGCCGACGGGGTCGATCTGGAGCGTGTGCCTGCGGTGTTCGAGGGCTTCGAGCATTCGGTGAGTCATACCACCACGCTGCTCGAGCGGCTGCTGTGGTATGCCGCCCAGCGCCAGGACGGCGAGGGGCGTGACGAGGGTGACGGGACGCCGGGTCACTGAGACACCGCTCGGGCGCGCTTCAGTGGTCGCGCCAGCGTCGGATCAGATCGAACAGGTGGGCGAACAGCGAGGCGGTCAGCCACAGCCCCACCCAGCCCCACCAGGCATCGGTCAGGGCTGCGCGCAGCGCCAGCATCAGGAAGGCCCCGGAGAGCAGGAAGCCGATCACCTCCGCCGGCGGCAGTCCTTTGCCGGACCAGCGGTGGATGAGCGCGAGCGCGAGCGCCTCGAGCGCGATCAGCCCGAGGATCAGGTCGATCACCAATGCGCTGGTGAACAGCGACTCCACGACGCCCGGCCCCTGGTTCAGCGCGGCGAGACGACGCCGAGCAGGTGGGCGAGGTCCTTGAAGAAGATACGGATGTGCGCCGTCGGCTTGGCGCGCACCAGACGCTTGTTCATGTACGCCTCCCAGGTCAGGTACTGCACGTCGGGGTCGGCGCAGATGCTGACGAAGCGCTCGCGGCGCTTGTCGTTGGCGTACCAGAAGCGCTGCATGATGCCGAGGATCCAGAACACCCGGCCGTGATCCTTCATGAAGCGTTTGCGTGCGAGTTTGAGCGCCGAGGCCTTGCCGGTGGCCAGCATCTCCTCGACCGCCTCGCCGGCCAGACGTCCGCCGAGCAGGGCGTAGTAGATGCCCTCGCCGGAGGCCGGTGCGACCACGCCCGCGGCATCGCCGGCGAGCACCACGTCACGACCGTTGTCCCAGCAGCGCAGCGGCTCGAGCGGGATCGGCGCGCCCTCGCAGCGCAGCGTCTCGACCTCGGCCAGTCCGGCGCGCTTGCGCAGCTCGGTGCAGGCCGAGCGCAGCGAGAAACCGCTGATCTCGGTGCCGACGCCGACGCTGATGGTGTCGCCGTGGGGGAAGACCCAGCCGTAGAAGTCGGGGGAGATGTCGCCCTGGTAGTAGACGTCGCAGCGGGTGCCGTCGAAGCCCTCGGGGGTGCGTACGATCTCGTGATAGGCGGCGACGTACTTCATCTTCTCGGCGCCGGGCACGCACTGCTTGGCCACCGCCGAGTGGGCGCCGTCGGCGCCGATCACCGCACGCGCGCGCACCTGCAGCGGCTCGCCCGAATCGCGGCCCTGACCGGGGCGGTAGCGCACCAGGGCGGTGCCGTCGGCGTCGCGCTCGATCGCCTCGAAGGTGGCGTCGAGACGGGTGGCACCGTGCTCGGCGGCGCGCTCGCGCAGCCACTCGTCGAAGTCCTTGCGGTCGACCATGCCGACATAGCCGCCGTCGATCGGCATGTCGACGGTGCGGTTGGAGGGCGCGACCATGCGTGCGGAATAGACCCGGGTGGCCAGCTGGGCCTCGGGGATGTCGAATTCGCGCATCGCCTGCGGCGGGATGGCGCCGCCACAGGGCTTGATTCGCCCGGGACGGTCGAGCAGCAGCACGGAACGGCCGCGCTTGGCCAGGTCGGTGGCGGCGGTGGCGCCGGCGGGGCCGCCGCCGATCACCACCACGTCGAAGGTTTCGAGCTCAGTCATGAGGGTCCTACCCTGGTTGGGAGGCGCCTGTGCCCGCCGCTCGCGGTACACCGGCGCCCCGGGTTGAGGTTGCTGCGCGGGGCGGGCGGCGGCGCCGGATCAGCCGGCCAGCGCGCGCACCGCGAAGGCGCTGATCATCATCCCGGTGACATAGACGCTGACACCGAGTCCGCTGAACCAGGTGGCGCGGGCGCGCGGGTCGCCGAGGAAGCGGATCATCAGTCCGACCTGGATCAGCAGCACCACGCCGACGGCGATGGCGTGCGCCGGCTTGTCCCAGGAGAACAGCAGCGCGATCACGATCGCCTGCGGCAGCCCCATGACCACGCAGGCGAGCTGAGCGGCGCGGTCGACGCCGAGCTGTACCGGCAGGGTGCGCACGTTCATCTTGATGTCGCCCTCGATCGCCTTGAAGTCGTTGAGGGTCATGATGCCGTGGGCGCCGATGCTGTAGAGCAGGGCGAGCACGAGGATCTGCCAGTCGGGCATGGCGCCGCCGATCATCACCGCCGCGCCGGTCACCCAGGCCAGTCCCTCGTAGGAGATGCCGACGGCGAGGTTGCCCCACCAGCCGTTCCCCTTGAGGCGGAAGGGCGGGGCGCTGTAGGCCCAGGCCAGGGCCATGCCGACCAGCGAGGCGCCGAACACCCAGGGGCCGAGCGCGTAGGCGAGCAGCAGCGATGCGGCGGTCCAGATCAGCGACAGATAGAAGCCCCAATTGCCGGGGATGCGCCCGGAGGGGATGGGGCGATCGGGCTCGTTGATGGCGTCGACATGACGGTCGTACCAGTCGTTGACCACCTGGCTGGTGCCGCACATCAGCGGCCCGGCGAGCAGGATACCGGCGAACACCACCAGCAGCTGGTCGAGGATCGGCGCGCCGGAGGAGACCACGCCGCAGGCGAAGGCCCACATCGGCGGGAACCAGGTGATGGGGTGAAGGACCTCGAGTACCGCGGGCAAGGCGGGGCGCTTGGGGGTGGCGGACAGCGTCGATTGATTCATGCCGGAAACCTAAAGCCTATCAGGGGGCGCGGCGGCGATCCGGCCGGGGATGCCGCCATGCGGTCGTGGGTGGAACTGGGTGCGCGTCTCGGCCCGGGGCAGGGGTGCAGGCGCCGCCGGGAGGCGCCGACGCTGCGCGCGGTGATGATCGGGTCGGGCTGCATGGGTGTCGAGGTCGGCGCTATTTCTTGTCCGGCGCCGTGGCCTCGGACGCTTGATCGGTGATGCCGTAGCGGTCGATTTTGACGTACAGGCTTTGGCGGCTCAAGCCGAGCAACTCGGCGGCCGAGGCGCGGTTGTCCCCGGTCAGCTTGAGCGCCGCCTCGATGCAGAGTCGCTCGATGGTGTCGGTCGACTCGCGCACCAGCTCCTTGAGCGGCACCCGACCGACGCGTTCGGTGAGTTGCTCGAGCCAGCGTGGCTGTTCCGGGGTGGGGGCCGGCTCGGCGCCGAGTCGGCGACCGACGTCGCGGATGAAAAAGCCGAAATAGGGGCGCTCGCCGTTGCGGATGGCCGCCGCCGAGATCTCGACCTCGGTGGTCGAGCCGTACTCGCCGCACAGGGTGGTGGCGAACAGCCGCACCGTGCCGTGTTGGCGCAGGTTGGCCATCAGCACGTTGAGATCGACACCGGGGCGGCCCAGCCAGCGGTCGAGCGACTCGCCGCGGGCCTGCTGCTCGGTGGCCACCTCGGCGAGATTGAGGAAGGTGCCGTTGGCGGTGAGGATGCGCCCATCGCCATCGGTGATGACGACGCAATCGGGGGCGTTCTCGAGTACCCGCAGATAGCGCGAGCTGGTCTCCGGGTGGGCTGTGCCCGAGCTGCTGTCGGCCGGTAGCGGCGAGAGTCTGACGAGCAGGAAGGAGACGTTCTCCTGGCGCAGCAGCGAGGCCGAGACCAGGAACTCCTGACCGCTGTCGAGCAGCCGGGCGCGCACGTCGTCGGCCCGTCCGGCGGCGCGCACGCCGGCGAGCAGGCCGTTGATGGCCTGGGTGCTGTCGGCGTCGAAGCCCTCGGGGAAGGGGCGACCGATCACCCGTGCGGGCGCCTCGCCGAGCAGCTGGCCCGAGGCCGGGTTGGCCTCGACCACGCGCTGGGTCGGCGCGTCGATGATGAGGATGGCCTCGGAGACCATGCGAAACAGCAGCCGGTAGCGGGTCTCGACCTGGCGGAAGCGCCAGTAGTCGCGCTCGAGCGCCTGCTGGGCGTCGACCAGTTGCTGCTGCAGTGCGGCGATCCCCTGGAGGTTGCGTCCGAGCGCCACCACCGAACCGTCCTCGCCGAGACGCATCGCGCGATACTGCACCGGGATGTCGGTGCCGCGCGCGGTGGGGTGGGTGACCTGGCGCCAGTGGGTGATGGCATCGTGCTCGGCCTCGGCGAGCAGCGCCTCGAGGTTGGGGCGGCTCTCCGGGAGGACGGTCGCCAGCCACGGCTGGCCGATCCACTCGTCGCTGAACTCCGAGGAGAGATCGTCACTCCCGTATGCGATATCGCTCACTACGCCTTGGTCGTCGATCACGATGGCGATGTCCGCTGTGCCTTCGATTAACAGCGCCGCTGTTTCGGCGTTGAGGACGCCCAGGGATTCCCTTGGGTCTCTGAACGGACTCACGGCGACCAGACCCTCCACTGCCTATGGGCGCGTTTAGCAGGTTCCACGTCAGGGCCGCAGTGGCAGGCTCACCGAACGAGATCCCATATGAATCAACAAGCCTCCCGGCACCCCGGGCGCTGAAGCCCGTTTGCCACGCACCGAGACCTCCAGAAGTCGCCCGGCGCGCGCACGCGGGGGGTGACAAATCAGGCCCGGATGCGCGATGCTCGCTGCCGAAATCAGGTGTTTCGACGGAAACCAAGCCAAGGCGCGACGCGCGGGCTCGTCTCCGTATTCGATACTGCGAATGGATCGAGGCCCGCCCTCTCAACTCTCGAGCTCAATGAGGAGGCGGTCGCCGGTCTGGACGGGCCATGCCGAACGTACCGTGCACGCTGATGCCGGGGCATCGCGAGCGGCCTCGTTGGACTCGCAACCCTATTGTGGTGGCTTGTGCCGGGTTGTCAAGTCAGGTTTACGTAAAGTTTGGTTGACGCATCCTGGAAAGCGGACTAGATTCCTCATGCATGACATAACGACTAAGGATCGAAGCGAGCCCGGCCAACGATGAGTCTCCGTCAATCAAAGCAAATCCCGCGCCCGCCGCTTTATACCCCAGAAGAGCGCAGGCGCCGGGACGAATCGCCTTGGACGCTGGTTCAGGGGATTCTTGCGCCCGTTCAATTCGTGGTCTTTCTGGTTAGTCTGTACCTGGTGCTGCGTTACCTGTCAACCGGCGAGGGTGCGCTGGCGGCGACGGTCTCCATCGTTATCAAGACCCTGATCCTCTATACCATCATGATTACCGGCGCGATCTGGGAGAAGGTCGTGTTCGGGCGTTATCTGTTCGCGCGCGCCTTCTTCTGGGAAGACGTCTTCAGCATGCTGGTGCTGGCGCTGCACACCGCCTATCTGGTCGCCCTGGCCACCAACTGGGTCGATGTGACCGGACAGATGTGGATCGCGCTCGCCGCCTATGCCACCTACGTGATCAATGCCGGGCAGTTCCTGATCAAGCTGCGCGCGGCGCGGCTCGAGGGGAATCGTAACGCCAAGCTCGCCGAGGTGGCCGAATGAGCCTGGTCAGCGAACCCAAGCAGGGCGGTTGCGCGCTGCCCGAGATCACCCGCGAGCGTGGTCAGCGCCAGGTCTTCTGCGGTCTGGCCGGTATCGTCTGGCTGCACCGCAAGATCCAGGACGCCTTCTTCCTGGTGGTGGGTTCGCGCACCTGCGCGCACCTGCTGCAGTCGGCCGCCGGGGTGATGATCTTCGCCGAGCCGCGCTTTGCCACCGCCATCCTCCAGGAGCGCGATCTCGCCGGTATGGCCGATTGCAACCAGGAACTCGACCGGGTGGTCGCCGACGTGCTCGAGCGTCGTCCCGACATCAAGACCCTGTTTCTGGTCGGCTCCTGTCCCTCGGAGGTGATCAAGCTCGACCTGGGTAAGGCCGCCGAGCGTCTCTCCGAGCGCTACAGTGACCGCGTCCAGGTCATCGACTACTCGGCCAGCGGCCTCGAGACCACCTTCACCCAGGGTGAGGACGCCTGTCTTGGCGCGCTGGTGCCGCGCCTGCCGGCACTGCCCAGCATCGAGCGTTCGCTGCTGGTGCTCGGCACCCTGCCCGACGTGGTCGAGGACCAGTTCCGCCGGCTGTTCGAGGCCCTCGAGATCGGCCCGGTGCACTTTCTGCCGCCGCGTCAGGCCAGCGAGCTGCCCCCGGTCGGCCCCGGCACCTCGGTGCTGCTCGCCCAGCCCTTCCTCGGCGAGACCGCGCGCGCGCTGCACAAGCGCGGCGCGGCGCTGCTCTCGGCCCCTTATCCCTTCGGCGTCGAGGGGACGCTGGCCTGGCTCAAGGCCGCCGCCGCCGCCTGGGGCGTGACCCCCGAGCGCGTCGACGAGGTTGCCGCGCCGGCGGTGGCCCGTGCCCGCCGCGGGCTCGAGCATTATCGCGAGCAGCTCGCCGGCAAGCGCATCTATTTCATGCCCGACTCCCAGCTCGAGATCCCGCTCGCGCGCTTCCTCCAGCGCGAGCTCGGCATGGAGCTGGTCGAGGTCGCCTCGCCCTTCATCGATCGTCAGCTGATGGAACCCGAGCTGGCGCTGCTGCCCGAGGGCGTGCGGGTCACCGAGGGCCAGGACCTCGAGACCCAGCTCGACCGCGTGCGCGCCGCGCGTCCCGACCTCACCGTCTGTGGACTGGGGCTGGCCAACCCGCTCGAGGCCGAAGGGTTGCGTACCAAGTGGTCGATCGAGCTGGTGTTCTCGCCGGTGCACGGATTCGACCAAGCGGCGGATCTCGCAGAATTGTTCGCGCGCCCGCTCACCCGCGGTGCGCTGTTACAGGTTTGACATCATGCAGCTGACGCTCTGGTCCTACGAGGGGCCGCCTCATATCGGCGCGATGCGCGTCGCCGCCTCGATGAAAGGCGTGCATCTGGTGCTGCACGCGCCCCAGGGAGATACCTATTCCGATCTCCTGTTCACCATGATCGAGCGGCGCGACTCGCGCCCGCCGGTGACCTATACCACCTTCCAGGCCCGCGAACTCGGCGCCGATACCGCCGAGCTGGTCAAGGACACCATCCAGGCCTGCTACGACCGCTTCTCGCCCGAGGTGCTGTTGATCGGCGAGTCCTGCACCGCCGAGCTGATCCAGGATCAGCCCGGCGCGCTCGCCCAGGGCATGGGGCTGCCGATCCCGGTGCTGCCGCTGGAGTTGCCGGCCTATACCCGCAAGGAGTCGTGGGGCGCCAACGAGACCTTCTACCAGTTGGTCCGTGGCCTGCTGCACGAGCGTCGTCCGGCACCCGGTGAGTCGCGTCCGCCGCGCCCCGAGGGGCAGCGCCCGCGCGCCAACCTGCTCGGGCCGATCTCGCTCGGCTTCCGCTGTCGCGACGACGTCACCGAGATCACCCGGCTGCTCGACATGATCGGCGTCGACGTCAACGTGGTCGCGCCGCTCGGCGCTGCGCCGGCCGACCTGCTGCGTCTGCCCGAGGCCGATTTCAACATCTGTCTCTATCCCGAGACCGCGGACCAGACCTGTCTCTGGCTCGAACGCATGTTCGGTCAGCCGACGGTCAAGACGGTGCCGCTCGGCATCGGTGCCACCCGCGACTTCATCGCCGAGGTCGGTCGGGTCGCCGGGATCGATACGGGCAGCATTCCGATGCCCGACTGGTCTAGAATGCCGTGGTACTCACGCTCGGTCGACTCGACCTATCTGACCGGCAAGCGGGTCTTCATCTTCGGCGACGCCACCCATGCGGTGGCCGCGGCGCGGGTGGCCAGCGAGGAACTCGGGTTCACCGTGGTCGGGCTCGGCACCTATGCGCGCGAGTTCGCCCGCGAGGTCCGCGCCGCGGCCAAGCAGTATGGTGTCGAGCCGCTGATCACGGACGATTATCTCGAGGTCGAGGCGCGGGTGGCCGAGGCGCACCCGGAACTGGTGCTCGGCACCCAGATGGAGCGCCATATCGCCAAGCGTCTGGGGGTGCCGTGCGCGGTGATCTCGGCGCCGGTGCACGTGCAGGACTTCCCTGCGCGCTATGCCCCGCAGATGGGCTTCGAGGGCGCGAACGTCCTCTTCGACACTTGGGTCCACCCGCTGATGATGGGTCTCGAGGAGCACCTGATCACCATGTTCAGGGAGGACTTCGAGTTCAACGACGCGTCGACCCCGTCGCATCTGGGACATGGCGCGAGCCCCGGACGGGCCCCTGAAGCCGCCGCGTCCGCACAGCCGGAGGAGACGCCCGCCGCCGCGGCTGGCGACCCCGCTGCAATGGCTTGGGCACCGGAAGCCGAGCAGGAACTGAAAAAGATCCCGTTCTTCGTGCGCGGCAAGGCCAAGCGCAACACCGAGCGCTATGCCACGGAGCGCGGGATCCAGACCATTACTGTGGAGACGCTCTACGATGCCAAAGCGCATTTCGGCCGCTGATCAGCGCGCCAAGAAACCCGATGAGACTCCGGTTCGCGTCGTCATCATCAACCTTGACGGGCATCTGGCGGGAACCACCGAGCGCGCACTGCCGGAGGTGCGGCGCGACCTCCCGGGTCTGGAGCTGAGTCTGCACGCGGCGACCGACTGGGCCGGTGACGCCGAGTCGCTCGAGCGTTGCCACGCCGACATCGCCCGGGGTGACATCATCATGGTCACCATGCTGGTGATGGAGGAGCACTTCCGCCCCATCCTGCCGGCGCTGCAGGCGCGTCGCGACGACTGCGACGCGATGATCGTGTGCATGTCGGCCAGCGAGCTGATGCGCCTGACCAAGCTCGGCGGCTTCACCATGGACGGCAGCGCCCAGGGCGGCCCGATGGCGCTGCTCAAGCGTCTGCGCGGCAACAAGGAACGCAAGCAGCAGAGCGCCGGCGCCCAGCAGATGTCGATGCTGCGCCGCATCCCCAAGCTGCTGCGCTTCATCCCCGGCACCGCGCAGGACGTGCGCGCCTACTTCCTCACCCTGCAGTACTGGCTCGCCGGCTCCGCCGACAACCTCGGCAACATGATCCGTTTCCTGGTCGACCGCTACGCCGACGGCGAGCGGCGCCATCTGCGCGGCACCCTCAAGGTCGGCGCGCCCATCGAATATCCCGAGGTCGGGCTCTTCCACCCCGCCGTCAAGGGTCGCATCACCGAGCAGCTCGCCCAGCTCCCCAATCCCGGCAAGGGTGGCTTCAAGGGACGTGTCGGCCTGTTGCTGATGCGCTCCTACGTACTCGCCGGCAACTCCGGGCACTATGAGGGCGTGATCAAGGCGATCGAGGCCCACGGTCTGCAGGTGGTCCCGGCCTTCGCCAGTGGGCTCGACGCCCGTCCGGCGATCGAGAAGTTCTTCATGAAGGACGGCAAGGCGACGGTCGATGCGGTGGTCTCGCTTACCGGCTTCTCGCTGGTCGGCGGTCCCGCCTACAACGACTCCAAGGCCGCCGAGGAGATGCTCGAGAAGCTCGACGTGCCCTACATGTCGACCCTCGCCGTGGAGTTCCAGACCCTCGATCAGTGGCAGGACTCCGACCAGGGGCTGATGCCGGTCGAGTCGACCATGATGGTGGCCATCCCCGAGCTCGACGGCGCCACCAACCCGATGGTCTTCGGTGGTCGTACTGGCGACGGCAGCGGCGATGCCAACCGCGACATGAACGCCAAGGACGATCGCGCCGCGATGCTCGCCGCCCGTGTCGCCAAGCTGGTGCGGCTGCGTCGCGCCGAGCGCGCCGAGCGCAAGGTCGCGGTGGTGCTGTTCAACTTCCCGCCGAACGCCGGCAACACCGGTACCGCGGCCTATCTGTCGGTGTTCTCCTCGCTCTATCACACCCTGGTGTCGATGAAGGAGGCCGGCTATGGCGTCGAGCTGCCCGAGAGCGTCGATGACCTGCGCGAGCGTGTGGTCAACGGCAACGCCTCGCGCTTCGGTGCTCACGCCAACGTCCACACCCGCATCGCCACCGACGATCACGTCCGTCGCGAGCCGCATCTCGCCGAGATCGAGGCCCACTGGGGTCCGGCCCCGGGTCGTCAGCAGAGCGACGGCGCCTCGATCTTCGTGCTCGGTGCCCAGTTCGGCAACGTCTTCGTCGGCATCCAGCCCTCGTTCGGCTACGAGGGCGACCCGATGCGCTTGCTGTTCGAGAAGGGCTTCGCCCCGACCCACGCCTTCTCGGCCTTCTATCGCTATATCCGCGAGGACTTCGGCGCTCACGCGGTGTTGCACTTCGGCACCCACGGCGCGCTCGAGTTCATGCCGGGCAAGCAGGCCGGTCTGTCCGGCGCCTGCTGGCCGGATCGTCTCATCAACGATCTGCCCAACGTCTATCTCTACGCCTCCAACAACCCCTCCGAGGGCGTCATCGCCAAGCGTCGCGCGGCTGCGACCCTGGTGAGCTATCTCACCCCGCCGATCGCGCATGCCGGTCTCTACAAGGGGTTGGTCGAGTTGAAGTCGTCGATGGAGCGGTGGCGCTCGCTGCCGCCGAGCGAGACCGACGAGCGCGCTCAGCTCGCCGAGGTGATCCAGGCCCAGGCCGCCGAGCTGGAGCTCGCCGAGCTCGAGCCGCAGTGGGCCGGCACCGAGATCGACTCGCGCATCACCCGCCTCAACGAGGAGGTGCTCGAGCTCGAGTACACCCTGATCCCGCACGGTCTGCACGTGGTCGGCGAGGCGCCGACCGACGAGGAGCGCATCGACACCCTGGTGGCGGTGGCCGAGTCGACCCGCGACATCCGCCCGGAGCGCGACGCGGTCGCGGCACTGGTCGCCGGCAAGTCGCCGGAGAAGGCGCTCAAGGCCGCCAAGATGGCGACCTCCGAGGAGAACGTCGAGCTGTTCCGCGAGCTGGCCAGGATCAACCTGCAGCTGCAGCAGGACACCGAGACCCCGGCGATCCTCGCCGCGCTCGACGGACGCTTCATCCCGCCGGCGCCCGGCGGCGATCTGCTGCGCACCCCGGAGATCCTGCCCACCGGTCGCAACCTGCACGGCTTCGACCCCTTCCGCATGCCCAGCCGCTTCGCCCAGCGCGACGGCGCGCTGCAGGCCAAGCTGCTGATCGAGCGTCACCAGGCCGAGGGCAACGGCTTCCCCGAGAGCATCGCGCTGGTGCTCTGGGGCACCGACAACCTCAAGACCGAGGGTGGCCCGATCGGTCAGGCCCTGGCGTTGATGGGCGCGCGCCCGCGCTTCGACAACTACGGCCGGCTGTGCGGCGCCGAGCTGATCCCGCTCGAGGAGCTGGGACGCCCGCGCATCGACGTGGTGATGACCCTCTCGGGCATCTTCCGCGACCTGCTGCCGCTGCAGACCAAGCTCCTCGCCGAGGCTGCCTTCCTCGCCGCCGAGGCCGACGAGCCGGTCGAGCAGAACTTCATCCGCAAGCACGTGCTCGAGTACATGGAAGCGCACGACTGCGACCTCGAGACCGCCGCGCTGCGGGTGTTCAGCAACGCCGACGGGGCCTACGGCGCCAACGTCAACAACCTCATCGACAGCAGCAGCTGGGACGAGGACGGTGAGCTTGCCGAGACCTATACCCGGCGCAAGAGCTTCGCCTACGGCCGCTCCGGCAAGCCGATGCAGCAGACCGAGCTGCTCAAGGACGTGCTCGGCAAGGTGCAGCTGGCCTATCAGAACCTCGACTCGGTCGAGCTCGGCGTCACCACCGTCGACCACTACTTCGACACCCTCGGCGGCATCGCCAAGAGCGTCGGTCAGTTCAAGGGCGACGAGGTGCCGGTCTACATCGGCGACCAGACCCGTGGCGACGGCGTGGTGCGGACCCTGGCCGAGCAGGTCGCGCTCGAGACCCGCACCCGCATGCTCAACCCCAAGTGGTACGAGGGCATGCTCAAGCACGGCTACGAGGGCGTGCGCCAGATCGAGGTCCATGTGACCAACACCATGGGCTGGTCGGCCACCACCGGTCAGGTCGCCCCCTGGGTCTACCAGCAGCTCACCGAGACCTTCGTGCTCGACGATGAGATGCGCAACCGGCTGGCCCAGTTGAACCCCACCGCCTCGGCGAAGGTCGCCAACCGACTGATCGAGGCGCACGAACGTAACTATTGGTCGCCCGACGAGGCGACGCTCGAGGCCCTGCGCAAGGCGGGCGAAGAGCTTGAAGATCGCCTTGAAGGCGTCGTCGAGGAGGCTGCCGCGTGACGAAGTACCTGGACGGAGAGGGCAGCATGCAGGTGCAGCTCGATCCCAACCTGCAGATCGAGTCGGCCAAGGTCTTTGCCGTCTACGGCAAGGGCGGGATCGGCAAGAGCACCACCTCGTCGAACCTGTCGGTCGCCTTCTCGAAGCTCGGCAAGCGGGTGCTGCAGATCGGCTGCGATCCCAAGCACGACTCGACCTTCACCCTGACCAAGTGCCTGGTGCCGACGGTCATCGACGTGCTCGAGTCGGTCGACTTCCACGCCGAGGAGCTGCGCCCCTCCGATTATGTCTACGAGGGCTACAACGGGGTGATGTGCGTCGAGGCCGGCGGCCCGCCCGCCGGCACCGGTTGCGGCGGCTACGTGGTCGGTCAGACGGTGAAGCTGCTCAAGCAGCATCATCTGCTCGAGGACACCGACGTGGTGGTCTTCGACGTGCTCGGCGACGTGGTCTGCGGCGGTTTCGCCGCGCCGCTGCAGCATGCCGATCGCGCGCTGATCGTCACCGCCAACGACTTCGACTCGATCTTCGCGATGAACCGCATCGCCGCGGCCATCCAGGCCAAGGCCAAGCACTACAAGGTGCGTCTCGGCGGCGTGGTGGCCAACCGTAGCCGTCAGACCGACGAGATCGATCGTTTCATCGAGGCCGTCGGTCTCGAGCGTCTGGCACACCTGCCCGACCTCGACATCATCCGTCGCAGCCGACTGAAGAAGTCGACCGTGTTCGAGATGCAGCCGGAGCCGGACTCCGGGCTGGAGGCCGCGCAGCAGCAGTATCTGCAGCTCGCCCAGCAGCTCTGGAACGGGGTCGAGCCGCTGGACGCGCGACCGATGCGCGATCGCGACATCTTCGATTTTCTGGGGTTTGACTGATGGCCGAGGGTTCCTATCAACAGCGTCGGAGTCAGATCAAGACCTACTTCGACCGCACCGCCTCCGAGGCCTGGTCGAAGCTGACCTCGGATGCCAAGGTCTCGCGTATCCGCGAGACGGTGCGCGCCGGGCGCGACGACATGCGCAACACCCTGCTCAGCTGGCTGCCGGGCGATCTCGCCGGCAAGCGTCTGCTCGACGCCGGGTGCGGGACCGGGATGCTCTCGGTCGAGGCGGCGCGCCGCGGTGCCGAGGTCTGCGCCATCGATGTGGCGCCGAGTCTGATCGAGGTGGCGCGTGAGCGCCTGCCGGCCGATCTCGGGCCCGGTGTGGTCCACTTCGAGGCCGGTGACATGCTCGACCCGGCCCACGGTCGCTTCGATTACGTGGTGGCCATGGACTCGCTGATCCACTACAGCCCCGAGGATGTGGTGGATGTGCTCGCCGGGATCGCCGAGCGCACCAGCGGATCGATCCTGTTCACCTTTGCGCCACGGACGCCCTTGCTGGCACTGATGCACGCCGTCGGCAAGTGGTTCCCGCGCAGCGATCGCTCGCCGGCGATCGTGCCGGTGAGCCTGGAGCGACTGCAGGCGCTGATCGCCGCCGAGCCCAGGCTCAGTGGCTGGAAGCCAGGGCGCACCCACCGGGTGATGGTCGGCTTCTACACCTCTCAGGCCCTGGAGCTGGTGCCGGCATGAGTGCCTGCCCCAGGGTGCAGTGCGCACTGTCCACGCCGCGCGTGGCTGTGTTCGGGTCGCGCCACGGGGCGGAGAGGGGTCCGGTCGAGACCGGTTTGTCGGCCGGTTATGGAGTTGTCACATCACGCGAGTTCGTTTTTTCATCTGCCACGTTGGTCGTCACTGGTGCGCTTGCGGGTCTGGCCCATCGACCCGGTCCAAGGCGGTCATCGCGCTTCGGTCTGGCCGGTTAGCCGGCTGGCCATTTGTCCTACGGAGGTCACAACATGAATGCTGCCATCACTGAATACATCGATGTCGCCCAGCTCACGATCTGGGCTTTCTGGTTCTTCTTCGCCGGTCTGATCTACTACCTGCGTCAGGAAGACAAGCGCGAGGGTTATCCGCTCGACTCCGATCGCACCGAGCGCTCGGGTGGTCGCGTCAAGGTTGTCGGTTTCCCCGGCATGCCCGCGCCCAAGACCTTCATCCTGCCGCACAACGGCGGTACCGTGCAGGCGCCGAACCCGAAGGCACCGGAGACCAACCTCAAGGCCAAGCCGATCGCGCCCTTCCTCGGTGCCCCGATCGAGCCGATCGGCGATCCGATGACCGCTGGCGTCGGCCCGGGCTCCTCGCCCAACCGTGAGAAGCACCCCGACCTCACCGAGGACGGTCGTCCGAAGATCGTGCCGCTGCGCGTGGCCACCGACTTCTCCATCTCCAGCAAGGATCCCGATCCGCGCGGCATGACCGTGGTCGGTCTCGACGGCGCCAACGGCGGCACCATCACCGACGTCTGGGTCGATCGCTCCGAGCCGCAGATCCGTTACCTCGAGATGAAGACCGCTCAGGGTGGCAAGCAGGTGCTGCTGCCGATCAACTTCTGCCGCTTCAACAAGAAGGAAGGCAAGGTCAAGGTGGTGTCGCTGCGCGGCGAGCACTTCGCCAAGGTGCCGACCCTGGCCAGCCCGGATCAGGTCACCCTCTATGAAGAGGACAAGGTCTGCGCCTTCTATGCCGCGGGCAAACTCTACGCCACCGAAGAGCGTGCAGAGCCCCTGCTGTGAAGGAATACGACTTCGAGCCTATTCGGGGTTTGCCCGAGCAGCTTCCTCCTGGTGAGGAGCTGCTCTGGCAGGGCGCGCCGCGCTGGAACGTCCTGGCGCGGCGCGTCTTCCACGTCAGGAAGATCGCCGTCTACTTCCTGTTGCTGGCAGTGCTGCTGGCATTCGGGTGGGCGGATCAGGGCGGCGTTGCCGCCGTGGTGCAGGGAACGCTGTGGATCGCCATGCTGGCGGCGCTGGCCATCGGCGCCCTCGTGTTGCTGGCCTGGGGGATGGCGCGGACCACCGTCTACACCATCACCTCGCGTCGGGTGGTGATGCGGATCGGTGTGGCGCTGCCGATGATGATGAATCTGCCCTTCGCGCAGATCCGCACCGCTGATCTGCGTCGCTACGCCGATGGCTGTGGCGACATCCCCCTGCTGCTCGCTGAGTCCGCGCGTCCTTCCTACGTGCTCTTCTGGCCCCATGTCCGCCCCTGGACCTTCTCGCCTCCACGCCCGATGCTGCGGGCGATCCCGGACGTCGACCGGGTCGCCGGAATCCTGGCCGATGCCCTCAAGGCCTTCGCCGAGAGCGGCGAGGAGCAGGATTCCGCGAGCGACAGCGAGGCCGAGTCCAGTCCCGCAGCCGCTTCCTGACGAGGTCTCATCTTGAGTGATCCATTTGGTGAACGCCCGTTTCCGCGGGGCGTGCTGATCGCAGTCGCGATCCTGCTCGGCTCGATCATCCTGATGATCAGCATCGCGCGTCTCACCGGCATGTCGCCGGAGCAGATCCCGGTGGCCCCGGCGGTCGAGACCAGGGATCTGCGTTTCGAGTCGCAGCCCGAGGACGTGCTCGCCGTCTACGACGACACCACCGGCGAACTGATCGAGACCTTCGCGCCCGTCGAGGGCGGTTTCGTGCGTGGCGTGCTGCGCAGCATGGGGCGCGAGCGCATGCTGCACCAGGCCGAGGCCGGGGCACCCTTCCAGGTGGCGCGTCGCGCCGACGGTGCGATCACCCTGGAGGATCCGGAAACCGAGATCCTGATCCGGTTGCGCGCCTTTGGCGAGAGCAACGAAGGCGTGTTCGCCGAACTCCTGGACGCCGAGCCGGTCTCCCAGTGAGCCCATTCGTGGCGCGTCCCCGCGGGGACGCGCCTGCTCGCGCGTATCGACCCTGATGCGACCGGGCAGCGGATGGTCTCGGTGATATCGGCGAGCCCTGCGGCTCGCCTCAGCAGCAGAATGGGTCGCATCGCATGACCGACTTCGGTTTCCCAGTCCTCTTCGCGCTCGGGCTGTGGTGGTTGGGCACCGGCGTGGTGCTCTATCTCGACAATCTGCCGCGTCGCACCTTCCGCTGGACCATGCTCGGCGGCATCGTGGTGCTGGCGGTGGCGATCTTCGGTTTCGCCCTGAGCAGCCTGCACGACGGCCGTCTCGCCGCCTATGCCGGTTTCACCTGTGGTCTGGTGATCTGGGGGGTGTTGGAGATGAGCTATTTCACCGGCTTTCTCACCGGTCCGCGCAAGCTTGCCTGCCCCCGGGACTGTCGTGGCTGGCGTCGCTTCTGGCTGGCGGTGCTCACCAGCCTCTATCATGAGCTGGCGATCATCGCCACCGCCGTGTTCCTCATCCTGATCGCCTGGGAGCAGCCCAACCAGGTCGGGGTCTGGACCTTCATGGTGCTGTGGCTGATGCGCTGGAGCGCCAA
This sequence comes from Marichromatium gracile, assembly GCF_004343155.1. Taxonomy (GTDB): domain Bacteria; phylum Pseudomonadota; class Gammaproteobacteria; order Chromatiales; family Chromatiaceae; genus Marichromatium; species Marichromatium gracile. The sequence continues at coordinate 188,079 of NZ_SMDC01000002.1, forward strand.
GCTCAATCTCTTCTTCGGTGTGCCCAACCTCAACGAGGATTGGCTCCCCGAGCATCTGCGCTATCTCAAGAGCTACATGCCCAATCGCGGCATGAACCTGCTCTTCCCGATCTCGATCACTGTCTCCACCGTGGTGGTGGTGCTGATGGTGCTCGAGGCGATTGCGCCACACTCGGCCGGCGCCGCCGCGGTGCGCCTGAGCCTGGCCACCACACTGCTCGCGCTGGCGCTGCTCGAGCACTGGCTGCTGGTGCTGCCGCTGCCCGACGAGGCGCTCTGGTCCTGGGCGTTGCCGAATCGCCAGGATGCGGCCAAGGATGATCAGGGTGGCTCGGGTGCGGACGGTGGCGCGCTGCGCTCGGCGGTTTCGCGCACCCGCTCGCAGGGCGGCGAGGGCGGTGATTATGCCGCCCCCGCCTGTGGCCGACGAACCGGATGGGCCTCCGGGCTCTGAGGGTTTCGGTCTACCTGTGCAAGGTGTCGAGCGGGGTGGTCGGCATCGCGCCGCATGGGTGCCGGGAACTTTTTCGTCGGTCACCGTGACAAGGTAGAGCTTCGTCTGCAGTCGACGTATAATCCTCGGTGCCAGCCATGGCGAGCGCGGCGCGGTCGCATGGAGTCCTGAGCGCAGATCGACGAGACCGTCGGTGTGCTCGATCCATTCGGAAAATCCCGCTTGGACAAGCGCTTGCAAGATGCCTTCGGCGGCCCGACGGGGTGCCGAGACATCCTGAGCCAGGTTCTTCGCGGAGAGATTCATTGAGTCGTGCTGGCCGTCCAGCGCTCGCGCGCCCTCGTCCACGAGGTCCGTGAATCCGCCGGACATTCCGAGTCGGATATGGATGGATTCGAGACTGCGACACTTTGGGGTGGCCACGGCCTGGTCCGTCGCGTCGGTACCCGGATGTTCGCGGCACAACCTGAAGACAGGTTTGACACATGGCGCCTCTCTCTACCAGTGTGCCGTTCGAGTTGCTCGACCGGTATGGCCAATCCTCGAGCGGATGTCCGTTCTCCCCCTCGGGTCTGGTCTCCGACCGATCCTTCTGCGAAACCCTCTACCGAGAAGCACTCGCCGAGCTGGCAAGTGCCCCGGATGATGATCTCGCGCTCTACGTCCACGTGCCCTTCTGTCACGTGCGCTGTCTCTACTGCGCCTGTGATACCACCATCACGCATAGCGAGGAGAAGGTCGACGGCTATCTCGACGCCCTCGAGCGTGAGTTCGGGCGGGTCGCCGAGCTGATCGGGCGGGGACGCCGGGTGGTGCAGCTGCATGTCGGCGGTGGGACCCCCAATCATCTCAACGAGCCCCAGCTCGCCCGGTTGATGGAGATCGTCGAGCATCACTTCACACTCGCCCCCGATGCCTGCACCTCGATCGAGTGCAACCCCCGTCGGGCCTCGGCCGGCCAGCTCGATCTGCTCTACGGGCTCGGCTTCAAGCGCGTCAGCTTCGGGGTGCAGGACCTCAACACCGATGTGCAGCGCGCCATCGGCCGCTTGCAGTCGCTGGGGATGGTGCGCGATGTCTACCATACCGCGCGCGACACCGGCTTCGAGAACATCAGCTTCGACCTGATCTATGGTCTGCCCTTCCAGACCGCCGAGGGTTTCCGCACCACCCTCGATCAGGTGATCGATCTCGCCCCCGACCGCATCTCCTGCTTCAGTTACAATCACGATCCGGTTCGCCGTCCCCACCAGCACGCCATCGACGCCGCGATGCTGCCGAGCGCCGAGCAGAAGCTGGCACTGTTCCGCCAGGCCGTCGAGGCCTTCACCAAGGCCGGTTATCGCTGGGTCGGTCTCGACCTGTTCGTGCGCGAGGGCGATGAGCTGGCCGTCGCCCAGCGTGCTGGTCAGCTTCACCGCACCGCCATCGGCTATACCCCGTTGCCGGCCTCGCGGGTCCTCGCCTTCGGCCCCAGCGGTGTCGGTGAGCTGGGTGAGGTGCTGGTGCAGAACGAGTCCGATCTGCGTGCCTGGCGGGGACGGCTCGATGCCGGTCAACTGCCGGTCGCCGCGGGACGGCGACTGGGTGAGCGGGAGCGTCGGCGCCGTGATGCGCTGGTCTCCCTGATGTGTAACATGCGTCTGCCCGCCGCGTCGGCCGCCGCGCTCAAGGAGGACCAGGATCGTCTGCTGTGCGATGGCGACGGTGGGCTGGTCGAGGTCAGCCAGGATGGTATCCGGGTCACCCCCGAGGGGCGCTATCTGCTCCACGGACTCTGTGTCGAGCGGGGCGGTTCGAGTGGCTGGGGCAGTACGCAGTGGCGATCGATCCTAGTCCAATGAATCAACCAGTCAATACCACCGTCCCGGCCCCGGGGCGAGTCGGTCCCAACGCCATCATTCGCATCGCCGAGGCGCTCGAGTCCTTCGAAGGACGCGAGCGCGTCGAGGCGCTGCTCGAGGCCGCGGGCCTTGCGCACTATCTCGATGCCATGCCCGAGACCATGGTCGACGAGCGCGAGGTGACCCGGCTCCATGTCGCGCTGCGCGAGCTGATCGGGGTCGAGGGCGCCAAGGCGGTCTCGCGCGATGCCGGCGTGCGCACCGGCGACTATCTGCTCGCCCGGCGCATCCCGCGCCCGGCGCAACGTCTGCTCAAGATCCTGCCCGCGCCCCTGGCCAGCCGCGTGCTGATGACCGCGATCCGGCGCAACGCCTGGACCTTCGCCGGCTCCGGTCGGTTCGAGGCGCTGCCGGCCTATCCGCCGCGCTTCATCATCGAGGACGGCCCGATCTGTGCCGGCGCCCGCGCCGAGCATCCCCTCTGCGACTTCTACGCCGGGACCTTCGAGCGTCTCTACCGCAAGCTGGTGCAGCGCGAGGCGCGGGTCACCGAGACCGCCTGCCAGGCCAAGGGCGCCGAGACCTGCGTCTTCGAGGTCCGCTGGTAGACCGATGTCCGATGCACTTTCGCATGCCCCGCGGGGCATGCCGGTGCGCACTCGCTCCCCCGACTTCTCCGCCGCCCCCTGGTGCTCGGGCACCGGGCTGGCGCTGGTCTGTGGTGATCAGCGCTGGGACTACGATCGGCTCGGCGTCGAGGTCGCAGCGCGTGCCCGGCTGCTCTGCGATCAGGGGCTGGCCGCCGGTGAGCTGGTGCTCGCCCCCGATGCCCCGGTGCTCGATCTGCTGCTGATGCAGCACGCCCTGGCGCGGCTCGGTGCCGCGCTCTTCCCCTATCGTGCCGGACTCGACCGCGAGGCCCGCGCCGACCTGGCGCGGTTGGCCGCGGTCGAGTGGCACTGGGATCCGCTCGGCGCCCGGCTCGAACGGCTCGGCCCGGGGCCCGGGACGACCCCGGCGCGCCCCCCGGCGCTGCTGATCCGTACCAGCGGCAGCAGCGGTGGGCGCATCAAGGCGGCGATGCTCGGCGCCGATGCCGTGCTCGCCTCGGCGCTCGGCTGCAACCACAGCCTCGGGCTCGGGGGCGGCGATCGCTGGCTGTGCTGTCTGCGCACCAGTCATGTCGGCGGTCTCGCCATCGCCTATCGCTGCGCCCTGGCCGGCGCGACCCTGGTGTTGCACCAGGGGTTCGCCGTCGAGCAGGTGGCGCACGATCTCGATGCGCACGCCATCACCCATCTCTCGCTGGTACCGCCGATGTTGGCGCGTCTGCTCGATCACGGCGTGCGGCCACCGGCCTCGCTGCGGGTGGTGATGGTCGGTGGTCAGGCGTTGAGCCCGGCGCTCGCCGCGCGCGCACTCGAGGCCGGCTGGCCGCTGCACGTCACCTACGGGATGACCGAGACCGGCTCGCAGATCGCCACCTCGGCGCGGCTGCACGCGGCGCCGTCGCCCGGACGGATCGGGCCGCTGCTACCCGGTTGTGCGGCGCGCGGTGGCAAGGCCGAGGCGCCGGCGCGGCTGTGGCTGCGTGGGCCGGTGCTGATGCAGGGTTATGCCAACCCCGACAGGCGCCCCGGCGAGGGGCTGCGCGATGGCTGGTTCGAGACCTCCGACCTCGGCTGGGTCGCCGACGCGGGCGCGCTCTGGGTGCAGGGACGCGCCGACGACCTGCGGGTGATCGCCGGCAACAACGTCTCGCTCGCCCGCGTCGAGGCGGTGCTGGCCGGGGCGCCCGGGGTCACGGCGCTCGCCGTGGTCGCGCTCGAGGACCCGGTGTGGGGGCATCGGCTGGTGGCCGTCTACAGTGGCGAGGCGAGTGCCGATGAGCTGGCGGTGTGGTGCGCGGGGCCGCTGTCGGGCTCGGAGCGTCCGCGGAGCTGGCTGCGGGTGGCGGCGCTGCCGTTGCTCGACTCGGGCAAGTACGATCGGGTGGCGATCGGTTCGCTGGCGCGGACGGGGTCGGGCTGAGTCGGGTGCCGTGGCCGGCGCGCGCCGGCCACGGGGCGCGGATCACTGCGCCGGCGGGTGTCCGGCTGGGGGCGCCATGCCCATGCCGATCTCCTTGAGCTGATAGTCGTCGGGGACGGTGAAGAAGTCGTCGGCGATCGTCTCCTGGCGTACCGCGGTGACCTCGGTCTCGGTGCGCACCTCGGTGCCCATCATGTTCATGGTGCTGATGGTGAGGATCGGGAAGCCCTTGATCTTGTCGAGCTCGGCCATCTGCTCGGCGCCGCCGGGGATGTCGCCGGCGCCGGCCATGCGCATCATCCGGGTGTAGGGACGGACGTCGAGATCGATCTCCTCGGTCGCCCACACCTCCTGCTCGACCTGCATCATGCCCTGCTTGGTGACTGCGTACTTGCGGCACTCCCAGTCGCCGATCTGGCGGGTCTCGCCGGTGTCCTCGACGCTCACCTTGGTCTCGCTGATCATCGCGCGCATCTGCGCCATGCTCGGGTCGGCCATCGCCTTGGCGACGTCGTCGACGTTGATGGTGAAGTACTGCTGCAGACCGTCGTTGAGGAAGGTGATCACCCCGGACTCGGGGTCGAGGATCATGCTGTCGGCGTTCTCGCCGCTGTTGACCACCTTCATCTTGCCCGCGGCGATGTAGGTCTTGGTGAGGCTCTCCTGCGGCCCCTCGGTCATCACCGCCGAGCCGCGATTGACGGTCTCGATATAGTAGCCGTCGCCGGCGACGGCGAGCAGCGGCAGCAGCAGGGCGGCGAGCAGCAGCCCGGCCGGGAGTCGGGTTCGGCGCGCGGTATGGATCATGGTCATGCTCTCTCCTGGGATGTGGCCCTTGGGTCAGTCGTTGAGCCGGCGCTTGTCGAGTACGCGCCGGGCCTTGCCGACGAAACGCTCGATCGATCTCGGCTCGACCAGGTCGACATGGGCACGGATGCCGGCGACGGTCTGGATCTCGCGGCTGATGTGCTCGCACAGCCCCTGCATCCGGTCCATGCGATCGGAGAAGATCTCCGGGCGCATCTCGACCTTGACGTGGACCTCGTCGAGGGTGCCCGGGCGGTCGACCTCGATCAGATAGTGCGGGGTGGTGCCCTCGACGCGCAACAGCGCCTCCTCGATCTGCGAGGGGAAGACGTTGACGCCGCGGATGATCAGCATGTCGTCGGTGCGCCCGGTCACCCGGCTCATCCGCATGGTGGTGCGGCCGCAGGCGCAGGGCTCGCGATAGAGCCGGGCGATGTCGCGGGTGCGGTAGCGGATCAGCGGGGTGGCCTCGCGGGTGAGGTTGGTGATCACCAGCTCACCCGGCTCGCCCTCGGCGACCGGCTCCAGGGTCTCGGGGTCGAGACACTCGACGATGAAGTGATCCTCCTGGATGTGCATGCCGTCGTGCAGCGGGCACTCGCCGGCGACCCCGGGGCCGAACACCTCCGAGAGCCCGTAGTTGTTGAACGCCTGCAGCCCGAGCTGGTCCTCGATCTCGCGGCGCATGTCCTCGGTCCAGGGCTCGCCGCCGAAGTGGCCGTAGCGCATCGGCAGGGTGGCCGGATCCATGCCGAGTTCGCGCGCGGTATCGGCGATGGTCAGCGCATAGCTCGGGGTGCAGATCAGCACCTCGGGGGTGAGCTCGCGCATGATGTCGATCTGGCGTCGGGTGTTGCCCGCCGCCGCCGGGATCACCGCCGCGCCGACCCGCTCGATGCCGTAGTGCAGGCCGAACCCGCCGGTGAACAGGCCATAGCCGAAGGCGACCTGGGCGGTGTGCGCCGGGCGCAGCCCGCCGGCGACGAGAAAGCGCGCGCACAGCTCCGACCAGGTGCGCAGGTCCTGCGCGGTGTAGGCGACGAAGGTGGGCACGCCGGTGGTGCCCGAGGAGCCGTGGATGCGCGCCAGCTCCTTGCGCGGCACGGCGAGGAAGCCGAGCGGCTGGTGGCGGCGCAGGTCGTCCTTGGTGGTGAAGGGCAGGCGCCGCAGATCGGCCAGCGAGCGGATGCTCTGCGGGCCGATCTCGGCGTGCTTGAACTGATCGCGGTAGAAGGGCACCTGGGCCACGCGCTCGACCATGGCGCGCAGTCGTTCGAGTTGCAGCGCCGCGATCTCCTCGCGCGGGAGGGTCTCGGCGCTGCGGTTCCAGATACGGTTCTCGCTCGACCAGTCGGGGTCTTGGTTGGACATTGGCATTGGGTCTGTGGTTGGCGTCAGCCGACGTGACGCATCAGTTCCTCGGCCTCGACCACGTGCAGCCCGTGCTCGAGCAGGACCTCGATGGCGCGGTCGGGGTCCTCGAAACGGAAGATCAGGATCGCCTTGTCGTCGCGGCGCAGCGAGAAGGCATACATGTACTCGATGTTGAGTTCGGCGGCCTCGAGCACCGCCAGCGCGCCGGCCAGGCCGCCCGGGCGGTCGAGCACGTCGACGGCGACCACCTCGGTCTGCTTCACCACCCAGCCGCCTTGCTCGAAGATCTGCTTGGCCTGCTCCCACTCGCGCACGATCAGACGCAGGATGCCGAACTGGGCGGTGTCGGCGAGCGACAGGGTGAGGATGTTGATGTCCTCGGCCGCGATCGCCTCCAGCGGTGCCCCGAGCTGGCCGGGACGGTTCTCGAGAAAGAGTGACAGTTGTTGCAGTTTCATGGGTTCGACTCCCCTTTGTGCATCTTCCTGGCCGTCGTCACCGACGACGGGGCCGCTCAGTCGTGGCGGCGATCGATCACGCGCTTGGCCTTGCCCTGACTGCGCTCGATGGTGCGCGGCTCGACCAGACGGAGCATGACACGGATGCCGATGATGCGCTCGATCGACTGTGCCAGACGGGCGCGCACCTCCTCGAGTGCGCGCACCTTGTCGCTGAACACCTCGGCGGTGACCTCGACCTCGACGGCCATCTGATCGAGACCGTGATCGCGGGTGAGGATGATCTGGTAGTGCGGCAGGGTGCCCTCGACGGCGAGCAGCGCGGCCTCGACCTGCGAGGGGAAGACGTTGACGCCGCGGATGATGAACATGTCGTCGGAGCGGCGCTCGATGCGGCGCATCCGCCGCAGGGTACGACCGCAGGCGCAGCGCTCGGGGATGATCGAGGTGATGTCGCGGGTGCGATAGCGGATCATCGGCATCGCCCGCTTGCTCAGCGTGGTGATGACCAGCTCGCCCTCCTCGCCGTCGGGTAGCGGCTCGCCGCTCTCGGGGTCGATGATCTCGGGGTAGAAGTGGTCCTCGAACAAGTGCAGGCCGTGCTGTTCGGTACACTCGCTCGCCACCCCGGGGCCGACGATCTCGGAGAGCCCGTAGATGTCGTAGGCGCGGATCCCGGCGGCCTCCTCGATGTGACGGCGCATCGCGTCGCTCCAGGGCTCGGCGCCGAACACGCCGACGCGCAGCGGCGAGGCCGGCAGGTCGACGCCGAGCTCCTCGGCGCGCTCGAGCATGTGGGCGAAGTAGCTCGGCGTGCAGCACAGCGCCGAGACGCCGAAGTCGCGGATCACCATCAGCTGGCGGTCGGTGTTGCCGCCGGAGATCGGCACCACGGTCGCGCCCAGGGTCTCGGCGCCATAGTGCACGCCGAGCCCGCCGGTGAACAGACCGTAGCCGAAGGCGTTCTGGATGATGTCGCCGCGGTGCAGGCCGTAGCAGGCCAGCGCGCGGGCCATCACCTCCGACCACACCTGGATGTCCTCGCGGGTGTAGGAGACCACGATCGGCTTGCCGGTGGTGCCGGAGGAGGCGTGCAGCCGCACCACGTCGCTCATGGGCACGGCGAACAGCCCCGAGGGATAGGTGTCGCGCAGGTCGGCCTTGACGGTGAAGGGCAGCTTGGCGATGTCGGCGAGGCTCTGGACCGATTCCGGGGTGAGACCACGCTCCTCCATCCGACTGCGGAACAGCGCCACGTTCTTGTAGGCATGCTCGACCACGGCGCGCAGTCGGCGCAGCTGCACCTCGCGCAGTGCCTGCTCGGGCAGGTAGTCGGGGGCGCTCGCGGGGTGGAAGCCACCGGCGGCGTCGTTCCAAAGCTCTTTAAACATGGGTGTCCTCTTGATCCGGATCGACCGTGGGCGTGCCCGGTCGACCCATGCTGGCGGATGGCGGGGCGCGGCGCGCCCCTGCCGATCGTTATTGACCGAGGTGGCGCGCCGCGCCCTCGCGACCGAGCGCGAAGGCCTGTTCGTTGATGGCGTGGAGCTTCTCGGCGAGGTTGGCGTGGAGCGCTGCCTCCCAGTGTGCCTGATCGATCTCGAGCGCGGTGGAGAGCGCGCCGAGCAGGGCGACGTTGAGGCTCTTGCGGTTGCGCAGCGCGCCGGGCTCGATGACATCCGGGCCGATCAGCAGTCCGCCGGCGCGCAGGGTGGGGCGGTTGATCTCGACCTGGGTGGCCTCGAGCACCAGCAGCACGTCGGCCTCGCCGGGCGGTACCATCGGGCTGAGCACGCCCTCGCCGTAGCGCACGTCGCTGCTCACCGAGCCGCCGCGCTGGCTCATCCCGTGCAGCTCGCTCTTCTTGACGTCGAAGCCGGCGCGGAAGGCCGCGTCGGCGAGGATGTCGGAGGCCTTGATGACCCCCTGGCCGCCGAGTCCGGCGATCACGATGTTCTTGACCTGTTGCATCGAATCTTCTCGCTCAAGGTGCGGGCGCGTGCCGTGGCGCGCGCCCCGGGTTCGGGGCGGCGTCGGCGCCGGGTGGGCGCCGACGACCGGGTTCAGTCCTGGGTCGCGGCGGCGCACTCGGCCTGTTCGGCCGCGGCCTTCTCGTAGAGCCGGATCTTCGGCGCGGCGAGCACGCAGGGCTGACGGGTGATCACCACCGAGGTCTCGTCGCGGGCGAGCAGCTCCTCGAGCAGCGGGCGCAGCCCGTCGGCGTTGCGGTGCAGGTCGAGCACGTGGACGTTGTCGACGCCCATCGACTCGCACACCGACTCGAAGCTGATGCGCTTGGTCGGGCTGTGGTCGAGCAGGCGACCGGTGCCCGGGTGCTCCTGCTGGCCGGTCATCGCGGTGGTGGCGTTGTCGAGGATCAGCACCACGTGGCCGGTGGCCGGCGGGTTGTAGACCATCTCGGCGATGCCGGTGAGCCCGGAGTGGACGAAGGTCGAGTCGCCGATCACGCTGACCACCCGGCGTGCCTCGTCCTCGGGGAGGACGTGACGCAGCCCGAGCCCGACGCCGACGCTCGCGCCCATGCACACGCAGGTGTCCATGGCGGAGAAGGGCGGCAGTACGCCGAGGGTGTAGCAGCCGATGTCGCCCGAGACGATGCAGTCGAGATCACGCAGGGTCTCGAACACCGCGCGGTGCGAGCAGCCGGGACAGAGCTCCGGCGGCTTGCCCGCCGGCGGCTCGCTCTCGGGGCTGGTGTCGCGGGCGAGGATGCGGCGCACGCGCGCGACATTGAGCTCGCCGAAGCGATACTGCTCGGCCTTGCCTTCGGCATCGATGCCGGCGGCGCGCAGGCTGTCGACCAGCACCGGGTCGCCCTCCTCGATCACCACCAGACGGTCGACGCTGGCGGCGAAGGCACGGATGCGCTCGAGCGGCAGCGGGTAGGTCAGGCCGATGGTCAGCTGGCAGGCATCGGGCGCGGCCTCGCGGGCGTGCACGGCGGCCACGCCGGTGGCGACGATGCCGAGTTCACGGTTGCCCCGGTGCTCCTCGATCGGCCCCTCGGCCTCGTTCCAGGCAGTGATCTCGGCGAGCTTCTGGCGCAGCCGCCGGTGTGCCGGCTTGGCGAAGGCGGGGATCATCACCCGCGCCGGGACGTCGCGGCGGAAACGCAGTGCGCTGTCGTCCTGATGCGGTGCGCGCGGACGCACCACCGTCTTGGCGTGACAGACGCGGGTGGTCAGACGCAGGATCACCGGGATCTTCCAGCGCTCGGAGAGTTCGAGCCCGAGCCAGGTGAAGTCGTAGGCCTGCTGCGAGTCGATCGGCTCGAGCACCGGCGCGGCGGCGGCGCGACCGTAGTGACGGTTGTCCTGCTCGTTCTGGCTCGAGGCCATGCCCGGGTCGTCGGCCGAGACGATCACCAGTCCGCCGTCGACATCGGTGTGGGTGGCGGTGAACAGGGCATCGGCGGCGACGTTGAGGCCGACGTGCTTCATGGTGACGATGGTGCGCGCGCCGGCGAAGGCCGAGCCGCAGGCGACCTCGAGCGCGACCTTCTCGTTGGGCGACCACTGGGCGCGGCCGCCGATGCGATCGAAGGTCTCGAGGATCTCGGTCGAGGGCGTGCCGGGATAGCCGGTGCCCAGCCGCACGCCAGCGTGCAGTGCTCCCAGGGCGACCGCGTCGTCGCCGCTCAACAAAAGCCGTTCTCCAGTCATGGTCTCGGTTTCGCTCTCGTAGTGCAGAAGGATTCTGGTTGCATTATCGGTCCCCTTGTTGCGTCGCAGCAACCAAGGGGACCGCGGCCCCTACCAGCTCAGGGTGAGCTCGGCGCGGACGAAGTAGCCGTTGTCGCGGCGGTGGGCGGCGTAGTAATCGCCCGGTTGCAGGTATTCGGCCATCAGGTGGCCGGCGAGATGGTCATTGAATCGGGTCTTGATCCAGGCGGTGAACAGATGACCGCGGAAGTCGCCCGCGCCGCTGATGTTGGCCAGCTGCGCGGCGCTGCGGGTGCTGTGCTGATCGGCCCAGAGGGCGTGGTAGTCGAGGGTGAGGCGGGTCGAGGGCAGCAGCTGGGCGATCCAGCCGAGGTTGGCGCGGTGCAGGTTGCTCGCCTCGCCCACCCGGGTCTCGAGCGGCCACTGATAGATCATCAGCTCGCTCCACTGCGGCCAGCGTCCCCACAGCGGGTCGAAGGCCTGGTCGCCGGCGCTGTCGGGGTCGTCGCCGGAGAGATACTCGTAGTCGAGATGGAGCTTGCTGTCGAGCCCGCCGCCGAGGTTCAGCGTCAGCCGGCTGTTGAAGCCGAGTGCGTCGAGATCGCGCCCGTTACGGGTGCCCCATTCATAGACGCCCTCGGCGCGCAGCCGCCAGCGCTCGGCGAGCGGGGTGTCGATGCGCGCGCCGGCGGCATAGACGTCGCCGTGCTCGGTGGGCGAGGTGAAGGGATAGCCGTTGTTGAAGCGCAGGTTGCCGGGCGTCTCGTTGGGGCGTGCGTGCTTGTAGATGAAGTAGCCGTCGAGATCGGCGCCGGGGATCAGCGCGCGGTTGCGGGCATAGAGGATGACGCCGCTCTCGTGTTGCTCGACCTGATCCTCGAGCTCGCCGTTGAGCGCCTGCGGGAAGCGTCCGGTGTCGGCGCTCTGGTCGATGTAGACCAGGTCGAGCTGGGTGTCGCCGGGGAGGTCGAGGGTGGCGCGGGCGGCGTCGAAATAGATCGAGCGCGAGCCGTCGAAGGGGCTGCTCTCGAGCACCAGCCAGCCGTTGCCGAAGATCAGGTCCTGACGACCGAGCTTGAGGGTGAGCGGCAGCCCGCCCGGCTCCTCGAGGGTGAACACCAGCCGGTCGAAGAGCACCCCGCCGCTGTAGTTGCGCTCGAACCCCGGCAACGGCCAGGCGCCCGGGGTCGGCAGCACATAGTGACGCCCCTCCCAGATCAGCCGGGCGTCGAGGCGCACGCCGGGGTCGATCTCATAGCCGCCCCAGAGCCTGGCGCGATAACGCTGGAAGTTGCGTTCGGCGGTGGGGCTGTCGCTGTTGAAGCCGACGTTGCCGATGGAGACATGGCGCAGTCTGAGGTCGGCGCCCCAGTCGAAGGCGTCGTCGGCGGCCTGGGTCGGGGCCGCGAGCAGCAGCGCCGAGAGCGCGATGAGGGGACGGGTGAGCCTAGCGCAGCGCATCTTCCACCTGCTGTTCTTCGAGTGCCCAGAGTCGGTCCGCGGCGCTGGGTTCGTCGTCCGCGGTGTTGCGTCGGATCCATCCATAGAGCAGACAGATCAGGGTCACCAGGATGCTGCCGAGATAGGCGAGCCATACCCAGGGGTCTTCGATGCCGAGCATGCGTCTTCTCCTGCTGGGGCCCGGTCGGGCCGGGCGTCGTTGCGTCGTCCGGGGCGCCGGCTGGTGATGGCGACCGGTGTTTCAGTCTCGGGCGGCGCGCTCCGGGAAGCAGCGGGCCAGGTGTTCGGGCTCGGGCGGGCGGGTGATCGCGCTCACCAAGATCAGCGTCAGGGTGGCCGCCGGCAGTGCGATCAGCACCGGGTCGACCATCGGCCAGTTGGGGTGATCGGCCAGCAGGCTGGTCTCGCCGCCGGTGAGGTGCTGTACCAGACCGATGGCGGCGGCCTCCTTGGACTTGATCAGCACCAGCCAGAACAGCGACACGCCCATCCCCACCAGCATCGAGGCGAGCGCCCCGGCGCGGGTGACCCGGCGCGAGAACAGCGCGCCGAAATAGGCCGGCAGGAAGCTCGCCGCGCACAGCCCGAAGAAGATCGCGGTGAAGCGCGCGACCACGTACTCCTGACGCACCGCGTAGCTGATGGTGACGGCGATCAGCAGTCCCAGCATCACCGCCAGACGCATCACCATGAGGCTCGGTTCGCGCTGGCGGCCGCGGCTGATGCGCTCGTAGAGGTCGCGCCCGGCGGCGGTGCCGATGGTGTGGAACTGGCTCGACATGGTGCTCATCGCCGCGGCCAGCAGCGCGAGCAGGAAGACCACGCCGAACCAGCGCGGCAGCGCCGCGCCGATATAGGCCGGGATGATGCGGTCGGCATCGCCGCCGACGGCGGTGATCGCGGTGGAGCGCCCGCCGAGCAGGGTGAAGGTGGCGCCGCTGGCATCGCGTGCGGGATCGCGGCTGGCGACGATCAGCGGCACCGGGCCGCGCGCCGGGTCGACCGACCAGTGGCCGGTGGCGTCCTGCACCATCGGCTGGACCAGGGCGTGGTCGTGCTCGCCGTCGAGCGTCTCGACCAGCTGGCCGTGGATCTCGGGGCCGTTCTTGGCGAACCAGACGTTCGACAGGCTGCCGACCAGATAGGGGGTGCCGACCATCAGCAGGATGAACACCGCGCCGATCGGGACCGCGCGATCGAGCTCGCGGCGGCTGCGCACGGTCATGAAGCGCACCGCCAGCTGCGGTTGGGCGAGCACGCCGATGCTGACCCCGAGGATGATGCCGCTGACCACGATCCACCACAGGTCATATTGGTGCGAACCCCAGCCGAACTCGGGCATCGCCGTCCAACCGCGGTGGCCGATCTCCTGCAGGGGCGCCGGCACCAGGTCGGCCATGTCGGTGAGCGCCTGGTGGGCCTCGCCGATGCCGCCGAGGGAGGAATAGGTGAACACCAGCAGGAACAGCATCGCCCCCATCATCACCAGCCCCTGCAGGGTGTCGGTGTACATCACCGCCTTGAGCCCGCCGGGGATGACATAGGCGGCGGTGATCAGCGCGAAGACCAGCAGCGCGACCTCGAAGTCGATACCGAATTGGGTGGCGGCGAAGACGCTGCCGCCGGTCATCACCGCGGCGGCGTAGAGCGGCATGAAGAGGAAGATCAGCCCGCCGGAGAAGAGCTGGATGGCGCGGCTCTGGTAACGCTTGCCGAGCAGCTCGGGGAAGGTGTGGGCGCCGAGCTGATGGCCGAGTCGACGGGTCGGCTCGCCGAGCAGCGCGAAGGCGAGCAGGATGCCGACGGCGATGTTGGTGAACACCAGCCACAACAGGCTCATGCCGAACAACCCGGCCACTCCGCCGAAACCGACGATGGCGGCGGTGGAGATGAAGGTGGCGCCATAGGAAATGGCCATCACCACCGGATGGGTGCCACGCCCGCCGACGAGGAAATCGGCCGCCGAGCGAGTGCCGCGATAACCGAGCCAGCCGAGATAGGCGGTCGTCAACAGATAGGTCAGAATGACGACGATGTCGATCCAGCCCAGGGCCGCGGTGTCGGGCATGTTTCCCCCTCGATCAGGTCGTTAGCGAATGCGGGGGCGAAAAATACCCAAGTCGTGCGGGGCTTTATATAGATCCAGCGCAGTTAAACGCGGTTTTTTGAAGGTTTTGTTGCATCGAGGGACACTTATGGAAAACTACAAGGTCGTCAGACCCGGACATCTCAACCACTATGGTTATCTGTTCGGTGGTTTCTTGCTGCAGTGGGTCGATGAGATCGGCTGGATCGCCGCCAGTCGCGACAATCCCGGTTGTCGCCTGGTCACCGTCGGGATGGATCGGGTCGAGTTCCATCACAGCGTGCGCGAAGGGGCGGTGCTGCGCTTCGAGGCCGTCGAGTCGTGCCGTGGCACCAGCTCGCTGACCTATGCGGTGAGTGTCTTCGCCGACGACCTCGAGACCGGCGCCGAACAGGAGATCTTCTCGACCTGCATCACCTTCGTGCGGGTCGACGAGGATGGGCACAAATGCCCGTTGCCGGGGCGCTGAGGTCAGCCGTCAGCTTTCAGCCACCAGCCACCAGCCACCAGCCTTCGGCTTCCTGCCGCCAGTGGAGGTTTCGGTCGATCACGGCGGTTGAAGGCAAGCCACCGATCCTTCCTTGCTGGGGGCTGATGGCCGGGGGCTGGTGACTCTTCGGCGTCTTTGCAGTTCAATCTCGCTGGCCGCTGGCCGCTGGCCGCTGGCCGCTGGCCGCTGGCCGCTGGCCGCTGGCCGCTGGCCGCTGGCCGCTGGCGTCGCGGGTCCTCACTCGGTCGGCGCGGCGGCGAGGTGGGGTTCGAGGGCCGCGCGCAGTTCGGGGGCGAGGCTGCGCGCGCTCCCCGGCTCCAGGGCGATCTGTACGTGGACCGTGCGCGCCCGCGCGGCGAGGCGGCCGGCGGCGTCGAGGAACCGGTAGCCGAGGCTGAAGGCGCGCTGGCGCAGCTCCAGCACCTCGACCTCGACGCAGATCCGCTCGCCGTGCTGCATCGGTTGCAGATAGTCGGCCTCGGCGTGGGTGAGTGGCAGCAGCAGCGTCTGCGCGGCGATCATCGGCGGTAGCGGCTGGCCGATCTCGCGCATCAGCGCCTCGTAGGCGTCGTGTGCATGACGAAACAGATGGGCGAAGAACAGGCGTCCGGCGGCATCGGTGTCGTGTAGCTGGACGGTGAAGCGGTATTCGAAGGGGCGGGGGATCATGACGCGCTCTGGCTGCGGCTGGACCTGGGCGTCGATGATAGCAGCGCGGCGCGACGGGCGGTTACACTCGGAGGTTTCAGCGAGTCGACGCACCTCGTGTCGCGTGCGTCATGGATCGGAGCGTCAGGATGCGCAACCATTTCGAGAGCCCCTTCGCCGGCAAGTCACTGCGCGAGCAGGTCAGCAACCCCAATATCGAGGTCGGCGAATACAGCTACTACTCGGGCTACTATCACCATCACTCCTTCGATGAGTGTGTGCGCTATCTCGATCCCGATCGCGACGATGTCGACCGCCTGATCATCGGGCGCTTCTGCTCGATCGGCAGTGGTGCGGTGTTCATGATGGCCGGCAACCAGGGCCATCGCAGCGACTGGATCAGCACCCATCCCTTCTTCTATCGCGACGACACCCCCTTCGCCGGCGCCCTCGATGGCTATGTCCCGGCCGGTGACACCGTCATCGGCAACGATGTCTGGATCGGCAGCGAGGCGATGCTGATGCCCGGCGTGCGGGTCGGCGACGGAGCCATCGTCGCCAGCCGCGCCCTGGTCAGCCGCGATGTGCCGCCCTATACCGTCGTCGCCGGCAATCCGGCGCGTCCGATCCGGGTCCGCTTCACCGCCGAGGAGATCGAGCGGCTGCTCGAGATTGCCTGGTGGGACTGGGAACCCGAGCAGCTCGAGGCGGCGATGCCGCTGCTCTGCGCCCAGAATGTCGCGGCCCTGCATCGTTTCTGGTTGCAGCATCACCTCCCCGCCTGATCCTTCCGCCTGGTTGAATCCTTGCCCTCTGCGCCCAGTGTCGCGGGTGAGTCGGGAGATTCCGACTCACCCTGACGAGGACATGTCTCGTCTGCAGGTTTGCAACCAGCCGATCAAGGGAGGTCAGAGATGATGTCTGCAACGCATGTGTCTGCCGTGCGCATCCTCGGCGCCGCGCTTCTCGCGCTGCTGTTCGCCATGCCGGTGCCGGCCGAGGAGGGAGAGGCGGTCCCGGCGATCACACCGATGCCGATGGGAGGCCCGGGGCCGATGCCGCCCGCGGGCATGTCCCCGGGTGCGATGGGCATGGGCCCCGGCATGCCGCCGCCGATGATGCGCTCGCGCTGGGAGATGCAGCAGGCGCACATGGAGCGCATGGAGCGTCACATGGCCAATATCGAACGTCTGCTCGAGGCGCTGGTCGAAGCACAGCGTAAGGGCGACTGAGCCCAGGCCGGCGCGCCCACGGGCGCGCCCGTTCCATGCGGCCAGCACCGAGGTCGGTCATGCGGTCTGCCAGCGATGCCGCGACGGGTCTGTGCTGTGGCATGAGCGTTGCCCACGACCCGACCCGTGTCCACCGTCATCGCGGCATTGTCCATCGATTCTGCAGCGCCTTTCCGCGCCGATCCGGATCCTCGCCTTCGTCTACAACGCGCTCGGTGTCGCGGTTGCGGCTGGGGTGTTGTATCCGGCCCTTGGCCTGCTGCGCTCGCCGATCGTCGCCGCCGCCGCGGTGGGCCTCAGTTTTTGATCTGATCGCCAACGCGCTGCGGCTCAAATCCCTGAAACTCTGACTTCTGGAGCAACGAACGATGCATCATGGCTGGATACCCGGTGGGTTGGGTTGGATCTTCTGGGTCCTGGTGATCCTGGGCGTGGTCTGGGCACTGCGTGCCGGGCGGCGCGATGGGCGCGGCCGCGAGGGATGTGCCAGCGAGGAGGCGCTGCGCATCCTCGAGTCGCGCTATGCGCGCGGCGAGATCGAGCACGATGAGTTCGAGCGCCGACGCGAGGATCTGTTGCGCTGAGCGGTGATGCGGCGCTCAGCGTGGACGACAGCCGCCGCTCTCCGACCAGAGCCCGTCGAGTTCGTCGACGAGTTGCGCGCGCACTCTGGTGAAGGCGGGCGAGTCGTGCTCGGGGTGGGGCGGTGGCGCCGGGGCGAGCGCGCCGATTCGTGCGCTGAGCTGGGCGCTGGCGCCGTGACCCTGTTGCAGACAGACGAGCACCCCGGCCATGGCGCCGGGGTCGAGCCCGGCGCGCGCGAGCAGTGCCTCGGCGGCCCGGTCGGCGGCGATCTCGCGCTGCAGGTCGAAGTGCTGGACGACGGCGCCGAGATCGATGCGCTGATCGGCCGAGTCGGGGGCGGAGCAGAAGTGACCGAGCCGCTGGTGGGAGATCTCGTGGGCGAGTACCGCGGCGAGCTGGGCCTCGTCGCCGACCAGTGCGATCAGACCGTCGCTGACCAGGAACTGGCCGCCGCCGAGGGCGAAGGCGAGCGGCTCGAGGTTGCGTACCAGGTGGATTCGCACCTCGGTGTCGAGCCCGGCGATCGCGCCGAGTCGGGCGCCGAGGGCCTGGACGTGACGGCGCAGCGGGTCGCCCGAGGCGCGCAGCGGCCAGTCGCGCTCGATGCGCTGCATGGTCCGCTCGGCGGTGGCGCAGCCCTGGTCCGCGCCGCCGCCGAACAGCCCACCGAACAGCGCCAGTCCGAGCAGCCAGTGGAGCGGCATCGTCCGGTCGGTGCCGCGCTCAGCCGCGCACCACGAAGGTCGACTCGTCGGTGTCGTAGCTCGACCCGGCCTTGACGCGGTGCTCGATCACATAGGTCCCCGGTGGCACGTCGCTGGGGATGGTGATCTCGGCCTGGGCGGCCCAGCCACCGGCGGAGCGGGTGCTGGTCTTGGCCGGCAGGCGTGCTACCGAGCGGCCATCCTTCTTCAGCGTCCAACTCTCGGTGACCGAGGTGCGCGAGACGCTCGGGGGCAGCATCACCGAGTAGTCGGTGACCAGATCGACCGACTGGCCGCGGCCGACCGTACGCGGCGAGTTGGAGCCGCGGCGGATCTTGACCTGGGTGCGCTCGACCGGTTTGCTCAGACCGTAGACCCGGCTGTCGGCGGCGCTCGAGCGCACCTGACGCGACTGGTACTGATTGAGTGCGACCACGCTCCAGCCGAGCGCGCCACCGATGGCCGCGCCCGCCGCCGCGCCGCGCGCATCGCCGGTGACCAGCGCGCCGATGCCGGCGCCGACCAGCGCGCCGATGCCGGCGCCGGCGGCCTGATCCTGGGTATCGCCGGTGGTCTGGCAACCGCTGACCGCCACCGTGGCGGCGAGCGCCGCCGCGGTCAGACCCTTACGATATGGTGTTTTCATCATCTGCTTCCTCGCGATGCTGTCGATTCGGTGTCGAGGGCCGTCCGGGCCGAGCGGCCCGGACCGGCGTGCCTCACTGGGGCATGGTCGGGGCCGCTTCGGGGGCCGCTGCGGGATCATCCCAATAGGGGGTCTGACCCGCCGGGAGCTTGGGGATGGCCTGCTCGAACTTGGTGATGGCCGAGCGGATCGCCGGGATCGGCGGCGGCTGGATCGCCTCGAAGCTGGTGTCGTCATAGACGTACTTGCCGCTGCCGCTCGGGTACTCGACGCCGAGCTTGAGGCTGTGGCTCTCGCCGTCGACCGGGATGTAGGAGCGGAAGGTGACCACGTAGTCGCTCTGGAGGATGTTCTGGATCTCCTCGACGATGCGCTGCATGCGTGCGGTGGTCTCGCCGACCAGGTAGTAGACGCCGAAGGAGTTCTTCGACAGCGCCTCGAGGTTCTGGAAGTGGCTCGGGTCGATGCGTGAATAGGCGAGCGAGTAGATCGGGATCGGCACGCTGAGGTTGGAGATACGGGTCATCAGCTCGTTGCGGGTGATCGAGCTGCCCTCGTCCTTGCCGTCGGAGAACACCACCAGCGAGCAGGAGACCACGTAGTTGCCGCCGGCCACCGAGCCCTGGGCGCTCATCGCGCACATCTGCATGCCGGCACCGATGGTGTCGTAGAGCCGGGTCTTCATGCCGTCGGGCTGGATGTCGGCGATGCGCCGGGCGAGCACCCGCTCGTCACGCTCGAACTGCGAGACCAGCTCGTAGCCCTGCTTGGTGTCGCGTACCGCCAGCACCGCGATCTCGTCCTGCGGACGCTTGCTCTCGATATAGCCGATGGCGGCGCGCAGGGTCTCCTCGAAGGGTGCGCCGGACATGGTCTTGCTCGCGTCGATGACCAGCACGCTGCGGGTGGCCTCCTCGCGCTGACGGATCGACTGGATGCCGTACTGACGCTTCATCGGGTTGTAGGGACGGCCCTTGACCATCAGCCCGATGTTGAGCTCGTTGAGGTTGATCAGCGGCTGCATGTCCGAGTCGAAGGTGCGCAGATAGACCTGGACGAAGGGGTAGAGCGTATAGTCGGTGCGGTAGATCTTGAGGCCGTAACCGCCGGGTGCGGCGAAGCCGTAGCCGCTCTGGGCCAGCGCGGCGCCGCTGCCGGTCAGGGCGAGGATCAGGGTGGTGAGGGCCAGGAGCGCGTGGCGCAGCCACGGACGGCGGGTGGTTCGGGGACGAGCTGATTGCATGGGCGATTCCTCGATGTATCACACGATGGGCCGAACGCCACGCCGGGCGTGGCGTCACTCGTGCCGCCGCCCGGTCCCTCGACGCGGGCGACGAACGATCCCTGTCCGGGGCGGGCGAGGTCAGTAGCTGCGCTCCGCCCCCTTGTACTTGAATCCCCACCCCGAGCTACCGCCACTCGATGGGGCTGGCTTGGGCGCGGGCTTGGGCGCGGGCCGGGGCCGCGCCTTGGGCGGTTCGGGTGGTGGCTTGGCGACCACCACCGGTTCGCGCCTGGGTTGCGGCTTGGGCTCGACGGCTGGTGCCGGCTCCTCTGCCGCCTTGGTCTCGGGCTTGGGGGTCGAGACCACCGGCTGCGAGAGGTTGGGCGCGCGCTGCTGCTCGAAGAGGTCCTGCAGCGATCCGGGGCGGCGGGTCGAGGTGCTCGGGGCGTCGGGCTGCTGATCGGAGAAGATGCTCGGCAGCGGGCCGCTGGGGATGCTGGCGGTCTGTGGCGGTGGTGTGGGGCGCTCGCTGCGGGGCGCGACCAGCGCGGCACCCGCGCCGGCCGCTGCTGCGGCCGCAGCAGCGGCCGTTGCCGCGGACCCCTCGCTCGTCGGGGAGGTGGCGGGCTCGGATTGAGCCTCTGTCTTGGTTGACGTGGCGTCCTGTTGTGCGGTGTCCGGGGCGGCCTCGTCCTCGTGGCCGGGCAACCCGTCCAGCACCAGCCAGGTCCCGGCCCCAGCGCCGGCCAGCAGCAGCAGACCGACCACCAGGGCCAGCGGTGATCTGCGGCCCGGCTGCTTGGTCGGGGGGGGCGCGGCTGTGGCGCCGACCTGGCCGGTTGCGGCGGTGGCATGGGTCGGCAGCGGTAAGGAGTGGATCTGCGCACCGGTCTGCGTGGCCGCGGTCGGGTTGAAGCCGCCGGGTGATTGCGGGAGCACGGTGGTGGCGGCCACGGTCGGCGAACTGGTGCCGTTGCCGCCGGCCAGTCGCTCGAAGACCTCGGCGAACTCGGCGATCGACTGCTGGCGCTGGTTGATGTTGAGCTCCAGCGCCTGGAGCACGGCGGCGTCGACCGCCGGCGGGATCTCCGGGAGGAATTGCGACAGCGGCACCAGGGTCGCGCCGGTGACCCGCTCGTAGGCCGCCGCCGGCATCTTGCCGCTGAGCAGGTTGTAGACGATGGCGCCGAGCGCATAGACGTCCGAGCGCTGATCGGTGCCGGTGCCGAGCACCTGTTCGGGGGGGCTGAAGCCCTGGCTGGCGGCGCGCCCGAGGGTACGGGTGGCGGTGTCCGGCGCCGCCTCCTTGGCGATGCCGAAGTCGATCAGCATGATCCGCCCGCTGTCGTCGAGCAGGATGTTGTCGGGCTTGAGGTCGCGATGCACCACCGGCGGGTCCTGGTCGTGCAGATAGCCGATCGCGGCGCACAGCTGGTTGATCCAGGGCAGCAGCACGAACAGCGGGATGCGCCCGCCGCGCTGCTCCTGCTCGCCGCGCAGGGTGCGATCGCCGCCGAACTCCAGTACCAGACAGACCATCTCGCTGTCGGTGAAGCGGTCGGTGATGTCGGGAACGGCGGGGTGGCTGAGACGTCCGAGCAGGCGCGTCTCGTGTTCGTCGAAGAGGATCTCGGGGATCTCCTTCAACGCTCGGTGCTTGCCGTGCAGGCGCAGGTCGTCGACCAGGTAGGTGACGCCGAAGCCGCCCTTGCCGAGCACCGAGTTGACCCGGTAGCGCTCGTTGATGATCTCGCCGGGCTCGCGCAACCAGCGGATGACGCCGCGGATCACCCCCTGCGCCGTGGTATCGAGGTGGGCCAGTTCGAGTCCGCAGTCGCCGCAGCGGTAGTCGCGTCCCGGCAGCTCGGCGGTCAGGTTCTGGGCGCCGCACTTGGGGCAGGTCTTCAGCTCTTGGTCTTCCACGGCGCGTCTCGCTCGTTGCTGGGGGCGTGCGGGGTTATGCGTTGCGTGTTCAGTGCCTCACTCTAACCCCAGGATCCGTGTTCGCCAAGCCTCACAGTCGCCGGTCCTTGAGCTTGAGAGACAGGGTGGTGAGCACGAGGAAGCCGAGCGCCAGGCCGCCGAGCGCGAGCATCGAGTCGTCCCAGCTCGCCTGCACCTCGATCAACGCCCTCTCGCTGCCCGGCAGCGGGGTGCGCAGCGTCTCGTCGAGGGTCGCGCGCATCGCGTCCAGCCCCCAGTAGGCGATCACCGAGAAGCGGGCGACCTGCTCGGTCACCCCGGAGAGCGCGACCACCGAGTTGGAGAGGATGAACTGCGGGATCAGCAGCAGCGGCAGTGCGGCGATCGCCTTGTCGTTGGAGTTGACCAGGGCGCTCACCGCCAGCCCCATGCAGGTGGCCGCGAGTCCGGCGAGGAAGAGGGTGGCGAGACGCTCGAGGAAGGGCCCCTCGAAGCCGAGCATCAGGGTGACGATGGCGAGGAAGCTGGCGCACTGGAGCAGACAGAGCAGCGCCAGCGGCACCAGCTTGCTGGTCAGGTAGGCGGGGATGCGCACCGTCACCGAGCGCTCGCGCAGATAGACCGGCAGCTCCTTGACGATCTCGCGCGCCGAGTTGATACAGCCGAACCAGATCGCCGAGAGCACCAGCACGAAGGTCACCTGCCCCTCGGCGGCGGCGCGCTCGGGCAGGGTGCCGCCGATGTCGAACACCGCCCCCACCACCAGCGCGATCAGGGGCGCCTGCAGCAGCAGCACCAGCAGATTGATCCGGTCGGAGAGCAGCAGGTCGGCATAACGAGTGGTGAGGGTGAGCATCTGGCGCAGCCCGGCGCGCAGCGAGGTGCCGGGGCGCTTGGCGCGCGCGCCCTTGGCCTGCTGCGGGGCCTCGATCGGGGCTGGGGTGGCGGCGCGGCGCGCGGTGATATAGGTCTGGTAGAGCGGTGAGGCGCGATAGCGCGCGCGCCACTGCTCGGCCTCGCCCTGTTCGAGCAGTTCGTAGACGTCGGAGAGACGCTCGACGCCGAAGTAGGCGGCCGCCTCGCCGGGCGGGCCGTAATAGACCAGACAGCCGCGATGGAGCAGGGCGACGAGATTGCAGCAGTCGATGTTCTCGAGCGAGTGGGTGACGCAGACCACCGTCTTGCCGTCGGCGGCGAGTCGCGCGAACAGTCGCATCATCTTCTTGTCGGTGCCGGCGTCGAGTCCGCTGGTGGCCTCGTCGAGAAAGAGGATGTTGGGGTTGGCCACCAGTTCGACAGCGAGACTGACGCGCTTGAGCTGGCCGCCGCTGAGCGGCTCCGGGGTGTCGACGGCGAGCTGGGCCTTCTCGCTGAGATCGACGCGCTCGAGCACCCGCTCGCTGAGCGTGGCGATCTCCTCGCGCGAGGTGTCCGGCGGCAGTCGCAGCCGCGCGGTGTAGCCGAGCGCGCTGATCACCCGGATCTTGCGATGGACGATGTCCTGCTGGGGGACATAGCCGATACCGGAGCGGAACTGGTCGAAGGCGCCGTAGAGGTCGACGCCGTTGTAGGCGACCTGTCCGGAGGTGGCCGGACGGCGACCGTTGAGGGCGTCGAGCAGGGTCGACTTGCCCGAGCCGCTGGTGCCGAAGATGACCACGAACTCGCCGGGGTCGATCACCAGGTCGATCTCGTCGAGCAGGCGCCGCGGGGCGCCGGTGGTGCGGTCCTTGACCTCCTTGGTGAGGGCGTTGACCTCGACCCGCACCATGTTGCCGATCTCGGCCGGCTCGAGCGCGGCGCCGGTGAACACGAACACGAAGCTGGCGAAGGCGACGCGGTCGCCGGGGGTGAGGGTGACCGGGGTGCGGATCGGTGCGCCGTTGACCGAGGTGCCGTTGGTGCTGCGCAGGTCCTCGAGCCAGACCTGGTCGTCGATGATCGACACCCGGGCGTGATGACGTGAGATCTGGGGCGAGTCGATCACCAGCCCGCAGTCGCTCTGGCGTCCGACCAGGATCTCGATGCGCTCGGCGCTCTCGGGCGCCGGCGCCAGTGGCGCGACCGTGTCGGTCGAGAGCTGGACCAGTACCCCGGCGAGCGCGATCCAGTCGCCCTGACCGACCCCGACGGCGCCCTGCACGGGGCGGCCATTGACCATCAGCGGTGCCCCATCGATCGGCTCGGCGAAGAGCGCGCCGCGCTGCATGAACAGGCGGGCGTGACGGGGGCGGACCTCGGCGCCCTGGATCTCGACATCGCACTCCGGCGCGCTGCCGAGCACGCAGTCGGCGGTGGGCTGGAGACGCAGCTGTGCGATCACGTGCCGCGCCGTCTTCAGCTCGATCTGCTGCGCCGCCTCTTCCATCGCCCGGTCCTCGTTTCGTGGATGACTGCTGTAGCGAAATCTACCCCATTGTTCGCGTCGATAAAACCGTGTGCGCGGCATGAGGCGGCGCTGGCGGCGGGGCGCGGCACGGTTCTGGTCTATGCTCGAAGCCGGGCCGAGGTGACGCGATGAGCACGGAGACGAGCCATGTGGATGGTGCGGACGATGGTCGGGGTGCTGTTGGTCGGGGCGCTGACCGGCGGCTGCGCCGGCAAGGCGCGCGAGTTGATGCCGACTCCGCTGCTCTATCAGTCGCCAGGGCAGTCGCCAGGGCAGCCGTCAATGCAGCAGGTGCTGTTCACCCGCGCGCCGCGCGACCCCCATGATCTCGAGCTGCTCTATGTCACCGACCGTGCTGGCGGCGATACCGATGCTGCTGTGCCCTATGGCGAGGGACGGTTGCGCGGGCTGGTCTATGGCAGCGCGCGGGTGCGGATCGGCCCCGGACTCGACGGCGATGGGGTGTTGCGCCAGAGCCTGCTGGCGCGGCGCACCCGACCGGTGACCCTGGAGCTGGGGCGGGTCGAGGAGCTCGGGCGCTTTCCCGAGGAGCCCTATGCCATCGTCCGCGACGCCGCCGATCGGGTCCGTCTCGATCCGGCCGGGCTGCGTCGCTTCGCCCGCGCCCGCGCCGATCTCCAGCAGCAGTTGCGGGTGCGTCTGGCCGCCACGCCGCGCAAGGAGCTGCTGCTCTATGTCCACGGCTTCAACGAGACCTTCGCCAGTGCCGCCTACACCGCCGCCGAGCTGTGTCACTTTCTCGGCCGCGAGCCGGTCTGCGCCATCTTCACCTGGCCGGCGGCGGCGAGCGGCAATCTGCTGACCTCCTACACCGCCACCACCGAGTCGGCCGAGTACGCCGTCGAGCACCTCAAGAAGACGCTGCGCATGCTCGCCGCCACCCCGGGGCTCGAGCGCATCCAGCTGCTCGCCCACAGTCGCGGCACCCTGGTGCTGGTCGATGCGTTGCGCGAGCTGGTCGTCGAGGCGCTGATCCAGGGGCAGGATCCGCGCGCACGCTATCGCATCGACAACCTGGTGCTGATGTCACCGGACATCGATATCGATCTGGCCGCGCAGAAGATCACCGGCTTCGTCTCCGATCCCGACCTGCTCGGCGCGCGTGCCGCCCGGCCGCTGCCCCGACTGCTCTCCGGGCGCTTGACCGTCTATGCCTCGCCGCGCGATCGCGCCCTGCTGATCTCGCGCATCCTGTTCCGCAGTCGCGACCGGGTGGGACAGATCGCCCTCGAGGACATCCGCCCGGGCGCGCAGCGTTATCTTGCGACCCTCGGTCGGATCGATCTGGTCAGTTACGAGGGGCGGCGCACCGACTTCTTCGGACACGGCTACTTCACCACCAATCCGCGGGTGAGCGCCGATCTGGTCGCCCTGCTGCGCTATGGCCGGGGGCCGGACGACCCGTTGCGCGCGCTCGAACGTACCGGGCCGGCGACCTGGCGCTTTCCCGACGTCGAGGACGGGGTCAGTCTCCGGTGACCAGGACCCGCGCCATCCCCGGCCCCAGCTCGAAGTCGAAGGGTGTGGGCAGATAGTCCATCGCCCACTGGAAGGAGCAGTCGCGCAGCGGCGCCGGGCGTTCGAGGTGGCGGTAGAGGTCGTCGACGTGCAGCCACTGGCGTTGCTCGATGTCCTTGTTGAGTGCGATCAGCGCCTCGCCGGCGCCGTCCTCGGCGCGCTTGTGCAGCAACAGCACCGCCGGGTTGTCGAGCGGGATGATGCGCACCGGCCCCTCGCCCTGGAACACCGGGTGGGCGTCCTTGATCGCGTTGACGTGGCGGATGAAGTCACCGAGATCGAGGTTGGGCGTCTCCCAGTGCGTCGGCCGGGTGGCGACCACGTCGAGCCGTCGGGCGAAGCCGAACTCGTAGCCGATCGGCATCAGCACCCCGCCGGAGAACAGCGCGGCGAACAGATAGCGCTGTTCCAGGGCGTGAGGGTTGCCGCCGGACTCGGCATAGAGTCGCGCGGTGTCGTGGCTCTCGGGGAAGCCGATCGAGGGCACCAGGGCGCGGGTGGCGTCGTACTGCTCGAGCAGCCAGGGCGAGGCGAGGTCCCACCACTTGCCGCTGTTGAAGATGGCGTCGAAGCCTGCGGCGGCGGTCTCGCGGGTCTGCTCGGGCGAGCAGCCGAGGGTCTCGGCGACGAACACCACCTCGGGGTGATCGCGCTGGACGTGCTCGATCAGTCGGTGCCAGACCGCCGCCGGGACCTGATAGGCGGCGTCGCAGCGGAAGCCGCGAAAGCCGAGCGCGATCAGGTGCTCGACCACCTCCAGACAGTAGCCGAACAGCCCCTCGCGATCGCTGGTGTTGTGCCAGTCGAACTGCGCCAGATCTTCCCACACCACCCGGGTGCCGTCGGCCTCGATGCAGGCGGCGTTGGCCACTCGCTGTCCCTCGCGCACGAACCACTCCGGGTGATTGCGCACCAGTCTGGAGTCGATCGCGCAGTGGTTGATCACCAGATCGATCATCACCCGCATGCCGAGGTGCTCGGCCTCGCTGATCATGGCGCGGACCTGACGCTTGTGCGGGGTGCGCGAGCCGGGACGGAGGAAGTCGCGGCTGATGGCGAAGTAGTCGGTGATCGAGTAGAGACTGTCGGAGCGGCCGCGTTTCTGGATGGGGTTGACGAACACCCAGTCGAAGCCGAGGTCGGCGGCACGCTCGAGATGGGGCGTCCATTCATCGAGAGGGCCACAGAGCCGGGGGAAGAGGTTGTAGAGCTTCATCGCATGATCCTTACTCGCCACAGGCTGCTGATGGCCGCCGACCTCAGCCGTTACGAATGTAGTCGTAGATGTTGAGATAGTCCTGACCGGGACGGTTCCAGGAATAGTCGGTACGCATCGCGTTGTGCATCAGCGCGCGGAAGTCACCGGGATAGTCGTGGTAACAGGCGATCGCCCGGCCCAGGGCCGATTCCAGCCCGGCGTGGTCGTAGTCGTTGAACACATAGCCGTTGCGCTCGTGCAGCGGGCGGGCGGCGTGATCCTTGTCGAACACGGTATCGGCCAGTCCGCCGACGGCGCGCACCACCGGGATGGTGCCGTAGCGCAGCGCGATCATCTGGGTCAGCCCGCAGGGCTCGAAACGGCTGGGCACCAGCATCATGTCGGCGCCGGCATAGATCAGGTGCGCCAACTCCTCGTCGAAGCCGATCTCGAGATGACAGTCGGGGCTGTCGTTGAGCATCCGCTTGAGCCCCCAGAAGTCGGCATTGATCGCCGGGTCCGGACTGGAGCCGAGGAGCACGAACTGGGCACCGCGCTCGAGGGTGTAGAAGATCGCGTGACGCACCAGCTCGAGCCCCTTCTGCGGGTCGAGCCGGCCGATGAAGGCGACGATCGCCTTCTCGTTGTCGGCGAGCATCAGCCGTTGGCGCAGCGCGCGCTTGTCGTCGTACTTGGTCTCGATGGTCTCGATGCCGTAGCGCGCCGGGATGTGGCGGTCGATCTCGGGGTTCCAGAGGTCGTAGTCGATGCCGTTGACCACCCCGCCGTACTTGATCTGGTGGGCGTGGAGCACGCCTTCGAGACCGAAGCCCTGTCCCTGGTCCTTGGTCTCGAAGGCATAGCGCGGCGAGACCGTGGTGACGAAGTTGGAATAGACGATGCCGCCCTTGAGCAGGTTGAGCATGCCCGGGTAGCGCGGGTCGCCGAGACGGTCGTGGTGATGAAAACGCGCGGGGTGCTGCAGCCCGGTGGCGTGCAGCAACTCGCCGTCGACCACGCCCTGATGGGCGAAGTTGTGGATGGTCAGACAGACCCGGGGGTGAGTCATCCCCAGACGCTGATAGAACTCGTAGAGATAGACCGGCAACAGCGCGGTTTGCCAGTCGTGGCAGTGGATCACGTCGGGGTGCTTGCCGCTCTGCCAGAGGAACTCGATGGCCGCGCGCGAGAAGAAGGCATAGCGCAGCACGTCGTCGGGATAGCCGTAGATCGCCGGACGATCGAAGAAGTCGTCGCCCGAGTGCGGCTCGATGAAGAAGCACTTGCGGTCGTGGACGAAGCCGAAATAGACGCTGCAATGGATCGCCCCGTCGTACCAGGGCACCCACAGGTCGCGGTGGACCTCGTGCAGGTCGTAGATCTGGTCGTAGCGCATCGAGGCGTACTTCGGCAGCACGATCTCGACATGGTTGCCGCGGATCGCCAACTCGCGGCTGAGTCCGAAGACCACGTCGGCCAGCCCGCCGACCTTGGCCACGGTGGCCAGCTCCGGGGTGACATGGACCACGAACAGCCCGGGGCGCGCCGGCGCGGCCGGGGGAGGGGGCTCGGACTCGGGATACGGCGCGGGAGCCTCACGGGCTGGCGGCTGCGCCACCACCGGGCTAGCCTCCGGCTGCTCCGGCTGCTCCGGCTGCTCCGGCTGCTCCGGCTGCTCCGGCTGCTCCGGCTGCTCCGGCTGCTCCGGCTGCTCCGGCTGCTCCGGCTGCTCCGGCTGCTCCGGCTGCTCCGGCTGCTCCGGCTGCTCCGGCTGCTCCGGCTGCTCCGGCTGCTCCGGCTGCTCCGGCTGCTCCGGCTGCTCCGGCTCGAGTCTTGATTGCGTGGTGGGACGCTCCTGGGGGACAGGCGCAGCGCTGGCCGTCTCCGACGAGATCGGTGACTCGGTGGTCTGCGGCGTCGGCGGCGGGTTGGTCCCGACCGTGTCCTTGGCCGCGCTGCGGCGCCGCCGGGTGCTGGGCTTGGTTTTCGATCCCGTGGGCTGTTTCGCCATCGACTCGGTTCCTGCTGCTGTCGTTGCGCGCGGTTCGCGACCCTGGGGCGCGACGCATCCAGTGTACCCCTTATCGTCTCGGCTGCGGGTGGCGCCTAACGCCGGGTGTGGCGACCGCGGGTATCGAAGGCCACCGCCCAGCGCTCATCGCCACCGTCGCTCGGCAGTGCGGTCAGCTCCAGGGTGCCGGTCTCGGTCACTGCCGCCTGCAGTCGCACCGCGACCACCTCGCCGGGGCGGTGGCGGTGCGCAGTGAGGGTGACCTGGACCTCCTCGAGTTCGCTCAACTCATCCGGCGACCATTCCTCGAGCAGGTCGCCGACGCGGTCATCGCCTCTGAGGTCGGCGCCGAAGAAGCGAAAGCGCACCGGCTCGCCGACCACCAGGCCGAACTCCTGATCTGGCGCCGCTGCGGGCGAGCCCTCCTCCAGCCCGAGCGGGACCAGACAGAGCGCGGCAAGCTCCGGCTCGATCCCGGGTACCGCCGGGGCCGCGCCCTCGACACCGACATAGTAGGCATGTGAGGTCCCGCCGCGGATCCGCACCCCGCCGTGGCGGCGGGCATGGGCGTGGAAGGCGGCGCCACGGGCGACGGCGAGATCGAGATCGGTGGCGGTGAGCTGGCGCGGCGGCGGCGCGCCGGTCGGCGCCAACCAGGCGGCAAGCACGGCCATCACCCGCTCGCGCAACGCCTCGGCCTTGAACACCCCGCCGTTGAACAGCACCGCCGTCGGTCGTGCGAGCGTCGCGGCGGGCGCTGCAGCCTCGCGGTGACGGGTGAGGAAGGCGGCCAGGTGACGGATGATCGCCGGGTCCTGCGCATAGGGCAGCCCGACCCGGGTGAGCGCGGCGCGGGCGCGACCCTGGGGGTGGCTGTCGGCCGCGACCTCGGGGAAGAAGCCCTCGACCAGGGTCTCCTCGAGCTCTGCGCGGGTCAGCTCGGTGCGGATGCTGGCGCCGACCAGGCGCGCGCCGCGGCTGGCCAGGACTACCGGCAGGCGCTCCAGCGCGGGGTCGGCGAACAGTGCCTCCTTGGCGTCGCGACAGCCGTGGGTGAGCTGCTGGAGCTGCCAGCGGTCGAGTTCGACCCCGGCGGCGGCGAGCTTGGCGCGCAGCCGGTGGGCGAGCGCGAGGTCCATGTTGTCGCCGCCGAGCAGGATGTGCTCGCCGACCGCGACCCGGGTCAGTTCGAGCGCGCCCTCGCGCGCGTCGACGGCGATCAGCGAGAGATCGGTGGTGCCGCCGCCGACGTCGATCACCAGGATCAGGTCGCCGACCGCGACCTGCTCGCGCCAGCCGCCGGCGCTTGCCGCGATCCAGCTGTAGAGTGCCGCCTGCGGCTCCTCGAGCAGGGTGAAGTCGTCGAGTCCGACGGCGCGCGCCGCCGTGGCGGTGAGCTCGCGCGCGGCCGGATCGAAGGAGGCGGGGACGGTGATGGTCAGCGCCTGGGCGGCGAGCGGGTCCCTGGGGTGGGCGCTGTCCCAGGCCGCCTGCAGATGGGCGAGATACTGCATGGTCGCGGCCAGCGGCGAGATCCGCTCGACCTCGTCCGGGGCCTCGAGCGGCAGGATCGGCGCCTCGCGATCGACCTCGGGGTGACACAACCAGCTCTTCGCGCTCGCCACCAGCCGGATCGGGGTGGCGAGGCCGAGCGCACGGGCCAGCGCGCCGGCGATCGGGCTCGGCGCGGCCGGCCAGGGCAGGGTGAGCGCGCCGGGGGCGAGCTCGTCGCGGTGCGGCAGATAGAGGAAGGCGGGCAGCAGCGCGCCTGCCTCCAGGGTGCCGGGGGCGGTCAGTTGCGGGATCGTCAGCTGGTGCTGCGCGATCCGCTCGCCCTCGCTGTTGGCGGCGTCGATCCAGGAGAGGGCGCAATGGGTGGTGCCGAGATCGATGCCGACGGCATGGCGCGGGGTGCTCACAGCTCCACCTCCGCCGCGGCGATGATGCGTGGGTCGTGACCCGCGACGGGCTCGGGCAGGCGGACCGCGCGCACCTCCCAGCCGGGGTGTATCAGGGTGCCGGTGAAGGGTGGGCTGCCGAGCAGTGCGCCGCTCGGGTGCAGCCGGTTGGCGTCGAAGCCGGGCTCGAGGGTGATGCGGGCGCCCTCGGGCGCTTGGCAGATCGGGGCGAGCGGCAGGTGCTCGTCGAGCACTCGGCGACACCCTGTGTGCACGATTCGCGCTGCGGCGCCAAGCGTCGCGTCGTCGCTGGCGGTGATGTCCTGCTGCAGGAAATCGACCAGACGACCCTCGCGCTGGAACAGTGCGAGCAGCTGTAGCGCGGCCTCTTGCGCATCTCGCCGATCGCCTTCATCGTGCTTGCGCTGTGCGTCTGGTTCGGCGACGGGTCGCGAGTCGCCGAGGGTGCGCCAGGCCTGCTTCAGGGCGAGTCGGATGCGACGTGACAGGGAGAGCTTGGGGGCGGCCATGTCGGTCCTCTGCAAGAGTGTGGATGGCGTTTTTTGCTTCGTTTCGTGTATGAAGCATCGCGCCGTCACGACGGCGCTGCAAGCGGCTTGGCCCGCCGGTCGTCATCCCGTCGAGACGGTGTCGAGGCAGGATTGTGCCGTGCAGGTGTTACCGAACCGATGCGAGGAGGCATGCGATGCAAGAGGTTGCAGGGGAGGGTGCGGCGCGGAGACGGCGGATGATCGCCGAGGCGGCCTACTATCTGGCCGAGCGGCGCGGGTTCGCGCCGGGTGGTGCCGAGCGCGACTGGCTCGCCGCCGAACGCACGATCGATGCGCTGCTGGTCGGTGCCCGGGTCGATCCCGGCGAGTTGCCGCATGGGCTGCGGTTGCTGGCCGGGCGCGAGACATAAAAAAAGCGCGGCGGTGAGCCGCGCTTCAAATCATTACCACCAAAGGAGGTTGAAGGATGCACCAAAGCCCCAGCTTTAGTACATCATAAGTTTCTTAATTAATGTTTTTCTTGTCAAGGCCGCTCTGGGGCCTAATCTGGCGCCAGCCACGTCTTTTTTGACCGATAGCGAGATGTCGAGGTCAAGCATGCGGTCATGAGGTAGTGGCGGCGCATTGATATCCATCAGTCGGCAACCGACCGGCGGGCAGGGGGCGGTCGCGTTCGGGGTGGCGCCGGCCTTGTCCATCCACCCGGGCGTCGCAATCTCTGGGCCGAGAGCCCGGTCCCTGCCGGGAAGGCTCAACGACATGGCGATCGCCGGAGGAGACAGCATGCAGCACGAGACGGCGACACTGGGAGGCGGTTGCTTCTGGTGTCTGGAGGCGGGATTCGAGCGGCTGCGTGGCGTGGAGACGGTGGTCTCCGGCTATGCCGGCGGTGCGCTGGAGCAACCGAGTTACCGCGATGTCTGTCGTGGCGATACCGGTCATGCGGAGGTGGTGCAGGTGCGATTCGATCCAACGGTGATCGGCTACGAGACCCTGCTCGAGGTGTTCTTCACCCTCCATGACCCGACCACGCGCAACCGTCAGGGCGCCGATGTCGGCACCCAGTACCGCTCGGTGATCTTCCATCACGGCGAGGCGCAGCGCGAGCAGGCCGCGGCGATGATCGCCCGGCTCGATGCCGCCGGACTCTGGCCCAATCCCATCGTCACCGAACTCACCCCGGCGCCGACCTTCCACCCGGCCGAACCCGAGCACCAGGGCTACTTCCGCCGCCACCCCCGGCAGCCCTACTGCCAGGCGGTGATCGACCCCAAGCTCGCCAAGCTGCGTCAACGCCATCGCGCGCTGCTCGCGTAGGGCGTCGCCAGCCGCCAGGAAGTTTGAACCGCAAAGGCCCAAAGGGCGCGAAGAAGAGAAGGGCTTCCAGCCGCCAGCCGCCAGCCGCCAGCCGCCAGGAAGTTTGAACCGCAAAGGCCCAAAGGGCGCAAAGAGTGAGAAGGGCTTCCAGCGATCAGCCGCCAGCCGCCAGTGATGCCCCGCGTCGGCGTTGGAGTCTTGCCTATCCAAACCCCTTTGCGCGCTTCGCGCCTTCGCGGTTCGAATGCGCTTCCAGCGATCAGCCTCCAGTGATGGCCCACGTCGGCGCTGCGGTCTTGCCCATCCAAACCCCTTTGCGTGCTTCGCGCCTTCGCGGTTCGAATGCGCTTCCAGCGATCAGCCTCCAGTGATGGCCCACGTCGGCGTTGGAGTCTTGCCTATCCAAACCCCTTTGCGCGCTTCGCGCCTTCGCGGTGCAATCTTCTGGCCGCTGGCCGCTGGCCGCTGGCCGCTGGCCGCTGGCCGCTGGCCGCTGGCCGCTGGCCGCTGGCCGCGGCGTCTGGAGCGCGCTGTCGATTACGGGCACAATGGAGCTTTAGGATCGCCGGTCACCGCATGTCCGTTCCGCCGCTGCGTCTCATCACCCTGGATCTCGACGATACCCTCTGGCCCTGCAAGCCGGTGATCGAGGGGGCCGAGCGCGCGCTCCACGATTGGTTGCGTGCGGTGGCGCCACGCCTGGCCGAGGCTCACGACATCACCGCGCTGCGCCGTCATCGCCAGCGGCTCGCCGAGCGCCTGCCGCATCACGCCCATGATCTCGGCGAGATCCGGTTGCGCTCGCTGCGTCTGCTGCTCGCCCGTCACGGCTATCGGGTGGGGCTGGCCGAGGCCGGACTGCGTCTGTTCCTCGATCATCGCAACCGGGTCACGCCCTATCCCGACGTGATCCCGGCGCTGCGTATGCTCGGACGGCACTATCGGTTGATCTCGTTGACCAACGGCAATGCCGAGGTGCAGGCCACCCCGTTGCGCGGGCTGTTCGCGCACTCGCTCAATGCCGTCGACGTCGGCGCGGCCAAGCCCGATCCGGCGCTCTTCGAGCGTGCTCTGGCGCTTGCCGGCTGTCGTCCCGAGGAGGCGCTGCACCTCGGCGACGACCCCGAGCGCGACGTCGCCGCGGCGCGCGCCTGCGGGCTGCGCGCGGCCTGGATCGATCGCGACCTGCGTCCCTGGCCCGAGGGCCTGGCGCCGCCGGGCTGGCGCGCGACCGATCTGGCCGAGGTGGTGGGCCGGCTCGTCCCCTGATAATCCCGAGGAGAACCTGATGGAATTCGAACTGCTCGCCCGCGACGGGCTGGCGCGGCGTGCCCGGCTGCACTTCCCCCGTGGCACGGTCGAGACCCCGGCGTTCATGCCGGTGGGCACCTATGGCACGGTCAAGGCGATGAGCCCGGAGGAGCTGCGCGAGCTCGGCGCCGAGATCGTGCTCGGCAACACCTTCCACCTGATGCTGCGCCCCGGCACCGAGGTGATCCGCCGTCATGGCGACCTGCACGACTTCATGCACTGGGAGCGACCCATCCTCACCGACTCGGGCGGCTTCCAGGTGTTCAGCCTCGGCGAGCTGCGCAAGATCACCGAGGAGGGGGTGCACTTCCGCTCCCCGGTCGATGGCAGTCGGGTGTTCATGAGCCCTGAGGTGTCGATGCAGGTGCAGCGCGAGCTCGGCTCGGATATCGTGATGATCTTCGACGAGTGCACCCCGTATCCGGCCGACGAGGCCCAGGCGCGCGCCTCGATGGAGCTGTCGCTGCGCTGGGCGGCGCGCTCGCGCGAGGCCCACGGCGACAACCCCGCGGCACTGTTCGGTATCGTCCAGGGCGGCATGCACGAGGGGCCGCGCGCCGACTCGCTCGAAGGCCTGATGCGCATCGGCTTCGACGGCTATGCCATCGGCGGACTGTCGGTCGGCGAGCCCGAGGCCGACCGGCTGCGGGTGCTCGACTTCCTCTCCGGCAAGCTGCCGGTCGACCACCCGCGTTATCTGATGGGGGTCGGCACCCCGGAGGATATCGTCGCCGCGGTCTGTCGCGGGGTCGACATGTTCGACTGCGTGATGCCGACGCGCAACGCGCGCAACGGCTATCTGTTCACCCGGCACGGCACCATCAAGATCCGCAATGCCGCGCACCGCACCGACGAGCGCCCGCTCGACCCCGAGTGCAGCTGCTACACCTGTCGCCACTACAGTCGCGCCTATCTCCACCATCTCGATCGCTGCAAGGAGATCCTCGGCTCGCGTCTGGCCACGATCCACAATCTGCACTACTACCAGGAGCTGATGGCCGGGCTGCGTGCGGCCATCGCCGCTGGACGGCTGGCCGAGTTCGTCGCCGAATTCAAGGCGCTGCGCGGCCTGGCGGATTGATGGCGTGCCGCGCCATCGTGCACACGCCTCGCCGGTGCGGTCGGTGGCGACGCTGTATCTTGGCCGGCGCTGTGCGATAATCGCGCGCTGGAATTCCCGCGATCGCGCGGTCCAGGCCGCGTCGGTCCGTTTCCACATCCACTGGATCGGGTGAGATCGATCCAAACGCCGAAGGAACCGATATGAGCTTCTTTATCTCCGACGCCTTCGCCCAGGGCGAAGCGGCCGCTGCTGGCGGCGACCCCTTCATGGCCCTGCTGCCTCTGGTGCTGTTCGCCGTCGTCTTCTACTTCCTGCTGATCCGTCCGCAGGCGAAGCGACAGAAGGAACACCGCAAGATGGTCGAGGCCCTGGCCAAGGGCGATGAGATCGTGACCCTCGGCGGCATCGCCGGGCGCATCGCCGATCTCGGCGAGAACTTCATCCTGATCGAGATCGCCGATGGCGTTCAGATCAAGGCGCGTCGCCAGGCCGTCGAGTCGGTGATGCCCAAGGGCACGCTGAAGGATCTCTAAGATCGTGCGGACGCCCGAGGCCGGTCGCGGCCTCGGGCGTCATCGTGTCCGACCCATCTCGCGGATCACACCCCCAGCCCTGGATCGGTGTCCGATCCGCGTCCCCGTTTTTCCGTTGCGCGCAGTGGCATCCCCAATGCCCTTGCACTTGGACATGCAATGAACCGATACCCCCTGTGGAAGAATCTACTGATCCTGGGCGTGGTCCTGCTCGGCCTGTTGTTGGCGATGCCGAACCTGTTCTCCCAGGACCCTTCGATCGAGATCACTGCCGCGCGCGGCGCCGAGGTGACCGAGACGAGCGTCGACGAGGTGCGCGCCGTGCTCGACAACGCCGGGGTGCCCTACAAGGACGTCGAGCTGAGCGAGGACGGTCGGCTGCTCGCGCGCTTCGCCCTCTCCGGTGAGCAGCTGGCCGGTCAGGAGGCGATCGAGCGCACCCTCGCCGAGCAGTATCGCACCGCCTTGACCCTCTCGGCCGATCTGCCGGGGTGGATGCGCGCGCTCGGGCTCAACCCGATGTCGCTCGGACTCGACCTGCGTGGCGGTATCCATGTGGTCATCGACGTCGACATGGAGAGCGCGCTCGATCAGGCGCTCGAGCGCTATGTCGGCGATATCCGCGCCCAGTTGCGCGAGCACAAGGTGCGTTACCTGACCGTGCTGCGCGACGGTGGCGAGATCCTCGTCAAGTTCAAGGACGAGGAGGCGCGTGCCGCGGCCGACAAGCTGCTCGGGCGTGAATTCCGCGCCCTCGCGCTCTCCAGCGCCGAGCAGGGCGGCACCTATCTGATCCGTGCCGTGCTGCAGCCGGCCGAGCAGGAGCAGATCAAGGACTTCGCCCTCAAGCAGAACATCACCACCCTGCGCAACCGCGTCAACGCCCTCGGCGTGGCCGAGCCGAGCATCGCCCGTCAGGGCGAGCGGCGCATCGTCGTGCAGCTCCCCGGCGCCCAGGACCCGGGTCGGCTCAAGGAGATCCTCGGCGCCACCGCGACCCTCGAGTACCGTCTGGTCGACACCGAGCACAGCGTCGCCGATGCCGTCTCCGGGCGGGTGCCGGTGGGTAGCCGGCTCTATCGCGATCGCGACGGCGTGCCGATCCTGCTCAAGCGCCGGGTGATCGTCACCGGAGACCAGATCACCGACGCCTCTGCAGGCTTCGACGGTCAGAGCGGCTCCCCGGCGGTGTTCGTCAACCTCGACGGCCAGGGCGCGCGGCGGATGCGCGATGTGACCACCGAGAACGTCGGCAAGCCGATGGCGGTGGTGTTCATCGAGAACCGCACCACCACCGAGATGGTCGACGGCGAGCCGGTCAAGCGCACCCACAAGGTCGAGGAGGTGATCAGCGTCGCCACCATCCGCGAACCCTTCGGGCGCCGCTTCCAGACCACCGGGCTCGACAGCAGCGAGGAGGCGCACAACACCGCGCTGCTGCTGCGCTCGGGCGCGCTGGCCGCGCCGATCCAGATCGTCGAGGAGCGCACCATCGGTCCCAGCCTGGGTCAGGACAACATCGACCAGGGCTTCCGCTCGGTGATGATCGGTCTCGGTCTGGTGGCGTTGTTCATGGCGCTCTACTACCGGGTGTTCGGTCTGGTCGCCGACCTGGTGCTGGTGGTCAACCTGGTGATGATCGTGGCGGTGCTCTCGCTGCTGCAGGCGACCCTGACCCTGCCGGGCATCGCCGGCATCGTGCTCACCGTGGGCATGGCGGTCGATGCCAACGTGCTGATCTTCGAGCGTATCCGCGAGGAGATCCGCAACGGCAGCACGCCGCAGGCGAGCATCCGCGCCGGCTACGACAAGGCGCTCTCGACCATCGTCGATGCCAATGTCACCACCCTGATCGCCGCCGTGGTGCTGTTCAGCTTCGGTACCGGCCCGGTCAAGGGCTTCGCCGTGACCCTGTTCATCGGTATCGTCACCTCGATGTTCACGGCCATCCTCGGCTCGCGCGCCATGATCAACCTGATCTATGGCCGTCGTAACGTCAAGAAACTGGCCATCTGAGGAGATCGGCATGCGCAACAAGGCTATGGCCAAGACCCTGAACATCGACTTCATGGGCATGCGGCGTGCAGCCGCGATCGTCTCCGGCGCGGTGCTGGTGATCGCACTGCTGTCGATGCTGCTACGCGGCTTCGACTTCGGGCTGGACTTCACCGGCGGTACCGTGATCGAGGTCGGCTACGAGACCCCGACCGAACTCGCCGAAGTCACCGGGGCGCTCGAGGCCGGCGGTTTCGTCGGCGCCACGGTGCAGCACTTCGGCTCGCGTCAGGACGTGCTGATCCGGCTCGCGCCGGGGAGCGACGACGAGGGGACGAGCGCCCAACTCAGCGATCGCGTCTTCCAGGCGTTGAGCGCCGCCGCCGCAGGCGAGGTGGATCTGCGACGGGTGGAGTTCGTCGGACCCCAGGTCGGCGAGGAGCTGCGCGAGCAGGGTGGACTGGCGGTGCTGTTCTCGCTGATCGGCATCCTCATCTATGTCGCGCTGCGTTTCGAGTGGCGCTTCGCCGTCGGCTCGGTGGTGGCGCTGGTGCACGATGTGATCGTCGTGCTCGGCGTGTTCTCGCTGTTCCAGATCAGCTTCGACCTGACGGTGCTGGCGGCGGTGCTGGCGGTGATCGGCTACTCGCTCAACGACACCATCGTGGTCTTCGACCGGGTGCGCGAGAACTTCCGCAAGATGCGCAAGGGCACGGTGACCGAGATCATCAACGCCTCGATCGGTCAGACGCTCTCGCGCACCGTGGTCACCTCCTGCACCACGCTGCTGGTGCTGGTCGCGCTCTACATGCTCGGTGGCGAGGTGATCAGCGGCTTCTCGCTGGCGCTGATCATCGGCGTGGTGGTCGGTACCTACTCCTCGATCTATGTCGCCACCGCGGCGGTGGTGTGGATGGGGCTGAACAAGACCGACCTGCTGCCGCCCGAGAAGGAGGGCGCCGGGGCCGAGGTGCGGCCCTGAACGCGACGGGGCCGGCATGTGCCGGCCCCGTGTTCCTCAGCTGATCCCTTCCGGCGCCGTTCCCCCGGCGCCCGTCGCCCTCAACGGAAGCGGCGCAGATAGTTCCACTCGAAGAAGCGCTTGAGCCAGTGGAAGACCCGCAGGCTCGGCAGCACCAGGTTGAAGCGCTCGTTACGCGCCACCAGCATGCCGTCGCGATTGGCGTCGACGATGCAGAGCAGCTCGACGCGGAAGGTCTCGGTCGGTGTCTGACCGGCGAACTCGGCGAGCAGGTTGCGCGCCGCGGTGCGCGCCTGCAGGTCGGCCATGTGCGCCTGCTTGGGCATCCACTCAGGTCCCGGGAAGCTGCCCGAGTCGCCGGCGACATAGACCCGGTCGTAACCCGGCACGCGACAAGTGCGCTCGGCCTCGATCAGTCCGCCGGGCGAGCGCGGCAGCTCGGTGTTGTCGAACCAGGTGTTGCCGGTCATCCCCGGCATGAACAGGATCAGGTCGGCGGCGAAGTCGCCGCCCTCGGTGCTCACCCCGTGCTCGGAGAAGCCCTTGAGCTTGTGACCGAGATGGGTGCGGATGTCACGGCGGCGCATCTCCGCGAGCAGCCCCTCGACCGCCTTGGGACCGAGCCGGTTGCCGGGGCGCGGCGCCGGGGTGAAGAACACCAGCTCGAAGCGTTCGCGCCGGCCCTCCTGGCGCAGCTGGTTGTCGAGTCCGAAGAGGAATTCGAACATCGGCCCGCCGCGCATCGCGCTCGGCTCCTTGGGGTTGCCGGCGAAGCCCAGGGCGATGGTGCCGCCGTCCATGGCGCGGATGCGCTCGCGGATGCGCTCGGCCGCGGCGATGCCCTCGCAGGGCGTGATGGCGTGCTCGATGCCGGGCAGCTTCTTGAGGAAACGTCCGCCGCTGGCGATGATCAGCCCGTCGTTGTTGATCGGTGCCTGGGTGGTCTCCAGGGTGCGCCCGCAGTGGCTCAGGCCGGTGGCCTCGGCGGCGACGTGGCGCACCCGCATGCGTTGCAGGAAGCGGGTCAGGTCGATGCGCAGGTCTTCGCCCCGACGCAGCCCCGGCGGCACCCAGATCAGGCCGGGCAGATAGACGAACTCGGCCGCGGGGCTGACCAGGGTGATCTCGACATCGGGGTTCGACTTGCGCAACTGCTGGATGGCGGTCAGGGCGGCGAAGCCCGACCCGACGATGGTGACGCGATGCATGGCGCTCTCCTGGTCTTGAAAGAAGGGTGATGAATGGCGCTGGCCCTTCGGGATCAGTGTCGCGGCGGGACGAGCAGCGGGTGTAACGTCGGCCAGACGTTGTCGAGGATGCGCGCCTGGGCGGCGGCCGTGGGGTGCAGTCCGTCGGCCTGCATCAGCGCGCGATCCTCGGCGATGCCGCGCAGCATCTCCGCCACCAGCGGGACCGCGTGTGCGGCGGCGGCCTCGCGGAACACCGCTTGAAAGCGATCGGTGTAGACCGCACCGTAGTTCGGCGGCAGTCGCACGCCGAGCAACAGTACGCGGCTGCCGCTCGCCTGCGTCTGGGTGATGAGCGCGTCGAGATTGGCGCGCAGTCGCTCCAGGCTCAACCCACGCAACCCGTCATTGGCGCCGAGCTCGATGATCACCACCGCCGGGCGGTGGCGTTCGAGCAGTGCCGGCAACCGCGTCAGGCCGCCCGCCGTCGTCTCCCCGGACACGCTCGCGTTGACCGTACGATAGGCCAGCGCCTCCTGCTCGAGACGTTGTTCGAGCAGCCGCACCCAGCTCCGCTCGCGGTCGATGCCATAACCGGCGCTCAGGCTGTCGCCGAGCACCAGCAGGGTCGGCGTGGCGGCCAGGGTGAGGGGGGCACACAGCGACAGAGCAGCAATCAGGAGTAGACGGATCATGTCAGTGCAACGGAGTCAGACCGTATCCAAGGCGGTGGGACTGGATAAACATGTTACCGGCCCCGCTGGTGGCTTGACCATCCTCGAGGGGCTGGAGCTTGAGGTCGGCGCCGGCGAGGCGCTGGCTATCCTCGGCGCCTCGGGGTCGGGCAAGTCGACCCTGCTCGGGCTGCTCGCCGGGCTCGACCGCGCCAGCAGCGGCGAGGTGTGGCTGTGCGGCGAGCCGCTCGGCGCGCTCGACGAGGACGGTCGCGCCGAGCTGCGCAGCGGCCGGGTCGGCTTCGTGTTCCAGAACTTCCAGCTGCTGCCGACGCTCACCGCGCGCGAGAACGTGCTGCTGCCGCTGGAGCTGACCGATACCCCGGATGCCGCCGCGCGCGCCGACGAGGCGTTGGCGCGGGTCGGGCTGGGCGCGCGCGCCGGTCACTATCCGCGCCAGCTCTCCGGCGGCGAGCAGCAGCGGGTGGCGATCGCCCGCGCCTATGCACCGCGCCCGGCGGTGCTGTTCGCCGACGAGCCGACCGGCAATCTCGACCAGGCCACCGGCGAGCAGATCATCGAGCTGCTGTTCGAGCTGCGCGCCGAGGCCGGTGCCGCGCTGGTGCTGGTCACCCACGATCCGGGGCTGGCCGCACGCTGCGATCGCCGCCTGGCGATGCGCGAGGGCCGCCTGGAGGCCCTGGCATGAAGGCCTGGCGGATCGGACTGCGGCTGTTGCGCCAGGACTGGCGCAGCGGCGAACTCTACCTGCTCACCGCCGCGCTGGTGCTGACGGTGGCGGCGGTGACCGCCGTCGGCTTCTTCGCCAGTCGCATCGAGGCGGGCATGGCGCGTCAGGGCGGCGAGCTGTTGGCCGCCGATCTGGTACTCGAGGGCAGTGATGCGCCACCCGCGGCCTGGCGCGATCGCGCCGAGTCGCAGGGATTGGTCAGTGCCGCGACCGTCGAGTTCCGCTCGGTGGTGCTGGGGTCCGACGGGCCGCAGCTGGTGCAGGCCAAGGCGGTCGAGCCGGGTTATCCGCTGCGCGGCCAGTTGCGGGTGCGCGCCGATTTCGCCGCCGCCGAGCAGCCGCGCGAGCAGGGACCGCCGGCCGGCGAGCTGTGGGTCGAGTCGCGCCTGCTGCGCCTGCTCGAGCTGCAGGTCGGCGACCCTCTCACGCTCGGCGAGACGGACCTGCGCATCGGCGCCATCCTCGCCTATGAGCCGGATGCCGGCGGTCGGCTGTTCAATCTCGCCCCGCGGGTGCTGCTCAACGCCGCCGATCTGCCCGCCACCGGGCTGCTCGGCCCGGCCAGTCGCGCCACCCATCGGCTGTTGCTCGCCGGCCCCGAGGACGCGGTCGCCGACTATGCCGCCTGGGCCGGATCGCGGGCCGAGACCGCGGGGTTCGAGCTGCTCACCGCGAGCGCGGCGCGACCCGAGTTCGCCAATGCCGTCGAGCGTGCCTCGCGCTTCCTCCACCTCGCCAGCCTCAGCACCCTGCTGGTGGCCGGGGCGGCGATCGCCCTGGCCAGTCACCGGTTGGTCGGACGCCAGATCGATGCGGTGGCGGTGATGCGCTGTCTCGGCGCCCGCCGACACCTGCTGATGCGGGTATTCGTGTTGCGGTTGGTGATGTTCGGGCTGGCCGCGAGTCTGCTCGGCACCGCC
The DNA here is from genome assembly GCF_004343155.1 of Marichromatium gracile. Classification (GTDB taxonomy): domain Bacteria; phylum Pseudomonadota; class Gammaproteobacteria; order Chromatiales; family Chromatiaceae; genus Marichromatium; species Marichromatium gracile. The sequence goes on from NZ_SMDC01000002.1 coordinate 230,010, forward strand.
CTCGGCTGGATCGCCCAGGCCGGGCTGCTGGCGGTGTTCAGCGACTGGTTCGGCACCGCGCTGCCGGCCGCCTCCTGGTCGCCGCTGCTGGTGGGCCTGGGCACCGGGCTGGTGACCCTGCTCGGCTTCGCGCTGCCGCCGCTGCTGCAGCTCGCCCAGGTCTCGCCGCTGCGCGCGCTGCGCCGCGATCTCGGCGCGCCGCGCGGCTCGGTGGCGCTGGCCGTGGTGCTGGCGGCGCTGGCGCTCTCGGCCCTGGTGTTGTGGCAGGCCGGCGAGTTCGCGCTCGCCTGGAAGTTGCTCGCCGGGCTGGCCGCGGCGCTGGTCTGTCTGGTGGTCGCGGTGCTCGCGCTGGTGCGGCTGGCGGCGCTGCTCGCCGGGCGCAGCCGCGGGCTGTGGCGGCTCGGGCTGGCGGCGCTGACCCGCCGTCCCGGCGGCGCGGTGCTGCAGATCACCGGGTTCGGGGTCGGCATCCTCGCGCTGCTGCTGCTCGCGGTGGTGCGGGTCGATCTGTTGCAGGGCTGGCGCGAGAGTCTGCCGCCGGGGGCGCCGAACCAGTTCGCGATCAACATCCAGCCGCAGCAGGTCGAGCCGATGCGGACGTTGCTCGCCGCGCAGGGCATCGAGGACGTCGCCTTCGACCCGATGATCCGGGGCCGGCTGGTGCGGATCAACGATCGCGCGGTGGCGCCCTCGGACTATGTCGATCCGCGCGCCGAGCGGCTCGCCACGCGCGAGTTCAACCTCAGCTACGGTACCCGGCTGGGCGCGGACAATCGTATCGTCGCCGGTGCCTGGTGGCAGGATGCCGCTGCGCCGCCGCAGTTCTCGGTCGAGCGCGATCTGGCCGAGACCCTGGGCATTTCGCTCGGCGACGAGATCGCCTTCATGGTCGCGGGGCGCGAGGTCGCGGCCCCGGTGACCAGCCTGCGCGAGGTGCAGTGGGACAGCTTCAACGTCAACTTCTTCGTCATCGCCTCGCCGGCGTTGCTCGGTGACGAGCCGGCAAGCCATATCACCAGCTTCCATGTCCCGGCGAGCGACGAGTCGCTGCTCGTCGAGCTGGTGCGCCGCTTCCCCAACCTCACCCTGCTCGATGTCGACGCGCTGCTCCAGCAGGTGCGTCAGGTGGTCGATCGCGGGGTGCTGGCGGTGGAGTACGTGTTCCTCTTCACCCTCGCCGCGGGGCTGCTGGTGATGTATGCGGGGATCCAGGCGAGCCTGGAGGACCGTCGTGTCGAGCACGCCATCCTGCGCACCCTCGGGGTGGGACGGGCGCGGCTGCTCGGTGCGCTGGCGGTGGAGTTCGTCGTCGCCGGTCTGCTCGCCGGTCTGCTCGCCTCGGTGTTCGCCGAGGGCATCGGCTGGCTGCTCGCCGAGCAGCTCTTCGGCATCGCGTTCGTCTTCAACCCCTGGTTGTGGACGGTCGGGGTGCTGGGTTCGGGGCTGCTGATCGGCGTGGCCGGGGTGGTGGCGACCTATCCGCTGCTGGTGCGCCCGCCACTGCACACCCTGCGTCATCACTGAGAGGTCCGGGGCGCGCTGGCGCCCCGGACCGGGGTCACTCCCTGACCCAGTTGGCGAAGTTCTCGGCGTTCTTCTCCTCGCCGTCGTCGTAGCCCGCGGCATAGGCCTCGGTCAGGCGCTGTTCCTCGCGCTTGGGGTTCTGCAGGAAGCCGCACTGCCAGCCCTGGATGTATTCGTCATCGACGCCGAGCTGTTCCATCTTGGTGACCGCGTCGTAGTAGAACTGATTCATGTCCGAGTCTCTCCGCGCTAGTTCGTGATGGCGCCCGGCCGGGACGCTCGCCCGGCCGGGTCTCGATGCCGGCCGCCGGTGTCGTCCGCGCGGCCTCGTCCTCTCCATAGAGACGTTGATCCCCGTCGCTGCGGGGCTTGCGGGGCGGGTGGGCAGCGGTTGGCGCCGCGTCCTCACCCGTCACCACCCCGGCCAGCGGCTGGCGCGCATGGTATACGCAGCGTTGGCGCGCGGTGGGTGGTTAAGAATACAGCGGTTTTCTAATAGTTGACAACGCAGTTGGGTTTGTCGGGGCAATGAGGATTCTCAATCGTCGCCGGGCGTCGACATGACGCGCGATGTCGGCGAGGATGGGGCGGAAACCTCGCCGTCTCCTTCTGATCTGATTCGTCGGTTATGTGATGAAGCGATCCATGTGTCGACTGCCACGCCTCCGCCGCCTGCTCGCCTCGGCGCTGCTCCCGGCCCTGCTCGGTGCCGGAGCGGTGCAGGCCCAGCACTTCGAGTTGCCCGATCTCTCGAGTTCGGCCGATGCGGTGATGACCCAGGGCGCGGAGACCCGTCTCGGCAAGGCCTTCATGCAGCACGTGCGCGAGCGTCTGGCGGTGCTCGACGATCCGTTGCTGGCGAGCTATATCGAGTCGCTCGGACGCTCGCTGGTGCTCGCCGACCCGGATGCCGAGGGGCGGCGTTTCACCTTCTTTCTGATCGACGAACCGGTGGTCAACGCCTTCGCCGGTCCGGGCGGTTATATCGGTGTCTATGCCGGACTGGTGCTCGCCGCCCAGACCGAGAGCGAGCTGGCGGCGGTGATCGCCCACGAGATCGCGCACGTCACCCAGCGCCACCTGATGCGCGGGGTCGAGGACCAGAGCCGGCTCAGCGTCCCGGCGACGGCGCTGCTGGTGGCCGCGGCCATCCTCGGCGCCCAGGTCTCGAGCGATGCCGGGATGGCGGCGATCGTCGGTATCCAGGCCGCGGCGATCCAGCACCAGATCAACTTCACCCGCGAGAACGAGAAGGAGGCCGATCGCATCGGTATCTCCACCCTGGTGCGCGCCGGGCACGATCCCTACGCCATGGCCGGATTCTTCGAGCGGCTCTCGCGCGCCGGGCAGATCCACGACAGCGCCGCCCCCGAGTTCCTCCGCACCCACCCGGTGACCAGCAATCGTATCGCCGAGGCGCTGCAGCGCGCCGAGCGTTTCGGCGCCCGCCAGCGTCCCGATAGTCTGCGTTTCCATCTCACCCGCGCGCGGTTGCGCGAGCGCGCCTATGACCGCGCCGAGCAGGCGGTGGCGCACTTCGGCGCGACCTTGCGCGAGGGGCGCTACCGCAACGCGCTGGCCGAGCGTTACGGCTATGCGTTGGCGCTGTTGCGCGCGCGTGATTACGGCGGCGCCGAGCGTGAACTCGCCCGGCTGCTCGCGGCCCAGCCCAGCCAACCCGAGTTCGTGGTGCTCGAGGCCGAGCTGGCGCAGCGGCGCGGGCGTTCGGACGAGGCGCTGAGCATACTCACCCAGTCGCTGGCGCTCTCGCCGAACGACTGGGTGCTCGGCACCGTGCGGGCACGACTGCTGCTCGAGCAGGGCCGCGCGCGCCAGGCGCTCGACGCGCTCGAGGACCTGGCGCGGCTGCGCCCCGACGACGTCATGCTCTACGACCTGCTCGAACAGGCGGCGCTCAAGTCCGGCAACCGTGCCGCGACCCATCGCTATCGGGCCGAGCGGCTCTATCTGCTCGGCGACCTGGAGCCGGCGATCCGCCAGCTTGAGATCGCCCTGCGGCAACGCGATATCCCTTATCACGACGCCGCCCAGATCCAGGCGCGGCTCGATGCGTTGCGCGAGGAGGAGCGCGACCGGCGCGAGCGCGACGACCCGCTGGGCTGAGCGTCGCGCCTGCTCCTCACGATATCCGCTGTCCCGCGACCCGCTCGCTCGAGGCGCCGGGATGGCGACGCACGACAACAACAACGCCCGATGGACTCGGGCACCCAGGTTCCGCGCGCCGCTGTCGTGAACACTGGCAGCGGTCCTCCTCCAGCGGATCCGCAGACCATCCACCCATGCTCGACAGGAGAGAGTTGATGATCGATGCAAAACGCAGAATCCTGCTCAAGGGCTCGCTGAGTGCAGGCTCGGTCGGGGTCGCGGTGAGCGCCGGGTTGCTGTCGCCCCGGCTGGTGCTCGCCGACTGGAACGAGGCGGCCTTCAAGGCCAGGGAGATGCCCGAGGCGCTCACGGCGCTGGTCGGCAGCGAGAGCGCCGAGCGCGACGAGCGCATCCGCATCAAGGCCCCGGACATCGCCGAGAACGGCGCCGTGGTGCCGGTGACGGTCGAGGCCGATATCGAGGGTGTCACCTCGATCGCGATCTTCGCCGAGAAGAATCAGACCCCGTTGATCGCCTCCTTCGAGCTCGCACCCAACGCCATGCCCTTCGTCTCCACCCGCATCAAGATGGCCGAGACCGCCGATGTCACCGCCGTGGTCAAGGTCGGCGATCAGGTCTTCAAGAACAGCAAGAGCGTGAAGGTGACCATCGGTGGTTGCGGCGGGTGACAGGACGCCATCGCAGCGAGCTCAACGGATAACCTGAGGTAGAGAGCCAATGTCTGATATCAAGATCCGCGCCAAGACCAAGAACGACGTGACCACGGTCAAGTGTCTGATGAGTCACCCGATGGAGACCGGGCTGCGCAAGGACAGCAAGACCGGCGAGCCGATCCCGGCGCACTTCATCCAGGAGGTGGTGTGCAAGGCCAAGGGGGAGGTGGTGATGACCGCCTCGTGGAGCGGCGGGGTGTCGAAGAACCCCTATCTGTCGTTCAAGTTTGCCGGGGGCGCCGAGGGCGATCCGATCGAGATCACCTGGACCGACAACCAGGGGCAGACGCAGAGCGCCTCGACCACCATCTCGTCCTGATCTCGCGCGGCCGGCGGTCTGCCGCCGGCCGCGTCTCCGCTCAGCTCGGCGGCGCGTCCTCGGCGAGCGCCGCGTGCCGCTCGCGCAGCCGCGCCACCTGCTCCAGCGCCTCGGCGTCGGAGAGCCCGCCGCTGTAGATCTTCGGCCAGCCCTCGGGGCGACGTCTGAGCCGCTTGTAGGGCCAGATGTACTGGTTCGGGCAGGTGCGCACGCACTGCTCGATGCCCTGGTTGAGGGCGCGCGCGGCGACCTCGTCGTCGGCGCTGTCGATGCCCTCGGGGGCGCGGATGCAGTGGATGCGGAAGCCGCTCTGGTCGTCGAGCCGTTCGGCGAACATGAAGATCACCGGCGCCCCGGTGCGCCGCGCCAGGCGGTTGACCAGCAGCATGGTGAAGGCGGGGATGCCGAACAGCGGCGCGAACACCGCCCCCTTGTCGGCCTTGGGCTCCTGGTCGGGCAGGACGCCGACATAGTCGCCGCGTTCGAGCGCCTGCACCAGTACGCGGATGCCCTTGCCGGTGATCGGTGCCAGGGTCGCGCCGCTGCGCCCGCGGGCGCGCCGGATCAGGTCGTCGAGATACTTCTGCGGCTTGTAGAAGATCGCCGTCGGTCCCTGCTCGGCGAGATAGAGTCCGGCCAGCTCCCAGGCGCCGATGTGCGGCGAGAGCACGATCAGCCCCTTGCCGTCGCGCCGCTCGAGCAGCTCCGCCCCGCGCACCTCACGGACCAGCGAGAGGGTCTGCTCGACGGGGCGCAGCCACAGATGGGCGATCTCGCAATAGGTCTTGGCGACCTCGCGCAGGGTGTCGTCGCGCAGTGCGAGCAGTTGCTCGCGGTCGCGCTCGGGGAAGTTGAGCGCGAGGTTGATCAGGGCGTTGCGGCGCTGACGGTTGGGCCAGCGCGCAACCAGCCAGCCGAGGCCGTTGCCGAGACGGTGGGCGAAGGCCAGCGGCAGACGTGCCATCAGTCGCATCAGCGCCCGTGCCAGCGCGTCCTTGATGCGTACGTCCAGCGGGGGTCGTGGATCTCGATGTGTCGCCAATACTGTCTCCCGATGCTTGCGCTGGGCGGTGATGCCCGAGGGCGCTAGGATAGCCGGACGCGCCTCCGCGCGCGGCACAATAACAAGAGCGATCCCACCACCAACGAGGAATCCCCATGCACGACGCTGCTCCGCAGAGTCTGACGCCGCAGCAGGCGCAGGCGATGCTCGACTCCCACCCCCAGGCGATCCTGGTCGATATCCGCTCGTCGATGGAGTATCTGTTCGTCGGTCACCCCAAGGGCGCGGTGCACGTACCCTGGATCGACGAGCCGGACTGGACCGTCAACCCGGACTTCGAGACCGAGATCCGCAAGCTCCTGCTCGGCGGCGCGAGCTGCGAGTCCGACACCGAGCAGTGCCCGCCGGTGATCCTCATCTGTCGCAGCGGCAAGCGCTCGCACGAGGCGGGCAAGGCGCTGCTCCAGGCCGGGCTCAAGCGTGTCTATCACGTCGGCGAGGGGTTCGAGGGCGAACTCGACGAGCACCATCACCGCAGCAGCCTCGGCGGCTGGCGCTTCCACGGTCTCCCCTGGGAGCAGTGCTGAGCCCGCGGGTCGGGCTCAGCCCCGGCGCTGGAGCGCGTCGCGGCGCTGCTCGGCGTCGCGCCGGCACAGCGCGATGAACTCGAGCTGGTGCACCAGGTCGTGCGCCAGTTCGAGATTGTCCGTCGAGGGATCCTCGAACAGGGTCCGCAGCTCCTTGGCCAGTACCGCGCTCTGCTCGGCCAGATCGGTGAGCACGCTGGAGACGGCGAGCGCGGTGCGGGTGCGGTTGCTCACCTCCTGGAGCTGCTCGCGCAGCTCGAGCTGCTCGACCAGCAGCCCGGCATTGCCCCGTCCGCGCCCCAACTCACGCCCGTGCAGGCGCAGCAGATAGCGCGCGCGCGCCAGTGGGTCGAGCAGCGTGCGGTAGGCCTCGTCGAGTTGCGACGGCGAGGCGGCGGCGAGGGCGGTGTCGGCGCGGGCCTGGGCGCTCAGCGCACGATAGCGCTCCGCCAGGCGGTTGGTGTCGACCGTGAAGCTCGTCGGCAATCCGAAGAGCTCGAAGTGGTTCTTGGCTGCGTCCAACTCGGCGAAGACAGTTGGGTGGATCTCGGGCATCCCGCCGCCCGGGGTCATCCGCACGGCTCACCCAGATCCTAGGCCCTCGGAGCGCGTGCTGGCAAGGCGTTTGCGCGCCTGCTCAGGTGTTGGCGGCGACCCGCGAGACGTCGAGCTTGACGTCGACGGTGGCGCAGGAGGTCGGTGGGTGCGGCTGGGTGGCCTCGCGCTTGTCGACGAGCTGCTGCAGGGTGATGGCGTTGAGATAGTCGAAGATGTGGTCGCTGAGGTCGTTCCACAGGTCGTGGGTCAGGCAGGGACCATTGTTCTGACAGTTGTGGGCGCCGCCGCAGCGGGTGGTGTCGACGTTCTCGTCGACCGCGGCGATCACCTCGGCAACGCGGATCTCGGCGGCGGTACGGGCGAGGTTGTAGCCGCCGCCCGGGCCGCGCACGCTGGTCACCAGCGCACGCTTGCGCAGCTTGGCGAAGAGCTGTTCCAGGTAGGACAGCGAGATGCCCTGGCGCTGGGCGATGTCGGCCAACGCGATCGGTCCCCGGCCCTGGTGGATGGCCAGGTCGAGCATCGCGGTGACCGCGTAGCGGCCTTTGGTAGTCAGTCTCACGTTGCACCCAAGGGAAAATACAGCGAACAAGTGTAGGGTTATTCTACGTTACCCGACCGTTACGATCAATTAATCCGCACCACGCCAGGGCACTGCGCTCAGCGCTGGCGTGCATCCTCGGGTCGGCGCTGACCCGAGTCGGCGTCCGTCTCGCCGTCGGTGGCCGGGGGGATGCTCATCGCGTCGAGATCGCACTCGTGCTCGAAGCGGCGCATGATGCCGTGGCCCTCGAGTGCCTGCGACATCAACTCCATGCGACTGTCCATCTGGTGGATATGATCGAGCATGCGGTTGATGGCGTTGGCCACCGGGTCGGGGACATCGCGGGTGGCGCCATAGGCGTCGAAGCCGATGCGTCGGGCGGTGTCGGCGCGGCGCTTGCTCGCCGCATCACGCGCCGGCTCGATGACCCGGCCCGGCACCCCGACCGCGGTCGCTCCGGCCGGCACCGACTTCACCACCACGGCGTTGGAGCCGATGCGCGCGCCGTCGCCGATGTCGATCGGACCGAGCACCTTGGCCCCGGCACCGACCACTACGTCGCGTCCGAGGGTGGGATGACGTTTGCCCTTCTCCCAGGTGGTGCCACCGAGCGTCACCCCGTGATAGAGGGTGCAGTCGTCGCCGATCACCGCCGTCTCGCCGATCACCACGCCCATGCCGTGGTCGATGAAGAAGCGCCGGCCGATCACCGCGCCGGGGTGGATCTCGATCCCGGTGAACAAGCGCGCGATGTTCGAGAGCAGGCGTGCGGCCCACTTGAACTCGCGCCGCCACAGACCGTGGGCGATGCGATGGACCACCACCGCGTGGATGCCGGGATAGGTGGTGAGCACCTCGAAGGTGGTACGCGCCGCCGGGTCGCGGTCGAAGACGCAGGCGATATCCTCTCTCAGTCGTCTGAACATGTGGTGTCCTTGGCGGTGGGGGCGGGTTCCGTTGGCGCCGGGTCGTCGCGCCCGGGGCGCTTGCGACCCTGGGCGGCGCTGAGGATGCCGCGCAGGATGTTGATCTCGGTGCGGTCGGGGCGGGCGCGGTTGAACAGCCGGCGCAGACGGATCTGCAGGGTGCGCGACTGCTCGATGTCGCCGAAGCCGACCGCGCGCATGGTGGCGGCGAGATGGCCGTGGAGGCCCTCGAGGTCGGCGGCGTCGGCCAGATCGGGGCGCTCGTCGACGTGCTCGCTGAGGCGGCCGACGAGGGCGTGGCGACGCAGTTCGTAGGCGAGCACCTGGACCGCGGCGGCGAGGTTGAGCGAGCTGAACTCGGGGTTGGTGGGGATGTGCACCAGATAGTGACAGCGCGACAGCTCGGCGTTGGTCAACCCCGAGCTCTCGCGCCCGAACAGCATCGCCACCTCGCCGTGGGCGGCCTCGGCGAGCAGTCGGCCGGCGGCCTCGGCGGGGTCGAGCACCGGCCATTCGATGCTGCGCAGCCGGGCGCTGGCGCCGATCACCAGACGACAGCCCTCGAGCGCGCTGTCGAGGTCGTCGTGGATGCCGGCGCGCTCGATCAGGTCATCGGCGCCGGCGGCGCGGGCCAGGGTCTCGGCGTCCGGGCGTTGACGCGGCGCGACCAGCTCCAGACGCGACAGGCCCATGGTCTTGAGCGCACGCGCCGCGGCGCCGATGTTGCCGGGGTGGCTGGTCTCGATCAGCACGGCGCGGATGCGCCCGAGGTTTTCTTCGCTGGTTTGGGTCATGGATGGGGCGTTCTCTCAAGACGCTGATAGGGTTCTCAATCTATGATACGCGGACCACATCCGTTATCTTTCATCCTTATGCATCCAAGCCTCAACATCGCCATCCGTGCCGCGCGCAGCGCCGGCAAGATCCTCCTGCGTTATCTCGATCACGTCGACCACATCAAGGCCGAGACCAAGGGACGCAACGATTTCGTCAGCGACGTCGATCGTCTCGCCGAGGCGACCATCATCAAGGAGCTGCAGGCACGCTTCCCGGGCCACGCGATCCTTGCCGAGGAGAGCGGTCTCCACGGCAAGGGCGACTATCAGTGGATCATCGATCCGCTCGACGGCACCACCAACTATCTCCACGGCTTTCCGCAGTTCTCGGTGTCGATCGCGCTCAAGCACAAGGGGCAGCTCGAGTGCGGCGTGGTCTACGATCCGCTGCGCGAGGAGATGTTCACCGCCGCGCGCGGCGAGGGCGCCCAGCTCAACGACCGCAAGATCCGGGTCGCCAAGCGCCCCTCGCTCAACGGTGCACTGATCGGCACCGGCTTCCCGTTCCGTGACCAGCGCCATATCGACGCCTACATGGGCATGTTCAAGGCCATGACCCTGGCCACCGCCGGGCTGCGTCGTCCGGGCTCGGCGGCGCTCGATCTCGCCTATGTCGCCGCCGGACGCACCGACGGTTTCTGGGAGCTCGGCCTGTCCGAGTGGGACTGCGCTGCCGGCGCCCTGCTGGTGCAGGAGGCGGGCGGTACGGTCAGCGACCTCGGCGGTGGCAATCGCTTCCTCGAGACCGGCAATCTGGTCGCCGGCAACGTCAAGGTCCACAAGGCGATCCTCGAGACCGTCGCGCCCTTCCGCTCCGAGCAGCTCCAGGCCTGATCCCGGCCGGCCCGCGCGGCGGGTCCGGTCGCCCTCCATCGAAACGCCCCTCGACTGTGCCAGATCAACCGGGACGCTCGGCGTCGCGGCTATGATCGGTGCACGGGGGTGTGTCGTGGTGTCCCCGAAACCGCTTCGCACCCCATCCCCGCGCCGCCGATCCGAGTGCGGCGCACCGGCCTGGGAGGAGTGCCCGCGATGCCGTGCAATCGCGACCCCGTCGCCCCCGAGGGCATGCTGGCGATCACCGGTGCAGGTGGTCACGGCGCCCTCACCACTGCCCAGATCCTGCTTGCCGCGCTCGGTCGCGCCGGTGTCCACGGGTTGCTGACGCGCGCCGCCGGTCCGCAGATCCGCGGCGGCGAGTCGGCCGCCACCCTCCGCTTCGCCTCGCGCCCGGTCGCCTGCATGGCCGATCGGCTCGACCTGTTGCTCGGGCTCGACTGGGCCAATGTCGAGCGCTTCGTCGACGAGCTGCCGGTCGACGCCGACACCCTCATCCTCCAGGACGTCGCCAGCGTGCCGCCGCCGCCCTGTCTGACCGGGTGCGGCGCACGGGTGCGGGCGCTGCCGCTCGCCGCGCGCGCCGCCGAGATCCCCGGGGGGCGCGCCAACATGGTCGCCCTGGGCGCGCTCGGCGGCTGGCTGGGGTTGTCTCATGCGGCGCTGAGCGCGGCCAGCGAACGGGTGCTGGCGAGCAAGGACGCCGCCACCCGCGCTGCGGCCATCGCCTGTCTGGAAGCGGGGCTGGGGCTGGTGGAGCAGGGTGGGTGCGCGCCCGTTGGCGGCGCTGCCGGGCTGTGGAACCTCAGCGGTAACGAGGCCGCCGGTCTCGGCGCGCTGCGCGCCGGGGTGCGCTTCGTCGCCGCCTACCCGATCACCCCGGCGACCGAGCTGCTCGAATGGCTGGCGCCGCGGTTGCCGCAACGCGACGGTCAGCTGCTCCAGGCCGAGGACGAACTGGCGGCGGTGAACATGGTCATCGGCGCGTCCTTCGGCGGGGTGGCGGCGCTGACCGCCACCTCCGGCCCCGGACTGAGCCTGATGGTCGAGGGGCTGGGACTGGCGGTGGCCAGCGAGACCCCGCTGGTGGTGGTCGACGTGCAGCGCGGCGGTCCCTCGACCGGGATTCCCACCAAGACCGAGCAGTCCGATCTCGGTCTGGCGCTCTACGGGCTCCACGGCGATGCCCCGCACCTGGTGCTCGCGCCCCTCGGTATCGCCGATTGTTGCTTCACCCTGGAATGGGCGGTGGGGCTGGCCGAACACCTGCAGACGGTGGCCATCGTGCTCTCCGACCAGGCGCTCGGCCAGTCGCGCGCCATCGTCGATCCGCCGCCACGGGCCCCGCAACTGCCGTCCCGACTGGTGCCCGACGGGCCCCTCGATGCGCCCTTCCAGCGCTATGCACCGAGCGTCGACGGACGCTCGCCGATGCCTGCGCCCGGCCGGTCGGGGTGTCGCTATGTCGCCGAGGGACTGGAGCACGACGCCTCGGGGACGCCCTCGAGCCTGGCCGCCGATCATCGCCAGCAGCTCGACAAGCGCGCGCGCAAGCTCGACGGTCTCGATCCGGGGCCCGACTGGGCCGAGATCCGTGGTCGGGGTACGCGTTGTCTCGTCACCTGGGGCAGCAGCGCCGGGGCGGTGTTCGAGGCCGCCGCGCGGCTCACCGCAGCGGGGCGCCCGACCCGGGTGATCGCGCTGCGGCTGATCGCCCCGCTGGCGCGCGCGGCGCTGCGCGAGGCGCTCGATGGCGCGGCGTGGATATGGGTGGTCGAACTCAATCAGGACGGCCAGCTGTTTGCTCATCTCCATGCCCAGCGGGTGCTGCCGCCACAGGCGCGCGCGCTGGCCCGGCCCGGCCCCCTGGCGTGGCGACCGGGCGAGATCGTCGCCGCGGTGCTGGATGCGGAGGAGACCGATGACTGAGTCGCAATCACCGACCACCTCGACCCTGCGTGCCCGTGACTACAAGTCCGGGGTGACACCGGTGTGGTGTCCGGGCTGCGGACATCACGGCGTGCTCGCGGCGCTGACCCGGGCGCTGGCCCATCTCGAGTTGCCGCGCGAGCGTTTGGCGCTGATCTCCGGCATCGGTTGCTCCTCGCGGCTGCCGGCCTATGTCGCCGCCTACGGCTTCCACGGCGTGCACGGTCGCGCCCTGGCGCTCGCCGGCGGTCTCAAGGCGGCGCGCCCCGAACTCACCGTGCTGGTGCTCGGGGGCGACGGCGACGGTTTCTCGATCGGCGGCAATCACTTCCTGCATGCCTGTCGGCGCAACCAGGACCTCACCTATGTGGTGATGGACAACGAGGTCTACGGCATGACCAAGGGACAGGCCTCGCCGACCACCGCGCCCGACTGGCAGCAGGCCAAGCTCACGCCGCACGGCACCGGGATGCCGCGCTTCCTGCCCACCGCGATCGCTCTGGCCGCCGGCGCCGGATTCATCGCCCGGGGCTTCTCCGGCGATCCCGCGGGCTTGAGCCGGTTGCTGGTCGAGGCGATCGAGTATCCCGGATTCGCCCTGGTGCACGTGCTCACCCCCTGTCCCACCTTCAGGCCCGAGCATCGCGACTGGAAGGGGCGGGTGCATGTCGATGACACGGGGCCGAGCACCGATCCGGTGGCGGCGGCGCGCCGGATCCAGGCCGATGACGGCAAGACCCTGGGGCTGCTGTTTCGCCGCGCCCTCACGCCCTGGCGGGCCGAGCAGGCTCCCGCGTGCACGCTCGAAGAGATCGAGTCGGGGCTGCTGGCATGAGCGCGGGCCCGGGGTCGGTGGATTCTCTCGCGGCGCTGCTCGCCCACGCGCTCGAACTCGAACACGCCAGCCACGAGCGCTATACCGAACTCGCCGCCGGGATGGCGCTGCACCACAATGCGCCCGCGGCGGCTGCGTTCGATCGACTGGCCGGGCTCAGCGAGGCCACCGTGGCCCGGGTCGAGCACCGCGCGCGTGGGCTGTGTCTGCCGCGCATCGCGCCCTGGGACTTCGCCTGGTGTGGTGACGGTGCGCCGGCGCCCGATGTCGGCGGGGAGGGCGTCGACTATCTGATGAGCGTGGCCGAGGTGCTGGAGCTGGGCATGCGCGATGCCCGGTGTCGTCGTGACTTCTATGCCGGGTTGGTCGATCAGGCGGCGCCCGAGGTTCGCGAACTCGCCGTGTTACTGGCCGCCGCGAGCCGCGCTCAGTTCGAGCGGCTCGCGGCGTGGCGCGCGGCCTGTGCCTCGGGGGCGCGACTCGATGACTGGGATCCGCCCAACCTGCCCGAGTAGTCCTCAGTCATCGCTGTCGGTGCGCCGTGGCGCGAAGGCGTCGAGCAGTCGGCTCATGTGCGAGCGGAAGTCGTCCTGCTGCTGCTTCTCGGCGCTGACGAAGCGCTCATCCTGCTCGACCAGGCCCTGCATCAGCTCGGCACCGCTGGCGCGGGCGTCCTCGAGGAAGCCGAGCGCAGGCTGCGAGAAGCGCTCCTGCATCTGATCCATCAGCTGACCGATCCGACGACCGGGGCGCTCGCTCTGCGAGTCGTTGCCGAGTTGCTGGGTCTCCTGATAGCGCTGGGCCTGAGCGACCGAGTAGCTGGTACTCGAACTCATGTTCAGCTCCATGCGCGAGAGCTGCCCGGCGTCGAACGAGAGACTGCCGGCCTGGGAGAAGGCCGCCTGCACGTCGCCCTGGAAGAAGCTGTTGGCCAGCTCGCTGGTGTCCTGTACCAGGTTGCGGATGGCGTCGAGCTCTTCGGTGTCGAGATCACCCTTGACGCTGAAGCTGTAGTTGCTGGAGGCGCTGCGCGAGACGTCGAACTGCGCCACCTGATTGCCCTCGCTGTCGCGGGCGAGTGCTGCAGTGGCGCTGTAGTCGAGCTGCTGGCCGAAGTCGATACGCACGCTGTCGCCGTCGCGGGTGCGCACCTCGAGCGAGAAGGACTCGGCGTGCTGGAAGCGCTCGGCGACGCCGATGGCGGTAGTGGCGCTGCTCGCCGTGCTCTGGCCGCCGGGGGCCAGGCCGTCGAGCGCGGCGAAGGTCAGTTGCTCGGTCTCGTCGAGCTGTTCGGCGACCTTGCCCTGGAGCATGTCGAGGTTGGAGAGGATCTCGCGCGCCTCCTCGAAGCCCTTGCGTGCGCCCTCGACGGCCTGCTGATAGAGCTGTTCGACCTCGGCCTCGGAGCGGCCACGGGCGCGGGCGCTCTCCAGCCCGGTGGCCACCGCATCGGCGATGCGGTTGGCGACCTTCTCCGGGGTGAAGTTCTCGGCGTCGAGCTTGCGCACGGCATTGGCGTCCATGCCGGGGATGTGCGCGGCGAGTCGCTCGAGCACCTGCTGCTGTGGCGCCGCTGCGCTGCCGTCGCGGGTCGCTGTCGTCGGCGAGCCCGATGCGCCGGCACCCGAGCGCAGGGTCGTGAGCGATTGGAGCTGCGAGACGGATGAGTGGAGCGAGATCATCTCTGGGCCTCCGGGGCGAGTCTGTTCCGTCCCTGAGTAACGGCCGCGGCAAGAGGTTCTTGAATCTTAGCTATCAGCGATCAGCCTCCAGCTGCCAGCCTTCGGCGCTGGCAGCTGGTCGCTGGTGGCTGAACCACCAACGGCGAGTCTCCAGCTCTCGGCCTTAGTCATGGGCGCTAGCCTTCCCTGGCGGCTGGCGGCTGGCGGCTGGCGGCTGGCGGCTGGCGGCTGGCGGCTCAGATATGGAAACGCCCGAGCAGGGTCTGGAGTTCGAGGGCGAGCGCGGCCAGGGCCTCGCTGGCGTGGGCGATCTGGCCGGAGGTGGTGGCGGCGTGCGCGGTGCCGTCGTTGATGTTGGAGACGCTGCGGTTGACCTCCTCGGCGACCGCGGACTGCTCCTCGGCAGCGCTGGCGATCTGGGCATTCATGTCGGTGATGGTGCTGATCGACTGGGTGATGGTCTGGAAGGACTCGGCGGCGTGCGTGGTCTGGGCGACGCCTTCGCCGGCCTTGGCGCGACCGCGCTCCATCGCCTCGACCGCGCCGAGCGCGCCGCCCTGCAATCGTTCGATCATCTCCTGCACCTCGGTGGTCGAGGCCTGGGTGCGACTGGCAAGGTTGCGCACCTCGTCGGCGACCACCGCGAAGCCGCGCCCGTGCTCACCGGCGCGTGCCGCCTCGATCGCGGCGTTGAGTGCGAGCAGATTGGTCTGGTCGGCGATGGCGCGGATCACGTCGAGCACCTTGCCGATCTCCTCGCTGTCGGCGGCGAGGCGCGAGATCGCCTCGGCCGCGCTCTCGACCTCGAGGGCCAGCGCATCGATGGTGGTGTTGGCCTCGCCGACCACGGCGCTGCCGGCCTCGGCCTCGTTGTCGGTGTTCTGAGCCGCCTGCGCGGCCTCGGCGGCGTTGCGTGCGACCTCGGCCACGGTCGAGGCCATCTCGTGCATCGCGGTGGCGACCTGCTCGACCTCGCGCTGTTGCTGGGCGACGTGTTCGCGGCTCTCGGTGCTGGTCCCGGAGAGCTGCTCGGCGGCGGCCGAGAGTTGGCTGGCGGCGCCGGCGACCTGGCTGACCAGCGTGTGAATGCGCGCGATGAAGGCATTGAAGGCGTGCGAGAGATCGGCGATCTCGTCGTTGCCGTGGACCTCGAGACGCTGGGTCAGGTCGCCCTCGCCCTCGGCGATGTCACGCAGTCGCGCGGTGGTGGCGCGCACCGGTCGGACCACCAGGCGGGTGAGCAGCACGCCGAGCAGGGCCGCGAGCACCAGTGCGACGCTGGCCGCGCCCAGCATGCTCCAGCGTGCCAGCTGGCTGGTCTCTGCGGAGATGGCGATGCTCTCCTGCTGCTGGGCCTGGAGCGATTCCTCGAGCACCCCGAACAGATGGCGCAGGGTTTGCAGGTAGGCGAGGGTCTCGTTGCGATAGATGCGCAGCGCCTGATCGTGATCGCCGCGCTGTAGTGCGCTGTTGATCCGCTTGGCCGACTCGTGGACGGCGCGATGCGGGACCGCGATGGTGTCGAAGGCGGCGCGGAACGCTTCGGGGTAGCGCGCATAGCCCGGGTCGTTGCGCAGGCTGTCGTACCACTTGCCGAAGTCACACCGGTGCGGGTCGAGTTCGCCGGTGAAGGGTTGGTCGAGCAGCAGACTGAGCCCGAGATCGTTGACCCAGGCCAGGTGGTCGATCTCCTTGACCAGCTGGAAGTTGGATTGCTCGAAGCTCTTGATCAGCGCCTGCTGGACCTTGTCGGTGCGTTGCAGTCCACTCCAGCCGATCAGCGCGATCAGCAGCATGAAGACGAGTATGACGGTGAGGGCCAGGCCGATCTTGCGGCCGAGGCTGAGATGGATGCGGGACATGTTGGCTCGGTTGTTCTTGACTGTGCGTGTGGACCGGGGCGGTCCTGGTCGTTGTCTTGCCGAGCGGCGATGCGGCGGGGTCGGACGTGATGAGTGCGGGCGCCCGGATGGGCGGGCCACGTCAAGACCGGGCGTGATCCGTGCGCTCGGGCGATTGGATCCTCGGGCGAGCGATCCCTGCTTCGCGAACTCCTTCAGACCATGCGCCCGGGGCGATTGCCACGCGATTGTAACCTGATCGTCACCGGGTGTCCGGGGTTCAGGTCACGGAAACCCGGTGACTTTTGTACGCCGGGTGTCCGTGTTGCCGGCGAAGGTCGAGGCGGCCGTGGGGCGGTTCGGGCCGCGCGCCGACGGGCCGATCAGGCCTGGGGTTCGGCGCCGCCCTGCGGGGTGGGTTCGCCGTCGCCGAGCAGTGCCCAGAACAGCACCGCGACCCAGCCGACGAGGGTCCAGCCGAAGAGCACATTGATGAGGGTGATGCGCAGCCGTCTGGTCAGTCCGCGGTCATGGGCGATCAGCCCGGGCAGCACATAGAGGGTGAGGAAGACCGCGGAGAGGAAGAGACCGCTGACGTCGATCGGGTAGAGCGCGTTGATCCCGACCAGCACGACCAGCCAGCCGAGCAGCAGCGCGGTGACGCTGAGACGCAGCCCGAGCGCCTGGGCGAGCCGCATCGGTGCGGACGAGGCGATGCGGTCGATGGTGTCGCGCCAGTCGGTGCGGGTCTCCGGGGTGGGGTGTTCCTGGGCCATGCTCGATGTCTCCAAAGTGCGAGAAGGGGGCAGCATAGTCCAGAACCCGGGCGAGTCGGAAGCGAGCCGGCGGGTCAGCCGGGCAGGGGCGGGGCGGCGTGCGCTCGGTAGCGGCTGGGGGCGACCCCATAGCGCGCCTGGAAGCGGCGCGAGAAGTGGCTCGGGCTCTGGAAGCCGACCTCGTAGGCGACGCGGGTGACGGCCATCCCTTGGTCGAGCAGCTCGGCGGCACAGCGCAGCCGACGCTCGAGCAGATAGGCGTTGGGGGTGCAGCCGAGCAGGGCGGCGAAGCGGGCATAGAATCGGGTGCGCGACATGCAGCTCAGTCGGCACAGCCGCTCGATGTCGAGCGGCTGGGCGAGATGACGCTCGATATGGTCGAGCACCGCGCTGAAGGGGTCGTGATCGGGCTCGGCGGCGGCGCAGGCGAGCAGGAACTCGCGCCCCTGCTGGCGCAACAGCCGGCCCAACAGCTCGTCGACGCCGTGATCGAGTACCAGGTCGTTGTCGGCGTCGGCCTGGAGAAAGCTCCCGGCGATGCGTTCGAGCAGGCGCTGGGTGGCCTCCGAGTGATGGCCGTGCCAGCTGTGCCGAGACACCGTCTGCCAGCTCCCGCGCCCGCGCGGCAGCGGCGCGTGGCGATCGAGCCGGTCGCACAGTCGGCGCAGTCGCTCGCGCTCGACGGCGATGGTCAGGCAGCGCGTCGGTCGTTGCAGCGTCGCCTCGGGGAAGTCGATCAGCACCTGCTCGCCGGGGGCGAGCACATAGGACTGGTGCGGCAGGAAGTCGTGCGCCGGGTGCGGGCCGTGCATCCGCTTGCGGCCCTGGGTCATCGCGCAGTAGAGCAGCTCCTCGGCGCGCAGCGGCACGTCGCGGGCCGGGGCGAAGGTGTCGTAGATCGACAGCTCGGCCGCGTGACGCGCGAACAGCGTGCGGTTCTCGATCAGGTCCACCGGCGGTTGCGATGGCAAGGCGGTGTTCAACGACATCGGTACGCTTGGCGACATGCTGTTCCCTCCGTGGTCCCCGGGCCTGGACTGTCAGGCCAATCTTGGGGACTGCGGGGCAAGTATTCGATGGTCATGCCCCGTTAACGTCCTGTTGCCGGCACGGCGCGTGTCTTGCCGCCCAAGCGATGACGACAACAGGAGGATCTGAGCCATGATCTATGCCAACCCTGGTGATCCCGGCGCCGTGGTGCGCTTCGCCGAGCGCTATGAGAACTTCATCGGTGGCGAGTGGGTCGCCCCGGTCAATGGTCGCTACCTGGACAACGTCAGCCCGGTCAACGGCCAGGTGTTCTGTCAGGTGGCCCGCTCGGACGCCGCCGACATCGCCCTGGCGCTCGACGCCGCCCATGCCGCCGCTCCGGCCTGGGGGCGGACCTCGGTGACCGAGCGCTCCAATCTGCTGCTCAAGGTCGCCGATCGGATCGAGGCCAATCTGGAGCGGCTGGCGGTGGCCGAGAGCTGGGACAACGGCAAGGCGGTGCGCGAGACCCTGGCCGCCGACATCCCGCTCGCCGCCGACCACTTCCGCTACTTCGCCGGCTGTATCCGCGCCCAGGAAGGCTCGATGGCCGAGATCGACGAGCACACCGTCGCCTATCACGTCCACGAGCCGCTGGGCGTGGTCGGGCAGATCATCCCCTGGAACTTCCCGCTGCTGATGGCCGCCTGGAAGCTCGCCCCGGCGCTGGCCGCGGGCAACTGCTCGGTGCTCAAGCCCGCCGAGCAGACCCCGGCCTCGATCATGCTCTTCATGGAGCTGATCGCCGACCTGCTGCCGCCCGGGGTGATCAACGTCGTCAACGGTCTCGGCGAGGAGGCCGGGCAGGCGCTGGCCACCAGCGAGCGCATCGCCAAGATCGCCTTCACCGGCTCGACCCCGGTCGGCCAGCACATCCTGCGCTGTGCCGCCGACAAGTTGATCCCCTCGACCGTCGAACTCGGCGGCAAATCGCCCAACATCTATTTCAGCGACATCCTCCGTCACGAGGACGACTATCTCGACAAGTGCGTCGAGGGGCTGGTGCTGGCCTTCTTCAACCAGGGAGAGGTCTGCACCTGTCCGTCGCGGGCGCTGATCCAGGAGGACATCTACGAGGACTTCATCGGCCGGGTGATCGAGCGCGCGGCGCGTATCAAACGCGGCAACCCGCTCGACACCGACACCCAGGTCGGCGCCCAGGCCTCGCAGGAGCAGTTCGAACGCATCATGTCCTATCTCGACATCGGTCGCGAGGAGGGCGCCGAGGTGCTGATCGGCGGCGGCGCCGAGTGTCTCGACGGCTGTCTGAGCACCGGCTACTACGTGCAGCCGACCCTGCTCAAGGGGCGCAACGACATGAAGGTCTTCCAGGAGGAGATCTTCGGCCCGGTGGTCGGCGTGACCACCTTCCGCGACGAGGCCGAGGCCATCGCCATCGCCAACGACACCGAGTTCGGGCTCGGCGCCGGGGTCTGGACCCGCGACACCAACCGCGCCTACCGCGCCAGCCGCGCGATCCAGGCCGGGCGCGTCTGGGTCAATTGCTATCACGCCTATCCCGCGCACTCGGCCTTCGGCGGCTACAAGAAGTCGGGGATCGGCCGCGAGACCCACAAGAAGGCGCTCGACCACTACCAGCAGACCAAGAACATGCTGGTGAGCTACAGCACCAGCCCGCTGGGCTTCTTCTGAGCGCACGGGGCCGCCCCCGGGGTGCGAGCCCCGGGGCGGTCCGTCGGACGACTAGTTGAACATCTGGCAGGAGATGCTGCACGAGGACCTGGTGAAGACGGTGCCCGGCGGGCAGGGCATGCGCTGCGGGACGTCTTCGGGTACGCAGACCGTCGTCTGGTGCGGCTCGAAGCTGCCGACCGAGGTCGTCCAGCCGGGCGGGCACTGATAGCGGATCTCGAGCGGCGGGCGGGCGACGTGCAGGTCATCCGGGTCCGGGTGTTGCTGGACCTCGACCTCCCTCGGGTCGGGTTTGGTGAACTGATCCCTGGGCTCGGCCTGGGTGGTCGGCGCCAGTCCGGTGAGCAGGGCCAGGGAGAGGCCGAGTGCGGTCACGGTAGGTCTCATGCGCGGATACCTCGCTAGTCCATTGATCGAGATGATGTCCTTGCGCGCGCTCCTGGCACCGATCTGCAGGGATGCGATCGGTGAGGCGCTCGCCTCACCGACCGAGCCGTGCCACCGGACCGCGTGTCTATTGAGCCGGGTCCTGTCGTCACGGGTCAGCGTCTCAGCTGTTTCTTCACCGACTTGATGTATTTGCCGAAGTCGCGGTCCTTCTTGCGCCGCTCGGCATGGGAGCGCTGGTGGAAGGCGGATTCCTCCCGGAGCTTCAGGTAGCTGTCGAGCTGTGCCCGACCGATCGTCCCGACCTCCACCGCCTGCAGGATAGCGCATCCGGGCTCGTCGGTATGGGTGCAGTCGCGGTAGCGGCAGTGCTGCGCGAGCGCGGTGATCTCGCCATAGCTGGCGTCGAGACCGCCCTCGGCGCCGATGACGCCGAACTCGCGCATCCCGGGGTTGTCGATGACCAGCGCGCCGCCGGCGAGCCGCATCAGCTCGCGTCGTACCGTGGTGTGACGTCCCTCGCCGGTGCCGCTGACGCCGCCGGTCTCCTGACGTGCCTGATCGGTCAGCAGGTTGATCAGGGTGCTCTTGCCGACGCCGGACGAGCCGACGAAGCAATAGGTCCTGCCCGGGGTGAGCAGCAGTTCGAGCGTCTCCAGCCCCTCCCGCGTCACGCTGCTCAGTGTCAGCACCGGCGCACTGATGCCGGCGTCACGGATCTCCGCGATCTGGGCCTCGAGCACCTCCGGCGCGACCAGATCGGTCTTGGTCAGCAGGATGTAGGGCTCGGCGCCGCCGTCGGTCACCATCACCAGATAACGCTCCAGGCGCCTCAGATTGAAGTCGAAGTGGCAGGACTGGACGATCACCGCGCAGTCGATGTTTGCCGCGATCATCTGCGGCTCACTGCTGTTCCCGGCGACCTTGCGGCGCAGCGCGGTGCGCCGCGCGAGCAGTGCATGGACGATGCCGAAGTCGTCGTCCGCGCCACCCTCCACAGACACCCAGTCACCGACGCAGGGGTGTGCGTCGGGGTGTGGGTGGCGATGGAGATAGCGACCGGCGAGCCTGGCACGGAACGGGCCGGTCTCGTCGAGCAGCAACAGCTGGTCGCGATCGACCGCGGCGACGCGGGCGAGTCGTGTGTTCGGGGCGGGGTCGAGCCTGTCCTCGAACCAGTCGGTCCAGCCCAGGGGGATCAGTTCGGCGTGCATGGTGGTCGTGTCGTCCGGTGATGGGTGGGTCCATGGGGGCAGCCGAGGCGCTGTCGCGATCGTCTTCGGGAGGCGTCATCAGCCGTGCCTTCGTGCCGATTCTAGCGGTCCCGCGAGACGGGGTCCTTGCGGACATGCCGGTCGGGGACGGGCGGGGTCGCCTTCGTGCCGAGCCGCCGCGAGATCGGCGCGAGACCAGGGCGGTTGCGTGGGACGGCCCGAGGCGTTCACTCGGGCTCGATGAACGGCTGTATGATGCGAGGCGTCGCAGACGAGGAGCGTCAGCCCGGTGATTGCCCCCTTGACGCGCATGTTCCGCGCGGCCCGACAGCTACCCTCCAGCGCACCCAATCCATCATCGACGCCACAGGGAGGGGACGCGATGTCTCGCTCAGGACACCTGATACGCAGCGCCCGCGAGAACACCGGCGTGTCTCTCGGCATCAGGCCATTGGCGCCCGTGGCCGGGCTCTTCGTCGTCCTCGCCGTGCTGCTCCTGCCGGCGACGACGCTCGCCCAATCGGCACCAGAGGTTGTGTCTCCGGGCCAGGAGACGGCATCGGGCGCGATGACCGAGGGGCAACCGCTCGATCTGGTGGAGGATTGGCGGCTCACCGGCGTTCCTGCCGAGCTGCAGGCATGGGTCCCGTGGGCGCTGCGAGACCAGGCCGCCGCGCTCGGCTGCACCCCCGCGCTGGCCGCCGGCGCCGCCCTCGATCCCGTGTGTGCCTGGCCGGGGCCGCTCGTCCTGTCGATCGAGCGCGAGGCCATGAGCTTCCGACAACCCTGGACCTTGCTCGAGCGGGGCTGGCTGCCGCTCCCCGGTCAACGCGGGGCCTGGCCGACCGAGGTGACGCTCGACGGCGCGCCCGCGACCGTGGTCGATCGGGACGGGAAGCCGTTCCTGTTCCTGGACGGACCCCGCGCATCCGCCCGCGTCGAGGGCGAGATCGCGTGGCTCCGCCGCCCGACGCAGCTGTCCATCCCCGAGCAGGTCGGGGTGGTGCTCGCGGCCGACGGCACGCCGCTCCGGCTCGACGACAACGGCGATCTCTGGCTCCAGCGCCCTCGCGAGGCGACGCCGGCGGCGCCCCAGGACTCGCTGTCGATCAAGGTCTTCCGGCGCTTCACCGATGGCAACCCGATGGTCGTCGTCACCCGGCTGCTGATCTCCGTGACCGGGCGCGAGCGATCCCTGACGTTCGCGGACTTCCTGCCCGAGGGCTTCGTCCCCCATCAGGTCGAGAGCGCGCTCCCGGTGGGCATCGATCAGGCGGGGCGGCTCGAGATCCAGGTCGGGCAGGGCTCGCACTCGGTCGACGTCCTGGCGCACGCCACCGGCGACATCCTCAGCATCCCGGTTCCCGATGTCGCCGGCGAGGGCTGGCCCGGCAGGGAGCTGTGGTCGTTCCAGGTGGTGCCGGCGCTTCGTTCTCTCGGCTTCACCGGGCTGGATCAGATCGACCCCAGCCAGACCGAGATCCCCGAGCCGTGGCGCGGCGATCGCGCCTTTCTGGCCGAGGCCGGCAAGGCCGGATCACTCGATGTGCAGTTGCTCGCCGATATCGGCTCGGGCGTCGGGCGTGTGGACCTGCGCCGCGAGGCGTGGCTCGACTTCTCCGGTCGCGGGCTGACGTTCCGCGACAGCATCACCGGCGAGCTGTTCGCGCCAGGCCGCTTTTCGTCGCCCCTGGACATCGGCCGTCTCGAGCTGAACGGCACACCGTGGGTGCTCTCGGAGATCGCCGCGGACAACGCGGCGGCGTCGCTGGACGGGATCGAGGTACCGGCGGGGCGGCTCGCGCTCACCGCGGAGGGGCGTCTGGAGACCGATCCCGAGCAGTCCGGCACCTTCCCCCTGCGGCTCGCGAGCAATGGCTGGGCGGCCGAGAGCGCGGTGTTCGACTCGGTCAACACCACCATCAACCTGCCGGCGGGGTGGCTCGCCGTCGCCGCCTTCGGCACCGACAACCTCCCGCAGACCTGGCTCACCAAGTGGAACCTGCTCGATCTGTTCCTGCTCATCCTGGTCGCCGCGCTCTTCGTCAAGGCCCTGGGCCTCTGGGCCGGGGTGCTGTGGGTGATCGTCGGGGCGCTGACCTGGCAGTTGCCCTTCGGCGGTGGGTCGCTGTGGATCGCCGTCATCCTCCTCGGCATCCTGACGCGGGCGTGCTATCAGCGCGACATCCCGCGTCTCGGCAACCTCGTCGGCGGGATCGCCGCGGCGCTGTTCGTCGCGCTCGCCGTGTTCGTCGCCTCCTACACGGTCTATGCGGTCAAGACGTCGCTGTTTCCGCAGCTTGATCGCAACTTCGCCAACCGCTACGACGCGGCGCTGTCCAGCCCGAACCGCGCGATGGGGTTCGCCGAGGCCGAGATGGCGATGCCCTCATCCGCGCCCATGCGGGGCAAGGCCGCCGCGCCTTCTGACTATCTGGGCCTCGATCAGGACGGTGGTCGCCTGCAGGTGATCGTCGATGCCGAGGCCAAGATCGGCACCGGGCCGGGACTGCCCACCTGGCGCGGCAACCAGACCACCCTTGCCTGGCAGGTCCCGAACGTCCCGGATGCCTTCGAGTCCGCCTCGCTCTATCTGCTCACGCCGATGATGTTCGGCGCCGCGAAGCTGATCGGCGCGGGCGGTCTCATCGTGCTGCTGGTGGCATTGGCCTTCCGCGGCTACCGGACCTATCGCGACCGGCCCGCGGCATCGGACGAGGAGGCGATGACGCTCGACGTCGACGCCGCGCGGCCCTCGTCGCCCGCCGTTGCGCTGATCGCCGTGGCGGTGCTGTCGAGCCCCGCGCTCTTCGTCAGCGACGAGGCGCTCGCCCAGTCCGTCGGCTATCCCTCGGACACGCTGATCGAGGCGCTGCGTTCGCATGTGCTCCGCTCCCCCGAGTGCGCGCCCAACTGTGCGTCCTCGGGCGACATGCGGGTGATGATCTCCCGCGCCGACGACCAGCAGGGGTGGACGCTGCGGCTGCTCCTGGACGTCTCCGCCCTGCACGAGACCGCCTATCCGCTCCCCGCGCGACGCTCCGAGTGGCAGCCACGGGCGGTCCTGCTCGACGGCGAGACGACGCCGGTGCGCGCGGATGCCGCATCGCGGATCAGGTACGTCCGCATGCCCGCCGGGCGACACACCCTCGAGCTGTCCGGCGCCATCCCGCCCGGCGGGCTGACCCTGACGCTCAACGCCCCGCCGCAGCGAATCCGGGTCGACGCCCCGGACATCTGGCGCGTCGATGGCGTCTCCGCGCTCGGGCTGTCCAACGGCAGTCTCAGCATCGCGCCCCGGCAGCGCGCTGAGGCCGGGGACGCGAGCGCGCCCGATACCGCGGGACTCGAACCCTTCACCCGGGTGCTCAGGACCATCTCCTTCGGTCCCAAGTGGACGGTCTCGACGCGGGTGCAGCGCCTGTCGAGCAGCAGCGACAGCGCCGTCGTGCTGGTGCCCCTGCTCGATGGCGAGCGCGTCGTCTCCTCGGGCCTGTCCGTTCGGGACGGCCGCATCGAGATCCCGTTCCGCGCCGGCCAGACCGAGCGTCGGTGGAGCAGCGAGCTGGAGTTCGCCGATCGCATTCGTCTGGAGAGCCCGGGCGGGGGCGCGTTCAGCGAGACCTGGGCGATCGCGGAATCCCCCTTGTGGCGCGTCGAGGCGGTCGAGGACGAGGGCGTCGCAACCCTCCAGCAGGGCGCGCTGCGGACCTGGAGGCCCTGGCCGGGTCAGCGCATCGAACTCAACGTGACCCGGCCCAAGCCGGTGCCGGCCGCAACCATGACGGTGCGCGCCTCGACCCTGACCGTCATGCCGCGGGCCAAGGGCTCCCGCTACACACTGGAGGTCAGCATCCAGTCCAGTCAGGGGGATGTGCTGCCGATCAGGCTGGCGGCCGGGTCGCGCTTCGAGGCGCTCGAGGTGGATGGCTCCAGACGGCACGTCCGAGAGACCGCACTGGAGGATGGTCGGGTGGAGCTTCAGGTCCCGATCGATCCCGGTCTCCATAGGGTCCTGGTGAGCTGGGACTCGGCGGCGGCGATCGCGACACGCTACCGGGTCGCACCGGTCGAGCTCGGCGTGACCGCCGCGACGAACCTCAGCGTCAAGGTGATGCCCGCCGAGGATCGATGGGTGGTCTGGACCGCCGGTCCCTCCATGGGGCCTGCCGTGACCTTCTGGGCGCTGCTGATCGCCGTTGTCGTCGCGGCCTTGGTGTTCGGGGCGATTCGCGGGATCCCGCTCAAGCGTCTCGATTGGTTCGTGCTCCTCGTCGGACTGACGCAATCGCTCCTTGCCGCGGTGGTCGTGGTGGTCTGGGTGCTCGCCTTCCATGCGCGCGGTTGGTTGTCACCGAAGGCCTCGGCGTGGCGGCACAACCTCGTGCAACTGGTGCTGGCGCTGCTGACCGTCGCGGCCTTCGCCACGCTGCTCGACTCGATCCCGTCGAGCCTGCTCGGCCAGCCCGAGATGCATATCGCCGGCAACGGATCGAGCGCCGATGCGCTGCAGTGGTATCAGGACCGGGTCGAGGGTGAGGCGTGGGTGGCACTGCCGCAGCCCGAGCTGATCTCCGCCTGGGTGATCGTCTACCGGGCGTTGATGCTGCTGTGGGCGCTGCTGGTGGTGCGTCTGGTCGTCCGGCTGGCAAGCTGGGCCTGGGCGCGGTTCGTCGCCCCCGTGGCGTTCAAGCCGATCGGGGGAGGGGCGCGGCGGGTGAGGCCGAAGGTCTAGCGTGCAGGGGCTGGCGCGGCCAGGGACAGGCCATGCGCACTATCGGCCAGGAACGGGCGAGGGCGATGCGGTCGCTGCCGGACGATCCGTCGGCGTGGTCGGGCCGAAGAGGACCATGGCGCGGCGCACGCCGCGTAGATAACGACACTCTCGCCGTGCCGCGAGCGCCGTCATCCGCTCCGGCGCACCGATCGCCGCGCCGAACCCCTTGAGCAGGAAACCGGCGTGCTCGACGAAGCGCTCCGTCGCGATGCCGAGTCGGGTGAGAATCTCGGGCAAGTCCGACGGGATCGCGCCGCGATCCCGTTGTGCGTACTTTCTTCCGGTGTCTTCGGGGTCACTGCCCAGACTGGGTTGATATCGACATCGGCTATCACCGCCAATCTACCCAGCCCCGTCGATGTTTGAAACTCCCTCTGTCAACCGATAGAAGCCGCAGAGATATACTTGCCGCCCACAGCGCGGGCAAGCGTAGGAGAGGTTTTTGTATAAGTGGGCGGGGTGGGTGTTCCTTAATTATTGGTGTTGCTTGTTTTTGGGTTGCGCATGAATTATTTGTTGCGTATTTTTGAGTTTTTCGCGAAATCAATTTGAGCGAAGGCGCCTTGCCCTAAACCATCCGGAAGCCCGGGGATATTGCTCCTGCCTTGAAATATTGTGCATGGAAGTAATGTTGTGCCTGGGTATATGTCTATGGCGGGATTGTATTTGAACATAAGTGAAAAGACTGCCGTTTCTTCAAGAAGGTATAGCTTGGAAAGTTCGAGAGAGCGGGCTAGTGTTCTTTTCGAGGAGCGGTTTCTGTTTTTTTGTCTTTCCCAAAACACATATGCATTTTTGTCGATTGCGTTATGGAATTCTATATTGCGATCGTAGAGTTTATATGTCGAGTCTAGTGATTTTTTGTAATCTTTATGGCTTCTCCAGGAATCCCAGCGGGATAGGTAAAGGTTTCTGATTTTTGAGAAAAAACAAGAGTTCCTTTCTATCCATTCATTGCCCAATTCTATGCTTTGCTCTAACGCTTTTTTTTCTGTGATGTTGTCTTTTGACATTGAGTTGTATCGCTGCAATGTGTCATTTACGCATAAAAATATTTGACTCCCCTGTTCTGGAGTAAATCTGTTTGTGGCCCATTCTATTGTGGCGCTGAGTTTTTCGGCTTCGTGGTACTGGTGGCCGACGCTTATTTGAAGCCTGCAATTGCGATGATTTCTCCAGCTGTCTCCACGTTTCACTTTTACTGAGTAATTTCCTGACGGGGGCGGGTATTGAGTTCTCCTGTGAAACATGAGCTTTCTCTTTTTGGTTTGCGTTTTTTGCTGCGGGCTTGTTTATAACTGGGCGGAAAAGCGTTCTGCGATAAGTGTAGAGTGTCGCTCTTGGGGGGCACGTTATTTTGGCTTGGCTTGTTAGTGTTTTTGATTTATGAGGTTTGCCGTAAAGTGGCGATGACTTTCTGTCCAGTTTATATTTTTTACGGAAATGTTAAGGTCTGCCATCTCTTTGATTTGGTAGCTTGATTCTGATAGTGCTTTTTGAAACATTTTGAGGCTGGCGAAATTATTTGGGGGTACTGAAAACTCTACACTTTCAATGTTGTGTTTTTCGAAATTACAAAGTATTTCTTTTATCATTCTTTTTCCAATTCCTTTTTTTCTGAAGTTTATATCTACGCCAACCTGCCAGATATACGCTAATTTTTTTTTGCTGTTACTGCTTAATATTGCGGAAGAAAAGCCAATCACTTTGTTTTTGTGTAAAGCGACAACGGACAGATTGGTGAAATAATTTGATAGTATCCAGTATATAAAAGGGGAGTGCGCCTCTAAATGAGGGCATCCGTTTATTATCTGAAGGACTTCTGGTATATCTGACGTATCCAAGTTTCTTACAAAAATATCCATCGCGTATTTACGCTTTCTGTGGTATGTAGAAGTTATTAAATTTGCGTTTGAATATTTATCGGCCAGGGACGGGCGAGGGCGATGCGGTCGCTGCCGGACGATCGGTCGGCGTGGTCGGGCCGAAGAGGGCCGTGGCGCGGCGCACGCCGCGTAGATAACGACACTCTCGCCGTGCCGCGAGCGCGGTCAGTCGCTCCGGCGCACCGATCGCCGCGCCGAACCCCTTGAGCAGGAAACCCGCGTGCTCGACGAAGCGCTCCGGCGCGATGCCGAGTCGGGACAGGATGTCGGGCAGCTCCGCCGGGATCGACCCGCGCTTGCGTGGGTGCAGGGCGCGGCCGAGCGAGTCGACGAGGGTCAGATAGCCGTCGAAGGTGAAGGGGATTGCTGCCGGGACCTCGGCGGGGTTGCCGAAGGGCAGTAGTGGGGCAGGGGGCAGGCGACCGAGGACGGTCTCCCAGAGGTGAGTGCTGCGAGCGTCTGGTGAGCTGTCGGCGTGGTCGGTCTCGGGCGCTGCGGCGGTGCACGCCGTTGGCGGGGCCTCGACAACCTCAGGTGTCGATCGCTCTATGACAGCGAACGATCGTCCTGCCGTGTCACCTTCGTCCGCGCGCAAGGCGGCGATCCGTGCCGCAATCCCGGTATGCGCACTCTCCTCCGGCGTCTCCGCGATCCCCGCCCGAATCGGGTTGAGATCGACATAGGCCATCACCGCCAGCAGCGCCGTCTCGTCGAGGATCGCCTGCGAACGGAAGCGTCCCTCCCAGAACCGTCCCCGAACCCCATCCTCCCGATTCGCTGCCCGCGCGATCGACTCGTTCAACACCCGCATGAACCACGACAGATCCGCCAACCGCGCCCGATAGGTCGCGACCAACCCCGCGACCACCTCCAGCTCCGCCTCGGTCATCCCCGCCCGCGTCGCAGGCGACAGGAACCGCTCCACCACCACCGGCCCCCGGAACAGGCACCGCCAGCGCCGCAGCACCTCGGTATCCGACCACCCCGCCGCCCGATTGGCATCGACCCGCACCACCAGATGCACGTGATTGCTCATCACCGCATAGGCCGCGACATCGATCGCGAACACCCCCGCGAGCTGACGCAACCGCAACTCCACCCAGCCGCGCCGATGCTCGAAACTCCGTCCGGTCAACCGATCGAAGCCGCAGAGATACGCTCGGCGCACGCAACGCGTGACGACGTGATACCAGGGCGTATCAGACAAGGAGACGAGCGCGGCGCGGGGACGGGTCATGGTGCATCTCCTCCGCTGGAGGTGTTGGGAGAAGCGTAGGAGAGCGTCTCGCGAGCGTCAACGGTAAGTGGGTGTCCTTTACTCTGTGGTGTGGTGTGGTGTGGTGTGGTGTGGGGCTTTTTGATAGAGCCTCTTAGAAAAGCCGTTTCTTGATGTCTGAGAAAGAGTTAAGGCCGCCACGATGGTCGCTGCCGGTTTTAGGGAGAATGAACGGGCATCTTTTCTCATTTCTGAATGTCAATTTGTAGTGCTTGCCATCTTCTCTTATGTCGAACCCAAGCCTCATCAGCTCAGCCTTGGTTGTTGAGTCCATTTCTCTATAAGCACGTAAAAGTTCTTTCAATGACTCAATGATCGTGTCTTTCTCGCAAGGCTGGCTATTAGAATTTACGAAGTCATTTAGTACGTGATGTCTTCGGCTATGGGGCTCAGATGAAGCGAGCGCTCTCGACAATGCTTCCATTATTAATGAAAGCCTTTCCCCTTGATAGAGATCGGCTTCAGAGCTGCTGAGTACCACTCCATCTGTACGCAGCGGTCGACCGTCTTCTTTTCCAAAATAGCTATGTTTGAGGCGATTAACCTCAGATTCTAAACGCTGTATTTCCTCAATCTTGCTGGCGATTTCAATATCAAATTCTGCGATATATTCATCGACTTTTTCTGATCCTGAGTTGCGTAGTTCTTGAATGCGCTTCCTTGATTTTTGTTCAATAATGTGCCCCCAGGTGCATTCCCTCCTTGTGCGTTGAGATAAGAGTGAATCTCTTACTTTCCGGGTTATCGATATTTGGAGCTCTTTAGGGTCTAGGTATTTCCCTTGGGGAAGAAAAAGCCATTTTCCGATCCCGTCTGGCCAATAGATTGCGATGGCTCCGCCATACGCATTCTCTCTATATACCAAGGGGGCGAGATCAAAAGAAAAGCTTCTGTTTGGTTCTACAAGAACATGCGCCATCCCTGACAGCCAATGGGACAGCTTTGCTGGATTGATGTGGCTATTCCCGTCATTGTCTGAACTCACGTACACAACCGGCATTTGGCATCCAGCTTTGGCCGTGATTACATCTGCCGCGAGTTCTACTTGATCCTCTTTGAGGTGTATTGGCTTATCCGAAACGGGAAGCTCTCCGTCCATGCCCCCGCCAATCTCACGTATGATCGTTTTAATAATATGGGGGCGCTTGCCATGTTCAATTTTTTCAACTGGTAGTTCGGAATCGACGCTGAGTTGTACCGAAAGCCAAAAGTCATCAGCAGATTTTGCGCAGGCGACCTCTGTTACCCATCGCATACCAGAATGGTCGATATTCTCATGCCTTAGGGCGCTGAGCTTTTTTCCATTTTCAAATTTTATGAAGCGGATCTTTTCATTTTCGCTTTCAGTTGACCAATTATCTTTGATATCTGATGCATTTGACATTTTTGAAGCTAATGTGGAGTGGGGGCTCCCAGCAAGCCAGATTCGCCCCGTTTCAAATAAATCATCTACCGATTTGTTACTGTTGATGGGGAATTGTGTCTTGAAGGTAATCATTGTTTATCCTGAGTTGTGCCGGTCATTTTTTGTTCTTCCATTTGAATGGAATGACGTTCGCGTTTCAAGTCTACGCTGGTAAGTGGTAAGTGGTAAGTGGTAAGTGGTAAGTGGGTGTCCTTTACTCTCGCATAACGTCACCCATAAGCCGGGCCATACTGCGCTACCACAACACTACGGGATTGCGCTGAGTTCAATGCGCAGTATGGACTCGGCTTGATGGGCGTGTTGGGCCTCAGATTGCTAAGTTCCCTGCTCGATTACTACGTCAAGAAAACGCCAAAGAGCCATTTGAGTGAAGAACCTCTTTCATCCAATTGTCTCCGTATTGCTCATAGAGTTCTCTTGCCTTCTTGTCTGAAATTCGTCTTGCTGTTTGTTCTTTAATTTGATCTTCACCTTCGAGGGAAATTTTCCCTAGCATCTTTGTAGGGAAAGAAGTGAAATCGCTGTTGTTTACAAATTCACCAAAAGCGAGCCCATGTCTTTCTCCTTGGCCAGCACTAGTCAATTTAAAGTAATTAAGGTACTGAATGAAATCATCGTCAGTTCGAGCATGTGCAACCTGTGACACAACCGTATATTCTTTATCGTCTGCGTCAAATCGGGTTGTTACGGCTTTTAGCATGCCTTTAGATGCTTTGTAATCCAGATAAAGGATCCCGGGATACTTAAGAGGGTTTCCCTCGCCATCTACTTTCTTTGTTTCTACGAACCAGTATCCTTCAATCCATGCACTACCAAGTAGGAATCTGCGGACGCGCTTGCTGTCTATAAGGACCTTCACCACAAACTGAGCTAGGCCAGATCCGAATAGAAATGCAATCGCAGCCAAGAAGATAGAGGGAAAAGCGGACAGTGACGGCGCAAACGACTTAAGTTCGTAGCTGAGACCCACAAAGAATGCAGCCAAAGCTGCAGTCACCCAAAGCCGCGTCTGATAAATACGATCCATGAGCACTCACCAAATACTGATCTTGCTAGTCGCCCAACGCCGCAAATCACCGGCGGCAAAAAGCATAGAGAGGAACGAGCGGCGCTTTTTGACGTCCGAGTGCATTTACCTTGTTAGATATTTTTCAGATTTAATTGGCAATTATTATGCTAAAAGACTTACCCTATGTTTAACTAAAGCTGATGCATAAACACCTATAACTCCAACGTCGCCACCAATAAAGGCAATATCTACTATGTTTTTTATAACAGGTGAGGATAGTTGTTTTAGCTCAGGGTGTAACGTGCTAAAACCAAATATGAATGCGACCATACAGATAGCTGCGAACCTATCCCATTGCTTCTTTTCAAGTATTCTCATTTTCACGAGGGCATACAAAAAAAAGAACCAAGCCATTAAAGAAAAAGACATGTGCCTAGATACAACATCCATGATTGATTTCGGCGTAATTCCACCATGGTACCACATAGCTAAGACATAATAGCTAAAAATTGCCCCTCCTATTAATAATAATGACATGAATTCTACAACAGATAGACGTGGATATTTTTTTACAAAATTTATGCCAAATAAAAATATAACAAAATAAAACGCTGTCAAATATTGAGGCCAGTAATATCCAAGGAAGGCGGCCCCAATAAAAAAACTAACCGAAGTTATCAATATTCCAACTTGGAAATAATAGCTTTCTACATTCTCTTTGAATTCTTCGTATTTTACAAAGGACTTAAAGTAATAGGCGGAGCAGAAAAAAAATAATAGTATAAGATGGAATGGAAGAATCGACAAAAAGTCTGGCACCATCACGCCAAGGAAAACGGAAGAATATGCGAAATATAGAAAGATTGACACCAAGAAAAAGATTGCAAAAACGGCAAATACTGTGTCATCTTTTTTATAAATGCTGTGAGTGGCGGCTGCAACCCCTAATATCCATGGCAATATTTCAAACATACCTTATTCCTCGTTTTAATGTCTAACAGTTGATTAGGCGGAATCAGTAATTATTGCGCTATACAGATTCTCTAATTTCTGAACTAGACAGAATCTGCATAGCGTGTCTATGATTCATGTACGCACCCTCGCTATCCTCAAAATTTCGCGATGTAGCCGTCCCAACCAACCACGCATACACGAACTGAGACTAGGCCATGGACAACAACCCGTCAACTTATAGGGAAAAGGTACGGTCGTTTTGGCACCGGTACGTGCAAAAGGTCGGAGAATCAGGGGTTAAGCCTCCGTTCGACCGCTGGATGGTGCGGCGTGCGGAGCAGTACATCGCGGCTTTTCCGAATCGGAAGCTGGCGGAGCAGTGCCCTGCCGACGTCGAGCGCTATCTGACGGAGGTGGGTCAGAGGACCGAGATGAAGGACTGGCAGTTTCGCCAGATTGTCGATGCTATACGGATTTTGTTCGAGCTCGCGGGCGTGGAATGGCTGGAGCAGGTGGACTGGGAACAGTGGCGGGCATCGGCCCAACGGCTGGAGCCGAGCCATCCGACGGTGGCTCGGGATTATGAAGCGGGTCCGGCGAGTCCGGACGTGGATTCATCGGATGACTCGAATCATTCCTTCGCCGAGATCCGCAAGACGCATTCGGCCCTGCTGGATCGTGTCGTCAAGACCATTCGGGTCCGTGGAATGGCGATCCGCACCGAGCAGACCTATGTCCATTGGATGATGCGCTATATCGCCTTCAGCGGAAATCGAGATCCGACCGATCTGGACGCCTCGCATATCGGGCGTTTTCTGGAATATCTGGTAAGTGGGTGTCCTTTGGTGTCCTTTACTCTCGGGCGCGCAGCGCGTGACGACGTGGTACTAGGGCGTATCGGAGAGGGAGACGAGCGCGGTGCGGGGACGAGTCATGGGGCATCTCCGCTGGAGGTGTTGGGAGAAGCGTAGGAGAGAGCCTTGGGAGCGTCAACGGTAAGTGGGTGTCCTTTACTCTTCTTCAGTCTACGTCAATCCTTGGGGGGGGGGGCGAAATTCGGGGGGGACTTCAGACTCAGACATCCACTTAAGCTTCGCTTGTTGTAACTTGCCGGTGAACTCACTGCCGTCACTGGACAAGACCCATTTTTCGTAGTGCCCTTCGCAATATCTCGCAGGCAAACGATGCAACTGAATTGTTCCGTAGCTTCCTGGATTTGTCTTCTCGTCTGCAGTCCAAAAAACAGCAAAGATAAGATCGTTCCGAACTCTGCCGCTGAAGTTCCATTTCTTGAAGCTCTCTTCATCGGGCCGAAATCTCTTGATTTCGCCGGAAAGTGTCTCCCCAATATGCTTGCAGGTGACCATGTCCCATTTTTCAGGTTGGTCGTTCTGTAATGGGATGAGTTGGTACCACGTGCCAGTAAGGACGCCCAGCCGCTTTCGGTACCAGTCAGTTATATTTCTCAATAACCATCCGACCAAAGCTCCGACCCCTGAGCCAACGAGCCCCCAAAAGATATTCCAAGAACTGGCGCCCACTAATTGCCTCCAAGATAATCTAAAATGTTATCCCAGTCAGATTCTTCTGCGTCACCGCTTTTAAGGTGGTAAGAATTTTCGCCTGGAAGAATGGATGGGTTGTCTACGACTATGCGTTTATTTGCGTTTTTGAATAGCGGTATATCTGAGGCGGAATTTCCAAGCGCAAGCTCAATCGGGGGTTTATTGAAATGCTTAAATAAGATATCTTTTTTTTCTTTGGATGATCCGGGGTTGCTCTGTATTGAGCCTGTATACTTAGCTCCGCTAATTTTTAACTTTAAACCGTAGATGCTTTTTATAGGTAGGCTGTCTTGGTATTGGGAGATTACTTCAATGGGGGCGCCGCTTATGATGGTTATTTCAACGCCATTGCTTGCGAGGTGGTTTATCAGGCGTCTTGAGATTGGGAATATGTAATTCTTGTCTTCCTCAATAAAAATGCGGGCTTGAGTTTGAATCTCTGAGAATTTTTTATTTTTTAGTGCGTTTGCATAGATTAGGGCGGTTTGCTGAGCTAGGTCGTCGTGATTAATCTGGTTTCTTTCATGGCGAGTGAATAAGTCTTCAACCTGACAGACAAAATCTTGCTCAATGACTTTTGATTGATAGAGATGGCTCATCCAGGTGCGGATGGTAAAGCCTTTTCGGATTGTTCCGTCCCAGTCTACTGCTGCTTCAAAAGACATGCTGTTGGGTGCGCTTTTCTGCTTTTAACATTTTGGTGGAATAACTTCCGTGTGTAAATTTCTGCGATGATGGCAGTCTATCATAACAGTGGTCGACTCAAATACGCGGACGGCAACCGCCAATAATGCTTGATGCCTCACCCCCATCGCGAGGCCAGCCTCTCACTCTTGGCATGCCACCGAGTCTCGCCCAACCAGCTCCGCGTCTATGTGCAACGCGCGGATAACGTCATCAATACGCTCAAGCCAACACGCATCCGAGACGTTTCCGCAGACCAGATGACGCCCTGCTACCTATGCTATACACGCGACCAGACAGCGGTCTACAAGGACCGGAGTTGAACACACCCCCTCACCCCGTCAACACCCCAAACACCCCAGGCAACCGTTCCGGCAACCGTTCCACCTGATCGACGATCGAGTACCCGTTCTCGCCGAAGATCCGCGCGACGTAGCGGTCGGCCTCGGGGTCGAGGGTGAGGCAGTGGGTGTGGATGCCGCGGGTGCGCAGGTCCTCGACCGCCTTCTTGGCGTCGTGGCGGAGGTATTGCGGGTCGCGCTCGTCGATATCGGCGGGCTCGCCGTCGGTGATGAGCAGCACCAGACGCTTCTGCGCCGGTTGCTGTTCGAGGTGATGGCCGGCGTGGCGCAGCGCCGCGCCCATGCGGGTGGAGAGCCCGCCGCGCATCCCGGCCATGCGTGACTTGGCCGCGTCGCCATAGTCCTGGTCGAAGTCCTTGAAGCGGTAGTAGCGGACGTCGTGACGACCGTCGGAGGCGAAGCCGTGGACGGCGAAGGCGTCGCCGATGGCGTCGATCGCCCAGGCGAGCAGGCCGGTGGCCTCGCGGGTGAGGTCGAGGATGCTGGGGGCCGCGTCGTAGCCGGGCTCGCCCTCGTTGACGCCGACCTTCTCGTTGGTCGACTCGGAGAGGTCCATCAGCACGACGATGGCGAGATCGCGGACGTGGCGGGTGATGCGGATGTTGATGCGCGGGTCGGGCATGACGCCGCGGCGGATGTCGACCATGGCGCGCACCGCGGCTTCGAGATCGAGCTCCTCGCCCTCCTCGTAGCCGCGCCGACGCACCACGCCCTGGGGCTGGAGGGCGTCGATGAGGTGGCGGATGCGCGAGGCGATGGGGCGATGGCGGGTGAGGATCTCGTCCATCAGCGCCGGGTCGCCGCGCTCCTGGCGGCGCTCGATCACGCTCGTCCAGTCGGGGCGGTAGAGCTGGACGTGGTAGTCCCACTCGGGATAGTGGAAGGGCTCGGAGATCGGCTCGCGGCCCTCCAGCTCGTTGATGGTGCAGTCCTCCTGGTCGAGCCAGAAGGGGGTGGCGAGGTTCCACACCTCCTGGGCGTCGTCGCCGGCAAGCTCGCAGTCGAGTTCGTTGACCATCTCCATCACGCTGACCTGACGGCGCACCTGTCGCGCGCGCTCGGGCAGGTAGTCGAGCCCCTGGGTGATGAACAGGTTCTCGTCGAAGGCCCAGCAGTAGCGGTTGTCGTCGCGATAGGGCAGGGGCATGTCCTCGAGCACGCGCAGGCTCGGCAGCGCCACCAGTTCGAGCGCGCGGTCGTGGAAGGCGAGCCCGGCCTCGCGGCTGATCGCGTTGTCGGTGCCGCGGTTGGCGCAGTGCTCATGGAAGCGTGCGGCGCTCTCGGCGATCGCCGGTTCCGGGTCCTGGTACTCGGGGTCGAGCAGGGCGCGCGCCAGCCGGGTGAGCAGCGATTGCATCGGGTGGGCGTTGGCCGCGAGGGGGAGGGCGTGGGCGTGGATGGCGCCCCAGAGCTTGCGCAGGCCGGGGAACTCGGCGACCGCCAGGGCCTCGACGCGGGCGTCCTCGAACAGGGTGACGACGAAGCGCTGCGCCGGGCTCAGGCCGGCGCCGTCGAGCGGCGCGGTGGTGTAGACCAGATGGGCGGCGCAGTGGGCGGCGGCGGCGCGGTAGAGGTCGACGCCGGGGATGTCCTGCCAGTCGTCGAAGGCATCGGGGAGATGGATCTGGAACTCCTCGATGAAGGGGCGCAGTCCCTCGCGCGACTCGTAGTCGCCCGAGGTCGGGCGCATGAAGAAGGCGCGCGCCCAGAGCGCGCGCAGATAGAAGTTGAGACGGCGCTGGTTGTCGACGAACAGGGTGCCGCGCCGCTCCTGCTGGAGCACCGCGCGCGAGGCCTCGCTGGCCAGGCCGAAGTAGGCGAGCTGGCCGTCGAGGTCGCGGGCGTGGGCCTGGGCGCCCCACAGCGCCCAGCGGCGCAGTCCGCCGAGGGTGAGCTTGGCGAACAGCTCGTCGCTGTGTTCGAGCATCGGACGCAGGCCGCGCGGGGCCTTGCCGGCGAGCTGGTGGAGCAGGCCGAGATAGCCGCGCATCAGCTCGGCGTCGCCGAGCCGGGTGGCGGCCAGCCCGAGCGAGCCGAGCAGCAGGGTGAGCACGGTGCCGGAGGTGTGCGAGGCGAGCTTCATCAGCGCGCCGACGATGTCGGGGATGATGTCCTCGCCGAGTTCGCGGGCGACCCCGGGCATCTCCTGCACATAGGTCATCACCAGATCGTCGCCCTTGTTGAGTGTGCACATCGCGCGGATGCCGGTGACATAGTGCTCCAGCCCGCGCGGCGAGAGCAGGCGCGCGGCCTCGTGATGGCTCGCCTCGAGCGCCTGGGCGTGCTCGGCGCCGGACTTGAGGCAGGAAAGTGCGTCTTGCATATCGCTGGTCATGCAAAGCCTCCAGATATCAGCCACCAGCCTCCAGTGGGCGGTGCCGCGTGCTCATCGGGCATCCTCGTCCGGTGGCGTTGACCGTGTAGGGGGATGTGGGGTCGGCGGGGCGAGCGAGGTGAGTAGCCCGACGAGCATCCGCCGGATCTCCGCGCACTCGCGCATGCGCTCATCGGCGTGTGCTGCCGGCAGGTAGTGGAGATCACGCGCCAACAGACACTGGTATTCGAGTTCGTTGACCGACCCCGCCGCGATACGCACGAAGCGGGCGAAGTCGGCATCGCTGCCGCGCCCACAGCCCTCTGCGAGGTTCGACGGTACCGAGGACGCCGCGCGGCGCATCTGCGGAACCAGTCCGAAGCGCTCGCTCGGCGGGAAGCCCTGGGTGGTCTCGTAGATGGCGAGCGTCAGCGCGTGGGCCTTGTGCCAGACGGACAGCTTGCGATAGTCGCGCATGATGCTTTACCAGCTACCAGCTACCAGCTACCAGCTACCAGCTACCAGCTACCAGCTACCAGCTATCAGCCTTCAGCTATCAGCCGCCAGCGGTCTGTCGTCGACTGTCGGCGGTTGGTATCCGCCTCACTGGTGGCTGACCGCTGGCCGCTTAGAAATAGGTATCCACCGCCGCGTCGAGGGTGTCGCGCATGTCGGGGTCGTCGGTGAGGGGGCGGACCAGGGCCATCTGGGCGGCGGCGCGGGGTTCGATGCCCTTGGCCATGAGCTGGGCGGCGTAGACCAGCAGGCGGGTGGACATGCCCTCGTCGAGGCCGTGGCCCTTGAGGTTGCGGCTGCGCTGGGCGACCTGCACCAGCCTGTCGGCCTGATCGCGCTCGATGCCGCCCTCGTGGGCGACGATCTCGGCCTCGATCGCGGCGCTGGGGTAGCTGAAGTCGAGCGCGCCGAAGCGCTGCTTGGTCGACTGCTTGAGGTCCTTCATCAGGCTCTGGTAGCCGGGGTTGTAGGAGATGACGATCTGGAAGTCGGGGTGGGCCTCGACCAGCTCGCCCTTCTTCTCCAGCGGCAGGCAGCGACGGTGGTCGGTGAGCGGGTGGATCACCACGGTGGTGTCCTGACGCGCCTCGACCACCTCGTCGAGATAGCAGATGGCGCCGATGCGCGCGGCGACGGTGAGCGGGCCGTCCTGCCAGCGGGTGCCGTCGGCGTCGAGCAGGAAGCGCCCGACCAGATCCGAGGCGGTCATGTCCTCGTTGCAGGCGACGGTGATCAGCGGGCGTTCGAGCCGCCAGGCCATGTACTCGACGAAGCGCGACTTGCCGCAGCCGGTCGGCCCCTTGAGCATCACCGGCATGCGCGCCGCGTAGGCGGCCTCGTAGAGGCGTACCTCGTCCTCGACCGTGCGGTAGTAGGGCTCCTCTCGGATCAGGTATTGGTCGCGATGGGTCTCGCTCATGGGGGCAGTCCTTGAACGCTGGGCGGGCGGGGGACGGACGCGACCGGCGCCGGTCGCGTCCGTGACGTCACAAGCGATGGCGGGCCGTGGTCAGACCGGGGTGCCGCGGTAGATGACCATGGCCGCGCCCTGCGACTGGGCGTAGTTGTCGTAGCCGATCAGGCGCACATGGTTGTCGGGATGGGCCTGGTGACAGGCCTCGGCCTCGGCGAGGATGGTGTCGACGTCGGTCTCGCCGAACATCGGCAGCTTCCACATGTACCAGTAGTGGTCGAAGGCGTTCTCCGGCTCGGTGTGCTCGATCGCCGGATTCCAACCCTTGGAGACGATGAACTCGACCTGTTGGCGGATGCCCTCGGGGCTCATCGCCGGCAGGTAGGAGAAGGTCTCGAACTTGCGGCTGCTCGCGTCCTCGAGGCTCGATTGGTAGTCCTGCATTTCGCTCATGGTGACACTCTCTATGGTTGGAACCGCACAGGCGCCGAGGGCGCGACGAGTGAT
This sequence comes from Marichromatium gracile, assembly GCF_004343155.1. Lineage (GTDB taxonomy): Bacteria > Pseudomonadota > Gammaproteobacteria > Chromatiales > Chromatiaceae > Marichromatium > Marichromatium gracile. The sequence goes on from NZ_SMDC01000002.1 coordinate 269,519, forward strand.
CTTGTTGGTTCGGGTCGCCGCCGCCATCGCTGGCGGCACCGCCCGTGGGACTTGGTGCCCCTTATGGTTATGCGTGCGCCTCGCGGCGCCGCGCTGCTCCCCGGCGTTGCCGGGCCCGTCCGCGGACGGGGTCCTCCTCGTCTCTACGATCGGCGAGCCTGCGGTCGGTCGGCTCGGTTGACTCTGGGTGGCCGGTGCCGGGCCCGTCCGGGCCCGGGCTCCGGGGTCACTTGTGGGCGACGTCGAGCTTGTCGACGGTGTCGAACTCGAACTTGATCTCCTTCCAGGTCTCCATCGCGGCCTTCAGCTCGGGGCTGTGGGCGGCGGCGGCGGTGAGCACCTCCTTGCCCTCCTTCTCGATCGCGCGTCCCTGGTTGCGGGCCTCGACGCAGGCCTCGAGCGCGACCCGGTTGGCCGCCGCGCCGGCGGCGTTGCCCCAGGGGTGGCCGAGGGTGCCGCCACCGAACTGGAGGACCGCGTCGTCGCCGAAGATGGCGAGCAGCGCCGGCATGTGCCAGACGTGGATGCCGCCCGAGGCGACGGCGAAGACGCCCGGCATCGCGCCCCAGTCCTGATCGAAGAAGATGCCGCGCGAGCGGTCCTCCTCGACATAGGACTCGCGCAGCAGGTCGATCCAGCCGAGGGTGGCGGCGCGATCGCCCTCGAGCTTGCCGACCACGGTGCCGGTGTGGAGGTGGTCGCCGCCGGAGAGACGCAGCAGCTTGGCGAGCACGCGGAAGTGGATGCCGTGGTGCGGGTGACGGTCGATCACCGCGTGCATCGCGCGGTGGATGTGCAGCAGCACGCCGTTGTCGCGACACCACTGGGCCAGTCCGGTGTTGGCGCACCAGCCGCCGGTGATGTAGTCGTGCATGATGATCGGGGCGCCGATCTCCTTGGCGTACTCGGCGCGCTTGAACATCTCGTCCGGGGTCGGGGCGGTGACGTTGAGATAGTGCCCCTTGCGCTCGCCGGTCTCGCGCTCGGCCTTGTCGATCGCCTCCATGACGAAGTCGAAGCGTTGACGCCAGCGCATGAACGGCTGCGAGTTGACGTTCTCGTCGTCCTTGGTGAAGTCGAGACCGCCGCGCAGGCACTCGTAGACGGCGCGACCGTAGTTCTTCGCCGAGAGTCCGAGCTTGGGCTTGATGGTGCAGCCGAGCAGCGGCCGACCGTACTTGTTCATGACGTCGCGTTCGACCTGGATGCCGTGCGGCGGGCCGTTGCAGGTCATCACATAGGCGATGGGGAAGCGCACGTCCTCGAGACGCAGGGCACGCACGGCCTTGAAGCCGAAGACGTTACCCACCAGCGAGGTGAAGACGTTGACCACCGAGCCCTCTTCGAACAGGTCGATGGGGTAGGCGATGAAGGCGTAGAAGCGCTCGTCGTCGCCGGGCACGTCCTCGATGGCGTAGGCGCGGCCCTTGTAGTGGTCGAGGTCGGTGAGCAGGTCGGTCCACACCGTGGTCCAGGTGCCGGTGGAGGACTCGGCCGCGACCGCCGCCGCGGCCTCCTCGCGCGCCACCCCGGGCTGCGGGGTGATCTTGAAGCACGCCAGGAGGTCGGTGTCCTTCGGCGTATAGTCGGGCATCCAATAGGTCTCGCGGTATTCTTTGACGCCCGCGTTATAGGTCTTGGCCATGCTCGGTCCTCCGCATAGAGCTCGGTGTGTTGCTGCTGTGCCGGTATTCTCGGGCCGGACCCGGCCGTGGTGGCCGGGGGCGGAACCTGGGGATCGATTATATGGAACAACCCTATAATTACTACTAAATATTGCTTATGTTTAATATAAGCTATAGATTATGATCTATCCCTTCTACTTCTATTGATTGGCCTCGTCATGCACGTCTCATTGCGACAGTTGCGCGTATTCGAGGCGGTGGCGCGCCACCTGAGCTATACCCGCGCCGCCGAGGAGCTGCATCTGAGCCAGCCGGCGGTGTCGATGCAGGTGCGCCAGCTCGAGAACGCGGTCGGGCTGGCGCTGTTCGAGCGGCTGGGCAAGCGCATCGAGCTGACCGAGGCCGGGCGTGAGCTCTTTCATTACAGTCGTGCGGTCAACCGCTCGCTGCAGGAGATGGAAGAGGTGCTGGAGTCGCTCAAGGGCGTCAACCGGGGCCGTCTGCACCTGGCCGCGGCGAGCACCGTCAACTATTTCGCGCCGCGGCTGCTGGCGGTGTTCCAGCGTCGCTATCCGGGGATCGCGCTGCATCTCGACATCACCAACCGCGAGTCGCTGGTACAGATGCTCGAGGGCAATGCCGTGGATCTGGTGTTGATGGGCCGCCCGCCGGAGCGCGTCGAGGTCGAGTCCGAGCCCTTCATGGAGAATCCGCTGGTGGTGATCGCCCCGCCCGAGCACCCGCTCGTCGGGGTCGCCGACATCCCGCTGGCGCGGCTGGCCGAGGAGCCCTTCGTGATGCGCGAGCCCGGCTCCGGCACCCGTCAGGCGATGGAGCGGATCTTCGCCGAGCAGGGGCTGGCGATCCGTCACGGCATGCAGATGACCCGCAACGAGGCGGTCAAGCAGGCGGTGCGCTCGGGGCTGGGGCTGAGCGTGGTGTCGCTGCACACCATCGAACTCGAACTCGAGACGCGCCGCCTGGTGGTGCTCGATGTCGAGGGCTTCCCGCACCGGCGTCACTGGTTCCTGGTCTATCGTCAGGGCAAGCGCTTGTCGCCGGCGGCGCGCGCCTTTCGCGACTTCGTCATCGCCGAGGCCAGTGGGATTGCCGCGCCGGTGGCCCTGGGGCGCTGAGCCGTGGCGCCCTCCGATGCGCTTTCGCATTGGGCAGCGCCGAATCGATTCGTCTAAACTAGTCGACCTGCCAAAAAAACAGCCAGTCAGATCATGCCCGACCGCACCCAGAGTGATACCGGCGCCGCCGTGCAGCGGCATCCGCTTCTCGCCTCGATCGACTCCCCGGCCGACCTGCGCGCCCTGCCCGAGAGCCAGCTCCCGGAGGTCGCGCGCGAACTGCGCTCGTTCCTCGTCGATACCGTCTCGCGCACCGGGGGTCATCTGGCGGCCGGGCTCGGGGTGGTGGAGCTGACCCTCGGCCTGCACTACGTCTTCAACACCCCCGAGGATCGGGTGGTGTGGGACGTCGGTCATCAGGCCTATCCGCACAAGATCCTCACCGGACGGCGCGCGCGCATGCACAGCCTGCGTCAGAAGGACGGCCTGTCCGGCTTCCCCAAGCGTTGCGAGAGCGAATACGACACCTTCGGCGTCGGTCACTCCAGCACCTCGATCAGTGCGGCGCTGGGCATGGCGATCGCGGCCAAGCAGCGCGGCGAGCGGCGCAACGTCATCGCGGTGATCGGCGACGGTGCGCTGAGCGCGGGGATGGCCTTCGAGGCGCTCAATCACGCAGGCTCGATGGACATCGACCTGACGGTGATCCTCAACGACAACGAGATGTCGATCTCGCCCCCGGTCGGTGCCATCAGCAATCATCTGGCGCGACTGCTCTCGGGCAAGCTCTACACCAGCATGCGCGAGGGCAGCAAGAGCGCGCTGCGCGGCATGCCGCACCTGCGCGAGCTGGTCGGGCGCTGGGAGGAGCACATGAAGGGCATGGTGATGCCGAGCACCCTGTTCGAGGAACTCGGCTTCAATTACATCGGCCCGATCGACGGTCACGACCTCGACTCGGTGCTCAAGACCCTGCGTAACGTCAAGGGCATGCCGGGACAGCGCCTGCTGCACGTGGTCACCCACAAGGGGCACGGCTACGAGCCCGCCGAGGGCCAGCCGGTGACCTTCCACGGCGTCACCCCCTTCGACCGTCAGACCGGCGAGTTCCGCAAGTCCAAGGCCAAGGGCCCGACCTATACCAAGGTGTTCGGTTCCTGGTTGTGCGACACCGCCGCGCGCGATCCGCGTCTGGTGGCGATCACCCCGGCGATGTGCGAGGGCTCGGGGATGGGCGACTTCGCCAAGCGCTTCCCGCAGCGTTTCCACGACGTCGGCATCGCCGAGCAGCACGCGGTGACGCTCGCCGCGGGCATGGCCTGCGAGGGCGTCAAGCCGGTGGTGGCGATCTATTCGAGCTTCCTCCAGCGCGCCTTCGACCAGCTCGTCCACGACGTCTGTCTGCAACAGCTCGACGTCACCCTGGCGGTCGATCGCGGTGGTCTGGTCGGGGCCGACGGCGCCACCCACGCCGGCTGCTTCGATCTCAGCTTCTCGCGTCCGCTGCCCGATCTGGTGATCATGGCCCCGGCCGACGAGAACGAGTGTCGGCAGATGCTCAAGACCGGCTACGAGTTCGAGGGACCGGCGCTGGTGCGCTATCCGCGCGGCGTCGGTCCCGGCGTCGCCGTCGACCCCGAGGCCCCGGCGCTGCCGATCGGGCGCGGCCTGCGGGTGCGTGAGGGTCGTCGGGTGGCGATGCTCGCCTTCGGCACCATGGTCGCGCCGGCACTGGAGGTCGCCGAGGAGTTGGATGCGACGGTCGCCAACATGCGCTTCGTCAAGCCGCTCGATCGCGAGCTGATCCTCGCGCTGGCGCGCGAGCACGCGCTGCTGGTCACCCTGGAGGAGAACACCGTCGCCGGCGGTGCCGGCAGCGCGGTCACCGAGCTGCTCGCCGCCGAGGGCGTGGTGGTACCGGTGCTCCAGCTCGGGCTGCCCGATCGCAACATCGACCATGCCACCCAGGCCGAGCAGCTCGCCGAGTGCGGGCTCGATGCCGCGGGTATCCACGACTCGGTGAGTCGGGCGCTCGCCGCGCTCGAGACCACCACGCCGCGCCGCGAGCAGACGCTCGCCGGCTAGCCGCAGCCGTGCCGGGCGTCATGCGCCCGGCCGTCTCCCCCCATCGCCGTCCCCGCCGTCGCCCGAGGAGCCGTCGATCATGCTCGAACCCATCGCCATCCCCGCCTTCGAGGACAACTACATCTGGCTGCTGCGCGCCCCCGGTGGCGCCGGCGCGACCCTGGTCGATCCGGGCGAGGCCGCGCCGGTGCTGGCCTATCTCAGCGAGCACGGGCTGCATCTCGAGGCGGTGCTGCTCACCCATCATCACGGTGACCACATCGGTGGCGTCGAGACGCTGTGCGCCGCCTTCCCCGAGGCGGTCGTTTACGCCCCGGAGGATGCGCGCATCGCGCTGGCGCATCATCGGGTGGGGGAGGGGGACGCCATCGAGCCCGCCGGGCTCGGCGTGACCTTCCGGGTGCTGGAGGTGCCGGGTCATACCGCGACCCATGTCGCCTATCTCGGCGAGGGGCGGCTGTTCTGCGGCGATACCCTGTTCGCTGCCGGCTGTGGCCGGGTGTTCGACGGCACCGCCGAGCAGCTGGCGCGCTCGCTGGCGCGGATCGCGCGGCTGGCGCCGGAGACGCGGTGTTATTGCGCCCACGAGTACACCGAGGCCAACCTCGGTTTCGCCCAGTGGGTCGAGCCGCAGCATGCGGCGCTCGAGGCGCGCATCGCCGCGGTGCGCGCGGCGCGTGCGGCAGGCCGCGCGACGGTGCCGAGCACGCTCGCCGAGGAGCTGGCGACCAATCCCTTCCTGCGGGTTGCGGTGCCCGAGGTGCGCGCGGCCGCCGAGCGCTTCGCCGGCGAGGCGCTGGAGGAGCCGGCGGCGGTGTTCGCCGCGCTGCGACGCTGGAAGGACGAGTGCTACGACTGAGGCGCCGGCGCGTCCGGGGCGCGCGCCGGCGTTGGCTGGCTCAGTCGCCGGTGGGCAGTCCCAGCTCCTGCCACAGACGCAGCGTCGGGCCGGACTGGTTCATGGTGTAGAAGTGCAGTCCGGGGGCGCCGCCCTCGATCAGGCGCCGGCACAGCTGCAGCACCACCTCGTGACCGAACTCGCGGGTGCTGGCGAGATCGTCGCCGAAGCCCTCGAGCCGACGGCGGATCCAGCGCGGGATCTCGGCGCCGCAGGCGTCGGAGAAGCGGGCGAGCTGGCTGTGGTTGGTGATCGGCATGATGCCGGGCACGATGGGGATGTCGATGCCCTCTGCCTGGCAGCGCTCGATGAAGGCGAAATAGGCGTCGGCGTTGTAGAAGTACTGGGTGATGGCGGCGTCGGCGCCGGCCTCGACCTTGCGCTTGAAATTGGCCAGATCGCGGTCCGGGGTACCGGACTGGGGGTGGTACTCGGGATAGGCCGCGACCTCGATGCGGAAGTGATCGCCGGTGCGCTCGCGGATGAACTCGACGAGTTCGTTGGCATAGCGGAAGTCACCGCCGAGTCCGCCGCCCATGCCCGAGGGCAGGTCGCCGCGCAGCGCCACCAGGCGGTCGATGCCCTGCTCGCGGTAGTGCTCCAGCAGCTCCTCGACCTCGGCCCGGGGAGAGCCGATGCAGGCGAGGTGGGGGGCGGTGTCGATGCCCTGGCTGCGCAGCCAGGAGACGGTCTCGAAGGTGCCCTTGCGGGTCGAGCCGCCGGCGCCGTAGGTGACCGAGAAATACCGCGGCGAGACGGTGTTGAGGGTGGTGATCTCGCTCTTGAGCCGCTCCATGCGCTCGGCGGTCTTGGGCGGGAAGAGTTCGAGACTGTAGGTCGGGGTGGGATCTTGTGGCGACATGCTCTGGCACTCCGGCTACCGCCGCGCGAGGACGCGGGTGCGCGGTGCGCGACGGTCGCGAGATGAGTTGAGGTGAGGAACCGTGGCGGCCGCGACGGCCGTGGCCAAGAGGCCGCGACCGCCGCGTCCGGGACGCGCGAGCCGCTTAGTAGCGGTAGTGCTCGGGCTTGTACGGTCCGTTCACATCGACGCCGATGTAGGCCGCCTGATCCTCGGTGAGGGTGGTCAGGTGCGCGCCGATCTTGTCCAGATGCAGTCGCGCGACCTCCTCGTCGAGGTGCTTGGGCAGGATGTAGACGCCGATCGGGTACGCGTCTTCCTTGGTGAAGAGCTCGATCTGTGCCAGCACCTGGTTGGTGAAGCTGTTGGACATCACGAAGCTCGGGTGGCCGGTGGCGCAGCCGAGGTTCACCAGTCGACCCTGGGCGAGCATGATGATGCGCTTGCCGTCGGGGAAGATGATGTGATCGACCTGCGGCTTGATCTCCTCCCACTGGTACTGGCTGACGCTGGCGATGTCGATCTCGTTGTCGAAGTGACCGATGTTGCAGACGATCGCCTGATTCTTCATCGCCGCCATGTGGTCGTGACGGATGATGTCCTTGTTGCCGGTGGTGGTGACGAAGATGTCGGCGATCGGCGCCGCCTCTTCCATGGTCACCACGCGGAAGCCTTCCATCGCCGCCTGCAGGGCGCAGATCGGGTCGATCTCCGAGACCCACACGGTGGCGCCGAGTCCGCGCAGCGACTGCGCGCAGCCCTTGCCGACGTCGCCATAGCCGCAGACCATGGAGATCTTGCCGGCGATCATCACGTCGGTGGCGCGCTTGATGCCGTCGACGAGCGACTCGCGACAACCGTAGAGGTTGTCGAACTTGGATTTGGTCACCGAGTCGTTGACGTTGATCGCGGGGAACAGCAGCGAACCGTTCTTGGCCATCTCGTAGAGACGGTGGACACCGGTGGTGGTCTCCTCGGTGACGCCCTTGATGCCCTCGGCGATCTTGTGCCAGTGCTGGTTGTCACGCTCGAAGGTGCGCCCGAGCACGCCGAGCACCGCGGTCCACTCCTCGTTGTCCTCGGCGGTGGGCGCGGGGACCGCGCCGGCCTTCTCGTACTCCACGCCCTTGTGCACCAGCAGGGTGGCGTCGCCGCCGTCGTCGAGGATCATGTTCGGGCCCTGGCCGTCGGGCCAGTTGAGCACCTGCTCGGTGCACCACCAGTACTCCTCCAGGGTCTCGCCCTTCCAGGCATAGACCGGGATGCCACCAGCGGCGATCGCGGCGGCGGCGTGATCCTGGGTGGAGAAGATGTTGCACGAGCACCAGCGCACCTCGGCGCCGAGCGCGACCAGGGTCTCGATCAGCACGGCGGTCTGGATGGTCATGTGCAGGCTGCCGGTGATGCGGGCGCCGGCGAGGGGCTTGGAGGGGCCGTACTTCTCGCGCAGGGCCATCAGGCCCGGCATCTCGGTCTCGGCGATGGCGATCTCGCGACGACCGAAGTCGGCGAGGGTGATGTCAGCGACCTTGTAATCGGTGAACTCACTCATGGTTGATCAACTCTTCCTGATGAATCGTGAGTGAGCGCCGTTCGAACTGTATGCCCCGTCCCCGAGCCTGGCCCGGACCTCGGTGGTCCCGGGTTGCAGCGCTCCTCGGTGGCGGGGGGCTGGGTGGGCTTAGAGCCCGGCGGCGGCGCGCAGCGCCTCTGCCTTGTCGGTCCGCTCCCAGGTGAAGCCGGCCTCGGGACGACCGAAGTGACCGTAGGCAGCGGTATCGCGATACTTGATCAGTTCGTGGTTGGTCAGGTCAAGCATGTTGATGATGCCATAGGGGCGCAGGTCGAAGTGCTCGCGCACCAGCTCGATGATGCGCTCCTCGCTCACATGCGCGGTGCCGAAGGTCTCGATCGAGACCGAGGTCGGCTCGGCGACGCCGATGGCGTAGGAGACCTGGATCTCGCACTTGTCGGCGAGCCCGGCGGCGACGATGTTCTTGGCGACATAGCGACCGGCGTAGGCGGCCGAGCGGTCGACCTTGGACGGGTCCTTGCCGGAGAAGGCGCCGCCGCCGTGACGGGCCATGCCGCCGTAGGTGTCGACGATGATCTTGCGCCCGGTCAGGCCGCAGTCGCCGACCGGACCGCCGATGACGAACTTGCCGGTGGGGTTGATGTGGTACTTGGTCTCGGCGTTGAGCCAGCCGGTGGCGCCGAGCACGGGCTTGATGATCTCCTCCATCACCGCCTCCTGCAGCACGCGCTCGCTGACCTCCTCGCCGTGCTGGGTGGAGAGCACCACGGCGTCGACGCCGACCGGCTTGCCGTCGCGGTAGCGCATGGTGATCTGCGACTTGGCGTCGGGGCGCAGCCAGGGCAGGGTGCCGTTCTTGCGCACCTCGGCCTGACGCTTCACCAGACGGTGGGCGTAGTCGATCGGCGCCGGCATCAGCATGTCGGTCTCGTTGGTGGCATAGCCGAACATCAGCCCCTGGTCACCGGCGCCCTGGGCCTCCTCGCTCTCGCGATCGACACCCTGGTTGATGTCCTTGGACTGCTCGCCGAGGGCGATCATCACGCCGCAGGTGTTGCCGTCGAAGCCGACCTCGGAGTTGTCGTAGCCGATGTCCTTGACCACCTCGCGCACCACGCGCTCGTAATCGATCTTGAGGTTGGCGTCGGTCACCGTGATCTCGCCGGCGAGCATCACGAAGCCGGTCTTGACCAGGGTCTCGCAGGCCACGCGCGCCTTGGCGTGGTTGGGGTCGCGGCGGTAGATCTCGTCGAGGACGGCGTCCGAGATCTGGTCTGCCATCTTGTCCGGATGTCCTTCGGAGACCGATTCCGAGGTGAAGATGTAGTCCTTGCTCATACGAGTCGAGCCCTATTCATGGCGCCGGGGTGGCGCGTTGATGAAGCCGCTCATGATAGCGGCTCGCGTGACGTTCGCGAAGCCCGCGCCGCGGCCTCATGAGGCGGCGATCGGCGGCGATCGGGGCGAGATTTGGAATCCCCTTCCGTTCCGGTAACATGCGGGGCGCGGACGGGTCGCCGACATCCTCCCCGACCGCCGGGGCGCGGGGGTGGGGATGCGCCCGAGGGGGCGGATGTGGCATGTTGCCCGGGGCCGTGCTCGCCGGCGTCGTGCCCGCGAGGACGCTGATGTCCCCTTTGGTCGCGCCCGCCAGGGGCGGCCCCGCACCATCGAACCGCCAACTCGGAGGATCCCCGTCATGGTTTCACTCGAGACCCCCGTGTGTGACTTCGGCCAGCCGGCCCCGGATTTCGCCCTGCCGGGCGTCGACGGCCGTACCTGGACGCGCGATGCCTGCAGCGGCGAGCGCGGGCTGCTGGTGATGTTCATCTGCAACCACTGCCCTTACGTCCAGTCGGTGCGTGAGCGTATCGTGCGCGATGCCGCCGAGCTGGCCACGCTCGGCATCGGCAGCGTGGCGATCATGTCCAACGACGTCGCCGACTACCCCGAGGACTCGTTCGACAACATGCGCGAGATCGCCGAGCGTTTCGCCTTTCCCTTCCCCTATCTCTACGACGCCGACCAGGCGGTGGCCAAGGCCTATGGTGCGGTCTGCACCCCCGACTTCTTCGGCTACAACGCCGCGCTCGAGCTGCAGTATCGCGGTCGGCTCGATGCCAGTCGCAAGCAGGCCGCCCCCGCCGACGTGCGCCGCGACCTGTTCGAGGCGATGCGCGAGGTCGCGCTGAGCGGACGCGGCCCGGCCGAGCAGATCCCGAGCATGGGCTGCTCGATCAAGTGGATGGAGGGCTGAGCACGGCCCGGCCCGCGCCGGCCCGCCCGGCGCGGTGGTAAACTGATGTGGTATTTCAAGCGTCAATCCTGAATATTATGAAATGTTAAAATAGTTTTTGGCGGTATAAGTTTGTTTTGATGTCCGACCCTGGACCTTTGGTTCACAATCAAGGGCCCTGTGTGGGAATCTCCGGCCAACTCGCGCGTCCTCGCCCCGGGCCGGAGGATGGAAACTTCCCTGCTCGATGCGGCCGCCAGCCCCGCACGCCACATTCATCGCATTCGCGGGCCGTTTCCGGGTGAGCCTCAGTCCGCCGTGATGCCTCGGCGCCCCGGTCCGCACAATCAGTATCTTCGTCATCGTCAACTTCAGGAGGGGCTCATGTCCTCACGCAGAGAACTCGCCAACGCCGTCCGGGCACTCGCCATGGATGCGGTGCAGAAGGCCAAGTCCGGGCATCCGGGCGCGCCGATGGGCATGGCCGACATCGCCGAGGTGTTGTGGAACGACTTCATGAACCACAACCCGGCCAACCCCCAGTGGCCCGACCGCGATCGCTTCGTGCTCTCCAACGGGCACGGCTCGATGCTGCTGTATTCTCTGCTCCATCTCACCGGCTACGACCTCGGTATCGAGGACCTCAAGCAGTTCCGCCAGCTCCATTCCAAGACCCCGGGACACCCCGAGTACGGCTATGCCCCCGGCGTCGAGACCACCACCGGGCCGCTCGGCCAGGGCATCACCAACGCCGTCGGCATGGCGATCGCGGAGAAGGCGCTCGCCGCCCAGTTCAACCGCCCCGGTCACGATATCGTCGATCACTACACCTATGCCTTCCTCGGCGACGGCTGTCTGATGGAGGGGATCTCGCACGAGGCCTGCTCGCTCGCCGGCGCGCTCGGTCTGGGCAAGCTGATCGCCGTCTATGACGACAACAACATCTCCATCGACGGCGAGGTGCGCGGCGAGGGCGATACCCCCGGCTGGTTCCTCGACGACACCCCGAAGCGCTTCGAGGCCTATGGCTGGCACGTCATCCCCGAGGTCGACGGTCACGACCCCGACGCCATCCAGGTCGCCATCGAGGAGGCGCGTGCGGTCACCGATCGACCGACGCTGATCTGCTGCCAGACCATCATCGGTTACGGCTCGCCCAACAAGCAGGGCAAGGAGTCCTGCCACGGCGCCGCGCTCGGCGAGGAGGAGATCGCCCTCACCCGCGAGGCGCTGGGCTGGAACCACCCCCCGTTCGAGATCCCCAAGGAGGTCTACGCCGGCTGGAGCGCGCGTGAGCGCGGCGCCGCCGCCGAGTCCGCGTGGCGCGAGCGCTTCGCCGCTTACGCCAAGGCCCACCCCGCCGAGGCCGCCGAGTTCGAGCGGCGCATGGCCGGCGAGCTGCCGGCGAACTGGACCGAGCAGGCCGATGCCTTCATCGCCGAGGTCGCCGCCAAGGGCGAGAGCATCGCCTCGCGCAAGGCCTCGCAGAACGCGCTCAACGGTTTCGGTCCGCTGCTCCCCGAGCTGCTCGGCGGCTCGGCCGATCTGGCCGGTTCCAACCTGTCGCTGTGGCAGGGCTGCAAGGGCATCGGCAAGGGCGAGGCGCCGGGCAACTACGTCTACTACGGCGTGCGCGAGTTCGGCATGTCGGCGATCATCAACGGCATCGCCCTGCACGGCGGCTTCGTGCCCTATGGCGCGACCTTCCTGATGTTCTCCGAGTACGCCCGCAACGCGCTGCGCATGGCGGCGCTGATGAAGGTGCCCTCGATCTTCGTCTACACCCACGACTCCATCGGTCTCGGCGAGGACGGTCCCACCCACCAGCCGGTCGAGCAGATCCCGACCCTGCGCATGATCCCTAACATGAACGTGTGGCGGCCCTGCGACGCGGTCGAGTCGGCGGTCGCCTGGCGTCAGGCGATCGAGCGGCGCGACGGCCCGAGCGCGCTGATCTTCTCGCGTCAGTCGCTGCCGCACGTCGAGCGTGACGCCGAGCAGCTGGCGGCGATCACGCGCGGCGGCTACGTGGTGCGCGATTGCGCCGGGACCCCGGAGGTGATCATCATCGCCACCGGCTCCGAGGTCGCCCTCGCCCTCGGTGCCGCCGATGCGCTCGAAGGGCGCGCGGTGCGCGTGGTGTCGATGCCCTCGACCGACGTCTTCGACGCCCAGGACGCGGCCTATCGCGAGTCGGTGCTGCCGCGCGCGGTCGAGGCGCGGGTGGCCGTCGAGGCGGCCGTCGGCGACGGTTGGTGGAAGTACGTCGGCTCGCGCGGCGCGGTGCTCGGCATCGATCGCTTCGGCGAGTCGGCCCCGGCCGGCGCGCTGTTCAAGGAGTTCGGCTTCACCGTCGACAACCTGGTCGCGGTCGTCGAGGGGGTGCTGCAGGGTTGATGGGTCCGGCCGCCGGGGCCCGCTCCCCGCTGGCCGAACGCTCAATGACCGACAACCGCGCGGGCGGTCGCGATGCGGCGTCGCGCTCGCCCGCGCGGTTCGACATATTTCGCTCAACAAGTTAAGGAGCTTGAACGCATGACAATCAAAGTCGGTATCAACGGGTTCGGTCGTATCGGCCGGATGACCTTCCGGGCGATCTCCAAGCACTTCCCGGACATCGAGGTGGTGGCGATCAACGACCTGCTCGACCCCGAGTACCTGGCCTACATGCTCAAGTACGACTCGGTGCACGGCCGCTTCCCCGGCGAGGTCGCGGTCGACGGCTCGACCATGATCGTCGACGGCAAGCGCATCCGTCTCACCGCCGAGCGCGATCCGGCCAACCTCAAGTGGAACGAGGCCGGGGTCGAGCTGGTGATCGAGAGCACCGGCTTCTTCCTCACCGCCGAGGCCTGCCAGAAGCACCTCGACGCCGGCGCCCGCAAGGTGGTGCAGAGCGCGCCCTCGAAGGACGCCACGCCGATGTTCGTGTTCGGCGTCAACCATCAGGAGTACGCCGGTCAGACGATCGTCTCGGCCGCCTCCTGTACCACCAACTGTCTGGCGCCGGTGGCCAAGGTGCTCAACGACAACTGGGGCGTGAAGCGTGGCCTGATGACCACGGTGCACGCCGCCACCGCCAGCCAGAAGACCGTCGACGGTCCGTCGATGAAGGACTGGCGCGGTGGTCGCGGTATCCTCGAGAACATCATCCCGTCCTCGACCGGCGCGGCCAAGGCCGTCGGCAAGGTGCTGCCGGCGCTCAACGGCAAGCTCACCGGCATGTCCTTCCGCGTGCCGACCTCGGACGTCTCGGTGGTCGACCTCACCGTCGAGCTCGAGGCGCCGGCCGACTACGACGCCATCTGCGCGGCGATGCGTAAGGCCTCCGAGGGTGAGATGGCAGGCGTGCTCGCCTACACCGAGGACAAGGTGGTCTCGACCGACTTCCGCGGCTTCAACGCCCCCTCGATCTTCGACGCCACCGCCGGCATCGCGCTCGATCCGACCTTCATCAAGGTCGTCTCCTGGTACGACAACGAGTTCGGCTATACCTGCAACATGCTGCGGTTGGTCGAGTACGTGGCCAACAACTGAGGCCGCGCGCGGCGCCGCGAGGCGCCGTCGTCCCGGCGACCGCCGTCTGGCGGTCGCCGCCGCGTCGCCGACCGTCCCGGTCGGCGGCCCCGCCGAGGGCGATCAGGCAAGCCCGGGCTTGCGCCTGATCTCTTTCCCCATCCATCCAGAGGGTTTGTCATGTCCTTCATCAAGCTCACCGACCTCGATCTCGCCGGCAAGCGGGTGCTGATCCGCTCCGATCTCAACGTCCCGGTCAAGGACGGCCGGGTCAGCTCGGATGCGCGCATCCGCGCCTCGCTGGCGACCTACGAGCACTGTCTGCGCGCCGGCGCGCGGGTGCTGGTGATGTCGCACCTGGGCCGTCCCCAGGAGGGCGAGTTCTCGGCCGAGAACTCGCTCGCCCCGGTTGCCGCCGACCTCGGCGCCAAGCTCGGGCGCGAGGTGCGGCTGGTGCGCGACTATCTCGACACCCCGCCGGAGGTCGCCGAGGGCGAGCTGGTGCTGCTCGAGAACGTGCGCTTCAACGCCGGCGAGAAGAAGGACGACGAGGCGTTGGCGCGCCGCTACGCGGCGCTGTGCGATGTCTTCGTGATGGACGCCTTCGGCACCGCCCACCGCGCCCAGGCCTCGACCCACGGGGTCGGTCACTTCGCCCCCCAGGCCTGCGCCGGGCTGCTGCTCAGCGCCGAGCTCGAGGCGTTGCGTCAGGCGCTGGCCGAGCCGGCGCGCCCGATGGTCGCCATCGTCGGCGGCTCCAAGGTCTCGACCAAGCTCACCGTGCTCGAGTCGCTCGCCGAGAAGGTCGATCAGCTGGTGGTCGGCGGCGGCATCGCCAACACCTTCCTCGCCGCCGCCGGGCTGCCGGTCGGCCAGTCGCTGCACGAGGCCGATCTGGTGCCCACCGCCAAGGCGCTGATGGAGACCATGACCGCGCGCGGCGCCGGCATCCCGATCGCCACCGACGTGGTCTGCGGCAAGCGCTTCGACGAGCAGGAGCCGGCGGTGACCAAGGCCGCCGCCGAGGTCACCGAGGACGACATGATCTTCGACATCGGCCCGGACTCGGCGCGCGCCCTGGCCGAGGTCATCCAGGGGGCCGGCACCATCGTCTGGAACGGCCCGGTCGGGGTGTTCGAGTTCGACCAGTTCGGCGAGGGCACCCGGGTGGTCGCCGAGGCGATCGCCGCCGCCCCCGGTTTCAGCCTCGCCGGCGGTGGCGACACCATCGCCGCGATCCAGAAGTACGGCATCGAGGACCGTGTCTCCTACATCTCCACCGCCGGTGGCGCCTTCCTCGAGTATCTGGAGGGCAAGACCCTGCCCGCGGTGGCCATGCTCGAGGCCCGGGCCAAGGACTGATCGACCACGACGGGTCGATCCCGGCCGCGCCATCCGGCGCGGCCCCATTTGCACGCGGGAGGCAGTGACACCATGCCCAGACGTACCAAGATCGTTGCAACCCTGGGGCCGGCAACCGACGCGCCCGAGGTCATGGACGGGCTCATCCGCGCGGGTCTCGATCTGGCCCGCCTCAACCTCTCCCACGACAGCCATGCACGCCATCGCGAACGTGTCGAGCGGCTGCGCGAGCGCGCCCGCGCGGCCGACGTCGACGTCGCGGTGCTGTTCGACCTGCAGGGGCCGAAGATCCGTATCGGGCGCTTCGCCGACGGGCCGATCGTGCTCGAGCGCGGCGCGCCCTTCGCCATCGATGCCGACTGCCCGCTCGATGGCGGTGACGCGACCCGGGTCGGTACCACCTATCCGGCGCTCGCCGAGGACGTGCGCGCCGGCGACACCCTGCTGCTCGACGACGGCGCCATCGAGCTGTGGGTCGAGTCGGTCGAGGCCGGGCGGATGGCCTGCCGGGTGGTGGTCGGCGGCAAGCTCTCCGACAACAAGGGGATCAACCGCAAGGGCGGGGGGCTCTCGGCTCCGGCGCTGACCGACAAGGATCTGGCCGACATCCGCTTCGCCGCCGAGCTCGACGCCGACTACCTGGCCGTCTCCTTCGTGCGCAGCGCCGAGGACGTGCGCCAGGCGCGCGCCCACTTCCAGGCCGCCGGCGGTCGCGGCGGGGTGGTGGCCAAGATCGAGCGTGCCGAGGCGCTCGACGGCATCGACGCCATCATCAACGCCGCCGACGCCATCATGGTCGCGCGCGGCGATCTCGGGGTGGAGATCGGCGATGCCGAGCTGCCGGCGGTGCAGAAGCACCTCATCAGCCGCGCCCGCGAGCTCAACAGCGTGGTGATTACCGCCACCCAGATGATGCAGTCGATGATCGAGAACCCGATCCCGACCCGCGCCGAGGTCTTCGACGTCGCCAACGCGGTGCTCGACGGCACCGACGCGGTGATGCTCTCGGCCGAGAGCTCGATCGGCAGCAATCCGGTGAAGGTGGTCGAGGCGCTCGACCGGATCTGCCGCGAGGCGGAGAAGAGCGCCACTCGCTCCGGACACCGCCTCGACTCGGTGTTCGGGCGTGTCGACGAGGCCATCGCCATGGCGGCGATGTACACCGCCAACCATCTCGGGGTGAAGGCGATCGCCGCGCTCACCGAGACCGGCTCGACGGTGAAGTGGATGTCGCGCATCAGCTCCGGCATCCCCATCCACGCCATGACCCGCTTCGACTCGACCCGGCGCAAGGTGTGTCTGTTCCGCGGTGTCTACCCGGTCGCCTTCGACGTCGCCAGCACCGACATCCACGAGGTCAACTGCGCGGTGATCGAGGAGCTGCTGCGCCACGGCACCGTGCGCGACGGCGACCTGGTGATCATCACCAAGGGTGATCGCAGCGGGGTCGAGGGCCAGACCAACATCATGAAGATCATGAGGGTCGGAGAGCATCGAACTGCGAGCGAAGATTGACCCACGGGCGTATCCTGAACATCGATTCCACCCCGTCACTGACACGAGGAGAACATCATGGCACTGATATCCATGCGCCAGCTGCTGGACCACGCCGCCGAGTACGGCTATGGCGTGCCCGCCTTCAACGTCAACAACCTCGAACAGATGCGCGCCATCATGGAGGCGGCCGACGAGACCGACTCGCCGGTGATCGTCCAGGCCTCGGCCGGGGCGCGCAAGTACGCCGGTGCGCCCTTCCTGCGTCACCTGATCCTCGCCGCCATCGAGGAGTGGCCGCACATCCCGGTGTGCATGCACCAGGACCACGGCACCTCGCCGGCGGTCTGCCAGCGCTCCATCCAGCTCGGCTTCTCCTCGGTGATGATGGACGGCTCGCTGGGCGAGGACGGCAAGACCCCGACCAGCTACGACTACAACGTCGACGTCTCCCGGCGGGTGGTCGAGATCGCCCACGCCTGCGGCGTCTCGGTCGAGGGTGAGCTGGGTTGTCTGGGCTCGCTCGAGACCGGCACCGCGGGCGAGGAGGACGGCATCGGCGCCGAGGGCACGCTCGACCACAGCCAGCTGCTGACCGACCCCGAGGAGGCCGCCGATTTCGTCGCCAAGACCAAGGTCGACGCCCTGGCGATCGCCATCGGCACCTCCCACGGCGCCTACAAGTTCACCCGGCCGCCGACCGGCGACATCCTCGCCATCAGCCGCATCAAGGAGATCCACCAGCGCATCCCCAACACCCATCTGGTGATGCACGGCTCCTCCTCGGTGCCGCAGGAGTGGCTGGCGATCATCAACGAGTTCGGCGGCGACATGGGCGAGACCTATGGCGTGCCGGTCGAGGAGATCGTCGAGGGCATCAAGCACGGGGTGCGCAAGGTCAACATCGACACCGACCTGCGTATGGCCTCGACCGGTGCCATCCGCAAACACCTCGCCGAGAATCGCGCCAACTTCGATCCGCGCAAGTACTACATCGCGGCCACCAAGGCGATGAAGGAGATCTGCCGGACCCGCTACGAGGCCTTCGGCACCGCCGGCAACGCCAGCAAGATCACCGCGCTCTCGCTGGAGCAGATGACCGCCCGCTACGACAGCGGCGAGCTCGACCCGCGTATCAACTGATCGGTGCGCGCAAGGCCGCTGGGCGTCTGCTCATCGGCCATTCGATCGGGGTCCGGCAACAACGGGCCCCGGTCGCCTTGGGGTAGAATCTCCGCCAGCGACCATCCGGTCGGACCTGGATCTCGTGGAGTTGCTTCCCCATGCTTGGTTTCATTCGTAACGCAATCATCCTCTCGGCCATCGCCCTGGCGCTGTTGATGCTGACCCTCTCCTGGGCCCCGCACGGGCTCAAGCCGCGGCTCTGGCAGCTCAACGAGCTGCTCGCGCAGGATCAGGCGGTCGCCGAGTACCCCTACGATTTCCGCGTCCTGACCTTCCTCAACGGGGTGGCCACGGTGAGCAGTCCGCGCGCCTCGACGGTCGAGGAATCACGCTATCTCGGCTGGATCGATCCGACGCTGGGACGCGGTGAGGCCTCCGCCCGGGCGCAGTCGCTGCGCGTCGCGCGCGAGCAGCTGCAATACACCGAGATGTATGTGCTCCAGCTGCTGCTGTCGCAGTCCGACGTCGACTCGGTGGTGTGGGCGCTCGATCGCGCCTGGTTCAATCAGCACGGGGTGAAGCTGCCGCCCCAGGCCGAGCCCGGCCTGCCGCGCGGCTGATCACGTCCCAGACCGGAGGGAGCATGGCTCATTTCTATCTGCTGCTCGGACTCACCGCGCTGGTGCTGCTCGCCCTCGCGATCAGCCTGTGGCGCGCGCTGTCGCCGCGTAACCGGCGCCCCTACGTGATCGCCGGGCCGCTGCTCACGTCCACCCAGCGTGAGTTCGCGCACGCTCTGGAGCAGTGTCTCGACGATCGCTACCGACTCTATGCGCGGGTGCCGGTGGCCGAGGTGTTGGCGGTGGCGCGACGCACCCCGAAGCGTTGGCGCGAGCGCGCCGAGTTGCGGATCGGTGAGCGTGTCCTCGACTTCCTGGTCTGCGATGCCGCGACCAGCAAGCCCTGCTGCGCCCTGGCGCTCTCGCCGGTGGGCTGGCTGCGTCGGCGCGAGCCGCCGCGCGACCAGCTCGATGCCATGTGTGCCGCCGCCGGTTTGCCGTTGCTGCGCTTCCTCGAGCGCGAGCACTATGCCCCGGGCGACCTCGCGCCACGGCTGCGCGCGGTGCTCGGCGTGACCAGCCGCGGCGCGCCGCGCGCCAGAGCCGAGGTCCGCGAGTCCGTCGAGCCGCAGCCCAAGGTGATGGTGCCGACCCTCGGTGGTCGCCGCGCCGAACCGGTGCTCGGCGAGGTCGGCCCGACCGACGTCACCGACGGGCCGCGTTTCCGCATCGACGACGACGTCGAGATCGGCGCCGACCGCCGCGAACCGGCACTGACCCCGCCTCGGGCGGAGTGAGGCGCGCCGGGTCAGCGGTCGGCTTCCAGCGACCAGCTGCCAGCGACCAGCTACCAGGGGATTGAACCGCAAAGCCGCAAAGGGCGCGAAGAGGTTTAAGCTGCCAGCGACCAGCTGACGGCCGCCAGCGAGAGGGCAGACTTGTCTCGTACCTTCAAGGTTGACTGCAAACCGACACTGGAGGCTGTTTGCTGAAGGCTGGTCGGTTTCTTCGCGCCCTTCGCGGCTTTGCGGTTCGAACCAGCTTCCAGCGACCAGCGACCAGCGACCAGGGGATTGAACCGCCAAGCCGCAAAGGGTGCGAAGAGGTTCAAGTTGTCAGCGACCAGCTGACAGCCGCCAGCGAGAGGGGACGGGCTTGTCTCGTCCCTTCAAGGTTGACTGCAAACCGACACTGGAGGCTGTTTGCTGAAGGCTGGTCGCTTTCTTCGCGCCCTTCGCGGCTTTGCGGCTCGAACCAGCTTCCAGCGATCAGCCTCCAGCCTCCAGTCGGGGAGGCTGGTGTTGCATGGTCGGCGGTTGACGGGCAACCCGCAAAGGGCGCGAAGAGGTTCAAGTTGTCAGCGACCAGCTGACAGCCGCCAGCGAGAGAGGACGGGCTTGTCTCGTCCCTTCAAGGTTGACTGCAAACCGACACTGGAGGCTGTTTGCTGAAGGCTGGTCGGTTTCTTCGCGCCCTTCGCGGCTTTGCGGTTCAAGCCTGGCGGCTGGCGGCTGGCGGCTGGCGGCTGGCGGCCTCACTCGCCCGTTCGCGTCGGGTCGATCAGCACCTGATCGTCGATGACCTCGACGTGGAAGGTGCGGATCGGGGTGTCGGCGGGTTCCTCCTGGGGGGCGCCGGTGCGCAGACAGAAACGGCTGCCGTGCAGCGAGCACTTGATGCGCGCGCCGTCGAGACAGCCGTAGGAGAGCGGATAGTCCTCGTGACTACAGTTGTCCTCGACGGCATAGAGCCGGCCCTCGACCCGTGCGAGGATGCAGTCGATCCCCGCCACCCGGACCCGGATGAAGCCCCCCTCGGGGACCTCGTCGCTGCGCGCCACCACGCGCGGCCCGGCCATCAGCACACCCGCCGTGCGGCGCGGCCGCTGTCGAGCACCGCGCGGGCACGGATCGCGCCCGCCTCCAGGCTGGGCACTCGCCCCAGATGCCAGAGCACCAGCGCCGCGCCCAGCACCAGGGCGTCATAGGCGGGGCCGTGCCTGCCCTCGAGCGCGGCCAGGCCGGCGCGTGCCGCCGCCGTCGCGGTGGCCGGCAGATCGACGGCGATGGCGATGTCGTCGCCGGCGCGGGTCGTCTGCGGCAGGCTCTCGGGCAGCGGCGGGGCGCGCAGCGCCTGTTCGATGCCCAGGCTGGTCGGGTCGACCTCGAAGGACTGCTCCTCGCCCATGCGCTGATAGTTGAAGCACAGTCCGCGCTGGCGCAGCGAGGGGATGACGCCGCCCTCGACGCCGCGCACCAGCAGTGCCGACTCGAATCCGGCATGGCGTGCGAGCAGGGCATAGATGCGCGGGTAGGGCTTGTGCACATAGCCGGTCATCAGGTGGGTGTGGCGGCGTCCGTGCACCGGCCGCGCCAGCACCTCGACGGTGGTCAGCGCCTGGCGCTTGACGATGGTCTCGCGCAGCCCGAGCAGGTTGTGCAGCGCCGCGCAGTAGGCGCGCTGGTCGACGTAGCCCCAGCCGAGGTCGGGGTCGGAGAGCCGGGCGGCGACCTCGACCGGGCTGAGATCGACCGCGACCCCGGCGGCCTCGAGCACATGTCTGTGGGTGACGCCGAACTTGGGTCCGACGGCGTTCGCGCCGTGGCTGATCGTCGCCACACCGCACTCGGCCAGCAGCGGCATCAGGAAGGGGGAGACCGGCAGCGAGCGGTTGTAGCCGTCGTAGGGATCGGCGATGTCGACCACCTCGTCGACCTCGGCGACGGCATGCCCGGTGGCTTCCTGGATGGCCTCGAGGATGCCGCGCAGCTCGTCGTCGGTCTCGCGCTTCATCCGCAGCGCGATGAGGAAGATGGCCGCCTGTACCGGGTCGGCGGTGGCGTCGAGGATGCTGCGCATCGCCTGCCGGGCCTCGGCCAGGGAGATGTCCTTGGAGAGATCGGGGCCGGTGGCGACGCGCTGGATGATCGAGCGCATCAACTCGCGATTCTCGGTGCTGGGGCTGGTGTCAGTGGGCATGGGCTGTCCTCCGCTGGCGCGATGACTGCGGGGCGGCCACGCCGCCCGGGCGCATCCTGCTCGCGGTCGCGTGGCGACCGCACAGCCATCCCTGAGGGCGGAGGACGATGATCTCAACCGCGTGCGGTCAGTCGCGGTAGCGGCGCTCGAGCGCGTCGTAGGCGTCGATCCGCCGGTCGCGCAGGAAGGGCCAGATGCGGCGCACGGTCTCGCTGCGGGCGCGATCGATGGTGACGATCAGGGTCTCGGCGCGATCGGCCCCGGCGCTCGCGAGCAGCTCGCCCTGCGGGCCGCAGACGAAGGAGTTGCCCCAGAAGCGCGCCCCGGCGCCACCCGCCGCCGGATCGGGCTCGAAGCCGATGCGGTTGCAGGCGGCCACCGGCAGGCCGTTGGCCACCGCGTGACCACGCTGCACCGTCATCCAGGCATCGAGCTGGCGTGTCTGCTCCGCGGGCTCGTCGCGCGGGTCCCAGCCGATGGCGGTGGGGTAGAGCAGCAGCTCGGCCCCGGCGAGCGCCATCAGCCGCGCCGCTTCCGGGTACCACTGATCCCAGCACACCAGCACCCCGAGCCGACCGACACTGGTGTCGATCGGGGTGAAGCCGAGGTCGCCGGGGGTGAAGTAGAACTTCTCGTAGTAGCCCGGGTCGTCGGGGATGTGCATCTTGCGATAGCGCCCGGCGAGCCGACCGTCGCTGTCGAGCACCACGGCGGTGTTGTGATAGAGCCCGGGGGCGCGGCGCTCGAACAGCGAGCCGACGATCACCACCCCGAGTTCGGCGGCGAGCGCGCCGAGGGCGTCGGTGCTGGGGCCGGGGATGGGCTCGGCGAGATCGAACAGCGCCGGGTCTTCCTGCTGGCAGAAATAGGGCCCGTTGTGCAGCTCCTGGAGCAGCACCAGCTGCGCGCCCTCGTCGGCGGCCGCGCGACAGGCCGTGGCGCAGGCGTCGAGATTGGCCTCGAGGCCGCCCTGATCGGCCTGCTGGACGAGCGCGATGGTCAGTGGGGATGCGGTCATGGACGAAACCTCTGCGAAGCGACGGCGGACGAGGCGCGGATTATCCGCCACGGCGGGGTTCGTCGCCAGCTTCCAGGCGCCAGGTGCCAGCTATCAGCCACCAGCCTCCAGTGGACGTGCTTGCTGAGCGCTGTCGCTTGAGACAAGCGCACTGGAGGCTGGGTGCTGGCGGCCGGGTGCTTTCCCTGGCGGCTGGCGGCTGGCGCGGTTAGAGTGCCCCGGATCCGTGGGCGCCGCTGGCGCCGCTCTGCGCAGTGCTTCGTTTTCGCATGGCCAACTTCCACACCCATATCAATGTCGGCATCTTCGTCAGCGGCGCCAGCGTGCTCGGTCTGCACGCCGCCGGGCTGGTCGAGCAGGGGCAGACGCTGCCGCTGTTCGCGCTCGGGGTCGGCGCCAGTCTGTTGCCCGATGTCGACTCCGACACCTCGCGTCCGGTGCGTGCCTTCTTCACCGTGCTCGGGGCCGGGCTGGCCTTCGCCATGACCCTGCCCCTGGTCGGTCAGCTGTTGTTGTTCGAGCTGGCGCTGGTGTGGGTCGGGGTGTTCCTCTGTGTACGCTACGGTTTCTTCGAGCTGTTCACCCGCTTCACCGTGCACCGCGGGATCTGGCATTCCTGGCTGGCGGCGGCGGTGTGGTCGCTGGCGACGGTCAACGCCGCCCACTGGCTGTTGGAGCAGCCGGCACGGGCGGCCTGGGTCGCCGGGCTGATGGTGGCGATCGGCTATCTCACCCATCTCCTGCTCGACGAGCTGTTCAGCGTCGACCTGCTCAACAGCCGGATCAAGCGCTCCTTCGGCACCGCGCTCAAGCCGCTGAGCCTGAACGACCCGTTGAGCAGCCTGACCCTGCTCGCGCTGGCCGTCTGGCTGGCCTGGATCGCGCCGGACCCGGGAGACTGGCCGGCCTTCGATCAGACCGTCTCCGGCATCCGGGCGTTGTGGCTGGGCCTCGGTGATGAACTCGGCGGCTGGCAGCAGGCGCTGGCGCGGCTGTTCGAGTAGGGGTTATCAGTCGCCAGCTATATCAGCTACCAGCCGCCAGCCGCCAGCCGCCAGCCGCCAGTTGCCAGCCGCCAGTTGCCAGCCGTCAGCCGTCAGCCGTCAGCCGTCGGTCGTCGGTCGTCAGCCGCCGGTCGCTATCGGGGTGCAGGCGTTGGTCTCTCGCGATGCCCCTGAAGGCACCGCCACTGGCGACTGAGGGCGGTGGCGGGTGACTGATCATTGGCCCCGGAACCGCTTCGTCCGACGCCGCGCTTTTACGGCTTTTTCCCGCCAGGGTGGCTGATTCTCGGCGGTTGGGGCGGGTTTTTCCGCGGGTTTGCTGTAAAGGCCTGGTGTTGTTCGAATTTGGCGGCATTTAACTGCCTGATCGCGGATCTTGGTCGAAATCCTGAGGCCATGTCGGTTAAGTGCGCGAAATCGCCTTCGAGACGTCGCGCGGCCCTGTGCTCGTATGTCCGATGCGGTCGTGCAGAGCCTGGTGCGCGATGCTGTACTCACTGCGGTCGCTGCGCTAGATTGGCAGGTTGCTGTGTGGCCGCGGGCATGCGCCCGTGCCGGGGTCGAGCCGGGTGGGCGGGGGCGACGAGGTCGGTCTCGCGATGCCCGACCGGGGCGTCGTTGCGATGGCCTCCGGTGCTCGACCGCTGCCTGATGACGGGGCGCCGTATGCGGAGTCATCCGTGGGCGATCCACGCGTAACTCTCAAGACGATGTAGTGGGGCTATGGATCTCAATTTCCTCGATTTCGAACAACCCATCGCAGAGCTCGAGGCGAAGATCGAAGAACTTCGCCTGGTCGGCCACGACAACGAACTCAATATCCAGGAGGAGATCGAGCGTCTCCAGACCAAGTGTGTGGCGCTCACCGAGTCGATCTTCTCCTCGCTGACGCCGTGGCAGATCTCGCAGCTCTCGCGTCATCCGCAGCGTCCCTATCTGCTCGATTATGTGCGCCGGATCTTCGATGAGTTCCACGAGCTGCACGGCGATCGCGCCTTCGCCGACGATTCGGCCATCGTCGGAGGGTTGGCGCGACTCGACGGGCGGCCGGTGATGGTGATCGGTCACCAGAAGGGACGCGATACCAAGGAGAAGATCCAGCGCAACTTCGGCATGCCGCGCCCCGAGGGTTACCGCAAGGCGCTGCGCCTGATGGAGATGGCCGAGCGCTTCTCGCTGCCGGTGCTGACCTTCATCGACACCCCCGGCGCCTATCCCGGCGTCGGTGCCGAGGAGCGCGGTCAGAGCGAGGCGATCGCGCGCAACCTGCGCGAGATGTCGCGGCTGCGTACCCCGATCCTCAGCACCGTGATCGGCGAGGGCGGCTCGGGCGGGGCGCTGGCGATCGGCGTCGGCGACTGGCTGGGGATGCTGCAGTTCAGCACCTACTCGGTGATCTCGCCCGAGGGCTGCGCCTCGATCCTGTGGAAGAGCGCCGACAAGGCCCAGCTCGCCGCCGAGGCGATGGCGATCACCTCCGACAAGCTGCTCGAGCAGGGGCTGATCGACGAGATCATCAAGGAGCCCTCGGGCGGCGCGCACCGCGACCCCGATGCCAACGCCGCCGCGCTCAAGGCGGTGCTGGTGAAGCGGCTCGACGAGCTCGCCGCGGTCGACCTCGACACCCTGGTGGCCAAGCGCCATCAGCGCCTGATGGGCTACGGTCGCTTCAAGGAGTGAGGTGGACGCGCTCGACCCCGAGCGCCTCGCCGCCGATCTGGTCGCGCTCGGTGGTCGGGGCCGTTGCTGGATCGCCTACAGCGGTGGACTCGACTCCACCGTGCTGCTGCATGCGCTGACCCGGGCGCCGCTGGCGCGCCCGCTCGGCGCCATCCACATCGATCACGGGTTGCAGCCAGTGGCGCGGGACTGGCGCCGGCACTGTCGTGAACGCTGTCGCGTGCTCGGGGTGCGTTTCGTCGCCCGCGCCCTGGCGCTCTCGCCGCCCCCTGGCGAGAGCCTCGAGGCCCATGCCCGCGAGGCGCGCTATCGCGCCTTCGCCGCGTTGCTCGACGACGACGAGCTGCTGCTGACCGCCCATCATCTCGACGATCAGGCCGAGACCCTGCTGCTCGCGTTGCTGCGAGGGAGTGGGGTGCACGGGCTGGCGGCGATGCCGGGGTGCGCGCCGCTCGGTCGGGGGCGCTTGGTGCGTCCGCTGCTCGGGGTGTCGCGCGCGCAGCTGCTCGATTACGCCCGACGTCATCGGCTCGACTGGATCGAGGATCCGAGCAACGACGCCCTCCACCACGATCGCAACCTGCTGCGCCACCAAGTGCTGCCGCTGCTGCGCGGCCGCTGGCCGGCGGCGGCGTCCACCATCGCGCGCAGCGCGGCGCACTGCGCCGAGGCGGCGACGCTGATCGATCGCCAGGCCGGGCGCGATCTCGCCGCCGTCGCCGGCGCCGTGCCCGGCACCCTCTCGGTGGCCGGCCTGTCCGGGCTGGAGCCCTCGGTGCGGCGGGCGGTGGCGCGGCTGTGGCTGCGTCGTCAGGGGTTCGCGGTGCCGGGACGGGCGCGGCTCGAACGGGTCGTCGGCGAGCTGTTGACGGCGCGTGCCGATGCCGCGCCGCAGGTGGCCTGGACCGGCTGCGAGGTGCGCCGCTATCGCGACGATCTCTATGCGCTGCAACCGCTGCCGAGGCCGCCGGATGCGGCCCTGCGCTGGGTGTCGGGGCGCGAGCTGGTGCTGCCGCAGGGACTGGGCGAGTTACGGCTGGCTGGAGTCGAGCTGGCGCTGGAGGTGCGGTTCGCCGGCGCCGGTGGGCGGTGTCGGCAGCGCCCGGGTGGGCCGCTGCGAGCGCTCAAGAAGGTCTTCCAGGAGGCCGGGGTGGCGCCCTGGCTGCGCCCGCTGGTGCCGTTGCTGTTCGTTGCCGGGACCGATCGACTGGTCGCGGTCGCCGGGGTCTGCGGCTGTCACCCGGAGGAGACCGGGGCGCCGGGCCGGCTGCGCTGGTCGGGGCACCCCTGGGGCGCGCTCGGGGTGTTTCGCGAGGTCTGCGAGATCGGGCACGCCGCCGGGGGGGAGGGCGCTCAGTAGAGCGCGTTCATCATCTTGGCGCGGTAGCGCGCGACCAGGTCGCCGTCGCCGCCGAGCAGGTCGAACACCGCGAGCATGCCCTTGCGCCCGGCGTCCTCGCCGTAGCCGCGATCGCGCTTCATCAGCTCGAGCAGCAGCTCCAGCGCGGTGGCGTGATCGCCCTGGCTCACCGCGCGGGCGGCGAGCTGATAGCGGGCCTCGCTGTCGGTGGCATCGGCCTCGAGTCGGGCGCGCAGCGTCGCCTCGTCAGCGGCGTCGACGAGCGCGGCGGCGAAGCGCAGCCGGCCACGCAGGGCATTGACCTCGGGGTCGTTGGCCAGCTCGATCGGCAGTCGATCGATCGCCGCCTCGGCCTCAACGACCTCGCCGCGCGCGGCGCGCAGCTCGACCTCGAGCAGGGCGATGCGGTTGTTCTCCGGGTCCTCGGCGCGGGCCTGTTCGAGCTGTGCGGCGGCCTGCTCGAGTGCGCCCTCGGCGATGCTGGCGCGGGCCTGGTCGAGCAGCCCGCTCGAGGCGCGGGGGATG
The DNA here is from genome assembly GCF_004343155.1 of Marichromatium gracile. Taxonomy (GTDB): domain Bacteria; phylum Pseudomonadota; class Gammaproteobacteria; order Chromatiales; family Chromatiaceae; genus Marichromatium; species Marichromatium gracile. Next base: position 296,458 of record NZ_SMDC01000002.1, read on the forward strand.
TGACGATCGAGGAACTCGCGGATCTCTCCCTCGGGCAGCGCACCCATGAACTCGTCGACCGGCTGGCCGTCCTTGTAGAGCCGTACCGTGGGCAGGCTGCGCACGCCGAACTGCGCGGCCAGCGCCTGCTCCTCCTCGGTGTTGACCTTGGCGAGCAGGAAGCGCCCGGCGTAGCGCTCGGCCAGCCCGGTGAGCAGCGGCATCAGCATGCGACAGGGGGCGCACCAGTCGGCCCAGAAGTCGACCAGCACCGGGCGCTCGTAGGAGCCCTCGATGACGACCGACTGGAAGTTCTCGGCGGTGACGGTCACGACATGGGGTGAATCTGTCATGGGTGATGACTCCTGATGGTGTGGATATTGGCGAGGCCGGTGACGATAGCTACCGGTCGATGACGATTCAAGACGGTCGCGATACGGCTGGGGCCGTGGTCGGGATGGTCGCGATCGTCGACAACGACCAGGATACGCGGCGTGCGGGCGCTCCCGTCACGCCCGCATCCATCGAGAGGGAGAGAGTAAGGAGATGTCCGATCCAATCCATGTGGTCTGCCCCGCCTGCGACGCGGTCAACCGGCTGGCGCCGGCGCGCCTCGGCGCGGGCGGACGTTGCGGGCGCTGTCACGCGCCGCTGTTCGGTGGCGAGCCGGTGGCGCTCGACGAGGCGCGCTTCGCCCATCACCTGGGGCGCAGCGATCTGCCGCTGCTGGTCGATTTCTGGGCGCCCTGGTGCGGTCCCTGCCAGATGATGGCGCCGGCCTTCGCCGCTGCCGCGCGCACCCTCGAGCCCGAGCTGCGCCTGGTCAAGGTCGACACCGAACGGGCCCAGGGGCTGGCCGCGCGGCTCGGTATCCGCAGCATCCCGACCCTGGCGCTGTTTCGCGGCGGGGTCGAGCGGGCCCGTCAGGCCGGTGCCATGGATGCGGCGGGGATCATCGCCTGGGCGCGCCACCAACTGCACGCCGGAGGGGGCTGAAGCGGATGATCGGGTTGGCATTTCGCCGCCCGTACCGACCGGCGCGCGTGGACAGTGCGCCGGCGGTTCTTTAGAATTCAGGCCGGTCAGGGCGCTGCCATTGACCTACCCTGTGTGTCCAACGCCGTCACCCGACGTCCCGTCGCGGTCGTTGCGCATCCTCGCCCGGATTCGGAGATACCCTTGAGAAAACCCGCAGTTCTGGTTCTGGAAGACGGTTCGGTCTTCCGCGGAACATCGATTGGCGCCGATGGCTCGAGCGTCGGTGAGGTGGTGTTCAACACCGCCATGACCGGCTATCAGGAGATCCTCACCGATCCCTCCTATCTGCGCCAGCTCGTGACCCTGACATACCCCCACATCGGCAACGTGGGCGCCAACCCGGAGGACGAGGAGTCCGCCGGCATCCAGGCCGCCGGCCTGATCATCCGCCACTTGCCCCAGCGCGCCAGCAATTTCCGCCAGCGCGAGCGTCTCGACGACTATCTGCGTCGTCAGGGCGTGGTCGGCATCGCCGACATCGACACCCGTCGCCTGACCCGCATCCTGCGCGAGAAGGGCGCGCAGAACGGCTGTCTACAGGCCGGCGACGCCATCGACGAGGCCGCGGCGCTCGCCGCCGCCCGTGACTTCCCCGGGCTCAAGGGCATGGACCTCGCCCAGCAGGCCACCACCGCCGAGCCCTATGCCTGGACCCAGGGCGAGTGGGCGCTCGAGGGCGGGCTGCCCGCGCCGCTCGACCCCGCCGACGAGGCGCTGCCGTTCAAGGTCGTCGCCTACGACTTCGGCGTCAAGCGCAACATCCTGCGCATGCTGGCCTCGCGCGGCTGCAGCGTCACCGTGGTCCCGGCCCGCACCCCCGCCGCCGAGGTGCTGGCGATGAACCCCGACGGGGTGTTCCTCTCCAACGGTCCCGGCGACCCCGAGCCCTGCGACTACGCCATCGCCGCGATCCGCGAGCTGCTCGAGCACCAAGTGCCGCTGTTCGGCATCTGTCTTGGCCACCAGTTGCTCGCGCTCGCCTCCGGCGCCCGCACCCTGAAGATGAAGTTCGGCCACCACGGCGCCAACCACCCGGTGCAGGATCTCGCTACCGGCGCGGTGATGATCAGCAGCCAGAACCACGGCTTCGCCGTCGACGAGGAGACCCTCCCCGAGACGCTGCAGCCGACGCATCGCTCGCTGTTCGACGGCTCGCTGCAGGGTATTCGTCGCTGCGACTGCCCGGCCTTCAGCTTCCAGGGGCACCCCGAGGCCAGTCCCGGCCCCTGTGACGTGGCGCCGCTGTTCGATCAGTTCATCGAGTCCATGCGCGCGCGCGGCTAGACGGGCGGCGTCGCGCGCGTTCCCTCACATGGACGCGCGCGCGGGCTCGACGGATCCGCCAGCGACGGCGGAGTCCGGGGTCGACCGGGTGTTGCGGAGCGGTGCGGGCGCGGACCCCTCGCGGTCCGTCGCCAACGGCATTCGTCTTCCAGCATTTGCGTTCACGTACATCCATTCTCGGATCTCAAGAAACTAACAGAATGCCAAAGCGTACTGACATCCACAGCATCCTGATCATTGGCTCTGGCCCCATCGTCATCGGCCAGGCCTGCGAGTTCGACTACTCCGGCGCCCAGGCCTGCAAGGCGCTGCGGGAGGAGGGGTATCGGGTCATTCTGGTGAACTCGAACCCGGCCACCATCATGACCGACCCCGAGATGGCCGACGCCACCTATATCGAGCCGGTCACCTGGCGCGCGGTGGCGGCGATCATCGAGCGTGAGCGCCCGGATGCGCTGTTGCCGACCATGGGTGGCCAGACCGCGCTCAACTGCGCGCTCGATCTGGTGCGCGAGGGCGTGCTCGAGGAGTACGGCGTCGAGCTGATCGGCGCCTCGCGCGAGGCCATCGACAAGGCCGAGGACCGCGACCTGTTCCGTCAGGCGATGCGCAAGATCGGCCTCGACATGCCGCGCTCGGCGATCGCCCACAGCCTCGAGGAGGCCAATCAGGTCCAGGCCTCGATCGGCTTCCCGGCGATCATCCGTCCGTCCTTCACCATGGGCGGCAGCGGTGGCGGCATCGCCTATAACCAGGAGGAGTTCGAGGAGATCTGTCGCCGCGGGCTGGATCTCTCGCCGACCCGCGAGCTGCTGATCGAGGAATCGGTGCTCGGCTGGAAGGAGTACGAGATGGAGGTGGTCCGCGACCGCGCGGACAACTGCATCATCATCTGCTCGATCGAGAACCTCGATCCGATGGGCGTGCACACCGGCGACTCGATCACCGTCGCCCCGGCGCAGACGCTCACCGACAAGGAATACCAGATCATGCGCGACGCCTCGCTGGCGGTGCTGCGCGAGATCGGTGTCGACACCGGTGGCTCCAACGTCCAGTTCGCGATCAACCCCGAGAACGGGCGGATGATCGTCATCGAGATGAATCCGCGCGTCTCGCGCTCCTCGGCGCTGGCCTCCAAGGCCACCGGCTTCCCGATCGCCAAGGTCGCGGCCAAGCTCGCCGTCGGTTATACCCTCGATGAGCTGCGCAACGACATCACCGGCGGCGCCACCCCGGCCTCGTTCGAGCCGACCATCGACTACGTGGTCACCAAGATCCCGCGCTTCGCCTTCGAGAAGTTCGCCCAGGCCGATGCCCGTCTGACCACCCAGATGAAGTCGGTCGGCGAGGTGATGGCGATCGGTCGCACCTTCCAGGAATCGCTGCAGAAGGCGCTGCGCGGGCTCGAGATCGACAAGTACGGACTCGAGGAGATCGTCGATCCCGCCGACTCCGAGGCCATGGCCAAGCTGCGCCAGGAGCTGCGCCAGGCCGGTATCGATCGGCTGTTCTACGTCGCCGATGCCTTCCGCATGGGGCTCTCGCTCGAGGACATCCACGAGCTGAGCAAGATCGAGCCCTGGTTCCTCGCCGAGATCGAGGACCTGATCGCCAGCGAGCGCGCGCTGGTCGCCGCCGGGTTCGACGGGCTCGATGCCGAGCGGCTGCGTCAGCTCAAGCGTCAGGGCTTCTCCGATCGTCGCATCGCACGGCTGCTCGAGACCACCGAGGACGCCATCCGCGCCCGCCGTCACGCCCTCGGCGTGCGCCCGGTGTTCAAGCGCGTCGACACCTGCGCGGCCGAGTTCGCTGCCACCACCGCCTATCTCTACTCCACCTACGAGGAGGAGTGCGAGGCCGAACCGAGCGATCGCGAGAAGATCATGGTCCTCGGCGGCGGCCCCAACCGGATCGGCCAGGGCATCGAGTTCGACTACTGCTGCGTCCACGCCGCCTTCGCCATGCGCGAGGACGGCTACGAGACCATCATGGTCAACTGCAACCCGGAGACGGTCTCGACCGACTACGACACCTCCGACCGGCTCTACTTCGAGCCGCTCACCCTGGAGGACGTACTCGAGGTGGTCGAGTGCGAGCGCCCGCGCGGCGTGATCGTGCAGTACGGCGGCCAGACCCCGCTCAAGCTCGCCCGCGCACTCGAGGCCGCCGGGGTGCCGATCATCGGCACCACCCCGGACAGCATCGACCTGGCCGAGGACCGCGAGCGCTTCCAGCACATGATCCAGGATCTGGGTCTGCTGCAGCCGCCGAACGCGACCGCGCGCAGCGAGGCCGAGGCGGTGGCGCTCGCTGCCGACATCGGCTACCCGCTGGTGGTGCGTCCGTCCTACGTGCTCGGCGGTCGGGCGATGGAGATCGTCTACGAGGAGGCCGATCTCGAGCGCTACATGCGCGAGGCGGTGCGCGTCTCCAACGAGTCGCCGGTGCTGCTCGATCGCTTCCTCGATGACGCCATCGAGGTCGACGTCGACGCCATCAGCGACGGCCAGGACGTGCTCATCGGCGGCATCATGGAGCACATCGAGCAGGCCGGCGTGCACTCGGGCGATTCGGCCTGCTCGCTGCCGCCCTACACCCTGCCGGCCTCGATCCAGGACCGGATGCGCGAGCAGATGGCGAAGATGGCGCGCGCGCTCAACGTCGTCGGTCTGATGAACGCCCAGTTCGCGGTCAAGGGCGAGGAAATCTACATCCTCGAGGTCAACCCGCGCGCCTCGCGCACCGTGCCCTTCGTCTCCAAGTCGATCGGCGTGCCGCTGGCCAAGGTCGCCGCGCGCTGCATGGCCGGTCGCTCGCTGGCCGAGCAGGGCTACGAGCGCGAGAGTCGGCCCAAGCATTACTTCGTCAAGGAGGCGGTGTTCCCCTTCGTCAAGTTCCCCGGCGTCGACACCGTGCTGGGCCCGGAGATGAAGTCCACCGGCGAGGTGATGGGCGTCGGCGACACCTTCGGCGAGGCCTATGCCAAGGCCCAGGAGGGCGCCGGTTCGCTGCTGCCGGGGCGTGGCGGCAAGGCGCTGCTGAGCGTGCGTGATGCCGACAAGCCGCGACTGCTGCGCGTCGCCCGCGATCTCATCGAGTTCGGCTTCAGCCTCTATGCCACCCACGGCACTGCTGCGGCGGTGCGTGAGGCGGGGCTCGAGTGCGTCGGGGTGAACAAGGTCGCCGAGGGGCGTCCGCACCTGGTCGACATGATCAAGAACAAGGAGGTCAGCCTGATCGTCAACACCACCGAGGGTGCCCAGGCGATCGCCGACTCCGCCGAGATCCGTCGCGCCGCGCTCCAGCACAAGGTGTGCTACACCACCACCATCGCCGGTGCCGAGGCGACCTGTCTGGCGCTCAAGCAACTGGACATCTGCACCGTCAATCGGTTACAAGATCTCCATTGATCCAGGCCGAACGGGCGCCCCGCACGGGGTGCCCGTGGTCTCTTTTTGTCTTTTTGGGGTCCGCAACGGGCCCGAACGACCGCGCGCCCCGGCACGCGGTCCATCCATACGAGGGAATCACCCATGACCCAGGTACCTCTGACCGCGAGAGGCGCTGAGAAATTGCGTGAAGAATTGGACCAGCTCAAGCGGGTCGAGCGTCCGCGCGTGATCGAGGCGATCGCCGAGGCGCGCGAGCACGGCGATCTCAAGGAGAACGCCGAGTATCACGCCGCGCGCGAGCAGCAGGGCTTCATCGAGGGTCGTATCAAGGACATCGAGTCGAAGCTCTCCAACGCGCAGATCATCGATGTCACGACGTTGCCGAAGACGGGGCGGGTGGTGTTCGGCGCGACCGTGCACGTGCTCGAGCTGGACAAGGATCAGGAGCTCAAGTATCGGATCGTCGGCGAGGACGAGGCCGACCTCAAGCTGGGGATGATCTCGGTCTCCTCGCCGATCGCGCGCAGCCTGATCGGCAAGAGCGAGGGCGATGTCGCCTCGGTCGATGCCCCCGGCGGGGTGCGCGAGTTCGAGATCCTCGAGGTCGAATACATCTGACCCCGCGCGCGGCGTCGCTCAGCCGGCGCCGCCGCGCGAGACCCGCGCCAGCAGCCAGTCGAGCGCGCGGGTCGACAGGACCCGTCTCAGCCCGCCGAGCACATGGGTCGGCAAGGTGACATAATATCTCGGGCGGGGACGCGGGCTCTCAATGGCGTGGACCAGTGCGCGCAACACCGCCTCGGGCGGCAGGGTGAAGGGCTGCGCCTTGCCCGCCTTGGTCAGTCGTTGCTCGGCGCGGACATAGGCGTCGCGATGGACGCTGTGCTCGACGTCGATGTGGTCGCGAAAGGCGCGATGGGCGTTGTCGCGGAAGCGGCTGGCGATCGGTCCCGGCTCGATCAGCGAGACCGTGATGCCGCTGCCGCGCAGCTCCAGGCGCAGGGTGTCGGTCAGACCCTCGAGCGCATACTTGCTGGCGACATAGGCGCCGCGGAAGGGCAGTGGGATGAGCCCGAGGATGGAGCTGTTCTGGACGATGCGGCCCTCTCCCTGACGGCGCATCACCGGGATCACCCGGCAGGTCAACTCGTGCCAGCCGAGGAGGTTGGTCTCGAGCTGCGCGCGCAGCGCCGCGCGACTGAGGTCCTCGACCGCGCCGGGCTGGCCGTAGGCGCCGTTGTTGAACAGCGCATCGAGCCTGCCGCCGGTGAGCGCGAGCGCCTGCTCGAGCCCCGCGGCGATGCTCGACGAGTCGTCGAGGTCGATGCGCACCGCCTCCAGGCCGCTGGCGGCCAAGCGCTCGACATCGGTCTCGGCGCGCGCCGAGGCGATCACTCGCCAGCCGCGGCGCGCCAGCCCCTCGGCGCAGTGCGCGCCGATGCCGCTGGAGCAACCGGTGATGAGGATCGAGGGCTGACGGGTCGAGGGCATGGCGTCCTGGCTCAAACCTGGTTTCGAGGGGCTGTCATTGAAGGCCAATTCCATGCTGGCCCGCAACCCCTCATGGTATCGGCGCACGGTCGATGGGCCGCGACCGCCGTTGTTTATCCGATGACGAGGTATGATCAATGCCGATCTATGAATATCGCTGCGAGGCGTGCGGACACGAGATGGAGGCGATGCAGAAGATCAGCGATGCGCCGCTGACCGACTGTCCCGCCTGCGGCAAGTCCGAACTCAAGAAGCAGATCTCGGCAGCCGGCTTCCGCCTCAAGGGCGGCGGCTGGTACGAGACCGACTTCAAGCAGGGCAAGAAGAAAAACCTGCACGAGGGCTCGAGCGGCGGGTCCGACAAGGCCGCCTGACCCGGCTCGCGGGGGTCGTGCTTGCGTGTGCGCCCGCCGCTTCAGTATCTTCTCGCCCCCGCGAGGGGGGTTGATACGAAGCGGCACCCGCCGTCGGCGATGCGCCGTGAGGCCGGTCCCCCCTGTTCGAGCCGCAAGCCGCGCTGGCGCGCCCAGCGCGGTTTTTTGGTTTCTCATGTCCCGGACGCCGACGCCGTCCGGGGGCGGGGCACTCGGCCCCAGGCGAGCGACTGCGCGATGACGCGGCGCCGCGAACGATCAACGACGACTTTCAGGACAATGGGGCGATAGAACGATGCGCACGCACTACTGTGGGGACTTGAACGGCAGCCATGACGGCCAGGAGGTCGTGCTCTGCGGCTGGGTGCATCGGCGCCGCGACCACGGCGGGGTGATCTTCGTCGACCTGCGCGACCGCGACGGTCTGGTGCAGGTGGTGTTCGACCCCGATCGCGCCGAGATCTTCGCCCGCGCCGAGCAGGTCCGCAGCGAGTTCGTACTGCGCGTCAAGGGTCGGGTGCGGCCGCGTCCCGAGGGCACCGTCAACCCCGATCTCCCCACCGGCGAGATCGAGGTGCTGGGCCTGGAGCTGGAGATCCTCAACGCTGCGGCCACGCCGCCGATCCAGCTCGAGAGCCATGCCGCCGACGCCTCCGAGGAGGTGCGGCTGCGCTACCGCTATCTCGATCTGCGACGCCCCGAGATGCAGGCGCGGCTGCGTACCCGCAGCCAGGTCACCCGGGTGATGCGTCGCTTCCTCGACGAGCACGGCTTCCTCGATATCGAGACCCCGATCCTCACCAAGTCGACCCCCGAGGGCGCGCGCGACTATCTGGTGCCCAGCCGCACCCACCCCGGTGAGTTCTTCGCCCTGCCGCAGTCGCCGCAGCTGTTCAAGCAGCTGCTGATGATGTCCGGGATGGATCGCTACTACCAGGTCGCGCGCTGCTTCCGCGACGAGGACCTGCGCGCCGACCGTCAGCCCGAGTTCACCCAGCTCGACATCGAGGCCTCCTTCGTCGACGAGGAGACGCTGATGGGGCTGATGGAGTCGATGATCCGCACCCTCTTCGAGGAGGTCAACGGCGAGACCCTGCCCAACCCCTTCCCGCGCATGACCTATGCCGAGGCGATGCGTCGCTACGGCTCCGACCGTCCCGACCTGCGCGTGTCGCTGGAGCTGATCGACGTCGCCGATCTGATGGACGGGGTCGAGTTCAAGGTCTTCGCCGCTCCCGCCCAGGACCCCGAGGGCCGCGTGGCGGCGCTGCGCCTGCCCGGCGGCGGCTCGCTCACGCGCAAGGAGATCGACGGCTACACCCAGTTCGTCGGTATCTACGGCGCCAAGGGGTTGGCCTACATCAAGGTCAACGAGTGGTCGACCAAGGGGCGCGAGGGGCTGCAGTCGCCGATCCTCAAGTTCCTCCCCGATGCCACCGTCGAGGGCATCATGGCGCGCACCGGCGCCGAGGACGGCGACCTGATCTTCTTCGGCGCCGACAAGGCGCGGGTGGTCAACGAGTCGATCGGCGCGCTGCGCGTCAAGCTCGGCGAGGATCGCGGGCTGATGGCCGAGGGCTGGCACCCGCTGTGGGTGGTCGATTTCCCGATGTTCGAGCACGATCCCAACGCCGATCGCTGGGTGGCCCTGCACCATCCCTTCACCGCGCCCAAGGAGGAGCAGCTCGACAGCCTCTCCAGTGATCCGGGCCGCTGTCTGTCGCGTGCCTACGACATGGTGCTCAACGGCACCGAGGTCGGCGGTGGGTCGATCCGTATCCACCGCGAGGCGGTGCAGCGCCAGGTCTTCGAACTGCTCAAGATCAGCGACGAGCAGGCCGAGGAGCGCTTCGGCTTCCTCCTCCAGGCGCTCAAGTTCGGCTGCCCGCCGCACGGTGGCATCGCCTTCGGTCTCGACCGTCTGGTGATGCTGATGACCGGCGCGCAGTCGATCCGCGACGTCATGGCCTTCCCCAAGACCCAGACCGCGGCCTGTCTGCTCACCGACGCCCCCTCGGCGGTCGACGAGGCGCAGCTCAAGGAGCTGGCGCTGCGTCTGCGCCAGCGCGGCTGAGCCCGTCGCTCCCGCCCGCACGCCCGTCGCGGGCGTCGGCAACACGCGCCACCGCGAGGTGGCGTGTGCTCATTTCTCCCTCAGGCCGCCGGTCGTGACGCCGAGGCCGAACCAAGACAGGTAATGTTGATGGCCAAGTGTGTGGATCCCGGGATCCTGCGTCAGCTCAGGGTGAGCGAGGCGGAGGCAGAGGCAATGAGCCGGCTGCCGCGCAAGCGCCCGCAGTCGGTGCTGGTGGTCATCTGTACCCGCGGGGGCGAGTTCCTGATGCTCCGTCGGGCGCGTCCGCTGGCCTTCTGGCAGTCGGTCACCGGCAGCCTCGATGCCGGCGAGAGCCCGCGTCAGGCCGCGGCGCGCGAGGTCTACGAGGAGACCGGGCTGCGTGCCGGCGGGCGGCTGATCGACCTGCATCAGTCGGCGCTGTTCCCGATCGTGCGCGCCTGGCGCAAGCGCTATGCCCCCAACGTCTGCTTCAATCGCGAGTACTGGTTCGCGCTGGTGCTCGAGACCCGGCGGTTGGTGCGGCTCAATCCGCGCGAGCACCTCGAGTACCGCTGGGTGCCGGCGGGTGCCGCCGCGCGGCTCACCGCCTCCTGGACCAATCGCGACGCCATTCGCGCCCTGGCCGGTACGCTGGGCTGATCGCCGCGCCGTGGCGATCGCGGCTTATACTTGAGCCGTGCGCGGGATGTCCGGCGCATCCCCGGCCTTGAGTCGGGGTTCATCGTTGGGGGCGGAGTTAGGTGTCCGCTCCCGACTGGCCTGATGCGAGGAGGGGGAATGATGCGTATTCGTGGACTGCTGACCGCTGGTCTGGTGGCGGCGCTGTGGTGTGGGGGCGCGCTGGCGCGTGATCTGGTGAGCGCGGCCGATCCCGAGGCGGTGCTGACGGCGGCCAAGGGTTTCGGCAGCGCCGAGTTGCAGACCGACAGTGTCGGCGACCCGCGTATCCGTGGGCGGATGTTCGGGGTCATCTATCTGGTGACCTTCTATGGCTGCGATGACGGCAAGGACTGCAAGGACATCCTGTTCTATGCCGGTTGGGAACAGCCCGGCCTGACCCTCGAGGACGTCAACCGCTGGAATCGCGACAAGCGCTTCGGCAAGGCCTATATCGACGACGAGGGCGATGCGGTGCTGGAGTTCGCCGTCAACCTCAACTACGGCGTCACCCCGCGCAACCTCGAGGATACCTTCGACTGGTGGGGCGTGGTGCTGCGCGAGTTCCGCGAGGAGATGCTCTAGCGCGCGCTCGCGGGGCGTCACCGCTGATCCGTCATGCAATGCCCCAAGTGTCGTGCCGAGCAGTCCGATCACGCCGACATCTGCACGGCCTGCGGGCTGGTCTTCGCCAAGTACTACAAGCATCACCCGCCCGCGGGCGAGGCCCCGGCGCGTCCAGCGCGCCGGGGCCGGCGGCGGGCGTCGTGGCGCGTGAGCGAGCTGCTGCTCGGCGTACCCCCGGCCGGTGGCGCGCCGGTGCTGGCGCTCCGCGTCCTGCTCTGGTGCGTGCTGCTGGTCTGGGGGCTGCGGCTGATGGCCGCGCCGGTGTCGAGCAATGTTGTCGGCGAATCGCTGCTGCATCTGGTCAATCTGCCCTTCCACGAGGCCGGGCACGTCATCTTCGCCCCGCTCGGCGACTTCATCGGCTCGCTCGGCGGCACCCTGGGGCAGCTGCTGATGCCGCTGATCTGTCTGCTGGTGCTGCTGCTGCGTACTCGTGACCCCTTCGGGGCCAGCGTCTGTCTGTGGTGGTTCGGGGAGAACTTCCTCGATATCGCGCCCTATGTCGCCGATGCCCGCGCCGGGGTGTTGCCGCTGCTCGGCGGCAACACCGGACAGACCGCGCCCTATGGATTTCACGACTGGGAATACCTATTAACCGAGACCGGGCTGTTGCATCTCGATCGCGCGCTCGCTCAGGCCAGTCATCTGCTCGGCGCCCTGCTGATGCTCGCCGCGCTGCTCTGGGCGGCGTTGTTGCTGCTGCGCCAGTGGCGCGCGCTCGAACGCGGCTGAGTCCCGGCCCTCGGTCGTTCTCCTTTCGTTGTCCGCTTTGCTGTAAGGAATCCCATGTCCCGATCATCCTCCGTCGCGCCCGATCGTCCGGGCACCCGCGATCTGCGTGCCTTGGCGCGTCTGCTGCGCTTCACCCTGCCTTATCGCTGGCGCCTGCTCGCCGCGCTCGCCGCGTTGCTGTTCGCCGCCGGGTCGGTGCTGGCCTTCGGTCAGGTGATCCGGGTGGTGGTCGATCGCGGGCTGTCGAGCGGCTCGGCGGTGGCGCTCGATCGTTCGTTGCTGCTGTTTCTCGCCGTGGTGGTGCTCACCGCCGGGGCGATGATGGCGCGCAGTTATCTGCTCAACTGGATCGGCGAGCGGGTGGTTGCCGACATCCGGCGCGCGGTCTTCGATCGGGTGCTGGGACTCGATGTCGGCTTCTTCGAGACCACCCGCACCGGCGAGGTGATCTCGCGACTGACCAGTGATACCGCGCTGCTGCAGGTGGTGGTGGGCTCGACCCTGGCGATGGCGCTGCGCACCTCGCTGATGATGCTCGGCGGCATCGCCATGCTGGCGGTGACCAGCCCGGGCCTGACCGGGTTGGTGCTGCTCGGGGTGCCGCTGGTGATCGGCCCGGCCTGGCTGCTGGGGCATCGGGTGCGCCGTCTCTCGCGCGCCAGTCAGGATCGGGTGGCCGATGTCGCGGCCTATGTCGATGAGGTGATCCACGGCATCCGCACCGTGCAGGCCTGCGGTCACGAGCCGCTCGATCGGCGTCGTTACGGCGAGCAGGTGGAGTCGGCCTTCGAGGTGGCCCGTCAGCGCTCGCTGACCAGCGCCTTGCTTGCCGGGATCGCCACCCTGCTGACCTTCGGCGCGATCGGTGTGGTGCTGTGGATCGGCGGTCACCAGGTACTCGACGGGGCCCTCAGCGGCGGCGAACTCTCGGCCTTCCTGTTCTACGCCATCCTGGTGGCCAGTGCGGTCGGTTCGCTCAGCGAGCTGCTCGGCCAGCTGCTGCGCGGTGCCGGAGCCAGCGAGCGGTTGATGGAGCTGCTCGAGGCACGCCCGGCGATCGCCGCGCCGAGCGACCCGGTGGCGCTGCCGCGGCCGGCGCGCGGCGAGGTCCGTTTCGACGCGGTGCGCTTCTGCTACCCCTCGCGTCCCGATACCCCGGCGTTGGATGCGCTCTCGCTGGTGGTGCGCCCGGGCGAGCGGGTGGCGCTGGTGGGGCACTCGGGGGCGGGCAAGTCGACCCTGTTCCAGCTGTTGTTGCGCTTCTACGACCCGAGCGCCGGCAGGGTGTGTTTCGATGGCGTCGATCTGCGCGCACTCGACCCGCGCGAGCTGCGTGGACGGATCGGGCTGGTGCCGCAGGACCCGGTGATCTTCGCCACCAGTGCCTGGGAGAACATCCGCTACGGTATGGAGTCGGCGACCGACGCCGAGGTGCGTCGCGCCGCCGAGGCGGCGCACGCGACCGAGTTCCTCGATCGCCTGCCGCAGGGCTTCGACACCGATCTCGGCGAGCGCGGGGTGCAGCTCTCAGGGGGGGAGCGCCAGCGGATCGCCATCGCCCGCACCATCCTGCGCGACCCGGCGCTGCTGCTGCTCGACGAGGCGACCAGCGCGCTCGACGCCGAGAGCGAGCGCCTGGTGCAGCAGGCGCTCGAGGAGCTGATGCGCGGGCGCACCAGCATCGTCATCGCTCACCGGCTGGCGACGGTGCGCAACGCCGACCGCATCCTGGTGATCGACGGCGGACGCATCGCCGCCGCCGGAGGCCACGAGGCGCTGATCGCCGAGGGCGGGCTCTATGCGCGCCTCGCCGCGCTGCAGTTCCAGGAGCCGACGCCGGCGCGCGCGGCGCCGGTCGTCTGAGCCGGGGTCAGTCGCGCGGGGCCAGGTCGCGATCGAACAGCTCGCGATAGTGCTCGGCGTAGGGGGCGAGGGCGCGATAGACGAAGCCCGGCACCACCCGCGATTCCTGACGCTCGAACTTGCTGCGCACATGGTTGAGGTTGCGCAGCAGCTTCATCTCGATCACCGCGCGGGCGAACTCCAGTCCGCGTGGTCCACGGTTGCGTTGCAGCCAGGCGACCAGCTTGCGGATGAGCAGCGGCGGGCGCCCGGTGCCGGGCGGGTGGTTGAGCCGCTCCATGAAGCGCGGCATGCCGCGGGTGCGGTTGCCGCCCTCGGTGAGGGTGCCGAACTCGAGTTCGGGGCGCAGCATCTCGAACATCCGCTCGCCGCGCTCGGTGCGCGCCATCACCCACTGCCAGCCGAGTTCCGCGCCCATGTAGCCGATGGTCAGGTCGCTCAGCGCGTTGGGGTAGTCGAAGCAGGACAGACAGGCCGAGGGGAAGATGCCGTGGAGCTTGTCCATCGGGAAGTCGATGTAGTTGACCCGCTCGACCGCGCCGTCCTCGTGGCGCAGCCAGAGACTGAAGTCCTGCATGAACTCGTGATGGACCACGGTCTTGGGTGAGCGCGAGATCTGCTCGAGGAAGTATTCGAGATCGGGGTAGGAGACGTTGTCGCTGCAGGGGATGCCGATCACGTACAGCGCCTCGAGTCCGAGCTCGGACTCGATCGCGCGCAGCGCGTGCACCTGGCAGCCGGTGCCGATGAAGGCCAGGCGCTTGATGCCCTGCTCGCGCACCAGGTCGAGCAGCCCGAGGTTGGGCGACAGGCTGGGCTTGTTGCCGGCGGTGGCGAGCACCTCCTCGGGGGTACGGGCGAGGATCGGCTGGGCCTTGAAGCGGGTGCCGGGGGCGGCGGCGGTGGTGATCACCGCCTCGACCTCGCCGCGTTCGAGCAGCCGCGCGCCGAGGGTGGTGACCATGCCGCTCCACTGTGCGCCGGGACGCGGGGCGCGCATGCGCGCGGCATAGGTGGCGCGGTAGCAGCCGAACAGCAGCTCGTCGCCGTCGCCGCGGCTGCGACCGAACAGGCGCTGCTCGATGGCGTCGGTCTGGTTGTTGACGAACATGCACGCCTGGGTCATCTGCGGCTTGAGCGTGCTGTCGCACAGCCCGCAGTCGCTGCACAGACGGGGGCGACCCTGGAGTCGCTCGTCGTTGCTGAGCAGCGAGATCTGACCCATGCCCTTGGACGGGCCCTCGGCGACGGGGGCGGCGGACTGATTCATCGCTGCGCCTCGTGCGAGTGCTGGCTGGCTGCGGGATGACGGATCGGCATGCTGGATCTCCTCGTGGTCGATGGGCACGCCGCGCGCGTCGGTCTGCGCCGGGCGTTGCCCGGAGTGGCTTGGAGGGCGGTCGTCGGGGGACCGCCGTGGGCGGCGTGCAGTCTGCCGCAAATGGTCGCGCTCAGTCCATCGGCCCCGGTCATGGAAACCACGCGCCTTTCGGGGATTCTCGCCGGTGATTGATCCTGTCGGCTTGACCACGGTCGAGCAGGGGCGCTAGGGTCGCGAACTTGATCGAATAAGGCTTGGGGCGGGCTGCGCGCCGCGCGACCGGCTCCATGGTTCATCGGGACAACGTCCAGCAAGCGCCTGTGTGCGCGACGGTCTTGGGCGTGTCCGCTCAATCTGGCCGTTTGCGCCGAACAGACTAAGCAACAAGGTTTGCAGCGTTATGCCCATCCCGTTCCCGTTTTCCGCCGTTGTCGCCCAGGAGGAGATGAAACGCTCCTTATTGATCGCTGCCATCGATCCCTCGATCGGCGGTGTACTGGTATTCGGCGACCGCGGCACCGGCAAGTCCACCGCGATCCGTGGCCTGGCCGCCCTGCTGCCGAAGATGCGCGCCGTCGATTGCACCTATCAGTGCGACCCCGAGGCCAGCGATGACGTCCTGTGTGAGGACTGCCGCGCCAAGCGCGCTGCGGGCCGGACGCTGAAGAGCCGTCAGGTGCCGGTGCCGGTGGTCGACCTGCCGCTCGGTGCCACCGAGGACCGCGTGATCGGCGCCCTCGACCTCGAGCGCGCCCTGACCAAGGGCGAGAAGGCCTTCGAGCCGGGTCTGCTGGCGCGTGCCCATCGCGGCTTCCTCTACATCGACGAGGTTAACCTGCTCGAGGACCATCTGGTCGACTCGCTGCTCGACGTTGCCGCCTCGGGTCAGAACCTGGTCGAGCGCGAGGGCCTGAGTGTCCGTCACCCGGCGCGCTTCGTGCTGGTCGGCTCCGGTAACCCCGAGGAGGGCGAGCTGCGCCCGCAGCTGCAGGACCGCTTCGGTCTGTCCGTCGAGGTCAAGACCCCGCAGGACCTGCCCACCCGGATGAAGGTGGTGCGGCTGCGCGACGCCTTCGAGCGCGATCCCAACGCCTTCGTCGAGAAGTGGAAGCGTCAGGACGGCAAGGTGCGTCGCCAGATCCAGAAGGCGCGTGAGCTGCTGCCCAGCGTCGAGGTGCCGGATGCGACCCTCGAGCGCGCCGGCGAACTGTGCATGAAGCTCGGCACCGACGGGTTGCGCGGCGAGCTCACCCTGATCCGCGCCGCGCGTGGCCTGGCCGCGCTGCAGGGCGACACCGAGGTCGTCGACCGCCACCTCAAGGAGGTCGCCACCTCGGCGCTGCGTCACCGTCTGCGTCGCGATCCGCTCGACGAGTCCGGTTCCACCAGCCGGGTCGAGCGCGCCGTGGCGGAACTGTTCGGGGAATGAACATGACCGCCGCGAATCCCGCCGCCGATCAAGGCGTCGACGCGGGTCCGCCCCCGGCCGGGGCGGGCCTGTCCGCGTGGGATGATGCGGTGCTGGCTGCGGCCCTGATGAGCGTCGATCCGGTCGGGACCGGCGGCGTCGCGCTACGGGCCCTCGCCGGCCCGGTGCGTGAGCAGTGGCTGAGCCTGATGCGCGATCTGCAGCCGCCCGAGGCGCCGCATCGCCGCATCCCGCTGCACGTCTCCGACGGTCGCCTGCTCGGCGGCCTCGATCTGGCCGCGACCCTCAACGCCGGTCGCCCGATCGCCGAACGTGGCCTGCTGGTGGAGGCCGATGGTGGTCTGGTGGAGCTGGCGATGGCCGAGCGCATCTCGGCCCATACCGCCGCGCGCCTGACCATGGCCTTCGACTCGGGCGAGGTGGTGCTCGAACGCGACGGCCTGGCGATGCGCACCCCGTCGCGCTTCGCGGTGGTCGCGCTCGACGAGGGCGTGGGCGAGGACGAGGGGCTGCTCAATGCGCTGCTCGATCGTCTCGCCTTCCACGTCGATCTCACCCACATCCGCGTCCACGAGGCGATCGCCTGCGACTACGATCCCGAGGACGTGGTGCAGGCGCGCGCGCGTCTCGCCGGGCTGACCCTCGACGAGGAGCAGCTCGAGGCGCTGTGCGGTACCGCGCTGGCGCTCGGTATCCCCTCGCTGCGTGCATCGCTGTTCGCCTGTCGGGTCGCCTGCGCCTCGGCGGCGCTCGAGGGTCGCGACCAGGTGGAGGCCGAGGACCTGGCCGTCGCCGCGCGTCTGGTGCTGGCGCCGCGTGCCACCCAGCTGCCGCCGAGCGAGGAGCAGCCGCCCGAGGAGCCGCCGCCACCGCCGGAAGAGCCCGAGGAGCAGGAGCAGAACCAGTCCGAGGAGCAGCAGCAAGAGCCGCAGGAACTCGAGGACACCGTGCTCGATGCGGCCAAGGCGGCGATCCCCGCCGATCTGCTCTCGCAGCTCCAGCTCGGCACCCTGCGTCGCTCGCGTTCGCGCGCCACCGGCAAGGCCGGTGCGATACAGAACGCGCCGACCCGCGGTCGTCCGGCCGGGGTGCTGCGCGGCGAGCTGCGTTCCGGGCTCAAGCTCAACGTCGTCGAGACCCTGCGCGCCGCGGCGCCCTGGCAGCGGTTGCGGCGCGAGGAGCGGGCGCGACGCGGCATCGAGTCCTCGCGCATCGAGGTGCGTCAGGACGACTTCCGCATCACCCGCTTCAAGCACCGCTCCGAGACCACGACCATCTTCATGGTCGACGCCTCGGGCTCCTCGGCGCTGCACCGTCTCGCCGAGGCCAAGGGTGCCGTCGAGATGTTGCTGGCCGACTGCTATGTGCGCCGTGACCAGGTGGCCCTGATCGCCTTCCGCGGCAAGGGCGCCGAGGTGTTGCTGCCGCCGACCCGCTCGCTGGTGCGTGCCAAGCGCACCCTCGCCGGGCTGCCCGGTGGCGGCGGTACGCCGCTGGCCTCGGGGATCGATCTGGGGATGATGATGGCCGACTCGATCCAGCGTCGTGGCGGTACCCCGATCCTGATCCTGATGACCGACGGTCGCGCCAACGTGGCGCGCGATGGCGCCGGTGGTCGGGCGCGCGCCTTCGACGAGGCCAAGGCCGCGGCGCGGGCGGTGCGGGCGCAGGAGATGAGCGCCATGGTGATCGACACCTCGCCACGTCCGCAGCAGCAGGGGCGCGAGCTCGCCGCCGAGATGGGTGCGCGTTACCTGCCGCTGCCGCATGCCGATGCCGGTGCGTTGAACCAGGCGGTTCGCGTGGCGACCGGCTGAGGCCCCGCGCTCGCGCCCGACCACCCCAGGGATGGTCGGGCGCGAGCGTTCATCGGGTTTGCCGAACGTCTTGCCGAAGGAGGTGAAAGGGATGCGATTCACCCTGACCAGACGGCTCGACTGGACGCGCGACGGCGACAGTTGGCCGAACCGAGGCGCCAGTCGCTTCGTCACCGCCGGCGGGATCCGCTGGCACGTCCAGCTGATGGGGCAGGGGCCGGTGTTGCTGCTGCTCCACGGCACCGGCGCCTCGACCCACTCCTGGCGCGATCTCGCGCCGCTGCTGGCCGAGCGCTTCACCATCATCGCCCCCGACCTGCCCGGTCATGGCTTCACCGAGGCCTTGCCCTACGCGCAGATGTCGCTGCCGGGGATGAGTGCCGCGCTCGGCGCGCTGCTCGAACGTATCGGACACCGCCCCGTCGCAGTCATCGGGCACTCGGCCGGGGCGGCGATCATGGTGCGTGCCGTGCTCGAGGCGCGGTTCGTACCGCATGCCCTGGTCGCGCTCAACGGCGCGTTGCTGCCCTGGCGCGGGGTGCCCGGGCGGGTGTTCTCGCCGACCGCGCAGCTGTTCGCCTCGGTGCCGGTGGTCTCGCGCTTTCTCTCCTGGCATGCGCTCGACCGCAAGGCCATCGAGGGACTGGTGGCCAATACCGGTTCGCGGCTCGACGAGGCCGGGATCGAGTTCTACCGACGGCTGGTCGCCGATCCCGATCATATCCGCGCCACCCTGACGATGATGGCCAACTGGGACCTGGAGCCGCTCGCCCGGGCACTCCCCGAACTCGCGCCGCCGCTGTTTCTGGTCGTCGGCGAGAACGACGGCACGGTCTCGCCGCGCGAGGCCGAGCGGGTGCGCGAGCGGCTGCCGAGCACCGAGATCCATCGTCTGTCCGGGCTCGGGCACCTGGCTCACGAGGAGCGTCCGCAGGATGTCGCGGTGCTGATCGGCGAGCTGCTCGGGCGGGCTGGTCTGCTGCCCGATCCGAGCTGATTCCGATCAAGTTTCAAAAGGCGCCGCCGGGGTGGACGGGGCGGTCATGCTGCTATAATGTCAAGCCATCTTGACACTAGATTGGGTATTAGAGACTTGACACTTGCGGCTCCACAGGTTTCCAAGGGCGTGACGGGCGCCAAGCCCCACGCGATCGTGATCGGCACCGGGTTCGGTGGTCTGGCCGCGGCGATTCGCCTTGGCGCGCGCGGTTATCGGGTCACCATGCTCGAACGGCTCGACGCGCCGGGCGGGCGTGCCTACATGCACCATCGCGACGGTTTCTCTTTCGACGCTGGCCCGACCATCGTCACCGCTCCCTTCCTGCTCGAGGAGTTGTGGTCGCTGTGCGGGCGCAAGTTCTCCGACGACATCGATCTGCGCTTGATGGATCCCTTCTACCGGATCCGTTTCGACGACGGCAAGGTGTTCGATTACAGCGGCGATCCCGAGGCGGTGAAGGCGCAGATCGCGCAGTACTCGCCGGACGACGTCGAGGGCTACGATCGCTTCATGAAGTACAGCGAGGGGGTGTTCAAGGTCGGCTTCGAGGACCTCGCACACATCCCCTTCACCTCCTGGACCGATATGGCCAAGATCGTGCCGGACATGGTGCTCAAGCAGAGCTACCGCACCGTCTACGGCATGGTCTCGAAGTACATCAAGGACCCCTATATCCGCCAGGTGCTCTCCTTCCACCCGCTGCTGGTCGGTGGCAACCCCTTCAAGGTCACCTCGATCTACACCCTGATCTCCTTCCTCGAGCGCAAGTGGGGCGTGCACTCGGTGATGGGCGGCACCGGCGCCCTGGTGCGCGGCATGGTCGACCTGATCGAGGGGCAGGGCAGCGAGATCCGCTACAAGGCCGAGGTCGAGCAGATCATGGTCGACTCGCGTCGGCGCGCCACCGGCGTGCGGTTGACCTCGGGCGAGGAGATCGCCGCCGATATCGTGGTCTCCAACGCCGACGCGGCCAACACCTATCGTCGGCTGCTGCCGGCGACGGTGCGTCGTCACTGGACCGATCGCAAGGTCGAGCGTTCCAGGTTCTCCGCCGGGCTGTTCGTCTGGTACTTCGGCACCAAGCGCCAGTACCCCGACGTCAAGCACCACACCATCCTGCTCGGCCCGCGCTATCGCGAGCTGATCGAGGACATCTTCCAGCACAAGCGTCTGGCCGAGGACTTCAGCCTCTACCTCTATCGCCCGACGGCGACCGATCCGAGTCTCGCCCCCGAGGGGTGCGACACCTTCTATGCCCTGTCCCCGGTTCCGCACCTCGAGAGCGGCACCGACTGGGCCACGGTGGCCGAGGAGTATCGGGCCAAGATCGCCCGTTATCTCAGCGATACCGTGCTGCCCGGCCTGGAGGACCAGATTGCGACCTCGCTGGTCACCACGCCGCAGGACTTCCAGGACAGGCTCAACTCCTATCTCGGGGCCGGGTTCAGTTTCGAGCCGACCCTCACCCAGAGTGCGTGGTTCCGCCCGCACAATGTCAGTGAGGACGTCAAAGGTCTCTATCTGGTCGGTGCGGGGACGCATCCGGGTGCAGGGATTCCCGGCGTCATCTCCTCGGCCCGTGTCCTCGATACGGTGGTGCCCGATGTTTCAGCCTTCGCTTAATGTCCTGAATCCGTCGCCGGGTCACGCCTCGGCGGACGATCTCGCTGCCTGCCGGGAGCTGCTGCGCTGTGGGTCGCGTTCCTTCTACGCGGCCTCCTTCCTGTTGCCGCAGCGCATCCGCGAGCCGGCGATCGCGCTCTATGCCTTCTGCCGGATCGCCGACGACGCGATCGACTTCGTGCCCGATGCCGCTGGCAAGGCGCGCGCCCTCACCGGGCTGCGTGCGCGGCTCGACCGCATCTACGACGGCAACCCGATCGACGATCCCGCCGATCGCGCGCTGGCCGACGTGGTGGTCCAGTACGCCATGCCCAAGGTGCTGCTCGAGGCCCTGCTCGAGGGCTTCGAGTGGGATGCCGAGGAGCGTCGCTTCGAGGACATCTCCGGGGTCTATGCCTACTCGGCCCGGGTCGCCTCGACCGTCGGCGCGATGATGGCGACCCTGATGGGTGCGCGCGAGGCCGATCAGGTGGCCCGCGCCTGTGACCTCGGCGTCGCCATGCAGCTGACCAACATCTGTCGCGACGTCGGCGAGGATGCCCGCGCCGGTCGGCTCTATCTGCCCAAGCAGTGGATGCGCGAGGCCGGTATCGACCCCGATGCCTGGCTCGCCGACCCGGTGTTCAACGACGCCCTGGCCTCGGTGATCCGACGCATGCTGGATACCGCCGACGCGCTCTACCGGCGCGCCGACGTCGGCATCGCCGGGTTGCCGGTAGGGTGTCGCGCCGGGATCAACGCCGCGCGCTATCTCTATGCCGAGATCGGGCGTCAGCTCGAGCGCCAGGGGCTCGACTCGATCACGAGTCGCGCGGTGGTGCCGGCACCGCGCAAGATGCAGCTGCTCGCCCCGATCCTTGGCAGTACCATGCTGACCGCGCGCTATGTCGCGGCGCCTGCGCTGGAGGAGACCCGCTTCCTGGTCGATGCCGTGGTCGAGGCCACCCCGGTGCACATGCGTGCGCAGAACACGGGCGTCGGTGGCAAGGTGGTACGGGTGCTCGAGTTGTTCGAGGAGCTCGAGGCGCGTGAGCGCGCCGCCAGCGAGGCCGCGCGTGCCCGCGCCGGTCAGTTGGCGATGTCCTCGGCGCGCGGCTGATCGGCTGATCGGCTGTCGCAGCCCGTCGAGACAACAACGCCGCGCCGGATCGGATCCGGCGCGGCGTTGTTGTGTGACACCTTATTAAATAGTACGCCGAGGATGCGTGGGTTCAGTCCCAGGTCTTGCGCGGCATGCGGAAGGGCAGCAGCATCTGTACCCAGTTGGCGGCGAAGCGATCGAGATCGAGGCTCTCGTGCACCGACTCGACGCGCTCGCCGCAGAGTCGGGTCTCGACCACCGAGCGGACGTAGAAGGGGGTGTCCTCCAGCGTCTGCACCACCCGCGCCTGATCGCCGGCCTCACACTGGGTGCCGCGTCCGACCCGCCAGACGCTGGCCGTCGGCAGCGCCGCCCGTGGTGGCGGCGCCACCTGCTCGACCTCGCCGTTGCGCGCGAAGCGCAGCGCCAGCTGGCTGTTGCGACCATCGCGCTCGGTGGCATCGTAGAGGGTGGCGGCACCCTCGCTGAGCGCCGCACGCGACCAGTCCCAGCGCTGGAATCCGGCCTCCAGCGGCTCCTCGCCGCGGTTGGAGTCGAGATAACCGGCGCCGCTCCAGCGCAGGCCGGGATTCTGGAAGTCGAGTTCGACCCGCGCGACCGGGGCGATCGGCCACCAGCGATGACGAGCCTTGCCGTCGAGCACGAAGTCCTGCGGGTTGATGGCGCTGGGATGGACGCGGATGCGTCCGCGCAGTCGCGAGGGCAGGGGGACGGTGAGTTCGTCGACGTCGATGGTCAGCGCCTCGCCGTCCCAGTGCAGGCCGCTCGGGCCGATGCGCAGGGTATCGGCGCTCTGGTGCAGTGCGCCGCGACCACGCTCGGTCATCGCCCAGCGTTTCTTGCCGTCACGCCCGTAGAGCACCACGTTGAGCGCGCAGTGATCGAAGGGGTCGAGGTTGGGGGCGGCGCGACGTCGGCGCCAGGCGTAGTAGGGCGAGAAGACGTTGCCGAGCATGGCGATGACGGTCAGCCCGTGCTGGCCGTCGTCGCTCAGCGCGTCGACATACCACCACAGATAGCCGCCGGGGGTGATGCTCAGGTCGAAGCGAGGTCCGCGAGCAGGCTCGTCGCCGCCAGCTCCCCCGAGATCGCCGCCATCGGCACGCCCGCGCCCGGGTGTGTGCTCCCGCCCGCCAGATACAGCCGCGGGATCCGGGTCCGCGAGGCCGGTCGATTGAACGATGCCCGCCAGCCGTGGATCGCCGGGCCGTAGAGCGCTCCCCCGGTCGCCGGGAACAACCCCTCGAAGTCCCTCGGCGTGACGACCTGGCAGCGCTCCGGGTGTCGCGCCACCCTCAGGCCACATCGTTCCAACAGGGAGAATACCCGCCGTTCGCATTGCTCGATCTCCGAAGCGTCGAATGGCTGCATGTCGCCCCGTGCAGGGGCGTTGAGCAGCAACAACAGGCGCTCTGGACCCGACGGGATGTTGCCCTCGCCGCGGTCCTGGGCGCAGATATAGACGGTCCCCTCGCGCGGGACCCGTCGATGACGAAAGATATCGTCGAATTCGGCCTGGTAGTCACGGCCGAAGAAGACGTTGTGGCGCTCGAGGGCAAAGCCCTCGGTGTGTGCCACCAGCCCCCAGGTGATCGCCGAGAGCGAGCGACGGGAGGCCGGCAGGCGGGGCAGGGCGGCGATCGCCTCGGCGCCGAGGCGTCCGCTGGAGAGCGCCGCCGGATCGGCGTTGCAGACCACCGCGTCGGCACTCACCCGCTCGCCGTCCTCGAGGACCACGCCGCTGGCTCGCCCCCGGGTCACCTCGATCTCCGAGACCCCGCGGCCATAGTGGAGTTCCACCCCCAGCCCCTCGGCAAGCGCGGCGAGCGCGCGTGCGACGCGATGCATGCCGTCGCGCACCAGCCACACGCCCTGCTGCTCGACATGGGCGATCAGCATCAGCGTCGCCGGCGCGGCGAAGGGTGACGAGCCGCAGTAGGTGGAGTAGCGTCCGAACAGCTGGCGCAGCCTGGGATCGGCGAAGTGCTCGCCGAGCGCCTGCCATAGAGTGTCGTAGGGACGCATGCCGCGCAAGCCGGCCATGCCGCTGACCCCGCAGCGACTCATCAGTCCTATCAGGCTGGGACGGGAGGCGTGGATGAAGCTCTGCTCCAGGGTTTCGTAGGCGGCGCGCGCGCGCTTGCAGAAGGCGCGGTAGTGCTCGGCCTCGGCGGCGCCGGCGAAGTCGCCGATGGCCGCGACCGAGCGCTCGTGGTCGGCGTAGAGGTCGAGACGCTCGTCGGCGCTCCAGGCGTGGCGTGCTATGATCTCGGCCGGTTGCAGTCTGAGATGATCGTCGAGTCGCGCGCCGGCGGTGGCGAAGAGTTCGTCGAACACCCAGCGCATGGTGAAGACGGTGGGCCCGGCGTCGATCGCCTGACCGTCGACCTGCAGCTGCCGCATCTTGCCGCCGGGGCCGGCGGCGCGCTCGAACACCCTGACCTGCAGTCCGCGAGCGGCGAGACGGATGGCCGCTGCCAGGCCGCCGATCCCTGCTCCGATGACGACCACCGATTGCGTTGACATCGGACAGCGACCTCCTGTGATTCACGTTGACGCCTCGTGCGTTGATGTCTATTGTACATGACACAAATTAGTGTCAACTAATCCTTACACTTTTTCAGACGAACACCAGTTGCCGGGGAAGCAGAGATGGATGCCACCGCAGCGAGAATCGAGCGGGCCTTGACCGAGGCCATTGAACATGTGGTCGTCTCCGGCTGTCCCCCGCGGCTGGCCGAGGCGGTGCGTCACGCGGTCTTCCCGGGCGGTGCGCGGGTGCGCCCGCGGCTGTGCATCGCGGTGGCCGCCGCCTGTGGCAGCAAGGACGTGGTCTCGGCCGATGCCGCGGCGAGCGCCATCGAGTTGCTGCACTGCGCCTCGCTGGTGCACGACGATCTGCCCTGCTTCGACGACTCGCCGCTGCGTCGTGGGGTGCCCTCGGTGCACCGCGCCTACGGCGAGCCGCTGGCGGTACTCGCCGGCGATGCGCTGATCATCCTCGCCTTCGAGCACCTCGCCCGTCAGCTCAGCGACAAGCCCGCACTGCTCGCCCCGCTGTTGCTCACCGTCGGGCGCTCGGCGGGGATGCCGCACGGCATCACCGCCGGTCAGGCCTGGGAGTGCGAGCCCAAGGTCTCGGTCGAGCACTATCACCGCGCCAAGACCGGCGCGCTGTTCGCCGCGGCGACCGCCGCCGGTGCCCAGGTCGCCGGCGCCGACGCCGATGCCTGGCGGGTGGTCGGTGACAAGATCGGCGAGGCCTACCAGGTCGCCGATGATCTGCGTGATGTTGCCGCCAGCGCCCAGGAGGTCGGCAAGCCGGTCGGACGCGATGCCCTGCTCAACCGTCCCAGCGCCGCCGGCGAACTCGGTGTCGAGGGGGCCGTGGCCCGGCTCAAGGGGCTGGTGCAGGAGGCTGTCGACGCCATCCCCGAGTGCCCCGGGCGCGAGCGCTTTGCCGAGGTGCTGGTGCACGAGGCGCGCCACATCATGCCCAAGAGCCTCGCCCAGCAGGCTGCCTGATGGCGTCTGTCGCGCGCGCCCGTGCGGCGCGCGCCGGGCGCGCACCGGAGGGACCCCGTGCCGATTCGTGACGACTGGCTGAAGCTACGCAATCGTCTCCTCTCCAGCCCGCGCTTTCAGCGCTGGGCCGCCCGCTTCCCGCTGACCCGCCCGCTCGCCCGGCGTCACGCCCGTGAGCTGTTCGACATCGTTGCCGGTTTCGTCTACTCCCAGGTGCTCTATGCCTGTGTGCGCGCGCGCCTGTTCGAGCTGCTCGACGAGCGTGGTCCGAGCGACAGCGCCGCGCTTGCCCCGGCGCTGGGGCTGCCGGAGGAGGGTGCGCGCCGTCTGCTGCTCGCCGCGGCCAGCCTGCGTCTGGTCGAGCAGCGCGGGGCGGACCGCTTCGCTCTCGGCGAGCGTGGTGCCGTGGTGCTCGGCAACCGCGGCATCGCCGCGATGGTCGAGCACCACGCGATGCTCTATGCCGATCTCGAGGACCCGCTGGCGTTGTTGCGCGGCGAGCGTCCGCAGCGCGCGCTCGCCGACTATTGGGCCTATGCCGAGTCGAGTGCGCCGGCGCGCAGCGATGCCGCGGCGGTGGACGGCTACTCGGCGCTGATGGCCGACTCCCAGGCGATGATCGCCGAGGAGGTGCTCGATGCCTATTCCTTCCGCGATCACCACTGTCTGCTCGACATCGCCGGCGGCGATGGCACCTTCCTGGTCGAGGTGGCCAAGCGCTGGCCGCACCTGCAGGTGATCCTGTTCGATCTGCCGGCGGTGGCCGAGCGCGCTCAGGCGCGCTTCGTCCGCGAGGGCCTCGCCGAGCGCGCCCGTGCCGTCGGCGGTGACGTGTTGCGCGATCCGCTGCCCGAGGGGGCGGACGTGGTCTCGCTGGTGCGGGTGGTGCACGATCACGACGACGAGCGTGCCGCCGGTTTCGTCGCCGCGGCGCATCGCGCACTCGCCCCCGGCGGTACGCTGCTGGTGGCCGAGCCGATGTCCGGCACCCGTGGTGCCGAGCCGGTGGGGGACGCTTATTTCGGTCTCTACCTGCTGGCAATGGGCAGCGGTCGCCCACGCACCGCCGCCGAGCTGGAGGCGATGCTCGCCGCCGCCGGGTTCGAGCAGACGCGCGAGCTGCCAACCAACCGCCCGATCCTCACCCGTGCGCTGCTCGCACGCCGGGCGTCCGACTGAGCGCGTTCCACCACGTCCCGTGGCGATCGCTTTTGCCGATGCAGATCAATATCCCTGGGCTCTCGCGGTGGACGGGTCGGTCACATCCGTTAAACTGCGAGGCTCGTCCGTAACAACTCGAATGCGTGCCGCACCGTGAACCTCGAAACCCTCGCCGTTGTCCTCGAACAGCCCGAACGTCTTTCGCTTCAACGATTGCAGCTCACCCCGCCCGAGGCGGGCGATGCGGTGGTCGAGATCGACTGGAGCGGGATCAGTACCGGCACCGAACGTCTGCTGTGGTCCGGGCGCATGCCCCCCTTCCCCGGCATGGGCTATCCGCTGGTGCCCGGCTATGAGTCGGTCGGTCGCGTGGTCGAGGCCGGTCCAGAGTCGGGGGTCAAGGCCGGCGACTTCGTCTTCGTCCCCGGTGCCCGCTGCTATGGCGAGGTCAACGGCCTGTTCGGCGGTGCCTCGGCGCGGGTGGTGGTGCCCGGCGCGCGGCTGCTCGCGGTCGACGAGGCCCTCGGCGAGCGTGCGGTGCTGCTGGCGCTGGCGGCGACGGCCTATCACGCCATCGCCACCCCCGGCAAGGCACCGCACGCCGAGCTGATCGTCGGTCACGGGGTGCTCGGTCGGCTGCTGGCGCGCATCGCCGCGCTCGCCGAGGAGGGCAGCCGTCCGGTGGTCTGGGAGGTCAATCCCGAGCGTGCCAGCGGCGCCGAGGGCTTCGACTACGAGGTGGTCGATCCGGCCAATGACGAGCGGCGCGACTATCGCAGCATCTGTGACGTCAGCGGCGATCCGCAGATCCTCGATCAGCTGATCGCGCGGCTCGCCCCGCAGGGCGAGATCGTGCTCGCCGGCTTCTACAGCCAGCCGCTGTCGTTCACCTTCCCGCCGGCGTTCATGCGCGAGGCGCGGTTGCGGGTGGCGGCGCAGTGGCATCCCGCCGACCTGGCCGCAGTCAAGGAACTGGTCGAGTCCGGCCGGTTGTCCCTGGACGGGCTCATTACGCATCGGGAGCCGGCCACCGAGGCCGATCGCGCCTATCGCACCGCCTTCGGCGACCCGATGTGCCTGAAGATGATTCTGGATTGGAGAGCGATTTCGTGAGCGTATCCGTCAACACACCCGCCTCGAGCAGTGCGGCACCCGCGGTCAAGGAGACGCAGATCATCGCCATCTACGGCAAGGGTGGCATCGGCAAGAGCTTCACGCTCGCCAACCTGTCGT
The DNA here is from genome assembly GCF_004343155.1 of Marichromatium gracile. Lineage (GTDB taxonomy): Bacteria > Pseudomonadota > Gammaproteobacteria > Chromatiales > Chromatiaceae > Marichromatium > Marichromatium gracile. The sequence continues at coordinate 324,183 of NZ_SMDC01000002.1, forward strand.
ACATGCTGGCGCAGCAGGGCAAGAAGGTCCTGCTGATCGGCTGCGACCCCAAGAGCGATACCGCCACGCTGTTGTTCGGCGGGCGCTCCTGCCCGACCATCCTCGGCACCTCCTCGGCGAAGAAGCGCGCTGGCGAGGAGGTCGTGATCAGTGACGTCTGCTTCAAGCGCGATGGCGTGTTCGCGATGGAGCTCGGCGGCCCCGAGGTCGGTCGCGGGTGCGGTGGTCGCGGCATCATCCACGGTTTCGAGCTGCTCGAGCGTCTCGGCTTCAACGACTGGGACTTCGATTATGTGTTGCTCGATTTCCTCGGCGATGTGGTCTGCGGCGGCTTCGGCCTGCCGATCGCCCGCGATCTCTGTCAGAAGGTGATCGTGGTCGGCTCCAACGACCTGCAGTCGCTCTACGTCGCCAACAACGTCTGCTCGGCGGTGGAGTACTTCGCCAGCCTCGGCGGCAACGTCGGCGTCGCCGGCATGGTGATCAACAAGGACGACGGCACCGGCGAGGCCCAGGCCTTTGCCCACGCCGCCGATATCCCGATCCTCGCCACCATCCCGGCGCACGAGGAGATCCGTCGCAAGAGCGCCAACTACGAGATCATCGGTCGCCCCGGCGAGCGTTGGGGGCCGCTGTTCGAGGAGCTGGCGACCAATGTCGCCGAGGCGCCGCCGCGTCGTCCCAAGCCGCTCGACCACGAGTCGCTGCTCGGCCTGTTCAAGGGCGATGAGGTCGGTCGCAACGTCGTGCTCGAGCCGGCGCAGCCGACCGACATGTGCAGTACCGCCGCGATCGAGCGGCCCTCGCTCGAGGTGGTCTACGACGATGTCTGAGCAGCACCAGGACGCGCCCCGCGGCTCGCAGGCCGTTGCCGCACCCGGGGAGGGGGGGTGTCAGCACCGTGACGTGCTGCGCCGTGCCGCCGAGGCCGCCGGCGACAGCGCACTGATCGCGCGGCTCGACGCCAACGCGGTGGCGGCGCCGCACGATCAGCCGCAGACCATGTGTCCCTCGTTCGGCGCGCTGCGCGTCGGGCTGCGGATGCGTCGTACCGCGATGCTGATGGTCGGCTCGGGCTGTTGTGTCTATGGCCTGAGCTTCACCGCCCACTTCTACGGCGCGCGCCGCTCGATCGGTTATATCCCGTTCGATTCCGAGAGCCTGGTCTCCGGTCAGCTCTACGAGGACGTGCGCGAGGCCGTCGACACGCTCGCCGACCCCGAGCGCTACGACACCATCGTGGTGATCAATCTGTGCGTGCCGACCGCCTCCGGGGTGCCGCTGCGGCTGCTGCCCAAGGAGCTCAACGGGGTGCGCGTGCTCGGTATCGACATCCCCGGTTTCGGCGTGCCGACCCATGCCGAGGCCAAGGACGTGCTCGCCGGGGCGATGCTCAACTACGCCCGTCGCGAGGCCGAGCAGGGCCCGGTGCAGGCCCCGCGCGGCGGGCGCAGCGAGCGCCCCACGGTGACCCTGCTCGGTGAGATGTTCCCGGCCGACCCGGTCGGTATCGGCATGTTGCTCGAACCGCTGGGGCTGGCCGCCGGTCCGGTGATCCCGACCCGCGAGTGGCGCGAGCTCTATGCCGCGCTCGACTGCGCCGCCGCCGCGGCGATCCATCCCCACTATGCCGCCAGCGCGCGCGAGTTCGCCGCCGCCGGGCGTCCGGTGGTGGGCTCGGCCCCGGTCGGGGTCGAGGGCACCGCCGCCTGGCTCGATGCCATCGGCGCGGCCTGCGGGATTGCGCGCGATACCGTGGACGCGGCCAAGAACCGCTTCCTGCCGGCGATCAAGGGCGCGCTCGCCGGCGCGCCGATCAAGGGGCGGGTGCTGGTCTCGGGCTACGAGGGCTCGGAGCTGCTGGTCGCGCGCCTGTTGATCGAGTCCGGTGCCGAGGTGCCCTATGTCGGCACCGCCTGTCCGCGCACCCCCTGGTCGGAACCGGATCTTGCCTGGCTCGAGGAGCGCGGCGTGCCGGTGCAGTTCCGCGCCTCGCTGGAGCAGGACCTCGCCGCGGTGAAGGCGCTCGAGCCGGACCTGGCCATCGGCACCACGCCGGTGGTGCAGGCGGCCAAGGAGATGACCATCCCCGCGCTCTATTTCACCAATCTGATCTCGGCGCGCCCGCTGATGGGGCCCGCCGGGGCCGGCTCGCTGGCGCAGGTGATCAACGCCGCGCTGGGCAATCGTGCCCGCTTCGACACCATGAAGGCGTTCTTCGCCGGGGTCGGGGAGGGGGCGACGAGCGGGGTCTGGCCCGTCGCGCCCGGCACACGCCGCGCCAAGCCGACCCGAGCCGCGCACTGAGGACGCCTTACCGATGCTGATCAACGACCTCGACCGCGCTGGCGGTTACTGGGGCTCTGTCTACGTCTTCACCGCCGTCAAGGGCCTGCAGGTGATCATCGACGGCCCGGTGGGCTGCGAGAACCTGCCGGTGACGGCGGTGCTGCACTACACCGATGGCCTGCCGCCACACGAGTTGCCGGTGGCGGTGACCGGGCTGGGTGAGGAGGAGCTGGGGCAGGAGGGGACCGAGCAGGCGATGCGCCGGGCCTTCGAGAGCCTCGATCCGAAGCTGCCGACGGTGGTGGTGACCGGCTCGATCGCCGAGATGATCGGCGGCGGCGTGACCCCCGAAGGCACCAACATCCAGCGCTTCCTGCCGCGCACCATCGACGAGGACCAGTGGCAGAGCGCCAACCGCGCGATGTACTGGCTGTGGACCCAGTACGGGCCGAAGAAGGGCAAGGCGGTCAAGCGCCGCGAGCGCGGCCCCGACGAGCGCCCGAAGGTGAACATCATCGGTCCGATGTACGGCACCTTCAACATGCCTTCGGATCTGGCCGAGATCCAACGCCTGATCGAGGGCATCGGCGCCGAGGTCAACCTGACCTTCCCGCTCGGCTGCGAGCTCTCGGAGATCCCCAGGCTTGCCGACGCCGACGTCAACGTGTGCATGTACCGCGAGAGCGGTCGGGCGCTGTGCGAGGCACTCGAGCGGCCCTATCTGCAGGCGCCGATCGGGTTGCACAGCACCACCAAGTTCCTGCGCACCCTCGGCGAGCTGCTCGGGCTCGACCCCGAGCCCTTCATCGAGCGCGAGAAGCACACCACGATCAAGCCGATCTGGGACCTGTGGCGCTCGGTCACCCAGGACTTCTTCACCACCGCGAGCTTCGGTGTCGCGGCCAGCGAGACCTATAGTCGCGGGCTGCGCCACTTCCTCGAGGACGAGCTGGGATTGCCCTGCAACTTCGCCTTCTCGCGGTGCGCCGGGGTGAAGATCGACAACGACGCGATCCGCACCGCGGTGCAGGAGAAGACGCCGCTGATCGTCTTCGGCAGCTACAACGAGCGGATGTATCTCGCCGAGATCGGCGCTCGCGCGACCTATATCCCGGCCTCCTTCCCGGGCACCGTGATCCGGCGTCATACCGGCACCCCCTTCATGGGCTACGCCGGGGCGACCTATCTGGTCCAGGAGGTGTGCAACGCGCTGTTCGACGCCTTGTTCAACATCCTGCCGTTGGGCAGCGATCTCGATCGCGTCGATCCTACTCCGGCGCGAATGCATCGCGAGCTGCCCTGGGCGGAAGAGGCGCGGGCGCTGTTCGACCGGATCGTCGAGGCGCAGCCGGTGCTGGTGCGGATCTCGGCGGCCAAGCGGTTGCGTGACGCTGCCGAGCGCGCTGCCCGGACCGCGGGTCTCGAGCAGGTCGGTGTCGCCCAGGTGGAGCAGTCGCGCGGCGCCGTCTCCGGCGCCTGAGGCCGCTGCTGAGGGTGTCGTCCGGGCGGCCCGAGGCGGCCCGGACGGTGCCTGTCGGCACTCTCTCATCACCCTTCCGTGCCCGCCTTCCCGGTGGGCGCTGTCGTGCCAGCGGCCTTCCTCACACCGCTTTGCGCGTCGCTATCCGGCAGCCTTCAGGCCCCATTGGGAAGGAATCCTGATCCGGGGCAGGGCTGGGTCAAAATCCGGTGTAAATGTAGATTGACATCTCTGCCAGTCAAGCTAGACTGACACCCAAAATCCAGCCAGCCCGTAGGGCCATCGTGTTTCGAGCCCGCGCTGTCGTGAGTCCTCTGTGAACCACGCGAATGACGCTAGCCTCGATCAGCACTCCTGAGTTTGAGAGTGAGCGAGGCCGAGGGTGCGAGCGCACCAGGGGTGGCGGATCGAATTGACGATCTCCCCCGTCGCGGGGCGATCGGCACGATGGGATTTCGCCCGACAGGCATCGGGTGTCTTCTCAGCCGTGGCAGACACTCTCACGGCACCCCTCGCCGCACGGGGCAAGTGCGGCGTAACTGAGGTTTAGCTCCAAATTCGGAGGATTTATCCAATGGCTGACAACACCAGCGTGACCGGTCTGACCGAGCAGGAAGCACAGGAGTTCCACGGCATCTTCGTGCAGAGCATGACTGCCTTCTTCGGCATCGTGGTCGTCGCGCACATCCTCGCTTGGCTGTGGCGCCCCTGGCTGTAATCCGAGCGTAGGTGCACAGGCGCCCATCGGGGCCGCCTGGGCAGCAAGTGCTGCACGACCTTTACGATTTCTTTAGGAGAATTAGTTATGTTCCCGACCGAAGCCCTGTGGAAGATCTGGATGCTCATCGATCCGCGTCGCATCCTGATCGCCCTCTTCGCCTTCCTGATCGTGCTGGGTCTCGCCATCCACATGATTCTGCTGAGCACCGCCGAGTTCAACTGGCTCGAAGACGGTGTTCCGGCCTCGTCGGTCCAGCAGGTGACGCCGGTTGTGCCGCAGCACCAATAACGTCCCTGATGGGGGCGGCAGGCGAGGCTCGGCCAAGCTGGTCGGCCCCTCCTACCGCCGACAGTGCTAAGAGGAGGCAGCCGCCTCGGGTGCCTCCCCAGCAGAGGATTTTACGATGGCCATGCTCAGTTTTGAGAGAAAATACCGCGTCCGTGGCGGGACGCTGATAGGGGGAGACCTATTCGACTTCTGGGTGGGGCCGTTCTATGTCGGCTTCTTCGGGGTGACGGGCTTCTTCTTCGCATTGTTGGGCGTGCTCCTGATCGTTTGGGGTGCGACCATCGGTCCTAACGCCGAACTCCAGACCTACAACATTTGGCAGATCAGCATCGCGCCGCCGGACCTGAGCTACGGTCTGGGAATGGCGCCGCTGACCGAGGGCGGGTTGTGGCAAATCATCACAATCTGTGCCACCGGTGCCTTTGTGTCGTGGGCTCTCCGAGAGGTCGAAATCTGCCGTAAGCTCGGCATCGGCTTCCACATCCCCTTTGCATTTGCGTTCGCGATCGGCGCCTATCTGACGCTCGTGGTCGTTCGCCCGGTGCTGATGGGCGCTTGGGGTCACGGTTTCCCCTACGGGATCCTGAGCCACCTCGACTGGGTTTCGAATGTGGGGTATCAGTTCCTGCATTTCCACTACAACCCGGCTCACATGCTCGGCATCACCTTCTTCTTCACCACCTGCTTGGCGCTGTCGATGCACGGCTCGCTGATCCTGTCGGTGACCAATCCGCAGAAGGGTGAGCCGGTCAAGACCGGCGAGCATGAGAACACCTTCTTCCGTGACCTCGTGGGCTACTCCATTGGCGCACTCGGCATCCACCGTCTGGGCTTGTTCCTGGCGCTGAGCGCCGTCTTCTGGAGCGCGGTGTGTATCGTTATCAGTGGACCCTTCTGGACCCGCGGTTGGCCTGAATGGTGGAACTGGTGGCTTGAGCTTCCGCTCTGGTAGGATCTAGGAGACTACAATGCCTGAATATCAGAACATTTTTACGAGCGTGCAAGTGCGCTGCCCGGCCTATCCGGGTGTGCCGCTGCCGAAAGGCAAGCTGCCACGTCTCGGAAAGCCCATTTTCTCCTACTGGCTCGGGAAGATCGGTGACGCTCAGTTCGGTCCCATCTACCTCGGCTTCACCGGTACCCTCTCGCTGATCTTCGGTTTCGTCGCGATTCTGATCATCGGCCTGAACATGATGGCGACGGTCGATTGGAATCCGATCGAGTTCGTCAGGAACTTCTTCTGGCTCGCGCTCGAGCCGCCGGCACCGCAGTACGGACTGAGCATTCCGCCGCTCACCGAGGGTGGTTGGTGGCTGATGGCCGGCTTCTTCCTGACAGCCTCGATCCTGCTGTGGTGGGTGCGCACCTACAAGCGCGCGGCCGACCTCGGCATGAGCCAGTATCTGTCCTGGGCGTTCGCCGCAGCCATCTTCTTCTATCTGAGCCTGGGCTTCATCCGCCCGATCATGATGGGGAGCTGGGCCGAGGCGGTGCCGTTCGGCATCTTCCCGCACCTCGACTGGACGGCTGCCTTCTCGATTCGCTACGGCAATCTTTACTACAACCCGTTCCACATGCTCTCGATCGCCTTCCTCTATGGTTCGGCGCTGCTCTTCGCCATGCATGGTGCAACCATCCTGGCCGTGAGCCGCTTCGGTGGCGACCGTGAGATCGATCAGGTGGTGGATCGTGGTACTGCTGCAGAGCGTGCGGCGCTGTTCTGGCGCTGGACCATGGGCTTCAACGCGACCATGGAGTCGATCCACCGCTGGGCCTGGTGGTGCGCGGTCCTGACCGTGATCACTGCTGGCATCGGCATCCTGCTGACCGGCACCGTTGTCGACAACTGGTACCTCTGGGCGGTCAAGCACGGCGTTGCGCCGAGCTATCCGATCGAAACCACCGTGCAAGACCCATTGATGCTGCAGGGGGTGTCGCAATGAATATTGGCAAGCATGCATCCATCCCAGCGGTAGCACTCGTTGCTTCGGTGGTGCTCCTCGGGTGTGAGCGTCCGCCACCAGAAGTCGAGCAGGGCGGCTACCGCGGTCTGGCGATGGAGCACGTCAAGAACCCCCGTCTGCTCGAGGCCAGCTTCCGGGAGAACGTGCCGCCGGAGGTGATCCCGGCCGCGGCACCCGGTGGTCCGATGGCGACCGACATCTACCAGAATGTCCAGGTCCTCGACGACCTCACCATGGCTGAGTTCACTCGCACCATGGTCGCCGTGACCATGTGGGTCTCGCCCGAGGAAGGCTGTAACTACTGCCACGTCCCCGGTGACTTCGCCTCCGACGACATCTACACCAAGGTGGTGTCGCGGCGGATGTTCGAGATGACCCGTCAGGCCAACGGCGCGTGGAAGGATCACGTGGCCGACACCGGTGTGACCTGCTACACCTGTCACCGCGGCAACCCGGTGCCGGAGTATGTCTGGACCACCGATCCGGGTCCGGACCACCCGTCCGGTGTGGTGCCGACCGGGCAGAACGCCGCTGGCATGGTGACCGCGGCCTACTCGTCGCTGCCGTTCGATCCGATGACCCCGTTCCTCGACAACGACAACGAGATCCGCGTCATCGGCAACACCGCGCTGCCCTCGGGTAACACCAACTCGATCAAGCAGGCCGAGTGGACCTATGGTCTGATGATGCACATCTCGGAAGCGCTGGGCGTGAACTGCACCTACTGTCACAACAGCCGGTCGTTCTTCGCCTGGGATCAGAGTACGCCCAAGCGGACCACCGCCTGGTACGCGATCCGCCATGTGCGTGAGATGAACCAGGACTACCTGTGGCCGCTCAACGAGGTGCTGCCCGAGTCGCGCAAGGGGCCCTATGGCGACCCCTTCCGCGTCAGCTGCAAGACCTGCCACCAGGGCGCCTACAAGCCGCTCTATGGTGCGAAGATGCTGAAGGACTATCCGGGCCTCATGGGTCGTCAGACCGAGGCAGCGGAGGCCGAGCAGGAGGCTGCTCCGGCCGAGGCGGATACTCAGCAGCTGTAACGGGCGAACTCGGACTTCGCTCGTGATCTGGGCAAGGACGCCCTAGACGGCGCCGGAGGCATCCGCCCCGGCGGCGCCCAAGCCGAGGGGACCGTGCCACGGTACGCCCCCCCGGGGACGCAACACCGGCGAAGTCGATCGCCTAAGGTGACGATCGAGAGGAAGGCATTCAATGGCTCAGGAAAACCGCTCGATGTCTGGACTGACCGAAGACGAAGCCAGGGAATTTCACGGCATCTTCGTGTCCAGTTTCGTCGCGTTCACGGGGATCGTTGTCGTTGCACACATCCTCGTGTGGTTGTGGCGTCCCTGGCTGTAACGGCCAAGGGTCTTTTGGTCGATGACCGCTCGGGTGGCCGTCAGCTCGGTAACACCCACTCTGTATGAAACTGGAGAGAACCATGCATAAGATTTGGCAGATCTTTGATCCGCGCAGAACCCTGGTCGCCCTGTTCGGGTTCCTGTTCGTGCTGGCACTGCTGATCCACTTCATCCTGCTCAGCAGCCCGGCCTTCAACTGGCTCGGCGGTGCTGCTTAAGTCCGAGTCCCGGGCAACGGCTGCGTCCCCGGGTCAGGCCTCGGCCGCCCATGGACGCACCGAATCATTCCCCGCCGCGGGGTAGATCGCGGTAACGGCCTAATCGGCCTAACATGAAAAGTGAGGGTAATTCCATGGCTGATGAGAAAAGCATGACCGGGCTGACCGAGGAAGAGGCGAAGGAGTTTCACGGCATCTTCGTGCAGAGCATGACCACTTTCTTCGGCATCGTGGTCGTGGCTCACATCCTCGCGTGGCTGTGGCGTCCCTGGCTGTAATCAGCCAGACCTCCGCCGCACAGCGGATTTGACGGGAGGCTGGCAGCCTTCGTGTGCTGCCGCGTCCCGTGCCATGTATGTAGGAGACAACCAATGCACAAGATTTGGCAGACCTTTGATCCGCGCATGACCCTGGTCGCCATGGGTGGGTTCCTGTTCGTGCTCGCGCTGCTGATCCACCTCATCCTGCTCAGCTCCCCGGGCTTTGGCTGGCTGCAAGGTTCGGAGGCTGCTCCGGTGGCTGTCGCAGGAATGTCGGCCATGCCGACGCTCTGAAGCGAAAGCGGCTGGTTGCGGACGCGGGCGAGGAGGGCGAGCAGCCTTCCCGCTCGTGGCCGCTGAGATCGAAGTCATCTTGTTATGCATTTCCATCACGAACGCCTGCCGTTGAGAACGGCCTCCCCGATCGAGATCATCGATATCACTGCCGAGATCCGGCAGGTGTTCGAGAAGAGTTCGGTGCGCGAGGGACAGGTCACCATCCACTCCCCGCACACCACCGCCTTCGTTGCCCTCAACGAGCGCGAGACCATGCTCCAGCAGGACATGCTCGCCTTCCTCTCGCGCCTTGCCCCGAAGAGCGCGGGCTATGGTCACGACCAGGCGCCGATCGACGGTCGCGAGAACGCCCACGCCCATCTCATCGGGCTGTTCATGAACGCCTCCGAGACCATCCCCGTGCACCACGGCGAGCTGTTGCTCGGTCGCTGGCAGTCGATCTTCTTCGTCGAACTCGACGGACCGCGCGAGTCGCGCACCCTCAACATCCAGATCTCCGGAGTCCGCTGACCCCATGACCCCTGCCGATTGCGAGGGCTTCTTCGCCACGCTCGACGAGCTGGTGGCCGACGACTACATCCTGCTCGACTACTACCTCGAGTGCAGCGGCGATCCGCGCGAGGCGGTCGCGCACTTCTGCGCCGAGCAATCCACCGCGCAGTGGCGCCGCGTCGGCAGCGACGAGGACCTGCGCCCGCGCTTCGGTGCGCGCGCGGTCGAGCTCGAGGTGCTGGAACAGGACCGCCCGGGCTTCAGCTATGGCGTCGAGCCCGAGGTCACCGAGGGCGTCTCCGCCTGCCGGGTGCGCATCGCCCATCCCCATCGCAACTTCGGCCCGCGCATTCCCAACCTGCTGAGCGCGGTGTGCGGCGAGGGCACCTTCTTCTCGCCCGGCGCGCCGGTGGTCAAGCTGCTCGACATCCACTTTCCGGCGGCCTATCTGGCCCAGTTCCCCGGTCCCAAGTTCGGCGTCCAGGGGCTGCGCGAGCAGCTCCAGGCCTATGATCGGCCGATCTTCTTCGGTGTCATCAAGCCCAACATCGGTCTGCCGCCCGAGGCCTTCAGCGAACTCGGCTACCAGGGCTGGCTCGGAGGGCTCGACATCGCCAAGGACGACGAGATGCTCGCCGACACCGACTGGTGTCCGCTCGAGCGTCGCGCCGAGCTGCTCGGCGCCGCGCGGCGTCGCGCCGAGGCCGAGACCGGCACCCCCAAGATCTATCTCGCCAATGTCACCGACGAGGTCGAGAACCTGATCGAACTGCACGATCGTGCCGTTGCCCGCGGCGCCAACGCGCTGCTGGTCAACGCCATGCCGGTGGGCCTGAGCGCGGTGCGCATGCTGCGTGAGCACACCCAGGTGCCGCTGGTCGCCCACTTCCCCTTCATCGCGCCCTTCAGTCGCATGGAGCGCTTCGGCATCCACTCGCGGGTGTTTGCCAAGCTGCAGCGTCTGGCCGGGTTCGATGTCGTCATCATGCCCGGCTTCGGCTCGCGCATGTTCACCTCCGACGACGAGGTGCGCGCCAACGCCGCCGCCTGTCTCGAGCCCATGGGCGAGCTGCTGCCCAGCCTGCCGGTCCCCGGGGGCAGCGACAACGCCCTCACCCTCGGCGGCGTCCACGACAAGCTCGGTACCGTCGACTTCGGCTTCGTGCCGGGGCGGGGCGTGTTCGGCCATCCGCATGGCCCGCGCGGCGGCGCCGCAAGCATTCGTCAGGCCTGGGAGGCGATCGCCCGGGGCGTTCCCCTGCTAGACTATGCCGCCGAGCACGTCGAGCTGCGCGCGGCCATCGACGCCTTCGGGACGCGCTGAGTCGTCGGCGTCCCGATCCGACCCTGAATCCGAACGACGTCTCCCGCACCTCGTCGCGCGCCTGGTGGGGCGGGAGCGTGCTGGAGGTGAGACCTTGACCGCCCAAGTCCTTCCGCCCCTGAACGCCGCCGAACTCGAGCAGGTCGCCCGACGCGATGCCAGCGAGCAGCTGATCGTCGTCGATCGAGAGGATCGCGAGATCGGTCCGGCAGGCAAGCTGGAGGTGCACGTCGACGGCCGACTCCATCGCGCCTTCTCGATCCTGGTGTTCAACACCCGTGGCGAGCTGCTGCTGCAGCGCCGCGCCGATGCCAAGTATCACTTCGCCAACCGCTGGTCGAACACCTGCTGCGGTCACCCGCGCCCGGGCGAGACCACGGTCGCCGGTGCCGGCCGCCGGCTCAAGGAAGAATTCGGCTTCCGCGTCCCGCTCACCGAGCGCAACGAGCTGATCTATCGCGCCGAGGATCAGGCCTCGGGCCTGATCGAGCACGAATATCTGCACATCTACCACGGTCACTTCACCGATGACCCGCAGCCCGACCCCTCCGAGGTCGGCGCCTGGCGGTGGATGTCGGTGGCGGCGATCCGTCGCGCCCTGCGCATGCACCCGGAGTGGTTCACCCCCTGGTTTGCGATCCTCGTCGATCGGCTGCTGCCGCCCGAGGACTGATTCCCGTCCTCCGTTGCCCGGCGCGACCTGACTCTGGTCGCGCTTGTTTCGCTGCCTCGTCTCCCCGATGATGATGCGGATGTCGTCAACCGCAACAGCCTCGTGTGAGCGCGAGGCCGGGAACCCGTCCATGTCAGATCAGGATCCGCTGCGCGCGCCCTCGCGCGCGACCCCAGAGACCCACCAGCGTGGCCGCGACAAGCTCGCCCGCATCCCGGTCAAGGTCGCGACCGATGCCCCGGTGCTGCGCAAGCCCGCCTGGATCCGCGCGCGCGCCCCGCTCGGCGCCGAGGTGCGGCGCATCAAGGCGCTGATGCGCGAGCACAAGCTCGCCACCGTGTGCGAGGAGGCGATGTGCCCGAACCTCGGTGAGTGCTTCAACCACGGCACCGCCACCTTCATGATCCTCGGCGATGTCTGCACCCGCCGTTGTCCCTTCTGCGACGTCGCTCACGGTCGTCCCGAGCCGCCCGATCCCGGCGAGCCCGAGCACCTGGCCAGTTCGATCGCGGCGATGGGGCTGCGCTACGTGGTCATCACCTCGGTCGATCGCGATGACCTGCGCGATGGCGGCGCGGCTCACTTCGCCGCCTGCGTGCGCGCGGTGCGCGCCCAGGAGGCGGGGGTCCGCGTCGAGGTGCTGGTGCCGGACTTCCGCGGTCGCGAGTCGGTCGCGCTCGAGTGCTTCGTCGACGACGCGGTTCCCGACGTCTTCAACCACAACCTCGAGACCGTGCCCAGGCTCTATCGCGAGGCCCGGCCCGGAGCCGACTATGCCGGCTCGCTGCGACTGCTCGAGGCGTTCAAGGCGCGCCACCCCGATGTGCTCACCAAGTCGGGGCTGATGCTCGGACTCGGCGAGACCCGCGACGAGGTGCTGGAGGTGATGCGCGCGCTGCGCGAGCACGGCTGCGACATGCTCACCCTCGGACAGTATCTGCAGCCCTCGCGCGCGCACCTGCCGGTGCGTCGTTACTGGACCCCGGAGGAGTTCGACGCCCTGCGCGAAGATGGCGAGGCGATGGGCTTTCGCAATGTCGCCAGCGGCGCCATGGTCCGCTCCTCCTATCATGCCGACCTGCAGGCGCCGCTGTGAGTCGCCGCCCCCGGCGCGCATGAGCGTGCTCTACAGCGTACTCAAGAGCCTGCTGATGCCGCCCGGCATCTTGGTGCTGGCGTTGTTGCTGGCCGCGCTGCTGGTTCAGGGCGGGGTGGGGCGGGGGCTGCTGCTGACCGCCACCCTGGCGCTCGCGGCGATGAGCCTGCCGGCCGTCGGCGCCTGGCTGATGGCGCCGCTGGAGCGGCATGCGCCGCTCGCCACCCCCGGTCACCCGATCCCGGCCGATGCCGAGGCGATCCTGGTGCTCAGCGCCGGACGTACGAGCGTGGCCCCGGAGTACGGCGGCGAGAGCGTCGACAGCGCCACCCTGCGTCGTCTGCGCTATGCCGCGCACCTGCAGCGCGCCACCGGTCTGCCGCTCTATGTCAGCGGCGGCAGCCCGCCGCCGGAGGCCCCGCCGATCGCGCGGCTGATGGCCGAGGTGTTGCTCGAGGATTACGGCATCGCCGTCGCCGGGGTCGAGGCACGGAGCCTCAACACCTGGGAGAACGCCGCCTATTCGGCGCCGCTGCTCGCGCGCGACGGCCATCGACGCATCCTGCTGGTCTCCGATGCCTGGCACCTGAGACGTGCGTTGCGGGTGTTCGAGGAGGTCGGTCTGGCGCCGATCGCCGCGCCCACCGGGTTTCTCCACGACCCCGACCCGGATGACTGGAACTATCGTGACTGGCTGCCCTCGGCGCGCGGCTTCGTGGTCAGCTACTACGCCCTCCACGAGCATCTCGGTTGGCTGTGGTATCGGTTGCGCCGCCTGGTCGCGGGCGCGCCGCGCCCGCTCTCGGGCTGAGTCCGCTCAATCGTCGCGCACGGCCAGCGGCGGTTCGCGGCGGATCATCAGATAGCAGAGACAGTCCTGACGGATCACCACCTCGTTGCGGGTGAGCATCGAGGGCATCGCCGGGCGGCGCAGCAGCAGCTCCTCGCCACTGATCCTGAAGAACTGCGCGCTCAGGTCGCGGCCCTCGGCGTCGTGCACCTCGACACAGAGCCCCTTGCCGGGGCGCACCCGACCGAAGGCCATGCCCGCCGGCAGCTCGCAGAAGTTGAGCCGTTCGAGCGCCGGGTCGAGGACCAGATCGGCCTGCTCGGGCGGGAAACCGAAGTGCACCCCGGGCGGGATGCGGGCGCGGGCGACGGTCTCGAACAGATCGAACTCACGCGCCGCCGGCAGGCGCGCGGGCAGCTCGGTGAGCTGGAGCAGGGCGCCGACGAACTCGCGCGCGTGGTCGACGCCGCCCTGCTCGCCGACCTTGCCGCACTCCAGGGTCACCGCCGGGCAGATGCCGGTGAAGGCCTGTGACTGCACCCCGGTGGGGCTGGTGAAATAGACCAGGGTGCGGGCGAACAGGCTCGCCAGCTGCAGTGTCCGGGGTTCGAGCACGTTGACGCATCCATAGTGCGGGTTGCGCCCGGTGTTGTTGTGCAGGTCGACGCTGGCGAAGGGCGCGCGTGCACGCATGGTCTCGACCACCTGGGCCATCATCAGCTGCTCCGGGCCGTGGTCGGGTGCGGCGCCCGGCCACACCCGGTTGTAGTCCGGTTGTCCGGGCAGCCGCCGGACGCTGTGGGCGGCGGCGGCGACATTGCCGATGAACAGGCTCAGCGCACGGGGCAGGCGCAGCGCGCCGTAGCGGGTCAGACGCGCGGCGAGCAGGGCGCGCACCGCCTCCCAGCCGACGGTCTCGTTGCCGTGGAGCAGCACCGAGACGAACAGCGGCGCCCGGCGCTGTCCCGGCAGATGGATCAGGGTCGGGCCGCCGAGCAGGGCCTCGAGTCCGGGCGCCGGGGTCTCGAGCAGTCCCTCCGGCAGGTGGTCGAGCTGTTGCAGCATGGCGATGGTCTCTGCGTCCTCGGGATGGTCGTCCCTGGTTCAGTCGATGCTCCATTGGTGCACCGGGTGACCGGCGCGCTGGCGTGCCAGATAGGCGGCGGTCAACCCGTACATGTCGTGGCCGTGGCGCGCCACCCAGGCGCGTTGCCAGGCCGCGCCGGTGCGTCGCCGGGCGAGACGCTGGGCGATGATGTCGAGCCAGTGTCCGCGTTCGTCCGCGCCCATCCCCAACGCCTCCAGCCCGCGATGGGCGCGCGGCAGCAGGTCGTCGCGGAGGATGGTGGCGACCTGGTGCTCGCGCCCGTCGAGCCAGCGGATGCGCGCGCCGAGCCCGGCGCGGGCGCAGTCGTAGAAACCGGCCATCGCCAGGGGGAAGGGCAGTCGCTGCTCCGGGGGGCGCGGGTCGTGGCTGAGCGCGTGCACCGCACCGAGATAGAGCGCGGTGTTGGCGATGGCGTCTGCAACCGTGGGACCGGCGGGGATCACCCGGTGCTCGATGCGCAGATGCGGGCGGCCGTCGTCGTCGAAGCCGATCAATGGCCGGTTCCAGCGCCAGATGGTGCCGTTGTGCAGGCGCAGGTGGGTGAGCGTCTCGGGTGGCTCGTCGCTGCACTGCGGCAGCAGGACCGGATAACGCGCGAGATTGGCCTCGAAGGTCTCGAGGATCGAGTGCGCGGCATAGCGCTGGCCGAAGTTGACCCGTTCCTGGAGAATCGCGCCGCCGACCGAGACCGCCTGCTCGAACAGCGCGATCCGCGTCTCCTCCCACAGCGCATGACCGAACAGGAAAGGCGAGTTGGCGCTGATCGCCACCAGCGGGCCGCTGAGGATCTTGGAGGCGTTGTAGACCCGGGCGGCGTGCTCGGGGGCGACCTGCAGGTGGATCTGGAAGGAGGTGCCGGCGGCCTCGAGCATGACGTCGTGCCAGTGCAGCTCGAGCGGTTCGTCGCCGTCGATGATCAGCGACAGCGCTCGCCCCTGGCGCAGCGCGAAGATACGGGCGTTGAGCGCGCGATAGCGCGCCAGCGGCGACATCGTCTCGATGTCGAGCTGCTCGGCGTCGATCGTCGGCAGGGTGCCGATGGTGACCACCCGCAGCCCGAGATCCTCGCCCAGCCGTTGGGCGCGCTCGAGCGGCTCGCCGAGCGTCGTGGCGAGCTGCGAGAGGGTCGTCGCGCCGAGTTCGAGCGGGGTGCCGTTGAACTCGATGTTGAACATCGAAAGCTCCGGGACCACCCGGGGGTCGGCGAGCGCGTCGAGCAGCGCCGGGGCGCGCGGGGCCGGGCGCATCGCGGTGTCGACCAGCCAGGCCTCGAGTTCGAAGCCGAGCATCGGGGGTGCGTGCGCGATCCGCCCCTCGGCGAACCAGCGCGCGAGCAGCGCGGTCTCCTCGCGCAGCCGGGTGGTGAAGCGCGCGAGATCGGCCTCGCTGAACCGGTCACTGGCGATCTCCTGGCCCATCCGCTGCCTCCACCGGTCGCAATCGTACATCCGCATTGACGTCATGGCGTTCGCTATACAGTCTATGCGGCTTGATCGTCGTCGACGCAACGTGGGTCGGCGGCAGCACAATGGAAGATCGAAACCGCCATGGTCGGCGGACGAGAGGTGGATCGAATCATGGCTCCCTGGTCGAAGGGCT
The DNA here is from genome assembly GCF_004343155.1 of Marichromatium gracile. Classification (GTDB taxonomy): domain Bacteria; phylum Pseudomonadota; class Gammaproteobacteria; order Chromatiales; family Chromatiaceae; genus Marichromatium; species Marichromatium gracile. The sequence continues at coordinate 340,146 of NZ_SMDC01000002.1, forward strand.
TGTGTTGGAACTCGGGCGGTATCAGCGATGCCGGTCGGGTGCGGCGGGACAATCAGGACGCCTATCTGGATCGTCCGGAGCTGGGGCTCTGGGCGGTGGCCGATGGCATGGGCGGGCATCGCGACGGCGCCGAGGCGAGCCGGCTGATCGTCAGTCGGTTGGGACGGCTGGAGCGCGCACTCGAGCTGGAGTCGGGGCTGGAGACGCTGGAGCGGACGCTGCGTGCGGTCAACCGCGAGCTGGTGGCGAGCGCCGAGGGCGTGCTCGAGGCGCTCTGCGGCAGCACGGTCGCGGCCTTGCTCGCCGTTGGTGATCGCGTTGCGCTGTGCTGGGCCGGCGACAGCCGTATCTATCGGTTGCGCGCCGGCGTGCTCGAGCAGCTCAGCCGCGATCACTCCCAGGTCCAGGCGCTGGTCGATATGGGGCTGCTCTCGCCCGAGGAGGCGGAGTGGCACCCGCTCTCGAGCGTGCTGGTGCGCGCCGTCGGCGCCGATGCCCGGCTCGAGTTCGAGCGGCGTACCGAGTCGCTGCGCGCGGGCGATCGATACCTATTGTGCAGCGACGGGCTGAATCGCGACCTCGCCGGCGACGAGATCGCCCGTATCCTCTCCCAGATCCACCCCGCCGAGGTCGCCGCTCAGGCGCTGGTACGGGCCGCCTGCGAGGCCGGTGGCAACGACAACGTCACCGCGGTGGTGGTCGACTTCACGGCCTGAGCGCGTCGCGCGCGGCGCGCGCGGCCCGGCGTCGGGCACGGAAGAAGTCACGCAACAGCTCGCCGCAGTCCGCGGCGAGCACCCCGCCGCGACACTCGGTGCGATGGTTGAAGCGCGCATCCGAGGGCAGCAGGTCGAAGACGCTGCCGCAGGCCCCGGCCTTGGGGTCGGTCGCGCCATAGACCACCGCGCCGACACGGGCATGGACGATGGCCCCGGCGCACATCACGCAGGGCTCGAGGGTGACATAGAGCCTGGTCTCGGGCAGGCGATAATTGGCGAGCCGGCGTCCGGCGTCGCGCAGCGCCTGGATCTCGGCGTGGGCGCTGGGGTCGTTGTCGGCGATCGGGCGGTTCCAGCCCTCGCCGATGCACTGCCCGTCGCGCACCAGCACCGCGCCGACCGGGACCTCGCCCTGTTGCGCCGCGCGCTCGGCCAGGCGCAGCGCGTGGCGCATCCAGAATTCATCGGGGCTGTCGACGGCAGGCTCCACTCGGGGGTCTCCTGTGGTGAGGATGCGCGGGCGCGGAAAAGGGATCGATGCTAGTCGCCGCCCGGGCACGGGGCAAGGCGGGCACCTTCGGAGGGAAGATGAGACGACGACTCACCGAGCACGACAACTTCGGCTATCTCACCGTCGCCCTGGTGGTGCTGCTGTTCGGTACCGCGCTGGCCGACGAGCTCGGTCTGCGGCTCGGTCAGCTGCTGGTGCAGCTGGCGATCGTCGCCGCGCTGGCGCTCGGGGTCTGGGGGATGAACCGGCGCACCCACTGGTTCCGCACCCGGCTGGGGCTGATCCTCGCCAGCCTGGTGGTGATCCTGCTCGGGCGCTGGCTGGAGACGGCGGTGGTGTGGCTGCTGATCCTGCTCGGCTATCTCATCCTCACCAGCTGGCTGGCGATGGAGCAGGTGCTGCGCGGCGATTCGGTCGACTGGAACAAGATCGTCGGTGCGGTCTGCGTCTATCTGCTGATGGGGCTGGTCTGGGCGACGCTCTACATGTTGATCGCACTGCTCGAGCCGAGCGCCTTCGCCGGTCTACGCCCCGGTCCCTGGTACCAGGGCTTTCCCGAGCTGGTCTATTTCAGCTTCATCACCCTCACCACGGTCGGTTACGGCGACATCGTGCCGGTGTCCTCGCTGGCGCGCTTCTTCGCCTTCATCGAGGCGGTGGTGGGGCAGTTCTATCTCGCCATCCTGGTGGCCAGCCTGGTCGGTATCCGCCTCGCCGACTGGCGCGGCAACGGCGACTGAGCGGGTCCGCTCAGGGCCGCGAGTCGTCGGGGACCGGGCCGGCGACGCTCGCCGTGGCATGTCGCACCTCCGCCGGCGAGACCCGAAAGTGACGCTTGAACTCGCGGCTGAACTGCGAGGCGCTCTGGTAGCCGACCCGGGTGGCGGCGACGCTCGCGCGTACCCCCTGGGCGGCGATCAGCGCCCGGGCGCGGTCGAGGCGGATGCGCTTGAGATAGCGCAGCGGGGTCTCGCCGGTGACCTGCTTGAAGGCGCGATGGAAGGTCGAGGCGCCCATGTGCGCCTCGGCGGCCAGCGATTCGACGCTCAGCGCCTTGGCATAGTCACGATGGATGCGCGCCAGTGCCCGGGCGATGCGTGCATCGGCATCCTGGTGCTGGGTGAGCGCGCACAGCGCCGGACCATGAGGGCCGAGGAGGGCGCGGTAGTGCAGCTCGCGCACCAGCGCCCGACCCAGCACCTGCGACTCCAGCGGCGAGTCGAGCGCGTGCAGCAGTCGAGCTGTGGTGGCGATCATCTCGGCATCGAGCGCCACCGGCGCGAGTCCGCGCGGCAGTCCGGCGGTCTGCGGCCGCTGCGGCGCGAGTCCGCCGCAGACCAGTGCGACCAACTCGTGGAGCAGGGTCCAGTCGATGGCGACGAACAACCCGAGCAGGGGATCGCTCGGACTGGCGTGGGTCTCGCATTCGAGCGGCAAGGGTACGCTGACGATCAGATAGTGATTGGGGTCGTAACCGAAGCGGGTGCGCCCGAGATAGACGGTCTTGTGGCCGCCGGCGATGATCACGATCCCGGGCTCGTAGATCATCGGGGTGCGAGCCGCAGAGGCGTCGGTCCAGAACACGCGGACCCCGGGGATCTCGGTGTCGAAGGTGCCACTGCGCGCACGTGCCTGGTGTGCGGCGCGCAGCCGCGCGAGCGGTTGCTGAAGTCCTGGCGGCATGCTGGTGTCGTATTGTGTGATGGCCTGGAAGCAGGATCTTATCCTTTATCGGGCATGATTTGTGGACGATCCGCCCGGATTGAGCAGGATCAGGCAAGTAATCGGCAGGATCGACGGTTCAGGCCGCGATAGTCGCGGGGTAGGCTGATAGGGTCACGGGCAACGCATGCCCCTTGTACCGAATCCACAGGAGTCACGATGGACAACTTCGTCTACGAGAACCCAACCCGTATCCACTTCGGCAGCGGCCAGATCGCCGCGCTGGCCGAGGCCATCCCCACTGGGGCGCGGGTGCTGATGCTCTATGGCGGTGGCTCGATCAAATCCAATGGGGTCTATGATCAGGTGGCAGCGGCGCTCGCCGGCTTCGACTGGGAAGCCTTCGGCGGCATCGAGCCCAACCCGCGCTACGACACGCTGATGCGCGCGGTCGAGCGGGTGCGCGCCGGTGGCTTCGACTATCTGCTCGCCGTCGGCGGCGGCTCGGTGATCGATGGCACCAAGTTCGTCGCCGCCGCCGCGTGCCATCCGGGCGACGATCCCTGGGCGATCCTCGCCGAGCAGGCGCCGGTGCGCGAGGCGCTGCCGCTGGGTTGCGTGCTCACCCTCCCGGCGACCGGCTCGGAGACCAATATCAACGCGGTGGTGACCCGGGCGGAGCGCAAGCTCGCCTTCTACAGCCCGCTGGTGCGCCCGCGTTTTGCCATCCTCGACCCCGCCACCACCCTCAGCCTGGCGCCGCGCCAGATCGCCAACGGGGTGGTCGACGCCTTCGTCCACGTCATCGAGCAGTACCTCACCTATCCCGCCGATGCCCGGGTGCAGGATCGCTTCGCCGAGGGCTTGCTGCTGACCCTGATCGAGACCGGCCCCAAGGCGCTCGACGACCCCAATGATCTGGCGCTGCGCGCCGACATCATGTGGGCCGCCTCGCTCGCGCTCAATGGCCTGATCGGCTGTGGCGTGCCGCAGGACTGGGCCACCCACCGCATCGGTCACGAGCTGACCGCGCACTTCGGCATCGACCACGGGCGCAGCCTGACCATCGTGCTCCCTGCGCTGATGCAGGCCCGCCGCACGGCCAAGCGCGACAAGCTGCTGCAGTACGCAGAGCGGGTCTTCGGGATCGACCAGGGCGAGCCGGAGGCGCGTATCGATCAGGCGATCGCGCAAACCCGAGCGTTCTTCCAGCGCATGGGTGTCGAGACCTCGCTCGCCGACGCCGGGCTCGACGCCACCGCGATCGACACCCTGGTCGCCGGCCTGGAGGACAACCACCTGCTGCCGCTCGGTGAGCGCGGCGACATCGGTTCGGCCGAGGTGCGGGCGATCCTCGAGGGCGCGCTGCGCTGAGCGTTGGCGGCGTACGCGTTCGGCAGGGATGCCGGCGCGTTCTCCACTCAGGCGCTCGAGGACGACACCCGGGCAAGCCATAGCCCCACATCGCGATGCTCACGCCGCGCGCGCCGCCTCCGCGCGCCGCCCTTGAGCAGGAAACCGACCACGCGACAGGGCGCGCGGCGGCGCTGTCGACTCGGGCGGGGATGGCCGGTAGATCCCCGATTGAGTCGGTGTCTTTTCGCTTGTTAGCTTGATGTCTGGCGTTCTTACTCGTCCGGCAGGGACGCCCCTCAAGTGCTCGAGAATCACACCCGAACACGCCGCAACCCTCGCCAGATCGCAACACTCTCGCTGATCCAAAATCCTTGAGCGGGAAACCGGTGTGCTTGACGAAACGCTCGGGCGCGATGTCGAGACGGCGGCATCAGGCAGGCGCCTAACTGTACGTGCGCGCCCTTTCTCCCGGTGCCAGGCAATCGCTGCAACGCTCCTGTTAGTATGGCTGCTGTTCGAGAGCCGCACCGCTGGCGCATGGCCGGTTCGCGGCGGACGAGACAGGCGTGCGAGGAGTATCCGCCATGAAGAGCGTAGGGCGTCAATCACCGCTGATCTTGATCGCCTTGAGCGTGTTGTTGTCGCTCATGACGCCTGCAGAGGGCGGGGCCGACGAGCCGTCGGGCGAGCGCGAACTCGTCATCGCCACGCGCGATGCGCCGCCCTTCGCCATCAAGCGGGAGAAGGGCTGGGATGGCATCACCATCGAGCTGATCCGGCGTATCGCCGACGAGGAAGGGTTTCGGGTCCAGTTCAAGGAAATGGGACTCGATGAGATGTTGGATGCGGTTGCCGCTGGAGAGGTGGATGCGGCCGCCGCCGCCCTGACCATCACCGCCGAGCGCGAGCAGCGGGTCGACTTCACCCATCCCTTCTTCACCTCCGGTCTCGGGGTGGCGGTCCCGCAGCGGCCCGAGCTGACCTGGTTCTCCGCGCTCCGGCGCGTGGCCTCGGGTGCCTTTTTGCAGTCCTTGGCGGCCTTGCTGGGTGTCCTCACCTTACTCGGCGCCCTGGTCTGGCTCGCCGAGCGTCGCCGCAACGAACAGTTCTCCGGCAAGCCGGCCAAGGGGATCGGCTCGGGCATCTGGTGGTCCGCCGTCACCATGACCACCGTCGGCTATGGCGACAAGGCCCCCGTGACCTTCGCCGGGCGGCTGATCGGGCTGGTCTGGATGTTCACCAGTGTGGTGGTCGTCTCCAGCTTCACGGCGGCCATTGCAAGCTCGCTGACCGTGGGCGAGCTGGGTCAGAACGTGAGCGGGCTCAGCGATCTCTACGGTAAGCGGGTGGTGACGGCCGAGGACAGCACCAGCGCCCGTTTCCTCGACCAGAAGCTGGTGCGCTACAGATCGGTCGCGGATGTCTCCGAGGCGCTGGAGGCGCTCGCCGCCGGGCGGGCCGATGCCGTCGTCTATGACCTGCCTATTCTGAGACACCTGGTCAGCTCGGAGCATGCCGGTGAACTCCGTGTGCTGCCGGGCATTCTGCTGCGGCAGGATTACGGCATCGCGCTTCCGCCGGAGACCGAGCTACGCGAGCCCGTCAATCGATGGATTCTGCGCATGATCCAGAGCCCGGAATGGACGCCCATGATCGAGGGCTACCTCGGTCACGCGGGCTGAACGGGCGCGTTCCCCCCGACGCCTTGAGCGGAAGATGGTCCGCTGCGAGTCTCCCCTGAGACGCTGGTGTGACCTCCCTTCAAGCGGCCGAGAACAACAGTCGGGCGCGCCGCAATCCCCGCAGATAACGACACTCGCGCCGTGCCGCGAGCGCCGTCAGCCGCTGCGGTGCGCCGATCGCCGACCCGAACCCCTTGAGCAGGAAACCCGCGTGCTCGACGAAGCGCTCCGGCGCGATGCCGAGCCGGATGAGGATCTCGGGCAACTCCGCCGGGATCGCCCCGCGCTTGCGTGGATGCAGGGCGCGACCGAGCGAGTCGACCAGGGTCAAATAGCCGTCGAAGGTGAAGGGGATCGTTGCCGGGAGCTCGGCGGGGTTGCCGAAGGGCAGTAGTGGGGCAGGGGGCAGGCGGTTGAGGGCCGCTTCCCAGAGGTTGGTGCTGCGGGCGTCCGGTGAGGCGTCGTTCTCGGGTTCGGCTGGTGTGGGTGCGTGACTGGCTGGTGTCTTGCGCTGATGGGGAATCGGTCGTTGCGAACCGGGAGAGACCTCTGGTGGTGTCTCCGGCCCGACATCCGGGCGGTACGCCACGTCGAGATGCTGCCCGATTGCCGTACCCTCATCGCCCGCGCGCAAGGCGGCGATCCGTGCCGCAATCCCGGTATGCGCACTCTCCTCCGGCGTCTCCGCGATCCCCGCCCGAATCGGGTTGAGATCGACATAGGCCATCACCGCCAACAGCGCCGTCTCGTCGAGGATCGCCTGCGAACGGAAGCGTCCCTCCCAGAACCGTCCCCGAACCCCATCCTCCCGATTCGCCGCCCGCGCGATCGACTCGTTCAACACCCGCATGAACCACGACAGATCCGCCAGCCGCGCCCGGTAAGTCTCGACCAAGCCCGCGACCCCATCCAGCTCCGTCTCAGTCATCTCTGCCCGCGTTGCAGGCGACAGAAACCGCTCCACCACCACCGGTCCCCGGAACAGACACCGCCAGCGCCGCAACACCTCGGTATCCGACCACCCCGCCGCCCGATTGGCATCGACCCGCACCACCAGATGCACGTGATTGCTCATCACCGCATAGGCCGCCACATCGATCGCGAACACCCCCGCGAGCTGACGCAACCGCAACTCCACCCAGCCGCGCCGATGCTCGAAACTCCGCCCGGTCAGCCGATCGAAGCCGCACAGATACGCCCGGCGCACGCAACGCGTGACGACGTGATACCAGGGCGTATCGGACAAGGAGACGAGCGCGGCGCGGGGACGAGTCATGGGGCATCTCCGCTGGGGGTGTTGGGAGAAGCGTAGGAGAGCGCCTTGGGGGCGTCAACGGTAAGTGGGTGTCCCTTTATTTTTAGGAGAGCGTCTCGCGAGCGTCAACAATAAATGGGTGTCCTTTTATTAGTATAGGGGCAGACATGGGCTCTCCTCTGCTCGGCCACCATCATGCCGTCGGTCTCTACTTTTCGCTGGACCTATTTTCAGGGAAGGGGACACCTTTATTTTTCCTTTCCCTATACTCCGATCTGATTTTCAATATATTTCTGAAGTACTTCCAGAGCTGCGTCAGTTACTTTGCTACCCAGACCAAAGAGAAAGCCTTTCAATTTTTGTTTTGCTGATAATCTATCTGATTTTGGCGCGTCCGGATCTAGCACCTCATGAACAGCGGATGAAAGCTCTGCTTTTCTATTTTCTGCATATTTATTAATTAGCTCAAGTATTTCTCGTGCCTCATGGCCGATATGTTGATCTCCGTATATTTCTTGAGACACAACTCCATTTACAGTTTGGATAATCTGCGGTTTTAAGTTGATAGCTACATTTTCTGAGCCAGAAATCTTTAGAGGAGACTGGGCTAAACTAAGCGCACTACCAAGAAAGCCTGCTTGTGGTATAGTGTCATCAACAATGGAAGTAATAACATCCCAGTCCAAATTAACCGGTAGCGCATCTGTTAATTCTGATTCCAGCCTATGACGAATCGAAAGTATCTTTCTTTCCCTTTCTTGGCGAAGATCTACGTGTAATCTACGAGCTTCTTTAGAGTATCTGTCAACTATGTTAATTATCGAAGTGGCGGCGAGGCTCTTGTCTCGAAGAATAACTTTGGCTTTTGATGGGTCAGATGCACATATGTCCATAAACTTTGAAAACTCATCAAAATCTTCCGCTATATCTCTCGCTGAATCTTCACTTTCGCCAAAAAATTCATAAATTACTCCTTGATTGGTTTGATATTGATCCAGTCTAGAACTAACTCCGCTAACTTTCGATAAGTAGTCTCTGAAAAGCTGTAAGAGTTTATCTGCCTCTAATGCCCACATTCTTTCGGAAGGTACGTACAGCCTGAAAAGCAAATTATTTTCATTTTGTTCCAGGAACGAAGTTGCCAAAACTGTAAGCTCTGCATTCTTCTTGTACGGCATTACATTCAGGCAATGTTTTTTCATCATCGAATTAACGATTTCAAGTGTGACATCTCTAGGTTGGCCAAAATAATGCCCAAATAATGGGTTTTGCTCCTCCTTGTCATCTTGGTGCGGATCTTCTGCCAATCCCGAGAGTAACGCCTCATATACGAAAACTATATTGGGGTGCTGGGCTATCTCGTGAAATAATCTCTCAGCTAACTCTTTGTATTCCTCTGAAGCTATAGCTCGATACGTATGTGGAGTTAGCTTAACGATTGTGCCTTTAATCTGATATTTTTCGTAGTAATAGAAAATAGTGTTCCAATTTTGAATACTTGAATCTAGCAGCTTCTTTTTAAACTGTGTATTTGTAGACTTAAGTTTACTTGTTACCCCTTCATGATCGGCTGTACCGAGAAGCAAAAAAAGCGGCAAATCTCTTTGTGGCATGTTTTTTCCTACGTTCAATTGCGGAAGAAAAAGGACACCCAGACTCCAATTCCCCAGCCACCAAATCCTACACTTCCCCCTCCTGCAAAAACAAAAAAAGCCCGCTCACGCGGGCTTCTTCCTCTCTTCCTGATCTCTAGCTGCCGCCAGCAACGCACCCCAGCGACAGCCCTCCCGACCTCACTCCCACTCTAATATAAATAGACACAATATATCCATGAAATTCAGGTACTTATAAATCTACCATCTAGCAATACCATAAATTATACCACACGAAGAATTTTTGCTACTTTTTTGCAGCTCTGCGCTTCCGAAGCTCAGTCCGAGCCCAGGCAGATGCCTCTGCCATGTCACTGCGTAGCTCTTGCCGCTCCTCAGGGGTCAACCAACGCACTGCGGATTCGCCCCCTTCAGCCTGCTCCAGAGACCAACGCATACTATCTGCCTTGACCTCTGCTGCCGATGCCTGTGACGCTCGGCACTCTTGTTCGCTCATACCGCCTCTCAAACTTATACCAAGAATCAATTGCTCAGTGTATATTTTTTAGCGAAAGAAAAAAATTCTGTCGGTTTATGATAACTGGTAAATTGTCGATATTAAATGAAAAAAGGAGCTCTTCATGGTCATGACAATAGATGAGATTAACGATTTAAGTGAAGAGGCTGATTTACATATACTAAACAGGGACTATGAAGCTCTGGAAAGTCTTATTGAGAGATTGACGTCAAAAGACTTTGATTTTGAACATCCTCTTTATGAGGCTCATTACCTTTACACAATAGCAAACTGCTATTCCGTACTTTACGAGGATCGGAGGGTTGAATGGTACTCAGACGACCTAATGAAAGCAATAATCTATTACAGAAAATCGCTTCACAGAATACCAAAACCTGACTGGAATGACATGCCTGAAAATATTCAGGCATTTAACAACCTTAAGTCGATGGTTCTAACTAACCTGGCTAACCACCTTTCTTCTCAAGGAAGGGTTTTATGTTGCATACCTTTTTATGATGAAGCCATAGCTATAAATAGAAAAATAGAAGCGATTGCATCAAAGGCTAGAAACCAGCTATTTCTTGGCGAATCTCTTTATGACAATGGGCACAAAGAGTATCACTATTTTATAGCCTACAGGCTTACCAAAGAGGCCACAGATAATATCGAAGAACTATATCCTGAACACAGAGTCGATTTAGAGAGGGATGGGTGCTTAATTAAATTCAAGGAATGGTTCGAGGAGAACTTTGAGGAATCTTCCTTCGATTACTTTTCAGCAGAGTATAACAGCTCAAAAACGAGAAAGGAAAAACAATACCTGCAATGGTGTGCAAGGAATAAGCTATTTATTAACGACCTAAATGATGTCTGCGATTTTGAAATATCCCATCAGGATGTTCTTGCTCTTCCTTCTTTCTCTCAATCCATAAACTCAACACTCACTATGCATGAAGAGCTAGCGTATCATGGCAACTTCGATGAAATAAAAAATGACTACTGCTACGCACGCTACTTGTTTTTTACTGCCCACAGCATACCTGATGAAGAACAACACTTCTATAACTCAACATATCGACATATTGACGACATGTCTCACTCTATAAACAACCTAAAAGTCAGTCATTACAAAACGTCATTCCGGATACTCTATTCATTATTCGACAAAATCGCTTATTTAGTAAGTCGCTTTTTTGATCTTAACGATATAAAAGATGACAACATGATAAGCATTGACAACCTATTTCGGGACTTCAAGTCAAGTAACTGGAGAAAAAATTGGAAGCCCAATAAAAAGCTAGGGACTAGCGACAATCATTTCATTCATGCTTTATTTTATATATTAAAAGATATTCGCGACGTTAAAGACACTTCATCTGTTTCAAAGTGGATAGACCCAGACGCTAAAGCATTTTCTGAAATTAGGAATGCCATGGAGCATAGATCACTTAAAATAGTAGATGATTTCGGTTATGAACTAACAACTTCACATAACAGTTATCATGAAAGTGAATTAGAAAAGCTTAATCTAAAAATTAAAAGAATAAGAGAGCAGTTACAATCCCCCTTACCCCCTGAAGAATCCAAAACACTAGAATCCGACCTGGAAAAGCTCGAATCGGATCTTTATGAAAAGAAAAAATTAAGCTCACATTCTCTATTAATACCTATGAGTCAATTTGAGTCCCGACTAATGACGCTAATAAAACTGGCAAGAAACTCAATCATTTATCTATCGCTATCCATCCACCTCGAAGAAAAGAAGCGCCCTAATGATAAGATATACTTGCCAATGGGCGTCCCATTAAAAGATTAATCAAAGATAAGGCGGGGCTGCACCGCCTTATCTTAGTATTGAGTCCGTTCTCAGCTTCATAATTCAGACCTCGGCATAACAATCTTGGTCATGACCTTACCCATTTCCTCCTGTGTCGCCTCAATCTTGCTGAGAACAGCAAGGATTGTAGACTGGCCGAACTGGGCAGTTCGCACGTCATCGGTAAGCCATAGCTTCAATAGGCCACCTAAGCGGCCAAGGTCGCCGTTGATTCGGGCCAATTCCCGAACCTGCTCATAATCCACCACACCAGAGATGTGATAACCCTGACCGACTTCGCGTAAGTACCGTGCAGCACTCATACCAGCTCGCTTTGCCTGAGTCTCGATTTGTTCCTTTTCCTCGGGCAGGCAGTACACCTTGATAGGTGTACTGCTCTTCCTCGTTATTCGTTTTTTCTCATCGTTCATCATCTTTTGCCTTACCTCCTTATCACCTGGCGGATAGTGTCCAAAGCCAGTTCGAAGTCCTCCGGCGTCGCTCGGCCAGTTTCAGCCTGGTAGTAAAGGATGGTGAACATATTGGCGACCGCCTCCGCGACGGGCGAAACCTGCCGGGCGGTTTCCTGGTCAATGAACTCCAAGGCGGCCAGCTCGGTTGCTGCCTGATGAATTGCTTGCTGAACTTCGATATTATGCGTGGTTGTCATGTGTCACCTCTCTGACAGGTGGTATGTGAAAATGCGGGCCGGTGCACCATCACTGGCCCGTGTGCTTTCTATAAGCCGGTATTGGAAAACCCGGCCACTTCTGAAAACGGGGTTTTCCCGGTTCCAGCCCCTGCGTCATTGCTGATGCGTGTGCTGCTCGATGCCTCCATTCGGCTAGTAGGGTCCGGGCGATTCACAAAGGCCGCAATCTCCGCGTAGGTGTCTTTCTCTTCCTCGGTCGATGGTTCGACAACCGGCACAAAATTGGCTTCTGTGCGGGGTTCCTGGGCTTTGTCGAGCATATCCAGGGCAGCCATGAAATTACGTTCTTTCATCGTCTTATCTCCTTACGTATCTTGCCGATCGCGGTTCACAAAGCTGGCAACCTCTTCATTACGTTCCTGCTGGCGTTCCTGGGCATACGAAACGTAGTCCCCGACGTCGAAGGTGTGCTTTTCCGGGTCGCGTGCTTGCCACTCAGCGTGTGACTGGCGGGCCTTGTCCTGGTCCTCGCTGGACAGCGCATCAAAGCCGCCTGTTTGGTTTACCCAGCCGCCGCTGTTGCCACCGCTCAAGCTATCGCTGTCGAACGATGCGGTATCACTCACCTGATCAGCGCTACCAGCATCGTTATCACTCTTTGGCTCCATGCTTTCACGAATTGAGGATGCCAGGCGCCCTCCGGCGGTCTGATTAGCCTTGTTTTGAAAACTACCGGCCATCTTTGCCCCGACCCCTTTAGCAAGCTCGCCAGCCGTTCCGGCTGCTAGAGAAGCTGCCCGACCAAACCCACCGCCAGAGCTGGAACTACCCGCTCCGGAAAAACCTGCTGCCTGGGCAAATGGCGTATCACCCGTGCTCGCGTTATCGCTGCCAGTGGTGCTACCACCCCAGCTTTCGCCGGTATCACTAGAGCTACGGCCGAAGCTCGGCATGTCTCCACCGGCCATACTGGATTGCGCCTTTTGAAAGGCTGCTTTTACAGCACTAGCTCCACCGGCCATATTAGTCGCCCCGGACATTGCAGCGCTTCCAAGCGCAGCACCACCCGATGCGACGGCTGCACCGGCACCGACAGCACCACCAATCAAGGCCCCTGCACTGAATGAACTACCAGCGCTCGCAGCACCACCACCGCCAGGGATCAAACCTGCAACCACGTTTGGTACGGAGTTAACGAGAATAACCATGACAAGGGACACAACGAAAATGACCAACAATTCGTCCATTGGCGCACCTTCTGAAAGGTCGGAGTGATAACCATCGATAATAGAAATAGCGATCCCAACCAGCAGTGTCATTGTCATGATTTTGAGTGCTATACCGGCCACACTCCTGAAATAGTTGACGGCAATGTCAGAGGTCCAGCGCGAGCCACCGAAGCCCAATACAAAAATCCCCGCGTAAGCAATAATCCATGCCGTAACTAGGGCAAGAAGAACGTTGGCCGCGACAATGGCCATGCATGCCAATATGGCAAGCGTGGTTAGGAAGATGGACAAGTTGTCCATAGGGCTAGTGATGCTATAGCTGCTCGCTGCCTTAGCGATAATGTCAAACGCAATATCTATCGGCGTGGACGGATTTAACCCCCTTGGCAGGCCGGATGCTTCAGTCGCGATATTTCTCAACGAGTTGATAATATCCATTGCAAAGCCAGGCCCATTGATCAACAGCCACCAAAAGAACCCGGTAGTAATGGTGAAGCGGGTAAACTCAGCGAAGAATTCGCCAATGTCGGCTTTGCGCAATGCCATCATGCCGAACGTCCAGACCATTGAGATAACAACCAGTGTCCAGAATAACCAGGACGCATGATCAGTAATTGTTGTCGCCCAATTTGAGCTTTCGGTTAAAAAACGGTCCGAAACTTCATTCAACACACCGCCTTTATCTATTTCGGCAAAGGCGGCTGGTGAAATGGAAGCAAAGGGCAGTACTGCCCCAAAGCGAAGAAGTACTGTTTTCATATCAGAACTCCTTGCTCTTAGAGCGATCCACCGGTTCTTTCAGGCTATCGTAGATAGTCCCGTCCTGTTTTTCGCACTGCTCTTGCTGTGGGTTTGCTTTTTCGCAGTTTTCTTCCTTCTCACTACATCCCGCCATGAGGGACAAAGAAAGGAGTGTCAGCATTTGCATCATGTATTTCATGCTTAGTACTCCTTGCTGTGAGAACGGTTGACTGGCTGTGACAGCCCCTCATAGAGCTTATCGCGTGAAGCCTGATATTGAGCTTCGCGGTCAGCATCTGCCTGCATTTGCGTGCCAACGGCATTCTGCTGAGCAATCAGCAGGCTACGGATTTGCAGGAGCTGGTTGGCCTGGTTGCTGGCGAGCTGGTTGGCGTACCCGATAGCGGCCAGTTGGCCGTCCGCGCCCTGGGCGGCAGATTGCAGACGCAGGAGTTGTCTAGCGTCGGCCTGCAAGTTGTCTTGCTGCTGCTCCAAACCCTTAAACAGCGCGTCGTTGGCTTTCTTCTGCGATTCAGACGCCAGGCGGCGGTTCTCGGCCATCGCGGCCCGTTCGGCATCGCTGCACCCCGCCGACGAGAAACAAGGCGAGCTGCGGTAATAGGCCACGTCCTGGAACTTGCCCAGGTAAGCATCGAGGCTGCCAAGCTGATATTGGTAATAGGAGAGTGTGTTGGTCGCCTGGTTCAGATCGTTGATCGTGCGTTGCGCCTGGTCCCAAATATGGGCCGCCGGGGCCATCGTGTTTTGCAGTTGGTTTTCATACTGCTGGAGTTGGGTTTGGTATTCCTGAATCTGCTTGAGCGTCTGCGCGACGGCTTCCATCGCGGACATGATGTTTTGCGATAGGTTGGTGCCATCAACTACAGGAATACCAGCATAGGTAGGCTGAAAAGTGCAGGCCGTCATGGCGACAACCAGAGTAATTTTAGCGGCTAAATTTTTTCTTTTCACATTTTGCATTCGTTGATCTCCATTACCAATGAATGCTCTATCGTGCCTTTCAATGCATAACGTATAAGCCCAATAATTGGACATAAAAGTTGACATGGAGAAATTTAATCCAACAACTCCTACGGCGGCAGCCAATGGCCTCGCAGAGCAGGATTACCGTTGAGCGCCCCGGCGCGAATAAGGTAAGTGAAGAAGGAACCGCCGACTTGTCGGTGGGCCTACTTCACCTATCCTGCCCGCACCTCAGCGTTGATTCTTGCGCGTACGGCATGTGCATTTCTGTGCAGTAACCTGTTTATTCCTGTGCAAACCGTGTTTTTCCGAGTAAATCGACACTTACAGCGGTATGACAGCGCACTTATAGCGACTCAACAGCGCTAAAATAGCGGTCTAGCAGCGTTTTGAGATGACTACTTTCCTCGCCATTCACTACACACAAAAACACAGCTTTCCTGTGAGTTCCCTCATATGACTACCTTGCTTGTAATCCCGCCCCTCAAATGTCAATAAAACACGTGGGCACCCGACACATTGCCTTGATTTACAAAGACTTCCACATTACTCCACCCACTTGGAGGCCATTTCATTGACTGTTTGGGGTCGGTACTAGTTGAGGCATTCTTGTTGCGCCGCGCGCCCACCTTCGGACAGGTTTCAAGAACAATGTATATGCGAATAGGAATGTAGCGTTGTAGTATGTTGTATGGTGCTACTACATACTACAAACCGCACACATTTGTAGCCTACTATCGCCTGAAGTGGCTATTCATCTTGATGTATGGAATACGGCTTTCTGAGCCGCCCAGAGAGGCGCTTCAGGCATCACCCTCCGCCAACCCCCTAGTCAGCCTCTGATCGACGCTCCTGGAGCTTATAAGGCGGCTTTGGTCGTCCTTCGGACGGATTGAACGCCAAGAGAAGGGATTGCTCCTGGCGAGCACACAAAATCGGCCTCCCTCTTGGCGTTAAAACATCGGCCGGAGGCCGATAGATACTCAACCTCCAGCACCCAGCTGGAGGTTGCTGGATATCCTGAGATATCCTGAATATCCTGCCAAAACAGCAAAAAATCGGGCGGGTGTGAGTCACTACCGGGCGGGTGTGAGTCGCCATCGGGCGGGTGTGGGACGCTATCGGGCGGGTGTGAGGCGCTTTATCCTATTCTCAGCATCTATCGTTATTCCAACTTCATGCAATTTTTCCGCATCTTCCCTAAGCCTGGAACGCCCGTTTCGCATCTTTTTACTATTGATGTTTTCACCACAGACTGCGCGAATGAGAGTATCAACATGCCACCCTCCGGCTGGGTCATTCTTGTGGGTCAATATGTGTCGAGCGACCGCCTGACTAATCCCGTGCCGCAAGCGAGCAATGGGTGCGGGATTGTAGTACAGGCTAAGGTCATGCTCCAATAGCATGACCAAGGCGATACCAAGCCGAACTCTCCACAGATTTCGCTCTCCCCCCGTCAAGGGATCAGGGCGTGTCATAGGTGAAGGAATAACATGATCGATCAAGCCGCCGATTATCGGAAAATCGAGCTGTGGTGTTTCAATGGTTACAGTTGCTGCTCGCAGCTCTGCCAGCAGCTTCTCAAGATGGGAGGAACTATACCTGCTATCAGACAAGGTTTTCCGCACTTTGGCAGGGTCTACCAAAAGCTCTACACCACCATCTGACACATCGCGTCGACGTTCGGCACAGTGCAAAATAGCCTCAACAACATCTGCGTGCCGCTGGCCAAGCCTTCCCTTAATGCGACAGCGGCCAAAGGATGTTTCCATCCAGTCGGCCTCCATCAGGCTTGGGCGCTGACTGGCCTGGTAAAGCATCACTCTTGCCTGTGCACTGGTACTAGTTGGAGTGACCTTGTTACCAGTTGTCATCAGCGCCTTCCATAGCAGCTTTAGATTTCTTGAACGGTAATACTCCTTTGGCCTTACGCTGCCTCTCCAGCACGGCAGGTTTCAGCACACCGCCTTCGTGACGTCTGAACCAACGCTCTGCGAAAGGAGAGCCATAATTCGCCTTGCTCACGCCATAGCGGACGAAGTACCCACGCTGACTATCATCAACACCCCATTCCTCAGCCTCGGTTTGCGTCATGCCAGACAGATACGATTGCCAGCGAATGTTATCGACCAGAACAGACGACCCACGGCTGGCCTGTTGCTGGTCACCCGCACCAATCATGGCGGCGCTCTTACTGGCATGGTGCAAAAATACGATAGAGCACCCCGTATCGGCGGCAATGGCCTCCATACGTCCGATCACTTGCGCCATTGGGCCGCTGGCGTTTTCATCTTCGATATGAAAACGGCGTAAGGTGTCCAGGATCATCAGGCGACGGCCTTCAGTCGCTCGCTTAAGGCCATCGAACCAATCGAGACACATGATGTTGGGGCACCTTCCTATCAGCGGCTCAATCAGCAAGCCTTTAGCAACGGCTTGCCGCTGCTCGGCAGTGAGATGTGCCCCAAGCGCATGTAATCGGTGATGGATAGCAGCAGGAGGATCTTCTGCGGGGAGATAGATAACTGGCCCAACAGTGAACTCTCCGACTTCCAGCAAGTCCGGGCCTCCAGCGATCTGCATGGCAAGCTGTAAGGCCAGCATGGATTTTCCGGCACCACCTGGTGAAACCAAGGCCCCCACCGTACCGGCAACCATGTTAGGTAAAACATAATCAAGAGGCGGCGGCGTTTCCGAAAAGGCCGCCATAAGATCAAGGGCCATACTGTTAGGCCTCTATGGTGTTGCCAGGTCGAGCAGCCTGGATTCCAGACGACTTGCGCTCTTCAATCCATTGCTCTACTTCCGACAAGTCCCACGCGACGTTTCTGCTGGTAAGTGCAATTCGGCGAGGGAACTCACCTCGCTTCTCCAAGTTGTAAATTGTCCGTGAGGAGAGAGGAATCATTTCTAAGAGCACTTTTCGATTGATCAGCGTCTTATTTGCCATTGCTTGCATACTTGTGCCTCCACTTACTTATGAAAGCTCTATGGTGCCCAGCAATGCCACTTGATTAAGCCTATAAATTGGTTAAAATGGTTGACATGAAAAATAAATCGAGCATCGTCATCTGGGAAGGTTGTGCCCCAGTCGTCACAGAAGCTATCCAGCGGTTTGAAGAACGCTGGCACCCTTACTCTGCGTCCTCAAGACGCTACCCGATCGTGCGCTTGATAGAGGAAGTCATCGATCCTGCCCTGGCAACCTACATGGATACCCTTCCAGGAAGCTACGCAGGCCATGTTCCTGGAGCCGGTACTGGAGTAGGATTCAGCGCGATCATTCGAATGGTAGGACTTGAGGCCATGGTGCGAATGCAACGCCAATTACTACGTCAATTCATTAAGACAGTAGAACAGAAGAGTCCGACGGACGAGCGCTTCATAGCGACTCTCGAATCCTTGAACGGGCTGGTTTGGGATTGTGCATGTAAACGTCCCAAAAGGTCATCCTCTACGAAGGGAGTCAACCTAAACGCACAACGTAAACACGATTTTTGCGAACTATGCGGAAACAAGACGGAGTTCGCAGCCTTTATGACGACAGTGGCAGGTCAGCGTATCAATGACGTTGAGTTAGAGGATCGTAAGAAACTTGAGCTCAGTCACCAGTACTGCGAAGAGCATAGACCCAAGTTGGCAAATGGTGAGTGGAACCCTACTTATAGACAGGCAAAACGTTCTCTAACGCAATTTAATATCGAACTCACACGACTGACCCATCAGTGTGCGAATCGGTCCAAGCCTCACGCCATGTCAGGGGGTGAGTTGATTGACAGCTACTTCTTCCAATTAATGTTACGTCTAAATTTGCAGTCAGCAGACAAAGCAGAATTACGTAACCTTGCTCGCAGGATGGTGGACTCTAAGCTCTCGGATACCAAGAAAAAAATGCTGGTACTCAAGCGGTCAGGGTTCAGCCAGGCTGAAATTGGAAAACGAATACTGAACGCCAAGCAGCAGCCCATGACACGCCAAGCCGTGTCTAAAGCGTTGGCTACAATACGTAAAGAATTCCTGTTGGGAGGCTAGAGGGATACCAACAGGAATTTTAGCCGCTAAAAAATCTGGACTCCTGAGCTGATTCTAGTCAGCCGTGAAAGCACATTTTACCGGCCATGACATCTCTTGTATTTCATGCCACTACCGCATGGACAAGGGACATTACGTCCAATTTTTTTGCTCTTGCGACTAGGGGAGAGTTGTTTTTCCCGGTTGAGATTGACTGTACGTGCAGGGTTAGCCATTCTCGCCGCATCTTTGTAAATGTGGGCGTTTTCTTCCGTACGTTCTGCCGGTATGTAGACTTCGAAAGACTGCGCCTGGAGATACGTGCCTTCAGCACTAACTTCAGCCACGACGCCAATGACGTTAGTAGCCTTGACACTCAACGCACCTGCGCTGGCCTTATTGTTCACCTTAGTCCAGTCAATTGGGTGGCCATGCCGTTGAAGCCAAACGAAGAGCGGCACACCATCCCCGCCCAGAACAAAGTAACGAGCGGGATGCTGAATCAGTGTTTTTCGAAGGTCGGACAGCATCTTGGCCAGATTATTCCGGCCTTCCTCTCCTAGGTCACGGATATGACTCTCCGCTGAAAGCCAGCCGCTAGCTCGGGTGCTATCGAGTGCTCCAAGCAGCTTCAGCACCTCCTCTGGGAACTCCTGACGTGGGAACGGTTTGCTTTCCCACTCTTCACCCTCGAAGCTCCTGTCGACGATGTCACTCATGCCATCCCAGATAAGCATGTTCGCTTTCTCTTCCTTCAGCTGCTCGACAATATCCTGATCGAAACGGTTCTTCTTCAGGTAAGCACCCAAGTGATCGAACTCGTCGAAGAGATGAGCCCCGCGTATCCCGGCCACAGCTTGCCGCACCTCCAAGTAATGGGCGAACTCCCCGGGTGTGGGCAAGAGTCGCTTGAGCACAAACAAATCGTCGATGGACAGTGAAATGAAAGCATGCTTTCCAAGTAAAGGCTCAACCTGCGGTAATTCTTTACAGTACGTGGAAAAGGGCGAGAACGACTCGACTGTCAACCCAATCGGCACCATCACCCGGTAGTCAGAGCGACGCACACGGCTACACTCTTCGTATTTGCCATCCACGAGGTGATAGAGGGACACTTCATCCGCCGAATTCACATAATTGAAGAAGCGCGCACATTGTCTATATGCCTTGAGTACCAAGTCCTGTACTGATTGAGCATGGCGGCCAAAATCAAGCGCTGGCGATGCGATGGTGGCAGCTGCACCAGCCTTGGCCTCAACTAGTAACAGCACATCATCGACCAAGATTAGAGTGTCGTTTTCGGACCACTGCTTGCTATCAGGGTCCTTGTAGTAAACCTCCTGGAGAACTGTGGCTCCCGGAAGCTGGGCATCTAGAATGTCGGCAAAGGCTGCTTCGCTCATCATTTTCTGCCGATCTTTAAAGGCCTTCTTGTAATCCGGCTTTCGCTGAAGGAGGTTAAAGAGGAGCGCACGATACCCCGCATCGCGAGCAAAACAGTGGTCGACGGCGTAGTAGTCCGATCCAAGCTGAATTAGAGGTTTCTTACGTGCTGGTAGTGTCCGAAAAGGTGTCCCCTTAAAATCGCCCGCAGCGAAGAACTCGGTATCTTCTCCACGCTGGTATGACAAGTCCGCTAGCAATGTCGGTGGCAACTTCGTGTGACGGCTTACATTGGCAATACCACCGCGAAACATATCCTCCATCGCCCCCCGGGCCGCTTTGGACTGCTCCGCATTTTCTGCAACCCATGCCTCCATGGCGTCTTCCATAGACTTACCTTGCTCTATAGAAAAGGCCTTTGCCGCCTCAAACTGCTTCATCATCTCAATGATTGCGTTGGCGTGCCCGGAACGAGTGGCGTCGGCCATAGCCTGAAAGCCTTCCGCAATATCGGTGGCACCAATGCCGTACACCTCCTCCAAAACATCATTGTGAGGCGCCAGAACGTAGCGATAGAACTCGCCCTCCAAAACTTGATAACGATTCCCGCGTATCATGACCCAAGTGGATTTCGCACGGAATTCAATGTCGGCCGTGTTAGGACCGAAGATGCCATCTTTGGTATCAGCGGAGGTGGCCATAGCAAAGAACATGGCCTGCTCTCTCAGTTTTCGGCCAAGTTCAAACAGCTCAGCGCACAGTGCTTCGTCGAATTCCATATCCGCAGGTGCGGCATCAGATGCCAGAACCGCGTGAACATACTCCAGTAAGAACTGGTTTTCATTAACCACGTCATCTGGGCCATCCTCTTGGCCTTGCTTTTCGCCCCCTATTTGGTTTCCCATTGTTTTTATCATGTGCTGAGCGTAGATGTACCCGAGCAAATCATGCGGAGGCATTTTGACAATCAACTCACGCATTCGGTCAGCAATGGATTCCATATCCTTCAATAAAGAAGCAGCAGCTTTCTTTCGTTCTTCTTCCATATTCATTCTTATCCCCCTCCCGTTTCGACCTGCTGACCTTTCGAGCGCTATAATGTCCACTCGTCGATCATATCCGCCCAGTCCTGCAACATGCCTGTACGCTGCTCACGATATTCGGCTTTGTTGTAGATTGCCCTTACGCCTTTTTGCTCATGCGCCAGGCATTTCTCTATCCAGTCGGTGTTATATCCTGCTTCATGAAGCAAGGTACTGGCTGTCCGCCTCAGATCGTGGGGTCCAAACTTGGCAAGAGGCTGTCCTTCTTTCTGAGCTAGCTTGTAAGTCATGGTCATGACTCGATTGAGCGTGGCACTGCTCATGGGCACGTCAGAATCGTAACGCGACGGCAGAACATAATCCGATCCGCCGGAGAACGTCTTCAAAGCGATGAAGATGTCCATGGCCTGCCTGGATAGAAACACCAAGTGAGGGTTTCGCCTCTTCATCCGTTCCTTGGGGATCGTCCAGAGCGCTTCGCTAAAGTTGATTTCACTCCAAGTGGCATTCGTCAGCTCGCTTTTACGCACCATAGTCAACAACAACAGCTTTACTGCTGCCCGGATCGATGGCGAGGTACCAATACGCCCCATGTACTGGTACATCATTCTGATTTCTTCGGGCGTCAGGGTTCTATCCCGCGGCTCAAACCTGGCAATGCTTGCTGGCCTAACCAGGTCTGCCGGGTTCTCAACTTTTTGGCCTCGCTCAGTCGCCCAGCGGTATACCTGGAGTACAATCTCGCGCGCATGAACCGCCGTAGCAGGCGCACCACGCTCAACGATGGCGTCGGTCAGTGCTCGCAAGTCCTCGTGAGTGATTTCGGTCAGCTTCTGATTGCCGAATTTCGCTTCCAGCTCTCGTGTATAGACCGAGCGACGCATATCACGGGTAGAGTCGGCCATCTGGTAGCCCCGTAGCCACTTTTCCGCCCAAGCACCAAAGGTTTCAGCCCCTTTTACACGCGCCTTGTCCCGTGCCTTCTCCTTCGCTGGCGACTTTCCATCAGCGACCATCCGCTTGGCTTCACCAAGTCGCTCACGGGCTTCTGCCAGAGTGATACCCCCAACGCCATAGCGGCCAAAGGTGATTGTCTCTTGCCTGCCATTGATCGAGTAGTTGTAACGGAATGAGATAGAACCGGCAGGAGTGACAGCCACATAGAGGCCATCCCGGTCATTCACCTTGTAGAGTTTATCCCTCGGCTTGAGGTTGCGCAGCTTGGTATCGGTCAGCAAGAGTCTTATCCTTTTTCGATTCCGATACCATGCTGGAAGATCACCCGAAAATTAGGCAATAAAATCAATAAAAACAGATAGTTAAATAATTTCGATACCATGAACACACAGGATCAAGCAGCATGGTATCGGCTATCACTCATGGCATCATGTCTCGATAATACCACCTTGGATACCACGCTCAAGCGGTGCTTCCCGCTGCCATCAGTTGCCAAATACTGCCAGACACAAAAACAAAAAAGCCCATGAAAACATGGGCTTAAGTGTCGTTTAATGCCAGTTAGTACCAGATAGTGCCTAACGTGTGATCATTCCCACTCGATGGTCCCCGGCGGCTTGCCGGTGATGTCGTAGACCACGCGTGAGACGCCGTTGACCTCGTTGACGATGCGCAGGCAGACGCGTTCGAGGAAGTCGTAGGGCAGGTGGGCCCAGCGGGCGGTCATGAAGTCGATGGTCTCGACCGCGCGCAGCGCGATGACGTGGGCGTAGAGACGGTTGTCGCCGACGACGCCGACCGAGCGCACCGGCAGGAACACGGCGAAGGCCTG
Source organism: Marichromatium gracile (assembly GCF_004343155.1). GTDB lineage: Bacteria > Pseudomonadota > Gammaproteobacteria > Chromatiales > Chromatiaceae > Marichromatium > Marichromatium gracile. The sequence continues at coordinate 363,091 of NZ_SMDC01000002.1, forward strand.
CGAGACCTGATCGTAGAGATCGGCCGCGCGCAGCTCCTCGATGAAGATGTGGTCGGCCTGACGCAGGGTCTCGGCATAGTCCTTCTCGACCTCGCCGAGGATGCGCACGCCCAAGCCGGGACCGGGGAAGGGGTGGCGGTAGACCATCTCCGAGGGCAGCCCCAGCTCGACGCCGATCTTGCGCACCTCGTCCTTGAACAGCTCGCGCAGCGGCTCGACCAGCGAGAGGTTCATTTCCTCGGGCAGGCCGCCGACGTTGTGGTGCGACTTGATGACCTTGGCCTTGCCGGTCTTGGCGCCGGCCGACTCGATCACGTCGGGGTAGATGGTGCCCTGGGCGAGCCACTTGACGTCTTCGATGCGGCTGGCCTCGTCGTCGAACACCTCGATGAAGGTGTTGCCGATGATCTTGCGCTTCTGCTCGGGGTCGGAGACGCCCTTGAGCCGACCGAGGAAGCGTTCCTCGGCGTCGACGCGGATCACCTTCACGCCCATGTGGTTGGCGAAGGTGCGCATCACCTGATCGCCCTCGCCGAGACGCAGCAGGCCGTTGTCGACGAACACGCAGGTGAGCTGATCGCCGATGGCGCGGTGCAGCAACGCCGCGACCACGCTGGAGTCGACCCCGCCGGAGAGTCCGAGCAGCACCTTGTCGCCGCCGACCTGCTCGCGGATGCGGGCGATGCTGTCGTCGATGATGTTGCTCGGGGTCCACAGGCTGGCGCAGCCGCAGATGTCGTGGACGAAGCGCTCGATGATGCGCTTGCCCTGACGGGTGTGGGTGACCTCGGGGTGGAACTGCACGCCGTAGAAGCCGCGGCTCTCGTCGGCGATGCCGGCGAGCGGGGCGTTGTCGGTCTCGGCGATGACGGTGAAGCCCTCGGGCAGGCTCTCGACGCGGTCGCCGTGGCTCATCCACACGTCGAGCAGACCGAAGCCGTCCGCGCTGGTGTGGTCCTCGATGTCGCGCAGCAGGCGCGAGTGACCGCGCGCGCGCACCTGGGCGTAGCCGTACTCGCGGTGGTTGGCGGCGTTGACGCTGCCGCCGAGCTGGGCGGCCATGGTCTGCATGCCGTAGCAGATGCCGAACACCGGCACGCCGAGCTCGAAGACCAGCGGATCGGCGCGCGGGGTCTCGGCCTCGTGCACCGACTGCGGGCCGCCGGAGAGGATGATGCCGCGCGGGGCGAAGTCGCGGATCGCCTGCGCGTCCATGTCGCACGGGTGGAGTTCGCAATAGACGCCGGCCTCGCGCACGCGGCGTGCGATCAGCTGGGTGTACTGGGAGCCGAAGTCCAGGATCAGGACGCGGTCGGCGTGGATGTTGGTGGTGTGACTGGACATTGGTGGTCTGCTGCTAGGGGTTGGCGCCACCCCGGTCGCCGCCGCGCGGGTCCGACCGACCCGGCCGCGCCTGGGGCATCGGCGCAAAGCGCATCGCGGCGCCCGAGGGCGCCGCGATGGGGGCTTAGTTGTCGATGCGGTAGTTGGGCGCTTCCTTGGTGATCTGCACGTCGTGGACGTGCGACTCACGCATGCCCGCGGCGCTCACCCGCACGAACTGCGGCTTGGTGCGCATCTCGTCGATGGTGGCGCAGCCGGTGTAGCCCATGCTCGAGCCGAGACCGCCGACGAGCTGGTGGATGACGTTGCGCAGGCTGCCCTTGTAGGGGACGCGCCCTTCGATGCCCTCGGGCACCAGCTTCTCCTTGTCGGTGTTCTCCTGGAAGTAGCGGTCGCTGGAGCCCTCGGTGGCGCCCATGGCGCCGAGCGAGCCCATGCCGCGATACGACTTGTAGGAGCGACCCTGGTAGATCTCGACCTCGCCGGGGGCCTCGTCGGTGCCGGCGAACATGCCGCCGATCATCACGCTGTTGGCGCCGGCGGCGATCACCTTGGCGACGTCGCCGGAGAAGCGCAGGCCGCCGTCGGCGATCACCGGGACGCCGCTGTCCTTGAGCTCCTCGGTGACGTTGGCCACCGCGGTGATCTGCGGCACGCCGACACCGGCGACGATGCGGGTGGTGCAGATCGAGCCCGGACCGATGCCGACCTTGACCGCGTCGGCGCCGGCCTCGACCAGCGCGCGCGCCGCCTCGGGGGTGGCGATGTTGCCGCCGATCACCTGCACGTCGGGGTAGTGCTGCTTGACCCAGCGCACCCGGTCGAGCACGCCCTTGGAGTGACCGTGGGCGGTGTCGACCACCACCACGTCGACGCCGGCCTCGACCAGCGCCGCGACCCGCTCCTCGGTGCCCTTGCCGACGCCGACGGCGGCGCCGCAGCGCAGCCGGCCCTGGTTGTCACGCGAGGCCTTGGGGAAGTCCTTGGCCTTCTGGATGTCCTTGACGGTGATCAGGCCGCGCAGCTCGAAGCGGTCGTTGACCACCAGCACCTTCTCGATGCGGTGCTTGTGCAGCAGGTTCATGACATCCTGACGGTCGGCGCCCTCGCGCACCGTGACCAGTCGCTCCTTGGGGGTCATGATGGCCGAGACCGGCGCGTCCATCCGCTTCTCGAAGCGCAGGTCGCGACCGGTGACGATACCGACCAGCTCGCCGTTGTCGGTGACCGGCACGCCGGAGATGTTGTTGGCGTGGGTGATCTGCACCACCTCGCCGATGCTCAGGTGCGGCGAGACGGTGATCGGGTTGCGGATGATGCCGCTCTCGTACTTCTTGACCGTCAGCACCTCGCGGGCCTGGTGCTCGATGGTCATGTTCTTGTGGATGATGCCGATGCCGCCCTCGAGCGCCATCGAGATCGCCAGCCGTGCCTCGGTCACCGTATCCATGGCCGCCGACACCAACGGGATGCGCAGATCGATCTCGCGGGTGAGCTTGGTCTGGAAATCCACCTCGCTCGGGATCACCGTGGAGTGAGCCGGGACGAGGAGGACGTCATCGAAGGTAAGTGCTTCCTGGATCAGGCGCATGGGTGAAAGGGCTCCGGGGTGGTGCAAGGTGGAAGGTAACCTATAATTATAAAACGTATATGGACTCCTGTAAACTGGCGTTTTCCCTTGGTCTCGGGGTGTGGCGATGAGCGCGATCTTCGATCCGGATGTCTATACGGTCTCGCGGCTCAATCGCGAGGTCCGTGCGGTGCTCGACGGCGCCTTCCCGCTGTTGCGGGTGCGCGGCGAGGTCTCCAACCTCGCCGCGCCGGCCTCGGGGCATCTCTATTTCACCCTCCGCGACACCGGCGCGGCGGTACGCTGCGCGTTGTTTCGCGCCCGCGGGCGCTCGCTCGCGATGCGTCCGGCCAACGGTCAGCAGGTGGTGGTGCGCGCGCGTGTCGGGCTCTACGAGCCGCGCGGCGACTTCCAGCTCATCGTCGAGTCGCTCGAGGCCGACGGCGAGGGCGCCGCACGGCTGGCCTTCGAGCGGCTCGCCGCGCGGCTCGAGGCCGAGGGTCTGTGCGCGCCCGAGCGCAAGCGCGCGCCGCCGGCCTTTCCGCGTCAGGTCGGGCTGATCACCTCGCCGAGCGGGGCGGCGCTGCACGATCTGCTGGTGGTGCTGCGACGGCGCCAGCCGGGGCTGGCGGTGCTGATCTACCCGGCCCAGGTGCAGGGCGAGGGTGCCGCGGCCTCGCTGGTCGCGGCGCTGGCGCAGGCCAATGCCCGTGCCGAGTGCGACGTGCTGATCCTCGCCCGCGGCGGCGGCGCGCGCGAGGACCTGGAGGCGTTCAACGACGAGACCCTGGCGCGCGCCGTCGCCGCCTCGTCGATCCCGGTGGTGAGCGGGGTGGGGCACGAGACCGATCTCAGCATCGTCGATCTGGTCGCCGATCGGCGCGCGCCCACGCCCTCGGCGGCGGCCGAGCTGGTCGCCCCGGCGCGCGAGCCGCTGCTCGCCCGGCTCGATCGGCTCGAGGGTCGGCTGGCGCTGGCGTTGCGCCAACGCATCGAGACCGAGCGCCGACGGGTGCAGGGGTTGGAGCGTGGGTTGCGGCTGCTCCACCCGCGTGCCCGGCTCCAACAGCGCGCCCAGCAGCTCGATCGTCTGGAGGCGCGGCTGCGCGCGGCGCTGGCGGTGCGGTTGCGGCACGAGACGCAGCGTCTGGACGCGCTCGCCAATCGTCTCGAGCGCTGTCATCCGGGGCGGCGCCTGACGCCGGCGCGGGTACGGTTGGAGGCCCTGGAGCGGCGGCTGCATCAGGGGCAGGCGGCGCAGCTCGAGCGTCAGCGCGCGCGGCTGGCGCGCGCGGTCGCCGGGTTGGACGCGCGCGGTCCGCTGGCGACCCTGGCGCGTGGCTATGCCCTGGTCACCCAGCCGCCGGGCGGTGCCCCGGTGCGCGATCCGAGTGCGCTTGCGCCGGGGCAGCGGGTCGGGGTGCGGGTGAGCGGTGGGTGCTTCATCGCCCGGGTCGAGTCGGTGGCGGAGCCCGACTGAGCGCGCTCAGCCGTTGCTGGCGTAGTCGATGAAGCCCTTGTTGATGCTGTTGATCTTGCGGCCGTGTCGGCGCAGCACGCCGATCCCCTCGCGCCCGCCGGCGACATTGGTGTTGCCCTCGATGGTCACCAGCCGCGCCCCCTCGATGCGCTCGACCAGCCCGGTGTGACCGGCGCCGCCGGGGTCGCCGGTGTCAATCACGAAGATCGCGCCGGGCTGGACCCGCGTCGGGTCGGCGCTCGCCTCGGCCTGGGTGATGCGGCGCACCCCCTCGTGCCCGGCCCGGTTCCAGTGATCGAGCACCCCGGCGGTGTTGATGCAGGGGTTGTCGATGCCGAGGCCGCGCGCGGCCTCGGCGAAGCACCAGTGGACGAAGGCCGCGCACCAGGGGTGGCCGCCGTCGAGCCCGGTGCTGGCGAGATAGGCCTCGACCCGGGGGCCGCGGTTCGACCCCGGTGGTTCCTCGCGCACCCCGATCTCGCCGCGGGCGATCTCCAGCACCTGGGTCAGCAGCCTGTCGGCGGCGCGCCTGCGGGGCGGCTCGGCGCCGAACAGCGCCGCCCAGGTCAGCGGCCCGAGGATGCCGTCGACCACCAGCGGCTCGCCGCGCGGGTCCTCGCTGCGTGCCTGGAACAGTCGCAACGCCGCCTCGGTCTTGCTGCCGAAATCGCCATCGATCACCAGCGCCGGGGCGGCGCAGCCGAGGGCGTTGAGTCGTCTCTGTACCCGGCGCACCAGCGCGCTGTCGCGCACGCCCTGGCGCAGCATCACCCCGGGGTAGTCGAGTGTGGCGGGCGCGCCGGTCGTCTCCGCCGTCGCCGGCTCGTCGAAGACCTCGACGCCGTGCGTCTCGAGCGCCTTGAGGAGGGTCGCCGCGCCGCACTGGCGCGAGACCAGCTCGGGGTCGAAGCGGCCGTCGGCGGCATACTTGCCCTTGCGGTAGTGCCCCGAGAAGGACCACAGATAGGGCGATCGCACCTCGGGGTGGTACTTGCGATAGCCCCAGCCGTTGTAGGCCTCAAGCCGGAACAGGGTGCCGGCCAATCCCCAGTCGTGCCAGCCGGCAAGCCCGCTCAGGTGCAACGCGTCGAGCGCCGAGCGCTCCCAGCTGAACGGCGGCTCGCCCGGTGGTCGACCGGCGGGGACGCGACGGGTGCGGGCGTGCAGCGGGTCGCCGTTGTGCAGATGGCGGTCGAAGCGCAGCCCGGACTCGAGCGCGTGGATGACGGCGATCACCGGCCAGGGGACCGCGGCGATGGCACCGAGCGCGCGATAGCGCTCCTGCTGGGCGAGGATCCGTGCGGCCAGTCGCTCGACGGCGCCGGTACGATCGGGGGCGGTCGTGCAGCTGTTGAAAAGCCGGGTGTATTCCTCGCGCAGTGCCTCGAGACGGATCGGCGTCGACATGGTGGCGTACTCCTGTTGCCGGCGGATGGCGCGCCAACAGGCTAGCACGTTGCGTGTTTTTCGGTCAGTCCGAGAGCGCGTTGATCAGGGTGCGCCAGATCGGGTCCTCGCTGCCGTCGAGCGATGGCTGGTCCTCGACGAGGGCGAGCGCGCGTCCGCCGTCGTCGTAGAGACGCAGCTGGCGCCTGGAGGTGTCGGCGCGCTGGAACACCCAGGCGCTGTCGATCGCCCCGGTGTCGAGACGCAGTCGCGCGCCGTCGCCGATGAGCTGCAGCCAGGGCCCGGCGCGGCGGTGATGGGTGTGGAAGACCCCGCTGAAGCGCTGGGCGACGCCGCGGGTGCCGGTGAGCACGTGCAGTGCGCGGCCCTGGTCGGCGAGGGCCTCGAACAGACACCCGACCAGCTCGTGATCGACCAGGGTGAGCCGGCCGTGATCGCGCAGCCGGGGCGGATGGAGCCTGAGCCAGCCGCAGACCTCGGCCAGGTCGTGTCTGGTGTCGGGGTCGGTCGGCCCTTGCCAGGTGGACGGGGCTGGCTGGTGACGGCCCTGGCCAGGAGGAACACGACGGTCGTCGTCTTGATGTGTATGGATGAGCGTGCGCAGGGCGAAGTCGCTGGCGTCGCGCGCGAACGAGATGCCGAGCAGCTTGGCGCCGCCGGCGTCCTCGATGCGCAGGCCGCGTGGCTGGCCCTGCAGCCGCTGCCAGTGGGCGAGGAAGCCGTGTAGCGCGAAGCCGCGCCCCTCCAGCCAGGCGTAGTGATCGCGGATCCGAATACCCTGCAACAGCGCCTGCTGGGTGAGCTGTATGCCCGGTAGCTCGGTCTCGATCCACACCTGATCGAGACAGCCGAGGTCCCACAGCAGCTCGGCCCAGCGCCGGCGGTGCGGTGGCGATGGCGTGGCAGGGTGCAGTGGGGTGACGGTGGCGAGGTTGGCGTTGGCGTGCATCTGCGGCTCCTGTCGATCAGGCTTGAGGCGGTGGCCGCTCCCCGCGCGCGGGCGAGGGCCGAGTCCCCGCGCGCGGGCGAGGGCCGAGCTGCGCTGGCCAGGGAGGCGCTGCTGGCCGGTATCGGGCTGGCGCGGCCTGGTTCCGTGCCCGGTGATCTAGGGCGTCGGTGGCAATCCTTCAATGGCTATGCGCCAGGGTGCCGGCGCGCTGCTCGGCCAGCCAGCGCCAGTGTCGGGCGAAGCGGCGCAGGTGGCACTGCTGGTCGGGGTCGCGGCTGCCGGCGGGGTGCAGATAGAGCGCCTCGATGTGCTGGATCACGGCCCGGGCATGGCGCGTCGAGCCCTCGTGCGCATAGCGGCGGATGAGTTCGCGCAGCCGTGATTCCAACTCGCCGGGCGCGAGCCGGTGGAGGTCCTGGGCGGTGAGCTGGTCGGTGATCTCCTGCATATCCTGTACCTCTGAGGTCGTCATCGGAGACACGCTCTCGGCTGCGGCGGGGCGAGGGTGTTCGCGTGCCGCTGGAGAGGTGTCGACAGGGTGCCGCATCCGTGCGGCGCAGCGATGCCCTTGGGTCAGGGCTGGCGGGGATGTCCAGGGTGGCGTTGCCGCCCCGGAGGGCGCGGGTTCTGGTGTGGCGATGTCCATGTCGGGGTCTGTGTGTTCCTGGTCCGGTCGGCAGGGCCGCGCGGCGAGCGGGACTGGCAGTGAGGGGCCAGACCCGGCGCCGCGTCGGCTGGGACTATTTGGTCAGGATCAGCTTGTTGTTGCGGGTCATCCTGAGAAAGTAGCGCTCACCGGCGTGATCGATGAGCAGCAGGTGCTGACCGCCGAGCAGGGTGTGGCTGTCGATGCTGCGCATCTGCGGCGGGCCCTTGCGGCAAAGGGGGGCCTGGCGGTGGCTGTCTGTCGAGGGAACGGATGGCATGGTCACGGCGCTCGGTCTCCAGTCTCGCGTTGGTGAATCTTACAAATGACAATCGTTATCGTTTGCGATAACGCTAGTCTCTCGCGTACTGGATGTCAACCCCTGGTTGCGCCGCTCAGTGTGTCTGGCCCTCGCCGAGATAGTCCCGCAGGAGTTGCTGATACTCGGGCTCCTGCTTGAAGCGGGCGAGTTCGACGGAGAAGCGCTCGACCAGCTCGGGGGAGACACGCGCCTTGCTGAAGATGATGTAGATGCCGTCGCTCTTGATCGGGTGAGCGGTGATCGGAACGATGCTATCGAGCATCCCCATCCGCTCGATGATGTGGTGGGCATTGCCGTGTTCGGCGATCACGAAGTCGAGCCGACCGGCCTGGAGCTTGCGAAAGTTCTGCTCGTCGCTCTCGGCCGCCTCATAGACCTGATGGCGCTCGACGAACGCCCAGAACTCCGGCGTATAGCTGTAGCCGCGGACCACGCCGACGCGGTGGCCGCGCAGGTCGTCGAGTCCGTGGTAGGTCGCCGCCAGCTCGCGGGAGGTCCAGAGTTCCCAGGGGGTTTCCACCAGCGGTTGTTCGGGATAGAGGGCGAACTCGCTGCGTGCGTCGGTGTAGTTGGCCGAGAAGAGCGCATCGGCGGCACCGCGTTCGAGCATGATGATGGCGCGCTTCCAGGGGTAGACCCGGGTCTCGCGGACGGCCACATCGAGCCGCTCGAAGATGCGGCGCACCACTTGGGTGCTGAAGCCGTCGAGTCTGCCGTCGACGACCATCTGGTAGGGCGCCCAGAGGTCGCAGATCACGTTGAGTTGCGGTGTCTCGGTCGCCGCCCTGGCCGGTTGCGCCAGGGCGGCCGCGCCGCACAGCAGCATCAGCGCTGTCGCATGCATGAGGCGTGCGATGAGCCCGTGTCGGGCGAGAGAGGGCGGGAGGGTGTGGCGCATGGTGAGATCCTGGCGGGGCATTGGCGGGCCTGTCTGGAGCAGTGGATGGGGACGGCTTGATGGCTCGCCAAGGCAGCCGATGATGCGTTGATGCTGTACGCGTGCATCGTCGCGGTGGCGTGGCCTGCGGCGGCTGCGTGCTCATCATGCCGGTCGCCGGCCCTGGCGGTGGCTGCTCTAAACTTCGCACGCGCGCGAGAGATATTGATCGCGATTCATTGAGATCCGCGAAGATCAAGTCGAGTTCTAAACTTCGCGCGCGCGAGAGAATTGATGCCAACACTGCCTGCGGGTACACAATTACCCGACGCTCTGAACTTCGCGCGCGCGCGCGAGAATTGATGATATCGTGCCATCGGGCTTGCTGATCGGCATCCCGCCAGCGGTCGCGATTCGCATGACGGACTTGAGTCGCTTTCATCAAAAAGCTTGATCTGACACACACTGTCTGTCACTCGACATGGACTGGCGCGTTAAAGGCTGATCTCTTGCCCGGGTTCGCGCTGGATGCGACGAGCGGTCCGGGGGGACGTGTCAACGCCGGCGCGAGCGTCCGACAGTGAAGTGAGGAGATATTAGTGTGACGCTACTCAATCGACATTCGATTGGCTTCAAGATCGCCCTGTGGTCGGGGTTGACGCTGATCGTGCTCGGCGGCGTGATTACCGCCTATGCCCTCAACCAGATGGCACAGATGGCCGACCGGCAGCGCGCGGAGGCGCTGGAGAACGGTCGTGCCTTCATCGTCAACGCCGCGCGCGAGCAGGCCGCGGTCATCAAGGGCGATGCCGATCGTGCCTTCGGTGTGGTGCGCAGCCTCGCCCAGGCCTTCGCCTCGGCCGCGCACAAGGACGGCGAGGCACTGAGTGCCTCGGACTGGACGCGACTGCGTGCGCGCTACAAGCGCATGGAGGTCGTCTCGGAGTTGGCCGCCTCGGCGATCGCCCCCCTGGTCGCTGCGGCCGAGCGTGGCGAGATGCCGCTGACCGAGGCCCAGGATCGCGCCATCGAGCTGGTGCGCAGCATGCGTTTCGATGGTGACAACTATCTGTGGATCCAGGATCTGGGAACGCCCTATCCGCGCATGCTCATGCACCCCTATCAGCCCCAGCTCGAGGGGCAGGTACTGAACGATCCGCGTTACAACACCGCGATGGGGCGAAACGAAAACCTGTTCGTCGCGCTCGGCGATCGGGCCCGCGCCGAGGGCGGTGGCTACATCCATTACAACTGGAGCCGACCGGGCGACAGTGGCACCACGCCCAAGTTGTCCTATGGTCGCCTGGTGCCCGAATGGGGCTGGGTGCTCGCCTCCGGGCTCTGGTCCGACGACATGTCCTTCTACAGCCGCGACGACATCAACCAGATGCTGCGCTCGGTGTTGCAGAACAACCCCGGTTTCGCCGGTCTCTACACCGTCTGGGAGCCGAACGCCTTCGACGGCATGGATGCCGAATTCGCCAACACCCCGGGGACCGACGCCAGTGGTCGCTTCATCCCCTACTGGAGCCGTGGCGGCAATGGCGAGCTGGTGCTCGAGGCGTCACGTGATTATGACGTGGCCGGGTCGGGTGACTATTACCTGATCCCCAAGCGCACCGGCAAGGAGCAGGTGATCGATCCCTATCTCTACGAGATACAGGGACGTGAGCAGCTGATCACCTCGGTGGTGGTGCCGATCACCAGCAACGATCGCTTCCGTGGCGTGGTCAGCGTCGATATCGCGCTGCCGCACCTGCAGCGTCTGGTCGAGGAGACTGCCTCGACCCTCTATGAGGGCAGGGGCAAGATCGCCCTGGTCTCCTATGAGGGGACGCTGGTTGCTTCCAGCCGGCGACCGGATCTGGTCGGCAAGCCCTTCTCCGAGCTGCACCCCGAGTCGGGGCGGATCATCGACGACATCCAGGCCGGCAAGACCACGGTGAGCGAGGTGGACGGTGAGCTGCTGGCCTTCGTGCCGATCCGGCTCGGCGAGAACGAGCGCCCCTGGTCGGTCGGCGTGGCCGTGCCCATGGATGTGGTCACCGCCGCGGCCGATCAGGCCGAGGCCAGCGCCAAGCGGGCCGCGACGGTGATGCTCGGCGTGGCGGTGCTGTGCATCGTCGTCGGCGTCGGGGTGATGCTGTTGGTGGCGCGGGTCATCGTCAACCGTATCCATGGTGTCTCGGAGACGATGCGCGACATCGCCGAGGGCGAGGGCGACCTCACCCGCCAGATCGAGGTCCACGGCAAGGACGAACTGGCCGAACTGGCGACCGCCTTCAACCTGTTCCAGGGGAAGGTTCGCGAGCTGGTCTCTCAGGTCGCCGGGGGAGGGGAGCGGCTGGCCGCCGCCGCCGAGGAGCTTTCGGCCACCAGCGAGCAGACCGACGAACAGGTCCGCCGTCAGCAGGCCGAGCTCGATCAGGTCGCCACCGCGATGAACGAGATGACCGCCACCGTCGCCGAGGTCGCACGCCATGCAACCGAGGCGGCCGAGGCGACGCGTCAGGCCGACCAGGATGCGGGCGCCGGTCGCGAGGTGGTCGCTCGCGCGATCGGCTCGATCGAGGCGCTGTCGCAACAGGTCGAGGAGGCCACCGGGGTGATCGGTCGCCTCTCGGCCGACTCCGAGGAGATCGGCAAGGTACTCGACGTCATCCGCGGCATCGCCGAGCAGACCAATCTGCTCGCGCTCAACGCCGCGATCGAGGCGGCGCGAGCCGGCGAGCAGGGCCGCGGCTTCGCGGTGGTCGCCGACGAGGTCCGCACCCTGGCCAGCCGCACCCAGGCCTCGACCACCGAGATCCAGCAGATGATCGAGCGCTTGCAGTCCGGCGCCGGGCAGGCGGTGACGGTGATGGAGCAGGGTCGCAGCCAGGCGCGGGAGAGCGTCGGCATGGCCGCCGAGGCGGGTAACTCGCTCGATCAGATCACCCAGGCGGTGAGTGCGATCAAGGACATGAACACCCAGATCGCCAGCGCTGCCGAGGAGCAGTCGGCCGTCTCCCAGGAGGTCGATCGCAACCTGATCAACACCACCCAGGCGGTCGAGGGCATCGCTGCCGGTTCGACCCAGATCAACCATGCTGCGAGTGAGCTGGCACAGCTCGCGGCCGAGCAACAGGAGCGTGTCGGGCGGTTCAAGTTCTAGACCGTCCATGCCAGTCGGGCGCCGGGCAATCCGGCGCCCGGGTCGTTCAGTTGCCAGCCTCCAGCCTCCAGCCTCCAGAGAATTGAACCGCAAAGCCGCGAAGGACGCGGAGGGTTTGATGGGTGGGCGGTTTTTTTTGCGAGTCGTCAGTCGTCAGCTTGCAGCCTCCAGAGAATTGAGCCGCGATGGCGCGAAGGACGCGAAGGACGCGAAGGACGCGAAGGCGTTTGAGGGGGTAGGCGGTTTTTTCGCGAGCCGTCAGCCGTCAGCTTCCAGCCTTCAGCTTCCAGTCTCCAGCCTTCAGTGAATTGAACCGCAATGGCGCGAAGAGCGCGAAGGGTTTGAGGGGGGTGGTGGGTGGTTCCCGCCTTTGTGTCCTTTGCGGCTTTGCGGTTCAAACTCCTGGAGACCGACTCAACCGCCGCCAGCGATTCGGCCGTGCCTCTGTGGGGATAGATTTCAAACGATCGTTTGAATTAAGCATTCGTTTGAACTATGTTTCTGGTGTGTTCCGATCAGCGAGTCCCTTGAGATGACCACCAGACCCTCTACCCAGGAGACCCGCGAGCGTCTGCTCGCGGCCGCGCTCGAGGCCTTCGGCCAGCGTGACTACGATGCGGTCAGCACCCGCGAGCTGGCCACCGCCGCCGGGGTCAACCTCGCCGCCATCTCCTATCACTTCGGCGGCAAGCACGGGCTCTATCTGGCCACCGCGCGGCTGCTCGGCGAGCGCATGCGCGCGCTGCTGCACGAGGACCTGTCGTGGATCCGCAGCACCTATGCCGACGCCAGTCCCGAGGAGTGTCGACGGCTGGTCGGCGACCTGATCGGGCGCCTGGCCTCGCGTCTGCTCGGCGACGAGTTCGGGCGTCACGTGCCGGGGCTGATCATCCGCGAGCAGGGGCGACCGACCGAGGCCTTCGAGATCCTCTACGAGACCCTGTTCGGTCCCGTCCACCACGTCCTCGGTGAGTTGATCGGTCGCGCCCGCAATCGCCCGGCCGACGACGACGAGATCCGGGTGATCGCCCATGCGCTGATCGGTCAGGCGGTGATCTTCCGCGCCGGTCGCACCGCACTGCTGCGTTACATGGATCGCGAGGGCTTCGACGAGGGCGATCTCGTCCACATCCGCCGGGTGGTCGCCGCGCTCGCCGAGAGCGCCCTCGCCACCCCCGGCGAGGGAGCGCAACGATGAACCCGAGTCCCACGCCGCGCTGGCGTCGCCTGCTGTTGTTCCCCCCGATCATGCTGGGGGTGCTGATCCTGGTGCTGATGGTGCGCGGGCGCGAGCCGCCTGCGCTCACCGAGCCGGTCGAGCCGGTGCGCGCGGTGCGGGTGGTCGAGGCCACTCTGGTGGCGCTCGCGCCGACCGCCGCGGGCTATGGCTCGGTGCAGCCCGAGCGGGTGTGGGCGGCGGTGAGTCAGGTCGCCGGGCGGGTGGTGTGGGTCCACCCGAGGTTGCGCGAGGGCGAGATCCACGCCGCCGGCAGCGAGCTGCTGCGCATCGACCCGGTCGACTACGAGCTGTTACTGGCGCAGGCGCGTGCCGAACTCGCCGATCTGGAGGTGCAGCGCGGCAACACCGAGGCGCTGCTGGTGATCGAGCGGCGCAACCTCGAGCTGGCCGAGGCGGCGCTGGCGCGCAACCAGCGGCTGATCGGCCAGGGCACCACCTCGCAGAGCGTGGTCGATGATTCGGAGCGGGCGCTGCTCGCCAGTCGCGCCGAGGTGCGGCGGCTCGACAACACCCTGGCGCTGATCCCCGCCCGCCAGGCCCTGCTCGAGGCCAAGGCACGGCGCGCCGAGCGCGATCTCGCCCACACCCGCATCACCGCCCCCTTCGAGCTGCGGGTGGCCGATCTCGCGGTCGAGGCCGAGCAGTACGTCGGCGTCGGTCAGCGGTTGTTCGTCGGGGATACCGTCGAACGCATGGAGATCGAGGCGCAGGTGCCGCTGGCGTCGCTGCGGCGGTTGTTCCTCGATCGACCCGCAGTCGAGGTCGATGTCACCCGGCTCGGCGAGTTGGTCGCCTCGGTCACCGGGGTCGAGGCCCGCGTGCGGCTCGATCTCGGCAACCATGTCGCCGAGTGGGCGGCCGAGTTCGTGCGTTTCGACGATACCGTCGACCCGCGCACCCGCACCATGGGCGTGGTGGTCGCGGTCGATCGTCCCTTCGACAAGATCCGTCCCGGCTATCGCCCGCCGCTGTCGAAGAACATGTTCGTCGAGGTGGTGCTGCGCGCGCGTCCGGCCGGCGAGCAGCTGGTGGTGCCGCGTCTGGCGGTACGCGACGGCGCGGTGTTGGTGGCCGACGCCGAGGACCGGCTGCGCCGTCGCCCGGTCGAGGTGCGCTACACCCAGGGCGAGCTGTGCGTGATCGCTGCGGGGCTGGAGCCGGGGGCGCGGGTGGTGGTCTCCGACCTGGTGCCGGTGGTCGAGGGCATGCGTCTGGCCGTCGAGCCCGATGAGCGTCTGACACGGATGCTGCGCGCCCAGGCGGTGCAACCATGATCGCCTGGTTCGCCCGTCACCAGACCGCGGCCAACCTGCTGATGGCCGCGATCATGATCCTCGGTCTGACCAGCCTGCCGGGGCTGCAGCGCGAGACCCTGCCCGAGGTCGCCAATGACGAGGTCGAGGTACGGGTGGTCTATCGCGGCGCCACCCCGGGCGAGGTCGAGGACGCCGTCTGCCGGCGCATCGAGGACGCGCTCGAGGCGGTCAACGACCTCGACGAGCTGCGCTGCGAAGCCGTCGAGGGGCAGGGCGTGGCGGTCGCGGTGATGCGCGAGGGCGCGGAGATGATGCGCTTTCTCGACGACGTCAACGCCGAGGTCGAGGCCATCGACGACTTTCCCGACGAGACCGAGCGCCCGGTGGTGCGCGAGCTCGGCCGCACCGATCCGGTGATCGCGGTGGCGGTCACCGGTCCCGATGATCCGGTCGCGCTCAAGGCCTATGCCGAGGACCTCGAGGCGCGGATGCTGGCCGAGACCGCGATCGCCCAGATCGACATCCAGGGCTTCTCCGATCATCACATCCGTCTCGAGATCCCCTCCTGGCGGTTGCGCCAGTACGGTCTGTCCGCCGCCGAGGTCGCCGAGGTCGTCGCCCGTCACAGCGTCGGCACCCCGCTCGGCTGGATCGAGGGACCGGACGAGGATCTGCTGCTGCGCTTCGACGATCAGCGCAAGCGCGCCGCCGATTTCGCCGATCTGGTGGTGGTCTCGGGTGCGAGCGGGGCGCAGATCCGTCTCGGCGAGATCGCCACCATCACCGACCGCTTCGACCGCCCCGAGGACCAGGTGCGCTTCGACGGACGCCGCGCCGCACTGCTGGTGGTGAGCAAGACCCGCGACCAGGACGTGCTCGACATCTACGAGACGGTGCGCGCCTTCGTCGCCGCCGAGCGTGAGCGCGCCCCCGCCGGGATCGCGCTCACGCTCACCCAGGACGTCGCCTCGATGGTCGGCGACCGGTTGGAGATGCTGGTGCGCAACGGTCTCCAGGGGTTGGCGCTGGTGTTCCTGGTGCTGTGGCTGTTCTTCGGCATCCGCTACAGCTTCTGGGTGACCATGGGGTTGCCGGTCTCCTTCCTCGGCGCCTTCGTGCTGATGCCGCTGTTCGGCATCACCGTCAACATGATCTCGATGGTCGGGCTGCTGATCGGCATCGGCCTGCTGATGGATGACGCCATCGTCATCGCCGAGAACATCGCCGCCCGGCTGGCGCGCGGCGCCGCCCCCGCCGAGGCGGCCATCGCGGGTGCGCGCGAGGTGCTGCCCGGGGTGCTCGCCTCCTTCGCCACCACCACCCTGGTGTTCGGCTCGCTGGTGTTCATCGGCGGGGATCTCGGGCAGATCCTGCGGATCATGCCGGTGGTGTTGTTGCTGGTGATCTCGGTGAGCCTGATCGAGGCGTTCTGGATCCTGCCCCATCATCTCAACCACGCCCTGGCGCGCGAGCGCGGTCGTCCGCCCGCGCGGTTGCGCCGGGGTGTCGAGCGCGGCTTCGCGTGGCTGCGCGACGGGGTCTTCGGCCCGCTGGTCGATCGTGCCCTGGCCTGGCGCTATCTCACCCTCGGGCTGGCGCTGTTGTTGCTTCTGGTCTCGGTGGCGATGATCGCCGGCGGACGGCTCAAGTTCGTCGGCTTCCCCGAGCTCGACGGCGATGTCATCGAGGCCCGGGTGCTGTTGCCGCAGGGCACACCGCTGGCGCGCACCGAGACCGTGGTGAGTGAACTCGAGGCCGCGCTCGGGCGTGCCGCCGCGCGGGTCATGGCCGGACAACCCGACGCTGGGCCGCTGGTGCGACACGTCGCCGTGCGCTTCGGCCAGAACCCCGATGCCTACGAGGGCGGCGCCCATGTCGCCCGGGTGGTGGTCGACCTGCTCGAGGCCGAGCGGCGCGCCTTCCCCCTCGACGAGCTGCTCGCGGCCTGGCGCGAGGAGACCGGGCCGCTGGCCGACGTCATCAACATCAAATACACCGAACCGGCGATCGGCCCGGCGGGTCGGGCGATCGACATCCGTCTGCTCGGCGCCGATCTCGAACGGCTGCGTGCGGCCTCGACCGAGTTCCAGGGCTGGTTGCTGGGCCATGCCGGGGTGCTCGACCTCGGCGACGACCTGCGTCCCGGCAAGCGTGAGCTGCGGCTGCGGCTCAAGCCCGGCGCCGATGTCCTCGGGCTCGACGCGCGGGCGGTGGCCGAGCAGGTGCGCGCGGCCTTCCAGGGGGTGGAGATCGACGAGTTCCAGGTCGGGCGCGAGCGCTACGAGGTCAACCTGCGGGTGGTGGCGGCCGATCGCATGGGGCTCGATGATCTCGACGACTTCCGCGTGATCGGCGCCGAGGGCGCCTTGGTGCCGTTGTCGCTGGTCGCCGAGGTCGAGACGGTGCGCGGCTGGGCGCGTATCCACCGCATCGACGGGCGTCGCGCGGTGACCATCCAGGGCGAGGTCGACCGCGATCGGGTCAATGCCCGCGAGTTGCTCACCCTGGCTCAGTCCGAGTTCGTGCCCGGGTTGCGCGCGCGTTACCCCGAGATCCAGGTGGCCTTCCACGGCGAGATCCGCGAGTCGCGGCTCACCGGGCAGTCGATCGTCGGCAACGTGGCACTCGGGCTGATCGGCGTCTACATGCTGCTGGCGCTGCAGTTCCGCGGCTATCTGGCGCCGCTGACGGTGATGGTGGTGATCCCGATGGCGCTGGTCGGGGTGGTGTTCGGCCATCTCGCGCTCGGCATCGATCTGGCGATGCCGAGCATGATCGGCATGGCCTCGCTGTTCGGCGTGGTGGTCAACGACTCCATCCTGCTGGTGGTGTTCATCCGCGCCGCGCGGGCGCGCGGCGCGGCGGTGGTCGAGGCCGCCGCCGAGGCGGCGCGGGCACGCTTTCGCCCGATCCTGCTGACCTCGGTCACCACCATCGCCGGGCTCACCCCGCTGCTGCTGGAGAAGAGTCTGCAGGCGCAGATCCTCATCCCGCTGGCCACCAGCCTGGCCTTCGGGCTGACCACCGCAACGCTCGCCGCGCTGCTGCTGGTGCCCGCGCTCTACGCCATCCTCGACGACCTCGGCTGGCTCGGCGCGCTGGAGGCCGAGCGCGACTGAGACCTCCCGATGTCGTCATGCCGTCGGTTGGGCGGCCGTACCCGGCAACCCAACACCGCCGTGCGGAGGGCTCAGACGGCCCCGTCGTCGGGCTGCAACCCGGCGACGACCTTGCGCATCAGCGCGACGAAGGTCGCGCGCTCGGTCGCCGAGAGCGCGGCGAGGGCGTGGGCGTTGACCGCCGTGGCCGCCGCCGTCGCCGGTCCCTCCAGGGCGCGGGCGGTCTCGGTCAGCCAGATGCGCTGGGCGCGTCCGTCGTGCGGGTCGCGCCGGCGCTGGATCAGCCCGTCGCGCTCCATCCGCGCCAGGGTGTTGGCCATGGTCGGCTGCTCGATGTCGAGCGCGGCGATCAGCTCGCGCTGGGTCAGCCCGTCGCCCTCCCACAGCACCAACAGCGCGGGAAAGGTGCCGATGCTCAGACCGAGCGGCTTGATCCGCGCCTGCAGCTCGCGTGCGAAGAGTCGCGCCAGATGGTTGGCGAGATAGCCCGCCGAGTCGTCTCTGCTGAATGTCATGGCGTCTTGATAGCACTTGTATAGCTTGGAATGCAATGCTATATAGCAAGCTATGTTTAATCCCGGAGCGGAGACCGTCATGACCAAGTGGATCCATCCCATCGCCGGCGCGCTGGCGCTGCTGACCATCCTGAGCTTCTGGTTCGCCACCGTGATCGTCGAGACCCTCGGCGCCCCGGCGGCCATCGTCGCGGTCAAGACCGCCATCCCCTGGGGCCTGCTGGTGCTGGTCCCGGCGCTTGCGGCAGTCGGCGGCTCGGGCTTCGCGCTGGCGCGTGACCGCCAGGGGGAACGGGTCGCGGCCAAGCGCCGGCGGATGCCGATCATCGCCGCCAACGGGCTGCTGGTGCTGGTGCCCTGCGCCTTCTTTCTCGCCGCCAAGGCCGCGGCGGGGGAGCTCGATGGCGTCTTCTACGCGGTGCAGGGGCTGGAGCTGGTCGCCGGCGCGGTCAACGCCACGCTGCTCGGGTTGAGCCTGCGCGACGGGTTGCGGTTGAGCGGCCGGCTGCGCGGCCAGCCGGTGCGGACCTGAGCGGGGGGCGGCGATCATGCGTATCCAGCTGTCACTCCTGTTCGTCGCCGTCGCGCTGCTCTCCGGCGGCTGCGGCGCGCCCCACCTGCGTCAGGTCCACGAGGCCGAGCAGCGCTTGCTCGGCGCCGAGGTCGAGCGGCTCACGCACTGCATCGGCGAGCCGTTGTCGGTCACGCGACCGGCCACGGAGCCCGGTGTCACGCTGCGCCACTACTCCTCGGCGCAGCGCCGCGGTGCAGACGGTCTGCTGCGCGCCACCCCGGCCCCGGACCCTGAGGACGACGCCCGCGCCTGTGTCTTCGACATCCGCGTGCGCGACGGGCGCGTCGTCGCCATCGCCAGCGACAACCGCGCCGGTTGGGGCTTTGGCAGCATCAAGCGCTGCTCGGCGGTGATCGGACGCTGTGCGGGTGGTTGATGCGGCGGTGTCAGGGTAGGCTTCGGTCTGGCGCTTCCGACGCTGATGACCCGAACCGAGTCCAGGCCGCTGCTTCGGGCTCGGTTCCGTGCAACTGGCGCTCACCCGCCGCCATCGACCGGAGCTGCCTCCAGCTCGACGGGCAGTCGACGGAAGGCCCCGCGCCGGTGGAGCCTCGGGGCCCGATCCTCGATCTGACCGAGGATCACGGTGAGGGAGGTGTCATGATCCTTGGCCGATGAGCGAGGGCACCGCGTCTATCCATGACGGTTCGAGACGATCCTCCCCGCAGCCGTCAGCTCCCCGACATCCCCGGGGTCGAGGTGCTGTGCGGGACCTTCCGTGACCATGCCTTTCCCCGTCACTGTCACGACGGGCTGATGATCGCGCTGATCGACGGCGGCGCGCAGCGGGTGGCGTCCGCGGGCGGTCGGCTGGTCGCCACCCCCGGGCAGATCGTCGCCATGCCGGCTGGGGTGGTCCATGCCGTCTCGGCGATCGACGCCGAGGGTTGGCGTTATCGCGTCCTGACCATTCCCGAGCGTCTGCTGCTGCAGGTGAGCGAGGGGCCGCCCGCGGGGTTCGCGTCCGCCCCCGTCATCAGTGACCGAGCGCTTGCAGCGGCCTTGGCCGCCACGCATGAGGCGCTGACCGATCGCGTGACCTCGCTGAGCTTCGAGACCCGGTTGCTCGATGTGCTCGCCGGCTTCCTCGCGCGGCACGCGCGCCCGTGCCCCGCGATCGTGCGCAGCGGACGCGAGCCCGAGGCGGTGCGCCGCGCGCTGGAGTATCTCGGCGACTGTCCGGAGCGCGCAGTCTCGCTCACCGAGCTGGCCTCGGCGGCGGGGCTCGATGCCTACCGCCTGGCCCGTGCCTTTACCCGTGAGCTGGGGTTGCCGCCCCATGCCTGGCACCTGCAGTACCGGCTGCGCGCGGCGCAGTCGCGACTCGCCCGGGGCGAGGCGGTCGCCGCCGTCGCGCTGGCGCTGGGGTTCGCCGACCAGGCCCATTTCACCCGCGCCTTCAAGCGGCTGACCGGGGTGACCCCGGGGCGCTATCGCTCCGACCACGGTCATCCGCGCACACGCCGCCGTCGCTAGGGTGCCAAGATCGTTCAAGACAGCACCGTCGGCGCCTCCTAGCCTGCGTGCCTCTTGATGCGGTTAGGGGGATGGTGCTGTGCGAGGGATGAGGCCGACGGGTTCGGTCGAGATGGTCGGACTGGGGGCTGCGCTGGTGACCCCGGTGGCCTGGGGGCTGACCGGGGTCTTCGTGCGCTTGTTGCCCGATCTGCCGGCGACGGTGATCGTCGTCGCCAGGCTGGGCGTCGGGCTGCTCGTACTGGCGCCCTTCCTGCTGATCCATCGGCGCCAGGCCGTGCATGCACTGCGCACGCCCTTGCCGCTGGCGATGGGGCTCTACTATGTGCTGGCCACCGAGGCCTTCGTGCGCGCGCCGGTCGTCGAGGTGACCCTGGTGATCGGCGCGGCGCCGGTGATCGCGGTGCTCCTGCAGTGGGTTGGTGGCGCGGCGCCGAGTGGACGCCAGCTCGGGTGTGTCGCGCTTGCGCTCGCCGGCCTGGCGCTCTATCTCGCCCCGGCGTTGGACGCGGGTAGCCTGGGTGTCGGTCACGGGCTTGCGTTCGGCTGCGCGCTGGTCGCGGCGCTCTACGCGATCGGGGTGCGCCGGCGCGCGCTCGCTGGGGGCTGTCCTCACCCGCTCGCGCTCACCGCGGTGGCCTGTCTCTGGGGGCTGGTCGTGAGTCTGCCCTGGCTCTGGGCCGCGGCCCCACGCTGGCCGGTTGCCGGGGAGTTGCCGGTGATCCTGGCGCTTGCCCTGGTCTCGACCGTGTTGCCGACCTTGTCCTATGGGATCGCCGCCGCTCGTCTGTCCCCGTTGATTAGCACGACCCTGGGGCTGCTCACGCCCCTGGTCGCCGCCCTGGCCGCTGTCGCGGTGCTCGGTGAGTGGCCGCACCCGGCCTCGCTGCCGGGTGCGGTGATGACGCTCGCGGGTCTGTTCCTGCTGGTACGGACGCCGGCGCAGGGGTGACGCGCTCAGTCGCGCGCGCGCTGTGCGGCCTCGAGGTCGGCGAGCAGCTCCAGCGGATCGACCACCATGCCGCTGCCGTCGGGGGCGGCGAACACCGAGACCAGACGGTCGTCGCGGTCCATGCCGGGCAGCCAGCGTTCCATGAAGGTGTCGAGCGCGAGCGCCTCGGGGCGGCAGTCGGCCCAGTCGTCGTCGGCCAGGGCGGCGGCCAGCTCCGGGGCTGGCCAGAAGGGGAAGCAGTCGGTGTCCTCCTCGTCGCTGAAGGCGACGAAGCCGTCCTCGGCGCACAGCGTCCACACCTGGCCGTGCTCCAGCACCTCGGTGACGAAGAGGGTGTAGCGCTCGGGGGCCGGCAGGTCGAACAGGGCGGCGAGTTCCTGGGTGGAGCGTGGTGCATTCATGGTGGGGCCCCCTTGCGGTCGGGTGGTTTGGGTTGCATCCCGCATTGTATGACAGCCGGGCGCGTCCCGGGGGCTCAGGGTGCGGGTGCGGTGCGCACGATCAGCAGGTGGTCGTCGAGAGCGGTCTCGACCGCGGTGACAGTCAATGCGGTGACGAGCGGGATGGCGAGCCGTTGCATCGATCGGGTCCGGATCACCAGGGGGCCATGGAGTCCATGACGCGGAAGGGCGCGCCCATGGCGCGGGTGTCGCTGGCCATGCCGCCGACGCCCTGGCGCATCAGCAGGGTGTCGTACTGGATGCGACCGATGGTGGCGTTCATCTGGGTCATGTCGCGGCTCATCGCGGTGATGTCGGTGGACATGCCGTCGATGCTCAGGCGCATCTGTCCCATGTCCTCGCGCATCGCCTCGATGCTGGTGCGCATCGCGCCCATGTCCCCGGCCATCGTGGCCATGTAGCTCTCGCCCTGGGCCTTGAATTCGAAGGGGCGGGTGCGGGCGTCGTCGGTGGCATGGCCCATGTTGTACATGTAGTCCTCCATCCGGTTCATGTCGCGGGCCATCATGAACACCAGATAGAAGAGTACGGCACCGATGAGTAGCGCGAACAGGCCGAGCACCGCCGTGTACCACTTGGCACGGGTGTGACGCCGCTCCTCGATGTGGAGACGTTGTTCGAGCCCGTGGATGTCGGTGAGCTGGCGCTCGGGACCGCTCGCCGCGAGCAGGCGTTCGAGCTGTTCGCCGAGTCGGGCGCGCTGTGCGGTGTCGTCCCTGAGCGCCTGGATCAGCGCCTCGATTCCGTGCTGGGCTGAATCGCCCTCGATCTGATCGGCCATCTGCGCCCTCGTCCTGAGTCTTGCCGGGGATGTCGATTATAGAGCCGTCGTCGACGAGACGGCGAGGGTGGTGCGTCCCTGCACCGATGGCTCAATGCTTGCGCGAGGTGAACTTCTTGAGCCGCTGGCGGCTCTTGATCTGGCGCGGGGTGAGCGGGTTGCGCTTGCCCTCGTAGGGATTGCCGCCGCTCTTGAACTCCAGGCGCAGCGGGGTGCCGAGCAGGTCGAGCTCACGGCGGAAACGGTTGATCAGATAGCGCTTGTAGCTCGCCGGGGTCTCATCGGTCTGGTTGCCGTGGATCACCACCACCGGCGGATTGCGCCCGCCCTGGTGGGCATAGCGCAGCTTGATGCGCCGGCCGCGCACCAGCGGCGGCTGGTGCTCCTGTACCGCCGCCTCGAGCAGCCGGGTCAGCTCCGGGGTGGAGAGGTTGCGGGTGGCGTTGGCATAGGCCAGGTCGACGTCGTCGAGCAGCAGCCCGACGCCGCTGCCGTGCAGCGCCGAGATGCGGTGCAGCTTGGCGAAGTCGAGGAAACCGAGCTTGCGGGTGAACTGCGCCTTGACCTGTTCGCGCGCCTCGGCGTCGAGTCCGTCCCACTTGTTGATCGCCACCACCACGGCGCGGCCGCTGTCGATGACATGGCCGGCGAGGGTGGCGTCCTGCTCGCCGATGCCGGCATGGGCGTCGATCACCAGGACCACCACGTTGGCCGCCTCGATCGCCTGCAGCGTCTTGATCACGCTGAATTTCTCGATCGCCTCCTTGACCTTGGCGCGACGGCGCAGACCGGCGGTGTCGATCAGGGTGTAGCGCTGGCCATCACGCTCGAAGGGGATGAAGACGCTGTCGCGGGTGGTGCCGGGGCTGTCGAAGGCGACCACGCGCTCCTCGCCGACGAGACGGTTGATCAGCGTCGACTTGCCGGCATTGGGGCGACCGACGATCGCCACCTTGACGCCACGCTCGTCGTCGTCCTCGGGCGCTTCCTCCTCGGCGGCCTCGGGGAGCTGGGCGAAGACGTGCTCGATTAGCGGCCGGATCGCCATCCCCTGGGTGGCCGAGACCGCACGCGGTTCGCCCAGCCCGAGGGCGTGGAACTCGGCGGTGGCGAGCAGCGGGTCGAAGGTGTCGCTCTTGTTGACCACCAGGGTCATCGGCTTGCCGATACGGCGCAGCCGCTCGGCGATGGCGATGTCCTCCGGGGTGCAGCCGTCGCGCGCGTCGACCACGAACAGCAGGTGATCGGCCTCCTCGATGGCCAGTTGCACCTGACGCTCCATCAGCGTCTCGACGCCCTCGGTGGCGGTGGCGATACCGCCGGTGTCGACGATCACATAAGGGCCGGGGCCGATCCGCCCGACCCCGTACTGGCGATCGCGGGTGAGCCCGGGGAAGTCGGCGACCAGCGCGTCGCGGGTGCGCGTGAACCGGTTGAACAGGGTCGACTTGCCGACATTGGGACGACCGACCAGGGTGATGACGGGGAGCATGGTATTCAGGGACTCGCGTTATCGGCTTGCTCGGGCGCGCGTTGCGCCGTCCGCGCCGGGATGGCGCCGACGCTGAGGGCGCTCAGCGTCCCGTCGTCGGCATAGACATAGAGCCGCCCGGCGGCGGCCAGCGGCGGTGCGGTGATCGGCGCCTTCTTGGTGACGCGGGTGCGCCCGAGCAGCTGACCGTCGGCGGCGTCGAGCAGGTGGACATAGCCCTCCAGGTCGCCGACCGCGACCACCTGGCCGAGCAGCGCCGGCGCGGTGAGCCGACGATAGCGCAGCGCCTCCTGCACCCAGCGCCCGGCGCCGCTGAGCGGGTCGGCGCCCCACACCTGATCGCGCGAGTCGGTGACGAACAGCGCCTCCGGGGTGGCGGCGAGACCGGCGTGGGCGGAGAGCTCGCGGCGCCACAGCACGGTGCCGGTGACGGCATCGACCGCAGCCAGGTCGCCGTTGTAGGTGCCGACGAACACCGTGGTGCCGACCAGCACCGGATCGGCGTCGATGTCGGCGATGCGCGAGAGCTCGGAGCGCCCGCTCGGTCGGGTGATGGTGACCTCCCACAGCGGCGTGCCGTCGGCGACGTCGAACTTGATCAGCTTGCCGCCGGAGAGCCCGACGATGACCCCGTCCGGGGCCACCGCCGGGGTGCTGCTGCCGCGCAGGGTGAGCACCGGGGCGGGGTAGGTGAGGTGCCAGCGCTGCTCGCCGGTGGCCGCCTCGATGCCGTAGAGACTGTCGTCGAGGGTGTGGACGACGATGGTCTCGGCATCGGCGAAGCGCGGCACCGAGAGCACCTCGCTGCCGAGCCGGGTCCGCCACAGCTCGGTGCCGTCGGCGGTGGAGAAGAGCGCCAGCTCGCCGCCGGTGGTGCCGAGCACCAGACGCTCGCCGTGGACCTCGGGACCGCCGCTGAAGGCCAGTTCGGTCTCCTGGCGCCACAGCACGCGGCCGTTGTCGGCGGCTACCGCGGCGAGGGTGCCGCGGGCGTCGGCGACATAGAGCCGACCGGCGGCGAGCGTCGGCACCAGATAGAGGCGACGCCCGTCGGTGCCGTCGGTGACGCGCGCCGACCACAGCGTGGTCGGGGTCAACGACTGGTCGAGCTCGGGCAACTCGCTCGGCGGTGTCGGATCCTCCTCGCTGCCGAGCCAGGGGATGAGACTGCAGCCGCCGAGCAGCGCACTCAACAGCAGTGCGCCGGCGCCGGTGATCGCCGCTCTGGTGTGGATCGCCATAACTTCCTTCCGTGTGTCGTCTAGCCGGCCGAGGGCAGGTTATCGAGCTTGAGCTGGATGAGTTGCGAGAGTGCGGCGCCACCTTCGATGGCCGTCTCATAGGCCTCGCGGGCGGTGTCGAGGTCGCCGCGCGCGGCGGCCAGGTCACCGCGCACCGCGGCGAAGTCGGCGCTGAACTCGGGGCTGTCGTCATGGTCGGTGATGGTCGACTCGGCGGCGTCGAGCGCGCCCTCGGCGAGCTGGATGCGCGCCAGGCGCAACGCGGCGAGACGCGCCAGCGCGGCGTCCGGGGCGTCATCGATCACCCGCTCGAGTCGAGCGATGGCCGCCTCGGCCTCACCGGCCTGATAAAGCCCCTTGGCCGCGACCAGGGCGCCGAGCGCGGCATAGGGCGTGGCGCCGAAGTCGGCGTCGAGCTGTTCGGACTGCTTGGCCAGCACCGTGGCCGCATCGGCGTCCTCGGCGCTGTAGAGCATCTGCTCGAAGTGGGTCGAGGCCTGGGCGGCGAGGTCGGTGCGGTAGTCGTTCCAGTAGCGCCAGCCGAAGATGATGACCAGGCCGAGCGCGAGACCGGCGAACACGGCCACGCCGTTGTCACGCCACCACTTCTTGATGGCTTCGGCCTTTTCCTCGTCGGTTTGGTAACTCACAGGTCTGTCCTCTATGGGTGCGCGCGCGCTGTCGAGCGGCGCGGGTGGGTCTCGATGGGGTCAGGCCGGCGCGCCGGCGAGCAGCTCGGTCAGTGCGGTGAGGTCGAGTTCGCGCTGCTCGACCTGTTCGCGCAGCGCCTTGACGCCGACCACGCCGCGCTCGGCCTCGTCCTCGCCGAGGATCAGCGCGTAGCGCGCGCCGCTCTTGTCGGCGCGCTTGAACTGGCTCTTGAAGCTGCCGCCGCCGGCGTGCACCACCAGGCGCAGCTCGGGCAGGGCGTCGCGCAGTCGCTCGGCGAGCACCGGGGCCTCCTGTTGGGCGCGCTCGCCGAGCGCGACCAGATAGGCGTCGATGCCGGGATCATCCTGCGCGCCGCTCAGTTCGAGCAGCTCGACCAGACGCTCGATGCCCATGGCGAAGCCGACGGCGGTGGTCGGGCGACCGCCGAGCTGGGCGACCAGACCGTCGTAACGACCGCCGGCGCAGACCGTGCCCTGGGCGCCGAGTTCGTCGGTGATCCATTCGAACACGGTGCGATTGTAGTAGTCGAGTCCGCGCACCAGACGCGGGTTGAGCTGGTAGTCGACCCCGGCGCGCTCGAGTCCGGCGCGGATGTGATCGAGATGGGCGCGACTGGTCTCGCCGAGGTGATCGAGCAGCGAGGGCGCGTCGGCGACGACCTCGCGGGTCTGCGGATGCTTGGAGTCGAGCACCCGCAGCGGGTTGCTGTGCAGCCGCTTGCGGCTGTCCTCGTCGAGTTGGTCGATGCGCGCCTCGAGATAGGCGATCAGCTCGGCACGATAGGCCGCGCGCTCCTCGGCGTCGCCGAGCGAGTTGATCTCCAGGCGGAAGCCCTCGAGTCCGAGCGCGCGCCACAGTCGCGCGGTCATCAGCATCAGCTCGAGGTCGATGTCCGGTCCCTCGAGCCCGAAGACCTCGACGCCGATCTGGTGGAACTGGCGGTAGCGCCCGCGCTGCGGGCGCTCGTAGCGGAACATCGGGCCGCGATACCATAGCCGCTGCGGCTGCATCAGCAGGCCGTGCTCGATGGCCGCGCGCACGCAGCTCGCCGTCCCCTCGGGACGCAGGCTGAGACTGTCGTCGTTACGGTCGGGGAAGGTGTACATCTCCTTCTCGACGATGTCGGTGACCTCGCCGATGGAGCGCTTGAACAGGTCGGTGACCTCGACGACGGGGGTACGGATCTCGCTGTAGCCGTAGCCCTCGAGGACCCGCCGCGCGGTGTCCTCGAGACGGTGCCAGGTGGGGATGCGGTCCGGCAGGATGTCGTGCATCCCGCGGATGGCTTGGATCTTCTTGCTCATGCTGGGCGGATACTGATGGCCTGTGGGATCGCAGCGCGCCGGACTCAGTCGGGCTGACTGGGATCGAGGGTGAAGCGGGCGACGTTGCCTCGGGCGCGCTCGCTCAGATCGAGCGGTTCGCCGTCGATGGTGAGTCGCGCCATGGCGGTGTTGCCGATGATGAAGCGATAGGGCGGCTCGCCCTCGAGCACGCGTCGGTCGCCGGCACGCAGCTCGCCGGTGAGGATGATGCGACGGTTGACGTCACGCACCTCGACCCAGCAGTTGCCGGTGAACTCGAGCGCGACCTCGGGCGGCGTCGGTGCCGTTTCGACGCTCGTCGGCGCGGCCTCCGGACGATCCTCGTCGATCCCGGATGCGACAGTGGGCGCGGGCGCGGGCGCGGGCGCGGCGCCGGGCGTCGAGATGGTGTCCGGTGTCGCCCCCGGCTCGGGCGCGGCGACGAGCGCCGACGTCTGCTGGGCGGGCGCCGGGGTCGGACGTGGCGCCGGCTGCGGGGCCCGGGGCTCGGGCGTCGTCGGTGCCGGGGCGACAGGGGCGGGTGTGGCCTGGGACGGTGCCGGGTCGAGGCGCGGCTGCTCGCTGGGCGCGACGTCGTCTGCGAGCGGCGCCGGGGCGAGCTCGGGGCGGCTCTGCCACCACAGCACCAGCATGGCGACAGCCGCCGCCATCAGCGCCAGGCTGATCAGGCGCATCAGCCAGCGCGAGGTGGTCTCGGCGAGGTTGCCGCGCGTCCGTGGCCCCGTCTGGGCGGCGGCCTGCTCCTGGGTCACCGTGCGTGCCGACTCGATCAATGGTGTCGGGTCGATGCCGAGCAGTCTGGCGTAGTTGCGCAGATAACCGATCGCGAAGACCGGCCCGGGCAGCGCATCGTAACGATCCTGTTCGAGCGCCTCGATGATCTCCGGGCGCAGGTGCAGTTGCGAGGCCACGCGTGCGATCTCGAGGCCGCGCGTCTCGCGCTGCTGACGCAGGCGCTGACCGGGGTGCATGATGATGTCTGGCGTGCTCGGCGCCTCAGGACTCGGTGATCTGGTCTCGCTCATCCAACTGGACTCCCTGGGATTCTCTGGATGCCGCCGCGTCCGGGAAGCGCTCGCGCAGTGCCCGCTGGTAGAAGTTGGCGCGCTCGCGATCGCCGAGCTGGCGCTCGATGCTGGCGCCGAGCTGCAGGGCCTCGCGCGTGCTGGTCGCGGTGCGCAGGGTCTCTGCTCCGAAATAGCGGTCGATGTCCCCCTTTGCCGCCTTGATCTCGCCACGGGCATAGGCCATCGCCGCGCGCTTGACCAAGGCCGGGCCGAACTTCGGATTCGCCGCGACGGCGGAGCGATAATACGCCTCCGCCTGGCTCGCGTCGCCCTTCTTGCGGGCACAGTCGCCGGCATTGGTCATGGTCACCCAGGGGGTGGCATAGAGCGGATTGTCGAGTGCCTCGAGGAACTGGGCCTCGGCCTCCGCATAGCGCTGTTCACGGCACAGATAGGAGCCGTAGGCGTGGAGCACGTCGGGGTTCTTCGGCGCCAGCTGCACGGCGCGCTCGTAGTGCTCGGTGGCCAGTGCGTCCTTGCCCAGCTGCTCGTAGAGAAAGGCCATCCAGACATGCGCGCGGGCGTAGCGACGATCGGCCTCGAGGGCCTGGAGCGCACGGCGGAAGGCGACCTCGATCTGGCCCCGGGCATAGTACTGCTCGGCCATCCGCACGTAGATCTCGGCGGGGCTGTCGTCGGGTTCGAGACCGAGCGCGTCACCGCCCTCGGGGCGCTTCTCGGCGCCACCGCAGCCAGCCAGCAGGGTCAGGCACAGCAGCACGGCCAACGCGAGCGGGCGAGGCCAGCGAGGGGTCATGGCGCTCCTGTTCGGTCCTGTTCGAGTTGTACCCGGGCCTGGCGACGGGTGCGATCCTGCACCCGGCCGACGAGCTGGCCGCAGGCTGCGGCGATCTCCTCGCCCCGGGTCTTGCGGGTGATCGCGATCAGCCCCGAGCGCAGCAGTCGCTGGCGGAAGGCCTCGACCTGCTCGGGCGGACTGGTGGTGTAATCGACCCCGGGGAAGGGGTTGAAGGGGATCAGGTTGATCTTCGACGGCGTGCCCTCGAGCAGACGGATGAGCTGCTTGGCGTGGGCGATGCTGTCGTTGAGCCCGGCGATCATGATGTATTCCCAGGTCACCTTGCGGCGCTTGTCGTCGGCGACATAGCGGCGGCAGGCCGGGATCAGCTCGGCGAGCGGGTACTTGCGGTTGATCGGCACCAGCTCATCGCGCAAGGCGTCGTTGGGGGCGTGCAGCGAGACGGCCAGGGAGACGTTGCTGACCTCGCGCAGGCGCTCGAGCGCGGGGACGATGCCGACCGTGCTCACCGTCACCCGCTGCTTGGCGAGCATATAGGCGAGGTCGTCCTGCATCATCGCCATCGCCTTGACCACCGGGTCGAAGTTGGCGAGCGGCTCGCCCATGCCCATCATCACCACATTGGTCGGGGCGGTCTCGAGCTGGCGGGTGGCGTGCCACACCTGGGCGATGATCTCGCCGACCGTGAGGTTGCGATTGAAGCCCTGCTTGGCGGTGGCGCAGAAGCGGCAGTCGAGCGCGCAGCCGACCTGCGAGGAGACGCAGATGGTGCTGCGGCGGCCCTCGGGGATGAATACGGTCTCGATGTGTTGGCCGTCGGCCAACTCCATCACCCATTTCTTCGTCCCGTCGGCGGAGGGGTGTTCGTGGACGATCCGCGGCAGGCGGATCTCGGTGCGCTCGCGCAGCTGTTCGCGCAGCGCGAGCGGCAGATCCGTCATGGCGTCGAAGTCGACGACGCCATGCTTGTGGATCCACTTGAACAGGTTGCGGCCATGGAACGCCTTGCGGCCGAACTCGACGGCGAGCGCCTCGCAGTCGGCGCGGTCGAGATCGAGCAGGTTGGTCTTGGGTTCGCTGGCGTTCATGGCCGTCACCGGATCAGGATCAGCGGGTGCGCTCGCAGACGCCCTCGGGGAAGAAGAAGGCGATCTCCTCGGCGGCGGTCTCGGGGGCATCGGAGCCGTGGGCCGCGTTCTCGGTGAAGGAGTCGGCGAAGTCGGCGCGGATGGTGCCCGGGGCGGCCTCGGCCGGGTTGGTGGCACCCATGATCTCGCGGTTCTTGGCGATGGCGCCCTCGCCCTCGAGGACCTGGACCATGACCGGGCCGGAGGTCATGAAGTCGACCAGCTCGCCGAAGAAGGGACGCTCCTGGTGCACGGCGTAGAAGGCCGAGGCCTGCTCGCGGCTCAGGTGCATCATGCGCGCGGCGACGATGCGCAGGCCGGCGGCCTCGAAACGCCCGAGGATGGCGCCGATGGCGTCCTTGGCGACGGCGTTGGGCTTGATGATGGAGAGGGTGCGTTCGATGGCCATGCGGGCTCCTGAAGAACTCTTAAAGGATGATGTTAGGACACACGGGCTTCCCTGGCTCCGGCAACCACCAATACGCCGTCGTCGCCGATCGCGAGACGCCGAGCCAGGGCCGGAGAACCTGAGAAGATCAAAAGAAGTCGGTGAGCAGGCAAGTCTAACGTCAGCGGCTGTACCGGGCAATGCCGATGCGCGCTTGTCAGGATAGTCGCGCGCTGGTTAGGCTCCTCGCATTCCACTCGAATCGAGCCGGGCCGGGGATCGGCCGGGGAGGAGACACGCATGGCCCTGTACGATGTCTTCAACGGCGACGCGGACGGACTCTGCGCGCTCCTGCAGCTGCACCTGGCCGAGCCGCGCGAGAGCGTGCTGGTGACCGGGGTCAAGCGCGACATCGCGCTGCTCGATCGCGTCGAGGCCGGCGCCGGTGACGAGGTGCGGGTGCTCGACCTCTCGCTCGACAAGAACCGCGCCGCGCTCGAGCGGCTGCTCGCCGCCGGCGTGCGGGTGCGCTACTTCGACCACCACTTCCCCGGCGAGATCCCCGACCATCCGGGCCTCGAAGCCCATATCGACACCGCACCCGATCGCGGCACCAGTTTGCTGGTCGACGCCGCGCTCGACGGCGCCCATCGCGCCTGGGCGGTGGTCGGTACCTTCGGCGACAACTTCGACGCCGCCGCGCGCCAGGCCGCCGCGCCGCTGGGGTTCGATGCGCCGACGCTCGAACGGCTGCGCGAACTCGGCATCTATCTCAATTACAACGGCTATGGTGCCCGTGTCGCCGACCTCCACGTCGATCCGGCGCAGCTCTTCGAGCGCCTGCGCCCCTATGCCGATCCGCGCGCGTTCATCGCCGCCGACCCGGTCTTCGCCCAGCTCCGCGATGGCTACGCCGATGACATGGCGCACGCCGAGGCGTTGCGCCCCGAGGTCGACGAGACGGCGGGGCGGGTGTTCGTGCTGCCCGATGCGCCCTGGGCGCGGCGGGTTAGCGGGGTGTTCGCCAACGCCCGGGCCCAGGCCGCCCCGGAGCGCGCCCATGCGCTGCTCACCCGCCTGCCCGAGGGCGGTTTCCTGGTCAGCGTGCGCGCCCCGCTGGCGCGTCCCGACGGCGCCGACGCGCTGTGCCGCCAGTTCCCGAGCGGTGGCGGACGCAAGGCCGCCGCCGGCATCAACCACCTCGCCGAGGACGACTATCCACGCTTCGTCGAGGCATTCCTCTCGACCTTCCGCGGGTGATCTGGATCCAGTCCGTGACTTGAGCGAGGCCCTGGATAAATTCATTTGATGGGGATAAATTCAAGGTCTCCATGAAGCCCGCCAGCGGGTGGGCCCTACGCGATTGCTCCGGCGCTAAGCGGTATCGGAGCAGCGCAGCACCCGTGTGGGTTGCACAGGACGTGACTTGAGATGCAGGCCCCCAAGGATTGTGATTGCTTCGCCCATTCCACGGATTCGGGCCGTGCCGCCGACTGGCAGCCGCTCGCCGAGCACTTGCACAATGTCGCGCGCCTGGCCGCTGCTCGCGCCGCCCCCTTCGGTTGCGAGACGCTCGCCGAGACCGCCGGGCTGCTCCACGATCTCGGCAAGTACACCGACGATTTCCAGCGCCGCCTGGCGGGCGAGGCGGTGCGGGTCGATCACGCCACCCGGGGCGCGCAGCTCGCGCTGGAGCGCTATCCGGGGCTCGGCCAGCTGCTCGCCTATGCCATCGCCGGGCACCACGGTGGACTCGCCAACGGCGCCGAGTCCGGTGAGCGCACCGCGCTGCGAGAGCGGTTGGCGCGGGACGGGCTGCCGCCGCTGCTCGATGTCTGGCGGCAGGAGATCGCGCTACCCGAGGCACTGGAGCGACCGCCGCTCATCGTGCACAGCCGCGAGCGCGGCATGTTCCAGCTTTCCTTCCTGGTGCGGATGCTGTTCTCGTGTCTGGTCGATGCCGACTATCTCGATACCGAGGCATTCTACGATCGGGTCGAGCGTCCGCCGGGCGTTCGTCGCGAGACCTTGCGCGCGGCGCCCTCGCCGTCGCTGGCGGCGCTGTGCGATCGGCTCGACGCGCATCTCCAGGGGTTTGCTGCGTCGCGCCCCGTCGATCGGCTGCGCGGCGACATTCTCGATCATGTCCGGGGCCAGGCCACGTTGCCGCCCGGGCTGTTCTCGCTCACCGTCCCCACCGGGGGCGGCAAGACCCTGACCTCGCTCGCCTTCGCGCTCGATCACGCGCTGGTGCACGGGCTGCGGCGGGTGATCTGCGTCATCCCCTTCACCAGCATCGTCGAGCAGACCGCCGCGAGCTTTCGTGCCGCCCTCGGCGAGCTGGGCGAAACGGCGGTGCTGGAGCATCACAGCGCCTTCGTGCCCTCGGTCGCGGACGAGGGCGCGAAGGCGAGCGACAAGCTGCGTCTGGCGATGGAGAACTGGGATGCCCCGATCGTCGTCACCACCGCCGTGCAGTTCTTCGAGAGCCTGTTCGCGGCGCGCCCCTCGCAGTGCCGCAAGCTCCACAACGTCGCCGGCAGCGTGGTGATCCTCGACGAGGCCCAGACCCTGCCGCTGAAACTGCTGCGCCCCACCGTTGCCGCCATCGACGAGCTGGCGCGCAACTACGGCTGCACCCTGGTGCTGTGCACCGCCACCCAGCCGGCGCTGAACGCCCCAGCGTTTCGCGGTGGGCTGGATAAGGTGCGCGAACTCGCGCCCGACCCGCCGGCGCTCTACCGCCGGCTCGAACGGGTACGGATCGGCCATCTCGGCGAGGTCGATGACGCCGCACTGGTCGCGCGTCTGCAAGGACATGAGCAGGTGCTCTGCATCGTCAACAACCGCCGCCATGCCCGCGCGCTCTATCAGGCGATCGCCGAGCAGCCGGGCGCCTGCCACCTCTCCACCCTGATGTGCGCGCGCCACCGCAGCGCGGTGCTCGCCGAGGTGCGCGCGCGGCTGGATCGGGGCGCGCCCTGCCGGCTGGTGGCGACCTCGCTGATCGAGGCCGGGGTGGATGTCTCCTTCCCGGTGGTCTATCGCGCCGAGGCCGGGCTCGACTCGATCGCCCAGGCTGCCGGGCGCTGCAACCGTCATGGCGAGGACCGGGCCGAGGACAGTCCGGTGTGGGTGTTCGCGCCCGCCGGTGAGGACTGGGCGCCGCCGCCCGAGTTGAAGCAGTTCGCTCAGGCCGGGCGCGAGGTGCTGCGTCGGCACAGTGAGGCACCGCTCGCCCCGGCGGCGATCGACGCCTATTTCCAGCTCCTCTACTGGCAGCAGGGCGACGAGGCCCTGGACCGGCACGACCTGCTCGGGCTGCTGCGCTGCAGCCGTCCCGACGGGCTACCGCTGGAGACGCTGGCGTCGCGCTATCGCTTGATCGAGACCACCCAGGTGGCGGTCATCGTGCCCTATGACGAGGCGGCGCGCGGTGCACTCGCGGCGCTGGAACACGTGCCTCGCTGTGGCGGCGTGGCGCGGCGGCTACAGCCCTATCTGGTGCAGGTGCCGGGGCGTGCCCTGGCCGAGTTGCGTGCTGCCGGCGCGGTGCAGCCGGTGGCCGAGGCCCGTTGGGGTGAACAGTTCCTGGCGCTCATGAACCCGGACCTCTATAGCCCCGACTTCGGGTTGTGGTGGGAGGAGCCGACCTTCGTGAGCACGGCCAACACGATCATCTGAGAGGAGAACAGCCGTATGAGCTTCGGCGTCCGATTGCACGTCTGGGGGGAGCGCGCCTGCTTCACCCGCCCGGAGATGAAGGTCGAGCGGGTGAGCTACGACATCATCACGCCCTCGGCGGCGCGCGGCATCCTCGAGGCGATCCACTGGAAGCCGGCCATCCGCTGGCACGTCGAACGCATCCAGGTGCTCCGCCCGATCCGTTTCGAGTCGATCCGGCGCAACGAGGTCGGGGGCAAGCTCTCCGCGGCGACGGTGCGCAAGGCGATCAAGGCGGGGACCACCGCCGGCGTGGCGAAGTGGGTCGAGGAGGACCGTCAGCAGCGCGCCGCGACCGTGCTGCGCGATGTCGGCTACGTGATCGAGGCCCACTTCTCGCTGACCGAGCGCGCCGGTGACGAGGACAACGTGGGCAAGCACCTCGACATCTTCAACCGGCGTGCGCGGCGCGGGCAGTGCTTCCACATGCCCTGTCTCGGGGTGCGCGAGTTCCCGGCCAGCTTCCGCCTGCTGGAGGACGACGAGCCGTCCCCCGCGGTCGCCGAGGCGCTCGCCGGTGAACGCGACCTTGGCTGGATGCTCCATGACATCGACTTCGCCAACGGCATGACGCCGCGCTTCTTCCGCGCTCGCATGATCGATGGCCGGGTCGATGTCCCGGCCTGGGACGACACGGAGGTCCGGGCATGATCCTGCAAGCGCTCCATCGTCATTACCAGCACCTGCTGGAACGCGACACCGAGGGCGTCGCCGCGCTCGGCTACAGCCAGGAGAAGGTGAGCTACGCCATCGTGCTCGACCCGACGGGCGCGGTCGTCGCCGTCGATGACATCCGCGACACCAGCGGTAAGAAGCCCCGGCCTCGGTTGTTGGAGGTGCCGCAGCCGGTCAAGCGGACCGCTGGCATTAAGCCCAATGTCCTGTGGGACAAGACCAGTTACGTGCTGGGGGTGAGCGCCTCCAGCAAGCGCGCGGTACAGGAGCACGCCGCCTTCGTGGCGCTGCACGAGTCCGCCCTGGCCGGGACCGAGGACCCCGGCCTGCTGGCGCTGTTGCGCTTCCTGGGGGCCTGGACGCCGGAGCGGTTCGTTCCCCCCATGTTCAGCGACGAGGTGCTCGATACCAACCTGGTCTTTCGCCTCGACGGCGAGCGGCGCTATCTGCACCAGCGCGAGGCGGCGCGTCAGGTGCGTGCCGACTTGCTGGTTGAGGCCGGGGACGACGGTGAGCACGTCACCTGTCTGGTGACCGGGGTGCCGCAGCCGATGGCGCGTCTGCACCCGCCGATCAAGGGGGTGCGTGGGGCGCAGAGTTCGGGGGCGGCGATCGTCTCCTTCAACCTCGATGCCTTTACCTCCTACGGCAAGGAGCAGGGTGGCAACGCCCCGGTCTCCCAGGCGGCGGCCTTCGGCTACACCACGGCACTCAACCACCTGCTGCGCCCGGGCGAGCACAACCATCAGCGTTTGCTGATCGGCGACACCACCGTGGTGTTCTGGGCCGAGACCGCCGCTGGTGCGCCGGCGCCCGAGGCCGAACTGTTGTTCGACCTGTTGCTCGATCCGCCGAGCGGTGACGCATCGCCCGACGAGGCGCAGGAGACACAGCGGGTGCGCGAGGTGCTGGAGGACGTGCGCCGGGGACGCCCCCTGGTCGGGCGTGATCCCGGACTGGCGCCGGACACGCGGATGTTCGTGCTGGGACTCGCGCCCAACGCCTCGCGGTTGTCGGTGCGCTTCTGGCAGGTCGACACCCTGGATGTACTGACCCGGCGTCTCGCCCAACATGCCGAGGACCTGCGGCTCGAACCCGTGCCCTGGCGCACCGCGCCCGGGGTGCGGCGGCTGGTGCTGGCGACGGTGCCGCATCGCGACGGCGCCATGCCGAAGATGGACGACGCTTTCGACAACCTGGTCGGTGAGCTGCTGCGCGCCATCCTCGGCGGTGGCCGCTATCCGCGTAGCCTACTGGCCAACACCATCATGCGCATTCGCGCCGACGGTCATCTCAGCGGGCTGCGCGTGGCCATCTGTAAGGCCGTGCTGACGCGCGAGCAGCGGCTCGGTAACCCACCGCGCCCGGCAGCGGCGCGCGGCTCGATACACACGTCCGAGGAGGAGATCCCCGTGAGTCTTGACACCCGATCGACCCAGCCCGGCTATCTGCTCGGGCGGCTGTTCGCGCTGCTGGAGCACATCCAGCGCGGCGCGCTCGGCACGCAGGTCAACGCTACCATCCGCGATCGCTATTACGGTGCGGCCTCGGCCACGCCGGCCTCGATCTTCCCGGTGTTGCTGCGCAACACCCAGAACCATCTCGCCAAGCTGCGCAAGGAGCGCACGGGGTTGGCGGTGACGCTGGAGCAACAGCTCGGCGCGATCGTCGACGGGTTGCCGGAGCGCTTCCCGCGCAGCCTGCGCATCGAGGACCAGGGGCGCTTCGCCATCGGTTACTACCACCAGACCCAGGCGTTCTATACCAAGCGCGCCGCCACCGACACCGCCGCCGACGAGACCCAGCCAGAAGGAACCGACGCATGACCGCCATCGCCCACCGTTACGAATTCGTCTATCTGTTCGACGTCACCAACGGCAACCCCAACGGTGACCCGGACGCGGGCAATTTGCCCCGACTCGACCCCGAGACCAACTGCGGTCTGGTCACCGACGTCTGTCTCAAGCGCAAGATCCGCAACTTCGTCGGCCTCGCCAAGGAGGCTGAGCCGGGGTACGAGATCTACATGCAGGAGAAGGCGGTGCTCAATCAGCAGCACCAACGCGGCTACGCGGCGATCGAGGTCGAGCCGGTCTCCAAGAAGCTGCCGAAGGACAAGGCGCAGGCGCAGGAGCTGACTGCCTGGATGTGCCGCAATTTCTTCGACGTGCGCACCTTCGGCGCGGTGATGACCACCGAGGTCAATGCCGGTCAGGTGCGCGGGCCGGTGCAGCTCGGCTTCGCCAGCTCGATCGAGCCGGTGTTGCCGCTGGAGGTCTCGATTACCCGCATGGCCGTGACCAACGACCGCGACGTCGACAAGGAGCGAACGATGGGGCGCAAGCACATCCTGCCCTATGGTCTGTATCGCGCCCACGGCTTCGTCTCGGCCAAGCTCGCCGAGCGCACCGGGTTTTCCGCCGCCGACCTGGAGCTGCTGTGGCAGTCGCTCATCAACATGTTCGAGCACGATCGCTCGGCCGCGCGCGGCGAGATGGCCGCGCGTAAGCTGATCGTCTTCGAGCACGAGAGCGCGCTCGGTAATGCTCCGGCGCACCAGTTGTTCGATGCCGTCGAGGTCAGCCGTGTCCCTGGCGAGGACGACCGACCCGCGCGCAGCTTCAAGGACTATCGTGTCGATATCGCGCACGCGGCCATCCCGCAGGGCGTGCGGGTGATCGAAAAACTCTGATCCCGAGGAGGAGGGCCGAGACATGGACGATACTGACTTCATCCCGCTCTCGGCCCTTCAGCACTATCTCTACTGCCCGCGCCAGTGCGCGCTGATCCATCTCGAACGGCTCTGGGAGGAGAACGCCCATACCGCCCAGGGTCGCCTGCTCCACGATCGCGCCGACCGGCCCGGCGCCGAGCTGCGCCACGGCGTGCGGACCCTGACCGCGTTGCCGCTGGCCCAGGCTGAGCTGGGGATCGGCGGTGTCGCTGATGTCGTCGAGATGCACGCTCGGCCGGATGGGCCGTGCCCCTATCCGGTGGAGTACAAGCGCGGGCGACCGAAGTCGCACCGCGCCGACGAGGTGCAGCTCTGCGCCCAGGCGCTCTGCCTGGAGGCGATGTTCGGGCGGACCGTGCCCGAGGGCGCGCTCTACTATGGCCGGGCCAGGCGCCGCAAGGTGGTGTGTCTCGATCCCGCACTGCGCCAACTGACGCTGGAGACCATCCAAGCGGTGCGCGCCATGTTCACCGCCGGATGCACGCCTACCGCACGCTATCTGGCGTCGCGCTGCGACGCCTGCTCATTGATCGAGCACTGTCAGCCCCGCTTGCTGGGGCGCACGGACGGTGTCGATGCCTGGTTGCGCGGCCAGCTCGACCGGGAGGACTGAGGGATGCGTCGTCTGCTCAATACGTTGTACGTGACCACCGAAGGGGCCTGGATCAGGAAGGATGGTGCCAATATCGTGGTCGAGGTCGAGGGGACCGAACGGGGGCGACTCCCCGTCCACATGCTCGAATCACTGGTGTGTCTCGGGCGAATGATGGTCTCGCCACAGTTGCTCGGCTATTGCGCCGAGCAGGGGATCTGCGTCTCTTTTCTGTCACCGAACGGACGCTTCCTGGCACGCATGGAGGGACCGGTCTCGGGCAACGTGCTGTTGCGGCGCGAGCAGTACCGGCGCAGCGATGAGTCCTCGCGCTGTGCCGCACTCGTCCGCAACTTGCTGACCGGCAAGGTGCACAACCAGCGCGCCGTGATCGGTCGGGCGCTGCGCGATCACGGCACAAGCCTCGCGCCAGAGGTGCGTGCCGCGCTGGAGCAGGTCCGCAAGGGGCTGCGACGCATCATCATCCGCCTTCGCGAAGAGGCGTCGCTGGAGGTGCTACGCGGGCTCGAAGGAGACGCGGCGCGCGCCTACTTTGGTGTCTACGGTCATCTGGTGCGGGTCGATCTGGGCGAACATGCCTTCAACGGTCGCAACCGTCGTCCGCCACGCGACCCCGTCAACGCGCTGCTGTCCTTCCTCTATACGCTGCTCACCCACGACTGTCGCTCGGCGCTGGAGACCGTCGGGCTCGATCCGGCGGTGGGGTTCCTGCACCGCGACCGACCCGGACGGCCCAGCCTCGCGCTCGATCTGGTCGAGGAGCTGCGTCCGGTCGTCGCCGACCGTCTGGCGCTGACCCTGCTCAATCGCAAGCAGCTCACCAGGCGCGACTTCATCTTCCTCGACAATGGTGCTGTGTTGCTCGAAGAGGGGGCGCGCAAGACGTTGCTGAGCGCCTATCAGGAGCGCAAGCGCGAGATGGTGCAGCATCTCTTCTTCGAAGAGCAGGCGCCGCTCGGCCTGTTCCCGCTGCTGCAGGCGCAACTGCTCGCTCGCCACCTGCGCGGCGATCTCGACGCCTATCCGCCCTGTCTGTGGAGGTGAATCCACCATGATGGTGTTGGTCAGCTACGACGTCAGTACACGTGAACCGGAAGGGCCGAAGCGGCTGCGGCAGGTGGCCAAGGCATGCCTCGATTATGGGCAGCGTGTTCAGTTCTCGGTCTTCGAGATCGAGGTCGAGCCGGGGCAGTGGGCCCTGCTCAAACAACGGCTGCTGGATCTGATCGACCCACAGCAGGACAGCCTGCGTTTCTACTACCTCGGCAAGCACTGGCAACGCCGTGTCGAACACATCGGTGCAAAGGAGACGCTCGACCTTCATGGCCCCTTGATCCTCTAGCGGGAAAAACGCGAACTACAAGTGACCGGAAAATCCCCGGGAGGTTCGCAAGTTTTTATCTTTTTGATTTTTTTAGCCTTTTTGTCTTTGCTCGATCTCCGAACTTGGCTAATCGAAGATTTTTCGCCGGTTCGCGAAATTGGCTGAAGTGTCTTTTGCATTTCAGCGGGTTACGATAATGGAGTCGCGCCCAATACGGGCGCGTGGATTGAAACACGAGCTGTATCAGCGACGCGCGCCGGATGATCTGTCGCGCCCAATACGGGCGCGTGGATTGAAACCGGCAACGCTCATCACTCTGGAAGCAATAGCCCCCGTCGCGCCCAATACGGGCGCGTGGATTGAAACACTATGGTGGATAATGCAATGATCACCATGACACCAGTCGCGCCCAATACGGGCGCGTGGATTGAAACACCCGGCAGAATTGAGCGCCCCTCAGGCGCAGCCGGTCGCGCCCAATACGGGCGCGTGGATTGAAACCACCATTACGAGACCCTGATTATCGAGTATGCCATGTCGCGCCCAATACGGGCGCGTGGATTGAAACGCGTGCATCGTCGTCGGCGACGTGCGGGACAAGCGGTCGCGCCCAATACGGGCGCGTGGATTGAAACGAGATCGACGTCGGCCAGTTGCAGCATTCCGGCCGTCGCGCCCAATACGGGCGCGTGGATTGAAACACCGTGCCCGTGGATGAAACGGTCGCGATCGGCCTGTCGCGCCCAATACGGGCGCGTGGATTGAAACCGAGCGTCTGACGGCGCATGCCTCGATCAGTGTAGCGTCGCGCCCAATACGGGCGCGTGGATTGAAACAATTAACCCCGGTGAGCGTCGTGCGTTGAAGCATGTCGCGCCCAATACGGGCGCGTGGATTGAAACTACGGGGCGCTGGAGACCAGCCCCGCCCGCCACGTCGTCGCGCCCAATACGGGCGCGTGGATTGAAACTGCGAGATCGCGGCCAGCGCTGTGGCCACCGGCTGGTCGCGCCCAATACGGGCGCGTGGATTGAAACCTCTCGTCGTCGTCGGATAGCAGCTCGCGCAGGACGTCGCGCCCAATACGGGCGCGTGGATTGAAACGATTACTCGTGGCGCATGCCGCGCATCGACCGCCTGTCGCGCCCAATACGGGCGCGTGGATTGAAACCCGAATGGGCACGAGACCAGCGCCGAGGCAATCGCGTCGCGCCCAATACGGGCGCGTGGATTGAAACGCCGGTGCGGCGCCCGGCGGCATCCCGGGAATGGGTCGCGCCCAATACGGGCGCGTGGATTGAAACCGACGAACTGCTCGGGCAGAGCGCCGAGCCAGGACGTCGCGCCCAATACGGGCGCGTGGATTGAAACGCCAGTTGCGGGTGGCCGTGGTTGGCGGTGGCGGGTCGCGCCCAATACGGGCGCGTGGATTGAAACGACGAAATTCCCCACCTCGATGGCGGTGGCGGTGGCGTCGCGCCCAATACGGGCGCGTGGATTGAAACCTTACTCACGGTCGCGAGGAAGTGCTCGCGGTGCGTCGCGCCCAATACGGGCGCGTGGATTGAAACGCTTAGCCCGCCGCCACCACCACCGCCAATTCCGCGTCGCGCCCAATACGGGCGCGTGGATTGAAACATTGGGGCGTATTGCCTGCGGTGCCTGAATCAGAGTCGCGCCCAATACGGGCGCGTGGATTGAAACAATGCCACTGGCGAATACGAAGCTGATAGTTACCGTCGCGCCCAATACGGGCGCGTGGATTGAAACATCGAAGCGCAAGAGAATTTTCTGGCTTCGCCCCGGTCGCGCCCAATACGGGCGCGTGGATTGAAACGTCGATCTCGCCCTCGGCTCGACCCAGGAAGGCGGTCGCGCCCAATACGGGCGCGTGGATTGAAACGCGACGAGAGGGAGTTGCAAGTGATCCGACAGCTACGGTCGCGCCCAATACGGGCGCGTGGATTGAAACAGACCTGGTGCCGAAGGCTTCCAGGATGCCGGCCAGTCGCGCCCAATACGGGCGCGTGGATTGAAACCTTATCCGCCGACTGCCATTCGTGGGCTGACGCGAGTCGCGCCCAATACGGGCGCGTGGATTGAAACACCCATTGAACTGGCGCCCTGGGCGCTGTGAGGAGGGTCGCGCCCAATACGGGCGCGTGGATTGAAACTGGCTGCGCCACCTGATCGGTGCGCCGACGGGCGCGTGGATTGAAGCCGGGCGGTCAGTGTGGTTGATGTGTTGAGTGCGTGGGGCGCCTTAAACGGACGGCGCGAAACATGCCTATATGCCGAAAATCAGTAGGCGCTGCTGTTGGTTCGCAGTGCTCGCGGTGTTCGCGATGGACTGTGTGTTCCGCACCGCACAGCTAGTTGGTTTGGCGATCTGTCTCGTGCTCGTCTGCGACATACCGTCTGGATCCCTGCGGTGTCGGCGGAGTACCATCGGTCGCGCCCTTGCCGGAGCGGCGCGCGCGAGCGTGTCGGGACTGGGACTGCTCCGGGGTCTCTCCGTCGCGGCTGCGGCGGTCGCGCGTGACTCGCGGGGACCGGCTGCGGCTGGCGGGAGTGCCGCGATCTATCCTGAAGCCACCACCCCGACAAGCAGAGACCACATGCCTACGATCGGAACCCCTTTCTCCCCCAACGCGACCAAGGTCCTGCTTTGCGGGGCCGGCGAACTCGGCAAGGAGGTCGTCATCGAGTTCAAGCGACTCGGACTCGAGGTCATCGCCTGCGACCGCTATGCCAATGCGCCCGCCATGCAGGTGGCCGATCGCGCCTACAGCTTCTCGATGCTCGACGGGGCCGAGCTGCGCCGGGTCATCGAGCTGGAGCGTCCCGACTATATCGTCCCCGAGATCGAGGCGATCGCCACCGACACCCTGCTCGAGCTGGAGGCCGAGGGCTTCAACGTCGTCCCGACGGCGCGGGCGACCCGGCTGACGATGAACCGCGAGGGCATCCGCCGGCTGGTCGCCGAGGAGCTGGGGCTGCCGACCTCGCCCTATCGCTTCGCCGACACCCGCGAGGCGTTCGAGCAGGCGGTTGCCGAGATCGGGCTGCCCTGCGTGGTCAAGCCGATCATGAGTTCTTCGGGCAAGGGGCAGAGCCTGGTGCGCGAGGCCGCCGAGCTCGATCGCGCCTGGGAGTACGCCCAGGCCGGTGGGCGCGCCGGGGGCGGGCGGGTGATCGTCGAGGGCTTCGTCGCCTTTGATTACGAGATCACCCTGCTGACCGTGCGTCACCGCGACGGCACCGCCTTCTGCGCGCCGATCGGGCATCGCCAGGAGGATGGCGACTATCGCGAGTCCTGGCAGCCGCACCCGATGACGCCGACGGCGCTGGCGCGGGCCGAGGAGATCGCCGCGCGGGTGACCGCGGCGCTCGGCGGGCGCGGGATCTTCGGGGTCGAGTTGTTCGTGCGCGGCGATGAGGTGATCTTCAGTGAGGTCTCGCCGCGTCCCCACGACACCGGCATGGTCACCCTGATCTCGCAGGATCTCTCGGAGTTCGCGCTCCATGCCCGCGCCATCCTCGGGCTGCCGATCCCCGAGATCCGCCAGCACGGTCCGGCGGCCTCGGCGGTGATCCTGGTCGAGGGTGAGTCGCCCCGGCCCCGCTTCACCCATCTGGCCGAGGCCCTCGCCGAGCCGGGCACGGATCTGCGCCTGTTCGGCAAGCCCGAGGTGCGGGGGCGGCGTCGCATGGGCGTGGCGCTGGCGCGTGGCACCGATGTCGAGGACGCCAAGGCGCGTGCGCTGCGCGCCGCCGCGCGGGTGCGTGTCGAGCTCGACTAGGGCGCGGCG
Source organism: Marichromatium gracile (assembly GCF_004343155.1). Classification (GTDB taxonomy): domain Bacteria; phylum Pseudomonadota; class Gammaproteobacteria; order Chromatiales; family Chromatiaceae; genus Marichromatium; species Marichromatium gracile. The sequence goes on from NZ_SMDC01000002.1 coordinate 406,167, forward strand.
CGGGCGGATGTCCTCTGCGGGGAGCGACCGGCGCGGGCGGGCCGCGACGGTTGAGCGGTCTGCGGCGCGGCCCGTTGGTCGCTCGCCCGTCTCGACCGCCTGCCGGTGCGGCGCGAGCGGTGGTCGGGGCGCGGGTCGATGACCGCGATCCTCGATATCGTCGTCCCCGTCTTCACCGTCATCGTCGCCGGCTATGTGGCGGTGCGGCTGGGGGTGATGGAGCGCGCGGCGACGGCGGTGCTGGGGCGCTTCGTGCTCCATGTCGCGATGCCCGCGCTGATCGTCGCGACCCTGGCCGGCACCGATCTGCGTCAGGCGATCGAGCCGGGGTTCCTGCTGGCCTACGGCACCGGGACGCTGCTCACCTACGGGCTGATGCTGGCGTGGTTTCGGGGTGGTCGGGGCGACCGGCTTGATCGCGCGGCGGTGAAGGCGCTCGGCTCGGCCTTCTCCAACAGCGCCTTCATCGGTTACGCGCTGCTGCTGCAGGCCTTCGACGAGCCGCCGGTGGCCGGCTTCGCCATGGCGTTGATGTTCGAGAACCTGGTGCTGATGCCGCTGGTGCTGAGCGTGCTCGAACTCGGCACCGGGCAGGGGCGGGCGCCGGGCGCCCGGGCCACCGCGCGGTTGATCGTAGCGCGGCTCGTCACCAACCCGCTGATCCTGGCGATCACCCTCGGTCTCGCGCTCGCGCTGTTCGAGGTGAGGCTGCCGCCGGGGCTGAGCGGGGCGCTGGGGTTGCTCGGACAGGCGGCGGCGGGGGTGGCGCTGTTCTTCGTCGGTGCGACCCTGGTCGGCAGCCGTCTCCACGCCAGCCTCGGCGAGCTCGGGCAGGTCGCGCTGGCCAAGCTGGTGCTGCACCCGCTGCTGGTGGCGGCGATGGTGCTGGCCCTGCCGGCGTTCGATCCCGACCTGCAGCGCGCCGCCATCCTGATCGCCGCCTGTCCGATGTTCGCCATCTTTCCCGTCCTCGGCGCCCGCTACGGTCACGCCGAGCTGGCCAGCGGGGCGCTCCTGGGTGCCACCGCGCTTTCCTTCCTCAGTCTCTCGGTGGTGCTGGCACTGTTGCTGTGATGGCCGGCGCGCGGGCGCGAGCTCAGACCTTGAAGCGCGCCATCATGTGGTGCAGCTGCGCGGCCAGTTGTGCGACCTGATCGCTGGCCTGCGCGCTCTGCTCGGACCCGCCCAGGGTGGTCTCGATGGAGTGGGCGATGTTGGTGATGTTGCGGTTGATCTCCTCGGTCACCGCCGATTGCTGCTCGGCGGCGCTGGCGATCTGGTTGGTCATGTCGCTGATCCGCTCGACCGAGGCGCTGATCGTCTTGAGCGACTGACCGGCCTCGCCGGCCTGGGAGACGCTGTCGCGCGCCTTGACGCGCCCGGCGTGCATCGCCTTGACGGCGCTGTCGGCGTTCTGCTGCAGCCGCTCGATCATCTCGCGGATCTCCTCGGTGGAGTGACGGGTACGATCGGCCAGGGTGCGGACCTCGTCGGCGACCACCGCGAAGCCACGCCCCTGCTCGCCGGCGCGCGCCGCCTCGATCGCGGCGTTGAGCGCGAGCAGGTTGGTCTGCTCGGCGATGGCGCGGATCACCTCGAGCACGCGACCGATGTCGTCGCTGTCGGCCGAGAGCTGGTTGATCACCTCGGCGGCGCCCTCGACGGCCTCGGCCAGCGCGTCGATGGAGTCGACGCTGTGACGCACCACCGCCTCGCCCGAGGTGGCCTCGCGTAGCGTCGTGCTGACCGCGCGTGCGGTCTCGTTGGCGTTTTGCGCGACGCCCTGCACCGTGGCGGTCATCTGGTTCATGGCGGTGGCGACCTGTTCGCTCTCGCGTTGCTGCAGCTGGACCTGGTTGCGGCTCTCGCTGCTGTTGGCCGAGAGTTGTTCGGCGGCGCTGGCCAGCTGCGCCGAGGCGGCGTTCACCTCGACGATGAGCTGCTGGATCTTGTCGACGAAGGCATTGAAGGCGCGCGCCAGATCGGCCAGTTCGTCGCGTCCCTCGGCCACGAGCCGGTGGGTCAGGTCGCCCTTGCCGTGGGCGATCTCGTCGAGTCGCCCGGCGACCTGACGGATCGGGGTCGCGGTGAGCTGTGCGAGCACGAAGGCGCCGGTGATGCCGAGGGCGAGGATCAGCGCCAGCCCAACCGCGAGTCGGCGTTCGAGCTGATCGACACCGGTGGCGACGATGGCGTCGGTCTGAGCGCGGGGGATGCCGAGGAAGAGGAGACCGATCACCCGTCCGGTCTCGTCGGTGAGTGGGTCGTAGACGGTGAGATAGGGTTCGCCGAGGATCTCGGCCTCGCCGATGAAGCGTTTGCCCGCCATCACCGGGGCGAAGGCCGCGCTGGCCTCGCCCAGCCGGGTGCCGACGGCACGCCGTCCGTCGGCGAGCCGGATGCTGGTGGTGAGGCGGGTGAAGTCGTCGCCCTCGCGGGCAAACACCGTGGCGAGTACGCCGAGATCCTCGCTGAGTCGGTCGACCAGTTCGAAGCGCTCGCGGATCGCCTCGCCGTCGGCATCGACCAGCACGCCCGCTTGCATTCGCACATTCCCCCAGGACTGGGCGAGATAGACCTTCGCCGCCTCGAGATCGCCGGCGATCTTCATCGACAGGGTGTGATCGACCAGTTGCCGGCCCATGGCGGTTGCGCTGTGGGTCGAGATCAGCAGGGCGGCCCCACCGACGAGGATCAATAGCGCGACGGTGAAGGCGATCAATCGCTCACGTATCGTCAATTTTCTCCACATGGAACTGCTGTGCCCGATGGTCTGGCGGTGGGAGTTGAGATGGTGGCGTCAAGCCATCAGTCCAATGGGTTTTTACCGCTTCCGGCCTTTTCCAATCAGGTCGCTAGGGCTTGGGTGCCGTCGGCGGCAGAGGACGATCGTGGCGGCAGGGTGATGGCTCAACGGGGTCTGAACCCCTGAAGTCGGGTCGTCTCTGCGTGTAATGTGCGGCGGCTTTCGTTGCTCCCGCTCGCCTGCCCCCTTGGGAATGCCTGAATACCGACTATGCTGTGTACGATTACGGCAGGGTGGGGCATGGAAGGGTGCGCGGTGCGCGCCCCGGGCTGCGACTGGAGGCCGATGTGGCTGGCGATGGTGCGATGCAGTGCAGGTTGGAACTGCCCCCGATGCTCGAGGCATTGCCGGTGGCTCGTGGCTTCGCCGGCGAGCTGGCGGCGCTGGCCGGTTTCGACTCGAGACGGACCAATGCCATCGAGGTGGCGGTGGAGGAAGGCGTGGCCGGCGTCCTCGAACGTGCCGCTCCCGACTCCATCGAGCCGCTGGCGCTGGTCGGCGAGCTGACGCCGCTCACCCTCACCCTCACCCTCGACGATCGCGAGGCGCCGCCGACGCCGCAGGCCGATCCGCCGTCGCGCGCGGTGCTCGATCGGGTCGACGAGATCGATCTCGATGGTCTGCAGCGGCAGATGATCCGTGCCGCCGCCGATGTCGCGCAGTGGCAGTCGCGCGGGCGCGAGGGCAATCGGCTGCGGCTGGTCTTCAACCGCCCCGAGGCCGATATCGTCGCCCGCGCCGATCTCGATGCCCGTCCGCTGGAGCCGTTCGCCGAGTCCGTCGCCCGTGCACCCGAGCAGACCTATACGGTGCGCCGCGCCGCGCGCGACGGCGACTGGTACCAGGTTTCGCGGCTGGTCTATCGCGCCTATGGCTATACCCACCCGAGCGATGATCTCTACTACCCGGACCGGCTGTGTGAACTCAACCGCGCCGGTCGACTGATCTCGGTGGTGGCGACCGATGCCGCCGACACCGTGGTCGGGCACTATGCGCTCGAACTCGGCGGGCTCGGTCAGCTCGGCGCCTCGCGCCTCGCCGTGGCCGAGACCGGGATGGCGGTGGTCGACCCCGCGCATCGCGGGCGGCGGCTGATGGAGCGGATGCGCGAGCGGCTCGAAGCCCTCGCGCGCGAACGCGGGCTGAGCGGGCTGTTCGGCCAGCCGGTGACCACCCATCCCTTCAGTCAGAAGGTCAACGAGCGCTTCGGCGCCCATGTCTGCGCGCTCTCGCTGGCCTTCCTCGCCGGCAACCTGCGTTTTCGCGCGATGGCCGAGGAGCGCCCGGCGCAGCGCGAGAGCTGTCTGCTCTACTTCAAGCCGCTCGCTCCGCCGCCCGAGCGGCTGATCCTGCCCCCCACGCACCATCGCGAGATCCTGCTCGAGACCTATGCCGAGAGCGGCATCCCGGCGCGTCTCGGCGAGCCCGGCGGCAGCGCCGGCGCGAGCCGGTTCGATGCCCATTATCTGAGCGCGCTCGATCTCGGCATGATCCGTCTCGAACGGGTCGGCGACGATGTCGCCGAGGCGCTGCGCGCGGCGCGCAACGAGCTGTGTCGGCGCGCCGGGGCGCGGGTGCTCTATCTCACCGTGCGCCTGAGCGATCACGGTTGCGCGGCGGCGGTGGCCGCGGCCGAGCGGCTCGGCTTCTTCTACGGCGGTCTCGCGCCCTGTTTCGACGAGGGCGAGGACGTGCTGCGGCTGCAGTACGTCGACACCGCGCTCGATCTCGATCGGGTCGAGTTGGTCGCGCCCTTCGCCCGGCGGCTGCTCGACTATGTCGAGCGCGACCGCCGGCGCGTCGAGCGGTAACGGCCGGTGCTCGAGCTGTTTCGCGCCCATCCCGCCTTCCTGCGCTTCTGGCTGGCGCAGGCGGTCTCCCAGATCGGCGACCGGGTGCACTCGCTGGCGCTGATCTGGCTGGTCTATCACTGGTCGGGCTCGGCCTCGGCGGTCGGCGTCATCCTCATCGCCACCTCGCTGCCCGGCATCCTCGTCGCGCCCCTGGCGGGGATGGTCTGCGACCGCTACCCGCGCCGTCTGGTGATGATCTGCGCCGATCTGGTCCGCGCCCTGGTGGTCGGCGCGCTCGCCTGGCTGGCCCACGGCGGCGCCCTGGCGCTGCCCGAGCTGATCGCGGCCACGGTGGTGATCTCGATCGCCTCGGCCTTCTTCAACCCGGCGGCGCTGGCGATGGTGCCGGGGCTGGTCGCGCCCGCGGCGCTGCTGCGCGCCAATGCCGCCAGCCAGCTGCTGGTGGGGGCGAGCGCGGTCGCCGGACCGCTGTTCGGCAGCGCCCTGATCGCGCTGATCGGGGTCGCCCTGGCGTTCGCCATCAATGCCGTCTCCTTCCTGCTCTCGGCGCTGTTCATTGCCTCGGTGCGCGAGCCGGCGCGCCGCGTCGCGCCGCGCCTGGGGTTCTGGTCGGAGCTGCGCGCGGGGCGCGAGGCGCTGCGTCGCGCTCCCTTGATCGGCGCGCTGATGGGGCCGGTGGCGGTGGTCAACTTCTTCTTCGCCGCGGTACCCGTGGTCACCCCGGTGTTGGCCGAGGGCGTCCATGACGCCGGCGCCGCCGGGTTGGGGCTGCTGATGGCCTGCTTCGGCGCGGGGATGCTCGGCGGCTCGCTGGCGCTGTCGACGCGGCATCGTCCCGGCGAGCGCCGCGTGGTGCTCGCCGGGTTCCTGGTGATGGCCGGGTGTCTCGTGGTGGTTGCGCTCAGCCCCTGGCTGGCGCTCGCCGGGGCCGGACTCGTCGGGGTCGGGGTCGGGCTCAGCGCCATCAACATCACCCTCATCACCCTGTTCCAGCGTCTGCTGGAGGATGCCAGCCGGGGCAAGATCATGGCCCTGGTGACCGCCCTGGCGCTGTCGCTGCAGCCGCTGGCCTATGGCGTGATGGGCGTGGTCACGGATCTCATCCGCCCGGGTGGGGCCCTGCTGGTCAGCGCGGCGGTGATGCTGCTGATCACGCTCTGGGTTGCCCGGCTGCAAGCCCTCAAGGAGGTGTGCGTTGAATCCTGAGCAGTTCGTGCGCGCGGTCCACGACTCGGTGCCGGCCTATCGCCGCTTCCTCGCCGCGGCCGGGTTGAGCGCGCCGGGGGATTGGGCGGCGCTGCCGCTGATGGACAAGCAGGGCTATCTGCTCGCCTATCCGGTGGAGACGCTCTGTCATGGCGGCAGTCTCGAGGGTTGCCACCTGATCGGCAGTTCCTCGGGGTTCAGCCGCGGCGGCTCGACCTTTTGGCCCAAGCGCCCGGCCGACGAGGGCGACTATGTCGCCGCCATCGAGCAGATGCTGATCGCGCATCACGGCATCGAGCGCAGGCGCACCCTGGTGATGGTCTGTCTCGCCCTCGGTACCTGGATCGGCGGGATGCAGCTGGCCGCGGCCCTGCGCACCCTGGCCGCCAGCGCCCGTCACCCGATCACCGTCGCCACCCCGGGGCTCAACCTGCGCGAGGCCGCAGCGCTGTATCAGCGCTTCCATCAGCAGTTCGAGCAGTGTCTGATCCTCACCAACCCGTCGAACATCAATCTGCTCGGCGCCTTGCTGCGCGCGCACTGCCCGGACCTGACCCCGGGCAGCGTCGCCTTCCCGGTGGTCGGCGAGTTCTTCACCGAGCGCTTCCGCGAGCAGGTGGCGCGCGACTTCGGCCACCCAGTCGAGGCCCCGTTCTGCGTCTGGACCGGCTACGGCTCGGCCGATACCGGGGATCTCGGCGTCGAGACCGCCGCGACCATCGCGCTGCGCAAGTGGCTCGCGCCTCGTCCCGAGCGGCTGCGGGCGCTGTTCGGCCGCGCCGAGGCGCCGATGCTGCTCGCGCCCACGCCCAAGGCGCTGATCGAGATCATCGGCGGCGAGATCGTGGTTACCAAGGACCAGTTGATCCCGTTGGTGCGCTACAACACCCGCGACCAGGGCGGGCTGCTCGCGCGCGCGCAGCTCGCCGTCGTGGCGGGGCTGCCCGAGGCGCTGCTCGCGGCGCTGCCCGAGCAGCTCCTCTATGTCCACGGTCGGGTCAGCGACGCGCTGGTGTTCTACGGCACCAACCTGCCGGTGGCGGCGATCGGCGACTTCCTCCTCGGCCTGCCCGAGGCGTTCGGCTACGGCGGCCTGTTCCAGGTGGTGCGGCGCGAGCGCGCGGGCGTCGCGCGGCTGTTCTTCCGGGTCTTCACCCGCGACGGGGCGGGGCGCGCCGAGGACTACGGCGAGCGCCTGCTCGCCTTCCTGCGCGAGCACAGCCTCGAGTTCGCGGCCAAGTACGACAACCTCTGCGCCGCCGCCGGCGGGTCGCTGATCGAGGTCGAGCTGCGCGACATCGCCGCTCTCGACCCGAGCGTCAAGCACCGTTTCATCCTGGACGAGGAGGAGTAGCCGCATGTTTCCCTGGATCGAGTCCGCGCACCAGCTCGGACGTGCCCGCGAGATCTGGCACGCCGCGCTGGCCGCGCCCTTCTTCGCGGCCAAGTACGCCGGCATGCCGGTGCCGATGGACTGGATGCAGTGGCGCGCGCTGCCGGTGCTGAGCCGCCAGGAGCTCTACGACAACGCCTGGCCGCGGACCGGAACCATGCTCACCGTGCCGCCCGAGGGGATGATCGTAACCTCGACCGGGGGCACCAGCGGCATGGCGCGCTATACCGTGCTCACCCATGCCGAGTGGGATCGCTTCTGCGCCGAACAGGCCCGGGCGCTGGCGCTGATCGGGGTCGGGGCGAAGGACCGGGTGGCCAACCTGCTGGTCGCCGGCAGTCTGTGGCCGTCCTTCCTCGGCGGTCACGAGATCATCAAGCGCCTCGGCGCGCTGCACCTGCCGATCTCGGCCAACATCCCGGTGGAGACGGTGCTGCGCTTCTGTCGCGAGTTCCAGCCGACGGTGATGCTGAGCCTGCCGACGCTGTTCGTGTTCCTCGCCGACCTGGCGCTGCGCGACGCCATCCGCTTCCCCGGGCTGCGGCTGATCGCCTATGCCGGCGAGCACATGAGCCCGGCGGTGCGGGCGCATCTGCAGCGCGCCTTCGGCGCCGAGGTCGAGATCCACGCCCTGGCCTATACCAGCGCCGACGCCGGGCTGATGGGTTATCAGTGTCGCCGCTGCGCGCCCAATGCCTATCACGTGCCGAGCGACTTCCAGCTCATCGAGGTCGTCGACATGGAGCGCGGACGGGTCGCTGAGAGCGGCGAGGAGGGCGAGCTGCTGGTGACCAACCTGGCGCGGCGCTCGCAGCCGATCGTGCGCTATCGCATCGGCGATCGCGGCTGCTATACCGGCGAGCCCTGCGCCTGCGGCGATCGCAACCCGGTGCTGCGCCTGGCCGGGCGCGCCGGCGACGACTTCAAGCTCGGCGGCGCCTATGTCGCCATGGCGGTGGTCGAGCGGGCGGTGGAGACGGTCGCCGGGCGCGACGGCATCAGCCCCAACTACTGTCTGCGCATCGCCGACGAGGCCAACCGCATCGCCCTCGAACTGGTGGTCGAGGCCGGCGCCCCGACCGCCGCCGCGCCCCACGCCGAGACCCTGGTCGGCGCGCTGGAGACGGCCATCCCCGAGCTCGGGGTGGCGCGCGAGCGCGGCTATCTGGCGCGGCTCGAGGCCCGCTTCGTCGCGCTCGGCAGTCTCGAGCGCAGCCCGGTGACCGGCAAGGTCCGCCATCTGCACGACCTGAGGGTCGAGGAGCCCGCATCATGAGCGCGATCGCCTCGCTGGACGCACTGTTCGAACTCGATGCCTTCGCCGCCGGCGCGGAGGCCGACCGCCGCTTCCTCGCCGCCGTGCGCGAGGTCTGCGCCCACCACATCGCCCACTGTCCGACCTATCGCCGGCTCTGCGAGCAGGAGGGCTTCGCGCCGGAGCGCCTGACACGCATCGACGATCTCGTCGAGCTGCCCTGGATCATGGTCAACGTCTTCAAGCGCCATCGCCTGCTCTCGGTGCCCGAGCGCGAGCTGGTGGCCACCTTCACCTCGAGCGGCACCAGCGGTCAGCAGAGCCAGATCGCCTGGGACCAGGGCTCGATGGCGCGTCAGGACGCGATGCGCGCGGCGATCGTGCGCGGGCTCGGGCTGGAGTCGAGCGAGCCGGCGAACTATCTGGTGTTCGCCTACGCGCCCGAGGTCGCCGGGGGCAAGGGCGCGGCCCATGCGCACAGCCGCTATACCGCCTTCGCGCCGGCCGCCGAGCGTTTCTTCGCCATCCACGCCGACGCCGAGGGCGCGGCGGTGTTCCGGGTCGAGGAGTGTCTGGAGCAGCTCGCGCGCTTCGCCGCGAGCGGACTGGCGCTGCGGGTGATCGGCTTCCCCGCCTTCGCCTGGCGGATGCTGCGCGAGATGGCGGCGCGCGAGCTGCGCATCGCCTTCCCGCCCGGCAGCCTGATGATCCTCGCCGGCGGTTGGAAGGCGGCCCAGGACGAGGCGGTGCCGCGCGCGCGCTTCGCCGCCGTCGCCGCTGAGCACCTTGGCATCCCGCCCGAGGCGCAGCACGACGTCTACGGCTTCGTCGAGCACGGCGTGCCCTACATGACCTGCGAGGCCGGGCGCTTCCACGTCCCGGTCTATGCCCGCGCGCTCACCCGCCGCCCCGGCGGGCTGGAGCCGCTGGGGCGGGGCGAGCCGGGACTGCTGCAGGTGATCTCGCCCTACAACCTGGCGCAGCCGGCGCTGTCGGTGCTCGCCACCGATTACGCGATCGTCGACCAGGGCTGCCCCTGCGGGCGCGGCGGGCACACGCTCGACATCATCGGGCGCGCCGGCGTCGCCAAGCACCAGGGCTGCGCGATCACCGCCGCCGAGCTGCTCAAGAGCTGAGGGAGCCACGCCATGCACAACTACATCCACGGCGAGATCGACCATGCCGAGGCGCCGCTGACCGGGGCGCGGCTGGAGGCGATCCTCTCGCGCGCGCACGCGATGAAGGCGCGGGTGGCCGCCACCCCGCAGGGCTATCTGCTCGACCTGCTCGATCGCGTCGCGCGGGCCTGGAGCGCGCCGGACTATCCCTACCGGGTCGAGGCGCTGCGGCAGCTGCCCGCGCGGATCGGCTTCAGCCCGGCGATGATCGAGGCCGGGGTCGAGGTGATGGTCGACCTGCTGCGCCGCGAGAGCCTGCTCACCCGCCTGGGCTGCGACCTGGGGGATGCGCGGATGCTCGACGACTGGGTGTTCGATGCCCGCTTCCAGGGGCTGGTCAAGGCCCAGCCGCTGGGGGTGCTGGCCCATGTCTCGGCCGGCAACGTCTTCGTCGGCGGGGTCGACAGCCTGATCCAGGGCATCGTCACCCGCAACGTCAACCTGATGAAGATGTCCTCGGTCGATCCGATCTTCCCGGTGCTCTTCGCCTCCAGCCTGCGCGATCACGACCAGCGCGGCGACATCGCCCGCGCGCTGGCGCTGCTGACCTGGAAGGGCGGCGACCAGGGGGTGGAGCGGGTGCTCAAGCGCGACTGCAACGCCATCGTCGTCTATGGCGGCGCCGACACCATCCGCAGCTATCGCCGTGATCTCGGGCTGCACACCCGGCTGATCGAGTACGGACCCAAGTACAGCTTCGTGATGGTCGCCGCCGATGCGCTCGAGCGGCGCGGGCTGTCCGCCTGCGCCCGACTGATCGCGCGCGATGCGGTGATGTGGGAGCAGTCGGCCTGCTCCTCGCCGCACGTGGTCTATGTCGAGGGGCGCGAGACCGCCGAGCGGCTGATGGCGGCGCTCGGCGCGGCGCTGACCTGCTGGGCCGAGGAGATCCCGCCGGGGGCGATCAGCGGCGATGCCGCGGTCGAGATCGACAAGGTGCGCGAGCTGGCCAAGGTGGAGCGGGCGATGGGCGTGGGCGACCTGCTGCACGGCGGCGGCGCCGGTTGGACGCTGGCGCTGCGCGACGACCCCGAGTTCGAGACCTCGTGCCAGCACCGTACCCTGATCATCAAGCCGGTCGATCGGCTCGAGTCGGTGATCGAGCGGGTCGCGCCGATGGGCGAATACATCCAGACCGTGGCGCTGCTCACCGACGAGGCGCGCGCGCGGCGGCTCGGTCGCGCGCTCTCGGCGCTGGGCGCCGATCGCATGGTCGAGATCGGGCGCATGGCGGTGCGCAAGCACGGCACCCCGCACGACGGCACCCGCGGGCTGGCGACCTTGGTGCGCTGGACCTCGCTGGCGCGCGATCGGCTCGAGCAGGGCGCGGAGAGCGCGCCCTGGCGCCGGCTCGACGATTCGGGCGACAGCTTCGATTTCCTCCCCGACGCCGAGCGCGACGCCCAGACCCGCTCGCGGCTGCTGCAGGTGATCGAGGACTGTCGCCAGGGCTCGCCGCTGTTGCGCGAGCGCTATGCCGGGATCGCCCTGAGCGGACTCGACGATGTGCGTCGGCTGCCGCTGATGTCCGGCGAGGACTACAAGCAGCACCTGCCGCCGCGCGGCGACGGGCTGCTGACGGCGGGCGCGAGCGACGGCTATGTGTTCTCCAGCGGCGGCACCACCGGCGCGCCCAAGTTGGTCTATCGCACCGTCGCCGAGCAGCACGCCAACGCGCTGCGGCTCGGCAAGGGGCTGGCGCTGTCGGTGTTCGGGCCCGGCGACGTGGTCGCCAACCTGCTCTTCGCCGGCAGCATGTGGGCCTCCTTCGTCTCCTACAACCAGGCGCTGGAGGTCACCGGCTGTCGCATCCTGCCGATCTCGGGCAACCTGCCGATGGAGCAGATCGTCGAGCAGCTCACCGGTTACGGCGCCACCGCCATCATCACCATCCCCTCGGTGCTGCTGTCGCTGGCCGAGTACGTCGAGGCGCACGGGGTGGCGCTGCGCATCGACAAGGTCGCCACCGGCGGCGAGCACCTGTTCGCCGGCTCGCGCGCCTATCTCGGCCGGGTGCTCGGCATCACGCGCTTCGCCTCCACCGGCTACACCACCAACGACACCGGCGCCATCGGTTATCAGTGCGCGCACTGCGAGGGCGGGGTGCACCATGTCCACGAGGACCTGCACCATGTCGAGCTGCTCCATCCCGAGACCCTGACGCCCGTGGGGCCGGGCGAGATCGGCAAGGTGGTGGTGACCAACCTGCAGCGGCGGTTGATGCCGACCATCCGCTACGACGTCGGCGACCTCGGGCGCTGGGTCGAGGGCGAGTGCCCCTGCGGACGGCGCACCCGGCGCATGGAGTTGCTCGGGCGCGCCGACGACGTGCTGATCATCGGCGGCGGCAACATCCAGCCCGAGGTGGTGGCGGCGGCGATCGCCGCGGTGCCCGGGCTGGGTGCCCACTTCCAGTTGCGCGCGCGCCTCGACGGGCATCGCGATCAATTGGTGGTGCGGGTCGAGCGCGCCGCCGATACCGCGTCGGAGGACGCCGCCGGGCTCGCCGAGACGCTGTTGCGGCGCCTGCTGCACGACTCCAAGGAGATCCGCGCGATGACCGAGGCCGGGCTGGTGGCGCCGACGCGCATCGAGGTGCTGGCGCTCGACGGTATCGAGCGCAACCCCAAGACCGGCAAGATCCGGTTGACGGTGGACGAGCGCGGCTAGCGCGGATCAGTCCCCGCCCGGCACGCCCGCACCGCGATAGGCCAGCGCCATCAGGGTGATGTCGTCGGCCTGGGGCGTGTCGCCGGCGAAGGCGTGGACCTCGTCGAGGAGGCCCTCGACCAGGCTCCGGGGTGAGCCGGGGCCGAGCGCGCGCAGCGCCTCGCGCAGTCGCGCCTCGCCATAGAGCCCGGCCTCGGCGTCCATCGCCTCGGTGACCCCATCGGTGTAGAGCAGCAGGCGATCGCCCGGCGCGAGCCGGGCGCGCGCGTCGCGATAGTGCGCCCCTTCCATCACCCCGAGCACCAGTTGTCGCTGCGAGGGCAGGGGTTCAACGCTGCCCTCGGCGCGCAGTAGCAGCGGCGGGTTGTGTCCGGCGTTGCTATGGATCAGCTCACCGCTGCGATGATCGAGGATGGCGCAGAACAGGGTGACGAACATGCACCGCGGGTTGTCGCGGGCGAGTTCGGCGTTGACCCGCTCGAGCACCTCGGCGGGGCCGCGCCCGGGCGTGCTCGTCGCCTTGACCAGGGTCTTGGCCACCGCCATGAACAGCGCCGCCGGCACCCCCTTGCCGGCGACATCGGCGATCACCAGACAGTGATGCTCGGCATCGAGGGCGAAGCAGTCGTAGAAGTCGCCACCGACCTCGCGTGCCGGCTCGACCAGGGCGTGGAGCTCGAAGGCGGGGTGCGGCGCCAGCCGTCGCGGCAGGATCGAGAGCTGGATGTCGTGGGCGATGTGCAGCTCGCTGGCGATGCGCGCCTGGGCGGCGGTGCTGGCGGTGAGACGCTCGATGTGATCGCGCAGCGAGCGGGTCATGGTGGCGAAGCCGACGGTGAGGTCGCCGATCTCGTCGGCGCGCGGGTGGACCGGAAGCGGGGTGTCGAGCCGTCCCGCGGCGACCTCGCGGGTCGCCGCGACCAGTCGGCGCAGCGGTCGGGTGATGGCGCGTGCGCTGAGGGTGATCGCCACCAGCATCAGCGCTAGCCCGAGCAGGCCGATGGCGCTGGTGGTCAGCGCCAGGGCGCGGACGTCGTCGTCGATCTCCTCGGCCGGCAGCACTACCACCAGGGTCCAGCCGGGGGGGGCGACCGGGGCGTGATAGAGACGGATGGGATCGCCCGAGACATCGACCCCGTCGATCACGCCGGGGTGCCCCGAGAGCAGTTCGGCGGCGCGTTCGGGATGATGATCGAGCCCGAGCGCCTCGGGCACGGCGTGGATGTCGCGGCGCAGCGCCAGACCGGCCAGGGGATGGGTGATGAAGGTGCCCCCGGCGTCGAGCAGTGCGGCGTGACCGCTGTCGAGGAGGCGCAGCGCGGCGACCTCGCGGGTGAGTCGGTCGAGGTTCAGGTCGAGGCTCACCCGACCGCCGTCGAAGGCGGCGCTCAGCGTCACCATGCGCGCCTGACCGAGGTCGTCGTCGAAGTAGGGGGGCGACCAGGACAGCCCGTCAACCGGCGCCGGGTGGGGCAGGGGCGTGTCCGTCGGGCCGCGTTCGACCTCGCGCCCGTCCAGACACTCGACCTCGGTGCCGCGCCAACGGCAGTCATGGTCGCGTGGGCGTGGCGTGCCGGTCGGGGACGGGGCGAAGAGCAGGGCGCCGCCGAGGACGTCGCGGTTGTCGGCGATGCCCTGACGCAGCAGTTCGCGCGCGCCGGCGTCGTCGAAGTGGCCGTGGTTGAGCGCCGCGGCCAGCGCGCGGGCGGTGCGGACGGCTGCGCTCAGCGGGATCTCGAGGGCGTTGGCGGTGGCCTCGGTCTGGAGGCGCGCGCCGCGGTCGATCTCGGCCTCGAGGGTGGCGAGCGAGCGCAGATAGTCGACCCCGAGTACCGCGAGCAGGATCGCCGAGGTGTAGAGCGAGACGATCAGGCTCAGCCGGGCGGCGATGCTCGGGCGTCTCATCGGCGTGGTTGGCCGGGGAGGCGCATGGTCAGGCGCAGCAGGTTGCCGTCGTCGACCCGACGGTAGTCGAGGGCGTCGACCAGACGGCGGACCAGCACCCAGCCGAGACCGCCGACCGGGCGTGTCGCCAGCGGTCGCGTCAGGTCCGGTGTCGGCGCGCGGGTGCCGTCGAAGGGGATGCCGCCGTCGCGGATCTCGATCGTCAGGCGGTCGTCGGCGTGGTGGGTGCTGATCTCGACCCAGCCTGGCGCATCGACGGGGTAGGCGTGGGTACAGAGGTTGACGAAGACCTCCTCGACGGCCAGCTCCAGCCGTCCCCGGGCCTCGGCTGCGAGCCCGGCCCCTTCGGCCGCCGCGACGACGAAGGCCAGCGCCCGGGGCAGGGCCGCGGTCTCGGCCGGGAGTTCGAGCCGCTGGGTCGTCACCGGCCCCTAGGCGGCGTCGAGCGCCGTGGCGACGGAGTCGTAAGTCTTGAAGATGGCGTCGAGTCCCGCCATCTCGAACACGTCGCGGACATTGCCGGTGAGGCTGGCGAGCAACAGGACGCCGCCCTGCTGCTGCAAGGCCTTGGCGGTGACGATCAGCGAGCGCAGCCCGGCGCTGCTGATGTAGGTGAGCCCGGCGAGGTCGAGTACGATGCGGGTGGCGCCGTCATCGATGAGCGCGAGCGCCCGGGCCTCGTAGCTCGGCGCGGTGAGGGTGTCGAGCCTGCCGCGGAGGGCGATGATCTGCGCACTGGGTGTCTGCTGAACGGCTAGCTCCATGGTTCAATCTCCTCGTTGCGGAGCGCTGTGCTGAGGGTGGTTGGAGGACACCAGCGGCGTTGTGTCGGTGCCCCGCTGGAGCCGAGGGGCACTTGTGGGGAATGGCCGTCAGCCGGGGTGGCTGGCGAGGATGTCAAGGCCCGGTTCCTGGTCGCAGAAAGGCGGGCAGCCCGCAAGCTGCTCTCCGACTGGCTGGGTCGGCGCCTCATGGACCGGGAGCGCGGCGTCGGTGGATAGCCAAGAATGCATGAGCAGGACGGCCGAAGCGGCCCCCAGCGCTGATTTGATCAACATCGTTGTCAGTCCCTTTTCGCATCACTGCCGACATGGCTGTGGGCGTCATGATGCTAGCACCCGTCTCGCTCGTATTGGAAGGCGGGGTGGGGCAGGCGCTGTCGGCGGCGCTGCATCCCGATCGCGATCCGCTGGCCCTTGGCCGACCCGCGGCTGGTCGCTCCGCCTGTCCGTGCCGACTCCTGGCGGGCCTCTTGGCATGCTCTAATCGGCGGGCCGATACGAGGAAGAAGGGGATGATCGCCGCCTTCTCGATGCATTTCGATGCCATGGGTCGTGTTCCCGCGCTCGCTGTCCGCTTGGTAGGGATGGACTCAACTCGAAGGAAGTCGAGGGTGTATGGATTCGCTGTGTGATGTGTACAGTCGACGGGGTGGCCGCTCGGGTGAGCGGCGATCCTGGCAATTTGGCTGGCTGGTCGGTGTCGCCGGGCTGGTGTGTTGGGGGCAGGCACAGGGCGCCGCGCGCACCGAGGCCGATCAGATCGCGGGTCTGCTCGATCTGCTGGAGACCGAGACGCAGCTGGCCACCCGTAGCGGGATGAACGCCGACTTCGTCCCCGGGATGGCGACCATCCTGCTCGGTGACGAGATGCTGGCGCGCGGTGCGCGCACCGTCTGGGAGGCGCTGGCGCTGGTCCCGGGGATGAGCCCGGCGCTCGAGGTGACCGGTGAGCGACAGGTCCTCAGTCGTGGCGTCGGACACGGTTATGGCTCGGGCAACATCAAGGTGCTGCTCGACGGCATGTCGATGAACTCGACCCTGATGGCCACCGCCAATCCGGTGCTCAACATGCCCATCGAGCAGATCGAGCGCATCGAGGTGATTCGCGGGCCGGGTTCGTCGGTCCATGGCGAGTATGCCTTTGCCGGTGTGGTCAATGTCATCACGCGCACCCGAGAGCGCGTGCTCGGGGGCATGGCTGCAGAAGGCGGCGCTCAGGGTGTGACCGGGCGCTGGTTCTGGGAGGACCGGGCGCGTGATCTGGAGGTCTCGGTCAACCTGGCCGGCACCCAGGGCGATGGCGGCAAGGCGTGGGTCGAGCGCGATGCCCTCGACCCGCTCGGACTCGACGGGCTGTCGAATGCGCCGGGACCGGCCAATGCCGCGTTTCGCTATCGTGCCCTCCTCACTGATCTGCGCTGGGGCGCGAGCTTTGCCAGGCTGCGGCTGATCGACGACGCCAATGGCGATCATTTCGGCATCAACCATTTCCTCCCGCCCGACGACGGCAATCTGGCCGCGCGCCAGCGCTATGTGGCGCTGCAGCTGGGCCACCGGATGGCGCTCTCCGAGACGCTCGAACTCGAGCTGCGGGCCGAGGCCATCGAGCATGAACGTGATCGCGATCGATTGTTCGTCTTTCCTGCCGGCTATCTGGCCGATGAGGCGGTGTTCATGGATCAGGACTACCGCGAGCAGCGCTACGAGGCCGTCGCCGATCTCCATTGGTACGGGTTGGAGGGACACGCGCTGCTGCTCGGTCTGGAGGCGGCCCATGTCGAGATCGACGAGGCGAGCTGGGCGTGGTCGGGATTGCCGTTCGCGCTCGAGCCGGAATGGCTCGACACCGCCCGCTCGCGGCGGATCCTCAGTGCGCTGATACAGGACCAGTTCAACCTCGGCGAGCGGGTGATGCTGACCGCGACGCTGCGCTACGACGACTACAGCGACGTCGGCTCGCTGGTCAGTCCGCGGCTCGCTGCGGTCTGGCGGATCGACGCGTCGAACATCCTCAAGCTGCAGTACGCCCGTGCCTTCCGTCCGCCGACCTTCTACGAACTGGAATACGCCCCGGCAGGTGATCTGCACGCCGGCGAGATCGCCAGCTATGAGCTTGGCTATATCTTCAAGCGACCGACTTGGGAGGCGCGACTGATCCTCTTCCACTCCGATCTCACCCGCCCGATCCAGTTCGACGACCAGGGTCTCGACGGTTTCGTCAATGGACCGGATGCTCGGCTGCAGGGGGTCGAGCTGGAGTACCAGCACCGCTTCGGTGCTCGTTTCAAGATCGACGCCAACCTCTCGCTGGTGGACGCACGTCGGCGTGACAGCGATGAGCCGCTGGCCGGCGGCGCCGACCTGCTGGCCAATCTCGCGCTGCTCTGGCGACCGCACGAGCGCTGGACCGCTGCATTGCAGCTGCGCCATGTCGGGCCGCGACATCGCGCCGAGCGCGATCCGCGCGATGCGGTCGATGCCAGTACCCAGCTCGACCTGACGCTGAGCTATCGCCAGGTCGGCGGTGGTCCCTTCCTGCACCTCGGGGTGAAGAACCTGACCGATACCGAGGTCTGGCTCCCCGATCAGCTCACCAGTTATGACGGCGTCGGGCTGGTCTATCCCGATGGCTATCCGACGCCGGGGCGGCGCTGGTGGCTGTCGGTCGGATACAGCTTCTGAGGGCGCTCCGATGTCGCGATGGCGCGTGCTCATCACTCCTCTTGCGCTCTGCTGGCCGCTGCTGCTGGGGGGCTGGCTGTATACCGGGCAGGCAATGGCCGAGCGGACCGGGCTGTGGCCGGAGGACGAGCAGCGATTGCGCGTCGGGTTGAAGCTCTTCCCCGCCTGTCTGGGGGCGCTCGAGGGGTTGGAGAGGCATCTCGGCGCGGGTGATGTGCTGCACGTGGTGGTGGTCTACGAAGGTGCGTTGGATACCGCGCGTCAGGCGGCCCAGGTGCTCGGGGGGGTTGCCACGGTGCGTGATCATCCGCTGCGGGTCGAGACCCTGCCCGCCCACGAACTCGATGCCGAGCGCTGGCGCCGGGGGCCGCCGGGGGCGATCTTCGTCGCCACCCCGGGTCTGTCGAGCGGACAGCTGCGCACCTGGTCGCGCGAGCACGGTGTGCTGGTATTCTCCCCCTTTGCCGGCGACGTCGAGCGTGGCG
The DNA here is from genome assembly GCF_004343155.1 of Marichromatium gracile. GTDB lineage: Bacteria > Pseudomonadota > Gammaproteobacteria > Chromatiales > Chromatiaceae > Marichromatium > Marichromatium gracile. The sequence goes on from NZ_SMDC01000002.1 coordinate 424,343, forward strand.
CCGTGGCCGGTCTGCACGTGGCCGACCGTATCCTGCCGCTGGTCAATCTCGGGCAGGCCGAGCGTGCCGGGATTCGGTTCCGCTCCTTCTTCCTGCAGGTGGCCAAGATCCATGAATAAAGGCGCAATGGTGATGCTGGGCCAGGCGTCGCTGAGATTCGAGCGAGTATTGGCGCTGATCTTCGCGCTGCTGGGTGCCACCATCATCGCCGTCAGCAGCGTCTACTGGATGTTCGCGCTCGAACCCCTGTTGCGCGAGCACTACGAGAGCCAGTCACGCGCCTTTGCCCAGGCCCAGGCCCCGGGACTCGAGCGGCTGCTCGACGGTACGGCCCGCCCCGAGTATCTGCGTGGCGAGCTGCAGGCGGCGCTCGATGCCATCCTGCTGCTCGAGGACCAGTCGACCGGCATCGCCTTCATCCATCGCATCGAGCTGGTGCTCGACTACGACATGCTGGATCTGCCCAAGGGGTGTCTCGACATGACGCGTGGCGACCTGGGCTGCGAGAGTTGCGTGCTGGTGCCGATCGCGCTCTATCACCCGCGCGACCATCTGCTCATCGGGGTGGTTCGGTTCTACGCCAATCCCGAGTTCCTGCAGCAGCTGATCGCCGGGGTGCGTGGCAAACTGCTGTGGGGTGCGGGGACAATGTTGGTGCTGATCACCCTGGCCTGGGTCGGTATCAGCCGCTTGCTGCGCCGCCTCGGCGAGAGCGAGTCCAACCTGCGCAGTGTCTTCGAGGCGGCCTCTTTCCCGATGGTGCTCCACGAGCCGGGGCGGCGCAGCCTGTCGCGGGCCAACGAGGCGGCGCGCCGTTATCTCGCGCTGGAGGGGATGGCCGGCGATCTGAACAGTGAGGACTGGCGCTATCTGCTTGCCGCCGGACTGCCGAGCGGTGATGGCGAGCAGCGCGAGATGTGTATCCCGACCGAGGACGGCGAGTTGCGCTGGGCGCTGGTGTCGACGGTCGAGCTGCGCTTCTCGGGAGGTCAGGGGCGGCTGGTGTCGCTGGTCGATGTCACCCGACTGAAGGCGATCCAGGAGGAGCTGCGCGCGGCCTCCTTCACCGATGGGTTGACCGGCCTCTACAACCGCCGCTATCTGTTCTCGATGCTGGGCAAGGAGGTGGACATGTTCCACCGCTATCATCAGCCGCTGTCGATCTTTCTCTTCGATCTCGACGACTTCAAGAAGATCAACGATCAGTACGGCCATCCGGTGGGCGACGAGGTGCTGGTGCGGGTGGCCGAGGAGCTGCGCCAGTGCGTTCGCGAGGTCGATGTGATCGGGCGTTATGGTGGCGAGGAGTTCATGGTGATCCTGCCCCATGCCCATCTCTCGGCGGCCCGTGAGGTGGCCGAGCGGATCCGGGTGCAGGTCAGCGCGCTGGGGTGGCCGCAGGCGGGGTTGCGGGTGACCATCAGTGGCGGTGTGTGCGAGTTCAACGGCGTCTCCGTCGACGCCTTCGTCAAGCTCGCCGACGACAGCCTCTATCGGGCGAAGAAGGCGGGCAAGGATCAGGTCTTGACCGATATGTCGCCAACCGGGGTTGAATTGCTCGATCAACGCCCCGACATTGGGGGCGCTCGCCAGCATGGGCGAGACGGATGAACCGACCGTCAGTTACGTTTAAGGGAGATAGTCAATGAAACGCATGCCAGCCAGCGCTGTCGCCGGCGTCCTCGCCGTCGCGCTCGCCAGTGTCGCCTCCGCCGCCGAGCTCAAGCCCGAGGATCAGATCCAGTACCGTCAGGCCGGCTACAGCTTCATGGCTTGGAACATGGGTAAGATCAAGGCCAACCTCCAGGGTGACTTTGATCAGGGGCAGGTCGAGGCCGCGGCCAACGCCATCGCCGCGATCGCCAACTCGGGCATGGGCGCGCTCTACGGTCCCGGCACCGACAAGGACGTGGGCGACGTCGAGACCGACGTCAAGCCCGAGTTCTTCGAGAACATGGAAGAGGTCGGCAAGGTGGCGCGTAACTTCATCGCCGCCGCCAACAACATGGCCGAGGTCGCCGCCGCTGGCGATCAGGCCGCGGTGCAGGATGCCTTCGGCAAGCTCGGCCAGAGCTGCAAGTCCTGTCACGACAAGTTCCGCGCCGACGACTGATCGCCCGGCCCGGGTCCGGTGACGGACCCATGGAACGACGAGGCCGCCTCCGGGCGGCCTCTTGCGTTATCGCCTCACCAGGCCGGGATGCTGCCCGGCGGTGGTGGCGGTGGCGGGGCGGGCAAGAGCCCGCCGGCGGCGATCCACACCACCAGCGCCGCGACCAGCAGCGCGAACACCAGGGCGATCGGTCCACCGCCGCGCGCCGAGGGGATGGCGGGGTCGTCGACCTCCTTGACGCCGTTGATCATCGGGATGACCAGGTTGTTCTTGCGCACCAGGGCGTAGAACAGCATCGCCGCCACGTGCAGCGAGACCAGCGCGATGATCAGCCAGTAGGCCTGGCGGTGCAGCCCGATCAGCCAGTCGCTGACGTCCTTGGAGACCAGCGGGTAGAGCGGTCCCTCGAAGGCGATGTCGTCGTTGCCGAACAGGCCGGTGAGGGTCTGGATGGCGAGGATGCCGAGCAGCACCAGCACCGAGACCGCGCCGAGCGGGTTGTGGCCGACGCCGTGCCAGCGTCCGCGCAGGTAGTCGAGCACCGCGCGCGGGCCGCGCACGAACTGGCTGAAGCGGGCATAGGTCGAGCCGACCACCCCCCAGGTGACGCGAAAGGCGATCAGACCGGCGATCGCCAGCCCGATCCAGCCGTGCCAGGTCATCAGGTTGCCGCCGATCTCGCCGGTGACGTAGGCCGCCACCACCAGCACGAACAGCAGCCAGTGCACGGCCCGGGTCGGCAGATCCCAGAGCCGGATACGGTATGCTTGCATGATGATCGATCCATGGTTCGGTTGAGTCCGGGACGTGATCGGTCACGACCCGGATAAGGGCCGTCGCGCCTCGGGCGGCGACGGTTCCGGACGGCGGGCGCTGACGATCGTCGTTGCGCGCGCTGGCCGCGCGGCGGGACAATCCCGGCACGGGCTCGCGGCCCGCCCGCCGCGGGGTTCGACGCCCGCGCTCGCCATCAGTTTCACCCACCGGGCCGAACCCTGCCAAGCACGCCCCGGCGGACAATCGCTTTTTTCGGAGACACGACCCAATGACCCCAGCAGTGGTGCTGCTCAGCGGTGGCCTCGACTCGACCACCGTGCTTGCGATCGCCAAGGACCAGGGCTTCGCCCCCCATGCGCTGTCGTTTCGCTATGGTCAGCGCCATGGCTGCGAGCTCGACGCCGCCGCGCGGGTGGCCGCGCAGCTCGGGGTGGTCGAGCATGTGATCGCCGATATCGATCTGCGTCGTTTCGGCGGCTCGGCGCTGACCGCCGACATCGCGGTGCCCAAGGGGCGCTCAGCGGAGGAGATGGACTCGGCGATCCCGGTCACCTATGTCCCGGCGCGCAACACGGTGTTTCTCTCCTTCGCCCTGGCCTGGGCCGAGACCCTGGGGGCGAGCGACATCTTCATCGGTGTCAACGCCCTCGACTACTCCGGCTATCCCGACTGTCGCCCCGAGTACATCGCCGCTTACGAGCAGATGGCCAACCTCGCCACCGTCGCCGGGGTCGAGGGGCGTCAGCGGTTGCGGATCCACACCCCGCTGATCGACCTGACCAAGGCCGGGATCATCCAGCGCGGACTGGCGCTCGGCGTCGACTACGCCCTCACCTCCAGCTGCTACGACCCCGACGCGCACGGCCGTCCCTGCGGCGGCTGCGATTCCTGCCTGCTGCGCGCCAAGGGCTTCGCCGAGGCCGGGGTCGCCGATCCACTGCTCAACCGATTCGAGAACCCATGACCGAACGTCTTCTCCATGTCGCCGCCGCCCCCTTCGAGGCGGCCCGTCACGTCTCCGTGCTGCCCGCCGAGCACCGTTGCCGCGCGCTCCACGGCCACAGCTTCCTCGCCCGGGTGCGCACCGAGCTGGCGCCCGGCTGGGCGCCCTTTGCCGGCGCCGAGACCGACGCGCTGCGCGAGCGTCTCGCCGAGGCGGTCGCGCCGCTCGACTATGCCGATCTCAACACCCGGCTGCGGGTGCCCACCGACGAGAACCTGGCGCGCTGGGTGCGCGATCATCTCGCCCTCGATGGGGTCGAATCGGTCGGTATCCACAGTACCCGCGACCAGGGCGTCGACCTCGATGCCGACGGCCATTGCCATCTGTGGCGACGCTTCCGTTTCGAGTCCGCCCACCAGCTGCCCAACGTCCCCGAGGGGCACCAATGCGGGCGGATGCACGGTCACGGCTTCGAGGTCATCCTCCATGCCGACCAGACCCTGGCCGAGGATCAGGACATGGGCGTCGACTACGACTGTATCGACGCCCTCTGGGCGCCGCTCGGCGCCACCCTCGATCATGCCTGTCTCAACGACATCCCCGGGCTCGAGAACCCCACCAGCGAGATGCTCGCCGCCTGGATCTGGGCGCGGCTCAAGCCCGAGTTCGCGCCGCTGTCCTGGGTCAGCGTCTACGAGACGGCGACCGCCGGCTGCCAGTTCGACGGCAGCAGCTACCGGATCTGGAAGGAGCAGCGCTTCGAGAGCGCGCTCAGCCTGAGCGCCGCGCCCGAGGGCGATGCGCGCCGTCGGCTGCACGGTCACAGCTATCTGCTGCGGTTGCATCTGTGTGCGCCGCTCGATCGGGTGATGGGCTGGACGGTCGACTACGGCGACGTCAAGCGGCTGTTCAAGCCGGTCTATGCGCGGCTCGACCATCACCGTCTCGACACCCTGCCGGGGATCGATCAGGCCGCGCCGGGCGCGCTGGCGCGCTGGATCCGCGCCGAGGTCGGCGATGCGCTGCCCGCGCTCGATCGGATCGACCTGCACCAGACCCCGGGTTGTGGCGCGGTGCTCAGCTGGGGGCCGCAGGGCCCGGCGCTGCCGGTATGAGCTACGCGGTCAAGGAGGTCTTCTACACCCTCCAGGGCGAGGGCGCCCAGGCCGGGCGCGCGGCGGTGTTCTGTCGCTTCGCCGGTTGCAACCTGTGGTCGGGGCTGGAGCGCGATCGCGCCACCGCCCGGTGTCGCTTCTGCGATACCGATTTTCGCGGCACCGATGGCGCCGGCGGCGGGTATTTCGTCGACGCCGAGCGACTCGCCGCGCACATCGCCGCGTGCTGGCCGCGCGATGCCGACCCTCAGGCCATCCCTTATGTGGTGTGTACCGGCGGCGAGCCGGCGCTGCAGCTCGATGCCGCCCTGATCGCGGCACTGCACGCGCATGGCTTCGAGGTTGGCGTCGAGAGCAACGGCACCCTGGCACTGCCGGCGGGGATCGACTGGGTCTGTATCAGCCCCAAGGCCGGGACCGAGCTGATGGTGCGCCGTGGCGACGAACTCAAGCTGGTCTATCCGCAGCCCGGCGCCGAGCCCGAGCGCTATGTCGGACTCGCCTTCGAGCACCGTATCCTCCAGCCGCTCGACGACGCCGAGCGCGCGGCCCACACCGAGGCCGCCGCCGCTCACTGCCTCGCCGATCCGCGCTGGCGGCTCGGCATCCAGATGCACAAGCTCGTCGGGCTGCCCTGAGGTCGGCCGCCAGCCGCCAGCGGATTGAACCGCAAAGCCGCAAAGGGCGCGCAGGGATTCAAGCTGCCAGCCATCAGCGGCCAGCCGCCAGTGGATGGTCGGCGTCGACGATAGCGCCACTCCCCATTCGCTGTCAGCGACCGGTTGGCGTGCGTTTCCGACCAACACTCGAAGACAGGCAGTCACTGGCGGCTGGAGGCTGATCGCTGGAAGCTGCTTTGAACCGCAAAGGCCCAAAGGGCGCGCAGGGATTCAAGCTACCAGCCATCAGCGGCCAGCCGCCAGTCGATGGTCGGCGTCGACGATAGCGCCACTCCCCATTCGCTGTCAGCGACCGGTTGGCATGCGTTTCCGACCAACACTCGAAGACAGGCGGCCACTGGCGGCTGGAGGCTGATGGCTGGAAGCTCTTCTCTCCTTTGCGTGCTTTGCGGTTTTGCGGTTCAATCTCCTGGCCGCTGGCCGCTGGCCGCTGGCCGCTGGCCGCTGGCCGCTGGCCGCTGGCCGCTGGCCGCTGGCCGCTGGCCGCTGGCCGCTGGCCGCTGGCCGCTTTCCCTTGCGATTGGTTTCTGCCCAGGGGTGGCTGTTGTAAATCGTTATTGACATTGCTTGGTGTCAATATAAGATGACATGCTCAAGATCTCAGAGCGGGTCCATCCGAACGCGCGAGACGTGTGCACGGGTGAGCCGCGCCAGCTGTCGCGGTCGGGGTCATGGCGTCTCCCTTAACGCATGATTGAGGCGGCGACATCATCTCTAACCCCTCAGGAGGCCACTGTGGCTGATCAAAAATCCTTCTCCGCTCCCAAGGGTGGCGCGGGCAAATCGCGCGGCGCGGCCAAGGCGGCCAACAAGCAGCAGGCACCCGCGAAGCAGCAGGCACCCGTGCAGCAGCAGGCAGCGCCGGCTCAGCAGGCTGCACCTGCAGCCGTGCAGGCGAACACGTCCGGGATCACCGAGGCGCAGGCGAAGGAGTTCCACGAACAGTTCAAGGTGACCTACACCGCGTTCGTCGGACTCGCAGCCGTCGTGCACCTGTTCCTCATCGCGACCAAGCCCTGGTTCTGATCCCCCTCCGCAAGGACCAATCAACATGAGCGAAAACACCATGAAGCCGAGCAATCCCCAGGACGACTGGAAGATCTGGATGGTGGTCAACCCCGCGACCTGGCTGATGCCGATCCTCTACGCCGTGCTGGTGATCGCGCTGGCGGTGCACGCCGTCGTGTTCGCGGCCGGCTTCGGTTGGAACTGATCGCGCGCTGAGCCGTGCCTCGCCGCGCGCGGGGTCGCCGCTCCCAACGGCCCTGACGGTCTGCGACCGTCGGGGCCGTTGTCGTTTGGAAGGGCGCTGACAGCTGTCAGCGATCAGCGATCAGCGATCAGAAGATTGAACCGCCAAGACGCGAAGCACGCAAAGGGGTTTGGATATGCAAGCCTCCTGCGCCGACGCGGCTCACCACTGGAGGCTGTCAGCTGGTCGCTGGAAGCTGATTCGAATCGCAAAGACACCAAGGACGCAAAGAAAGCGGCCAGCCATCAGCGGCCAGCCGCCAGTGTCGGTTTGCAGTCAACCCAGGCGGTACGAGACAAGCCCGCGCCGCTCGCTAGAGGTTGACCGCAGGAAGCCCTTCTTCCCTTCGCGTTCTTCGTGACTTTGCGGTTCAACCTTCTGGCGGCTGGCGGCTGGCGGCTGATCGCTGGAAGCTGATTCGAATCGTAAAGACACCAAGGACGCAAAGAAAGCGGCCAGCCATCAGCGGCCAGCCGCCAGTGTCGGTTTGCAGTCAACCCAGGCGGTACGAGACAAGCCCGCGCCGCTCGCTAGAGGTTGACCGCAGGAAGCCCTTCTTCCCTTCGCGCCCTTGGCGGCTTTGCGGTTCAATCTTCTGGCCGCTGGCCCTCCCCGTGTCTCAGGCGCTCGCCCAGAAGGTGTCGAGCGCGGCGATGGTCGCCTCGGGACGCTCCCAGTGCGGCAGGCCGAGGTGCGGGGCCAGGGGCTCGCTGCGCCAGTTGGGGTGGTTGGCGATGAAGCCGGGCAGGGCGGCGAAGTCGATGTAGGGATCGCGGTCGGCGATCACCAGCACCGGCAGGTCGGTGAGCCGGCCGTAGAGACGTTCGCGCGCCTTGCGGGTAAACAGCAGGGTGGAGAGGAAGTGGAGCGGTGCGTGATGGGCGCCGGGTTGGTGCGAGGTGGCGTGGGCGTAGTCGATCAGCGCCTGCGGCGGGGTGGCGGTGAAGGAGCGCCCGAGATAGTGACGGATGCTCGGTCGCGAGGCGACCAGGGCATAGAGCGCGCGCCCGAGCAGCGGCAGGGTGAGCACCCGGCGCAGGATCTGCCCGGTGCGCTCGCTGGGCAGTTCGCGCTCGCTGAAACCGGTCGGCGAGATCAGCGTGAGCGAGGCGACGCGCGCCGGCGCGGTGAGCGCGGCGCGGGCGGCGAACTCGCTGCTCAGCGACAGCGCCAGCAGGTCGGCGGGGGCGCCGACGACCTGTTCGAGGAACTCATGGATCGCGGTGGCGAACAGCTCGGGGGTATAGCTGCGCGCCGAGCGCTCCGAGTGGCCGAAACCGGGCAGTTCCAGGCTGTAGACCGGACGCTTGCCACGATAGTGCTCGAACAGTGGACGGAGTTCGTAGCTGCTGGGCGCGGCGTTGATGCTGTGGATCAGTACCAGCGGGCGTCCCGTTGCGGTGGTGTCGGCGTAGTAGGCGAGCCTGCCGCCGGCAGCCTGCAAGGTGCCGCGCTGGGCGTCGAGTGCGTCGCCCAGTGTTGCGCGTTGCGCGACGTGCTGGACATCCGCTGCGGTGGAGGATTGGGCTGCGTTGCTCATGGGTTGCCTCTCGGGGTGATGTTGGCGATGGCCGGATCCTACCCGATGCGACGCCCGGACGTTTATAGTGCTGCTCGATGTCGACCTCTTGGCAGAGGGGGCGATGATAGCGGGGTCGTCAGAACACGGTGGAGGCAGTCTATGGCGATGCGGATGGTGGCAGGATGGATGCTGCCCCTAGTGACATCCTTGCTGGTGATGCCGGTGCACGGCGAGGACCTGACCGCACTCAGCCTGGAAGAGCTGCTCGATGTCGAGGTGACCTCGGTCGGCAAGAAGTCGCAGGCGCTCGCCGATGCCGCCGCCGCGGTGTTCGTGATCGGTGCCGAGGACATCCGGCGCAGCGGCGCGACGGCGCTGCCCGAGCTGTTGCGGATGGTCCCGGGGCTGCAGGTCAGCCGACTCGACGCCAACAAATGGGCGGTCTCTGCGCGCGGCTTCAACGGTCGCTTCGCCAACAAGCTGCTGGTGTTGATCGACGGTCGCACCCTCTACACGCCGAGCTTCTCCGGTGTCTACTGGGAGCAGCAGAATCCGCTGCTCGAGGATATCGAGCGCATCGAGGTGATCCGCGGTCCGGGCGCGACCCTGTGGGGGGCCAATGCGGTCAACGGCGTGATCAATATCATCACCCGTTCGGCCGAGAATACCTTGGGCGGGCTGGCGAGCCTCGGCGCCGGCTCCGAGCAGCGGGCGATGGCGGCGCTGCGTTATGGCGCCGAGGTCGCGCCCGATACCTTCGCCCGGCTCTATGCCAAGTATCAGGACCATGACGCGCTGATCACCCTCGATGGTGACGGTGGTCGTGACGACTGGGACAGTGGTCAGGGCGGCTTTCGGGTCGATTCGCGGTTCGCCGACGGCAATCGTCTCACCGTTCAGGGCGATCTCTATCGCAGCAACCTGCGCCAGCAGCTCAACGTCCCCGCCCCCGAGGTGCTGCCGGAGCGCTATGTCGCGGTCGACGATCGCCTGCAGGCCAGCGGCGCGAATTTCCTGGCACGCTGGGAGCGGGCGCTGTCGGTCAGCTCGCAGGTGTCGCTGCAGCTCTACTACGACCATGTCGAGCGCGACGAGTACTATGTCTCGCAGCGCCACGACATCCTCGATGTCGAGTTCCAGCACCGGGTGATGCTGGGCGCGCGTCATGACCTGGTCTGGGGGCTCGGTTATCGGCATGTCGCCGACGACTTCAGTGGCGGCGTGCTGGTCGATCTCGACCCGGACGCCGAATCACGCGAACTCTGGAACGGTTTCCTCCAGGACGAGATCGATCTGGTGCCCGGGCGCTTGCACCTGACCCTGGGAAGCAAGTTCGAGCACAACGACTACACCGGGTTCGAGCTGCAACCCAACATCCGGCTGCTGTGGCACGCCACGGATCGCTCCTCGGTGTGGGGTTCGGTCTCGCGTGCGGTGCGCACGCCGTCGCGCGCCGAGCGCAGCGCCGAGGTCTGGGCCCGGGTGATCGAGTCCGGGTTGCCGGGATCCTGGCCGCAGTCGCTGGTGTTCGCCACCGCCGGCGACGACGACTTCGTCTCCGAGTCGCTGATCGCCTATGAACTGGGTTGGCGGCTGGCCCCATCGTCGCGGTTGAACCTGGACCTCACGCTGTTCTACAACGACTACGACGACCTGCGCTCCTCGGGCGACGCCGTGTTGCAGACCGGTGCCGATGGCGATGCGCTCTACTTCAGCCTGCCCTTCGACAACCAGGCCAGCGGGTCTGGTTATGGCGTCGAGCTCGCCGCCGAGTGGCAGTTGCGCGAGTGGTGGCGGCTGGCGCTGGCCTATGGCTATCTCGAGGTCGAACTCGAGGTGCCGGAGTCCAGTCTCGATCGCAGCAACGAGACCCTGGCGCGTGCCGATCCGCGCCAGCAGTTCTCGCTGCGCTCGTTGATGAACCCGCGCGAGGATGTCGACCTCGATCTGTGGCTGCGCTATGTCGATTCGAGTTACCCGCCGTTCGACATCGGTCGGTTCAGCGACAGCCGCATCCCCGCCTACTGGGAGCTGGATGTCCGCTTGGCCTGGCGCCCGCGCGCGGGCTTGGAGCTTGCCCTGGTGGGACAGAATCTGCTGAGTCCCGCGCATCCGGAAGGCTACCCGGAGGCCTTCGCAGCCTTGCCGCTGGAGGTCCAGCGCGGCGTCTATGCCTCGGTTCGTCTCGAGTTCTGAGCGCTCCTCTCGGCGCGCGGTTCGGCGCATGCGGCGTCGTTGCGGGGCACTGATGGTCTCGATGCTGCTCTATGGCTCTGCGGTGTGCGCCGGCGTCGAGGAAGGCGAGTTGATGGCCGCCTATCTCTACAACTTCTCCAAGTTCATCCATTGGCCACCCCGCGCCGAGTCCCTGCATCTGTGCGTCTATGGACGCAGTGAGTCGGCTCAGGCGCTGGAGGCGCTGAACGGGAAGCAGGTCCAGGGACGGTCGATGACGGTGGTGCGCCGCTCGCGTGGCGAGTCGCTCGAGAGTTGCCACATCGTCTATGTCGCCGACTCCGAGCGTCCCTTTCTTGCCGCAGTGCTGAGATCGCTTGCCGGACGGCCGGTGCTCACGGTGAGCGAGATCCCCGAGTTCGTCGCCGCCGGCGGCATGGTGCGCTTCGTGCGCGTCGAGCGCAGGCTGCGCTTCGAGATCAATGCCGCCAGTGCGCGGGCCGCAGGACTCGGGATCAGTTCACAGCTGCTGAAACTGGCCGTCGACGTGGTGAGGGACTGAGATGAGACAGTGGCTGGAACGGCTCTCGATCCGCTACAAGCTGATGCTGCTGATGCTGGTGGTGGCGCTTGCGGTGTTGCTGCTCTCCGGGGCGAGTCACGGACTCAACCAGCGCCAGGTGCTGCAGCGCAGCGCCATCGACGAGCTCAATGCCCTGGGCGACATGCTCGCCTACAACGTCGCCGCGGCACTGACCTTCGATGATCCCGAGGCCGCGGCCCGGACCCTGGCCGCGCTCGCCGATCGCCCGCAGCTGCTCGGGGCCTATGTCTACGACCTCGACGGCGGGCTGTTCGCGCGCTACCCGCCGAGTGCCGAGCCCTTGCCGCCGGACGAGTACGGCCCCGGCGGCAAGGGACACCCGGGGATCGGCATCGAGCCCGATCATCTGCACGTGGTGCGCGCCATCGTCATCGACGACGAGGTCATCGGCCATGTCCATCTGCTCGACACCCCCGCGCGGGTACGTGCGGCGCTCAACCGCTCGCTGGCGATCAGCGCGCTCACCCTGATCGCGGCGGTGGTCGCCGCGCTGCTGCTGGCGCACTGGCTGCAACGACTGGTCTCGGCGCCGATCCTCTCGCTGACCCGGGCGATGGAGCGGGTCTCGAGCGCGCGTGACTACGGCGTGCGGGTGAGCGAGTCGCGTGGCGACGAACTCGGTTCGCTGGTCCACGGCTTCAACGACATGCTCGACCAGATCCAGCAGCGCGATCTCAGGCTCGAGAGCTATCGGGAGGATCTCGAGCGTCAGGTGCATGCGCGTACCCGCGAACTCGAGCATACCGTGGCCGCGCTGGCCGAAGCGCGCGATCGTGCCGAGGCGGCGAGCCGGGCCAAGAGCGACTTCCTCGCCACCATGAGCCACGAGATCCGGACCCCGATGAACGCCGTGCTCGGCATGGCCGAGCTGCTGCGCAAGAGCGGTTTGAATGCCCGTCAGATCCGCTTCGCCGAGACCATCCAGCGCTCGGGCGAGGCGTTGCTCGAGATCATCAACGACATCCTCGACTTCTCCAAGATCGAGGCCGGGCGGCTGAGCCTGGAGCGTTACGACTTCGAGCTGCGGGCACTGATCGAGGGCACGGTGCAGCTGTTCGCCGAGTCGGCGAGCATCCAGGGGCTGCGGCTCGAGACCGAGCTGCCCGAGGACCTGCCGGTGCGGGTCAACGGTGATGGTGCGCGGTTGCGTCAGATCCTGATGAACCTGATCGGCAATGCGGTCAAGTTCACCGCCGCCGGCGAGGTCCGGGTACGCGCGCTGACCCGGCAGCGGGCGCATGGTGGACTGATCCTGGTGGTGACCGTCAGCGACACCGGTCCCGGCATCGATCCGACGCAGCAGGAGGACATCTTCGAGGCCTTCGCCCAGGGCGACGGCTCGATCACCCGCGACTACGGCGGCACCGGGCTGGGGCTGGCGATCTGTCGCCAGCTGGCGCGGATGATGGAGGGCGATATCCGGGTCGACAGCGCTCCGGGGCGGGGCGCCGCCTTTACCCTCGAGGCGCGGTTCGACGAGGCCTGCGGTCGAGTCCCTCCCGGTATACTGGAGACCGGCCGGGTCGAGCACGAGCCCGAGCCCGACCCGAACTCGACCCTGCGCGGCCGGGTTCTGCTCGTCGAGGACAATCCGGTCAACCAGGAGATGGCGACGCTGATGCTCGAGGACCTCGGGCTCGAGGTCATCATCGCCGATAACGGAGAGGAGGCGGTCAAGGCGTTTGCCCACGATGCGTTCGACCTGGTGCTGATGGACTGCCACATGCCGGTGATGGATGGGTTCAGCGCCACCGCAGCGATCCGTCGACTCGAAGGCGAGCAGCGGCCTGCTTCATCGGTCCCGATCATTGCGCTCACCGCCAACGTGCAGAAGGGGATCGAGCAGCGTTGCGACGAGGCCGGCATGAACGGTTATCTGAGCAAGCCCTTCTCCCAACGCCAACTTGCCGCGCGCATTGCTCCCTGGGTCGTCGCCAGGTCGCCGGAGGCGGGAGGCGGGGGTGGGGGTGGAGGTGGGGCGCCGCCACTGCTCGATCCGGCGGTACTCGACTCGATCCGGGCATTGCGTCGTGACGGTCGGCCCGATCCGCTCACCAAGGTGATCGGCCTGTATCTCGACAGCGCCCCGAAATTGATGTCGGAGCTGCGCCAGGGGCTGGAGAGTGACGCCGCCGAGCTGGTCCAGCTTGCCGCGCATACCCTCAAGTCGAGTAGCGCCAACCTCGGCGCTCACGGCTTCGCCGCGACCTGTCGCGTCCTCGAACGGCTCGCCCGCGCTGGCGCATTGGATGAGGCAGGCGGTACCCTCGCCGCAGCCGAGGCCCAGTTCCGAGAACTCGTCGCCGCGCTCGAGCGGCTGCAGCGCGACTCCTGAGGATATCTTCCGATGCGTCCACATCTCGCCGTCTCTCCGATCCGCGTGCTGCTCGTCGACGATGACGTCACCTCGCGCTATCTGCTCGCCGAGGCCCTGGAACAGTGCGGCATGGAGGTTGTGGAGGTCGATGGTGGCGCGCAGGCGCTCGCCTGGGTGGCCGCCGAGGGGCTGCCCGAGATCGTGTTGCTCGATGTGATGATGCCGGGCCTCGACGGCTTCGAGACCTGTACGCGGCTGCGTGCGCTTCCCGGGGGGGACTATCTGCCCATCCTGATGATGACCGGTCTCGACGACGAGGGCTCGATCGAGCAGGCCTATCGAGCCGGGGCGACCGATTTTGCGGTCAAGCCGATCATCGCTTCGGTGATGGTGCACCGCATTCGCTACATGGTGCGTGCCGGTGAGGCCACCGAGGCGCTGTTGCTCAGCGAGCGGCGTCTCGCCGCCGCGCAACGGATGGCGCGGATCGGTGACTGGGAGTGGCTCCCCGGTGAGGGACGGATACGCTGGTCGGCACAGGCGCTCGAGATCCTCGATTGCACGCTCGCGAGGGATGTCTGTGGCCTCGAGGCCCTGGTCGAGCGGGTGCCGCTCGATGAGCGCGATGCGGTGATCGACTGGTTCGCGCATCTCGAACGGTGCGATCGCGATGCCGAGCTGCACCACCGGGTGCTGACCAGCGGGGGCGAGGTGCGCCATCTGCGTCAGTTCGTCGAGCCCTCGCATTCCGTGGCGCCTGGCGGCGTCTGCTGCTATGGCGCGGTCCAGGACATCACCGCGCTGCAGGAGGCTCAGGCCAGCATCCATCGGCTCGCCTTCTTCGACACCCTCACCGGACTGCCCAACCGGGTGCTGTTCCAGCAGCGTCTCGAGCAGGTGCTGACGGTGATGCACCGACGCCGCCATGCCTGTGCGCTGGTGTTCCTCGATCTCGACAACTTCAAGCAGATCAACGATACCCTGGGGCACCATCTCGGCGACCTGCTGCTCAAGACCGTCGCCGAGCGCCTGTCTGCGAGCCTGAGCGTCAGCTGGTCGAAGACCTGCGAGGCCGATCCCGATGCGCAGCAGTGTCTGGCGCGCCTCGGTGGCGACGAGTTTGCGCTGCTGTTGCCCGATGTCGGCGGGGTGCGTGGTGCGATCCGGGTGGTGCGTCAGCTGCAGCGCGATCTGAGCGAGCCGCTCGAACTCGACGACACCACCGTGGTGGTGACCCCGAGCATCGGCATCACCCTGTTTCCGCAGGATGCGCAGAACGCGACCGACCTGCTGCGCAACGGCGACCTGGCGATGTATCAGGCCAAGCGCTCCGGCAAGAACACCTATCGGCTGTTCGACGTCAGCATGAACGATGACATGCGCCAGCGGATGCGGATCGAGAACGCCTTGCATCAGGCGCTCGCCAAGGACGAGTTCGCCCTGCACTACCAACCGCAGGTGGATCTGCACCGTGGTGAGATCAGTGGGGTCGAGGCATTGTTGCGTTGGACGCATCCGGAGCTGGGCGCGGTCTCGCCACAGTTCTTCATCCCGGTGGCCGAGGAGAGCGGACTGATCCTGCAGATCGGTGACTGGGTGCTGCGCCAGGCCTGTCTACAGCTGGCGCGCTGGCGTGCCCAGGGGGTGTTCATCCCGCGGGTGGCGGTCAATGTCTCGGCCAACCAGTTCGCGCGTCCCGGCTTTTCCGAGCGTGTCGCCCAGGTGCTGCGCGAGAGTGGACTCGATCCGACCTCGCTGGAGCTTGAGTTGACCGAGACGGTGCTGATGAATCAGCCCCGGGAGACGGTGACCACCCTGCGCGCGCTCAAGACCATCGGGGTGCAGTTGGCCGTCGACGACTTCGGTACCGGCTATTCGAGCCTGAGCTATCTGCGCCGCTTCCCGATCGGCCGGCTGAAGATCGACAAGTCCTTCCTGGTCGATATCGAGCGTGACCGTGACAATGCCGCCATTGCTCAGGCGGTGATGGCGATGGCCGAGACCATGGGGCTGAAGGTGACTGCGGAAGGGGTGGAGCGTCACTCGCAGCTCGAACTGCTGCGCGCGCATCATTGCGACGAGGTGCAGGGGTTCCTGTTCAGTCGTCCGGTTGCGCCGGCGACGATCCCCGAGATCTGCCAGGCGATCCGCATCATGGCCGCAACGGCAAGCGAGGAGCTGGAGTAGGGGAGAGGGAGTTGGCGCGCCCGGCAGGATTCGAACCTGCGACCCCAGCCTTCGGAGGGCTGTACTCTATCCAACTGAGCTACGAGCGCGTGGGAGACACGATAGACGCAGAGGCTCTATCGAGAGAGCGATTATGACGAATCTGCCCGCGTTCGTCAAAGGGCGCCGCCGGCGACCAGTCACCAGCTATCAGCCGCCAGCCGCCAGCGGGCGCGATCACCCGACGGCGGTGTGGACCCGCGCCGTCTGTGGCCTCACGCCGACATCACACATCATTCACTTTGCGTGCTTCGCGGCTTTGCGGTTCACGACCAGCCACCGCCCGTCGCCCACGCAACCCTGACGGTCCCATACCACCGCCCGCTGCCCGCACCCACTGACGGCTGGCGGCTGGCGGCTGGGGCGCGCTAGGACCCGAGCATCTCCTTGAGCATGTCGAGATGGCTGCGGCCGCGCGCCTTGCTGCGTTCGGGGTCGGCCTTGGGGCCGCCCTCCCAGATCAGGTCGTCCTCGGGCAGTTCGGCGAGGAAGCGGCTGGGTTCGCTGCGCACCCACTCGCCGTAGCGCCGGCGGCGGCGCGCCAGGGTGAAGGTGAGGCCGCGCTGGGCGCGGGTGATGCCGACATAGGCCAGACGGCGCTCCTCCTCGATGGTGTCCTCCTCGATGCTGGTGCGGTGCGGCAGCAGCTCCTCCTCCATGCCGACCAGGAAGACGTGAGGGAACTCCAGCCCCTTGGCCGCGTGCAGGGTCATCAGTGAGACCCGGTCGCCGCCTTCCTCCTCGTCCTGGCGTTCGAGCACGTCGAGCAGGGCGAGGTGGGCGACCAGGTCGCCCAGTCCGCGTCTGCGTTCGGTGTCGCGGTGCAGGGTACCGAGCCATTTCAGCAGGTCCTCGACGTTCTCGTAGCGGCGCTCGGCGACCTGCTGGCTGGAGGCGTTCTCGCGCAACCAGGTGGGATAGTCGATACGCTCGACCAGGGTGCGCAGCGCCGTCGGCGGGTCGCCGGCGGCGGCGCGCGCCTGCTCGCGGATCAGCGCGGTGAAGGCGCCGAGCCGGTCGCGCTGGCGCGGGTTGAGGTGTTCGGCCAGGGCCGGGTCGGCGCAAGCGGCGAACAGGCTGGTGCCCTCGGCGCGGGCGTGGGCGGCGAGGCGCTCCAGGGTGCTCGGGCCGATCTCGCGGCGCGGGGTGTTGACCACGCGCAGCAGCGCGGCGTCGTCCTCGGGGTTGGCGAGCAGGCGCAGATAGGCCATCACGTCCTTGACCTCGGTGCGGGCGAAGAAGGAGGTGCCGCCGCTGAGGAAGTAGGGGATGTCGTGGACCCTGAGCGCCTGCTCGAACAGCCGCGCCTGATGATTGCCGCGATAGAGGATGGCGATGTCGCCGAAGGCGACGCGCTCGGCGTGGTGGAGATGGAGGATCTCGGCGGTGACCCGCTCGGCCTCGTCGCGCTCGTCGCGACAGCGCAGTACGCGCGCCGGCTCGCCGGGACCGAGTTCGCTCCACAGCCGCTTCTCGAACACATGCGGATTGTTGGCGATGAGGGTGTTGGCGAGCCCGAGGATACGGGCGCTGGAGCGGTAGTTCTGCTCGAGCATGATGATCTCGAGCCGCGGGTAGTCCTCGCGCAGCCGCGCCAGGTTCTCCGGGCGGGCGCCGCGCCAGGCATAGATCGACTGGTCGTCGTCGCCGACCACGGTGAAGGCGCCCTCGGGGCCGGCGAGCAGCCGCACCAGCTCGTACTGGGCGCCGTTGGTGTCCTGGTACTCGTCGACCAGCAGATAGCGGATGCGCGCGCGCCAGGCCTCGCGCACCGGCTGGCACTCGGTGAGCAGCCGCGCCGGGGCGAGGATCAGGTCGTCGAAGTCGACCGCGTTGTAGGCGCGCAGGCTGCGCTCGTAGTCGGCGTAGAGTCCGGCGAGCTCGGCCTCGAAGGCGTCCTCGGCGCGGCTCAGTGCCTCGGCCGGGCCGATGGTGTCGTTCTTCCACCGCGAGATGCGCTGCTGCAGCGCGCCCGGGGCAATGCTGTCGGGCGCGCGCGATTGGCGCAGGTGCTCCTTGAGCACCGATTCGACGTCCTGGGCGTCGAGCAGCGAGAAGCCGGGGCGCAGCCCGGCCGGCTCGGGATCGCGACGCAGGATCTCGAGTCCGAGGGTGTGGAAGGTCGAGATCGCCAGGCCGCGGGTGTCGGTGCCCTGGAGCTGCTGGCCGATGCGCGCGCGCATCTCGCGCGCGGCCTTGTTGGTGAAGGTGACGGCGCGGATGTGGCGCGGCTTGAGGCCGCCGTGGTCGATCAGATGGGCGATCTTGCGGGTGATCACCCGGGTCTTGCCGGAGCCGGCGCCGGCGAGCACCAGCAGGGGGCCGTCGGTATAGCGCACGGCCTGACGCTGTCGGGGGTTGAGTCCGCTCATGGGGTGGGGCGTGCCGGGTTGGTCAACGCATCATTATGCCCCAGGGCCCCGGCGCGATGGGGCGCGGGTGACAAGCGAAGGGGCTTGGGCGATGATTGGGCGCGTCATCACCGCGTCAGGAGCCGAGCGGGGCGAGTCCTCGTGCCATGATCATCGTCCGCCGTATCCGGCGCCCGCCGATGCGTCACCATCCGAGCGCCGCGCTCGCCACCGGGTGCCGGCGTCGGCGCCGCGCCCGGCGGCTCGTTGCGCGTCCCGGCCTGACCTCCCCGATCCGTCCGTGTCATGCATCCAGGTCGACCGCGATCGGCGCGGACCGGATGCCCTCATCCCGTCTGCCCGAGGCCTCATGGAACTGTTACTGCTGACCGCCCTGATCCTGCTCAACGGCGTCTTCGCCATGTCCGAGATCGCGCTGGTGACGGCGCGGCGCGCGCGCCTCGCGCGCCTCGCCGGGGATGGCGACCGCGCCGCCCAGGTCGCCATCGAGATCGGTGAGGATCCGACCCGTTTCCTCTCGACCATTCAGATCGGCATCACCTCGATCGGTATCCTCAACGGCATCGTCGGCGAGGCGGCGCTGGCCGAGCCGCTCGCCGTCTGGCTGCAGACGCTCGGGGTCGAGCAGGCGAGCAGCGAGGTCGGCGCCACCGTGCTGGTGGTGATGGTGATCACCTATGTCTCGATCGTGATCGGCGAGCTGGTGCCCAAGCGCATCGGTCAGCTCGACCCCGAGGGCATCGCGCGACTGGTGGCGCGACCGATGAACCTGTTGGCCAGCGCCTCGCGTCCGTTCGTGTTCATGCTCTCGCGCTCGACCGCGCTGACCCTGCGTCTGCTCGGCCAGCGCGAGTTGGTCTCGCCGACGGTGACCGAGGACGAGATCCAGGCGCTGCTCGAGGAGGGCTCGCAGGCGGGCATCATCGAGAAGGTCGAGCACGAGATGGTGCGCAACGTCTTCCGCCTCGACGATCGGCCGATCAGCTCGCTGATGACCCCGCGCTCGGAGCTGGTGTGGCTCGATCTGGAGCGCCCGCTCGATGAGAACCTGGCGCGCGTGGCACAGGCCGGGCACTCGCGTTTCCCGGTCTGTCGTGGCGGCTTCGGTGACGTGCTCGGGGTGATCGGCGCCAGACAGCTGTTCGTCCAGCAGCTTGCAGGAGGCGCGATCGACCTCACCCGCGACCTGCAGGAGCCGCTCTACGTCCCCGAGTCTCTCAATGCCATGGAGCTGCTCGGTCAGTTCCGCGACTGCGGTACTCATCTCGCCTTCGTGGTCGACGAATACGGCGAGGTGCAGGGCATGGTGACCCTGCATGATCTGCTCGAGTCGGTCGCCGGGGAGTTCCATGCGCTCGGTGACGAGGACGATGCCTGGGCGGTGGAGCGCGAGGACGGCTCCTGGCTGCTCGATGGTCTGATCCCGGTGGTCGAGCTCAAGGATCGTCTGGGGTTGCGCACCGTGCCCGAGGAGGAGCGCGGGCGCTATCACACCCTCTCGGGGATGATGATGTGGCTGCTCGGTCGCCTGCCGGCGACCGGTGACGTCGCCCACTGGGAGGACTGGCGCCTGGAGGTCGTCGACCTCGACGGCAAGCGCATCGACAAGGTGCTGGCCAGCGCCTGCCCGGCCGCGTCCGAGACCTCGCCCGATGAGGCCGCTCCGGTGAACGGGGAGACGGGCGGCGATGACACGAAGACGGATTGAGCCAACAGTGGGCAGCGACCAGCGACCAGCGACCAGCGACCAGCGGTCAGTCGCCAGCTGCCAGCGACCAGTCGTCAGTCGTCAGTCGTCAGTCGTCAGCGACCAGCGGTCAGCCGCCAGCCACCGGCGGCCAGCTGGCAGTGACCAGCGGGGCGGGTCTCTGCCGCGACCGTTGAGTGGGCCACCCGCTGGAGGCTGACGGCTGGAGGCTGACGGCTGCTGGTTAGCCGCCGATCGCGCACGCGGTGGGCGTTTCGTAATACCATTGGGGCTTCGTATACGCCGAGGAGAAGGGTGACGACGTGAAGAGGTTGCTCGCGATCATCGTCCTGGCCGTGATGGCCGGGACGCTCCATGCCCAGGAGCCGGATGCGTCCGGTGGTGGTTTCCTGGAGGTGCCGACCGTCGTCCCCTCGCCGGTCACCGGCGAGGCCGTCGAACCCGACATCACCATCCGCGAGGACGGCGATGCCGTGGTCTACGAGTACCGGGTGCGCGGCGCCCTGTACATGGTCAAGGTCCAGCCCCAGGTGGGACCGCCCTACTATCTGTTCGATACCGATGGTGACGGGGTGATGGACGCGCAGGACAGCTCGCCCGACAACCTCGCCGTCCCCCAGTGGGTACTGTTCCGCTGGGATTGAGCGGCTGAGCCCCGGCCCCTGGATGTGGCCGGGGCTCCGTGCTGACCGGACGCCTCGCTTCGTCTTCGTCTCATCCCCGCCCCTGGTGTCGTCCTGACCCCGGGGGGTTCGATCGTCCTGTAACGCATGGACGCGAGCGCGCGACGGGCTCGTGTCTCCGAAACCGAAAAACCGACAGATGAACAATCACTCTGCAACCCGTGCGGCGCGTCTGCTCGCCCTCGCCGATCGGGTCGAGCGCACGATCCGGCGCATCGGCGAACTGGTCGCCTGGCTGGCGCTGGCGATGGTGCTGGTCACCTTCACCGTGGTGGTGCTGCGCTATGTCTTCGATCTCGGCTGGATCGCGCTCCAGGAGTCGGTGACCTATCTCCACGGGCTGATGTTCATGCTCGCCATCGCCTACACCTTCGGCGCCAACGGTCATGTGCGGGTCGATATCCTCTACCAGCGCTGGTCGCGGCGCACCCGCGCCTGGATCGACCTCGGCGGCACCCTGCTGCTGTTGCTGCCGGTGTGCGGCTTCATCCTCTGGCTCGGCTGGGACTACGTGGCCGAGTCGTGGCGGGTGCGCGAGGCCTCGCGCGAGGCCGGCGGACTGCCCGGGGTCTATCTGCTCAAGACACTGATCCTGGTGATGCCGGCGTTGCTGCTGGCCCAGGGGTTGAGCTATGCGCTGCGCAACGCGCTCTATCTCGCCGGTGTCGACTCGGCACTGCCCGCCAGCGAGGGGGAGAGCGCCCGTGTCTGAGCTGATGCCGTTGTTTCTGTTCATCGGGGTGGTGGCGGTGCTGCTGCTCGGCTATCCGGTGGCGCTGTCGCTCGGCGGCACCGCGCTCGCCTTTGCGCTCGCCGGCGAGGCGCTCGGCTGGTTCGACCCGAGCTTCCTCGAAGCGCTGCCCAACCGGCTCTACGGGGTGATCACCAACGAGACCCTGATCGCGGTGCCGCTGTTCGTGTTCATGGGGGTGATGCTCGAACGCTCGCGCATCGCCGAGAACCTGCTCGATACCATGGCAATGCTATTCGGCTCGGTGCGCGGTGGTCTGGGGATCTCGGTGACCCTGGTCGGCATGCTGCTGGCGGCGAGCACCGGCATCGTCGGGGCGACCGTGGTCACCATGGGGCTGCTGTCGCTGCCGGTGATGCTGAGGCGCAACTACGACCCGGCGGTGGCCGCCGGCACCATCTGCGCCTCCGGCACCCTGGGGCAGATCATCCCGCCCTCGATCGTGCTGGTGCTGCTCGGCGACGTGCTCTCCTCGGCCTATCAGCAGGCGCAGCTGGAGATGGGGGTGTGGTCGCCCGACACCGTCTCGGTGGGCGATCTGTTCGTCGGCGCGCTGGTGCCGGGGCTGCTGCTGGTCGGGTTCTACCTGCTCTATCAGGTGGGGCTGGCGGTCATGCGTCCGCAGGCGGTGCCGGCGATCCCCGCCGACGAGCGTCCCGCCGATCGTGGCGAATTGGCCCGGCGCGTGGTCTCCGTCTTGCTGCCGCCGTTGCTGCTGGTGGTGGCGGTGCTCGGCTCGATCCTTGGTGGCCTGGCGACGCCGACCGAGGCCGCCTCGGTCGGCGCCGTTGGCGCCATCGGGCTCGCCGCGGCGCGCCGTCAGCTGTCGGTGGCAATCCTGCGCGAGGTGGTGCGCCAGACCGCGACGGTCACCAGCATGGTGTTCCTGATTTTCATCGGCGCGGCGATCTTCTCACTGGTGTTCCGCGGTTTCCACGGCGACGATCTGGTCACCGAGTTTCTCACCGGGCTGCCCGGCGGCGTGGTCGGCGCCGTGGCGGTGGTGATGCTGGTGATGTTCCTGCTCGGCTTCATTCTCGACTTCATCGAGATCACCTTCGTGGTGGTGCCGATCGTCGGTCCGGTGCTGCTGGCGATGGGGCTCGACCCGGTGTGGCTGGGGGTGATGATCGCGCTCAATCTGCAGACCTCCTTCCTCACCCCGCCGTTCGGCTTCTCGCTGTTCTATCTGCGCGGCGTGGCGCCGCCCGGCGTGGGCACGGCGCAGATCTATCGCGGGGTGCTGCCCTACATCCTGATCCAGCTGGCGATGCTGGCGATGCTGGCGTTGTGGCCGGCGCTGGCGACCTGGCTGCCGGCGCTGATCTACGGCTGAGGCCGATCCCGGGCACCCTGACCATTCAGCCCCGCGAGGGCTGAACAGGGTGGGGTCGGAGCAGGGAGGGGTGGTGAAGGGGCTCAGTAACTGCTGACGTGCAGTCGAGCGGTGGCGGCGGACGCCTGGGCGGGGAACTTGGCGGCGGGGCGACGCGGCAGATCCTGGTAGAGGGCGTTGTGTTCGTCGCGGAACATCACCCCGACCCCGCCGCCATGGTGATGGACCACGATCGCCGGTATCAGCCAGTGACGACCGAGCGCCTGGAACTCCAGCTCGATCAGGGTGCCGGTGGGCAGGGTGACGTTGCGGACATCCAGGAACATGCCCTGGCTGGACAGGTTGCGCGCGGTGGCGCTGCAGAAGCGGCGCTTGCGGTAGAGGATCTGGACCTGCAGATCGATCGGCAGGCGCGCGCAGTAGCGGCGTTCGACGGACATCGCTGAGCGACTCCATAGGGTTGATGGTCAGGCCATCTTAGTCAGCGATCTTGACGGTGCCGTGACCGGTGAGGTCGGGCGCCGGTTTCAGCTCTCAGCTGCCAGTCGCCAGCTTCCAGCTTCCAGCTTTCAGCCTCCAGTCGGGCGGGCCGGCGCACATGACCGGCGGTTGACGGACAAAGATGCTCTTTCGTGTTCGCGGCTCACAATCTCCTGGCCGCTGGCGGAGCCCAAAAAAAACCCCCGACGGCCCAGGGGGAGAGGGCTGCGGGGGAGTCGCTTCCCCGGCGAGGGCTGCCGGGCACTGGGCCGCTCCCAGGGGGGGAGAAGCGGCCTGTATCGCACACGTCGGTTGTGACCGACTATTTTAGTCGGAGTTCCCCGAGGGTGCGTCTCAGTGCGCGGCCTGCCAGTTCTCGCCCACGCCGATGTCGACCACCAGGGGCACGTGCAGCTCCGCGGCCTGCTCCATGGCGACGCGGATCCGTGCCCCGACCGCCTCGACCGCGTCGGCGGCGACCTCGAACACCAGCTCGTCGTGGACCTGCATGATCATCCGTGCCGGCGGTCGTTCGCGCTCGATCCAGTCGTCGAGGGTGATCATCGCGCGCTTGATGATGTCGGCGGCGCTGCCCTGCATCGGTGCGTTGATGGCGGTGCGCTCGGCCGCGGCGCGGCGGTTCTGATTGCGGCTGGCGATCTCGGGGAGGTGCAGGCGGCGACCGAACAGGGTCTCGACATGACCGTCCTCGTGCGCCTGGGCGCGGATGCGCTCCATGAAGGCATGCACCCCGGGGTAGCGCTCGAAATAGCGATCGACATAGTCCTGGGCGGCGGCGCGGCCGATGCCGAGCTGGCGCGCCAGGCCGAAGGCCGACATGCCGTAGATCAGCCCGAAGTTGACCGCCTTGGCCGAGCGGCGCTGCTCGGCGTCGACCGCCTCGGGGGCGATGCCGAGGATCTCGGCGGCGGTGGCGCGATGGATGTCCTGGCCGCTGGCGAAGGCGGCGAGCAGACGCTCGTCGCCGGAGAGATGGGCCATGATGCGCAGCTCGATCTGCGAGTAGTCGGCGGCGATCAGCAGGTTGCCGGGCTCGGCGACGAAGGCGCGGCGGATGCGCCGTCCCTCCTCGGTGCGGATCGGGATGTTCTGCAGGTTGGGGTCGCTCGAGGACAGCCGACCGGTGGCCGCGACCGCCTGATGATAGGAGGTGTGCAACCGCCCGCTGTCGGGGTCGACCAACTGCGGCAGCTTGTCGGTGTAGGTCGAGCGCAGCTTGGCCAGACCGCGGTGTTCGAGGATCAGCCGCGGCAGCTCGTGGCCCTCGGCGGCGAGCTGTTCGAGCACCGACTCCGAGGTCGAAGGGGCGCCCTTGGGGGTCTTGGCCACCACCGGCAGCCCCAGCTCGTCGAACAGGATGGCGCCGATCTGCTTCGGCGAGCCCATGTTGAAGGGCCGCCCGGCGACCTCGTGGGCCTGGGTCTCGAGCGCCTGGATGCGCGCGGCGAGGTCCTGGCTGTGCGCGGCGAGCTGCTCGCAGTCGATGCGCACGCCGTGGCGCTCCATGCGCGAGAGGATCGGCACCAGCGGGATCTCCAGGTCGCGATAGAGGGCCGCCAGTCCAGCCTCGCTCTCCAGCCGGGGCCACAGGTGTCGGTGCAGGCGCAGCGTCACCTCGGCGTCCTCGGCGGCATAGGGGCCGGCCTGTTCGAGTGGGATCTGGTCGAAGGTGAGCTGCTTGACGCCCTTGCCGGCGATGTCCTCGAAGGCGATGGTGTCACAGTCGAGATAGCGCTTGGCCAGCGAGTCCATGTCGTGTCGCCCGGCGGTGCTGTCGAGCACATAGCTCTCGAGCATGGTGTCGTGGGCGATGCCGCGCAGGGTGATGCCGTGACGCGCCAGCACGCTCATGTCGTACTTGAGGTTCTGTCCGACCTTGGCGCGTTCGGGGTCCTCGAGCAGGGGCTTGAGTTCGCCGAGCACCCAGTCGCGGTCGAGCTGCTCCGGGGTGCCGGGGCAGGTGTGGGCGAGCGGGACATAGGCCGCGGCGCCGGGCTCGGTGGCGAAGGAGACGCCGACGATCTCGGCGCGCATGTAATCGAGCGCGGTGGTCTCGGTGTCGAAGGCGAACAGCGGCGCGGCGCGCAGCCGCTCGACCCAGTCGAGGAACCCGTCGCGATCGAGCACCACCTGGTAGTCCGCCGCCGCGCCCTGTGGGGCCTCCGGCGCGGTCGGCGCCGGGGCTGTCGGGTCGAGGCGGTCGAGATCGGCGAGCAGCTTGCGCGACTCGATGCGCTCGAACCACTCGCGCAGCCGCTCGCGATCGGGCGTCCCCGGCACCAGTTCGGTGGGACCGAGCGGCAGCGCGACGTCGCACTTGATGGTGGTGAGCTGGCGTGACAGCGGCAGCTGGTCGAGCGCGGCGCGCAGGTTGTCGCCGACCTTGCCCTTGATGGCGGCGGCATTGGCGATCACCCCGTCGAGGTCGCCGTGGGCGGCGAGCCACTTGACCGCGGTCTTGGGTCCACACTTGGGCACCCCGGGCACGTTGTCGACGCTGTCGCCCATCAGGCTCAGGTAGTCGACGATGCGCGCCGGCGGCACGCCGTACTTCTCCTCTACCCCGGCGGCGTCGAGCAGGGCGTCGGTCATGGTGTTGATCAGGTGCACCTGGTCGTCGACGAGCTGCGCCATGTCCTTGTCGCCGGTCGAGATCAGGGTGCGGATGCCGGACTCGGCGGCCTGGGTGGCAAGGGTGCCGATGACGTCGTCGGCCTCCACCCCGGGCACGCACAGCAGCGGCAACCCCATGGTCTCGATGATGGTGTGCAGCGGTGCGATCTGTTCGCGCAGATCCTCGGGCATCGGCGGGCGATGGGCCTTGTAGTCGGCATAGAGGTCGTTGCGGAAGGTCTTGCCGCTGGCGTCGAACACCACCGCGAGATAGTCCGGTCGGTAGGTCTCGATGAGCTTGCGCAGCATGTTGAGCACGCCGATCAGCGCCCCGGTCGGTTCCCCCCGCGAGTTGGTCAGCTTCGGCATGGCGTGATAGGCGCGGAACAGATAGCTCGAACCGTCGACCAGGATCAGGGGGTAGGGTGCTGCCATGGATGGGATCTCTCGCGAGTCAGGGTGGATCGGGGCGAAGACGGTAGCATAGCTCGCGCTTCGGACCGCCGGGAGATTGAACCGCCAAGACACGAAGAGCGCGAAGATGAGGAAAGGCTTCCAGCCGCCAGCCTCCAGTGAGGGGGCAGGGTTGTCTCGTCGCGTCGCGGTTAACCGCATACCGACACTGGAGGCTGTTTGCTGAAGGCTGGTCGCTTTCTTCGTGTCCTTTGGGTCTTTGCGGTTCAATCCCCTGGCGGCCGCCCTCAGTCTCGTAGGTTGGGTTAACCGTCCGTCCACCATGCCATCGACGAATCTGCGGCGTTCGTCGACGGTTAACCCAACATCGGGGCTGGTGGCTATCAGCTGATCGCTGGAAGCTGCTTCGAACCAGCCAAGGCACCAAGGACGCGAAGGGGGGGGCGAGCGATTGGTTAGCCGCCAGGGCGCATCACTGGCCGCTGGCGGCTGATCGCTGGTCGCTGGTCGCTATCGGTCCGATCGCTCGGATCGATGGGTATACCTAGTAGGTGTGGGTCTATAATGGCCGCGCAGTCAATGCTATGGTGGTGCAGGGATGACCACCAGGGTCGCAGACCTCGGGTCTGTGGCCCATGTCGCGGGGGAAAGCGAGCCGGAATCCTGGTCATGCGCTGCCCCGCATTCGGCTCGTCCAAGCTTGCAATACAGGAGTTGACTCATGAATTTGCCCAAGAACGTTGGCAAGACCGATCGTAATTTCCGCCTCGCCGCCGGCGGCGTGCTGGTGCTCGGCGGTATCGCCAGCGGCAGCTGGATTCCCAGTGCCATCGGTCTGGTGGTGCTCGCGACCGGCTTCCTCGGCACCTGCCTGGCCTACGTGCCCTTCCACATCAACACCTGCAAGGAAGGCGAGGAGTAAGGCGCTCTCGCCCCGGGCCCGGATTCGCCCTGTCGCGTCCGGACTCGGCGGACGGGCGGATGCCCGTCCGGAAGACCCGGCCTGCTGGCCGGACCCGGGCGTCGCTCCAAGGAGCGACGCCCGGAGTCGCCGATTACGGCGTCATCGATGTGCGACGGCGATGTACTCGGCTGACCCTTGGGGCTCAAGCCCCACCTTCATTTGTCGTCGAAGTGCGCACGGATGCGCGAGAGCGTGTCGCGGGCGCCGCGCTTGAGTTCGTCCCACTTCTCCTCCGCGTCCTCGCGGATCTCCTCCCAGCGCTCGTCGGCCTCCTCGCGAATCTGTTCGCGCTTCTCGTGTCCGGCCTCCCACTTCTCGCGCAGTTCGTCGATCTGCTGCTGCACGCGCTCGCGCGCCTCCCCCGAGCTCTGCGCGGCCTTTTCCTGCAGCTGTTCGAGGTCGTCCTTCCACTCGTCGAGTTGCTGTTTGAGGCGGCTGAGATAGTCGTCTTTGGTCGGCATCTGCTTCCCTCCTGTCGCTGTCTGCAAACCCGGTCGCGGGTTCATTCCCGCGCCGTCCCAGTCCGACATTGGGTCGGCTGGGGCGGCAGTGCAAGGCATCGAGCACATCCTTCGGGGCGCGCGGGGTCAGCGTCCGCTGGTCTCGGCAGGCAGGGCCGGCTCGCGACAGGCGCCGGCGAGCCGCTGCCACCAGGGACAGGCATGCTCATGGCCGTGCTCGCGGGCATGCAGCCAGAGCGCGAGCCCCAGGGTGATGATCAGGATCAGCACCGCGCCCAGCACCACCCCGGGCCAGTCCGCCCAGTGCCAGTAGGGACCGAGATAGAAGCCGCCGAGGCTCGCCCCGGTGTAGTAGAACACCAGATACAGCGAAGAGGCGCTGGCGCGTGCCCGGGTGGCCTTGTGGCTGACCCAGCTTGCGGCCTGGGAGTGAGCGAAGAAGAAGCCGACGGCGTTGACCAGCAGGCCGCCGATGATCGCCGCCAGGTGCGGCACCAGGGTCAGCAGGGTGCCGCCGAGCAGCAGCAGGGTGCCGGCGGCCATCGCCAGCGGTTGCGAGCGCCCGCGCGCCAATCGGCCGGAGAAGCTGGCGGCGACGGTGCCGGAGAGATAGGTGAGGAACAGCATCCCCAGCCACATCGGCGAGAGGTGATAGGGCGGGGCGCTCAACAGGAAGGTGACATAGCTGTAGAGGTTGATGAACACCATGAAGTTGAGCCCGCCGATGAGATAGGCGCCGAGGATGCTCGGGTTACGCAGGTGCAGCGCGAGGTCGGCGACCATGGCGCGCGGCCGCGGCGGCTTGGGCTGGAAGCGGCGCGAGGGCGGCAGCAGGATGATGAAGGCGATCAGCACCGCGAGGCTGAGCAGCCCGGCGCTGAGGAAGCTCGCCTGCCAGCCCCATTCGGCGGCGCTCGCGCCGCTGAGCAGGCGTCCGGCGATACCGCCGATCGAGTTGCCACCGATATAGATGCCGACGGCCAACAACAGCGCCTCGTGGTCGAACTCGTCACCGAGATAGGCCAGCGCCAGCGCCGGCACGCCGCCGAGGAAGAAGCCCTGCAGTGCGCGCAGGGCGAGCAGGGTGCCGAAGTCCGGGGCGAAGGCGAGCGCGAGCGCGCAGGCGGTGGCCAGCGCCAGGGTGGTGAACATGATCGCGCGCCGACCGATGGCGTCGGAGAGCGGCCCGAAGAGCAGCAGCGACAAGCCCAGGGTGAAGGTCGTGACCGAAAGGGTCAGGCTCGCCTGCAACTCCGAGATGCCGAGATCACCACGCAGCAGCGGTAGCAGCGGTTGCGGGGCATAGAGGTTGGCGAAGATGGCGATCGAGCCGAGACAGAGTGCCAGGGTCGCGCGCCAGAAGGCCGGGGTGCGTGCGGTGATCGGTGGGCTCATTGGAATCCTGGATGGGTGGGGCATGGGTTCATTGTATGAACGCCATGCTCTATAAATAAAATAAATTTAAGATATTTTTTCGATTCGAAATCGATATGGATTTGAAGCAGCTGCGTTACTTCCTTGCCGTGGTCGATGCCGGTGGTTTCACCGCCGCCGCCGCCCGTCTCGGCATCGCCCAGCCGGCGCTGAGCATCGCCATCCGCAAGCTCGAGCGCGCGCTCGACCTGGAGCTGTTGCATCGCGGGACGCGTCGGGTCACGCCGACCAGCGAGGGCGAGGTGCTGGCCGGGCACGCCCGGGCCCTGCTCGAGCGCGCCGAGGCCGCCGAGCTGCAGATGCGCGAGTTGCGCGGACTGCTCAAGGGCGAGGTGCGGATCGGGTTGCCGAGCATCCTCGGCTCCTACTTCTTCCCGCCGCTGTTGATGGCCTTCAAACACCGTCATCCCGGGTTGCGGCTGTCGGTGCAGGAGGCGGGCACCCGGAGTCTGCTGAGCATGATCCGCGCCGGGGTGCTGGATCTCGGCGTGGTGACCAGCGACGCCGAGCTCGACGGTCTCGAGACCCATCCCTTCCTGCGCGAGGAGGTGGTGGTACACGTCGGTCGCTCGCATCCCCTGGCGGAGGCCGAATGCATCGACTTCGCGATCCTGTTCGAACACGATCTGGTGGTTGCGCGTAGCGGCTACTTCCTGCGCGAGTTCATCGACCGTCATGCCGCCGCGCTCGAGGTCGAGCCGCGCATCGCCTTCGAGACCAATCTCATCCCGCTCGCCGAGACCATCGTCCGCCAGGGCTTCGGCATCACCTGCGTGCTGCGCATGGTCAGCGAGCAGACTCGCGACCCCGGGCTGGTGGCGATTCCATTCGCGACCCCGGTTCATCTCGACTTCTCGCTGGCATGGCAGAGTGGGGGCTATCTCTCGCGTGCCGATCGCGCTTTTCTCGACTTCGTGCGAGAGCAGACCGCGTGACGTGGCGATAAGGTCGAGACGAGGTGACGGAATTCTTGACGATGTTGGTCGCGGGTTTCGGGTCTGTCGCGCCGGCGGGTCCTGTCGCGGTGAGGTTTTTGGTCCGGTGGCTGGGCGTTGCCGGTAAAAACGTCGACCTTTTTTACACAAAAAGTGTCTTGCTCGTTATTGGGTCCAGCAATCTCTTCCCTTTCCTTTTGTCTTCAATGGCTTGTCGGGTCTGGCCTGCTTTTCGCTTTTCTGTCAGCGGGGTGGAGCAGCCCCTTCTTGAAGCGATACAGGGAGATGGATCATGTTGACTCGGAAAAGCGCGCTGCTCGGTGCGGCGATCATGGTGTCGCCGCTTGCCGGCGCTGATGTCATCAATGTCGGCGGGGTGTTGTGGAACCCGGATTCGCCGCTCGACATGAAGATGGATAGTAACTTCACCCAGTGGTTCCAGAGCACCAACTCGGGCTACGACATGGGCAGCCTGGTGGGCATCAACGCCACCAACGCCACCACGATGATGTTCGGCAACTATCTCTATGGCGGCGGCAAGATCAACAACTTCAACGACGCCAACGACCAGACCGGTCAACCGAACCCCGAGACGAATCCGGCGGACTTCTGCCCGGGCTGTGAGCTGACCTATGAGTTCGGCGGCATCGAGTTCGTCGAGAACACGCCCGGTGGCGGCGACTTCCTCGATCCCGCCACCTATACGGTCGACTGGAGCCAGTCGTATTTCAAGATCTGGGTCGATCACAGTCGGAACTTCAACGCCAACAACGACTTCGAGGCCGACCCGAACGAGATGTACGAGGCCACCGATGGTGCCCTGTTCCTCGAAGGTACCTTCGAGTCGATCTCCTTCACCGGTCAGCTCTTCGCCGCGGGCATGCTGTTCAGTAACGCCGGCTCCGCGATGCACGTCACCGGCGGTATGGCCCGTGACTATTTCGATACCGACCCTCTCGTGACCCTGGGTGGCACGCCGTTCGACTTCTCCTACACCGCAAGCTCGCAGTTCATGGTCGATCTGGCGGGAGGAGCAGATGTCTTCTTCGCCCGCGTCTCGACCGCCGAGCTGTTGGGTGACACCATCAGCATCCCCGAGCCTGGCGCGCTGGCGTTGCTCGGCGCCGGCCTGATCGGTCTGGCGCGGGTGCGGCGGCGTCACGACGCGGCCTGAGGTCGTGCTCGGGCTGAACGGCTGACGGCGCCGGGGTGTCCGCCGACACCCCGGCGTCTTGCGTTGTGCGGGCAGGAGATGGGTTTGTTGGAAGCCATCGGTCAGCGTTGTTGTATGCGATCTGGCTGTCCTTCGCCGTCTCCGGTTCTCACCCGGGTCGCTTCGTCAACGGCGTGATTCTGCCGCTGGCCGTGATACGGAGTCTGGCGCTGTTCGCCGCTGCGTTCGATCGGGTCGAGAACCCGCCGCGCTCGGTCCCATGCAGGTCGATATCGCGCGCTGTCGCGACGGTGGCGGGCGTGACTGACGGTTGACCGGGTCGGGGGCGGCTGATAGAACCCGCCCGGTCTGCTGTCATCGGATCGACCGCCATGTCTCTGTCGTCAGTTCTCCCGCCCTCGCGCAGATCAGCCCTGATCGCCTTCCTCGCCGGCGCCCTGGCGGTGCCGAGCTTCGCGCCCTTCGGGGGCTTCCCGCTCGCGGTGCTCGCCCTGGCGCTGCTGTTGCTGGCGCTGGAGGGGGCGACGCCGCGCGCCGGTTTCTGGCGCGGTTGGCTGTTCGGGGTCGGGTTGATGGGGTTCGGGGTGTTCTGGATCCGCATCAGCCTCAACGAGTTCGGCAACATGCCGGCGCCGGTGGCCCAGTTGCTCACCCTGGTCTTCGTCGCCGCGATGGCGCTCTACTACGGGTTGCTCGGCTGGGCGTTGCGGCGGCTGGCCGCCGGGCCGGACCGGGTGGGCGCGCTGCTCTGCTTCCCGGCGCTCTATGTGCTGCTCGAATGGCTGCGCGGCTGGCTGTTCACCGGCTTCCCCTGGCTCGCGCTCGGCTACGGGCAGATCGACGGACCACTGGTCGGTTGGCTGCCGCTCCTCGGCGTCTATGGCGCCTCGTTGGTGGCGGCGCTCTCGGCCGGGCTGCTGTGGTGGTCGGTGCGGCGGGCGCGGGGCCGGGGACGTCCGCTGGCGCTGACGGCGCTGGTCGTGCTCTGGGGCGGCGGCTGGGCGCTGGCGCAGCTCGACTGGACCCACCCCGAGGGCGCGCCGCTGCGTGCGAGCGTGGTCCAGGCCAATATCCCGCAGGCGATCAAGTGGAACCCGGAGACGGGGCCGGCGACGGTGCGCGCCTATCTCGAACTCACCCGCGATCATCTCGACGCCGATGTGGTGGTGTGGCCGGAGACCGCGCTGCCCGACTTTCTCGATGTGCTGCGCGCGCCTCTGATCGATCCGCTCGCCGAGCGCGCGCGCGAGACCGGAACCGAGATCGTGCTCGGCATCCCGGTGCGCGAGCCCGACGGTGGTCGTTATTACAATGCGCTGCTCGCCATCGGCAGCGTCGAGGACCGCTACTTCAAGCGACATCTGGTGCCCTTCGGCGAGTTCCTGCCGTTCAAGGCCTGGCTGGGGCCGCTGATCGCCTGGTTCGAGGTGCCGATGTCGGACTTCAGTCGCGGCGAGGCGGCGCGCCCGCTGCTCCAGGTCGGGACGCATCCGGTCGGTGCCTCGATCTGCTACGAGGACGCCTTCGGCGCCGAGCTGATCGAGGCGCTGCCCGAGGCGCGCTATCTGATCAACGTCAGCAACGACGCCTGGTTCGGCGACTCGCTCGCGCCTCACCAGCACCTGCAGATCGCCCGCGCCCGCGCCCTCGAGAGCGGGCGCGATCTGCTGCGCGCGACCAACACCGGGATCTCGGCGATCATCGATTACCGCGGCCGGGTGATCGAGCGCGTCCCGGCCTTCGTGCGCGGCGGCGCCAGCGCCGAGATCCAGCCCCGCGTCGGCGCCACCCCCTTCGCGCGTCTCGGCAACGCACCGGTCGTCGTCCTCGCCGCGCTGATGCTCGCGCTCGGCATCGCGCTGGCGCGGCGTTGAGCGGACGGCTGCCAGTCGCCAGTCGCCAGCGATCAGCCGCCAGCCTCCAGTGGCGGCCTGCCCTCGAACACTGGTGCCGAGAATGTGCGCTTGCCGGTCGCCGACCGTTGGTGGCAAGTGGCGCTGTCGTTGAGTACCACGCCCACTGGCGGCTGATAGCTGACCGCTGAACTTGCGGTCGTCGTGGTCCCGGCGGTTATCATTGGCGCCATGTCCCGCTGCAGGTGATCGTCGTGCAGGCCCTAATCATGTTCTTCGCCGAGCTGTGCTGGCTGCGTCGTACGCCGCAGCAGCTCCCGGCCTCGGAAACCCTGTTCGTTGTCGTGTTGCTGGCCGATCTGCTGGTCGGGATGCTGGTGGGGGTCTCGGCGGGGATCGGCTGGTGGCCGAGCCTGTTGCAGGCGCTTGCCGAGATCGCGCTGACCCTGGCCGCGCTCTATGTCGGTCTGAGCGCGGTGCGTCACGCCCGGCGCTTCCTGCAGACGGCGACCGCGCTGCTCGGCGCCGGCGCGCTGCTCGGGTTGCTCGCGCTGGTGCCGCTGGGGCTGCAGCCGACCGGCAGTCGCGAGACCGAGCTGGCCGCGCTCGGTGCCCTGCTGTTTCTCGCCCTGGTGGTGTGGAGCCTGGTGGTGACCGGGCACATCCTGCGCCATGCCTTCGTCATCGGCCTCGGTCAGGGGGTGGCCATTGCGCTGGCCTTCGAGCTGTTCGCGGTGGCGCTGATCGGCGCGCTGTTCGGGGGCGGCTGAGCGCCGTCGCCGCTGAATCCTCGTGCGGGCCCGCGCGGCCCGCGTCCTCGTCGTTCGGGAGAACCGTCTCGCATGCATCTGCATATCCTCGGCATCTGCGGCACCTTCATGGGCGGGGTGGCGCAGCTCGCGCGCGCCCTCGGCCATCGGGTGACCGGCTCCGACGCCAACGTCTATCCGCCGATGAGCACCCAGCTCGAGGCGGCCGGGATCGAGCTGATGGAGGGCTATGACGCCGCCCATCTCGATCCCGCCCCCGATGTGGTCGTCGTCGGCAACGCGATGCGGCGCGGCATCCCCGCGGTGGAGGCGATGCTCGATCGCGGGCTGCCTTACTGCTCCGGCCCCGAGTGGCTGCGCGAGCACCTGCTGCGCGAGCGCTGGGTGCTGGCGGTGGCCGGCACCCACGGCAAGACCACCACCGCGAGCATGCTCGCCTGGGTGTTGGAGGAGGCCGGGCTCGCCCCGGGGTTTCTGATCGGCGGGGTGCCGCGCGACTTCGACGTCTCGGCGCGGCTCGGTGAGACGCCCTTCTTCGTCGTCGAGGCCGATGAGTACGACACCGCCTTCTTCGACAAGCGCTCGAAGTTCGTCCACTACGGACCGCGCACCCTGATCCTCAATAATCTTGAATTCGATCATGCCGATATCTTCGACGACCTCGGCCAGATCCAGCGTCAGTTCCACCATCTGGTGCGCACCGTGCCCGGCTCCGGCCTGATCCTCCACCCGGACGGCGACGCCGCGCTCGAGACGGTGCTGGAGATGGGCTGCTGGACGCCGACCGCGCGCTTCGGTGGCGACGGCGAGTGGCGCGCCGAGCTGCTCGCGGCCGACGGTTCGCGCTTCGGCGTGTTCCATCACGGGCAGCCGGTCGGCGAGGTCGACTGGGCGCTGACCGGTCGGCACAACGTCGACAACGCCCTGGCGGTGATCGCCGCGGCGCGTCACGCCGGGGTGGTGCCGGCGCAGGCGCTGGCGGCGCTGAGCCGCTTCGGCGGGGTGAAGCGGCGCATGGAGCTGCGCGGCGAGGTCGGCGGGGTGCGGGTGTTCGACGACTTCGCCCATCACCCGACGGCGATCGCCACCACCCTCGACGGGTTGCGCCAGCAGGTCGGCGCGGCGCGCATCCTCGCGGTGCTCGAACCGCGCTCCAACACCATGCGCCTGGGGGTGCACAACGCCGCCCTGGTCGACTCGCTGGCCGCCGCCGACCGGGTCTATGTGTACGCCCCGGATGATCTCGGCTGGGACGCCGGCGCGGTCTTCGCCGGGCTCGGCGAGCGCGGCGCGGTACTCGATTCGGTCGCGGCGATCGTCGCGCGAGTGGGTGCCGAGGCGCGCCCCGGCGATCAGGTGCTGGTGATGAGCAACGGCGGTTTCGGTGGGATCCACCAGCGTCTGCTCGATGCCCTCGGGCGTGCCCGCGCGTCGTGACCACGTCCAGCGCACGGCAACCACTCAGTCAATCACGGGAAGATGCTTCGATGACCCATGTTCCGAGCCAATGGCCGCAGACCGTCGCGGTGGCGCTGACCGGTGCCTCGGGGGCGCAGTACGGGCTGCGTCTGATCGAGACCCTGGTCGGCGCCGGGATGCGCGTCTATGTGATGGTCTCGCAGGCGGCGCAGGTGGTGTTGCAGATGGAGTTGGGGCTGGAGGTGCCCTCGCGACCGGCCGAGGCCGAGCGCTTCTTCAGCGATCGCTTCGATGCCGAGGTCGGTCAGTTGCGGGTGTTCGGTCGTCAGCAGTGGACGGCGCCGGTGGCCAGCGGTTCCAACCCGCCCGATGCGATGGTGGTCTGTCCCTGCACCACGGGGACCCTCGCCAATCTCGCCGCGGGCATCTCCAACTGTCTGATCGACCGCGCCGCCGATGTCGCGATGAAGGAGCGGCGCAAGCTGATCCTGGTGGTGCGCGAGACCCCCTATACCAGCATCCATCTCGAGAACATGCTCAGCCTGTCGCGCAACG
Organism: Marichromatium gracile; assembly: GCF_004343155.1. Classification (GTDB taxonomy): domain Bacteria; phylum Pseudomonadota; class Gammaproteobacteria; order Chromatiales; family Chromatiaceae; genus Marichromatium; species Marichromatium gracile. The sequence goes on from NZ_SMDC01000002.1 coordinate 460,010, forward strand.
GGGTGGTGATCATGCCCGCCAGCCCTGGTTTCTATCACCGTCCGCAGCGCGTCGAGGCGTTGGTCGATTTCATGGTGGCGCGGGTGCTCGATCATCTCGGTGTCGAGCACGACCTGCTCGAACGCTGGGGACGGGAGCTGGAGGAGTAGCGCGCCCCCTCGGGGCGGGGGGCGTGCAGTGACGTGATTGCGCGCCCGGTGCTGGGCGCGCTTTGGGGTCAGACCCCGAGCAACAGCAAGGCCGGGTCCTCGAGCAGCTCCTTGATCGCGACCAGGAACTGCACCGCCTCGCGACCGTCGATGATGCGATGGTCGTAGGTGAGGGCCAGATACATCATCGGCGCGACGACGATCTCGCCGTTCTCCACCACCGGGCGCTCCTGGATCTTGTGCATGCCGAGGATGCCGCTCTGCGGCGGGTTGAGGATCGGCGTCGAGAGCATCGAGCCGAACACCCCGCCGTTGGTGATCGAGAAGGTACCGCCGGTCAGCTCCTCGTAGCTCAGTGAGCCGTCCTGGGCCTTGGTGGCGAACTCGGCGATGCCGCCCTCGATGTCGGCCATGGTGAGCTGGTCGCAGTTGCGCAGGATCGGCACCACCAGACCGCGCGGCGAGCTGACCGCGATGCCGATGTCGTAATAGCCGTGGTAGAGGATGTCCTCGCCGTCGACGGTGGCGTTGAGCACCGGGTAGCGCTTGAGCGCCTCGACCGTGGCCTTGACGAAGAACGACATCAGCCCGAGACGCACCCCGTGCTGCTGCTCGAAGCGGTCCTTGTAGCGTCCGCGCAGCGTCATCAGCGCCGACAGGTTGACCTCGTTGAAGGTGGTCAGCATGGCGGCGTTGCGCTGCGCCTCGAGCAGCCGCTCGGCGATGCGCGCGCGCAGCCGGGTCATCGGTACGCGTTGCTCGGGACGCCCGGCCTCGCCGGTGAGGCTCGGCGAGGCCGGTGCCTGCTGCTCGAGCAGGTGCTCGTCGGTGGCCTCGGGGGCCTGGCGTTCGCGTTCGTCGAGGAAGGCGATGACATCGGCCTTCTGCACCCGGCCGTCCTTGCCGCTGCCGTGGATCTGGCTGGGGTCGATCGCCATCTCCTTGACCAGCCGCCGTGCCGCCGGGGTGATGATCGGCTCGTGCGCGGGCGCCGGCTCCGGCGCGGCGGCCGGAGGCGTCTGGCGAGTCGGCGCCGGTGCGGGCGTGGCGGCCGCCGGCGCCGCTGGGGCCGACTTGGCCGGCGCCGTCTTGGGGGCTGCCGGCGCGCTCGGTGCGGCGCCTTCGGTGATCACTGCGAGGACGGTGTCGAAGGTGACCAGCTCACCCTCCTTGGCCTTGATCTCGCCCAGGACGCCGTCCGCCGGCGCCGGGACCTCGAGCACCACCTTGTCGGTCTCCAGGTCGACCAGGGTCTCTGCCCGTGAGACGCGCTCGCCGGGCTGCTTGTGCCAGGTCAGCACAGTGGCGTCGGCGACGGACTCGGGGAGGGCGGGTACGCGGACTTCACTCATTGTGGCGGGATCCTTCTGTTCATGCTCGGGTTGAAACGACCGCTCAGCGCCTCATCGATCAGGCGCTCGTGCTGCTCGACATGGGCCGCGCGATGGCCGACCGCGGGGGCGGCGGAGGCCGGGCGTCCCACGTAGTAGGGGCGCTTGCCGTCCTGGATCAGGCAGTGGAAGCGGTGCTTGATCTGGTCCCAGGCGCCCTGGTTCTGCGGCTCCTCCTGACACCAGACGATCTCCTCGGTGTGCGCGTAGGTCTCGATCACCTCGGCGAACTGACGCTTGGGGAAGGGGTAGAGCTGTTCGATGCGGACGATGGCGACATTGCTCAGGCCGCGCGCGCGCCGCGCCTCGAGCAGGTCGTAGTAGACCTTGCCGCTGCAGAACACCACGCGCTCGACCTCGGCCGGGTCGATCGGGTCGACCTCGGGCAGCAGCGGCTGGAACTGGCCGCTGGCCAGCTCCTCGAGCGAGGAGCCGGCGAGGCGGTGGCGCAGCAGGCTCTTGGGGGTCATCACCACCAGCGGCTTGCGATAGTCGCGGACGATCTGACGGCGCAGCAGGTGGAAGATCTGTGCCGGGGTGGTCGGGGTGCAGACCTGGATGTTGTGCTCGGCGCAGAGCTGGAGGAAGCGCTCGAGCCGGCCCGAGGAGTGCTCGGCGCCCTGACCCTCGAGTCCGTGCGGGAGCAGCATCACCAGTCCGCAGAGCAGGCCCCACTTGGTCTCGGCCGAGGTGATGAACTGGTCGATGACCACCTGGGCGCCGTTGGCGAAGTCGCCGAACTGCGCCTCCCACAGCGTCAGCGCGTGCGGCTCAGCGGTGGCGAAGCCGTACTCGTAGCCGAGCACCGCCTCTTCGGAGAGGATCGAGTCGATGGCGATGAAGGCGCCCTGGTTGGGGCCGAGGTGCTGCAGCGGGGTGTAGGACTCGCCGGTGAGCTGGTCGTGGATCTTGGCGTGACGGTGGAAGAAGGTGCCGCGCCCGGCGTCCTGACCGGAGAGACGCACCGGGGTGCCGGCGTCGAGCAGGCTGGCGTAGGCGAGGTTCTCGGCAAAGCCCCAGTTGGCGAGCTGATCGCCCTGGGCCATCTTGCGCCGTTCGTCCCACAGCTTGGCCACCCGCGGGTGGAGCTTGAAGCCCTCGGGGACGGCGAGCAGACGCTCGGCGAGCGCGCGCAACTGCTCGAGCGGCACCCCGGTGTCGACGTCCTGCTCCCAGTGCTGGTCGCGACAGAACCTCCAGTCGACCCGGTAGGCATGGTCGAGCCCGCAGAGCACCGGACGGGCGACCACCACGCCCTGTTCCATGGAGTCGCGATAGTCGGCGACCATCGCCTCGGCCTCCTCGCGCTCGATCACGCTGTCGCTGATCAGACGCTCGGCATAGACCGCGCGCGGGGTGGGGTGCTGGCGGATCTTCTGATACATCATCGGCTGGGTGACCGCCGGCTCGTCGGCCTCGTTGTGACCGAGACGACGGTAGCAGACCAGATCGATGATGACGTCCTTGTGGAACTGGTTGCGGAAGTCGAGCGCCATGCGGGTGACGAAGATCACCGCCTCGGGGTCGTCGCCGTTGACGTGGAACACCGGCGCCTGAACCATCTTGGCGACGTCGGTGCAGTAGAGCGTCGAGCGGGTGTCGAGCGGGTGGCTGGTGGTGAAGCCGATCTGGTTGTTGATGACGATGTGCACGGTGCCGCCGGTGGCGTAGCTGCGCGTCTGCGACAGCTGCAGCGTCTCCATCACCACGCCCTGACCGGCGAAGGCGGCATCACCGTGGATCAGTACCGGCAGCACCTGATCGCCGGTGCGATCGCGGCGGCGGCGCTGGCGTGCGCGCACCGAGCCCTCGATCACCGGATCGATGATCTCGAGGTGTGAGGGGTTGAAGCCGAGCACCAGGTGGACGATACCGCCGGGGGTGTCGATGTCGGTGGCGAAGCCCATGTGGTACTTGACGTCGCCGGCCATCTTGCGCGAGTCCATCGCCACCCGGCCCTCGAACTCGGCGAAGATGTCCTGCGGCGGCTTGCCGAAGATGTTGGTGAGCACGTTGAGCCGGCCGCGGTGGGCCATGCCGATGACCACCTCCTTCTGGCCCTTGCGCCCGGCGCGCTGGATCAGCTCGTCGAGCAGCGGGATGAGCGCGTCGCCGCCCTCGAGCGAGAAGCGCTTCTGGCCGACATAGCGCTGATGCAGATACTGCTCGATGCCCTCGGCGGCGGTGAGCAGGGTGAGCAGCCAGCGCCGCTCCTGGGTGTTGAGCTCGGGGGTGGCGCGATAGCCCTCGAGACGCTTCTGGATCCAGCGCTTCTCGAGGGTGTTGGTGATGTGCATGTATTCCGAGCCGACGGTGCCGCAGTAGATCTGCTCGAGCATCTCGAGGATGTCGCGCAGCGGCATGCGGTCGGGGGCATAGAGCGACCCGGTGTGGAACACCTGATCCATGTCGCCCTGGTCGAGGTTGTGATAGGCAGGATCGAGATCGGCGATGCGTCGCTGCTCGCGCAGGGTGATCGGGTCGAGGTCGGCGACCTGATGGCCGCGATAGCGGTAGCCGTTGATCAGGCTGAGCACCGCATACTGTTTCTCGGCGGCGGCCGGCTCCAGGTGCTCGGTCGATCGGGTGCGCGCGCGCGAGCGACTCTCCTGCGCCAGACGCAGGAAGTTCTCGCGCACCGGTCCGTGCGGGACCTCGTTGGCGGCTTCCTTGCGCATGGCGTCGAAGCGTTCCCGCCAGGCCAGATCGACGCTCTCGGGGTCTTGCAGATAGCGTTCGTAGAGATCCTCGATGAAGGCCGCGTTGCCTCCATAAAGCGCGCCGGAACTCCGGAACAGTTCTAGGATTGCGCTCATGCTGTGTCTTGATCTGCCTTTGATAGAATGGGCCTGAGTCGAAGCCGGTTCCTGAGTGGCTCCGCAGTGACGACCCCTCGGGCACGCCGTCGCGTCCGCCACGGCGTGTCGTCGGGTCGGTGACTTCTGGGTCGCAGGGTGCCAGACAATCGCGGCCGAGGCCGCTCCGAGGTCCGTGGTACATGGTTGCCGTGGACGCTGCGCGTCTCGGGACCCGCCCCGAGGTCCTCGCCAGTCCCCGGTTCGGACATGTCTCACGGAAGATGCTTCCCACATCCCCCTAATACCATATCATCGGAGCCGGTGAACACGACTCTTTGACGGCGGGACCCCGCGTCCCTGCCCGAAGCCTGGTGCGAGATGGCGTATCGAAAATCCGATGCTCAGACACAGACGCGGCATCGGCGCCGCCTCCAGATTGCGCGCCTCGAGGCCGATCTGGCCTACTTCCAGGCGCGTCTGGAGCTGTTGCGCGCGCCTCGCAGCGCCAACCAGTTGGCCCAGCGCAAGGCGTTCAAAATGCTTGCCGAGGTGCTCGCGCAGCGCATCCGGCGAGCCCGGCAGAAAGTGAAGGAGGGCCGTTGAGTGTGTACCCTGGTGATGTTGCGCCGTCCCGGCGAGGACTGGCCGCTGCTGCTCGGTGCCAACCGTGACGAGCAGCGCGCCCGCCCGGCGCGTGCGCCCGGGCGGCACTGGCCGGATCGTCCCGAGGTGTTCGCCGGACTCGACCTGGTCGGCGAGGGCAGTTGGCTGGGGGTCAACGACCATGGCCTGATGGCGGCGGTGCTCGATCGCCGTGCCAGTCTCGGTCCGGCCCCGGGCAAGCGCAGTCGTGGCGAGCTGGTGCTCGAGGCGCTCGATCACGCCGAGGCCGATGCCGCCGCCGAGGCGCTCGCCGATCTCCACCCCGCCGCCTATCGCCCCTTCAACCTGGTCGTCGCCGATCCGCGCGCGGCCCATTGGCTGCGCCATGATGGCGCCGGCAGGATCCGGGTCACGCCGATCCCGGCGGGGCTGCACATGCTCTGCGCCGGCGAGCTCGACGATCCCGGCGATCCGCGCATCGCCGCGCAGCTGCCGCGGTTTCGGAATGCCGAGCCGCCGGACCCGTTGCGCGGCGACTGGGAGGACTGGCAGCGGCTGCTCGCCGGGCGCGAGCCGCTGGCGGGTCTGGCGCCCGAGGCGGCGATGGTGCAGTGTCGCGACGACGGTTTCACGACCCGTTCGAGTGCGCTGATCGCCATCCCCGCCCACCCCGGGTTCGGGGCCTGGCCGCACTGGTTGCATGCCGAGGCCGACCCGGTGCCCGAGACCTTTCGCCAGCTGTTGCCCGAGCCCACTCGTTCACGTCCCAATTGACTGGGATCATCGCAGTCGCGCCGCGAGGGTGAGAGCGTCACTGTGCCGAGCCGCCTCGCTGTGACACAATCATGCGCCGTCCGCGCATCGCCCGGCGGGCGACGGCGCTATCCATCAAAGCTCTAGTCCTCAGGACCGAACATGTCGAATTGCATCCGTATCGCCACCCGCAAATCCCCCCTGGCCATGTGGCAGGCCGAGCACACCGCGGCGCTGCTCAAGTCGCTCCACCCCGGTCTCGAGGTCGAGATCGTGGGCATGACCACCAAGGGCGACCAGCTGCTCGACTCGCCGCTGTCGAAGGTCGGCGGCAAGGGGCTGTTCGTCAAGGAGCTGGAGCAGGGGATGCTCGAGGGCACGGCCGATATCGCGGTGCACTCGATGAAGGACGTGCCGGTCGAGTTCCCCGAGGGGCTGCACCTGGCGGTGATCATGGAGCGTGAGAACCCCTACGACGCCTTCGTCTCCAACAACTACGAGGGCCTCGCCGATCTGCCCGAGGGTGCGGTGGTCGGCACCTCCAGCCTGCGTCGCGAGTGCCAGCTCGCCGACCGTCGTCCCGACCTCCAGATCAAGCCGCTGCGCGGTAACGTCAACACCCGTCTGGCCAAGCTCGACAGCGGTCAGTTCGACGCCATCGTGCTCGCCGCCGCCGGGCTGATCCGCCTCGGCTTCGAGTCGCGCATCCGCAGCTGCATCGATCCGGTCGACAGCCTGCCGGCGATCGGTCAGGGTGCCATCGGCATCGAGTGCCGCAGCGACGATCAGCGTGTCCACGACCTGATCGCCCCGCTGGCGCATCGCGACACCACCGACCGGGTGCTCGCCGAGCGGGCGATGAACGCGCGTCTCAACGGCGGCTGCCAGGTGCCGATCGGCGGTCACGCGGTGCTCGACGGCGATCAGCTCACCCTCAAGGGCCTGGTCGGCACCACCGACGGCAAGCGCATCCTGCGCGCCGAGGCCAGCGGCCCGCGTGCCGAGGCCGAGGCGATCGGCCTGCGCGTGGCCGAGGACCTGCTCGGCCAGGGCGCCGGCGAGATCCTGGCCGCGCTCTATGAGTCGCACTGAGATGGTCGGTTGCGATCTCGGTGGCCGCGGCGTCCTGGTGACGCGGCCGGCGGCGCAGGCCGACGGGCTCTGTACGCTGATCGCCGAGGCCGGCGGTCGGCCGATCCGGCTGCCCACCATCGAGATCGTGCCTCCCGTCGATCCGGCGCCCGCGCGGGCCTTGCTCCGCGCCGACTGGGATCTGCTCTATTTCGTCAGCGTCAATGCCGTCGAACAGGCGCTGGCGCTGGTCCCGGCGGCGGACTGGCCGCGCGCGGCGCGGATCGCCGCGGTGGGGCGGGCCACGGCCGAGGCGTTGGCCGCTGCCGGTCGCGCGCCCGACCTGGTGCCCAGCGACAGCTACGACAGCGAGACCCTGCTGCGTCATCCGGCGCTGGCCGAGATGGCCGGGCAACGGGTGCTGATCGTGCGCGGCGACGGTGGCCGTGCGGTGTTCGCCAACGCCCTCACCGAGCGTGGCGCCGAGGTGGCCTTCGCCGAGGTCTATCGGCGGGTGTGCCCGGCGCACGACGTCGCCGCGCTGTTGCGTGACTGGGACGCTGAGGTGGGGCTGGCGCTCGCCACCAGTAACCGCGTGCTCGACAACCTCGTCGAGCTGATCGGCCCGGCCGGTCGCGCACCGCTCCTCGCCACCCCGCTGGCGGTGATCGCCGAGCGCACCGCGCGCCATGCCGGCGAGATCGGTTTCGCGCGGGTCGAGGTCGCCGATCGTGCCGACGATCCGGGCATGCTCGCCGCACTGTGCCGGCTCTGCGCCGAACGCTGAGAGGCGATCGACCCATCGGGCGGGGCCGTCCGGCCCCGCCTTTTCCCATCAATCCCTGCCCGATCGTTCGGGCGTTCCCTTCGCCGCGATCACCCCATCGCGCTGCATCCGTGACACCGTCGCCGCGATCAGGTCGCCGATGGTGGTCTGCTCCGAGTCGGGCGCGAGTGGCGCCGAGCGGCCCGACCACACCAGATGGGCGTCCTCGGCGTCATAGAGGCTGGTCTCCAGTCTCAGCGTGTGCTCGCGGGCATAGTAGTCGGCGCCGCTCACCGCCTGATGGACCCGGGTGTAATAGGGGTAGAGCCTGCCGTCCTCGGCGAGTCGGACATGGCTGAAGGGGTTGATGCCACCGTCGCCGGGCTCGTCGCAACGCAGATGGATCACCACCACACCGGCCGCGCTCGAGCGCCCGATCGCCGCGCGCAGCGCCTTGCCGCGGGTGACGTCGGCCTCGGCGAGCAGGCGGTGCCCGGGCGTGACCTCGAGGCCACGCTGGCGCAGCTCGCGCGCGAAGTGCTCCTCGTAGGCGCGGCGCACCAGCGGGCTGTCGGCGACGCCGAAGACCACCAGGCTGGGGTAGTGGGGCGTGGGGGTGGCGAGGTCCTGCCAGGTCGAGACGATGCGTGCCGGGGTACAGGCGGTCGTCAACAGGGTGGCGAGCAACAGCGGGACAAATGACAAGACGACACGCATCGGGCGGGCTCCTCGTGAGCGACGGACGGAAAGGATCCGGAGTGTCGCCGCTCAGAGGCGTTGTCGACAAGCGTGTCTGCGCTCAGTTGCCGTGACTGGTGTCGACGAAGGCATCGGTGAACAGTGCCGCCGGGTCGAGGCCCCGGGCGAGCAGCGCGGGGCGGGCGTGCTCGATCATCGCCGGCGGGCCGCTGATGTAGACCTGGTGGCCGGCGAGGTCGGGGAAGTCCTCGATCACCGCCTGATGGACCAGTCCGCGGCGCCCGTCCCAGTCCGGCTCGGGCTCGGAGAGCACCGCCTGGTGGCCGAACCAGGGGTGCTCGGCAGCCCAGCGCGGGGCGAGGTCGGGGAGGTAGAGATCGGCGCGGGTGCGCGCGCCGCGATAGAGCAGCAGCGGGCGCTGCAGGCCGCGGGCGATGGCGTCCTCGATCATCGACTTGAGCGGGGCGAAGCCGGTGCCGCCGCCGATCAGGATCGCCGGCGCCGTGCTCGTGGGATCGAGCCCGAAGTCGCCGAGCGGGGCCTGGACGCGCAGCAGCGCGCGCTCGCCGAGGCGCTCGAAGACCTCGGTGGTGAAGCGTCCGCCCGGTACCCGACGGATGTGCAGTTCGAGATAGGGGCTGAGCGCCGGGGCGCTGGCGAAGGAGAAGGCGCGGCGGCTGCCGTCGCGCAGCAGTACGTCGAGATATTGTCCGGCGCGAAAGCGCAGCGGGTCGTGATCGGGGAGCTTGAGGCTGAGCCCCATCACCTCGGGGGCGAGCCGCTCGATGCGCTCGACCCGGCAGGGCAGGGTGCGCACCTGTTGCGGTTCGTCGGGCCGGGTGCGCGCCGGCAGGTCGAGATGCAGGTCGCTGCGGGGGACGGCGCGGCAGGTCAGACACTGCTCGGCGCCGAGCCCGGCGAGCGCCGGCGGCGTGCCGCCGGGGTAGTCGATCTCGCCGGCGCCGAGGGTTGCGGCGCAGCTGCCGCAACGCCCGTCGCGACAACCGTGGGGCAGGGCGATGCCCTGGCGCAGCGCGGCGTCGAGCACGGTCTCGCCGGGCTCGGTGGTGAAACGTGCTCCGTCGGCGTCGATACTGATCTGAAATCCCATGGTCCCGACCGTCTTGCAATCCGTCCTGCTCGCCGCCGATAGTGTCACCATCGATAACCCATGCGGAGTACGACAGGGTGAAGTTGATCCTTGGATGTGGATATGTGGGCACCCGGCTGGCGCGCCAATACCAGGCCGCGGGCGAACCGGTCAGCGGTGTGGTGCGCAGCGAACAGGGTCTGGCGCGGCTGCGCGCGGCGGGGATCGAGGCGGCGCGGCTGCCGCTCGGCGAGCCCGGTGTGGTCGACACACTCGACTGGGCCGGGGCCGAGGTCTTCCATCTCGCGCCGCCGCCGGGCGAGGGGCGAGAGGACGGCGTCACCCGCGCCCTGGTCGAGCATTTCGCGCGCGTCGGCGATCCGCGTCGACTGGTCTATGTCAGTACCACCGGGGTCTATGGCGACTGTGACGGGGCCTGGGTCGACGAGTCGCAGCCGTTGCGCCCGGTGGCCGATCGCGCCTGGCGGCGTCTCGACGCCGAGTGCGTGCTGCGCGAGTGGCGCGCGCGCAGCGGCGGCGAGCTGGTGATCCTGCGCGTGGCCGGGATCTACGGCCCCGACCGGTTGCCGCTGGCGCGACTGCGCAGTGGCCAGCCGCTGGTGCGGGCCGAGGAGGCGCCGTACTCCAACCGTATCCATGTCGACGATCTGGTCGCCACCTGCCGGGCGGCGATGGCGCGTGGTGGCGACGGCGAGGTCTACAACGTCAGCGACGGCCGCCCGAGCACCATGACCGAGTACTTCCGCGCGGTGGCCGACGCCGCCGGGCTGGCGCGCGCGCCCGAGCTGCCGCTGGCCGAGGCGATGGGTCAGCTCTCGGCGGGGATGCGCTCCTACATGGCCGAGTCGCGCCGACTCTCCAATCGCAAGCTGCGCGAATCGCTGGGGGTCGAGTTGCGCTATCCGGACCTCGAGGCCGGGCTGCGCGCGGCGCTGGCCGAGGCGTCCTGAGGGCGGGCTGCTATGCTTGGCGGTGGCCGACCGGGCGCAGGCCGAGGTGTCTGACACCAGGGAGCCGGGGCGCGATGCCGCGCCCCGGCAGTGGCGCCCGTATGCGTAACCATCCGGAGGACCCGTGATGAGATCGACCCCATCGCTTCGTCAGCGGCTGTTTACCGCCTGTCTGCTACCGCTGCTGGCCGCCCCGGCGCTGGCGCTCGAGCGCCAGGACTTCGACTACGAGACCACCAGGAACCTCTACAACATCTGCTCGGTCCCATCCGGGGACGCCCACGCGATGACCGCCGCACTGGCCTGTCGCGCCTTCATCGAGGCGACCATGCAGTATCACGACGCGGTCTCCGCCCACGAGGCGCTCGAGCCGCTGGTCTGTCATCCGCCCAAGGCCACCCTGGCCGATGCCCAGACGGCCTTTCTCGACTGGGCCGGCAAGCATGCCGATGAGGGAGCGCTGATGGACGAGGTGCCGGTCAAGGGCGTGGTGCGGGCGCTGGCCGAGCGTTATCCCTGTCGTTGAGCCGGTCAGCGGTGATCAGGGATGGTTCCGGTTGTCGGGCGCGACCGGCAGTTGGCGTCCCGACCTTTCCAATGCCTTGCAGGAGTCGAGCCGTGAAGCAGATCCTCTTTCCCGCCCTGGCGCTGGTCCTCACTCTGGCGCTCGCCGGTTGCGGCAATACCACCGGTGCCCGGGTGTCGAGCGGCACCGCCATCGGCGCGGCCACCGGTGCGATCATCGGCTCGTTCGGCGCCGACGCCGGCGCCGGTGCGTTGATCGGCGCCGGCGTCGGCGCGCTCGGCGGTCGCCTCGTCGACGAGCACGCCAAGGGCCACTTCGACTGAGTCGTCATCGATCGATCCACCTCGCCCCGTCGGTCGTGATGGCCGGCGGGGTCCACCCTGGAGTCCCGCCGTATGATCGCGCAGTTCCTCGCCGCCTTCTGGCAGGTGATGGTCGAACTCTCCCCCTCGTTGTTGCTCGGCCTGCTGATCGCCGGGCTGATGCACGTCTATCTGCCGCGTGGCTTCGTCCATCGCGGGCTCAACCGCCCCGACATGGCGAGCGTGACCCGCGCCACCCTGGTCGGGGTGCCGCTGCCGCTGTGCTCCTGCGGGGTGATCCCGACGGCGTTGGGGCTACGTAACGAAGGCGCTTCCAAGGGCGCCACCACCGCCTTCATGATCAGTACCCCGCAGACCGGGGTCGACTCGATCCTGGTGAGCGCGGCCTTCCTCGGCTGGCCCTTCGCGCTGTTCAAGCTGGTCGCGGCCTTCGTCACCGGGCTGGTCGGCGGCGGGCTGGTCAACCGCTTCACCCGTCCCGATCCGGCACCCGCGCAACAGACGGCGACGGATGATGACGGGGCGCGGCCGCGCGGCTGGCGCCCGGTGCTGCGCTATGCGGTGTTCGATCTGCTCGGGGCGATCGATCTGTGGGTGCTCGCCGGCGTGGCGCTGGCGGCGCTGCTCACCGTCGTGCTGCCCGCCGACTACTTCGCCTCGCAGTCCTGGGCCCAGGGGCTGCTCGGCATGCTGGTGGTGTTGGCGATCTCGCTACCGCTCTATGTCTGTACCACCGGATCGGTGCCGATCGCCGCCTCGCTGATCGCCTCGGGGCTGCCGGCGGGCTCGGCGCTGGTGTTCCTGATGGCCGGTCCGGCGACCAATATCGCCACCTTCGGGGCCGTCTATCGCACCCTCGGCGGCCGCATCCTGGCGATCTATCTCGCCGTGGTGGTGGTGATGAGCATGGCCTTCGGGCTGTTGTTCGACGCCCTGCTGCAGAGTCCGGCAGAACATGCCGGGCATCTCCACGGCGCCGAGGGCGACTGGCTGGGGGTGAGCGCGGCGCTGCTGCTCACCGCGCTGCTGCTGTTGCTCGCCGTGCGGCGCCTGCGTGCCCGCTTCGCGCCGGCGCCCGCCGTGGCCGCGGATCTGACCCTGCCGGTCTCGGGGATGAGCTGCAATCATTGTGTCGCCAGCGTTCGTCAGGCGCTCGAGCGCATCGACGCGGTCGAGGCCGCCGAACCCGATCTCGGCGCCGGGCTGGTGCGGGTGCGCGGCGCGCACCTCGACGTCAGCGAGCTGGTCGCGGCGATCCGCCAGGCCGGTTTCGACAGCGATCCCGGGCAGTCGCGCTAGCTGTGCACCCTGCCACCGTGGCCGTCCCGAACGGCTGCGGTGGCCTCGAATCGACTTATCCTTGACCAGATAATTTCTATGGTCTCTCGGTTGACGCCCCGTTCCCGATCCACTAGCTTTCCACCAGAGTCAATCGCGGCGCCTGCCAGGATCTCGAACTACCCCAAGCGAGCATTCAAGTGTTAAAGACACGTCGGAGTGTCTACGGGTTTTTCCTTTGGGATCCGAACTCTCCTGATCGCTTAGCCTGACCGTCTCCAGCTCGGTCGGTGTCGAGCGCCGGATGCGCTCCCATCCTTATCCCCGCATCGCTCCCTCTCTCCCGAACGCGCGTCTTTTCACTTTTGGTGTACGCATTGGCCGGTCGTGATCCCCGAGGAAGCGCCTTCCTCGCCGGGCCGCGGGCTTGGACATCGTCCACTGTCGGGATGGCTTGTGTGTTGGCCGACCGGCAGTTTTCGTTCGATCAACACACACGAGCCCGAGAGATAGCGATGAGGATCTACGTAGGAAATCTCCCCTATAGCGTGACCGATGACGAGCTGAGGGACATCTTCAGCGGATTCGGTGAACTGGCCAGCGCCGAGGTGATCAAGGACAAGTTCTCCGGTCAGTCGAAGGGCTTCGGCTTCGTCGACATGCCCAACAACTCGGAGGCTGACACCGCGATCAAGGCCCTCAACGAGAGCGACATGAAGGGTCGCAAGCTCACCGTCAACGAGGCCAGGCCGCGGGCGGAGCGCCCGCGTGGAGGGGGGCGCTACTGATCCCGCCGCAACCATGCCCACGCCCACCGGCCAGCCGGTCGGTGGGCGTCGGGGAGGGCGCTCAGGACGAGCGCCATCCTGCCGTTCACGCCTCGGGCAGTTCGATGCCCAGCCGATCCCACATGCGGTCGACCCGCTCGCGCACCGCCTCGTCCATGCGGATCGGCTCGCCCCACTCGCGGTCGGTCTCGCCCTGCCACTTGTTGGTCGCGTCGAAGCCGATCTTCGAACCCAGTCCGGAGACCGGCGAGGCGAAGTCGAGATAGTCGATCGGGGTGTTCTCGATCGTCACCGTGTCGCGCGCCGGGTCCATCCGGGTGGTCATCGCCCAGATCACGTCCTTCCAGTCGCGGGTGCAGACGTCCTCGTCGACGACGATGACGAACTTGGTGTACATGAACTGGCGCAGGAAGGACCACACCCCCATCATCACCCGCTTGGCGTGTCCCGGGTACTGCTTGCGGATGCTCACCACCGCGAGGCGGTAGGAGCAGCCCTCGGGCGGCAGGTAGAAGTCGACGATCTCCGGGAACTGCTTCTGCAGGATGGGCACGAAGACCTCGTTGAGCGCCACCCCGAGGATCGCCGGCTCGTCGGGCGGCCGGCCGGTATAGGTGCTGTGATAGATCGGGCGCTCGCGATGGGTGATGCGCTCGATGGTGAACACCGGGAAGCGGTCGACCTCGTTGTAGTAGCCGGTGTGGTCGCCGAAGGGGCCCTCCGGGGCCATGTCGTCGGGATGGATGTGGCCCTCGAGCACGAACTCGGCGCTCGCCGGGACCTGCAGGTCGGAGTCCTGACAGCGTGCCAGCTCGGTGCGGCTGCCGCGCAACAGCCCGGCGAAGGCGTACTCCGAGAGGGTGTCGGGCACCGGGGTGACGGCGCCGAGGATGGTCGCCGGATCGGCGCCGAGCGCGACGGCCACCGGGAAGGGCTTGCCGGGGTGGGCGCGCTGCCAGTCGCGATAGTCGAGCGCGCCGCCGCGGTGCGCCAGCCAGCGCATGATCACCCGGTTGCGATCGAGCACCTGCATGCGATAGATGCCGAGGTTCTGGCGCGGCTTCTCCGGACCGCGGGTGATCACCAGCCCCCAGGTGATCAGACGACCGACATCGCCCGGCCAGCAGTGCTGGATCGGCAGGCGCCCCAGATCGACCGCCTCACCGCTGAGCTGGTGCGCCTGGCAGGGCGGGTTGCGCCGCACCTTGGGGGCCATGTCGAGCACCTTCTTGAAGATCGGCAGGCTCTCCCAGGCCTGCTTCATCCCCTTCGGCGGGTCCGGCTCCTTGAGAAAGGCGAGCAGCCGACCGACCTCGCGCAGCGCCTCGACCGAGTCCTCGCCCATCCCCAGCGCCACCCGGCGCGGGGTGCCGAAGAGGTTGCCGAGCAGTGGGATCTCCGAGCCTTTGGGGCGCTCGAACAGCAGCGCCGGACCGCCGCCGCGCAGGGTGCGGTCGCAGATCTCGGTCACCTCCAGGTGCGGGTCGACCGGCTCGCGCACCCGCACCAGCTCGCCGCGCTCCTCGAGCTGGGCGATGAAGTCGCGCAGGTCGCGGTACTTCATGCCGCGATCCCTGACTGACGCAGCAGCGCCTCGGTGTCGGGCTCGCGCCCGCGGAAGCGCACGAACAGCGTCATCGCGTCCTCGGCGCCGCCGCGCTCGAGGATGTGCTCGCGGAAGGCGCGCCCGGTGGCGGGGTCGAACACCCCGCGCTCCTCGAACAGCGAGAAGGCGTCGGCCGAGAGCACCTCGGCCCACTTGTAGCTGTAGTAACCGGCGGCATAGCCCCCGGCGAAGATGTGCGAGAAGCCGTGGGCGAAGCGGTGGAAGGCCGGCGGGTGGATCACCGCGACCTGCTCACGCACCGACTGCAGGATCTCCTGGATGCGCCCGCCGCGTGCCGGGTCGTATTCGAGATGGATGCGGAAGTCGAACAGCGCGAACTCGAGCTGACGCACCATCTGCATCGCCGACTGGAAGTGCTTGGCCGCGCGCATGCGCTGGTAGAGGGTCTCGGGCAGCGGCTCGTCGGTCTCCCAGTGGCGCGCGAACAGGTCCAGCGACTCGCGCTCCCAGCACCAGTTCTCGAGGAACTGACTGGGCAGCTCGACGGCGTCCCAGGGCACCCCGTTGATCCCGGCCACCGCCGGATAGTCGACCTTGGTCAGCAGGTGGTGCAGACCGTGGCCGAACTCGTGGAACAGGGTCTCGACCTCGTCGTGGGTGAGCAGCGCCGGGCGCGCGCCGACCGGCGGGGCGAAGTTGCACACCAGATAGGCCACCGGGATCTGGTCGCGGGTGGCGCTGTGCATGCGATCGCTGCAGGTGTCCATCCAGGCCCCGCCGCGCTTGTGCGCCCGGGCGAAGGGGTCGAGATAGAACTGACCGCGCAGCGCGCCGTGCTCGGCGTCGCGAATCTCGAAGAAGCGCACGTCGGGGTGATAGGTGTCGAACGCCTCGACCTCCTGGAAGCGCACCCCGAAGAGCCGCTCGGCGACGCCGAACAGTCCGTCGAGCACGCGCGAGAGCGGGAAGTAGGGACGCAGCTCCTCGTCGCTGATCTGGTAGCGGTGCTGGCGCAGCTTCTCGGCGTAGTAGCCGACGTCCCAGGGTTCGAGCTGGTCGACACCGTGGTGTTCGCGGGCGAAGGCGGTCAGCTCGTCGAGCTCGCGCTGCGCCTGCGGCAGCGAGCGCTCGGCCAGATCGCCGAGGAAGCCGATCACCTCTTCCGGGGTGCGCGCCATCTTGGTCGCCAGCGAGCGTTCGGCATAGTTGGCGAAGCCGAGCAGCTGGGCCTGTTCGTGACGCAGCGCGAGGATCTGCTCCATGATCTCGCTGTTGTCCCACTCACCGGCGTGCGGGCCCTGGTCCGAGGCGCGGGTGGCGAAGGCGCGATAGCACTCGGCGCGCAGCTCGCGGTCGTCGGCATAGGTCATCACCGGCAGATAGCTCGGCATGTGCAGGGTCAGCAGCCAGCCCGGCAGCTCGCGCTGCTCGGCGTTCTGGCGCAGCAGCGCGCGCGCCGACTCGGGCAGCCCGGCGAGGCGCGACTCGTCCTCCAGGTGCAGCTCCCAGGCGTTGGTGGCATCGAGCACGTTCTCGGCGAACTTGCTGGTGAGCGCACTCAGCGACTGGCTGATCTCCTTGTAGCGGGCCTTCTTGTCGGCCGGCAGGTCGACGCCGGAGAGATGGAAGTCGCGCAGCGCGTTGTCGAGCACCCGGCGCTGGTCGGCGTCGAGATGCTCCTGGGTGGCCACCGCGCGATAGGCGCGGAACAGCGCCTCGTTCTGCCCGACCTCGGTGCCGTAGTCGCTGAGCTTGGGCAGACAGGCGTTGTAGGCGGTGCGCAGCGCCTCGCTGTTGAGCACGCTGTTGAGATGGCTGACCGGCGACCAGACCCGGCCGAGCCGGTCCTCGCTCTCCTCCAGCGGCTCGATGAAGTTCTCCCAGGTCGGCACCGCGATCTCGCGGGTGAGTCGCTCGATCAGTGCGCGACACTCGGCGAGCTGAGCGTCGAGCGCGGGCTCGACGTGCTCCGGGCCGATCCGGGAGAAGGCCGGCAGGGTCTGGGTTTCAAGCAGGGGGTTCGACATCGGGGGACCTGTGAATCCTGTGCAACATAGGGTCGGATATGGCGACTGCCGCATACCGCTTCCAGCGCGGCGGCGACCGGCGCGCGGTCCGCGCGCCCTCAGTCGGTGAGGAAGCCGCTGTTCTGCAGGGGGGCGATGCGCCCCTGCAGCGAGCGGATCATGTCCTTGCGGGGACGCGGGGCGAAGCCGCGCGGGACGCAGAAGTGATGACGCCACAGCGCCTTGCGGAAGCGTTCGTGGTCGCGCTCGCCGAGCGGCTGCCACTGCGGCTCGTCGAGCAGCACGAAGCGCCCGGCGGCGCCGTAGGCGTAGGTCTTGTAAGTGCCGCGCGGGGTGCAGCGCAGCCCCTCGAAGGAGAGGTTGCGGGCGCCGCTCGGCCCCTGGGCGACCAGGGTGTAGCGCACCACGCCGTCGTCGCCGATCTGCAGGTGACGGCCATCGATGAAATAGCGGAAACCGGCATGCGGTCGATCGAGTTCGAGCTCGATCAGGTCGGACTCCTCGGGCCAGGGCGGCGGCGGGGTGGCGCGTTCCTGCCAGCGCACGCCCTCGCGCACGCTCGAGGGCGTGGGCGCCTCGGGGTCGGTGACGAAGGCGTTGTCGGCGAGCGCGGGAGCCGGGCGCAGCAGCGCCAGCGGCAGCAGCAGCGGGAGCAGACGGTGGGGGCGGCTGATCATCATCGCTTCAGCGCGCCTGGGTCGGCCAGGGTTGGATGGCGACGGCCGAGATGCTGTTCTTCGGCGAACCCTCGATGATCTTGTCGCTGTAGCTCAGATAGACCAGGGCGTGACGCGGCGCGTCGTAGAAGCGCACCACCTGCAGGCTCTTGAACAGCAGCGAGGTGCGCTTCTTGAACACCTCCTCGCCGTCCTGCTTGCCGTCGCGCACCGCGTCGGGCAGCGTGATCGGGCCGACCTGGGTGCACTCGATCGAGGCGTCCGAGGTGTCCTCGGCGACCCCGACCGCGCCGGAGACCCCGCCGGTCTTGGCGCGGCTGATATAGCAGACGACACCGGGGATGTCCTCGTCCTCGAAGGCCTCGACGACGATCTTGTCGTTGGGCCCGAGGATCTTGAACTTGGTCGAGACGCTGCCGATGACCTCGGCCGCGAGCGGGGCGCTCAGGGCGAGTAGGGCGATGGCGGTCAGCAGCTTGCGCATGCGGGCGGCTCCTTGTGCGAACGGGTGGTTGGTCATCAGGCCCCGAACAGGCGGTCGTGTTCGCTGCGGCTGCGGGTGAGCGCATCCTCGATCGAGACGCCGAGGAACCAGTTGCCGGTGACTGCCAGCGGGGTGCCGGCGAGTGCGGCGTCGAGCGCGGCGACCCGTTCGGCGTGACCGGCGCGCAGCGCCGGCAGACGGTTGTGCACCCGCGCCTGGTCGAGCACCTGATCGGGGCGCAGGTCGAGGGTGGCGCAGGCGCGCGCGATCTGGGCCTCGGCGTCGAGTGCGCCGGGACGGAAGTGGAAGGCGAAGCCGCGCAGCTCGGGATCGGGGAGGAAGTCGCGCGAGACCGAGGAGTAGAAGGCGTCCTCGATCGCGATCAGCCCGGCCATCGGCTTGATGTCGACCTCGGCGGCGCGGAACACCAGTACCAGGGTCTCGATCTCGGCCATGCCGATGCCGTCGATCGCCGCGCGCGCCTGCTCGAAGCCCTCGGGCATCAGCGCGGCGGCCACCGGCGGCGGCACCGCCAGGGTGAGCCGGGCGGCGCCGATGCTCTCGCCATCGGCGAGGTGGACCCGGAAGCCCGCGTCGGTACGCGCGATGCGCTCGACCTCCTGGCCGGTGCGCACCTCGATCCCCGGCTGATCGGCGATCGCCTGGGGGATGGTCGAGAGCCCGCTCGGGAAGGTGAAGGCCTTGATCACCTCCTTGCGCCGCGGCTTGCGGCGGAACAGCGCCTCGGCCGGGTAGTCGTCGGCGGGCTGGCAGATCACCGCCTGGAAGGCGTGACGCAACAGGTCGTCATAGTTGCGCCGGCCGAGGATGGCGCTGTAGTAGTCGGCGACGCTGCGTCCGGCCTTGGGCTCGCGGAACATCCGCGGCAGCGAGCGGATCGCCTCGCCGAGGTGCAGCGCCGAACGGATCGGGCGACGCTTGCCGTCCTGCCACAGCGCATAGCCGACCTTGAGCTTGGGCTGGACCAGCGCGGTCAGCCCTAGATCGTCGAGGATGGTGAGCAGGTTGCCGTAGCTGTTGAAGCAGGTATGTCCGCCCGACTCGACCCAGAAACCGTCCTGGTCCTCGAAGGCCTGGCTGTTGATGCAGCCGCCGACGCGATCGCGCGCCTCCAGCACCAGGGTGGAGTGGCCGCGACGTGCGGAGAAGTGCGCGGCGCCGAGTCCGCTGATGCCGGCGCCGATGACGAGATGCTCGAAGTCGATGGTCATGGAGGGGTCAGTCGCTGCGTTCCTGTCGTTGTTCTTCGGGCTCGATGTCGACCAGCGAGAGATGATCGATGTCGGGCGTCGGGATCGGCGTCGGCGGCGGCTCGCAATCGGCCAGGGTCCAATCGGCGCCTTGCACCAGGGTCAGGTGGCTGGTGTCGATGGCGGGCATCTTAACCGTGCGCGAGGGTTCGAGGAAGCCGTCCTGTGGGGCCAGTGCCAGCGCCTCGCCATCGATCCGGGCGAGGGTCTCGGGGGAGCCGGCGGGGTCCTCCACCGGGCCGTCGGGCGCCGGGCGCACCGGTTGCGGGGCGGGGGCGGCGCGTTCGCTCGGGGTCACCTCCAGCACCGCGCCGGCCCGGCTGAAGACCTGGCGGTACTGGGCGACGGTGGCGGCGTCGACGCCGCGCTTGACCACCACCCGCTTGCCGCTGAACAGCCGCTCGCAGCCGGGACCGGCGAGCTTGAACACGGCGCAGAGCCGTTCGCGGACCTGGGCGGGGTCGGCGTCGGTGGCGATGGCGCCGGTATAGCAGAGATCGAAGAGTTCGTCGGCCATGGGCTCGCACCTGCGTGCGCCCGGCGCACGGGCGCCGGGCGCGATAGGTATCAGAGTGGCTTGGCCAGGGTGAAGGCACCCCGGATGTCGCCGGCGCGGTAGCCGCGCGCGTTGTCCTCAGGATAACGCTCGTCCAGGGCGGCCGCCACCTCGGGGGTGAGGTGATCGCCGTGACAGGCGAGACAGACCTCGGCGGTGGGGATCGCCTTCATGAAACGGAAGCGGCGGCCGTCCTCATCCTCGACCACCTCGGCGTGGGCGAGACCGGCCACCGACTCGCCGGCGGCGCGCTGCTCCTCGAACTGGTCGAGGATCTCGCGCTCCCAGGCATCCGGGGTGTTGCGCGCGGCGTTGCGCACCCCGAGGCTGGTGCGCCCGACCGACCAGCCGCTCTGCGCGCTCAGCTCGTCGGCGATCACCGGTGCGCGCTCCTCGCAGACCTCGATCGCGCGTACCGGACCGCCGGCCTCGAGCGCCTCCTTGAGCTCGCCCTGGAGGGTGCCGGCGAACTGCTGGATGAGCGTCTTGGCCTCGGCCACGCGCGGATCGGGCGCGGTCTCGGCGTGTGCGCCGGCGGCGATGAGCAGGGCGGGAGCGAGGGACCACTGGATCAATGTCTTCATCGGGCGATATCTCCTTGATGTCTTGGCAGCTGCGGGCTGGGCAGTGTGCCAGCTTTGCGTCGCGCAGGGTTTGACGGATCGCAGTCGGGGAGTTCCCGCGCACACTCAATGTGATTGACGGCGCGGCTCAGTCCAGGTGTGCCTGCAGCGCCGCCCCGGTCGGCAGCTCGGGGTATGCGGCGATCGTCTCCGGCGTCCCGGTCGCGACCAGCCGTCCGCCGGCCGCGCCGCCCTCGGGGCCGAGGTCGAGCACCCAGTCGGCGGCGGCGATCAGGTCGAGGTTGTGCTCGATCACCACCACGCTGTGCCCGGCGTCGACCAGCCGTTGCAGTACCCCGAGCAGACGTTCGACATCGGCCATGTGCAGCCCCACCGTCGGCTCGTCGAGCAGATAGAGGGTTGGGCGGTCGGTCAGCCCATCGGCGCCGGGACGCGCGCGCGCCAGCTCGGTGACCAGCTTGAGCCGCTGCGCCTCGCCGCCGGAGAGGGTCGGACTCGGCTGGCCGAGGGTGAGATAGCCGAGCCCGACGTCCTGCAGCAGGGTCAGCGGGTGATGGATCGCCGGGTGGGCGGCGAAGTGCTCGACCGCTTCGTCGACGCTCAGCGCCAGGGTCTGGCCGATGTCGAGCCCGAGATAACGCACCGCGCGCGTCTCGCGGTCGAAGCGGGAGCCGTCGCACTGCTCGCAGGGGATGCGCACGTCGGGCAGGAAGCTCATCTCGATGCGCTGCACCCCCTGGCCGTCGCAGGCGCCGCAGCGCCCGCCGGCGGTGTTGAAGGAGAAGCGCGCCGCGCTCCAGCCGCGGATGCGCGCTTCCTGGGTGGCGGCGAACAGCCGCCGCACCCGGTCCCAGATGCCGACATAGGTCGCCGGACAGGAGCGCGGGGTGCGCCCGATCGGGGTCTGATCAACCTCCAGCACCCGGGTGAGCGCCTGCCAGCCGTGGATCGCGCGACAGCCGATCAGGTCGCGTTTGCGCGCGCGCGTCGGCCGATCGGCGCCGAGCAGGTTGCCGAGGGTGGCGCCGAGCACCTCGCGCACCAGGGTCGACTTGCCCGAGCCCGAGACCCCGGTGACCGCCACCAGCCGTCCCAGCGGCAGCTCGACGTCGAGGTCGCGGAGATTGTTGCGGTGCGCGCCCTCGACGCGCAGCCGCTGGCGCTCGCCGGGGGCGGGGCGCGGCGGGCGGTCGCGACCGTGGGCGCGGGCGAGGTAGCGCCCGGTGAGCGAGTCGGGGTTGGCGATCAGTGCCGCGGCGTCGCCCTCGGCGATCACCTGGCCGCCGCGTACCCCGGCGCCGGGGCCGAGGTCGATGACATGACCGGCGCGACGGATGGTCTCCTCGTCGTGCTCGACCACCACGATGGTGTTGCCTTTGGCCTCCAGCCGTTCGAGGCTGGCGAGCAGCAGGGCGTTGTCGCGCGGGTGCAGACCGATGGTCGGCTCGTCGAGCACGTAGCACACCCCCTGCAGGTTGGAGCCGAGCTGCGCGGCCAGACGGATGCGCTGGGCCTCGCCGCCGGAGAGGCTGGGCGCGGCGCGGTCGAGTCCGAGATAGCCGAGCCCGACCTCGGCGAGGAAGGCGAGCCGGTCGCGCACCTCATGGATGAGATCGCCGGCGATCGCCTGCTCACGGGCATCGAGCACCAGCGCATCGAGCCAGGCCGCCGCCCGCTCGACGCTCAGTGCCGAGAGCCCGTCGATCGACTGGTCGTGGAAGCGCACCGCGCGCGCCACCGGGTTGAGCCGCGCGCCGTCACAGGCCGGACAGACCGCGGCCGCGCCGATCTCGCCCTCCTGCCACTGCGCCTCCTCGCCGCTGTGGCTGTCGTCGAGCCCGGCGATCAGCCGACCGCTGCCGAGACAGCTCGGGCACCAGCCGTGGCGTGAGTTGTAGCTGAACAGCCGGGGGTCGGGCTCGGCGAAGGCACGCCCGCAGTCGGGACAGGCCCGTGCGGTGGAGTGGACCTGCTCGGCGCCCCAGTCGCCGGCGGCGTCGAGCCGCGCCACCCGCACCACGCCCTTGCCGAGCTCGAGCGCCTGATCGAGCGCGGCGCGCAGCTCGACCTCGTGCGCCGGATCGACCCGCAGCGCGCCGAGCGGCAGCTCGATGTCGTGCTCGCGGAAGCGATCGAGCACCGGCCAGGGGTCGGTCGGCAACGCCGTGCCGTCGACCCGCAGCCGCTGCCAGCCCTTGCTCGCGGCCCAGGCCGCCAGCTCCTTGTAGATGCCCTTGCGCGCGCTCACCAGCGGGGCCAGCAACTCCACCCGCTCACCACGGTGCTCGCGGAGGATGCGGGCGAGGATCGCCGCCGCCGACATCGGCTCGATCGCCACCCCGCAGTCGGGGCAGTGCTGCACCCCGAGACGGACATAGAGCAGGCGCAGATAGTGATGGATCTCGGTGAGGGTGCCGACGGTGCTCTTCGCCCCGCCGCGACTGGTGCGCTGCTCGATCGCCACGGTCGGCGGGATGCCGTGGATGGCATCGACCTCGGCGCGCGCGGCCGGTTGCACGAACTGGCGGGCATAGGCGTTGAGCGACTCCAGATAACGCCGCTGGCCCTCGGCGAAGAGGATGTCGAAGGCCAGGGTGCTCTTGCCGCTGCCCGAGACCCCGGTGATGACCGTGAGCCGGTCGCGCGGGATCGACAGGGTGAGATCCTTGAGGTTGTGCTCGCGGGCGTGACGGATCTCGATCGCCGCGGGCGCGGTCACGGCCTGATCGTCGACGCCGCTCTCGGCGATCATCTGGGGAGCGGCCCAGCTCTCGCGCAGCGCCTGTCCGGTGTGGCTCCCGGGGTGTTCGGCGACCTGCCGGGGCGTGCCGCAGCAGACCAGTTCACCGCCGTCCTCGCCGCCCTCGGGACCGAGATCGATCAGCCAGTCGGCGGCGCCGATCACATCGAGGTTGTGCTCGATCACCAGCAGCGAGTGGCCCTGCTCGATCAGCCGCTCGAAGGCCTCGAGCAGCACCGCGATGTCGGCGAAGTGCAGCCCGGTGGTCGGCTCGTCGAGCAGGAACAGCAGCCCCGGCGCGTCCTTGCGCCGGCGCGCGCGCTTACCCAGATGGGCGGCGAGCTTGAGCCGCTGCGCCTCGCCGCCGGAGAGCGTCGGCACCGGCTGGCCGAGTCGCAGATAGCCCAGCCCGACGGCCTGCAGCGGGGCCAGGGCGCGGGCGATCTCGGCATCGCCGGCGAAGAAGGCGAGCGCCTCGGTGGCGCTCATCTCCAGCACCTCGGCGATCGAGCGCGGGCGCGCCTCGGGATCGGCGCCGGGCAGGCGGACCTCCAGCACCTCGTCGCGATAACGACGCCCGTCGCAGTCCGGGCAGCGCAGATAGACGTCGGCGAGAAACTGCATCTCGACGTGCTCGAAGCCGGTGCCGCCGCAGCCCGGGCAGCGCCCGTCGCCGCTGTTGAAGCTGAAGGTGCCGGCGGTGTAGCCGCGCGCGGCGGCCAGCGGGGCGCGGGCGAAGCGCTTGCGCAGCACGTCGAAGGCGCCGACATAGCTCGCCGGGTTGGAGCGCGAGCTGCGCCCGATGCTCGACTGATCGAGCAGGCTGACGTCGCCGATCGCGTCATCGCCCGCGAGGCTCTCGAACGCCCCCGGTGTGCCGTCGGGGTGGCCCTTGCGCTGGCACAGCGCGCGATAGAGCACCTCGTGGAGCAGGGTCGACTTGCCCGAGCCCGAGACCCCGGTGAGCACCACCAGCCGGTCGAGCGGGATGTCGACATCGACCCCCTTGAGGTTGTGCGCGCGCGCCCCGCGCAGGCGCAGCCAGCGGGTGGCCTCGTCGATCGGGCGCGCCGCGCGCTCCGGGGCGACGCGGCGGCGCCCGGCGAGATAGTCGCCGGTGAGCGAGTCGGGGGCCGCGAGCAGTGCCTGTGGGCTGCCCGAGAACACCACCTCGCCGCCGTGCTCGCCGGGCCCCGGGCCGATGTCGACGATACGGTCGGCGGCGAGCATCACCTGCGGGTCGTGCTCGACCACCAGCAGCGAGTTGCCGCCCGCGCGCAGCCGCTGCAGCACCGCGACCAGTCGTGCCATGTCGCGCGGGTGCAGCCCGATGCTCGGCTCGTCGAGCACGAACAGGGTGTTGACCAGCGAGGTGCCGAGCGCGGTGGTGAGGTTGATGCGCTGCACCTCGCCGCCGGAGAGGGTGCGCGATTGCCGATCGAGGGTGAGATAGCCGAGCCCGACCGCGCACAGATAGCGCAGCCGCGCGCGGATCTCGCCGAGCAGTTGGTCGAGCGCCTGATCGAGCCCGGCGTCGAGGGTGAGCGCATCGCAGAAGTCGCGCAGCCGCGCCAGCGGCAGACACATCAGGTCGTGCAGCGCGAGCCCCGGCAGCGCCGCCCAGCGTTGCGCCTCCATGCTGACGCGGTCGTGACGGAAGCGCGCCGCCACGGGCAGGGTGCGCGCGGCGAGCTCGGCGTCGCCGAGTCGCCAGTCGAGCGCCTCGTCTTCGAGTCTGGCCCCGTTGCATTGGGTGCAGGGCGCGTAGGCGCGATAGCGCGAGAGCAGCACCCGCACGTGCATCTTGTAGCTGCGCCCCTCCAGCCAGGCGAAGAAGCGGCGCAGCCCGTACCACACGCCGTCCTCCCACTCGCCCTCGCCGTCGATCACCCAGTCGCGGTCGGTCGCGGTGAGCGCCGACCAGGGGATGTCGGTGGGGAGGCCACGGGCGTGGGCGAAACGCAGCAGGTCGTCCTGGACCTCGGCATAGCTGTCGCTCTGGATCGGTTTGATCGCGCCGCCGAGCAGGGTCTTGGCGGGATCGGGGACGACCTGATCCCAGTCGATGCCGATGGTGCGCCCGAAGCCCCGACAGCTCGGGCAGGCCCCCACCGGCGAGTTGAAGGAGAACAGCCCCGGGCTCGGCTCGCGATAGCGGATGTCGCAGTCGGGGCAGTGCAGCTCGGCGGAGAAGCGCAGAGCCGGGCCGGGCGCGCGCGCGTCATCGAGCGGGTGGACCCGCACCCGGCCGTGGCCCTTCTCCAGCGCCGCCTCCAGCGCCTCCAGGGCGCGCGCGCGCTGCTCGGGGTCGATCCGCAGCCGATCCTGGATCACGGTGATGCGGGTATCGGTCTCCTCCAGCAGCCGTACATAACCCTGCTGGGCGAGCATCGCCCGCACCTGCTCCACCCCCAGCGATTCGGGCACCTCGACCTCGAAGCAGATCAGCGCGCGCGCGTCGCGATGGCTGGCGAGCAGGGCCTTCCAGATGTCCTCGGGGCGATCGCGCCGCACCGCCCGACCGCAGCCGTGACAGAACAGCCGCGCGGCGCGCGCGAACAGCAGCTTCAAGTGGTCGTTGAGCTCGGTCATGGTGCCGACGGTCGAGCGCGAGGTGCGCACCGGGTTGGTCTGATCGATGGCGATCGCCGGCGGGATGCCCTCGATGCGCTCGGCGGCGGGGCGGTCCATGCGGTCGAGGAACTGACGCGCATAGGGCGAGAAGGTCTCGACATAGCGGCGCTGACCCTCGGCATAAATGGTGTCGAAGGCCAGCGACGATTTGCCCGAGCCCGAGACCCCGGTCACCACCGTCAGTTCGCCGAGCGGCAGGTCGAGGTCGAGATCCTTGAGATTGTTCTGGCGCACGCCGCGCAGGCGGATGGTGTCGTTCACGGGGTTGCGGTGTCCTGAATCGGCGACGCCCCGGGTGTTTGCCGGGGCGTCGGGGTCGGGGTGTGGTGCGATCGGCACGGAGCGATGCCTTGCCGGGATTGACCGGGGCCAATCGATGGTGTCACACGATGCTATAGCATGGGGATGTGTACGGTCTTTCGGCAAGCTTGTGGCGATGGACTCGACGAGGTCGCCGTGGTTGGATGATCGTCGCAGAGACCGCGGTGCGGAGACGAGAGGAGCCAAGATGTTTCAACAATTCTACCGCCGATGGCGCCGGCGAGGTGCATCTGTGGCAGCTGTGCGCCACGCGTGCCGATGCCACCCCCGGCGAGCCGTTGTGGCGGCGTGTCTACGACGCGGCGCTGATCGATGTCACCCAGGGTTGTCTGGGCACGCGCGCCTACTGGGACGAGGCCGAGTTCCTCAGCCTCAGCCAGGATTATTTCAGCGGTTGCTGGGCACGCCAGGACCAGACGCGGGTCGACGAGCTGCTCGCGCGCGGTGACCTGCTCGGGGTCGAGCAAGGTTTTCGGCTGATCGAGTCGGCGCCGGCACTGGTGGCGTTGTTCGTGGTGCGTCGCCCCGCCGATGCCCGGCTGTGGGCGCGCTACCGCGCCCTGCGCGACGATCCGACGCTCGGACCGGCCGAGCAGAAACGCGCTTTCCGCGCCTTCAAGCGTGCCTTCCACGAGCGGGTGATCCAGGTCCATGTTCGCGATGGCGAGGGGATCGACCGCGACGAGATCAACCGCATCGAGGCCGGTCCCGCGACCTATGATCGCGCCGCCGGCTTCGTCGCACTACCCATCGAGGAGTCATCATGCATCTTCTAGCCGAGATCCCCCAGGCTCGGATCGGTCTGCGCTGGGATCGCGAACTCAGCGGCGAGGCCGAGCCGCGTATCCGCCAGCTACGCGGTGCGTTGGGTAACACCTTTCGCGAGGACGCGCTCTTCCACCAGCACGACCCGGCCACCGGTCGGCTGCTCTTTCGCTACCCTCGGGTGCAGTATCGCTGGCACGCGGGGCAGGGGCTGGTGGTGGGTTGGGCCGAGGCGGTGCAACGGTTACTCGATCTGCCCTGGCTCGATCTGAGGCTGCGCCTCGGCGACGAGCCGGTACAGGTGACCGATGCCACGGTACGCGCCGGGACCGGGACCTTCGGCGTGGCGACGCGGCTGCTGCGCTATCGGTTCGACACCCCGGTGCTGTTGTTCAACCAGGAGAACTATCGGCGCTATCGCCAGCTCGATGCGCCGGCCCAGCGCCGTGAGTGCGAGCGGTTGCTGACCGCGAGCCTGCTGATGATGCTGCGCGGTCTGGGGGTCACCTTCCCGGAGCGGCTCTATGTGACCTTCATCGCCCACCGCCGGCGCACCTGTCACTACAAGGGTGAGCGGTTGCTCGGGTTGGTCGGTGAGTTCGCCACCAACGCCGTGCTGCCCGACGGCGTGGCCTGTGGGCACGCCGTCAGCCATGGCTATGGCTGTCTCGTCGCCAGCGAGTGACGTCTTGGGGCGGTGTGCCCCGTCACTGCTTGGCTGAGCGTTGTTCGGGCCTGTGCCCGGGAGTCGATCGATGGAGTTGATCCTCACCACCTTCGGGACCTATCTGCACCGCCGGGGCGAGCTGTTCGTGGTGCGCATCAAGGAACAGCAGCAGGAGGTCGCCGCACGCAAGGTACGCTCGATCCTCATCACCACCGGGGCGAGCCTGTCGACCGATGCCATTCAGCTGGCAATCGAGAAGAACATCGATATCGTCTTCCTCGACCGCGTGGGTGATCCCTACGCGCGGGTCTGGCATGGGCGTCCCGGCTCGACCACCGCGATCCGCCGTGCCCAGCTACGGCTGGCCGATACCGAGGCGGGCCTGCGCCTGGCGCTCGGCTGGGTCGTGCGCAAGCTCGACAACCAGATCCGCTTTCTCGGCGAGGCGCGCTCGCGGCGCAGCCGGTTGAGCGCCGAGCTGACCCGGCGCATCGAGGCGCTGCGCGTTCATCGCGACGCGCTCGATGCGCTCGACGGGCTGCTCGACGCGCAGCGCGAGACCGTCATGGGGATCGAGGGACGGGCGGGGCGGACTTACTGGGAGGCGGTGAATCTGCTGCTGCCCGAGTCGCAGCGCTTCGACGCGCGTTCGCGCAACCCCGCGCGCGATCCCTTCAACTGCCTGCTCAACTACAGCTACGGGGTGCTCTACGGTACCGTCGAGCGTGCCTGCATTCTCGCCGGGCTCGACCCCTACGTCGGTTTCGTTCACACCGACCACTACCGCAAGAAGTCGCTGGTCTTCGACCTGATCGAGTGCTATCGCATCTGGGCCGACGAGACCGTGGTCGGGCTGTTCGCCGCGCGCAAGGTCAAGCCCGAGCTGTTCGACCCGCTGCACAACGGGCTGATCCTCAACAAGCAGGGCAAGGCGGTGCTGATGGAGCGCTTCGGAGCCCATCTCGATGAGCAGATCCGTTATCGCAACCGTCGTATCAAGCGACGCGACAGCGTACAGCTCGACTGCCATCGACTCGCCAACGACTGGATCGGGAGGGGGCCTGATGAAGACGACTGAGACCCTGGTGTGGATCATCTACGACATCGTCGCCGACAAGCCGCGCGGGCGCATCGCCAAGCTGTGCAAGGAGGCCGGTCTCTACCGAGTACAGAAATCGGTGTTCCTCGGCACCATCGAGCGTAACCGGCTCGACGAGCTGCGGCTGCAGGTCGAGGAGCAGATCGATTCCGAGGTGGATTCGGTCTACATCTTCCCGCTGTGCGAGAGCGACTTCAGAAAGGTGGTGGTGCTCGGTCAGGCCTTCGACAAGCGCTTGGTGACCGACCAGGTGCGGGCGCTGTTCCTATGAGCGAGTGGTCCGACGACACCGAGACGACGCCGATGGTGACGCCGTCGGAGGTGCTCGAACACGTCTATTGCCCACGCTTCACCTGGTTCATGAACGTGCAGCACATCGCCCAGCACGAAGACCAGCGCTACAAGGTGTTGCGTGGGCGCGAGGTACATCGGCGCCGCTCGGTCGAGAATCGCGATTATCTGCGTCGGCGCATCGGCGCCACCCGACGCGAAACCGAGGTCTATCTGGCATCGCCGAGGTTGCGGCTGCGCGGTATCGTCGACGAGGTGCTGTGGCTTGCCGACGGCACCATGGCGCCACTGGACTACAAATACACCCCGCGCCGCGAGCAGGTGTTCAAGACCCATGAAACACAGATCCTGCTGTATGCGATGCTGATCACCGAGACGTATGGGTTGCCGGTCGAGCGTGGGTTCGTCGCCTATATTCGCGACGGCAGCCATCTGATCGAAGTGCCCGTGAGCACGGTGAGGATCACGCAGACCCGGCATCTGATTGACGAGATCTTTGATATCATCGAGACAGGCAGACTACCGGCGCGCACCCGCTCGCCCCTGCGTTGTGAAGACTGCTGTTACAAAAATATCTGCGCTTGATCGCCCGTGTATTGCAAGTCTTTGAATGTTTTGATTTTTTGTGAGTTTTTTCGATGCGGGGAGCGCTTTTTTCAGGTGTTTTTCAGCCGATTCCCACTCTGAAACGCACTTTTAGAGCACTTGTTTTTCAGGGTTATGTAACTGAATTTTATGATTTTTTAGAGAATTTGCGGCCGCAATGCTCAATCCACTACAACAAGGATTGAAACCGCTGGGCGGCGACACGGCGGCGCTGGCTCGCGCGGCCGCAATGCTCAATCCACTACAACAAGGATTGAAACTAGCCGCGCGCGAATGCCGTCCAGTCGCGCCGGCGGCCGCAATGCTCAATCCACTACAACAAGGATTGAAACCGCAGCGGGGTAATCAGCATCGTGCCATCGGGGAAAGCCGCAATGCTCAATCCACTACAACAAGGATTGAAACACCAAGCGCGCGGTGTCCGGGTGCCCGATCGCCGATGCCGCAATGCTCAATCCACTACAACAAGGATTGAAACATCGCCTCAACCTCGACATCCGGCCGCGCCATGCCGCGCCGCAATGCTCAATCCACTACAACAAGGATTGAAACATCGAGGCGGTCGCCTCGTGGCCGTCGGCTACGGGCGCCGCAATGCTCAATCCACTACAACAAGGATTGAAACACTTTCGAGACTCAAGCCCGGACGATTGTCCGAGCGCCGCAATGCTCAATCCACTACAACAAGGATTGAAACTCGAGGATTTCGGCGCGGCCGTGTTGATCGAGAACATGCCGCAATGCTCAATCCACTACAACAAGGATTGAAACAAGGATTGGCCGAGAGCTTGGGTCGGTTCAGTCAGAGCCGCAATGCTCAATCCACTACAACAAGGATTGAAACACCAGGCCGGGATAGCGCGCGGCCAGCGCGGCGCGGGCCGCAATGCTCAATCCACTACAACAAGGATTGAAACCAGGCTCACGTCGCCGCCGCGGACATCGCCATTGGCGCCGCAATGCTCAATCCACTACAACAAGGATTGAAACCTCGGTGATAGCCATATCAATACCCCCCCACCAGCAGGCCGCAATGCTCAATCCACTACAACAAGGATTGAAACGCGGCGAGGCCGCGGCGAAGCTGGATGCGTTGGGCGCCGCAATGCTCAATCCACTACAACAAGGATTGAAACCGCGACGCTCGCGAAATAGACGACGCTGCTCGGGATGCCGCAATGCTCAATCCACTACAACAAGGATTGAAACCCCAAGTGACCGCGCCGAACTCGATGCCAACCTGGGCCGCAATGCTCAATCCACTACAACAAGGATTGAAACACACCCTGGGTCGACGCGCCGGCGACCTTGGAAGAGTGCCGCAATGCTCAATCCACTACAACAAGGATTGAAACAAATGCTGGCCACCGACTGCACGGGTCAGCGGCTCGCCGCAATGCTCAATCCACTACAACAAGGATTGAAACATTAGTAGTTGCATATCAGACCGCGAGCCTGAAAAAGCCGCAATGCTCAATCCACTACAACAAGGATTGAAACCTGAATTGGGCTGCTGTCATTGATGACGGTGTTGTGCCGCAATGCTCAATCCACTACAACAAGGATTGAAACACCAGGATGCGGCGCAGATGGTGGCCGAGGCGGAAAGGCCGCAATGCTCAATCCACTACAACAAGGATTGAAACCAGGATGAGCCGCACGGCCCACACTGGGCCAAAAAGCCGCAATGCTCAATCCACTACAACAAGGATTGAAACATCCTCCCTCGCCTTCCAGGCAGCGGTGAAACTGCCGCCGCAATGCTCAATCCACTACAACAAGGATTGAAACCGCAACACTCGCGAAATAGACGACGCTGCTCGGGATGCCGCAATGCTCAATCCACTACAACAAGGATTGAAACCTCTTTCACAATGCGGCCCAGACCGAGAGAGAAAACACGCCGCAATGCTCAATCCACTACAACAAGGATTGAAACGAAACTCGAGGTGTGTGGCGCGCCGCCCGTGAAGCGCCGCAATGCTCAATCCACTACAACAAGGATTGAAACGCACACATGCTGCTCACGCGCCCGCTCACCGTGGCGATGCCGCAATGCTCAATCCACTACAACAAGGATTGAAACATGAGGTACCAGCAGACATAGGCGGCTTTCGCCTGGCCGCAATTCTCAATCCACTACAACAAGGATTGAAACGCGACGATGAACTGTCGATGGAGATCGTGCTGATCGCCTCAATTCTCAATCCACTACAACAAGGATTGAAACATGACCGAGAGGCTATGGATGGTCGGGGTCGAGACGAGCCGCAATGCTCAATCCACTACAACAAGGATTGAAATCGGGTGGCATGGTTCCGGACCGGGCGGGCGCTCAACCGCTCGTCTCCCAGATCGGTCGTGATCAACTCGGCGGCGGCCCAAATCATCTCACGCGTTCTGCTCTGCTGATGACTACAAGGCGATCAGGATAGCTGGTGGCGGTAGATAAGTATGTGTAACGAGATGAGTTCAAGAACTAGGCAGTCAAGCGGGTGAAATCGGCTCTCAGCTATTGATCCCCCGTCGAGTTCATGCAACATTGGCAGGCGAGTCAGAGTCGCGACCAGACGGGCGCATGAGACCAACACCTTGAGGGACGAAAAAAGGGAACCTCAGGAGGAAATAGGCATGTTCGGGGCAATGCGGGAACTGGCGTTATTGGAACTGAACCGTCGCTGCGGAGAAACCGCGCTTGGCTTGTCTGAGATCCGTGCGCGACATGGCGAGCAACTTGCTCCACTTCTCGTCGAGGCCGCTGAAAAGGTCGCGCGCGTTTATCTGCTACAAGCAGTTCCGGGTCAACCGGATATGGTCAAGATGTGGGTCGAGGATTTGGATGAGGATAAGCG
The DNA here is from genome assembly GCF_004343155.1 of Marichromatium gracile. Lineage (GTDB taxonomy): Bacteria > Pseudomonadota > Gammaproteobacteria > Chromatiales > Chromatiaceae > Marichromatium > Marichromatium gracile. The sequence goes on from NZ_SMDC01000002.1 coordinate 492,357, forward strand.
TCTTCGATTGCCGTTCAACAAGCCTAGCGGTGCCCAGTCATCCGCTTTGGGTCCCGTCTTCAAGCGCACCAGCAAGCCGAAAGGTAATCCTCCGTTCGGGCCAAGCTTGAAGATTCAGAAAACCACGGCTAAGGACTTTGGTGCTCAGGCTAAAGCGGATGCCGTCTGGAGTGACTATTTTCGAGAAATCTGCGCGATCCTGTTTGAAAAGAACGAGTTACGCTATGGCGATGCAGTCTATCCGATCGGTGGACAAGCCGATCCTAACATCCTGTCTGCCGCCATTCGGCTGATTCCAGAAAAGGAGACAGTGTTTCTCAGTGTTGTAGATAGCGAGGGACGCTGGCCGGGCGATCGGCCTGAGTATCAAGCCTATCTGGCCCAGGCACTGGCCTCGATCAAATACGTGACGGGTGAGGCGCGCGAGTACGGTCCCGCCGACTGTCCGCTGTGCGGTGCGCGCGGCGTCACCCTCTATCCCAATCTGCGCGGTACCGGGATCAATTTCGCCAACATGGACCGGGCCGGCGCCTTTCCTGGGCTAGACACCGGTGATGCCTGGAAGGGCTATGGCCTCTGCCTGGATTGCGCCGACCTGCTCTATGTTTTCAAGAACCATCTGCTCGGTCAGCAGTTTCTCGGCAGCGTCGCGGGCGACAAGGCCCTGCTGTTGCCCAGCTTGCTAGGCAACCCCGATGGTCGACGGCAATTCATGGAGGACTGGCGCAAATATCTGCACCATCTGGAGAGCAACAAGGTTTCGTCCTACGAAAAAGACCTGCTGGAATTCGTCCAAGACCGCGAAGACGCTCAGATCGTGTTGCACATCCTCTGGGCGACCTTCGGCCAGGTGGTCGATGAGGTCCGTGGCCTGGTTAATGACATTCTGCCGTCACGCCTGCGCCGACTGACACAGGCCAACCGACAGGCCAAAGACTGGCTACATCCGCTCGCACCGCGCTATCCGATGGATGAGGCCGCGTTCGACCTTGGTCTGAACATGTTGCTTGCGCTCCTCAAGCGGCCCGGCGGACGTCGTGCAGCCAGTGCCAACGAGAGCAGCCGGTTGTTCACCATAAAACGCCAGCTCGCCGAGTCCATCTACCACGGCACTCCATTAGGGGCGGCACAAGCTGGATTCTGGAGCGAGATTCTGACCACGGCCCGTTGGTATCTCGACGATATCGCCAACTCGGACAGCGCCTGGGGGCTGCTGCACGAAGGGCATAGCGAGAAAGGTAAGAAACAAACGCGTTACTGGACCCTGGCCGGTTGGATCAGACACCTGGCCCGCCTGCTCTATTACCTAGATCTGACAGGAGTGTTACCCATGGAGACCACCGCCGACCCGTTCGAGCCGACCCTGCCGACGCTCAAACCCTATTTCCAGCCGGGTTCGGGCCTGAGCAGTCCCGAGCGGGCCTTTGTCTTTCTGCTCGGCATCCTCTACGGCAAGGTGATCCAGGTCCAGGCGGCGCGCGGGGTCAACGTTGCCGCCAACGCCTTGACCTGGCTCAAGCGTCTTCGTCTCGACGGCCGCGATTTGCCGGATCTCTATAACAAGGTTCGCGAAAAACTCCTGACCTACGAGGTTGAGGGCAACGCCGACGTTCGTGCCATCGTGCAGGATCTGGGGCGTCTCGGCGCTGGGCGTTTGGGGGACAGCATCACCCTGGATCAGACCGCGACCTGCTATTTCCTGTTGCTCGGCCAGTCGGTGACGGCCGAGGTTCTGCCGTCCAAAGCCAAAAAGAATGAGGAATGATTCCATGACGACCCTGTCTTCGCGCCGCGAACTGCTGTTTCTCTACGACATTCGCATGGGCAACCCTAACGGTGACCCGGACGAGAACCGTCCGCGCAGCCTGCCCGATGGGCGCTTCTATGTCACCGACGTGCGCCTCAAGCGCTTTGCCCGCGACTATCTTGCTGCCCAGGGCCAGGAGATCCTGGTCGGCAACATCGAGGGCCGCACCACTAACCTGACCGGCCGGGTCGCGCATCACCTGGAGACGATCGGCAAGGCCAAGGCCAACGGCGAGGAATTGGTGAACATCCTGCTCGACAGCTTCGTCGATGCGCGCTGCTTCGGCTCCTCGCTAGCGTTCAAAAAGCAGGACGGCTGGGAGCCCAAGCCCTCGCCCAAGACCTTGACCGGTGCGGTGCAGCTCAACATGGGCGAGGTGTTGCACGAGGCCAGTGAAATCCAGATCCAGGGCACATCCGTGTTCGGCAGCGACGAGGACAAGGCGCAGGGCACCTTCACTAACTATGCCGCACTGCGCTATGCCCTGATCGCCTTCCATGGTGTGGCCAACGAGCATGCCGCGAAGAAATCGCGTCTGAGCGACGCCGACTACGACACCTTGCTGCGTGCCTTCTGGAACGGTGTGCGCGCCGCTGGTAACACCCGCACCAAGGTCGGTCAGGTTCCAAGGCTGCTGGTCTCGGTCGAGTACAATCCGGGCGAGGAATTCCAGTTCGGCAACCTCATGGACTACGTCAAGCTCCAGGCATCCGCCGGTAAGGCGGAGCGGACTTGGGCCTCGCCGGACGACTACCGAGTCGACCTCACGCGCTTACTCGAGCGGCTCGATGGCCAGCGCGCGCGCATTAACCGTGTGCGCTGCGAGGTCTCGCCCGACCTGTGCTTCACCGGCTCGGGGCTTCCAGCCGACTGGCAACCCCTCGGCTTCGACCGACCGGCGTGAGTGATGCCATGGACACCCTCAGCTTCGATTGGTCGGCCAAATACGGCCACTTCCTGCGAGCCGAAGCGACCGTCAACGCGCTCAGCTATCCCATGCCGCCCCGCACCGCCGTCTTGGGTCTGCTTGGCGCGATCCTCGGACTGGAAAAGGATGCCTTGGCGGTCGATCTGGCTGAGACACGGGTTGCGGTGAGCGGTCCGATGCCACGTCGCTTCTGGCATCGAGTCAAGATTCGCAAGCATCCCCCCGCTGCCTTGTCACGCGAGGTCAAGCGCACCCAGCGCGGCGCGGAACGCCCGACACAGGAAAAGGCAACGCTGCTAAATCAGGAATGGCTGCTCGCTCCGCGCTACCGGGTCCATGTCGCCTGGCCCGACCAGCCCGATCGCTTCGACGAGCTGGCCGGGCGCATCCGCGATCGGCGCTGGCACTTCACGCCTTGCATGGGGCTGTCCGAGCTGCTGTGTGATGTCGAGTTCATCTCCCGTCAGCATGCCGTTGCGCTTCCCGTGGGGCGGCATCTCGTTCAGGGTATCTGTTCGGCGAGCGAGGTACGCGTTCTGGCCGAGGAGGAGGTGGCTGTGCATCTGATGCGGATGCCGCGTCACGTCAGTGCGGAGCGTGTATTCCAGCATGCGTCCTATTACCTAGAGCATCGCGGTCAGCCGTTTCCGGTCGATACCCAGGCCGCGTGGCGAGTCGGAAACTGGACGGGGCTCTTTCTATGAGCGATGCCGAGCTGCTATCGCACTTCGAGCCCACTCTGCGCTTGCCTCAGCACCTGGCACAAGTCCGCGCAGCAGGGGAGTTTCTGCTTGCGGGGCATTCGCTCAGAGTCCGTACGCAGCGCCCTGAGACCGCGATTGTGCTGTCGGCCCTGGTTCGGGGTCACGATCTCGGCAAGGGTAGCCTAGCCTTCCAGGACTATATTGCCGATCCCGCCCGCTATCGCGGTGAGGCCCATGCCAAAGAACATTCGACTCTATCGGCTGCCCTGATGCTGCTGTGGGCCAAGGCCCAGGGCTGGGACGCCCTGCCGGCCTTGGCCTTGACTCAGGCGATCGCCGGGCATCATGTGGGCTTCGCTACGCTGGATTATCTGGAAGACCGCCTGATTCTCGAAGAAGGCGATGCACTACTGGAGCAGTGGGCCTCGCTCGACCGGCAGGCCCTCGGGCGGGCCAGCGGCCTGGATCTGGCGGCGACGGAGGGCGACTTCGAGGACGCCCGCCGCTGGCTGTTTCGCCGCCAGCGTGTCGGCGAGCGTCTGCAAGCCTTGCCGCTCGCCGAGGCGGTTGGCTTCCGCCTCTGGAGCCAGTTCCTCTTTGCGCTGCTGCTGGAGTCGGACAAGGCGTTTCTGGCGCTGCGCGAGGAGCAGTTGCGGCGCTACTTCCAGCAGCCGCGTCCACAGCTCGCACCCGAATGCGTCGACGCCCGACTGGCAGGCTTACCCGAGACGCCCCTGAACCGTCTGCGCGATGAACTGCGCACCCAGATCCTGACCACCACCGATGCCGAGCATCCCTGTTGCACCCTGACCCTCCCCACCGGCACCGGCAAGACCCTGCTGGCGGCCACCTGGGCGCTGGCCCAGCGCGCCCGGCTGGCCGAGGACGGCCCGCCACCGCGCATCATCATCGCCTTGCCATTTCTCTCCATCGTCGACCAGACCGAGCAGGAATACCGCACCCTATTGGGGCTGGACCCCGCCGGCTGCGCCCAATCCGATCGATTGCTCGCCAGCCATTCGCTCTCGCACGCCGAGTACGAGGTGGAAGGCGCCGCGCTCGGCTCGGCCTATACCCGCTTCTATCTCGACACCTGGCGCTCCGAGATCATCGTCACCACCTTCGATCAGCTCCTGTTGGCGCTCTGCTCGCCGAAGACGCGGCATCAGATGCGCTTTCATGCGTTGATGGATGCCTTGATTGTCCTCGACGAGGTGCAGACGCTGCCTTGCCGGCTCTGGGATCTGGTCGACCACGCCTTGCGTGGTCTGTGCGCGGAGAGCACGACGCGGGTGCTGCTGATGTCGGCCACGCAGCCGGCGCTGCTCACTGGCGCGCGCGAGCTGGCAGGCGATGGCGCGCGGGTTGCCGCGATCTTCGGGCAGTTCAGGCGCTATCGGCTTCGGTTTCGTCACCGTGAACGTCAGGATCTGAACGGCTTCATTCAGGCGCTCGTGCCGCGACTGACGGAGTGGCGAGCGCAAGGACGGCGCGTGCTGATCACCCTCAATACACGGGCCAGCGCCAAGGCTGTGTGGCGGGCCGTCAGCGCACAATTCCCGGACATTCCCGTCTGGCTCATCAGCGCCGATGTCACGCCGCGCGACCGGTTGAAGAAGATCGCGGCCATCAAAGCGCTGCGTCCGGGCGAACCGGGCATTGTTGTCTCGACGCAAACGATCGAGGCCGGCGTGGATATCGACATGGACATCGTGATCCGCGACTTTGCGCCGCTGGATGCCCTGATTCAGGTCGCCGGGCGCTGCAACCGCCACAATCGTCTCGGCGATCAGGGTGGCGAGGTCGAGATCGTCTCGCTCAGCAGCCCGAAGGGCCGTGAGTATGCCGGTATCATTTATGATCAGGTCCTGCTCGACGCGACCCGCGAGGTGCTCGCGGAGCAACCAGAGGCCCTGGGTGAGGATGCTGTGTTGGACCTGAGTCGGCGCTATTTCGATCTCATCCGGTCGCGCAAAAACACGGGGGCGGAGCTGACCGAAGCCTTCGCCCGTTGGGGTGAACTGCCGGATATTCAAAGCCTGCTACGGGGAAAGACGGGCGAGCAAACGTCTTTTCTGGCGCTGGCCGAGGATGAGGACTGGCTAAGGCTCGCGCTGGAATGCGCGCTCGCGGTCCCAGACCGCTGGGAGCGCCGCGAAGCGCTGCGTGCGCTGGCGGCCGATATCCAGCAGCGCACCGTCACGGTTTATACTCGCCGTGGTTTTCATCCCGAGGACTATGCCGATCCGATCGGATATTTTTGGCGACTTCGCTCTGGTTACTACCAACCGGATATAGGGCTGGAGCTCGGACTCGACGATGAGGACCCCGCCACATGTATTCTGTAGCTGTTGTGCCCCGACTATACCCGTTCGACCGCCTGCCCCTTGAACTCCAGCCTGTATACCCGCTTCGGGATCTTCTGCATCGTGCTCTCCAAGCGTTGATCGTCAGTCTACGTCAATCCTTGGGGGACGAAATTCAGGGGGGACCTCGGCCTATTCCACAAAAAACCGGCGCGTCTACATAGGGCGCGCCGGTTTCCTTTTGCAGTGATTGGTTGAGTGTTCAGAACCGATCGCAATCACCGGGCATCATCGGGTAGCCGCCGGGCATCGGGCCCGGGCCGTGGTGGCGCATCGGCGCGTGGTGGCCGCGGCGCTGCATCGGGGTGTCGAGGGCGGCGCGCTGCTCCTCGGTGAGGATCTCGGCGACCGCCTCGCGCAGCTCGGTGCGGGTGAGGTCGAGCTGCTGGTGCTGGCGCTGGAACAGCTCGGTGAGCGTCTGGGTCTGCTCGGCGGTGAGGCCGACGCGCTCGTCGAGTCGGTCGACGCGGCGTTCGATGCGTCGCTCGCTGAGCCGGTCGCGCTCGGCGCGCTGCGCGTCGGTGAGCAGCTCGTTGATGCGCTTGCGGGTCTCGAGCTGCTGTTGCTCGCGGGCCTGACGGGCCTCGTCGAGGATGACGCGGACCTGGTCGCGCTGGGCGTCGTCGAGGTCGAGGCGGTCGGCCATGCGCGCCATGGGCATGGGTAACTCGTCGCCCGGGCCGTAGCCGTATCCGGGGCCGAAGGGCATGGCGAGTGCGATCGGGGCGGCGACGACGAGGCCGACGGCGAGTGCGATGCCACGGATGCGGGGGGTGTCGAGTCGGGTGTTCATGATCTTCTGCGCTCCTGCTGGTTGGAATGGGCGCGCCGCTCGGCGGCGGTGGAGCCCGTTTGCTCCGACACCTTCAGGTTAGGTGGGGCGGGTGCAGGCTCGGTGCAGGGATTGCGGAAAGATTGTGGAGACCGGACTCAGAAGCGGGTACGGATGTATTTCAGCGCACGGCTGATCGACAGCTCGATGTTGGAGGGGCCGCTGCGGATGATGAACAGCTCGCGCTTCTTGTCGTCGTGGAGGAACACCGGCGCATCGGCGCGCTCGCACTCGACCGCACCGAGACGCACGCCGTCGAGCTCGAGGAGGAAGAAGCGCACGTAGCGGGCGTATTCGGGGCCGAGGTGTTGGTTGAGCAGGTTCTTGAAGTGCAGCTGGCACTTGTCGTCGTTCTCGAACTTGTCGGCGTCCATGCCGAGCAGGGTGCCGTCGTCGGCCACGCCCATCAGCAGGATGCCGCCCTCGGTGTTGAGGAAGGCGGTCACGCCCTTGAGCCAGGCCAGCTCGATCTCCTTGCCCGGGGTCTTGGTGTGGAGGTTCATCCGCATGGTGGACTTGAACTCCAGGTGCGCGCCCTCGCCGCTGCGGATGAGTTCGCGCAGGTCCTGCTGCGGATGGCGCCGATCGATGGTGAGCCTGGGCAGGTCGCGTAGCTGGCGGCTGTACTTGCGCACCACCACCGAGGCCATGGTGAGGCTGGCGGCGAGGATGGCGAACGCGGTGAGCGCGACGATGTGCCAGCGGCTCTGGAGGATGGTGAGGGTGGCCGAGACCGGCAGCGCGACGGCGACCCAGGCGCCCTCGGGGTGGTCGGTCAGCGGGCGGAAGCCGCCCCACCAGTCGCGTCCGCCGCTGCGAAAGCGCACCAGCCCGTCGGCGGGACGGTCGGCGTCCTTCCAGGCGGCCACGGCATCGAAGGCCAGCGGGCCGCCGAGGCGCTCGTGCGCGGAGAAGAAGCTGGCGGCGCGATCGCTGGCGTGACTGCCGCTGACCTCGGGCGAGGGGACGAAGACGCCGCCGTCGCCGTTGAACAGGAAGCCGTAGCCCCCCGGTGGCAGATCGAGCCCCTCGATGGTGCCGACGATGCGCTCGAGGGTGACGTCGAGCGCGCTCACCCGCAGCTCGCCCGCCTGTTCGCGGGCGATCGCGACCGTGGTGCCGGGGACGCCGAGCGAGGCGAAGATGTAGGGCGCGCTCCATACCTGGGTGTCGGGGTGGGCGGTGGCGTTGCGATACCAGGGGCGGTCGCGGGGATCGTAATCGCTGCCCTGTTCACGGGTCTCGAGCGCCTTGAGCTGAGCGTCCCAGCGGGTGATGCGCAGCCGCTGCGGATCCTCGGGGTCGCGCACCCGGGTCAGCCAGCCCTCGCGGGTACGCCCGAGGAAGTATTCGGCGCCGTCGGCGCCGGCCTCGATGGCGCCGGCGACCTGGGGCATGTGGGCGAGGATGGGGGTGAGACGCTCGTTGAGCGCTTGTTCGTCGAGCGGGCCGAGCCCGGCGCTCTCCATGCCGTCGCGCACGATCAGCAGCTGTTGCTGCACCGGGAGGAGCAGGCCGCGCACCTCGTCGCGCACCAGCGCCGAGGCCGACTCGATGCGGTTGCCGGCGAGGTCGTGCTTGATGTCGTCGATCAGCAACACGTTGATCAGCACCAGCAGGCCGACGGTGCCGGCGACCAGCAGGATGAGATCGCGCAGCAGACGGTTGCGGATCGGCCCGGAGGAGAGGTGCAGCAGCGAGAGCGGGTTCATGGCGCCGGATTATAGCCCAGCGCCCGCGGCTGACCCCAGTGATGGATCAGAGATCGGCGCTGCGCACCTTGTGGCTGATCAGCGGCGCGGGCTTGCCGATGTAGTAACCCTGGGCGAAATCGATTCCCAGGGAGGCGATCTTGCGATAGATCGCCTCGTCGCTGACGAACTCGGCGATGGTCTTGATGCCGAGGCGTCGGGCGAAGTCGACGATGGTCTCGACGATGACCTCGGCATGAGGGTCGGTGAGGATGTTCTTGATCAGCGAGCCGTCGATCTTGAGGAAGTCGATATCGAGGTGGATCAGGGTCTCGAAGTTGGAGTAGCCGCTGCCGAAGTCGTCGATCGCCACCCGTGCGCCGAGGCGCTTGACCTGATCGATGAACGCCTTGATCCGCTCCGGGCTGGAGAAGCCCTCCTGCTCGGTGATCTCGAAGATCAGCCGGTCCATGACGCCGTGCTGGCGCTGCAGTGTTTCGAGGGTGTCGAGGATGTCGCTCTCCTCGATGTCCTCGATCGCGAGGTTGATGCTCAGGGCCAGTTCGGTGGCGCTGAAGCAGGCGACCGACTTGCGCAGCATGCTCGCCGACAGCTCCTTGTAGTTGCCCGAGCGCTTGGAGACGGCGAGGAACTCGGCGGGGGTGTAGAGGGTGCCCTCGGCGTCGCTGATGCGCATCAGTGCCTCGTACTTGCAGATCCGACCGGTACGGACGTCCTGGATCGGCTGGAAGTGAGGCGTGATCCAGTCCTGGGTGATCGCCTTGCGGATGATCCGGGTGGTCTTCAGGTTCTGCTGGTACTCCTTGAGGATCGGCAGGTCCTCCTGGAAGGTGGCGATCTTGGTGTGCTTGAGCTTGGCGTACTTGAGTGCGGTGGTGGCAGCGACGATCGGGCTGGGGTGGCGACTGCTGGCGATGCCGGCGCTGATCGAGGCGGTGATGGTCTCGCCCTTGACGGTCTGCTCCTTGTTACCGAAGCGCTCGACGAAGGCCAGGATGTGCATCTCGAACGCTTCCAGCGCATCGCCTCGGCTGTCGAAGATGGCGAACTCGTCGCCGTTGAGGCGGTAGATGGCGTAGGGCTGGTGGGCGAAGAATTGGCGCAGCAGGGTGGCGGTCGAGCGCAGGAAGTCGTCGCCGGCGTTCATGCCGAGGAAGTTGTTGACCTCCTTGAAGCGGTCGATGTCGAGGATCGCGAGGTTGAAACTGGCGGCGTGCTCGATGTCGTAGATCAGGCGCTGGCGCGAGAGCAGGCGGGTGAGGCTGTCGTAGTTGGCGCGCTGGTTGAGTTGGGAGATCAGCTCGGCGATGTTGTCGTAGAAATAGCGGCTGAGCTTGCCGAGTTCGTCGTTGCTGTGGGGGCGATTCCTGAGCTGCAGCGCGACCGGGTCCTGGCTGTGCATGCGCTGCATGTCGTCCATCAGGGCGTAGATGGGGTTGATGATGTTGCGATTGATCTGGCGCGCGGTCAGGCGAACCAGGATCAGGGTGACGAACAGATAGATCAGGGTCTGGACGATGATGCTCTCACGGGTGGCGCTGGCGATGTCCTCGTGCAGATGCTCGCGGGTCTCGTGCAGCTGGCGTCGTTTCTCCCCGATGAGTTGCTGGATCGGCGCCAGGGTGTATTCGACCTCGAGCCGACCGATCGACTCGTCGTTGTAGACGATCTCCAGGGTGCGCGGCATGCAGCCGCTCACCCCCTGGCGGCGCGCGCTGGCGATCGCCTCGTGGGTGAGGTTGTCGATCACTGCGATCGAGCACACCGCCTGGTGCTGGACGAGCTTGTCGGTCTTGTCCTGGAGCGAGAGCAGGTTGAGATTGTAGAGTTCGTGGGCGACGGTGAGGGCCATCATCTGCAGGTAGTGCTCGATGTCCTCCTCGAACTTGTCGACCATGGCCGTGTGTTCCTGCTCGATATAGTCCTGCAGGGTGCTGAGGCTGCTGCGCTCGATCGCCGATTCGAGCCGGAACGAGTTGTAGAGCTGGAGGAAGAAGAGGACGCACATCAGCAGCAGCGTGATCACCGAGATCACGAATATCAATTTGAATTTGATGGAATTCTTATGAATCATGCTGCTCAACTTCTCAGTCTGCGAAGCCTCGGGCATGGATTGCCGCTGCGCATGTCAATGGGGTTGGATGCACTCCTCGCGCGCTCCCCGTCCCTGTAGGGAGCAACGCATGACCGCGCCTGGCGCGTGCGCCCTCGTCCAGTCATCAGCGCTGGTGAACCTGTGATGACATGCCTCGATGGTTGAGTTTGCGACGTGGGGCATGTGATGATGCGCGCAAACGTCTGTGTCACCATTGGCCCTGGCCGGCTTCGAGCTGTCGCTGCTGTCCCGCATGGGGATTCCAAGTGCTCAATCGCTGCGTGGTGGATCGCCGTGGGCATGCAAGGATCCTGTCTTAAGTCATGTCGCCGTGGCTATTGTCAAGCGGCACCCGCCTGTTTCTGCCGATCCGGCCCTTCGCGACGATGCGCTTATACAGAATAGTCCGGATATGGACGGCAGCTATCTGCAACCGGATCCCGCGGCTCGGGCGACCGAATGCCGTCTCTGCCCGACCTCTTTCACCGTTTCGTCTCATTGGCCGGATCGCTTGGCGGTGCCATTGCTGATCGGCGATGTCGTCAGGGGCGATGGCCAGGTTGCGGTCTCTATGATGCCCCGCCGCTCCCGACCCGATGATAGCGATTCGCCAACTGCCACCGAGGGATTTGATCAAGATGACAAGCGGTCTGAAGACGAAACTGAATCTGGCACTCATCCTCGTGGTCTCGGTGGTGCTGGTCAGCTATGGCGTCTGGGACGTGATGCGGGTCGAGGCTACCGAGACGGCGCGTCAGCAGCATGACATCACCGCCGCCTTCGAGCGGCTGGAGACCGGTCTGCCCAAACCGCTGTGGGATTTCGCGATGGCCACGGTCGATGACATCCTGCGTGGCGAGATGGGGCATCCCGCGATCGTCGCCGTGGCCGTCGAGGGGGTGGATGGCGAGTTCGTCGCCGGCTTTTCCGCTCGGCCCGAGGTCGCCTCGATTGAGCGCATGCCACAGCCCGAGGGCGTGGATGTGGTCTCGCGCGAGCTGGTCTATACCGGTAACGGGCTGGAGAATCCGTTGGGCAGGGTGTCGCTCTTCGTCTCGCCCGAGCCGCTGCGCCAGGCCGTGCACGAGGCGCTGGTGCGCAACGTGTTGATCGTGCTCGTGCTCAACCTGGTGCTGGTGGTCTCGGTGAGCTTCGCCCTGACCCGATTGGTGCTGAAGCCGCTGGCCGGGATCTTGACGCGGGTGCGCGATATCGCCGAGGGCGAGGGCGACCTCAGCAAGCAGGTCGAGAGCGACCGCGCCGATGAACTCGGAGAGCTGGCACAGGCGCTCAACCGTTTCATCGGCTCGATCCGCGAGATCGTCATCGAGGTCGAGACGGTGATCGGCGGGTTGAGCGGCACTGCGCAGCGCACCAGTGACACCGCAGGCGATCTCAGCCGTCAGCTCGCCCAGCAGCAGGAAGACCTTTATATGCTCACCACCGCGCTCAACGAGTTCAGCGCGACCGCCGACGAGGTGGCGCGCAACGCCGCGCTGGTGGCCGAGGCTGGAGAAGAGGCTGGTACGCGTGCCGGCTCCGGTCTCGATCAGGTGCGCGCGGCCAATCTGTCCAACGGTGAGCTGGCAGAGAGCGTCGATCAGGCCGCCGATGTGATCGGTGAACTGCGCCAGAGCACCGAGGCGATCACCGGCATCCTCGATGTGATCTGCGGCATCGCCGATCAGACCAACCTGCTCGCGCTCAACGCCGCGATTGAGGCGGCGCGCGCCGGTGAGGCGGGGCGCGGCTTCGCGGTGGTGGCTGACGAGGTGCGGGTGTTGTCGCAGCGTACCCAGGAGTCGACGACGCAGATCCAGGAGACCATCGCCGGTCTGCAGCGGCGCACCGAACAAGCGGTGAGCGCGATGGAAGCGGGGCGGGCGAAGTCGCGCCATAGTGTCGACCAGGCCTCCGCCGCTGGTCAGGCGTTCGAGGAGATCGATGCCGCGATCAAGCGAATCATCGAGATGATGAGCAGCGTGGCTACCGCCGCCGAGCAGCAGAGCGCCACGGTCGCCGAGATCGAGCGCAACGTTGGCAATATTCAGCAGGTCCACGAGCGCACCGTCGCCGCCTCGCAGACCACGAGCGACTCGGGCGAGGGGTTGGCGGCCAGCGTGACGCGATTGCGCGCGCTGTTTGGTAAGTTCCGGCTCTGAGCGACCCTGGACGGCCACGGGAGGCTCGTCCATTTCATCAGGAGGCGCCCGTCGGTGCCCGGATCGGTGTCGGCCAGGCAGGGCGGACGCTGCTCCGCTCCCAATGGATTTGGGTGCGCGCGAGGTTTCGCGCCACCGTCACGCCTTCCGGTGTGACGTCTCACAAGGGATCCGAGTTGATCTCAGCCAGGGGCGGGCCATCGTGGCGCCCGCTCGCGGACCGGGTGCAATTCCGTGCGTGACTCGGGGGGTGCGCTCTCCCGAAATGGCCCGCTCAATCGCGTGGCCAGGTGCGGTGTTGCGCCCATGTCTCAACAGCCAGAGAAATACATGCAGAAACAAGACAACGACACCATCAAGCATGCCGCCCTCGCCGCCGTTCTGGGGGCCACGCTCGCCGGTCCGGCGCACGCGGACTGGTCGGCGACCTTCACCGGCGTCTCCGATTATCTGTTCAACGGCGTCACCCAGACCGGCCACAAGCCGGCGCTCCAGGCCAGTCTCGACTGGGCCGGGGAGAGCGGCATCTACGGTGGCGCCTGGGCCTCGAACGTCGACTTCGACGACGACACCCATGTCGAGTTCGATACCTATCTCGGCTATGCCACCGAGTTCGACACCGGGATCAGTCTCGACACCGGGGTGGCCGTCTACACCTATCACGGCGCCACCCACAGCAGCGACGGCAACTACCCTGAGGCCTACGTCAAGCTCGGCTACGCCGGCTTCAACCTCAATGTCTGGTACACCTACGATTATTTCGGCCTCGACGTCGGCCACGTGGTGGTGATGCTGCGCAAGGACCTCCAGATCAACGACGACTGGTCGGTCTCGGCCTGGGTCGACCGTTCGACCAGCCTCGATAGCGATCGCTTCGCCTGGGACGAGGGCGAGGACAGCTATCTCCACTGGCAGGTGATGGCCAACCGCTCGTGGCAGGATTTCGACTTCTCGCTCGGGGTCAGTGGCACCGATTTGAGCTATGCGGCGGGCGACACCCGTGTGCTGTTCAGCGTCTCACGGAGCTTCGCCCTGTAGCCATCTCTAAGGAGGACTCATGAACGGCAAGGTGTTGGCAGCCCTGTTGGGCATGCTGGTTGCGGCCCCGGCCGCCGCCGAAACGGTACGGATGACCTCGCTCGAATGGCCACCCTATTCGGGTGCCGAGCTGCCGCAACAGGGGGCGGTGATCGCGGTGGCGCGGGCGGCCTTTGCTGCCATGGGCGATGAACTGATCGTCGAGTTCTACCCCTGGTCGCGGGCGGTGAAGCTGGTGACGACCCCGGGCACGGGGTTCGTCGCCTACCTGCCCGAGTATGCCTACGAGAGCGAGGAGTTCACCTTCTCCGAGCCACTCGGGTACGGGCCACTGGGGTTGGTGGAGCGCAGCGCCGAGCCGGTCGTTTGGGAAACGATCGAGGATCTCGAGCGTTATCGCATCGGCGTGGTGCAGGGCTATGTCAATACCGCGGCGTTCGATGCCGCCGTCGCCGAGGAGCGCATCCAGGTCGAGACGGTGGTCTCGGATGCGCAGAACGCACGCAAGGTGGCCGCCGAGCGCCTCGATGCCGCGGTGATCGACAGCCATGTGCTCGATTATCTGCTGGCGCGCGATCCGTTGCTCGAACCGGTTGAGCCCGGGGCGGTGCGGATGAACGCCCGGCTGCTCGAGTCCAAGGCACTGCTTGCGGCCTTTCGTAACGGGCCCGAGGGCGATCGCTGGCGTCAGACCCTCAACGAGGGGCTGAAACGGATCGATGCCGAGGCCATGCTGCGTGAGTACCTGATGCGCGACTGGTCGCGCTGAGCGCGCCGCCTGAGCCGTTGGCCGGGGATCATCCCCGGCCCGATGCGCGCCCCGTCGGACCCGGTCCGGCGGGGCGCGTCTCGTTCAGCCGGCCTTGGGCGCGACCCCGGCGCGCGTCAGCAGCAGCTCGGTGAGCAGCGCCACCGGGCGACCGGTGCCGCCCTTCTCCTTGCCGCCGAGCCAGGCGGTGCCGGCGATGTCGATGTGCGCCCAGCGGTAGTCCTTGGTGAAGCGCGAGAGGAAGCAGGCGGCGGTGATGGCACCGCCCTCGCGACCCCCGACGTTGGTCATGTCGGCGAAGTTGCTGTCGAGCTGGGGCTGGTAGTCGTCCCACAGCGGCATCCGCCAGGCGCGGTCGCCGGCGCGGTCGCCGGCGCCGAGGATCTCCTCGGCCAGCGCGTCATCGGCGGTGAACAGTCCCGATGCGTGGGCGCCGAGTGCGATCACGCAGGCGCCGGTGAGGGTGGCCAGGTCGATCACCAGCTCGGGGTCGAAGCGCTTGCTGTAGGTGAGCGCATCGCAGAGGATCAGCCGGCCCTCGGCGTCGGTGTTGAGGATCTCGATGGTCTGGCCCGACATGCTGGTGACGATGTCGCCGGGCTTGTTGGCGGCGCCGTCGGGCAGGTTCTCCGAGGCCGGCACCACGCCGATCAGGTTGATCGGCAGGCCCAGCGCGCAGGCCGCCTGCAGCGCGCCGAACACGCTCGCCCCGCCGCACATGTCGTACTTCATCTCGTCCATCTGCGCTGCGGGCTTGAGCGAGATGCCCCCGGCGTCGAAGGTCAGCCCCTTGCCGACCAGCACCACCGGCTTGGCGTCCTCGGCGCCGCCGCGGTAGTGCATCACGATCAGCTTCGCCGGCTGGCGGCTGCCGCGCGAGACCGAGAGCAGGGCGCCCATGCCGAGCTCGGCCATCGCCGCCTCGTCGAGGATCTCGGTGGTGAGCTTGGGATGATCGGCGGCCAGCGTCTCGGCCTGCTCGGCGAGATAGCTCGGGGTGCAGATGTTGCCCGGCAGGTTGCCGAGTTCGCGCGCCAGCGCGACGCCATCGCCGATCGCCCGACCATGGGCGATCGCCTGCTCGGCCTCGGTCTGCTGCGCCTTCTTCTCGACCCACAGCGCGAGGCGCTTGAGCGTGACCTTGGGCAGCTTGTCGGTGTCCTTGGTGCGGCTGTAGCGATAGTCGCGCGCGGCGGCGGCGACCACGATGTCGCGCAGCGCCAGATAGCGATCGGCCTCGCGCGGCAGTGGCTCGGCGAGGGTGCACAGCGCCTCGCCGGCGTTGAGCTGGGCGAGGGCGTCGACCGCCGCGGTGACGGCCTTGCGTTGGGCGGCGCGGTCGAACTCCTTGCGCTTGCCGCAACCGACCAGCAACACCCGCTCGGCGGCCACCCCGGGCAGGCCGTAGAGCAGCAGGGTGCGACCGTTCTCGCCGCTCATGTCGCCCTTCTTCAGCAGCGCGGTGAGCTGGCCGTCGCAGGCCTTGTCGACGGCCTCGGCGGGGGCGCCGAGCCTGTGCTTCTCGAACACGCCGAGGACGAGACAGGGGGTCTTCTGCTTGGCGAGGTCGCCGGTCTTGATCTTGAATTCCATGCTGGACTCCTGCAATGGCGGCACGGATCGGCAGCCCGGTCGGGTGCCGCAGCCGGGGCCGCGAGAGGTGTGTACTCGACGTGCATCATCCGGCGTCGTCGGGGCGATCGGGTGAGGGTCGGCCCGCGCGCGGATGTTAGGATGTGGGCATCGAGTCTACCGGAAGAAATGCGCGTGCTGAAACTCGGCCTCCTGGCCCCCTGTTCGTCTCGCATCGCCCGTCGGGGGCGGGGCTGAGCGATGCGGATCATCGATCGCTACCTCGGTGGCGCCGTCGTCGTCGGCACCCTGGTGACGCTCGGGGTGTTGCTGCCCCTGCTCGGGTTCTTCGTCCTTGCCGATGAGATGGAAGCCGCCGGAGTCGACGGCTTCGGCTTCGGCGGGGCCATGACCTTCATGTTGTTGAGCCTGCCGGGCTATGCCTATCAGCTCTTTCCCATCGCCACCCTGATCGGTGCCCTGGTCGGCCTGGGCACGTTGGCGAGCCGCTCGGAGCTGGTGGCGCTGCGCGCCGCCGGGGTGTCGGTGGCGCAGATCGTGCGCGCGGCGATGCTCGGCGGGGTGCTGCTGGCGCTGCTGGCGGTGGTGCTCGGCGAGGTGCTCGCGCCGCTGGCCGAGCAGCGCGGCGCCGAGCTCAGGCGCGAGGCGCTCTCCGGTGAGGTGGCGCAGCAGACCGCCGACGGCTTCTGGGCGGTCGACGACGGCGCCTATGTCAATATCCGCGAGATCCGCTCCGGCACCAGCCTGAGCGATATCTCGATCTTCCAGGTCGATGCCGCCGCCGGCACCCTGGTGTCGACCCATGCCGACGGGGCGCGCTATGTCGACGATGGCTGGGTGCTGCAGGGCATCGCGCGCAGTCGGGTGCGGCCCGACGGGGTGGAGGTCGAGCGCATCGCCCAGGCGCGCTGGGACTCGATGCTCGACCCGGGACTGCTCAAGGTGGTGGTGGCCGAGCCCCAGGCGCTGCCGGTGTGGGGGCTCTACAAATACATCCGCTTCATGCGCGTCAATGGTCAGGACGCCGGCGCCTACGAGGTCGCCTTCTGGGGCAAGGTGCTGCACCCGGTGCTGACGCTGTCGATGATCTTCGTGGCGATCCCGATCCTGCTCGGCTCGGCGCGCAGCTCGGGGATGGGGCGGCGGATCTTCGCCGGGGTGTTGATCGGCATCCTGTACTATCTGATCAGCCGGACGCTGGCCTATCTGGCGCTGCTCTTCGGCTTGAGCCCGCTGCTTGCGGCACTGGCCCCGCCGTTGCTGTTCAGCGCCGGGGCGATGGTGCTGCTGCGCCGGGTCGGCTGAACGCACCGGGCGCCGCGCGGCGCCCGGTGCGACGCTTCACTGCTTGGCGACCAGCACCAGTCGGGTCTGCGACTTGCGATCGTGCCAGGCGAGCTTGTCACCGTCGAACAGGCTCCACAGCAGCCCCAGGCCGGCCGGCAGCAGGCTGACGAAGGCCCAGCCGAAACGCTTGATCGCCGCGCCGGTGGTCAGCGGCTGGCCCTCGTCGGTGAGCACGCGCAGGCGCCAGGCGCGCATCCCCAGGGTCTGACCGCCGTGGGTCCAGAAGTAGACGAAGAAGGCGCCGACCACGGCCACCAGGATCAGGCGCATCAGGTTGAGCGCCAGGGCGTTGTGGTAGTAGTCGCTGCCGGTGATCAGCCCATAGGGGATGGAGACGAGCCCGGTGGCGATCATCAGGATGCCGACCAGCAGCAGGCCGTCGTAGCAGATCGCGCCGAGACGTCGCAGCAGGGAAGGGGTCTGGGCGCGGGTGATATCGAAGTCCATGGTGTCCATTGGTGTGTTTTGGTTGTTTGAGTTGAGTTGCCAAGCTTGAAGCGGATCGTCATTAAACCATTTTTGTTCCGTCTGTTGCGACGCGTGCCGATGCCACTGATCTCGATCGTGGTGGGGCTGACGGCGGGGCTCGTGGTGTGGGCGATGCTCGAGCAGATCCAGAGTCGGCAGGTCAACAAGATCTTCGGCCAGGAGCTCGAGGCACAGCTCGAACTGCGCGCCCGCGAGAGCCTGATCCGCTTCGATCGCTATCTCTCGAGCTATGCCGCCACCACCCGGCTGCTGGCCAACTATCAGCGTCTCTCGGAGTATCTGGAGCCCTTGTTCTGGTCGCGCGAGACGACCGACCCGCCGGTGCTCTACAAGGAGTTCCGCCCGCACTGGCTGCCCGACTTCTTCGAGCGCGACGCCCTCAGCCCGCCGAGCCATGTGCTGCTCACCGATGTCGAGGGGCGGGTGCGCGAGCTCTATCAGGCCGGCGATCGCCCGGTGCCCGAGCGTCTCGCCGTACAGGTGCCCTCCAACCTGCTCGACACCCGCGACGTGCGTACCGTGATCGATCGTCTCGGCGAGCAGCTCTATCTGATCGTCAGCGACTCGGTGATCGACGCCGGGGGCTACGACATGGGACATCTGGTGGTGCTGGTGCCGGTCGACGACGACTTCCTCGCCGCCTCGCAGCGCGGGGTCGACGTCGGTCGCGCCGCGGTGGCGCTGGTCGACGGCGACGACCAGCGCATCGTCGCCAGCCTCGATACCGCGAGCCTGCCGCCGGGCACCACGCTCGATCGTTGGCACGCGCTCTACGTCATCACCTCCCAGACCCTGCCCGAGTACGAGGGCGCCGATTCCAATCTGCTGTTCGCCACCTTCGTCTCGCAGGCGGCGGTGGAGAAGATGTCGCGCCACGTGAGCATCTTCGAGCGGCGCCAGCGCGGGATCGCCGCGGCGGTGTTCATCATCGTCTTCACCGCGGTGATCTATCTCGTCTCCTCGCGGCTGAACAAGGTGCTCAAGCGGATGACGCGCTTCTCCCAGCGCGCCCTCGGCATCGCCGAGCCCGGCTTCGACTACCATGGCGGCAACCAGCTGGTGCTGCTCGAGGAGTGGATCCAGCACTTCAGTCAGCTGGTACTGGCCGCGCGCGACGAGATGAACCGTCGTCATCAGGCCGAGATGCGCGAGAGCGAGGCGCTCAAGGCGGCGATGATGGAGGCCTCGCTCGATGCCATCGTCACCCTCGACCACGCCGGTCACGTCATCGAGTTCAACCCCGCCGCCGAGCGTCTGCTCGGCCATCGTCGTCAACATGCGTTGGGGCTGGTGTTCGTGCGCGACTGTCTGCCCGAGACCGCACGCGAGGGCTTCAGCGTGTTGCTCGAGCGCTCGCGTCGTCCCGACGCCGGACCCCAGGGGCGCGGCGAGCTGCGCGCGCTGCGCGCCGACGGCGAGCAGGTGCCGGTGGAGATCTCGATCGCCCCGATCGTGCTCGAGTCCGAGCGGTTCTACACCCTCTATATCCACGACATCACCGAGCGCAAGCAGGCCGAGCAGGAGATCAAGGGGTTGGCGCGCTTCGCCAGCGAGAGCCCCAACCCCATCCTGCGCGTCACCGCCAGCGGGCTGCTGGTCTATGCCAACAACGCCTCGCGTCCGCTGCTCACCGCCTGGGCGGCGCAGCCCGGCGACCTGCTCCCCGAGCCGTGGCGCGCCGAGGTCGCCCAGGCGCTCGATGACGCCGAGCAGCGCGAGTGCGAGCTCGAGGTCGCCGGTCAGCTGTTCTCGCTGCTGTTCGCGCCCATCGCCGACCTCGGCTATGTCAACATCTACGCCCGCGACATCACCGCGGTGCGCCGTGCCGAGCAGGAGTCGCGCCAGCACCAGGCCGAGCTGGTCCATGTCTGTCGTCTCAGCACCATGGGCGAGGTGGCCACCGGCATGGCCCATGAGCTCAACCAGCCGCTCGCGGCGATCGTCAACTATGCCAGCGGCTGTACGCGGCGGCTGCAGGGCGGGGCGGGCGAGACCGAGGCGCTGATCGGCGCCATGGGGCAGATCACCGCCCAGGCGCAGCGCGCCAGCGAGATCATCCGCCGGCTGCGCGCCCTGGTCGGCAAGCAACCGCCGATCCGCGCCCAGGCCGATCTCAACCACCTGGTGCGCGAGGTCTGCTCCTTCGTCGAGTTCGAGACCCGGCGCCTGGATCTGGCGATCGCGCTGGCGCTGGCCCCCGAGCCGATCCCGGTGCGGGTCGATCTGGTCCAGGTCGAACAGGTGCTGCTCAATTTGGTGCGCAACGCGCTCGACGCCCTCGAAGAGGTCGACGCGTTCACGCGGCAGCTGAGCATCCGCACCTGGCAGGAAGCCGGCGAGGCGCGGGTAGCGATCCGCGACAGCGGCCCGGGCATCGTCCCGGAGCGCATCGAGGAGCTGTTCGACGCCTTCGTCACCACCAAGGAGAGCGGCATGGGGATGGGGCTGGCGATCAGCCAGACCATCATCGAGAATCACGAGGGCCGCATCTGGGCCGAGTCGATGCCCGGGCGCGGTTCGACCTTCTTCATCGCGCTGCCGCTCGCCGCCGCCGAGGCGGAGGAGACGGCGCAGCAACCATCGCAAGTTGGGAATAGCAATGCATCATGACGCGACCGTGTTCGTCGTCGACGACGACCAGGCCATGCGCACCTCGTTGCAGTGGCTGATCGAGTCCACGGGGATGTCGGTACAGACCTTCGAATCGGCCGACGCCTTCCTCGCCAACCACTACCCGGGGCGCGCCGGCTGCCTGCTGCTCGACGTGCGCATGCCGGGGATGAGCGGGCTGGAGCTGCAGAGCTATCTCGCCCGCGAGGGTTACCGTCTGCCGGTGATCCTGATCACCGGCCACGGCGACGTGACCATGGCGGTCAAGGCGATGAAGGCCGGCGCCTTCGACTTCATCGAGAAGCCCTTCCACGACGAGGACCTGCTCGACAGCATCCGCAACGCCCTCGACTACGACGAGCGCCACCGCGCCTCCCAGGCCACCCGCGCCCAGATCGCCATGCGCCTGGCCGAACTCACCCCGCGCGAGCACGAGGTCATGGCGATGGTCACCGACGGCAAGTCCAACAAGGAGATCGCCGCCGCGCTCGGCGTCAGCGCCAAGACCGTCGAGGCCCACCGCGCCCGGGTGATGGAAAAGATGCGCGCCGGCTCACTCGCCGAACTCGTCCGCATGGCCCTGATCGCCGCCCCCGAAGCAACGCTCTGAGCGCCGTACGTTTTGTACGAAAAGTAATGCCTGAGGCATCTGCGGATGCAAGCAAGCGTGAATATTGCCGAGAAGCTGATCGCCAACTTGTCGTAACGGGTGGCGATTCGTTAGCAGAACTTGAGCCAGCCGAACAACCGCTCGATGATATTACGCTTGCGATAGCTGGGCTTGTTGAGTGTCCGAGGGCGGCCGGGCTTGGGTTTGCGCACGCCCTTGCGCTGTGGGATCACCGGACGGATGCCGCGCCGATCGCAATAGCGGCGTAAGTCCTCGGCATCGTAGCGCTTGTCGGCGAGCAGTTGGCGGCAGCGGGAGCGCGGGCGATCTCGGTGAGCGCTGGGCAAGCGGACCTGATCGAGGAGCGTTTGGGCATAGCGAATGTCGCTGTGCTGGCCTGTGGAGAGCAGAAAATTCAAAGGGACACCCTTGGCGTCGCAGAGCAGATCGATCAGCCCATCCTCGCGCAGGCGGGTTTGCAATCGCTCCCGGACCTTGGTGAAGGTGCCGTCGTCACGCTAGTCGCGAAACCGCTGGTAGACCGTCGACCAGGGACCGAAACGCTGGGCAGGTTACGCCACGCTGCCCCCGAGCACAGTACCCAGAAGATGCCGTTGAGCATCAGGCGGCCATCCCGGCGCGGGCGACCGGTATGCTGCGGACGGGAAAACAGATCGGCGATCAACTCCCAGGCGTCTTCTGGGAGTTCGCAGCGTCTCGACACCTGACATCTTCTTCTGCAAGAACGAGGTCAGTGTAACAAGCAGAGTTTTCGTACAGAACGTCGCGAGCGCGAGCATGGGCTCATGCTTAAATCAATTCTGATAGTGCGTGTACTTTTTTGCGCTGCCTTTCACTTGGTCTGCGGGATATTTCTCCGCATTTTTCTCCATTTTCTCCCGGCATACCGCTTCGATATCCACATCTAGCTTGCCCGCCAGCCGAATCAGATAGAGCTGGACATCGGCAATTTCCTCGCGCACTGCGGCCAATTGTAGCTCATCTAGCTCCCTCGACTGCGCCTCGGTCAACCACTGGAAGCACTCCTGCAACTCAGCTGCCTCTACCGTCAGCGCCATGGCTAGGTTCTTGGGCGAGTGGAACTGGTCCCAGTCGCGCTCGGCGGCAAACTGATCCATGGCATCACGGAACTGCTTGAACGGATCTGACATCTCTAGAATCACCTTACTCTGCAGTATCGGATAGCGGTGGCATGCCTACTCTGCTGTTCGCTATCCAGTCGACATCGGCATAGGCAACCATTCAGTCACCTACTCGTTCACAGCACGGAAAGGAATTCGCCTATGACCTTTAGATCATCAAGCTCCTCCTCAAGCACGATATCTTTATAGCCGAAGGCATTGGTCTGGGGCTTTAGCACGATGCGCTTATTCATCAACTCGCCATACTCTTCGATCTTTTCGCTCTGGTACAGTTTGATCGTGAAGCTACCGCCGTGGTCAGGGTCTTCAATAGCGCGATGCTGCACCACGACGACCTTACCTTGCCGTGTGCCGCCAGGGTTCGCACGGAACAGACACCAGGCACCATTAGGGATGCGTCGATTCATAGACTCCCCCACCACCCGGCTGACAAACAGGTCGGGGCTTACTCGCATGAAGTCGGGCAGCTCGACCCAGTATTCAGCGTTGGCGATCTGCATCTCTCCGAATTCTCCAGCGGCGATGCTTAGGTCGTACACGGGTACGTGGCGCTCGAATGGCACTACCTCATCACGCGTCATGATGGGAAGATGCAAATCATCCAGTGTACCGGTATCCTCTGCCACGTCCAGTGGCTCGGTCGCTTCTTGCGAACGAACAAAAGCCGAAAAGTACTCTCGAGTCTCGAGATCGGTAGCATAGACGTAACAGCCCTTTTGCCCCCTCGTCATCAGTGTGCGATAGGTGTTCTTTATGATCTGGTCCGCTAGGACTCGAGCATTTTCGGGCTGCTCCTTGAACATTTTTTTGTAGCCACGAACGGAACGATCCTGCTCTGCCCGCTTCCCAGCGTCTGTCACCACGCGACCGCCGCGAATAACGAAGTCCTCTCCGATAATGACGCCCACATAGTCGAACTCGAGCCCCTGACAGGTGTGGATGCAGCCGATCTGGTCGACGGAGTCTTCAGCGATGGCCCACAGCATGCCGTCATCATCAAGGTTCCACTGGGCCTCGAAGCCATGTTCGGGGAGGACGATATCCATGGCGTGCTTGTCCTTCTTGCTCGCCCAGGGCCAGCAATAACCCGCTACCATGCGCGCCTTGTTGGTCTTTCGGTTCTTCTCGATAATCGCCCGGCGCATCGCTGACGGGTCATCAAACACTTGGAATTCGTAATCGATGTCACTCAGATCGATGTTGGTCGTAGTGCGAATCTGAAGGGCATTATCTAGCCATGCTAGGTAACCATCCGAACCATTACAGCGAAACTGCGACGCCAGCTCCAACTCCTGCACGTCGGCCCCACATTCAGCAGCCCGCCGCCGGATCTCCTCAACCGTGCCCACGTCCTTGAGCGTCACGCGCTGTGCCTCATCGATGAAGAAAATCGATAAGCGAGACGCAGTGATCACCTCTTTTATTTGGCTCTCTCCCAGATTCTGATACATGCCGGACTTTTCGTTCAGGCGGTGCGCTTCATCCACGATTAGCACATGGAAAGTATCAGGCTTTGCGTTGACGTAGCTGCCTGAGCCCTTGAACAGGTTGTCGATATGGGTCTTTTTGCTCGTGCCGGTCAGCTTCTTCTTGAAGACCTCCCGAGGTGCAGAGTTACGTGACACGTATTGCGTCATCATCTCGCGCTTTGTCAGCTCTACCAGCAGATTGATGGCAACCACCGACTTGCCGGTGCCCGGCCCGCCCTTGACGATCAGGCACTTCTTGTTTTCGCTACCTGCACGATGCGCAAGATCGATAGCGGTTTCATAGACTAGCTTCTGTTCGTCGATCATCAGGAACTCGGCGTTTCCCTGCATCATAGATGCCAGCGCATCCGCCAGGTTTTTGCTCGGCTTTATCACACCATGCTCGATGCGATACATAATTCCGTTGCTGTCGCCATACTTAATGTGCTTGCTCAGAAACTCCGAGAGCTTCAGGGCGTCTGGCGAGATGAAGACTGGAGCCAGACTGGTGTGCGGCTCGTAGCATGGATCATTGATTTCATCTGCTTGCTTCATATTGTGCAGATAGGCGCAGGGCACCAATCTTATCGACTCGGAGCGTACTGTCTCGTTGTAGTCCGCGATCAGCGCGCTATAAGACCACGCCTGATACGAAGGATGATTAGTCTCGCGTACACTGCCGCCCAGTTGGGTGCGCACGATGGCATCTTTCTTCGTCACTTCGACGAACTGCCACTGTTTCAGTTCCACGATGACCGCTACATCATCCCGTTGATGGTTTTTGCCGGTCAGAATGAAGTCAACCCGGCGATTGGTCAGCGGAATGTTATACTCGATGGCCACGCCAGCCGATGCGGGAATACCTTCATCGAGCAGGGCGCTCATCATGAAACGGAGAGAACATTCCCAAGATTTCACCTCATTGCGCGGCGAGTTTCGGTTCAGTTTTCTCGCCACCTCGTTCTGTATGGCGTCGGCGATGATGTTGGCTCGCACATCGTCGATAAATTGCTGCTTGGTGGCGTTGTAGACCAACATGGCTTAACAAATCCCTTTTCAAAAAGACAACTAATTCTCATGGCGCATAATTCTACCCCATTATGCACGGCATTTATACTGCAACTTCACCTGGAGCTTATACCTCGGCCTCAAATAGCATGGCCAGCTAATTGAGATTTAAGTTGTCAACGTAACCCGCCGCAGCGTCACCTCATTAACGCTAATAAAATCTTAAAGTCAACGGCGCACTTAACCAGGACACCCTGTCACAGAAAAGGCGCTTCAACATCTAGCCGCTACTCTTTAGTTACCTATTGATGGAGAAATTAAAATCTCGGGTAGTGCCCTGACCGATAGGTTTCGATAAGATCAGAATCTCTTGCTTTAAGGATGAATGAGATGTATCTGACATGTCCGCAGTGTCACTCCAACCATGTGAACAAAAATGGATTCAACCGGCTGAACAAGCAGTTGTACAAGTGTCAAGATTGCGGTCGTCAGTTCGTTCTCCATCCTGCCAAGGGACCGGTTTCTCAGGAAACCCTCGAACTAATCGATCGGTTGCTGCTGGAAAAAATCTCCCTGGCCGGAATTGCCCGTGCGGTGAAGGTCTCCGAGGTGAGATTCCCCCCGAATTTCGTCCCCCAAGGATTGACGTAGACTGACGATCAAATCTTGGAGGGCACGATGCAGAAGATCCCGAAGCGGGTATACACGCTGGAGTTCAAGGAGCAGGCGGTTAAACGGGTGCAGTCGGGGTACAACATCGCCTCGGTGGCATGCGAGATGGGCTTGGCGGAGCAGACAGCGCGCAACTGGCTGCGGCGCAGCGAGGCGGGGAAGCTGGAAGCGAGTGCGGGCAAGGCGTAACGCCCGAGAAGGTGGAGCTGTCGCGGCTACGCGCCGAGGTTGCCGAGCTTCGCGAAGAGAACACGACCCTGCGAAAAGCGACGGCGTACATGGATACCGAGCTGGTCACCAGTGCCCTCGACATGGCCTATGCTCGGCGCCCTTCGCCACCGGGGCTGCTGTACCACTCCAGCCGAGGCAGCCAGTACGCCAGCCACGCCTTCCAGCAGCGCCTACGTCGCTACGGTATGCGCTGCTCGATGAGAAGGCGCGGCAACTGCTGGGACAATGTCCCGACCGAGAGCTGGCTCAAATCCTGTCGACGAATCGCCATCCGTTACGACAAGTTGGCGACCAGTTTCTCGGCAATGTTCACGCTTGCTTGCATCCGCAGATGCCTCAGGCATTACTTTTCGTACAAAACGTAACCGTCCACGAATGTCACCGCCTCGTCGATCGGGCGGTCGACTGACGGTTAACCCGACCTACGAAGCTTCGTGGTTCGATCTTCCGGCGACAACTCAACCCTCGAAATCTTTGCGTTCTTGGTGTCTTTGCGGTTCAGTCTTGACGGCTGTCCGCGAGCGACTTGCGCCCGACGAAGCGGTAGTAGGGCACGCGCAGGCCGGGGAGGTAGGGGACCGGGGCGAGGTGTTCGTCGAGCTGGTGGTCGGGGAGGTGGTCGCGCAGCCAGCGCAGCGGCTCGGGGCTGGGGTGGACGCCGTCGTGGGCGAACCAGCGGGGCCAAAAGACGCGGGCGAGAGCGCCGTGGCGGGCGTTGCCGGGGCCGCCTCGGGCGTCGGAGACGTAGAAGTCGACCACCCCCAGGGTGCCGCCGGGGCTGAGCATGGCGAGGGCGTTTGCGAGCACCGCCCGCCAGTTGGGCATCATCGTCAGCGAGTAGGCGCAGTAGACGCAGTCGACCGGCCCCTCGGGACGATAGTCGGCGGCGTCGGCCTCGATCACCCGCACCCTGGCGAGGCCGGCGGTGCGCCGGCGCGCCTCGTCGAGCAGCGCCGGGCAGAGGTCGACGAGGTCGATCCGGCCGAGGCTGTCGAGGCGCTCTCCGAGATAGAGCAGGTTGCGTCCGGTGCCGGCGCCGAGCTCGACCAGATAGGCGCCGGGCGCCGGGTCGAGTGCGGCGATCAGCTGCGCGCGCCCGTGCAGCAGGCGCTCGCGGAAGCGGTCGTAGTGTGCCGCCTGGGGGGCGTAGAAGTGCTGTAGCCGTTCGGCGTGCGAGCCCTGGCGACGCTGGCCGCGCAGCAGGTGGAGGAGGATGCGCGCGTCGCTGCCGATCATGCGCGCACGTCCGCGATGTGGAAGCCGGCGTAGGTGTGTACGCGGTCGAGGCGGTTGAGCGCGGCGGCGCGCTCGGGGTGGAAGCGCAGACGCTCGCTCAAGCGGGTACGCTCGGGACCGAGTTCGAGCCGTTCGAGATAGCGCGGCGCGACATGGGCGCTGCGGAAGATGATCCGCGCATCGGCGCTGGCGCGGTCGAGGATCGCCTGCCACTCCTCGGCGAGCGCCTCGGGGTGGTAGGAGCTCATCCAGTCCATGTGATCGAGCAGCACGTACCTGGAGATCGACTCGTCGGTGGCGTGGAGGAACTCGGTGACGGTGCAGGTGTGCGGCACGATGCGCTCGACCAGCCCGGCCTTGAGCGCGGCGAAGTTGTCGCGCTTGAGATACTCGGGGCAGCACGCCGGGGTGTAGCGACCGCGCAGATAGACCGACCAGAAGTAGTTGTCGGCGATCGGCAGCTGGCGCAGCACGTATTCGAGCGCCTCGCGGATGAACCCGGCGACGCCCTGGGCGTGCTGTGCCTGGACCTCCTTGCGTTGAGGGTGGGGGACGCCGAGCAGGCTCATGGTGAGCTGGCGCGAGAGCGTCCAGTTGAGCGCCGGGGTCCAGAACAGCGGCTGGACGCGGGTGTCGTAGATCTCGCGCTGATGATCGAGATCGGCGCTGGCGAACAGCGCGCGCACGCTGTCGGCGAGCCGGGGCCGGGCGCGCAGATAGGCGTGGAAGAGCCGTGCGACGATGCCCGACAGGCCGTGGAAGTAGAAGCTGCCGTCGGGGTTGCCGAACCAGGCCGCGCGCCGGTCCCAGAAGGCGCGGGCGAAGGGCGAGAGGGTCTGGCGCAGGGCGTCGTGGTAGAGGTCGCGGAACGCCGGGTGGTAGCCGTGCCCGAAGACGGCGAAGAAGTCGTCGAAGTCGAGCGCGCGGATGCCGGCGAGCTTGAGTTCGAGCAGTGCGTTCTGGCGCGGGTTGGCGTCCACCGCGTGGATCCGTCGCGGCCCGGTGAGGGCGTAGTCGAGCACGTTGCAGCCGGCGCTGGTGATCACCAGCAGGGTGTCGTCCGGGGTCAGCTCGAGGGCCAGCCGGTCGACCGCCGGATCCTCCCAGCAGGTGTTGTAGACCAGGGCGCGCGAATAGATGGCGTCGAAGACCCGTTGGTCGATGCGGTCGGCGAGTGTCGGTGCGGTTTTCAAGCGTGGGCTCCAGGCGGGTGGACCGGATCGGGTTTTCGCAATGCGTGTTCACGCAGGTCGCGTCAGGATAGATTGGGGAAGTGACCGTGGCGTGGCGCGTCCGCGACGGGACGGTTGCGGATCGGTTGCGGCGGGATTGCCCCGCCCCTGCGACCACCCTCGGCCAGATCGGTTTGATCGGCGGGCCGGGGCGCTCAATAATGATCTGTCAACCATTGGAATTCGCGGAGATACGAACGATGTCCGAAAAGGCCCCCTGGATCACCTTCCGGCCTGAACTCAAGGTCCTCGACTGCACGGTTCGGGACGGGGGGCTGGTGAATGCCCATCGCTTCGACGATGCCTTCGTCAGCGCCGTCTATCACGCCTGTATCGATGCCGGGATCGACTACATGGAGATCGGCTACAAGAACTCGAAGCGGGTTTTCCCCAAGGACAAGTTCGGCCCCTGGCGTCACTGCGACGAGGCCGACATGCGTCGTATCGTCGGCGACCACGACGCCGAGAAGACCGGGCTCAAGCTCGCGGCCATGGCCGATGCCGGCAAGAGCGACTGGGAGCAGGACCTGGTGCCGGCGGCCGACAGCCCGCTGTCGATGATCCGCGTGGCCTTCTATGCCCACCAGGTCTCCGAGGCGGTGGACATGATCCACCACGCCCACGAGCTCGGTTACGAGACCACCGCCAACCTGATGGCGGTCTCCAACATCACCGAGGAGGAGATCGACAAGGTCCTCGAGGCCGTCTCCCACACCCCAGCCTCGACCATGGTCATCGTCGACAGCTTCGGCTACCTCTACCGCGAGCAGATCGACCGGCTCTACCACAAGTACACCGACGCGCTCGCCGGCAAGGGCATGGAGATCGGCATCCACGCCCACAACAACCTGCAGCTGGCCTTCGCCAACACCATCGAGGCGATCATCCTCGGCTGTAACCGCGTCGACTCGACCATCTACGGCTTCGGCCGCGGCGCGGGCAACTGCCACACCGAGCTGCTGCTCGGCTTCCTGCGCAATCCCAAGTTCGACGTTCGTCCGATCGTCGAGGTGATCCAGAAGTACATGTTGCCGTTGCGCAAGGAGCTCGACTGGGGTCCCTCGCTGCCCTACAACCTCACCGGTCAGCTCAACCAGCACCCGCGCTCGGCGATCGAGTGGCGCGAGGGCCCGACCCCGGAAGACTTCCTCGGCTTCTACGACAAGCTCGTCGCCGAGATCTGAAAGGCACGGGGCGCGGCCGGTCGCGCCCGCGACATGGCGGCCTTCGTCAAGGTGATGACCTAGCCTGTTCGCGGCGCCGGCCCTCGGGCCGCCGGCCGACGCCCCAAGGGGCCCTGCGATCGCCCCGCCATCCGGCCTCTTGCCAGACGGGCGCGATCGCGCTACACCATCGACTCCGATCCCGAGCGCGCGCGCCCTCTCCGGGGCGCGCCACCCGGTCCCTGTGTATCTTCTCGGAGTCTCTCTCCATGTCCGACCAAGCGACCCTGATCCTGGGTGACGCGCACCACTCACTGCCCATCGTCACCGGCAGCGCCGGCGAGCGCGCGCTCGACATCCAGACGCTGCGCGCCCGCACCGGGCTGATCGCACTCGATCCGGGCTATGCCAATACCGGCAGCTGTCGCAGCGCCATCACCTATATCGACGGCGAACGGGGCATCCTGCGCTATCGCGGCATCCCCATCGAGCAGTTCGAGCACAGCCCGAACTTCGTCGAGGTCGCCTGGCTGCTGATCTTCGGTCATCTGCCCAATGCCCGCGAGTATGCCGACTTCTCCGCCGAACTGACCGCCTGCGCCAACCTCGACGAGGGCATGAAGCATCACTTCGAGGGCTTCCCGCGCGCCGCACCGCCGATGGCGATCCTCTCGGCGATGATCAACGCGCTCTCCTGCTTCCACCCCGAGCTGTTCGAGCTGGAGGACGAGCAGCGCTTCCGCGCCGCCGCCGCCGGGCTGATCAGCCGCATCCGCACCATCGCCGCCTACGCCTATCGGCACTCCATCGGGCGGCCCTATATCTATCCCCACCCCGAGCAGCGTTATGTGCCCAACTTCCTGCACATGATGTTCTCCGATCCTTATGCCGAGTACGTCTGCGAGCCGCTGGTGCGCGACGCGATCAACCTGGTGCTGCTGCTCCACGCCGATCACGAGCAGAACTGCTCGACCTCGACGGTACGCATGGTCGGCTCCAGCCAGGCCAACCTGTTCGCCGCCTGTGCCGCCGGGGTGTGCGCGCTGTGGGGACCCTTGCACGGTGGCGCCAATGTCGCGGTGCTGCAGATGCTCGAGGAGATCCATCAGGGGCGGATCACCCCCGAGGAGTACGTGCGTCTGGCCAAGGACCGCGACAGCAAGGTGCGGCTGATGGGCTTCGGTCACCGGGTCTACAAGCAGTTCGACCCGCGCGCGCAGATCCTCGCCCGGGTGGCCGAGCGGTTGCTCGCCCAGCTCGGGCGGCGCGATCCGCTGCTCGACATCGCCCGTCGGCTCGAGGAGATCGCGCGCGAGGATCCCTACTTCGTCGAGCGCCAGCTCTATCCCAACGTCGATTTCTACAGCGGCATCATCCTCCGCGCGGTGGGCATCCCCACCAACATGTTCACGGTGATGTTCGCGATGGGGCGGCTGCCGGGCTGGATCGCCCACTGGTGGGAGCAGGCCGGCGCGGGCGGGCGCATCGCCCGGCCGCGTCAGCTCTATGTCGGACCCGAGTCGCTCGACTATGTGGCGATGGGCGAGCGCGACTGAGTCCGGGAGTGAGGGACGCGGACCCACCGGGTCCGCGTCGGGCTCAGGCCGCCACCGGGCTCGGCTGGTGGCTGAGACAGCCCTTGGGACAGACCCGCGAGCAGGAGGCGCAGCCGATGCAATCGAGCGCATCGGCGAGATTCATGACCATGCCGGGCGCGTCGTCGAAATCGTCGTCATCGTCCTCGATCTCGTCGAGATCGAGTTCGTCGCGATCGATCAGCTCGAAGACCTTGCGGGGACAGACCTTGTAGCAGCGGCCACAGCCGATGCAGCTGGTCTGGTCGATGGTGATGACGAACGACGGTGTCCACTCGACCCCGCCCCGGGTGATACCGGTGATGACAGTCATGGTGCAGTGCTCCCAATCCGCGGCTCTCGACCGGCCGCGCGGTACGGTTGGCGCGATCGGCGCCGGGCCGGTCGCGTGTTGATCCTCGATGATCGCGACGGGGTCAGGCCCCGTCGGCGGCCTTGAGTCTGGCGTCGGCCTCGGCCCACGCCAGACAGGCGTCGTAGGTGGCCTGGGCGAGCGCCGGCAGCTCGGCATAGGCGCCGGGCAGGCGCTCCTCGACCAGATCGTGCAGCTCGGCGGCGCGCTCGTTGGCGATGCGCTTGGCCTTGCGCGCGGCGCGCTCGAGCCCCTGACGGTGTTGCGGATCCATGGTCTCTGTCTCGTCTGTGTCAGGGCGGCTCAGAGTCCGGCGACCTTGGGGTGTTCGCCGATCAGCTCGATGGCGACGGAGAGATACTTGTCGGCCTCGTCCTTCATCCGCGACAGGCTGGGGAAGCCGAAGCGGTGCACGTCGCGCAGGGTGCGGTCGAGCACCACCAGCTTGCCGGTGGTGATCAACACCCGACCGAAGCCCTCGTGACTGAGGTGCACCAGGGGCACCGCCATCAGCCCGCACTCGGCCTCGATCAGCGCCGCGATGGCGTTGTAGAAGGCCTTGACCCGCTCGACCACGATCTCGTCGGGATCGCCGACGATGGGGATCTCGCGGCGCATCTCCTTGGTGAGCACGAAGGGTTCGAGCAGGTCGGCGTTGGCGAGGTGCTCGTACTGGCCATAGGCGTCGAGCGCGCGCATCTGGCGCACCATCTCGACCATGAAGTCGCTCTCGAGCAGCCCGCGGGTGGGCAGTGGCGCGGCTGGGGTGTCGCTCATCGTGTTCTCTCCTGCTGGGATCTGGGGGATGGGGTCAGGACAGGCGGCGTAGCACCACCGGGCGTGGCGCGTCGCGCCCGAGCCGCTCGGCCAGCCACAGTCCGGCGCCGAGTGCCAGCAGCGCGCCGCCGAGCGTGGCCCACAGCGGCAGCGCGAAGCGGGTGCCGGCCCAGGCGGTCGCGGCCAGCGCCAGCAGCGGCAGCAGATAGGCGAGGGTGGCGGCGCGCAGCAGCCCGGCGCCGGGGATGCCGATCACCACCGACTCGCCGGGGCTGAGTCCGAGCGGGTCGTCGATGACGATCTGCCGGGCGCGTCCGCGGCGTCCTGTCGTGGCCCCGGCGCAATAGCCCGACTGGGCGCAGCCGGAACAGGCGCTGGCACTGCCGGGCGCGACCCAGGCGCGTGGCGGGGCGCTCGCGGTCACCACCGCGACGGTCTCGATCATTCGCTCCATCCCTCTGCCTCCATCTGGTCGACGCTTGCGTGTTGCGCTTCACCGCGCCTGGGCGGGGCGAGCGCGCGTGCCAGCCAGGGGCTGGGCCGCCCGCGCAGCTCGCCCTGCAGGGCGGCGATCTGGGCGCGGATCCGGGTGCCGTACGGGACCTTGACCGGCTGGACGCCGACGGCACGGAGCTGCCTGACCGCCGAGGCGCCGATCGCCTCGCAATAGACGGCGAGACAGCCCTCGAGCGCGGCGATGCGCTCGCCGAGCTTGTCCTCGTTGCCGTCGAGCACGCCCGTCTTGAACTCGATGACCTCCAGCAGCCGGTGGCTGGTGCGGTCGACGCCGTGGATGGTGAAGGCCCGGGCGGCGCCGAAGTGCTGGTCGATCCGCGCGCGATCGCTGCTGGCGAAGGCCACGCGCAGCGGGTGCTCGGTCGTTGCGGTGGCGCTCTCGAGCAGCCTCAGTCGTCGTTGCATCCGTGCCTCCCGGCCAGGCCGCCGTGCGTTCGTGCTCGGACCACTGCTTGAGGCGCGAGCGATAGGGATGGAGCTCGCCGCGCTCGCGTTCGAGCGCCAGGTTGGCGAGTTCGAAGCGGGTGTCGCGAGTCCAGCGGTCGCCGATCCAGGTGCGGTGGCAACCGTCGAGCCGATCGGATTGCGGGAAGCCGTTGCGCAACAGCGCGATGCCGAGCCGTGCGGCGCTCTGCGCGCCGTGGGCCTTGGTCACCAGCAGCTCGGCGCGCGGTCCCGGCCTGTCGTCCGAGGTCCTCGAGATCGCCGGTGCGGATCTCGGCGCACCGGGCGCGGACGAGCACCGGGACATTGCCCGGGGCGACCGCGGTCATGGTCTCGGCGCCGACCCCGACGAGCAGCTCGGTCCAGCCGACCAGCAGGTCGGCGGCGGTCGCTCCCGGCTTGGGTCGCGCGCATCCCGACTTGCTCTTGTGGTTGTGCGCGCAGGCCGGCGCGTCGAGCAGCGCGGCGATCTCTCTCTGCTTCATCGGTCACTCCTGGCGAGATCCTCTTGCAGGAGAGTGGGAAGCACGGAGTGTGCCGTATCCTAACCACATGAATCGAAAGCGTAATCGTCGCGGCCGCTGCACTGTGCTGTAGGACACTCGACGTCTTTGCGGGGTTTGCGACAAGGCGACGGGGAAGTCAGCCGCCAGCCTTCAGCGACCAGCCGCCGGTCAGCGCGTGTCTCTGACGGCGATGGTGGGGTCGGGCACCCACTGGTTGCTGGCGGCTGGCGGCTGGAAGCTCGTCGCCGTCCTTCAGCCGTTGAGCTGTGGTGGTGCGCTCGGAGGCTCCTCGGGCTGAGCGGGGAAGGGGCTGCGATAGGCGTGCAGGTGCAGCAGTCGTCCCTCGGCGATCAGTGCGCCGCCGCTCAGCCCCGGCGCGGCCAGACGCAGCAGTTCGCTGTCGGCGCCGAGCGGCAGGGGCATCACCGGGGCGCTGCTCAGGGCGTCGAGCAGGGTGCCGGGGTTCTCCGGCCGGGGACGCCGGAGGGTGAAGTTCAGGCACTCGATGGCATCGAGCGCATAGCTGGCGATGATCCGCGGCAGCAGCTCATGGAGGATGGCCGGATGGGCGAAGAGCTCGAAGCCGCAGACCCGACCATTGATGGCGAGGATGGCGCCGATCTGGTCGGGTCGCGGCGGCAGGGCCGCGACGTATTGCGCGATGAACTCGGCGTACTCGTCGTAGAGCGCCTCCAGGCCGGGGCGCGCCGGATCGTCACAGTCCATGCGCGCGCGCTTGTGCGCAACCTCTTCCCACAGCTCCTGCGGCCGTCCCGGATAGGGGGGCTCGCCGAACAGTCGGGTGCTGAGCCGCGCTGCGCTGCGCGCGCGCGCGCTGGCGAACAGCAGCTGGCCGGAGGATCGGGGGCGGTTGCCCGGTTGTTGGGCGGATGACCGTCCGAGCGGCGAGAGGGCGAGCCCGATGGTGCTGCGTGGCGGTACCAGCAGGCTGTGATCGAGGACCTGATCCCGCGCTGCGCCGCTGAGCGACTCGCCCTCGAGCAGCAGCAGCGGACGCGTGCTCTGGTTGTCGAGTCTCGCCCCTGGCGATTGGGCGCGGGCATCGTGCGTCTGCAGGTGCGCCTGACCGGTCTTGATCGCGGCGCTCAGGGTGAGATGGTCGGGTGCGCTCGGGCGCGGGTCGCAGATCGGGGTGAGGCCGATGTTGAGATGGTGCAGCGGGTCGCCGAGGGCGAGCG
Source organism: Marichromatium gracile (assembly GCF_004343155.1). Taxonomy (GTDB): domain Bacteria; phylum Pseudomonadota; class Gammaproteobacteria; order Chromatiales; family Chromatiaceae; genus Marichromatium; species Marichromatium gracile. Next base: position 526,982 of record NZ_SMDC01000002.1, read on the forward strand.
CCGGGAGATGGTGATGGAGCCTGTCCATGAAGGCGTTCTCCTTGTGCCGGAAACACTTGATGTCCTGACTTCGGCCAGATGCGGCGGTCGTCTCCTTCCTGAGAGCGTGCCGGGCAGGGGCGCACGGGCCCCGGTCTTCGCATCCGGTATGCAGCTGTCGACCCAGGTCTCCGCGGCGGGACGCTGGAGACCTGGGCCTTGGTTGAGCAGGGCGCGGGCCGCTTCGGCAGCGCCCTGGGCGCCCAGTGTATGACGATCGGGGTGGGTATCCTGGGAGATGCGTCGATTTATTGCGTTTACGCAATACCGCGGCGGGTCGCATGCATCCGTGTCGGGGATTGTGATGGCGTCGGTTGGCTCAGCGGGGACGCCTTGCGGTCCTGCGACGCGCATTCGAGCGACGGCCTGTGGCCGGCAGCTCGAGCACGCGAAAGCATCCGGGCTCGAGACCGTCGAGCCGCCACTGGCCGATGGCCATGCGCACCAGACGCAGGGTGGGCAGCCCGACGGCGGCGGTCATGCGCCGCACCTGGCGGTTGCGGCCCTCGTGGATGGCGATCTCGATCCAGGCGGTGGGCACCGACTTGCGAAAGCGCACCGGCGGCTCGCGCGGCCACAGCGCGGGCTCGGCGATGGCGCGCACCCGTGCCGGACGGGTCGGGCCGTCCTTGAGGGTGACGCCGGCGGCGAGTGCGTCGAGTTGTGCGGCCTCCGGGGTGCCCTCGACCTGCACCCAGTAGGTCTTCCAGGCCTTGTGTCGGGGGTGGCTGATGCGGTGCTGGAGCTGGCCGTCGTCGGTGAGCAGCAGCAGCCCCTCGCTGTCCTTGTCGAGCCGCCCGGCGGGATAGACGCCGGGCAGCGGGACGTGGTCGCCGAGGGTTGGGCCCTCGCCGGAGAACTGGCAGAGCACGCCATAGGGCTTGTTGAGCAGGATCAGTCGGGACATCGGATCAATCACGCTCCAGGGCGGCGCGCACGCACTGCAGCACGCCGTAGTCGAACTCACCGCCGAGGGCCTCGTGGAGCGCGCGCAGCGGGCTGATGGCGTTCTCGGGCAGCGCGGCGAAGGCCGTCTCGATGCGCTTCAGGCTGGCGGCGTCGAGCCCGGTGGCGGTGGCCGCGTCGAGCTCGCCGGCGGCCACCGCGCGGGCGAGATGACCGTGGATGGTGCGCGGCTTGAGACCGCGGCGCGCGGCGATGGTGGCAACATCGGCGCCGGCGCGCACCAGCGTCAGGGTCTCGCGCTCGCTGTCGCCGAGCCCGCGCGGTGCGCGGGGCCGGGGCGTGGCGCGCGGTGGCGGCGCAGCGGTGCCCTCGGGGCGGCCGTGTTCGGCGGCATGGGCCCCGAGCACGGCGAGCAGTCCGGCGCCGAAGCGTTCGAGCTTGGCCTCGCCGAGCCCGCTGATGCGTGCGAGTTCGTCGAGATCGCGCGGGCGGTGGGCGAGCAGCTCCTGCAGGGTAACGTCGTTGAAGATCACATAGGCCGGGACGTTGTTGGCCTGGGCCAGTTCGCGACGATGGCCGCGCAGCGCCTCCCACAGCGCCTGGGCCTCGGCGTCGCGCGGCGCGGTCTCGACGGCGCCTTGGCGGGCGCGCTGGGCGCGTCGCGGCTCGGGGTCGCGGCGCAGCTCGATGCGGGCCTCGCCGCGCAGCAGCGGGCGGCTGCGCTCGGTGAGGCGCAGCGCGCCGTGGCCCTGGTGGTCGACCTCGACCAGCCCGGCGGCGACCAGCTGGCGATAGACCGAGCGCCACTGCGCCGCGCCGAGTTCCTGGCCGATGCCATGGGTACTCACCCGGTCGTGACCGAAGCGGCGGATGCGCTCGTTGTCCTTGCCGAGCAGCACGTCGGTGAGATAGGCGCTGCCGAAGCGCTGGCCGGTGCGATAGATGCACGAGAGCGCCTTGCGCGCGGCCTCGGTGCCGTCCCAGGTGTCGACCGGCTCGAGACAGGTGTCGCAGTTGCCGCAGGGCTCGGCGAGGTGCTCGCCGAAGTACTCGAGCAGCACCTGACGGCGACAGGCGATGGTCTCGCAGTAGCCGAGCATGCCGTCGAGCTTCTGTCGCTCGATGCGCTTGAAGCGTTCGTCGGCCTCGGAGTCCTCGATGATCCGTCTGAGGGTGACCAGGTCGCCGATGCCGTAGGTCATCCAGGCATCGGCGGGCAGGCCGTCGCGCCCGGCGCGGCCGGTCTCCTGGTAATAGGACTCGAGGCTCTTGGGCAGGTCGAGATGGGCGACGAAGCGCACGTCGGGCTTGTCGATGCCCATGCCGAAGGCGATGGTGGCGACCATCACCACCGCCTCCTCGCGCAGGAAACGGGCCTGATGGGCGCGGCGCTGCTCGGCGGCGAGCCCGGCGTGATAGGGCAGAGCGGTGAAGCCCTCGGCGGCGAGGAAGGCGGCGGTCTCCTCGACGCGCTTGCGCGACAGACAGTAGACGATGCCGGCGTCCTGGGGGTGTTCGCGGCGGAGGAAGTCGAGCAGCTGCTGGCGCGGGTTGGCCTTCTCCACCACCCGGTAGCGGATGTTCGGGCGGTCGAAGCTGGAGACGAACTGGTGCGCCCGCTCCAACCCCAGGCGCGAGACGATCTCGGCGCGGGTGGGCGCATCGGCGGTGGCGGTGAGGGCGATGCGCGGCACCTCGGGCCAGCGCGTGTGGAGCAGCCCGAGCTGGATGTACTCGGGGCGAAAGTCGTGCCCCCACTGCGAGACGCAGTGCGCCTCGTCGATGGCGAAGAGCGCGATGCGCGCCTCGCCGAGCAGGCCGAGGAAGCGCTCGGTGAGCAGCCGCTCGGGGGCGACGTAGAGCAGATCCAGGGTGCCTGCGCGCAGCGCCTCCTCGACGCCCTGCGCCGCCTCCGGGTCGAGGGATGAATTGAGGTAGGCGGCGGCGACGCCGAGCTGGCGCATCGCGTCGACCTGATCCTGCATCAACGCGATCAGCGGCGAGACCACGATGGCGGTGCCGGGGCGCAGCAGCGCCGGGATCTGATAGCACAGCGACTTGCCGCCGCCGGTGGGCATCAGTACCAGCGCATCGTCGCCGTCGAGCAGGCGGTCGATGATCTCGGCCTGATCGCCGCGGAAGCGCTCGTAGCCGAAGACGCGGTTGAGGATCTGCAGGGGTGTCTCTTGCACCTGGGAATGGACTCCTCGCCGGCCTCGGTGTGCCGGCGTCGTGTGAAGCGGGTCTCGGCTACCAGCCGCGCGCGAGCAGCGGGGCGAGGAAGCGCCCGGTGTGCGAGCGCGGTTCGGCGGCGATCGCCTCGGGGGTGCCGGTGGCGACGATCTCGCCGCCCTTGTCGCCGCCCTCGGGGCCGAGGTCGATGATCCAGTCGGCGGTCTTGATGACGTCGAGGTTGTGCTCGATCACCACCACGGTGTTGCCCTGGTCGCGCAGCCGGTGGAGCACCTCGAGCAGCTGGCGCACGTCGTGGAAGTGCAGCCCGGTGGTCGGCTCGTCGAGGATGTAGAGGGTGCGCCCGCTGCCGCGCTTGGCCAGCTCGCGGCTGAGCTTGACGCGCTGCGCCTCGCCGCCGGAGAGGGTGGTGGCGCTCTGACCGAGGCGGACATAGGCGAGGCCGACGTCGACGAGGGTCTGCAACCGGCGCTGGATCAGCGGGATGGCGGCGAAGAACTCCAGCGCCTCGGCGATGGTGAGGTCGAGCACCTCGTCGATGCGCTTGCCCTTGTAGCGGATCTCCAGGGTCTCGCGGTTGTAGCGTCGGCCCTGGCAGGTGTCGCACTGGACATAGACGTCGGGGAGGAAGTGCATCTCGACGCGGATCAGCCCGTCGCCCTTGCACGCCTCGCAGCGTCCGCCCTTGACGTTGAAGCTGAAGCGCCCCGGGCCATAGCCCCGGGCACGCGCCTCGGGGACGCTGGCGAACAGCTCGCGCACCATGTTGAACAGCCCGGTATAGGTCGCGGGGTTGGAGCGCGGGGTGCGCCCGATCGGGCTCTGGTCGATGTCGATGACCTTGTCGAAGTGTTCCAGCCCCTCGATCGCGCCGTGCGGGCGCGGGCGCAGGCTGGCGCCGTTGAAGTGACGCGCGGCGACCGGGTAGAGGGTGTCGTTGATCAGCGTCGACTTGCCCGAGCCCGACACCCCGGTGACGCAGCACAGGGTGCCGACCGGGATGGCGACGTCGACCGCGCGCAGGTTGTTGCCGCGCGCGCCGAGGATGCGCAGCTGGCGCTCGGGGTCGGGGGGGTGGCGCTGTGTCGGGATGGCGATGCGCTCGGCGCCGCTGAGATAGCGTCCGGTGAGCGAGGCGGGATCATCGGCGATCTCCGCGGCGCTGCCCTGGGCGATCACCCGACCGCCGTGGGTGCCGGCGCCGGGGCCGAGGTCGACGACCTGGTCGGCGGCGCGGATCGCGTCCTCGTCGTGTTCGACCACGATCACCGTGTTGCCGAGGTCGCGCAGATGGGTGAGGGTGCGCAGCAGCCGGGCGTTGTCGCGCTGGTGCAGCCCGATCGAGGGCTCGTCGAGGATGTAGAGCACCCCGACCAGCCCGGCGCCGATCTGGCTGGCCAGGCGGATGCGCTGGGCCTCGCCGCCGGAGAGGGTGTCGGCGCTGCGCTCGAGGGTGAGGTAGTCGAGTCCGACATCGACCAGGAAGCGCAGCCGGGTGGCGATCTCGTCGATCACCTTGGCGCCGATCTCGCCGCGTGCGCCGGCGAGCCTGAGCCCTTCGAAAAAGCGCAGCGACTCGCCCACCGGCAGCGCGGTCAGCGCCGGCAGGTTGTACTCGCCGAGAAAGACGTGACGCGCCGCCTGGTTGAGTCGCGAGCCCTGACAGGCGGGGCAGGGCTGGTGGGAGAGATAGCGCGCCAGCTCCTCGCGCACGGTGTTCGACTCGGTCTCGCGGTAGCGCCGCTCCATGTTGCGGATCACCCCCTCGAAGGGGCGCTCGCGCCCCGGGCCGCGCTCGTTGGGCAGGCGTACGCGAATGCGCTCCTCGCCGCTGCCGAACAGCACCCGTTCGCGCACCGTCTCGGGCAGCTCGCGCCAGGGGGTCTCGACGTCGAACCCGTAGTGCGCGCCGAGCGCGCGGATCAGCCCGAAGTAATAGGCGTTGCGCCGGTCCCAGCCGCGCACCGCGCCGCCGGCGAGGCTCAGCTCGGGGTGGATCACGACCTTGTCGGGGTCGAAGAACTGCTCGATGCCGAGACCGTCGCACTCCGGGCAGGCGCCGGCGGGGTTGTTGAAGGAGAAGGCGCGGGGTTCGAGCTCGGTGATGCTGTAGCCGCAGTGCGGGCAGGCGAAGTTGGCCGAGAAGGTGAGCAACGGCTGATTGGGCGCGTCGAGGGCGACGAGGCTGGCGACGCCCTCGGTGAGCGCCAGCGCGGTCTCGAAGGACTCGGCCAGACGGCTGGCGAGGTCGGCGCGCACGCGGAAGCGATCGACCACCAGGGCGATGTCGTGTCGGCGCTTGGCATCGAGCGCCGGCAGTGCGTCGAGCTCGTGGATGGCACCGTCGATCAGCGCGCGCACGAAGCCCTGGGCGTGCAGCTCGCCGAGCAGGCGCTGGTGGTCGCCCTTGCGGTTGCGCACCACCGGGGCGAGCAGCATCAGCCGCTCGCCCTCGGGGCGGGCGAGCACCTGATCGACCATCTGGCTGACCGTCTGGGCGGCGAGCGCCACGCCGTGGGTGGGGCAGCGCGGCTCGCCGGCGCGGGCGAAGAGCAGGCGCAGATAGTCGTAGATCTCGGTGATGGTGCCGACGGTCGAGCGCGGGTTGTGCGAGGTGGTCTTCTGCTCGATCGAGATCGCCGGCGAGAGCCCCTCGATGTGGTCGACGTCGGGCTTGTCCATCACCGAGAGGAATTGCCGGGCATAGGCCGAGAGCGACTCGACATAGCGCCGCTGACCCTCGGCGTAGAGGGTGTCGAAGGCGAGCGAGGACTTGCCCGAGCCCGATAGCCCGGTGAAGACGATCAGCCGCTCGCGCGGCAGATCGAGGTCGATCCCCTTGAGGTTGTGGGTGCGTGCGCCGCGGATGCGGATGGTGTCCATGGGCTGGCCGCAGAGGTCTCGATGTCGATGGCGGGCGACGCGATCGCCGTCGCGCCGATGGTCCGGCCTGCGCCGGCCCGGGGCAAACTGCTATTATGCGAAGCTTCGCGTACCAGAAGCAAAGGCCAGCGGCCGTGAGCCAGACAGAGATACCGAGCCCGCCCCTCTCACCCACCGAACGGCGCGCCGCCGCCGGACTCGCCGCCATCTTCTCCACCCGGATGCTGGGTCTGTTCATGATCCTGCCGGTGTTCGCGCTCTATGCGCACGAGCTCAGTGGCGCCACCCCGCTGCTGATCGGGCTGGCGATCGGCGCCTACGGCCTGACCCAGGCGCTGCTGCAGATCCCGCTCGGGCTGCTCTCCGATCGCATCGGGCGCAAGCCGGTGATCCTCGGCGGCCTGCTGCTGTTTGCCGCCGGCAGCGTGGTGGCGGCGCTGGCCGACAGCATCCACTGGGTGATCGTCGGTCGGGTGCTGCAGGGCAGCGGTGCGATCGCCGCGGCGATCATCGCGCTGACCGCCGATCTCACCCGCGAGGAGGTGCGCACCAAGGGCATGGCCGCCATCGGCATCAGCGTGGCGCTGTCCTTTGCCGCGGCGCTGGTGCTCGGCCCGGTGCTGGCGCGCTGGATCGGGGTCTCGGGCATCTTCTGGCTCACCGCGGTGCTGGCGGTGGCGGGGATGGTGTTGCTCTACACCCTGGTGCCCGATCCCGAGCGCTCGCAGCTCCATCGCGACGCCCAGCCGGCGCTCGATCAGCTGCGCGGGGTGCTCGCCAACCCGACCCTGCTGCGGCTCGATCTGGCGATCTTCATGTTGCACCTGACCATGGTCAGCCTGTTCGTGGTGCTGCCGCTCTCGGTCGAGGCGGCGGGGCTGGAGGCGGCCTCGCACTGGCGGCTGTACCTGCCGGTGGTGCTGTTGGCGATCCCGGCGATGGTGCCCTTCATCGTCCTCGCCGAGCGCCGTGGTCAGGCGCGCGGGGTGCTGCTCGGCTCGGTGATCGCGCTCGGCGCGGCGATGCTCGGCTTCGCCCTGTTCGGGCAGTCGCTGTGGGTGCTCGGCGCGCTGCTGGTGGTGGTCTTCACCATCTTCAACCTGCTCGAGGCGGTGCTGCCCTCGCTGGTCTCGAAGAGCGCGCGCGCCGGTGCCAAGGGCACCGCCATGGGGGTGTTCTCCAGCGCCCAGTTCGTCGGCGCCTTCCTCGGTGGCGTGCTCGGCGGCTGGGCACACGAGCGCTTCGGCCCGGATGCCGTCTATCTGGTCGGTGTGCTGGTGTCGCTGGCCTGGGTCGCGCTGGTGGCGGGGATGCGCATGCCCGAGGACCTGGGGCGGCGGGTGCTGACGCTGGCGCCGGGGGCGGGGGATGCGGCGGCGCTGGAGCGGCGGCTGCTCGCCGAGCCCGGGGTGCGCGAGGCGGTGGTGGCGCTCGACGAGGGCGTGGCCTACCTGAAGGTGGACAGTCGTCGACTCGATTGGGCAAGATTGCAGACCCTTTCGGCCGGCGCCTGAGATCCGACCCCGCGCAGGCCCCGCAGGGTCATCGCCCGCGGCGGTGACGACGGAGACGAACCGAATATCGGATCGGCGCCGCCCGGGGACGGGCGCGCGTCGATCCTCCTGTATCACTCGAAACGAATGCAACACGCCCGGCGCGCCGCGTCAGGCGGGAGGAAGAGATGGCGACACGTGGTGTCAACAAGGTGATCCTGATCGGCAACCTCGGGGCCGACCCCGAGATCCGCTACATGCCCAGCGGCGACGCCGTGGCCAACCTGCGTCTGGCCACCAGCGAGAGCTGGCGCGACCGCGCCACCGGCGAGACCCGCGAGCGCACCGAATGGCACAACGTGGCCATCTTCGGCAAGGTCGCCGAGGTCGCCAAGCAGTATCTGCGCAAGGGCTCGAAGGTCTATATCGAGGGCAAGCTGCGTACCCGCAAGTGGCAGGGCCAGGACGGCCAGGACCGCTATACCACCGAGGTGGTGGTCGACATCAGCGGTACCATGCAGATGCTCGATGGTCGCGCCGGCGGTGGCAGCGGCTACGGCAGCTCCGCGCCCTTCGACGACGAGCCGCCGCGCGGCGCGCCCCAGGGCGGCGCCCGCCAGGGGGGGCCTCAGGCCGCGCCCCAGGGCGGTGGCTACTCCGGTGGCGGCTATGCCGGCGGTGGCAGCGGCGGCGCACCCTCGGGTGGCGCACCCTCGGGCGGGTTCGGCGGCGGGGCGGACTTCGACGACGACATCCCGTTCTGATCCGAACCTCAAGGAGAGATCCATGCAGACCCTGCTCGTCACCGGTGGTGCCGGTTTCATCGGTAGCAACTTCGTGCGCCTCGCGCTCGCCCAGTCCGATGTCCGGGTGGTCAACCTCGATCTGCTGACCTATGCCGGCAACCTCGACTCGCTCGCCGACCTCGGGGACGAGCCGCGTCATCATTTCGTGCAGGGCGACATCGGCGACCGCGAGCTGGTCTCGCGGTTGCTGCGCGAGCATCAGGTCGACGCGGTGGTCAACTTCGCCGCCGAGAGCCATGTCGATCGCTCGATCGACGGCCCCGGCGACTTCGTGCAGACCAACCTGGTCGGCACCTTCAATCTGCTCGAGAGCGCGCGCGCCTACTGGGCCGAGCGCGGCGAGCCGGAGGGCTTCCGCTTCCTCCATGTCTCCACCGACGAGGTCTATGGTTCGCTCGGCCCCACCGGGGCCTTCACCGAGACCACGCCCTATGCCCCCAACTCGCCCTACTCGGCGAGCAAGGCCGGCTCCGATCACCTGGTACGCGCCTGGTTCCACACCTACGGCCTGCCGGTGCTCACCACCAACTGCTCGAACAACTACGGGCCCTATCAGTTCCCCGAGAAACTGATCCCGCTGATGATCCTCAAGGCCTGCCGCGGCGAGTCGCTGCCGATCTACGGCGACGGCGGCAACGTGCGCGACTGGCTCTTCGTCGAGGACCACTGCCGGGCGATCTGGCGGGTGCTCGAGGCCGGTACCCCGGGCGAGGTCTACAACGTCGGCGGCAACAGCGAGCGCACCAACCTGGAGGTGGTCGATACCCTCTGCGCGCTGCTCGACGAGCTGCTGCCCGACGCCCCGCACCGCCCCCACGCCGCGCTCAAGACCTTCGTCAAGGACCGCCCCGGTCACGACCGTCGCTATGCGATCGACGCCTCCAAGCTCCGGCGCGAGCTCGGTTGGACGCCGCAGGAGACCTTCGAGAGCGGGCTGCGGCGCACCCTCGAGTGGTATCTCGGCCACCCCGAGTGGTGCGCGCGGGTGACCGACGGCAGCTATCGCGGCGAGCGTCTCGGTGGTGCCGACAACTGAGGAGCGACGCATGAACAGAAAGGGAATCATCCTCGCCGGCGGATCCGGCACCCGTCTCTATCCGCTCACCCGGACCCTCAGCAAGCAATTGCTGCCGGTCTACGACAAGCCGATGATCTACTACCCGCTGGCGACGCTGATGCTGGCGGGGATTCGCGACATCCTGATCATCTCCACCCCGCGCGATCTGCCGCACTTTCGCGCGCTGCTCGACGACGGCAGTCAGTGGGGCATCAAGCTCTCCTACGCCGAGCAGCCGAGCCCGGACGGACTGGCGCAGGCCTTCCTGATCGGCGAGGAGTTCATCGCCGGCGACCCCAGCTGCCTGATCCTCGGCGACAACATCTTCTACGGTCACGGTCTGGTCAATCAGCTCAAGGCGGCGAGCGCCCGCGAGTCGGGGGCGACGGTGTTCGGCTACTACGTCTCCGATCCCGAGCGCTACGGCGTGGCCGAGTTCGACGACGATGGCCGGGTGATCGGGCTGGAGGAGAAACCCACCGCCCCCAAATCCAACTGGGCGGTGACCGGGATCTATTTCTACGACGGCAAGGTCTGCGAGCTGGCGCGCACGCTGCGTCCCTCGGCGCGCGGCGAGCTCGAGATCACCGATCTCAACTCGCGCTATCTCGAGCACGGCGAGCTCTATCTCGATCGCATCGGTCGCGGTACCGCCTGGCTCGACACCGGCACCCACGAGTCGCTGATGCAGGCCGGGCAGTACATCGAGACCATCGAGAAGCGCCAGGGGCTGAAGATCTGCTGTCCGGAGGAGGTCGCCTATCTCAACGGCTGGATCGACGCCGCGGCCCTGCGCGCCACCGGTGAGGCGCTGCGCAAGAGCGGCTATGGCGAGTATCTGTTGGGACTGCTGAAACGGGTGCAATGATGCAGGTGATCGAGACCGAACTGCCGGGCGTGCTGATCCTCGAACCCAAGGTGTTCGGGGACGCGCGCGGCTACTTCCTGGAGACCTATCGCGCCAACCGCTATGCCGAATTCGGCATCCCGCCGCTGGTGCAGGACAACCAGTCCTATTCGACCCACGGCGTGCTGCGCGGCCTGCACGTGCAGCACCCGCACGCCCAGGGCAAGCTGGTACAGGTGCTCGAGGGCGAGGTGTTCGACGTCGCCGTCGACATTCGCCGCGGCTCGCCGCACTTCGGCCGCTGGACCGGGGTGACCCTCTCGGGCGAGAACAAGCGCCAGTTCTGGGTGCCGCCGGGCTTCGCCCACGGCTTCGTGGTGACCGGCGAGCATGCCCTGTTCGTCTACAAGAACACCGACTACTACAGTCCCGAGACCGAGTTCAGCGTCCGTTGGGACGACCCCGCGATCGGTATCGAATGGCCGCTCGAGGGCGCGCCGTCGCTGTCGCAGAAGGACGGCGCGGCGCGCTGTCTGGCCGATATCCCGGCGGATCGTCTCCCCGGCTACGAGGATTACGCATGAGTCACAAACACCAGACCCCCGAGCGTCCACGCCTGCTGCTGATCGGCGCCAACGGCCAGGTCGGCTGGGAGCTGCGTCGCACCCTCGCCGGGCTGGGCGAGGTGGTGGCCGCCTCGCTCGAGGGCGAATACGGGCCGACCATCGATCTGATGGACCCGAAATCGCTGGCGCGGCTGGTCGACGAGGCGCGTCCCGACGCGGTGATCAACGCCGCGGCCTACACCGCGGTCGATCGCGCCGAACAGGACCGCGACAGCGCCCAGCGGATCAACGCCGATGCCGTCGGTGAACTCGGCGTGCTGCTCGCCAAGCGCGCCGTCCCGGTGGTGCACTACTCGACCGACTTCGTCTTCTCCGGCACCCTCGGGCGTCCCTACACCGAGGATGACCAGCCCGATCCGCTCAACGTCTACGGCGAGACCAAGCTCGCCGGTGAGCGCGCCTTGCTCGACGCCGGCGCCCGCGCCCTGGTGTTCCGCACCAGCTGGGTCTATGGCGCGCGCGGCGCGAACTTCCTGCTGACCATGCGCCGGCTGTTCGCCGAGCGCGACGAGCTGCGCGTGGTCGACGACCAGATCGGTTCGCCGACCTGGAGCCGGATGCTCGCCGAGATGACCGCCCAGGTGCTCTACCGGGTGCTGCGCGGCGAGCTCGACCTCGACGAGGTCGGCGGTCTCTATCACCTCACCGGCGGCGGCGAGGTGAGCTGGTACGGCTTCGCCTGCGCCATCCTCGAGGCCTGTGGCGAGGGCTGCAACCTCACCCCGATCCCCTCCTCGGAGTATCCCGCGCCGGCGCCGCGTCCGGCCTACTCGGTGCTCGACAACGGTCACTTCGAGCGCACCTTCGGGCTGGCGATGCCGCACTGGCGCGACTCGCTGGCGCAGTGTCTCGAGGAGCTCGACTGAGCCACCGTTCCGGCGGCGCCGTCGCCCGCCGGACACCGCTCAGGGACAGGCGCGGCACGTGGGGCTTGCCTCCCCGGCCACTGGCGGGCCGATCTCCGTGCCCAGCGCGACGATGGCGAGCAGTGCCGCGAGCGCTGCGAACCATCCCAACGCCTGTCGTCCCTTCGATGTCGACATCCCGTGTTCCTCCTGCCTAAGCTTGCGAGTCATTAGGCTAGGCGGCCCGCTGCGGCGGGCACAGAGACAAATCCAAGGAAAATGACCGATACAGTTGTCGCTCTCGCGCCATCTGTACCGGTCGGTTGTCGGGAAACTGTACCTGTTATGTCGACATCCTATCGCTATGCCGAGATCGCCGCCGCGCTGGAGGCGCGGATGCGCGACGGGCTCTACCGCCCGGGCGAGCGGCTGCCCGGGGTACGCCGGCTGGCACGCGAGTTCGGGGTGAGTATCGGCACCGTGCTCGAAGCGCTGCACCGGCTCGAGGCGCAGGGGCGGGTGCGGGCGCGGGCACGTTCGGGCTATTACGTGCAGGCGCCGACCCGCTCGGCCCAGCCGGCGATCTCGACGCCACCCCCGGCACCGGCGCCGGTGCGCGGGCAGGACATGGTGTTGCGGCTGCTGCAGGCGGCCAACGACCCGGCCTTCGTCCAGCTCGGCGCGGCGGTGCCCGATCCCCGGCTGTTGCCGCGCAAGGCGCTGGCGCGGGCGGTGGCCAGCGCCTACCGGCGCTATCCCGACGCGGCGATCGACTGCGCCTTCCCGCCCGGACTCGAGGCATTGCGTCGCCAGGTCGCCCGCCACCTGAGCGCACACGGTACCCCCTTGCACCCGGACGCGCTGCTGATCACCAGCGGTTGTCTGGAGGCGGTGACGCTGGCGTTGCGCGCGCTCACCCGTCCCGGCGATGTGGTGGCGGTGGAGTCACCGACCTACTACGGGCTGCTGCAGGCGCTCGATGCGCTCGGGCTGCAGGCGCTGGAGATCCCCACCGACCCGGCCCAGGGCATCAGTCTGGAGGCGCTCGGTTTCGCCCTGGAACAGTGGTCGGTGGCCGCCTGTATCGTCACCACCAACTTCAGCAACCCGCTCGGCGCGGTGCTCTCGAGCGCGCGCAAGCGTGCCCTGAGCGAGCTGCTGGCCGCTCATGGGGTGGCGCTGATCGAGGACGACATCTACGGCGATCTGGCCTTTTCGGGTGTGCGCCCGGACACCGCCAAGTGTTATGACCGGGAGGGGCGGGTGATCTACTGCGGCTCCTTCTCCAAGACCCTGTCGCCGGGGATGCGGGTGGGCTGGGTCGCGCCGGGCGTCGAGTTCGAGCGCATCGAATTCCTCAAGTACGCCACCAACCTGGCCGCACCTTCGGTGCTCCAGCTCGCCCTCGCCGAGCTGCTCGCCAGCGGTGCCTATCTGCGTCATCTGCGCGAGGTCAGCGCGGGGTTTGCGCTGGCGGTGGGGCGGATGCGTCATGCCGTCGAGCGTCACTTCCCGCCCGGCACCCGGGTGACGCGACCGAGCGGCGGTTTCCTGCTGTGGCTGCAGCTGCCGGCGGGGATCGACAGCATGGCGCTGCACGCGCGCGCCCATCGCGAGGGGATCAGCATCGCCCCGGGGCCGATGTTCTCGGCCAGCGGCAAGTATCGCGACTGTCTGCGGCTCAATGCCGCGGTGCCCTGGACCCCGGCGGTGGAACGGGCGCTGCGCCGGCTCGGCGCGCTGGCGCGCGAGCTGGCCGGCGACTGAGGGCGATCAGGCGACGCGGTAGAGACAGACCTGACCCTGCGAGCCCTCCTCGCGGATATAGTCGGTGGTGCGGGTCTCGATCTCCTGCCACCGCCCGGCGTCGGTGATCGCGGCGATCTCGCGGGCGTAGTCGTCCTCTGCCCAGGCGCGGTCGCGCACGGTGAAGCAGATGTGACCGCCGGGGCGGGTGATGCGAATCAGCTCGTGCAGCGCCTGCGGACCGACATGGCCACAGGTGAAGGTGCCGACACAGAGCACGGCATCGTAGCGGTCGTCGGCGATTGCCAGGCGGCTGGTCAGGTCGCCCTGGTCGAGGCTGCGATAGATGCCCTTGGCGCGGGCCTGTTCGAGCATGTCGACCGAGTAGTCGAGACCGTCGAGTAGGCGGTAGCCCGCCCGATGGAGGCAAGCGCCAGCGAGTCCGGTGCCGCAACCGGCGTCGAGCACCTCGGCGCTCGGGTCGTCGAGGTGTTCCATCAGCAATCCCCCGGCGATCGCCGGGGCGACATAGTCCATCTTGCCGGTGAGATCGGCGTCGTAGTTGGCCGCCCACTCGCGATAGGCGCTGGTGATCGCGTCCTTGTCGCCGGAGGCGAGTGCGCGTTCGAGGATGTCGTGGTGGTCGCTCATCGAGGACTCCTGGAGGCTGGACGAGCGCGGGCATTCCCGCGACTCGGGACGCGTGCTTGTGCGTCCGGGTGATGATGCGTCCTGGCCTGGTGTGACCGGGTCATGGATGGTGCGGCACGCGCTTGGTGCCGGATGGGACGCATCGGATATGTCCCCGTCATCCTGTCGAGTCGGCGCGGCGGTTGTCAAATCGACGCCCGGGTGGTCGCGATCCGCGCCGGGGAGGGCGAGTGGCCCCGGCGCCGCTGGGCGCCGGAGCTGGACACCCGCGCCGGGCGCGCGGGTGCGGGGGGGATCAGCGGTCGAGATGCAGGAACTGCATGTGCCGCTCGTACTGGTTGAGGATGTCGTTGATCACCTGGGCCTTGCTATAGCCGACCAGGTCATACTCCTGGCCCCCCTCGCGGAGGAAGACCTCGGCGCGGTAGTAGCGCTCGTTCTCGTGGTGCGCGGCGATGTTGCCGGACTGGCCGAGCGCGAACACCGGCTTGGCGGAGCCGATCAGGTTGACCATGTAGAAGAAGTCCATCTCGTTGCCGTGCTTGACCTGCAGACACAGCCGGTGGTCCTCGGTGTCATGGCTCAGCTCGGTGTCGAGTCCGCGCTGATTGAGCGCCTGCGAGACCTCCGCCATCGCCGGCTCCACGGTCTCGTGCAGGAATTGTTCGACGAACTGGCGCGAGGGGAAGTGGACGATGCGCGAGAGCCGCTCCTTCCAGCCCAGCCCCTTGTCCGAGATCGCCGGGGCGAAGTCGATGTTCTCGGCCTTCCGCTTGGTCGCCTCCTGACGCAGGCTGTAGTGCAGCGACCACATGAACAGCAGCAGGATCACCGAGAAGGGCAGCGCCGAGACCACCACCACCGACTGCAGCGAGTTGAAGCCGCCGGCGAACAGTAGCCCGAGGGTGATCAACCCGGTGAGCGCGGCCCAGAACAGGCGCAGCCAGATCGGCGCATCCTGCTCCGAGGTCAGGCCCTTGGTGCTGAGGTTGGCCAGCACCAGGGCGCCGGAGTCGGCCGAGGTGATGAAGAAGATCAGCCCCAGCACCACCGCCAGGCCGGACCACAGCGAGGCGGCCGGATAGTGGTCGAAGAAGGCGAACAGGCCCATTGCCGGGTCGTTGACGGCGATCTCGCCGAGTTCGACGGCGCCGTTGTTGACCAGGTCGATGGCGCTGTTACCGAAGATCGAGAACCAGGCGAAGATGAAGCCGAGCGGGATGAACATCGCCCCGAGCACGAACTCGCGCAGCGTGCGCCCGCGCGAGATGCGCGCGATGAACAGCCCGACGAAGGGCGACCAGGCCAGCCACCAGGCCCAGAAGAACACCGTCCAGCCGGCCTTCCAGGAGGCCCCTTCGGCGCCGTCATAGGCGTAGACGTCGAAGGTCTTGCCGATCAGGCCCTGGAAGTAGTCGCCGATGTTCTGCACCAGACCGTTGAGCAGGTACAGCGTCGGTCCCATCAACAGCAGCGCGATCAGCAGCAGGGTGGCGAAGCCCATGTTGATCTCCGAGAGTCGGCGCACGCCGCGCTCGACCCCGGAGATCGCCGACAGGCCGGCGAGGATGATGACGGTGACGATGATCGCCGCCTGGACCAGCTTGCTCGACTCGATGCCGAAGATGTGGGTCATGCCGGCGTTGGCCTGGAGCACGCCGATACCGAGGCTGGTGGCGATGCCGAACAGGGTGCAGACCACGCCGAAGGTGTCGACGGTGTGACCGATCCAGCCGGCGGCGCGCTTGCGCCCGATCAGCGGCACCAGCGCCGAGCGTAGCGCCAGGGGCATCTTGTGGCGATAGGCGAAGTAGGCCAGCGCCATGCCCATCAGGGCGTAGAGCCCCCAGCCGTGCACCCCCCAGTGGAGGAAGGTCTGGGCGATGGCGGCGCGCTCGGCCGGTTGCAGCGCGGTCTCCGCGCCGCCGGGCGGGGTGAGGAAGTGGGCGAGCGGCTCGGAGGCGCCGAAGAACAGCAGGTCGATGCCGATGCCCGCCGAGAACAGCATTGCCGCCCAGGTGACATAGTTGAAGTCCGGGGTGGCGTGATCCGGGCCGAGACGGATGTCGCCGTAGCGCGAGAGCGCGATGAACAGCACGAAGCCGCTATAGGCGGCGAGCGCGAGCATGTAGTACCAGCCGAAGTGGTCGGAGACCCAGCCGAGCGCGAGCCCGAGCAGTGCCTCGGTCCTGGCGGGGAAGAGCATGGTGATGGCGATCAGCAGCGCGGTCAGCGCCGCCGAGGCGATGAACACCGTGCGATTGACCTCGAGCGGCCGCTGGCCGTGGTCGTCGTCGATGAAGCTTTGCATGGTTGATGGTATCGATTGCTGGAAGGGATCGGTCCCTGACCGGACCCTCGCTCGGTGCCGGGAAACGCGTCCCGTCGCGGTGACGGAGCGCGTTTCCTCGACCCGCCGATGGGTCGGGCTGATGGCCGCGGGGCCACGGGACCGGATGGCGGGCGTGACGTCGCGGCGTCACGCCCCGGACGCCGGATCAGGCGTCGCGTCGCGGAGCCGCGCCCTGGGCCTGGTAGTAATCCACCTCGGCGCGTGGCAGCGGGTCGATTCCGCGAATACGGTCGGCGATCTTCTCGGCGAGCATGATGGTGGTCGCGTTGAGATTGCCGGTGATGATCTGCGGCATGATCGAGGCATCGACCACGCGCAGCGCCTCGAGCCCGTGCACCCGGCCCTGGCCGTCGACGACGCTGTCGGGGCCGCTGCCCATGGCACAGGTGCAGGAGGGGTGATAGGCGGTCTCGCCGTGGGCGCGGACGAAGGCGTCGAGCTCGGCGTCGCTCTGCAGCTCGGCGGTGGGCGCGATCTCGCGGCCGGTGTAGGGGGCGAGCGCCGGCTGGGCGAAGATCTCGCGGGTGATGCGGATGGCGGCGCGGAACTCCTCCCAGTCCTGCGGCTGCGACATGTAGTTGAAGCGGATGCTCGGGGCCGCCTTGGGGTCGCGCGAGTTGAGCTTCACCCGGCCGCGGCTGGGCGAGCGCATCGAGCCGACATGGGCCTGGAAGCCGTGGGCCTTGACCGCGTTGCGTCCGTCGTAGCGCACCGCGATGGGCAGGAAGTGGTACTGGATGTTGGGCCACTCGAAGCGTGCGTGGGAGCGGATGAAGCCGCCGGCCTCGAACTGGTTGCTCGCGCCCAGTCCGCTGCCGGCGAACAGCCACTCGGCGCCGATGCGCAGCTGGTTCCAGGGCTTGAGCGCCGGGGCGATGGAGACCGGCTGGCGGCACTCGTACTGGATGTAGAGTTCGAGATGGTCCTGGAGGTTGTTGCCGACGCCGGGCAGATCGAGCACCTCGGGGATGTCGTGCTCGGCGAGCCAGGCGCCGGGGCCGACCCCGGAGCGCTGCAGGATCTGCGGCGAGGCGATGGCCCCGGCGCAGAGCAGCACCTCGCGGCGGGCATGGGCCTGTTGCTGTTTGCCGCGATGCTCGAAGGCGACGCCGACGGCACGCTTGCCGGAGAACAGGATACGGTCGGTGGTGGCGCGGGTGAGGATGTCCAGGCCGGGGCGGTGACGGGCCATGTCGAGATAGCCGCGCGCGGTGCTCGCCCGCCGCCCCTGCGGGGTGACGAAGCGGTCCATCGGGCCGAAGCCCTCCTGCTGATAGCCGTTGAGGTCGTCGGTGCGCGCATAGCCGGCCTGTACCCCGGCCTCGATCATCGCCGCGAACAGCTCGTTGTTGCCGGCCTTGGGCGTGGCCACCCCGATCGGGCCGCTGGCGCCGTGATAGTCGTTGCCGCCGATGTCGCGCGACTCGGCCTTCTTGAAGTAGGGCAGGCAGTCGCGGTAGGTCCAGTCCTCGAGTCCGTCGCGCCGGGCCCAGTGGTCGAAGTCGAGGGCGTTGCCGCGGATGTAGCACATGCCGTTGATCAGCGACGAGCCGCCCAGCCCCTTGCCGCGTCCGCAGTCCATGCGGCGATTGTCCATGTGCGGCTCGGGGTCGGTCTGGTAGCCCCAGTTGTAGCGTCGGCCCTGCAGCGGGTAGGCGAGGGCGGCGGGCATCTGGGTGCGGAAGTCGAGTCGGTGATCGCGTCCGCCCGCCTCGAGCAGCAACACCGAGACCCCGGCCTCTTCGGTCAGTCGCGCGGCCAGGGTGTTACCGGCCGAACCGGCACCGATGATGATGTAGTCGTATTCATTGTTCTCGTGCATGGGGGCTCCTGTGGTGGCGAGCGCTCCCGCGCCGGCCGGCTGGGCACGGTCGGGGGAAGCGCAGGCTTGGGATGGTGGTCGTCGAGGGGCGGCGCGGGGCCGCCCGGGCGCAGGTCAGAACACCGACTCGAAGGTGTCGAGTTCGACCTGGACGGATTTGGTGCGGGTGTAGTGCATCAGGGTCTCGATACCGTTCTCGCGACCGATGCCGGAGTGCTTGTAGCCGCCCACCGGCATCTGTGCCGGCGACTCGCCCCAGGTGTTGACCCAGCAGATGCCGGCCTCGAGACGGTGGATCAGACGATGGGCGCGCTTGAGGTCGGGGGTGACCACGCCGGCGGCCAGGCCGTAGTCGGTGGCGTTGGCGCGGGCGACGGCCTCGTCCTCGGTGGCGTAGCCGAGGATGCTCATCACCGGGCCGAAGATCTCCTCGCGGACGATGCGCATGTCGTCGCGACAGTCGCTGAACACCGTCGGCGCGACATAGGCGCCGTCTCCCAGCGCGCCGGTGGTGAGCCGTTCGCCGCCACACAGCAGCCGCGCGCCCTCGCGCTTGCCGGCGTCGATATGATCGAGCACCTGGGCCATGTGCTCGAAACCGACCAGCGGGCCGAAGTTGGTCTCGGGGTCGAGCGGGTCGCCGACGCGGATGCGTGCGACGCGCTCGAGCACCGCCGCCTCGAACTCGGCCAGGCGCGCCGTCGGCACGAACACCCGGGTGCCGTTGGTGCAGACCTGACCGGAGCTGTAGAAGTTGGCCATCATCGCCACGTCGGCGGCGAGCGCGAGGTCGGCGTCCTCGCCGACGATCAGCGGCGACTTGCCGCCGAGCTCCATGGTGACCTCCTTGAGCGTGGAGCCGGTGGCCGCCGCCGCGACCCGCTTGCCGGTGTCGACGCCGCCGGTGAAGGAGACCTTGTCGATGCCCGGATGGGCGGTGAGCATGGCGCCCACCGCGCCGTCGCCCTGGACGACGTTGAACACCCCGTCGGGCAGTCCCGCCTCGGTATAGATCGCCGCCAGCTCGAGCGCGCTCAGCGGGGTGACCTCGCTCGGCTTGAACACCATGGCGTTGCCCGCGGCCAGCGCCGGGGCGGACTTCCACAGCGCGATCTGGATCGGATAGTTCCAGGCGCCGATGCCGGCGACCACGCCGAGCGGTTCGCGCCGGGTATAGACGAAGCTGGTCTCGCGCAGCGGGATCTGCGTGCCCTCGATGGCGGCGGCCAGCCCGGCGTAGTACTCGAGCACGTCGGCGCCGGTGACGATGTCGACGGCCAGGGTCTCGGAGAGCGGCTTGCCGGTGTCGCGGGTCTCGAGTTCGGCGAGCGCGTCGTTGCGCTCGCGCAGCAGCGCCACGGCGCGCTGCAGCACCCGGGCGCGCTCGACGGCGGTGTAGCCGGCCCAGATGCGTTGACCGGCGCGGGCGCCGGCCACCGCGGCCTCGATCTCGGCGGCGTCGGAGGACTGGACCTCGGCGAGCACCGAGCCGTCGGCTGGGTTGATGGTCGCGAAGCTGGCCTGGTCGTCGCGGCGCGGGGTCGGACGACCGTCGATATAGGCGGTATGCGTCTGGCGCATGATCGATGCCCTCTGCAATGTCGGATGATGGTGACGCCGCCGCTGGCCGGGATCGGGCCGGGACGGGCGTGCGATCGTGGTGCGAGATGGTGGTCTCACGGGATCGGGCGCGTTTGCTGCGGGGGGACCCGGGGCCGTCGGTATGGCGGGCGGATCGGGGAGCGCGCCGGGAAGACACTGAGATGGGCGGCTGTCGTCCCGAGTCGCGCGGTGGCACGGGGACGGCTCCTGGCCACGCTGAGTTCATCCCTGAAGGAGTCCCTCAGCGTCTTCCGGATGGGGTCAGTCGTGGCAGGGTGGACGGAGCGCCGGGGCGTCGCTCGGACGCCCGTCACCGCAGCCGGCGACGAGCGCGCGGACCAGGCGCCGCTCGATGGTCTGGAGCGGCATCAGCGACGCGTGCCCCGGCGCGTGCCGCGCCGCTTGGTCGACGGCTCGAAGAGCAGCGCCAGCAGGTCGTCGAAACGCGAGGCGAAGTGCACCGTCAGGCCCTTGCGCACATGTTCCGGGACCTCGTCGAACTCGCCGCGGTTGTCGGCCGGGAGCACGATCTCCTTGATCCCGGCACGGCGCGCGGCGATCAGCTTCTCGCGGATGCCGCCGACCGGGAAGACCTCGCCGGTGAGGGTGATCTCGCCGGTCATGGCGATGCGCCGTACCGGCTCGTCGCGTGCCAGCGAGAGCAGCGCGCTGGCGATGGTGATGCCGGCCGAGGGGCCGTCCTTGGGGGTGGCACCGGCGGGGACGTGGAGATGGATGAAGGACTGCTCGAAGAACGCCGGGTCGACGCCGAAGCGCTCGGCGTTGCCGACCAGGAAGCCGTAGGCGATCTCGGCCGACTCCTTCATCACCTCGCCGAGCTGGCCGGTGAGCTTGAAGCCGCGATTGAAGCCGTGGGTGCGCGCCGCCTCGATCGACAGGGTGGCGCCGCCCATCGCCGTCCACGCCAGCCCGGTGACCACGCCCGGTCCGGAGAGCTTGCGCTCGTCGCGGAACACCGGACTGCCGAGATAGCCCTGGAGCTGGTCGCGACCGACCGCGACCGGGGCCTCGGCGTCCTCGAGCAGCTCGACGGCGATCTTGCGCACGATCTTGCCGAGCTGTTTCTCGAGCCGGCGCACCCCGGCGTCGCGGGCATAGCCCTCGATCAGCGCGCGCAGGGTGCGGGTGTCGAGCTTGACCGCACCCTTCTCCAGACCGGCGCGTTCGATCTGGCGCGGCAGCAGGTACTTGCGCGCGATCTGCAGCTTCTCCTCGGCGATGTAGCCCGAGAGCTGGATCACCTCCATACGGTCGAGCAGCGGACCGGGGATGGTGTCGAGCTGGTTGGCGGTGCACACGAACAGCACCTTGGAGAGGTCGAAGCGCAGGTCGAGATAGTGATCGAGGAAGTCGCCGTTCTGCTCCGGGTCGAGCACCTCGAGCAGCGCCGAGGCCGGGTCGCCGTGGTAGGAGGCGCCGATCTTGTCGATCTCGTCGAGCAGGATCACCGGATTGGCGGTACCGGCATCCTTCATCGCCTGCACGAACTTGCCGGGCATGGCGCCGATATAGGTGCGTCGGTGGCCCTTGATCTCGGCCTCGTCGCGGATGCCGCCGACCGAGAAGCGATAGAAACGTCGCCCCAGCGCATCGGCGATGGAGCGCCCGATCGAGGTCTTGCCGACCCCGGGCGGGCCGACCAGGAGGATGATCGAGCCGGCGATCTCGCCGCGATGGATGCCGACGGCGAGGAACTCGAGGATGCGCCGCTTGACGTCCTCGAGCCCGTAGTGGTCGCGGTCGAGGATGCGCCGTGCGCGCTTGAGGTCGAGCTTGTCGGTGGAGTGACGGCCCCAGGGCAGCAGGCTCACCCAGTCGAGATAGTTGCGGGTGACGGCGTACTCCGGCGAGCCGGTCTCGAGGATGCGCAGCTTGTCGAGTTCCTCCTCGACACGCTTGGCCGCCTGCTCGGTGAGATCGAGCTCGGCGATGCGCGCCTCGATACGATCGATCTCGGCGGTGCGGTCGTCCTTGGCGATGCCCAGCTCCTTCTGGATCGCCTTGAGCTGCTCGCGGAGGAAGAACTCGCGCTGATGCTTCTGCATCTTCTCCTCGACGCTGCGGCGGATCTTCTGCTGCGCGCGCGCCAGTTCGAGCTCGGTGTTGAGCAGCGCCAGCACCTTCTCCATGCGCGGCAGCAGCGGCAGGGTCTCGAGCACCTCCTGGAGCTGCTCGGCGCTGGAGGTGGTGAGGCTGGCGGCGAAGTCGGCCAGTCGCGATGGATCATCGGGGCCAAAGCGGTCGAGGAACATGCGCAGCTCCTCGACATAGAGCGGATTGAGCGGGAGCAACTCCTTGATGGTGTTGATCACCGCCATGGCATAGGCCTTGACCTCGCTGTCGGGACCGCCGTCGGGCTCGGGCAGATACTCGACCCGGGCGCTGAACGGCGCCTCGCGCGCGAGCCAGCCGGCGAGGCGGAAGCGCTGCAGGCACTCGACGAGCACCTGCAGCTGGCCGTCCTGGTGATGGATGCGGTGCACCCGGCAGGCGGTACCGATGGCGTAGAAGTCATCGGCGGTGGCGTCCTCGGAGCGCTCGACCCCGACCAGCACCACGCCGAGGATCTTGTGCTCGCTGTCGGCCACCCGCTGCAGCGTCGGCGCCCAGTGCTCGGCGCTCATCGTCAGCGGCACCGCCTGGGCGGGGAAGAAGGGGCGGGCGGCGACCGGGAGCAGGGGCAGCTCGGTCGGCAGGACGTCGTTGGCGCGCGCCAGCGTGACGGTCTCGAGTCCGGAGGATGTCTCCGCCTCGGCCTCGATCACGTCATCGCTGTCGTCCAGTCGCTCCTCCGGCATGTCGGTACCTCGTTTCGCGTCGCTGCTCGAAAAACCCTTTAGTTTTCTGTTTTTTGTCCGTCTTGGCAAGTCGCGGCATTGGCCAGGGTGGCGTATTCGGTCACCGAGAGGGTCTCGGCGCGGCGCATCGGATCGATCTCGGCGCGCTCGAACTGCTCGGGCGTGACCAGCCCGGAGAGGCTGTTGCGCAGGGTCTTGCGTCGCTGGCCGAAGGCGGCGGCGACGATCCGGGCGTGGCGTTCGGGATCGGCGAGCGGATACAGGTCCGCGACCGGCTCCAGACGTACCACGGCCGAGTCGACCTTGGGGGCTGGAGTGAAGGCGCCGGGCCCGATGCGCAACAGGCTGCGCGCCCGGCACTGGGTCTGCACCATCACCGAGAGCCGGCCATAGATCTTGCTGCCGGGCTCGGCGACCATGCGATCGACCACCTCCTTCTGCAGCATCAGGTGCAGGTCGGCGAGACAGTGCGACTGGGCGAGAAAGTGGAACAGCAGCGGTGTGGAGATGTTGTAGGGCAGGTTGCCGACCACCCGCACCCGCTCCTCCGGCCCCTGGCGCAGCGCGCAGAGGTCGAACTTCAGCGCGTCGACATTGTGGATGCGCAGGGTGCCGCGCCCGCCGAGTCGCGCGCGCAGCGGCTCGATCAGGTCGCGATCGAGCTCGACCACGTCGAGCTCCCCCACGGCCTCGAGCAGTCCGGCGGTGATCGCCCCCTGGCCGGGACCGATCTCGACCAGGCGTTCGCCGGGGCGCGCGGCGATGGCGGCATGGATACGGGCGATCACGCCCTGGTCGTGGAGGAAGTTCTGCCCGAAGCGCTTACGGGGCTGGTGTGGTGTCAGCAATGTTGACAGACCTCGCGGGTGAACTGCTCGAGCTTGCGGGTGTCGGCGGCGAACAGTCGGATGCCCTCGGCGAGCTTCTCGGTGGCCATGGCATCCTCGTTGAGCGCCCAGCGGAAGCTGGTCTCGTCGAAGCTGACCCGTTCGATCTCCATGCCCTGGGCTCGCTCGGGGTCGAGTCGGCGGCAGACCTCGCCGTCGGTCGAGGCCAGCTCGCCGAGCAGCGCCGGGGAGATGGTCAGCAGGTCGCAGCCGGCAAGCTCGAGGATCTCGTCGAGATTGCGGAAGCTCGCGCCCATCACCGCGGTCTCGTAGCCGTGACGCTTGTAGTAGTTGTAGATACGGGTGACCGAGCACACGCCCGGGTCCTCGTCGGCGGGGTAGCCGGCGACGTTCTCGGCGTTCTTGTACCAGTCGAGGATGCGACCGACGAAGGGCGAGATCAGGGTGACCCCGGCCTCGGCGCAGGCCACCGCCTGGGCGAAGCTGAACAGCAGGGTCAGGTTGCAGTGGATGCCCTGGCGCTCGAGTCGCTCGGCAGCGCGGATGCCCTCCCAGGTCGAGGCGATCTTGAACAGCACCCGCTCGCGCGGATCGACGCCGGCGGCCTCGTAGAGCTCGACCAGGCCCTCGGCACGACGCACCGTGGCCTCGGTGTCGAACGACAGCCGCGCGTCGATCTCGGTGGAGACCCGGCCGGGGACGATCTTGAGGATCTCGGTGCCGAAGTTCACCGCCAGTTTGTCCATGCTCCAGCGGGTGCGTTCCTCGCCCTCGCCCTTGGTCTGGCCGAAATCGAGTGCGTCCTCCACCAGCTCGCGGTACTGCGGCATCTGCGCCGCCTTGTAGATCAGCGAGGGGTTGGTGGTGGCGTCCTGGGGGCGGTACTCGACGATCGACTCGAAGTCGCCGGTGTCCGCGACCACGGTGGTCATGGAGCGCAGTTGATCGAGCTTGCTCATGATGCGATGTCCTTGTATGGATTTCGGGATGAGGTCGATGGATTTAGGGCGCGTCGCCGCGCCGCCGGTTCCATTGACCCTAGCCCAAAATGGTGACGATTCCGATTCTGCGGGCCGGACCGGCACACCCTTGCCCGGAAAATTTTCCATAATGACACCGACACCCCGTTGAATGCACGCCTCGCGCCAGCGGTTGCTGTGTCAATCGGGGCCGGTGCCGTCTGCAGGAGCTGTTCATGCGCGAATCGGAATCTGATGACTATCTGTTGCCCGCGGATGTCTCGCTCGCACGTCTCGAGACCTGGGTCCGGGGGCAGGGGCGGCTGGCGCCGTCCTCGACCGAATCGACCCGACGAATCCATTACGACACCTTCGATTGGGCGGTCCATGGCGACGGCGCCATGCTCGCCTGTCAGGGGCGCGGCCCACGCTGGCACCTGATCCGCCTGCCGCTCGATCCGCGCGAGCGCCAGCTGGTGCTCGAGCTCGACGCGCCACCGGACTTCCCGGCGCATCTCCCGGCGGGGGCGCTGCGCGAGCGGCTGCTCGGTTGCTGCGGGGGGCGTCGTCTGTTGCCGCTGATACAGCTCGACACCCAGGCCGAGATCCATCGCGTGCTGGGTGACGACGATCATACCCTGCTCAGGTTCGCCATCGAGCGCACGCGGTATCGCGACCCGAACGGCGCGGCGGCGGGGGCCTTGGCGCCGCGGTTGCGGGTGCTGCCCGGTCAGGGCGCGCGGCGCCAGCGCGAGCGTCTGATCGACGGGCTCGAACGGACGCTCGCGCTGCGCCCGGCCAGGGTCTCGGTGGTGGTCGAGGCGCTCGCGGCGATCGGACGCTATCCGGGCGATTATTCCTCCAAGCTCGATCTCGACATCGCTCCCGAGACCCGTGCCGAAGAGGCCGCGCGCGCGGTGCTGCGCGAGCTGCTCGGGACGCTCGAGGCCAATGTCGAGGGCGCGCGCGAGGCGATCGATCCCGAGTTCCTCCATGATCTGCGGGTGGCGACCCGGCGCACCCGCTCGGCGCTCGGTCAGTTCGGGGCGATCTTCCCGGAGACGCGGCTGCGGCCTTTTCGCGAGGGGTTTGCCTGGCTGCAGCGGGTCACCGGGCCGGTGCGCGATCTCGACGTCCAGCTCGAGCAGTTCGCGCACCAGCGTGCCGGGCTGCCCGAGGCGCTGCGCGGCGCCCTCGATCCCCTGGGTGAGCGTCTGCACGCCGATCACGCCGCGGCGCAGCGGGCGCTGGCCGACGAACTCGGCGGCGAGACGTGCGCGCGGCTGCTCGCCGACTGGCACGACTTCCTCGACACCCCGCTCGCGCCCGAGGCGCTGGGTCCCGCCGCGCGGCGCCCGGTCAAGGCGGTGGTCGACGCCCGGCTGCGGCGGCTGGCGCGCCAGGTGTTGCGCGAGGGCGCGGCGATCGGCGTGGACTCACCGCCGGAGGCGCTGCACGCGCTGCGCAAGCGCTGCAAGAAGCTGCGTTACATGATGGAGTTCTTCCACAGCCTCTATCCGCGTCGCGAGATCCGCAAGGCGATCCGTCAGACCAAGGACCTCCTTGACAACCTCGGCGGTTTCCAGGATCGGGCGGTGCAGGCCGAGCGTCTGCGCCTGTTGGCGCGACGGATGTTCGAGGCGGGCGAGGCCGACAGCGACACCCTGCTCGCCATCGGCGCCCTGGTCGGCCAGTTGCTGGCGCAGCAGCAGGGCGATCGCGCCGCCTTCGACGAGGTCTTCGGGGCGTTTCGCGCGAAGTCGTCGCGGGCGCGGTTGAAGGCGCTGTTCGGGGGCTGACCCGGCTGCGGCCTCAGTCGTTGTGCTGGCGCCGCTGGGGTGCGAGCGGCGGCGCTCGCCGAACCCGAGACGATCAGGCCGTCGAGCCGCGCCCGATGGCGTGGCTCGGTGCGCGAACGCTCAGGGGATCGGCGCGCCGGTGGCCGGGGCGGCGGTCTCGGGCGGTTCGAACCAGCCGAGCTTGTCGTGGAGGCGCACCACCTCGCCGACGATGATCAGCGTCGGCGGCTCCGGCGGATCGGCGGCGAGCTGCTCGACGATGGTCGAGAGCGTGCCGGCATAGACCCGGTGCATGTGGGTGGTGCCCTGTTGCACCAGCGCCACCGGCATGTCGCCCGCCACGCCGTGCTCGCGCAGTCGCTCGACGATCACCGGCAGCCCCGCCAACCCCATGTAGAAGACCACCGTCTGGTTGGGCTGGGCGAGCGCCGGCCAGTTGAGGTCGATGGTGCCGTCCTTGAGATGGCCGGTGACGAAGGTCACCGATTGCGCGTAGTCTCTGTGGGTCAGCGGGATGCCGCTGTAGCAGGCGCAGCCGGAGGCGGCGGTGATCCCGGGGATGACCTGGAAGGGCACGCCCTCGGCGGCGAGGGTGTCGATCTCCTCGCCGCCGCGCCCGAAGATGAAGGGATCACCACCCTTGAGACGCAGCACCCGGTGCCCGTCCTTGGCCAGCTCGGCGAGCAGCCGGTTGATCTCCTCCTGACGCATGGCGTGATGGTTGCGCTGCTTGCCGACATAGATGCGGCGCGCGTCGCGGCGGGTCATCTCCAGGATCGGGGTGGAGACCAGACGGTCGTAGACCACCACGTCGGCCTGCTGCATCAGCCTGAGGGCACGGAAGGTGAGCAGATCGGGGTCGCCGGGACCGGCGCCGACCAGATAGACCTCGCCCAGCTCGCTGTGCTCGGGGTCGGCGTCGAGCTCCTGGCGGATCAGTCGCTCGGCGGCGTCCTGCTGGCCGGCGAAGATACGCTCGGCGACCCCGCCGAGCAGCACCCGGTCCCAGAACCGGCGTCGGTCGCGGGCGTCGTCGAAACGTTGCTTGACCGGCGCGCGGTAGCGGCGACAGAGTTCGGCGAGCCGCCCGTAGCCGGCCGGGATCAGCCCCTCTAGCCGGGTACGCAGCAATCGGGCGAGCACCGGCGAGGCGCGCCCGGTGGAGACGGCGATCACCACCGGCGAGCGATCGACGATCGAGGGCAGCAGGAAGCTGCAGGCCTCGGGGTCGTCGACCACGTTGACCGGGATGCCGTGTCCCTTGGCGATCTCGGCGATGCGATGATTGGTGTCGCGGTCATCGGTGGCGGCGATCACCAGCCGGTTGCCGGGGATGTCCTCGGGCGCGAAGCAGCGCGCGAGATGGCGCAGTTTGCCGCTCTCGGCCAGCTCGGCGAGTTCATCGCTCAGGGTCGGGGAGATCAGGGTGAGCTCGGCGCCCGCGCGCAGCAGGTTGCCGGCCTTGCGTGCCGCCGTGGTGCCGCCGCCGACCACCAGACAGGGCTGCCCCTGCATGTCGAGAAAGATGGGGAGAAGTTCCATGGTCATCTCAGGGGTTTAGGCCCCACAGCGTCATTGAGTTGGTTGTCAAAAGTCATTAATATACTTAAATACTTAGAATTGTGGTAGAAGCCCCGGTGATCAACGAGATCGACTCCGAATCATTACAGCAACGCATCAGCGATGGAGCGGATCAGTTACTGGTCGACATCCGCACGCCCGCCGAAATGGCGCAGGGCATGATTCCCGATGCGATGCAATTGCCGATGCACCTGATCCCGCTGCGTCTCGCCGAACTGCCGCGCGATCGCGATATCGTGCTCTACTGCCGCAGTGGTGCGCGTTCCTATCAGGCCTGTGCCTACATGCAGCAGCAGGGCTATGACCGCGTCATCAATCTGCGTGGCGGGATCATTGCCTGGGCACGCCACGGTTATCCGGTCGCGCCACCTGCATGAAGCTGGCGTCAGGGCTTTGCTGATCAGGAAACGGTTGACTCATCAACCTGATATGTTGCCTTTTTAATTGGGGTTCGCCTATGACGCCGAACCCTCGGATTCACATCCGTTCTTTCACCCACCAGCCCCTGAACCGGAGGTACCCGATGGCAGACTTCGACCAAGAACTCGACGCGAGCGGCCTCAACTGCCCGTTGCCGATCCTGCGCGCCAAGAAGACCCTGAACGCGATGAGTGCCGGTCAGGTACTCCATGTGGTGGCGACCGATCCGGGCTCGGTGCGCGACTTCGACGCCTTTGCCAAGCAGACCGGCAATGAGCTGATGGAATCCAAGGAGGATGGGGGCAAGTTCCACTTCCTGATCAAGAAGTCCTGACGGTTTCGACGCCGGCTGTATCGCGCGCGACGCACGCGCGCCTCGATGTGACCCACGAGGAGGACTGAATGGAAGACAAGAAGTTGGCGATCATCGCCACCAAGGGTTCGCTCGATTGGGCCTATCCGCCCTTCATCCTGGCGTCCACCGCGGCGGCACTGGGCTACGAGACCCAGATCTTCTGCACCTTCTACGGGCTGCAGCTGTTGAAAAAGGAGCCGAAGCTCGAGGTCACGCCGCTGGGCAACCCGGGGATGCCGATGCCGCTGGGCATGGACAAGTGGTTCCCGGTGCTGGGGCTGGCGCTGCCCGGTATGCAGGGCATGATGACCGCGATGATGAAGAAGAAGATGCAGAGCAAGGGCGTGGCGAGCATCGAGGAGCTGCGCGAACTCTGTCTCGAGGCCGAGGTCAAGCTGGTTGCCTGTCAGATGACCGTCGATCTCTTCGACATGGACACCGATGACTTCATCGATGGGGTCGAGTACGCGGGGGCCACGTCCTTCTTCGAGTTCGCCGGCGAAAGCGATATCTGTCTTTATATCTGACTCGGCGAACCCTTGCCGCTGTCTTCGAACGCCGCCCGCACGGGCGGCGTTTTTCGTTTCCGGCGCGGGCCGACGATCGGTCCCCGCGCCCGGCTCCTGACGCTCCTAGAAGACCTTGACCAGCTCGAGACCGAAGATGTGGGCATCCATCTCGTAGTCGCCGTCGAGGGCATCGGTACCGTTGACGCCGTGGCCGCTGTAGGCGGTGTTGCTGCGATAGTTGCGGTCCTCGGCCATCACGTACATGTAGCCGGCCTCGAGCGAGAGGCCGCGGTCGAGGCTGTGCGCCACGCCGATGCTGAACAGATGACGATCGTTGTCCGGCACACGGGCGCTGAAGTGGTCGTCGCCCTGTCCGGTCTCGTCGAAGGCGTAGCCGAAGCGCAACTGGGTGTCGGGACGCAGCTGATAGGTCACGCCGAGACGGTAGGCGTTGGTGTCGGTCCAGCCGTTGGTGTCGGCGAAGATCAGATCGCCGGTGGTGCGGCCCTTGATCTCCAGGGTGTCGAACTCGGTCCAGCCGGTGCGGGTCCAGTCGAACTCGACGGCGAGCTGCGGGTTGAACTCATAGCGCACGCCGAGCTGCAGGCGCCAGGGCAGGTCGAAGTCGATCTTGGCCGCCTGGCTCTGCTCGGCGGCGCCGATCGCGACCAGGGTCTGGCTGTTGGCGACATAGTGACCGTCGAGACCGACGCTGGAGGCGGAGTGGAAGGAGGCGCCCAGGCTCCAGGGGCCCTGGACGTAGAGCGCGCTGAGGTTGAAGCCGACCCCGGCGCCGTCGCCGCTGAGCTGTCCGGCGGTGGAGTTGAGCTTGGCGCTCTTGCCCCAGTAGAGATCGAGTCCGGCCGAGACGCTGAGCGCGTCGTTGACCCGGTAGGCCACCGTCGGGGCGATCTGGATCACCTCGAGCTTGCTCGCGGTCGGCTGGCCGAGCGGAACCTCGGGGTCGAGCGGTGCCGGGACGGCGAGGGTTCGGGTGCCGCTGACCGCCGGGAAGGTGCCGTCCTCCCAGCGGGTCTCGAGCCCGAAGGGTGCACTCACCCCGAGTCCGAGGCTCCAGCGCTCGTTGATCCGTGCGGCGATCTGCATCTGCGGGGTGGCGAGCCAGTCGGCGCCCTGGCTCTCGTGCTCGCCGCTGGCGGTGCGCACCGAGAAGGACGGGCTGATCAGCAGCCCGCCGACGGCGATGCTGGAGTTGTCATGGAAGGCGATCGCCGCCGAGTTGTAGGCGAAGGCGCCGGTCTCGTCGGGGTTGGCGACCATGGCGTTGGCGGTACCGAGACCGGCGATCGATGCCTCGGGCAGGGCGAAGCCGGCGGCCTGTGCCGGGGCCTGGACGGCGAATGCGCCGACGGCTGCGGTCAGGGCGACCGCATGGGGGAGCTGGCGTTGGAACATGGATATCCCTCTGTGCTTGCTGTCTCTGGATGAGGTCGAATCGACGATGATCTCTGTTGGCCGGTGACCGTGTCGGTGCCGTCTCGGGACGGTCTTCTCGACCGCGGAGCCGGTCGGGCGAAACAGCAGCGGGTTCGCGAGAACCGCCGACATGCAGCGGGCGCACGGACGGGATACGGGTTGCGCCATGTTGCCGTTCTGTTACTCCCGGGCGGCGGCGCACAACTGTATGCGAAGCGCTGACGCTAATCCACCCATGGATTGAGGGAATCAGCGGTGCGTGCGCTGCCCGAATACCAAGGGTGTACGGTGGCGCCGTTCGGGCGGAATGGCTGATCTCGGGGGTGTGGATATCAGCTCATTGTGATATAAGCATTTTTTATTCAGGCAAATCGGATCAGGCCCGGATCGAGATGGCGGATCGCAGACTCCAGGTGTTCCATACGGTTGCACGCTTGTTGAGTTTCACCAAGGCAGCCGAGGCCTTGCACATGACCCAGCCGGCGGTCACCTTTCAGGTGCGTCAGCTCGAGGAGCAGTTCGACACCCGGTTGTTCGATCGTACCCACAACCGCATCAGCCTGACCGACGCCGGGCGGGTGGTCTTCGAGGCCGCCGACCGCATCTTCGAGCTCTATGCCGAGATGGAGAATGCGGTGCGCGAGATCACCGGCGAGGTCAGCGGCACCCTCACCATCGGCGCCAGCACCACCATCGCCGAGTATCTGCTGCCCCCCTTGCTCGGCGAGTTCAAGGCGCGCTATCCCGACGTCTCCATCCAGCTCAAGGTCGCCAACACCGACACCGTGGTCTCGCTGGTCGAGACCAACGCCATCGATCTCGGTATCGTCGAGGCCCCGGTGGGCAACAAGAATCTGGTCGTCGAGTCCTGTCAGCGCGATCGCCTGGTGGCGATCATGCCCCCGGGACACCCGCTCGCCGCGCTCGAGGCGGTCCCCTTCGAGCGCCTGCTCGAACATCCGTTTATCTGTCGCGAGGAGGGTTCGGGGACGCGCAACGTGATCCGCGAGTACCTGCGCGAACAGGGCTTCTGTCTCGAGGCGCTCAAGGTGGTGCTGGAGCTGGGCAGCCCGGAGGCGGTGAAGGGTGCGGTCGAGGTCGGGATGGGGGTCTCGGTGCTCTCCAGCGCCACCATCGCCAAGGAGCTCAAGCTCGGCACCCTGGCGGCCGTTCCGCTTGACCCCCCGCTCTATCGTCCGTTCTCATTCGTGCACCAGAAACAGAAGTTCCGGCTGCGCGTGGTGGATGAGCTGTTCGACTTCGCGCGCACCTACTTCCAGGTCCACTATCAGTCCCAGGACGAATCATGACTCTGCTCCACGTCCGCCGTGCCGCGTCGAGCGAGCCGGCGCGGTGCGCGCGACGGTGCTCCGGGCGGGGCGCGCGTGTATGCTGACGCCGATCACCCCGCGCTCCGCACCCGCCACCCGGCTGCTGCGACTGTTCCGTGCGCTGCCCGCCGCCGAGCGCGAGACCCTGCTCGCCTTCGCCGAGTTCCTGGCCGATCGCGCCGCTCGCCTCGACGAGACGGCCGTCCTCGAGCCCGAACCCGCCCCCGAGCCGCGCCCCGAGGGCGAGAGCGTGGTGGCGGCGATCAAGCGGCTGTCGCGCGGCTATCCCATGCTCGATCGCGCGGCCATGCTCGAGGAGACCTCGGCGCTGATGTCCGAGCACGTGCTGCAGGGGCGCCCGGCGCCGGCGGTGATCGACGACCTGGAGGCCCTGTTCGAGCGTTACTATCAGCAACTGCGGGCCAGTGAGCCCGTGCAGGATTGAGCCCCCGACCCATGAACATCATCACCGACTGGTTCCGTCGTCATTTCTCCGACCCTCAGGTGGTGTTTCTCGCGCTGCTGCTGCTGGTGGTCTTCGCCGTGGTCTTCTTCCTCGGCGACGCGCTCGCGCCGGTGCTCGCGAGCATCGTCATCGCCTATCTGCTCGAGGGGCTCGCCGGCTATTTCGAGCGCCGCGGCATGCCGCGCCTGCCCGCCGTGCTGGTGGTCTACCTGCTGTTCATCGCCTTCGTCGCCCTGGTGCTGTTCGGGGTGATGCCGCTGGTCTCGCGCCAGATCACCGAGCTGGTCCAGCAGCTGCCCTCGATGATCGCCGAGGGCACCGACGCGCTGCTGGCGCTGCCGCAGCAGTACCCCGAGCTGGTCACCGTCGAGCAGGTCGAGGAGCTGATCGCGGCGATCCGCTCCGAGGTCATCTCCTTCGGCCAGCAGGTGCTGTCGTGGTCGCTGGCGAGCGTGGTCGGGGTGATCACGGTGATGGTCTATCTGATCCTGATGCCGCTGCTGGTGTTCTTCTTCCTCAAGGACAAGGACCTGATCCTCGACTGGTTCCGTCGTCTGCTGCCGCGTCATCGCGGCATCGCCGGGCACGTGTGGAAGGACGTCGATCGCGAGATCTCCAACTATGTGCGCGGCAAGGTGTGGGAGATCCTGGTGGTCTGGGGGGTGAGCTATGCCACCTTCTACGCCTTCGGCCTGAACTACGCGATGCTGCTCTCGCTGCTGGTGGGGCTGTCGGTGATCATCCCCTACATCGGCGCCTCGGTGGTCACCGTGCCGGTACTGCTGGTGGCCTGGTTCCAGTGGGGCTGGGGACCGTCCTTCGCCTGGCTGACGGTGGCCTATTTCATCATCCAGGCGCTCGACGGCAACGTGCTGGTGCCGCTGCTGTTCTCCGAGGTGGTCAACCTGCACCCGGTGGCGATCATCGTCGCCATCCTGGTGTTCGGCGGGCTGTGGGGCTTCTGGGGGGTGTTCTTCGCCATCCCGCTGGCGACCCTGGTCAAGGCGATCCTCTCCTCCTGGCCGCGGCGCGGCGTCGAGGATGGTCCGCCGAGCCCGGCCTGAGGCCGAGAGGTCACCGGCGAGCGGCTGCGGTATACAATTGCTGACCGAAGCAACCGGCCGGCCATCGCCATGCACGCCTTCGCGCTCTCCCGCTTTCTCTTCTGGTTCGTGGTCTTCTTCCTGGTGGCGCTGTTTCTGCGCCCCTGGGTCGAGGACCTGATCTTCGCCCACTACGCCGAGCCGCGCGAGATCGAGGCGCGCGGCGAACTCGCCGCCGACGAGCGCACCACCATCGCGATCTTCGAGCGCGCCAACCCCTCGGTGGTCTATATCACCACCTCGGCGCGGGTGCTCGACCTGCTCACCCGCAACGTGCTCGAGGTGCCGCGCGGTACCGGCTCGGGCTTCGTCTGGGACCGCGCCGGGCATGTGGTGACCAACTATCACGTGGTCGCCGACATCGAGGCGGCCTATGTCCGTCTCTCCAATCAGCGCACCTATGCCGCGCGGCTGGTGGGGGTCAGCCCCGAGCACGACATCGCCGTGCTGCGCATCGCCACCTCGATCGCCGGTCCGCCGCCGCTCTCGCTCGGCAGCAGTCACGACCTGCGGGTGGGGCAGAAGGTGTTCGCCATCGGCAACCCCTTCGGGCTCGACTACACCCTCACCGCCGGGGTGATCTCGGCGCTCGATCGCAGCATCCCGGGCGATGACGGGCGCACCATCGATCACCTCATCCAGACCGACGCGGCGATCAACCCGGGCAACTCCGGCGGCCCGCTGATCGACAGCGCCGGGCGTCTGATCGGCATGAACACCGCGATCTTCAGCCCCTCGGGCAGCTTCGCCGGGATCGGCTTCGCCGTCCCGGTCGACACCATCAACCGGGTGGTGCCGCGGCTCATCGCCCAGGGGCGCTATCTGCGCCCGACCCTGGGTGTGGTCACCAACCGCGCCCTCAGCGAGCGCGTCGGCGCGCTGCTCGGCACCGCCGGCGTGGTGGTGCTCAAGGTCGACCCCGGCTCGCCGGCGGCCACCGCCGGGCTGCGCTCGGCGCTGATCTCGCGCGAGGGCGAGCTGGTCGCCGCCGATCTCATCGTCGCCGCCGCCGGGCGGCGGGTGCGCTCGCTCGATGACCTGCTCGACGTGCTCGACAACTATGCCCCGGGCAATCGCATCGAACTCGAGGTGGTGCGCGGTGGCGAGCGCTTCTCGTTGCCGGTGACCCTCGGCGAGGGTCTGCCCCAGACCGGGGTCGGGTTGCCGCGAGACCTGCCGCACGCCTGATGCCGGCCGCCGCCCCCGTCATCGCTGAACGGCGCCGGGCGCTGCTCGCGCTGATCCTCGGCGCCACCCTGTGCGGGCTCTACTGGCTGCCGCTGCGGCTGGTGGCCGGCGCCGGGGTCGACGGGCCCTGGGCGGTGGCACTGTTCTACGGCGGCGCGGCGCTGGTCGGGCTGTGGTTCGCCCGCGATCAGCTGGCGGTGGCGCGGCGCGCGCCCTGGCGGCTGCTCGGCATCGGCGCGAGCGCCGCGGGCTCGGTGCTCGCCGTCAGCCTCGGGGTGCTCGAGGGCGCGGTGGCGCCGGTGCTGATCCTCTTCTATCTCGCCCCGCTGTGGACCCTGCTGCTCGGCTGGGCGCTGCTCGGCGAGCGCCCGAGGCGCCGCACCCTGGCGGCGCTGGTGGTGGCGCTGCTCGGGGTGTGGACGCTGCTCGGCGGTGCCGCGCTCGCCGGGGACGATGCCGGGCGGGGCGCCGCCCTCGGCCTGGTCGCCGGGGTCGGTTTCGCGCTGACCACGGTGCAGGTGCGCGCCGCGCGCGCGCTGCCGGCGGCGGTGCGCAACCTCGCCGCCTGGGCGCTGGCGCCGCCGCTGGCGGTGGGGTTGGCGCTGGTGCTGGGGACCCCGCCGCCCTCGGCGCTCGTGCCGGTGTTGGTCGCGCTGTTGATTGGCGCGCTATGGGTGGGGCTGATGATGGCCGCGCTGCAGTACGGCATGGCGCGCCTGCCGTTGGCGCTGTCGGCGCTGGTGCTGCTGCTCGAGCTGGTGGTGGGGGTGGCGTCCGCGGCCTGGCTGGCCGGCGAGGCGCTGGGCTGGCGTGAACTGCTGGGGGGCGGGGCGATCCTGCTCGCCGGGTGGCTGGTGGCGCGCGGGCGCTGAGCGCCCGGCGCCGTGGCGCGGCTCAGAGCCCGCACATGCCGTTGCTGCAGCAGCCGCCGGCGCTGGGGCAGCAGCTCGGGGCGGTGCCGCTGCCGAGGCTGGTGCTGGTCACCAGGTTGCCGCCGGTGGCGAGACGGTGTACCGGCGCCTCGGGCGCGGTGTCGCCGGGCTCGATGCCGGCGCGCGCGCACAGCTCGCCCCAGGTCGAGAGGGTTTCGCTCATGCGGTGGCTGACTTCGATCACCCGGTCGTTGGCGTCACAACGGTAGTCGTAGGTCGGCATCGCTGCACTCCGTGTCTGGTCTGGTATATCGATGAATGCTAATGCGGGCGATTATAGGCGAGCCGCGGGGGGCGGCAAAGTCTCCGCCGCGGGTGCGCCCTGCGCCGCCGCCCACAGTCGGGCGCGCAGCCCCGGGGCGGTGCTCAGCCCCATGGTCGAGCTGTGGATGGCGCCCGTGGCGTCGAGCACGAAGCTGGTCGGCACCGCGCCGACGCCCCAGCGCGCGGCGATCGCCCCGTCGGGGTCGGGGATGACCACCAGATCGAGCCCCTGGGCGTCGAGATAGGCGGCGATGTCGGCGTCGCTGCCGGATTGCATCGCCACCGTCAGTACCTGGTGGTCCTCGGCGACGGCGGCGATCGCGCCCTCGCTGACCCGGCAGATCGGGCACCAGCTCGCCCAGAAGTGCACCAGCAGCGGCGCGCCGCGATAGTCGGCGAGCGTGCGTCTCTCGCCGTCGAGGGCGATGCCCTGCAGCGGTGGCGCCTCGCCGCTCGGCAGCGGCCGGGTCTTCCACCAGTCGATCGCCTGGAGCGCGGCGACGAACAGCAGCAGGTTGAGGCCCCAGCGCCACAGCTGGCGGCGGCGTGGTTTCTTCGCGTCGGTGGGTGTGGTCATCGGCTCGGGGCGGGGCGCGTCGCGCGCCCCGGCTCATCGGGTCAGCAGGAGTGACAATAGTAGCGCGGCAGTCCGGCGATCCGGCAGGCCTGCTTGCAGCCGCCGCCGGGGAACAGCCCCTCGAGGTGCTTGCGGGTGCAGGGGACGTGGGCCGAGACCTCGCTGCCGATGCTGCGGATCACGACCTTGGGCGAGGGCGGGATCTCGTGCATCGCGTAGTAGGCGCGGAGAAATTCGATCACCTTCCAGTGGCACTCGCCGAGGGTCAGTCCTTCCTCCTCGGCCAGGGCCTCGGCGAGTTCGCGGTCCCAGTCCTCGAAGTGCACCAGGTGTCCCTTGTTGTCGAACTCCAGCGCGCGACCGGCGATCTGGGTAGCGGTCATGGCTTGGCTCCTGTGGTGGTTGGCTGCCGCCCGTTGTCGCTGATGGCTCTTCCCTGATGGACGCCTCCCCGCGGGCCAGGCTGGGGCGACCCGCGCCGGTCGCGCGGCGGGTGGCGGACCGGGACCGGTACCGACTTAGTGTAGGCGCGGGCTGGAGATGTTCCGCCCCGACGCGCGGTCGGGGCGGTGGGCGGGTTCAGGCGGCGGTCTGCTGCGTCTTGAAGCGCCGGCGCATGGCATGGAGGGTGGGTTCGGTGTAGCCGCTGGGCGCCTCGCGTCCGGCGAAGATCAGCTCGCAGGCGGCGGTGAAGGCGACGCCGTCGAAATCGGGCGCCATCGGCCGGTAGTCGGGATCGGCGGCGTTCTGGGCGTCGACCACCGCGGCCATGCGTTCGAGCGCGGCGCGCACCTGGGCCCGATCGACCACCCCGTGATGCAGCCAGTTGGCCAGGTGCTGACTGGAGATGCGCAGGGTGGCGCGGTCCTCCATCAGTCCGACGTCGGTGATGTCCGGCACCTTGGAGCAGCCGACGCCCTGGTCGATCCAGCGCACCACATAGCCGAGGATGCCCTGGCAGTTGTTGTCGAGCTCCTGCTGGATCTGCTCCGGGGTCCAGCCGGCGGGGTCGCCGAGCGGGATCTCGAGGAGCTGTTCGAGCCGGGCGCGCGGGCCGTTGGCGGCAAGCTCGGCCTGCACCGCGGCGACGTCGATCTGGTGATAGTGCAGCGCGTGCAGGGTGGCGGCGGTGGGCGAGGGCACCCAGGCGCAGTTGGCGCCGGCGGCGGGGTGGGCCTGCTTGGTCTCGAGCATGGCGCGCATCTCGTCGGGCATGGTCCACATGCCCTTGCCGATCTGGGCGCGTCCGCGCAGCCCGCAGGCCAGCCCGACGTCGACGTTCCAGTCCTCGTAGGCGCGCAGCCACTCGGCCTGCTTCATCTCCGCCTTGCGCAGCACCGGCCCGGCCTCCATGTCGGTGTGGATCTCGTCGCCGGTGCGGTCGAGGAAGCCGGTGTTGATGAAGATCACCCGCTCGCGCGCGGCGCCGATGCATGCCTTGAGGTTGAGCGTGGTGCGCCGCTCCTCGTC
The DNA here is from genome assembly GCF_004343155.1 of Marichromatium gracile. Classification (GTDB taxonomy): domain Bacteria; phylum Pseudomonadota; class Gammaproteobacteria; order Chromatiales; family Chromatiaceae; genus Marichromatium; species Marichromatium gracile. The sequence goes on from NZ_SMDC01000002.1 coordinate 564,909, forward strand.
CATGATGCCGATCTTGAGGGTGTTGCGCGCCAGCCCCAGGGCGTCCTCGATGCGGGCGAACAGCTCGACGGCGAAGGCGACCTCCTCGGGGCCGTGCATCTTCGGCTTGACGATATAGAGGCTGCCGGCGCGCGAGTTGCGGTGGCGGCCGTGCTCGGGGTGGATGTCGTGGAGCGCGCACAGTGCGGTCACCATGCCGTCGAGCATGCCCTCGGGCACCGGCTCGCCGGCGGCGTCGAGCACCGCGTCGGTGGTCATCAGGTGGCCGACGTTGCGCACCAGCATCAGCGCACGCCCGGGCAGGGTCAGCGCGGCGCCGTCGGGGCGGGTGTAGTGACGGTCCTCGGCGAGACTGCGCTCGAGGCTGCGTCCGCCCTTGTCGAAGCGTGCCGTGAGCGTTCCCTTCATCAGCCCCAGCCAGTTGCGATAGACCCCGACCTTGTCCTCGGTGTCGACCGCGGCGACCGAGTCCTCGCAGTCCTGGATGGTGGTCAGCGCCGACTCCAGCAGGACGTCGGCGAGCCCCGACTTGCTCTCGCGCCCGACCCCGCGCTCGGGGTCGATCACCAGCTCGATGTGGAGCCCGTGGTTGACCAGCAGGATCGCCTCGGGCTGATCGGGGTCGCCGCGATAGCCGGCGAACTGGGCGGGGTCGCGCGGCATCGTCTGGCTGTTGTCGGGGAGGTCGACGAGCAGCGTGCCGTCGAGCACCCGATAGCCGCAGGCGTCCCGGTGCGAGCCGCGGTTGAGCGGCACGGCCTGATCGAGCAGCTCGGCGGCGCGCGCCACCACCGCCGCGCCGCGCTTGGGGTTGTACTCGGCGCCGCGCGCGCAGCCGTCGTCCTCGGCGATGGCGTCGGTGCCGTAGAGCGCATCGTAGAGGCTGCCCCAGCGGGCGTTGGCGGCGTTGAGCGCATAGCGGGCGTTGCTCACCGGGACGACCAGCTGGGGGCCGGCGAGCGCGGCGATCTCGGGGTCGACGTCGCGGGTCTCGACCTGGACGTCCGGCCCCTCGGGCTGGAGATAGCCGATCTCGGTGAGAAATGCCTGGTAGGCCGCGGCGTCGTGCGGCTGGCCGCGACGGGCGCGATGCCAGTCGTCGATCTGGCGTTGCAGCCGGTCGCGGGTGGCGAGCAGCGCGCGGTTGCGCGGCGTCAGGTCGCCGACCAGCTCGGCGAAGGCGTGCCAGAAGGCCTCGGGGTCGATCCCGGTGCCGGGCGCGATCTCGTCGCGGACCAGCGCGTACAGGGGCGTGGCGATGCGCAGACCGCCGATCTCGATGCGTTCGTTCATCCTAGCTACCTCTCCCTCCCTCGTGCGACGAGGGGCGATTCGATGATCCTCGGTGTCGCCGTCGGGCCGACCGGGGCGCACGCTCGCGGCACGCCGCACGCCCGGGACGGGCACGCATGGCCTGTCCGACCCAGGGTCAGCAGTAGATCAGGTCGCTTTTCGCAGGTGCAACAATCCAGTGATTGATTCTTTCAAGCTTGAGGATTCGCAATGACAATGCAATGGTGTCGGACGGGCGGGGCGGGGCAAGTCGCCCCGGGCGCGCGGCCCGGGGACGGGGGCGGACTCAGCAGTCGATGATCATCTCGTTGAGACCCTGGCCCGGCGGCACCATCGGCACCACGTTCTCGGCCTTGTCGATCCACACGTCGACCACCACTGGGCCGGGCTCGGCGAGGGCCTCGGCGATGCCCGGGAGCAGCTCGTCGACATGCTGGATGCGGATCGTCTTCAACCCCGGGTAGACGTGCTTGAGCCCGCTGAGATCGGGGATCTGGCGGCGGCAGGTCTGGTCGAGCTCGGTGCAGTCGGGCGGACAGTCGATGTTGCGCGCCAGACAGGTCTCGTAGTGCAGACCGCCGTCCATCATGTCCTCCCACTGACGCACCATGCCGAGGAAGCTGTTGTTGAGCACGAACATCTTCAGCGGGATGCGGTTGGCGACCACGGTGCCGAGCTCCTGGATGTTCATCTGGAAACTGCCGTCGCCGTCGATCAGCACCGCCGGGTGCTCGGGGTCGGCGTACCAGGCGCCGATCGCCGCCGGCAGGCCGAAGCCCATGGTGCCGAGACCGCCGGAGCTGATCCACTGACGCGGACGGCGGAAGCGGTAGTACTGCGCCGCCCACATCTGGTGCTGACCGACGCCGGTGGAGACGGTGGCCAGGCCCTCGGTGAGCTCGGAGATCACCTCGATGGCCGCCTGCGGCTTGATGTAGTCGCCCTCGCCGTAGGACTTGGGCATCTGCTCGCGCCATGCGCTGACCTGCGCGAGCCACTCGGCGTGGCGGGCCGAGCGGTTGGTGGCGAGCGCGTGGTCGAGGAAAACGTCGAGCGGCGCGACCAGGTTGAGATGACTGGAGATGGTCTTGTCGATCTCCGAGGGGTCGATGTCGATATGGGCGATGCGCTTGCCGGCGGCGAAGCCCTTGACCGCGACACGGTCATCGAAGCGACCGCCGAGACTGAGGATGAAGTCGGCCTCGCGCAGTGCATAATTGGCCGGGATGGTACCGTGCATCCCCGGCATGCCGAGGTTGTGCGGCATCTCGAAGGGCAGGGCGCCGAGGGCGTTGAAGGTGGTGGTCACCGGCACCTCGAAGCGCTCGGCCAGCTGCGCCAGCCGGGCGGCGGCATCGGCGTGGATCACCCCGCCGCCGGCCTTGATCACCGGGCGCTCGGCGCTGGCCAGCGCCTCGAGGATGGCATCGGCCCGCGCGGTGTCGAAGGCCGGCTGCTCGCGGTGACGGATCCGCGGCGGGTTGATGCTGGTGCGCTCGGTGAGCTGGACGTCCTTGCACAGATCGATCACCACCGGGCCGGGGCGGCCATGGGTGGCCAGTTCATAGGCCTCGCGCAACACCCATTCGAGATCCCCGACATCCTTGATCAGATAGTTGTGCTTGGAGATCGGTCGGGTCATGCCGACGGTGTCGACCTCCTGGAAGGCGTCGGAGCCGATCGCCGCGCTCGGCACCTGACCGGTGATGAACAGGGTCGGCAGCGAGTCCTTGTAGGCGTCGGCGATCGGCGTGGCGAGATTGGTCGCGCCCGGGCCGGAGGTGACGATGCAGACACCCACCCGACCGCTGGCGCGGGCATAGCCCTCGGCGGCATGCCCGGCGCCGCCCTCCTGGCGACAGAGGACGAACTGCGGCGTCGCCTGGCCGGCGCGCATGCGTCGGTTGAGTTCGACGTGCAGCGGGATGATGGCACCGCCGGTGTGCCCGAACAGGTGCTCGACCCCGAGATCGGCGAGCACGTCGAAGAAGATGGAGGCACCTGTCTGGGATGGGTTCGTCATGGCGGCGTCTGCTCGAAGGTCTTGATCGTGGGAAACCTTACATAATAACGCTTCCGTCCACGAAGGGTAGAGGGCGGCCGGCGACCCGCGGGATTGATCCGCGAGGTCGCGGAACGCGCGGAGGGCTTTTTTCGATATCCTGGCGCCAGCTCCCCGCTGGTCGCTGGCTGTTGCTCCAGCGTCGTAGACTGGGATGCGTGACCGCGCGACCAGACTCCCGCTCGGCCTCAAGTCGTGCTCTGTCACTCGCTTCGCCCGGTACGGCCCGGACCGCCGTACCCCCGAGGGGGGGTGCGGTCAGGGGCCGCCACGACGGGAGAGAGACCGCTGGCGGGGCTTTGAGCGTCGAGCCCTTTGTGTCGCTGGCGGCTTCGCGGTTCAATCCCCGGTGCCGGCGGCCTGGTCGTCGGACACATTCACCCGAAGAGATAGCGCCGATCACGATGGAGGTAAGCGAGAGAGGCCGCCTGCGGGCGGGAGCTATCCCCCTGGTCTGTCGGACCGGGTTCTCGCGACGAGAGTGATGAAACAGCTGTTGAATCTGTTCGACCGTCTGCGCCGGCTCGACTGGGAGCGGTTGCTGGTGCGCACGGTGCTGGTGGCGACCCTGCTCGGGGGCGTCTACGTCTATCTGGTGGACTTCCATCCCGAGTGGTGGACGCAGGCGAAGCGTGAGGCACCGTCGCTGGCGCCGATCGGCCGTGTGGTGCATGCCCCGGAGGTCGTGCCGGCGGTAGAGACGCAGTCCGCCAGCGAGACGCCGGACGTCGATGCCGAGCCGGAAGCCTCGGCGCTGGTCGATGAGATCGAGCCGGCGCAGAGCGAGGAGACGGGTCGCGCCGCCGCTGTGGAGGTCGCCGCGCCCGACCCCGACGCCGAGACGCGCGATGACGACGGTGAGACGCTCGAGACGCTGACGGTGAAGACGGAGGCCGTCGAACCTGCGACCAGCGTCGACACGAGCACCGATCAGGCCGATACCTCCGGGGCGGCGGCGGATGGGGCCGTTGCCCTCGAGCCGACCGAGGACGCCGTCCCCGCCGCGCCCCCGGTCGCGCCGCAGACGCCCTGGTATCCGCCGCAGGGTTACTACCCGCCGCGTCATCCCGCCGCGCCCTATCCACCGCATGGCGGGATGCCGGCGCCCTATCCGCCGCACCACCCGGTCCAGCACCCCCACCCGGGGGGCTGGGGGTATTGAGCCGATTCGCGTCGGTGTGTCGCCCGGCTCAGAGCTGGGCGCGTGCGCGCTGGTTGGTGAGCCAGTAGAAGTGGAACGGCGGGATCACCATGCGGTTGTTGAACAGCGCCGGTGACTCGCCGGTGATCAGGTCCTCGATCTGGCCCTGGCGGAACAGCCCGCGCTGATTGAGCACGTCGAGGTCGAGGAACTGCGGGTTGGCGTCGAAGTTGGCCGCCACCACCACCGCGCCGCTCTGCAGCGTCGGGTGGGCGCGCAGGAAGACGAACAGGTGCGGGTTGGCGACCTCGATCAGCTCGCGGTTGTTGAAATCGGCGAACGCCGGGGTGTGCTTGCGTACCTCGATCAGCTGTCTCAGCCCGTCGAAGATGCGTTGCTCGACCGTCCCCGGCTGATGGCGGCGCTCGGCGCGTCCCCAGTCGATGCGCGGGCGATGGATCCAGCGGCTGTCGCCGGCCTTGGTGGCGTCCTCGAGGAAGGAGTTGTCGTTGAGGGTGCCGAGCTCGTCGCCGTACCAGATCAGCGGGATGCCGCCGAAGGAGAGGATCATCGCGTGCAGGGTGAGGATCAGGTCGACGGCCTGGTCGATGGCCTGCTGATCGCCGCTCTCGAGCGCGGCCTCCAGCCCGGCGAGCGAGGCCAGCGCCCCGGAGATGCGCGCATCCCCGGTCTTGGGGTTGACGCCGAAGGGGCGTCCGCGCCCCGGCGAGCCCGCGTAGACCCCGGTGAACCAGTCGATGAGGAAGCGCCGGTGGTGATAGGGATCGTAGTCGCTGGCGCGGATGTCGGCGTCGTCGAAGCCGAGCCCGATGTCGTCGTGACAGCGCACATAGTTCAGCCAGGTGGCGCGGTCGAGCTTGTGCGGCAGGCTCTGGATGCCCTGGTTGAGCAGCTTGGCGTTCTTGGTCGCCACCGCGTCCCACAGCAGTGCCATGAAGGTGGCGTTGTAGGCGATCTCGCACTCCTTGGCGATCACCGCGTCCTCGCCGAAGTACTTGATGATCTCCGAGGGCGAGACGATCGCCTCGGCGATGAACAGCGGCCCCGGCGCGACCACCTGACAGCAGTCCTTCATCAGTTGCAGGATCAGGTGCGCCTCGTGCTCGTTCTGCGAGGTGGTGCCGATCTTCTTCCACAGGAAGGCCACGGCGTCGAGGCGGATGATGTCGGCGCCCTGGTTGATCCAGAACAGGATGATGTCGAGCATCTCGATGAACACCGCCGGGTTGGCGTAGTTCAGATCCCACTGGTAGTTGTTGAAGACGGTCATCACCCAGCGCTGCATCTCGGCGTCCCAGGTGAAGTTCCCCGGCGCGGTCTCGGGGAAGATCTCCGGCATGGTCGCCTCGAACATGTCGGGCACGTCGCGGTTGGGGAAGGTGTAGTAGAAGTCCTGGAAGGCGCGCTCGCCGGCGCGCGCGCGTCGCGCCCAGTCGTGCTCGTCGGAGGTGTGGTTGACCACCACGTCGAGGGTCAGCAGCATGCCGCGCTCGCGCATCCGCGCGCCGAGCGCGCGCACGTCCTCGACCGTGCCCATGCGCGGGTCGATGTCGCGGAAGTCGCTCACCGCATAGCCGCCGTCGCTCGCCCCCTGCGGACAGCGCAGGATCGGCATCACGTGCACCATGTTGACCCCGAGTTCCTGCAGATAGGGCAGGCGCTCGATCAGTCCCGGCAGGTTGCCGGCGAAGCCGTCGGCATAGAGCGCCATCCCCACCCACTGTTGGTCGAGAAACCAGTTGTGGTCGGCCTCGCGCGCCATGTCGAGTTCCTTGAGCGGCGCCGGGCGCTCGATATAGGCGCGCGCCAGTCGCTCGGTGAGCCGGACCGTCTGCTCCTTGAAGTCCTGACGGTGCCCGTAGAGGTGCCCGAACAGCGAGTGAATGGCGTAGAAGTTCGCCCCCAGGCGGGTATAAAAGTGCCGGAGGTCCTCACGTCTGAGCTGATGACTGAAGGCATCGAGGATGTCGTTCAGCAGGGCGTGTGAAACCTGTTCGTACATGCATGCTCCAGATGGACGGGGGCGTGTCCGCCCGGGTCTCGGCGACCGGACGGGCGGCTGGCGCTCGGGTTAGGTGGTTAGTCCCCAGCGCTCGATGAACGGCTGGTAGAGCTCCGGCTCGGCGGCGGTGGCGCCGCGCTGGGCGACGATACGCGAGGCGAAGGCCTGGGCGCGCTCGAGGGTGGCCTGCAGCGGCCAGTCCTGGAGCAGTCCGAGGATGGTCACTGCGGCGAAGGCATCGCCCGCGCCGACGGTGTCGATGACCTCCTGCGCCGGCTGCGGGGCGACGTGGACCGGTGCCGTGTCGACCCCGAGTCCGAGCGCCCCGTCGCCGCCGAGTGTGACCAGCAGTCCACTGAGCCGGTGACGCTCGAGAAAGGCGCGGGCGCGGCTGGCCAGCGGGGTGTCGGCATCGGTGTCGGCGTCGTCGAGCAGCACCAGCTCGTCGTGGTTGAGCTTGGCCCAGTCGGCCGCGCCGATCAGCGCCAGGGTCTGCTCGCGTGACCACCAGGGATCGCGCAGATTGACGTCGACGAAGACCTGATCGACCCCGGCGCTGCGGACCCCCTCCAGCGCCGCGCGGGCGTCGGCGTGACGCAGCGCCAGGGTGCCGTGATAGAGCAGGCCGCAGGGGGCTGGCTCGGAGGCCGCGCGCACGTGGTCGTAGGCGCAGTCGGCGACGATGTCGTAGCTCGGCTCGCCGCGCTCGAGGCTGACCTCGACCCGCCCGGTGGGGTGTGCGGGGGCGGTCTGCAGTGCGCCGGTGTCCATCCCCCAGTCGGCCATGGCGGCGCGCACCCGCGCGCCCTCGGCGTCGGCGCCGACGGCACTGACGAAGCGCGGGTCGGCGCCGAAGGCCTGGAGGTGCCAGGCGACGTTGAAGGGGGCGCCGCCGAGGACCTGACGACCGTCTGGGAAGTGGTCGAACAGGACCTCGCCGAAGATACAGAGTGGCGATGTGTGCACGATAGCGGGCTCCTCGCTGGAGGGTTCGTTCACAGGGCCGGCGGTCCGGCGGGTGTCTCCGGGGCCGCGAGCAGTCGTTCGGCCAGCTCGGGGTGGAAGTGCGCCACCCCCTCGAGGATTCCGGCCGCATAATGGCCGTTCAATCCCTGCCAGCCGCCGCGTGCGCAATACAGCCGCGTCGGGTCGGCGCAGCCCTGCCGCGCCTCGGCGCGCACCTCGGGGTGGGCGTTGGCCACCAGCACCGCCGGGATCGCGCTGATCAGCACCTCGAGGTCGTTGCCGCTGTCGCCGGCGAACACCGTGGTCGCGACGTCGCGGCCGAGTCGCTGCATCAGGAACTCGACGGCATGGTACTTGGTCGCGTTGGCCGGTAACAGGTCGAGCAGTCCGCAACCGGCCGCCTCGTCGACGCTCCACACCAGGCTGGCGCGGATGTCGCGCGCCTCGAGCCGCTCGCGCATCCGTGCGCGCAGCGCCTCGACATCGAGGCGCGCCGGGGTGAAGTAGCTCAGCTTGAACGGGCCTTGGCGGTCGTCGGGTTGCGGGCTGAGTTCGGCGATATCGGCGAACAACGGTCGCAGCGCCGCGGCGTGCGCGCCGCCCCAGTCGGCGCCGATCAGACGCTGCCACTCGACGATCGGTTGCCAGTCCCCGCCGTCGAGGCCATGGATGCTGGTGCCGACGTCACCGACCACATAGTCCGGCATCGGCAGATCGTAGTCGGCGATCGCCGCTTCGACCAGTGCGCGATGGCGTCCGCTGACATAGGCGAGGGTGACCTCGGGCAGCGCCGCCAGCCGGCGGAACCAGGGGCGGGCGGCGGGCGACTCGGGTTCGGCGCCGTTGGGGATCAGGGTGCGGTCGAGATCGGTGCACAGCAGCAACGGGCTGCTCATCGTGTCCTCCATGGGAGACGTCGAGTGGCCGGTGGGTCTGCGGCCATTGGCTGAGGGGCGTCACCGCCTCGGTGCGGTGACGCCGGGACGGTGGGGTCAGCTCGGCTCGGGTGTCCCCATCGGTTCCTCGGGGATGGCGCAGGCGCCGAAGAAGTCGTAGTGCTCGACCGCCTCGATGATGCCGAGGGCGTGGGCCTGCTCGGCGAAATAGATGTTGTCCATCTCCTCGAGTTGGGAGAGCTCCTCGTGATGGCGGTTGGCGACCACCACCGCCAGGGTGTTGCCGCGCATCATGTCCTCGTCGGCCCCGGAGCCGCCGGCCACCAGTACGTGCTCCAGCGGGATGCCGAAGCGGTGGGCGACATAGCGCAGCGCCTGTCCCTTGCTGGCGCGGGTCGGGATGATGTCGAGGAACTGGCCGAAGGCGTGGACCACGTTGACGGTCAGCTCCTGGGTGCGCAGCAGGGTGGCGATCTCCTCGACCGAGGGCGCGATCGTGGGGTCGTAGTGGAAGGAGATCTTGAACCGGCTCTGCTCGCCGCGCGCCTGCGGGATCAGCCCGGGGATGTCGGCAAGCGCGCGGCGCACCGCCCTGGGCTTCCACTGGTGGTCGACGTGCTCCTGCCAGTAGGCGTCGGGGACCAGTCGGGCGCTGTAGTGGATCTCGGTGCCGAGGCTGGTGATGAGCACGTCGGGGATCGGCAGGCCGTGGCGCTTGAGCTCGGTGAGCAGCGAGTCGAGCCGGCGCCCGGTGGCGATGCCGAAGTTGGTGCAGCGACGGTTGGCGCGCATCATCGCGGCGAAGCGCTCCACCCCCTCGGGGTTGCCGAGCAGGCTCTGGTCGAGATCGGTGAACAGCGCGCGGTCGCGATAGATCATGCTGCGGCGCATCGGCGGGGTGTCGGGCAGCGGCTCGCGCTGTTCGGCGAGCGGCTCGATGCGCTGCCGGTAGGCGGCGGCATGGGCCTGCCAGGAATAGTGTTCGCGTACCCCGGCCAGACCCTTGCGCGAGTAATCCTGCCAGGTCTTGCGATCCCCGAGGATCTTCAACAGGGCGTCGGCGATCGCCTCGCGATCGAGCGGATCGACGAGGATGCCGTTGTCGCAGTTGCCGATGATGTCGACCGGTCCGCCGTTCTCGGTGGCCACCAGCGGCAGCCCGGTGGCGGCGGCCTCGAGCAGCGTCAGACCGAAGGGTTCGGTGAGCGCCGGGTTGATGAAGACGCCGCCGGAGCGCGCCACCATGCGGTAGATCTCGGGCACCTGATCCGGGGTGTGATGCTTGGGGATGGCGACCTTGCCGAAGAGGTCGTAGGCATCGACGGTGATCAGCAGGTCGGTGAGCACGGTGCGCGCGCCCTCGTCGAGCTCGCGGATGTCATCGCGATTGCCCGCCACCACCAGCAGGTTGGCGCATGCCTGCAAGGCCGGCGACTCGCCGTAGGCCTCGACCAGGGCGATGATGTTCTTGCGGTGATCGGCGCGGGAGAGGGCGAGGATGAGCGGCTTGCCGGGATCGTCGAGGAAGCGCTCGATCTCGGCGGCGAAGGCGGGCTTGGGGTCTTTCGGGCCGGGCGGATGGAACTGCTTGAGATTGGTGCCGGGCGGGATGACCTCCATGCGCTCGGGCTGATAGTAGTCGTAGAGCGCGTACTGCTCCTCGATCTCGTGATGGGTGCTGGTGATCACCAGATCGGCGGTGGCGAGCACCGATTCCTCGGCATCGATGCGGCGCACCATGTTGTAACGGGCATCGATCTGCTCGCCGTCGAGACCGCTGGCGAGCAGCCGCTGGCGCTTGTCGCGCCCGAGCGAATGACCGGTGTGGACCAGCGGCGCGCCGGTCAGGTTGGCCAGTCGCACCCCGACATAGCCGGCATCGGCATAGTGACTGTGGACGATGTCCGGCCAGCGGTTGAGTTCGTGGAGATGGACGCTGAGGTTGTCGACAAAGCTGTCGAGATGGTCCCAGAGCTGTTCCTTGGGGAGGTATTCATCGGGGCCGGCCTCGATGCGCACGATCCGCACCTTGTCGTCGAGCTGCTCGATCGGCTCGGCATAATCGGGGCTGACCGCCGGATCGCGCACCAGACGGGTCACCAGGTCGACCTGTGAGACATCGTCGCGCTCGCCCAGCGCGCGGGCGAGATCGACCACGTACTTGGTCTGACCGCCGGTGTCGGCGTCGCGCCCGAGTTCGAGGTCATGGCCGCGGATGAGACCGTGGATACTGAGTAGCAGGATATACATCGTCGTTCGGGCCCATTCGAGTTCGGTGCCGTACCCGTGGCCGTGGCTGGCGGGGCCGCGAGGCGGCCGCGGTCGTCGCGGTAGGTGGCGTCCCCCCACCCGGGTGCGGCGTATTGAGATGATGCATGGACGACGGATGGATCGGGAAAGCGCACTTGCGGTGCAAATGCGGTTTCCGGATCGCCCATGACACGTCCGCGCGCCGGGACGGGGACATGACATGAGGGGCTCCCGTGTTGCGCACCCTCCGGGTGCGCGGGCGAGATCAGACGCCCGGGTCGCGGCGACCTCGGCGTCCATCATTCCGACCGTAGTGGGGCGGATGCAGAGGACGACCGCTTCCCCTAAGGTAAAGGACTCAAGGGCCGATTCCAAATCAGGCCCGGCGGGGTCGGGCCGCTCGGGTGCCGCAGATCGGGGCGCGATGCGCACGATGTCGCACCTGCCGGAGCAAGGCGTCAGGCGACTTGAGCTGCGCAATACTGGCCCCATCGTTTAGCTGTCAACCGAAGGAGCAAGATCGATGTCGGATTCACCCATCGCCGTGGTCACCGGCGCCTATCGCGGTCTCGGTCACGAGGTCTGTCGCCAACTCGCCCGCCAGGGCTACCGTGTGGTGCTCACCGCGCGGCGCGCCGATCGCGGCGAGGCCGCCGCCGAGGGGCTGCGCGCCGAGGGGCTCGACGTGCGCTTCCACGTCCTCGACGTCACCGATCTCGACTCCGTCCAGGCACTGGCCGACTACGTCCGTGACACCTTTGGTCAGCTCGATGTGCTGGTCAACAACGCCGGCATCTTCCCCGACCCGCCGCCCGGCTCGGGCGCCGAGGGCGTCTTCTCGACCGATGTCGACACCCTGCGTCGTGGTCTCGAGACCAATACGCTGGCCCCGCTGCTGCTGTGTCAGGCATTGATCCCGCTGATGCATGAGCGGGGACGCGTGGTCAATGTCTCCTCCGGGCTCGGCCAGCTCGCCGAGATGGACGGCGGCATCCCCGGCTACCGCATCTCCAAGACCGCGCTTAACGCCGTCACCCGCATCTTCGCCGCCGAGCTTGCCGAGACCGGGGTCAAGGTCAACTCGGTCTGTCCGGGTTGGGTACGCACCGAGATGGGCGGACCTCAGGCCGAGCGCTCGATCGAGGAGGGCGCCCGCGGCATCGTCTGGGCCGCGACCCTGCCCGATGATGGTCCGAGTGGCGGGTTCTTCAGGGATGGCAACGCCATCGACTGGTGAGGATATCGCCGCCGGGCTTTGCCCCGGCGGCTGGCGCTGCGTCCGTGGACGACTGCGGCTCGACGCAGGGTGAGAGAGCAGCCGCCGCACCGCGGTGTCGCCGGGGAGAAGGCTGAGCGGGGGCGTGCACGCTCGTCGCCATCCAGCCCGGCGCTGCGATGCGATCCCGGGCGTGCCGATCCGTGCATTCCTGTCTCCGCGTCGGGCGGTGCATGAACGAGCGAATACACTACAATCATTCGACGCCTCGGCGCATGAATCCGTCGTTTTCGGATGAGCGCCGAGCGTGCTCAGTGCCCTGACCTCACGCCAGGGCGTTGCTCATCATCATTCAAGTGCCACTGCACGAACGCGCTGTCTCGGATCCGTGACGACAAGGCCGCCGTCAATCGCTGCCGATCATCGATGAGTTTGGGGGTGCTTATGGACAAGCTGCCTGAGTCGGTCTTGTTTTTCACCCGTACCCGGCGGGTGATGACGCCACTCTATCGCGCGTTGAGCAAGATCGAGAGCCGGCTGCTGAGATCGCGGCTGAAGCGGATCGATATCATCAAGCCCATCTATATCACTGGGCTGCCTCGGTCGGGGACGACCATCCTCCTGGAGATGCTGGCCCAACACCCCGCAGCGGCCAGTCATCGCAACTATCAATACGTACAGCCCTATCTGCCTTATTGGCTGGATCGGATCTACCCGCTGGTGCCCCTGGGTGAGGATCGCCCCTTCGAGCGCGTGCACAAGGACAAGTTGACCGTGACTCGAACGAGTCCTGATGTGGTCGAGGAAATCTTCTGGGCGACCTTCTTTCCCTCCATCCATGATGAGTCAGGCTCATCGGTGCTCGATGAGAAGACCCGTCATCCGGACTTCGAACGCTTCTATCGCAACCACATCAAGAAGATGCTGCTGAGTCGCGGCGCCTGTCGTTATCTGGCCAAGAACAACTACAACTTCAGCCGTACCGGCTATCTCTCGAAGTTGTTTCCGGACGCAAGGTTTGTTTTCGTCATCCGTGATCCTGTCCATCATGTTGCTTCCTACCTGAAGCAGGACCTTTTGTTCAATAAACTGAATGACGAGGATCCGCGTTGGCAGGATTATCTCTGTGGTCTTGGTCATCGCGAGTTCGGCCCGGCAAGGTCCATCATCAATCTTGGTGATGATGGTCTCGTCAAACAGATCTCAGAGGCGTGGCGGGCCGGGCAGGTCGTGCAGGCGTGTGCCCGTTACTGGAATGCGGTCTATCTGGACATCGATGCAAGACTCCGGGCCGACAAGGACCTCGCTGCGCGCTCGCTGGTGTTGCGCTACGAGGATCTCTGTCGAGACTCCGCAAATCAGATCGATCGTCTGCTGGAGTGCTGCGAGCTGGATCCCGAGCCCTTCGCCAAGACCAAGGCCCGCTATATGCAACGCCTGGTCGAGCCAACCTACTATCGTCCCGACTTCAACGATTCAGAGTTGTCGATGATTGCCGAGCTGACCGGCCCCGCCGCTGAGCGCTATGGCTATGCCGGCTGATCAATATGAGGGCGTGATTGCCGGGGCAGGCCGAATAGCAGCCTGGCGCGAGTCATTCCGCGCAGATAGCGACACTCCTGCCGTGCCGCGAGCGCGGTCAGCCGCTCCGGCGCGCCGATCGCGGCGCCAAACCCCTTGAGCAGGAAACCGGCGTGCTCGACGAAACGCTCCGGCGCGATACCGAGTCGGGTGAGGATGTCGGGCAGCTCCGCCGGGATCGCCCCGCGCTTGCGCGGATGCAGGGCGCGACCGAGCGAGTCGACCAGGGTCAGGTAGCCGTCGAAGGTGAAGGGGATCGCCGCGGGGACCTCGGCGGGGTTGCCGAAGGGCAGTAGTGGGGCAGGGGGCAGGCGATCGAGGACGGTCTCCCAGAGATTGGTGCTGCGAGCGTCTGGCGAGCTGTCGGCGTGATCGGTCACGGCAGGTGAGGGCGGGTGCGTGGCTGGCGGGGTGTCAGTCTCGGATGTTGCGGTCTCCTGCGCAGCACGCGCGCGTTGCGAGCCGGGGTGGACGTCTGGCGGTGCTCGTTTTGCCGTATCGGGTGACGGCGCTACGACGAGATGCCGCCCGTTCGCCGCGCCATCATCGCCCGCCCGCAAGGCCGCAATCCGTGCCGCAATCCCGGTATGTGCGCTCTCCTCCGGCGTCTCCGCGATCCCCGCCCGAATCGGGTTGAGATCGACATAGGC
>NZ_SMDC01000003.1 GCF_004343155.1 Marichromatium gracile
TCCTGGCCGCTGGCCGCTGGCCGCTGGCCGCTGGCCGCTGGCCGCTGGCCGCTGGCCGCTGGCCGCTGGCCGCTGGCCGCTGGCCGCTGGCCGCTCGTTACCCTCGTCACGCAATTGGGTTAGGATTCAAGCACAACGATCAATCGCCCGTGCCGTGATGCCTGCCGTTGCCGTGCAGAGCCATTCGAGGGTAGCACCGGCGCGGTGAACTGGTCCTTCTGCACCCGAAATCAAAGGCGAGTTGAATGCAATTCATCGATCTGAAAACGCAGTACGCGCGCATCGAGCAGGACGTTCGGAGCCGTATCGACGCGGTTCTGAGTCACGGTCAGTACATCATGGGCCCCGAGGTCCAGGCGCTCGAGGAAGAGCTTGCGACCTTTGTCGGGGTCGAGCACTGCGTCGGGCTGTCGAGTGGGACCGATGCGCTGCTCGCGGCGATGATGGCGCTCGAGATCGGGCGTGGTGACGAGGTCATCACCAGTCCCTTCACCTTCATCGCCACCGCCGAGATGATCGCTCTGCTCGGTGCCCGCCCGGTGTTCGTCGACATCGACCCGGTGACCTATAACATCGATCCCAATGCGCTGGAGGATGCGATCACCGGCCGTACCCGTGCGATCATGCCGGTTTCGCTCTATGGCCAGTGCGCCGACATGGATGCGGTCAATGCCGTGGCCGAGGCACATAATCTGGCGGTGATCGAGGACGCGGCGCAGAGCTTCGGCGCGACCTACAAGGGCAAGCGCTCCTGTGGACTCTCGACCATCGGTTGCACCTCCTTCTTCCCGGCCAAGCCGCTCGGCGCCTATGGCGATGCGGGTGCCTGTTTCACCAATGATGCCGATCTGGCGCGCCAGCTGCGCGAGGTGCGCAATCACGGCCAGTCGCGTCGTTACTACCATCCGCGTCTCGGCATCAATGGTCGTCTCGACACCATGCAGGCGGCGGTGCTGCAGTCCAAGCTGGCGATCTTCCCCGATGAGGTCGAGGCCCGTGGTCGACTGGGTGCACGCTACAGCGAACTGCTGCGCGCGCGCGGCGCGGGAACGACCGCCGAGCCCGGCGAGAGCGGTGTGCTGACCCCCTCGATCGCTCCCGACAACACCTCGGTCTATGCCCAGTACACCCTGCAGGTGGCGGATCGCGAGGCGGTGGCCGAGGCACTCAAGGCGCGCGACATCCCCACCGCGGTGCACTATCCGGTGCCGCTCAACGAGCAGCCGGTGTTCCATGTCCCGGGAGCTCCGGCGACACCGGTCAGTGCCGAGGTGGCCGAGCGTGTGATCAGCCTGCCGATGCA
This sequence comes from Marichromatium gracile, assembly GCF_004343155.1. Classification (GTDB taxonomy): domain Bacteria; phylum Pseudomonadota; class Gammaproteobacteria; order Chromatiales; family Chromatiaceae; genus Marichromatium; species Marichromatium gracile. The sequence goes on from NZ_SMDC01000003.1 coordinate 1,304, forward strand.
CCCCTATCTCACCGAAGAGGTGCAGCTCGAGGTGGTCGAGGCGGTGGCCGAGGCCTGCGGCCTCGAGGGCTGAGTGAACCGACCCCGGCGGTGATCGCCGGGGGGAAGGGTATGAACCCCGGTCCGTGCGCGGCGGATCGGGCGCCCGCCCCGCAATGGGGCGGGCAGGCGTCGGGCTCAGACCTCCTTGTAGAGCTCGGCGCCGGCCTCGCGGAACTCGCGGGCCTTCTCCTGCATGCCGCTCTCGACCGCCCGGTCGAGGTCCTCGATCTTCTGGCTGTTGGCGTATTCGCGCACGTCCTGGGTGATCTTCATCGAACAGAAGTGCGGTCCGCACATCGAGCAGAAGTGGGCGACCTTGTGCGAATCGTGCGGCAGGGTGCGGTCGTGGAACTCGCGCGCGCGCTCGGGATCGAGCGAGAGGTTGAACTGATCCTCCCAGCGGAACTCGAAGCGCGCCTTGCTCAGCGCGTTGTCTTGGATCTGCGCGCCCGGTAGGCCCTTGCCGAGATCGGCGCCGTGGGCGGCGATCTTGTAGGTGATGATGCCGCTGCGCACGTCCTCCTTGTCGGGCAGGCCGAGGTGTTCCTTGGGGGTGACGTAGCAGAGCATGGCGGTGCCGTACCAGCCGATGTTGGCCGCGCCGATACCCGAGGTGATGTGGTCGTAGGCCGGCGCGATGTCGGTGATCAGCGGGCCGAGGGTGTAGAAGGGCGCCTCGAAGCAGTCGACCAGCTCCTTGGTGACGTTCTCCTGGATCATCTGTAGCGGCACGTGACCGGGGCCCTCGATCATCACCTGCACGTCGTGCTCCCAGGCGCGCTTGGTCAGCTCGCCGAGGGTCTCGAGCTCGGCGAACTGGGCGCGGTCGTTGGCGTCGGCGAGCGAGCCCGGACGCAGCCCGTCGCCGAGGCTGACGGCGACGTCATAGGTGCGCAGGATCTCGCACAGCTCCTCGAAGTTGGTGTAGAGGAAGTTCTCCTGGTGGTGCGCCAGACACCACTTGGCGAGGATCGAGCCGCCACGCGAGACGATGCCGGTGACCCGATCGGCGGTCAGCGGGATGTAGCGCAGCAGCAGCCCGGCGTGGATGGTGAAGTAGTCGACGCCCTGCTCGGCCTGCTCGATCAGGGTGTCGCGCACCAGCTCCCAGGTCAGCTCCTCGGGACGGCCATCGACCTTCTCCAGCGCCTGGTAGATGGGCACGGTGCCGATCGGCACCGGCGAGTTGCGCAGGATCCACTCGCGGGTCTCGTGGATGTTCTTGCCGGTCGACAGGTCCATCAGGGTGTCGCCACCCCAGCGCGCCGACCACACCATCTTCTCGACCTCTTCCTCGATCGATGAGGTGGTGGCCGAGTTACCGATATTGGTGTTGATCTTCACCCGGAAGTTGCGACCGATGATCATCGGCTCCACCTCAGGGTGGTTGATGTTGGCCGGGATCACCGCGCGACCGCGCGCCACCTCATCGCGCACGAACTCCGGGGTGATCTGCTCGGGCAGCGGCTGGCCGAAGGCGTTGCCGGGGTGCTGGCGCAGCAGCTTGGCATAGCGCGGATCGGCGCGCAGTTCGTCGAGCCGCATGTTCTCGCGGATGGCGACGAACTCCATCTCCGGGGTGATGATGCCGCGGCGGGCATAGGCCATCTGGGTGATGGTCTGGCCGGGCTTAGCGCGGCGGGGGGTACGCAGATGTTCGAAACGCAGGTGGGCCAGCGCTGGATCACTCTGACGGGCGCGACCGAAGGCCGAGGTCGGACCGTCGAGCTGCTCGGTGTCGCCCCGCGCCTCGATCCAGCCCGAACGCAGATCGGGCAGGCCGGCCATCAGATCGATGCTGGCATCCGGGTCGGTATAGGGCCCCGAGGTGTCGTAGACCGGGATCGGCGGATTCTCCTCCGGCTCGCCGCTGGTGAGCGTCGGACTCTGGGCGACCTCGCGCATGGGCACGCGCAGATCGGGACGCGAGCCGGTGACATAGACCTTGCGCGAATTCGGGAAGGGGCGGGTCGCGGCCTCGGAGAGTTGCGCGGTCTTGTGGACGAAGTCTTCTGGAATGGCGCTCATCGGGTTTCCTCAGGACTGGAGCGGGGCGCTGGGCTCCACGCGATTGCTGGCTCGGCCAGCATGGGCTGCGGGTCGACCTCGATGCGCCGCATGGATGTTGGCGAGCGCCGTCGGGCAGGTGTGCGGCATGGTGGGAGCGGGTCGGGCGCGGGCACCGGGTGGGGTGCCGCAGGATCGCCGTCGGCTCCATTGCCTGCTTTCCTGCGCCGGCATGATCCGGGTCAGGTTCGAAGGGTCTCTTCTCAGCCCGTTCCGGCCCCGGCGCGCGCCGCGGATCTCGCGGTCGCCGCCCGCGAATCGGCGCGGACACCCCCAGCAGTGAATGTCACTCGAAGCTATAGAAAGGACGCCATGATTTCAACCGCGAATTCACGCGGTTGCCGTGATTTCGCCATCTCTGGAGGGTCGTGCCATGCTTGATCGAGAATCCGCCGCTGTCCCCCACGTTCACGCCGCGGCCAACGGATCGCGCCCCGCTGCCGGTGTCGGTCGGCTGGTGCTGACCCCGACCGATCCGCGTGGTCGTCCAGGGATGCGGCTGTTGGTCGGTCAACTGACCGAGGCCGGCTTCATCGGTGCGCCGCTGTGGCCGGGGCGACCGATCTACCGGGTCGGTGATGATTTCCTGGCGCTGGTGAGCTTTGCCGGTTGCGCGGTGCGGATCGATCCGACGGGTGAGGGCGAGGGGCCCTGGTGCCGGGTCGGGATCCCGCGCCCGAGTGCGCGGGCGCGCCCCTGCCTGGGGCACAACACCCGGGCGCCGCGCTGTCATGAATGCCGCTCGCGGCTGGAGGACTGGCCGCGTCGACTGGAGTTGTGGCACAGCCAGCCGCGCAGCGGTTGGCGTTGCGACGGTTGTGGTGTGGTCCGACCACCCTGGGGGTGGGACTGGGGGCGACGGGGCGGGTTCGGGCGGACCTTCGTGGAGGTCGAGGCGGTGTTCCCCGGCGAGGCGGTGCCGACCCCGGCGCTGCTCGATCTGTTGACTCGGGCCAGTGGCCTGAGCTGGCGTTACTTCTATGTCCAGGGTTGAATCAGTCGCCATTCGCCAGTCGCCATTCGCCAGTCGCGGGGTTGAACCGCAAAGCCCCACAGCACGCTAAGGGGGCGAAGATGTGCGGCTGAGGCCGGGGCGTGTGTGCGAGTCCATTGGTTTCTGCACCGGCGCCGTCGGCAGGCGCTGACGCTGGCGTTGGGGTGCCGAAAGGCGGCAACCCAACCGACGCGACGCCAGCGATCCGCCGCCAGCCGCGACAGGCCCCTGTTCAGAAGGGTGCCTGTCGCGCTCGATGGCGGTGACTCAGGTCCGGGCGTTGAGCCAGTCGCCGATCGCCGGGGTGACTTCCTTCTGCGCCTTGCCGCTGACATAGATGCCGATGTGGCCGCCGGGGAAGGCCAGCTCGGTGTAGTCCTCGCTGCCGACCAGGCCCTTGAGCGCGCGTGAGGCATCCGGCGGCACCAGGTGGTCCTGCAGGGCGTAGATGTTGAGCACCGGGCAGCTGATCCGGGCCAGATCGATCTCGTCCTCGCCGATCCGCACGCCGCCGTTGATGAAGCCGTTGCGCTGGTAGAAGTCCTTGATGAACTGGCGGAAGGTCTCGCCGGCTTGATCGGGGCTGTCGAATATCCACTTCTCCATGCGCAGGAAGTTCTTCACCTTGCGCGGGTCGTCGAGCAGGTCGACCATGTTGATGTATTTCTGCCCGGTCAGGCTGAACGGCTTGAGCGAGAGGAAGGTCCAGTTGAGCAGCTCGCCCGGGATGTTGCCCATGGTGTCGACGGCGAGGTCGACATCGACGTCCTGCACCCAGGCCGAGAGCAGGTTGTCCGGGGTCTGGAAGTCGACCGGGGTGACCATGGTGACCAGGTTGTTGACCTTGTCCTGGTGGAGCGAGGTGTACATCAGGCTGAAGGCGCCGCCCTGGCAGATGCCGAGGATGTTGACGCGGTCGATGTCGTGGGTCTCGCGGATGTGGTCGACGCAGCGGTCGATATAGCCGTTGATGTAGTCGTCGAGGGTCAGCGCGCGATCGGCCTGATCGGGATAGCCCCAGTCGATCAGATAGACGTCCTGCCCGGTGGCGAGCAGCCCCTTGATGGTCGAGCGATCCTCCTGGATGTCGGTCATGTAGGGGCGGTTGACCAGGGCGTAGACCACCAGCAGCGGGATCGGTTGGCGCGCCGTGCCCTCAGGTGCCTGATAGCGGTAGAGGGTCAGCTTGTCCTCCTGATAGACCGCCTCCTTGGGGGTCACGCCGGTGTCGATCTCGCCGGCGCTGATCAGGTTCTCCATGCCCTGGCCGAGCTTGCGATTGTAGTCGAGCATCTCCTGGGCGAGCTTGTCGGGTCGGATATCGATGGGGATCACGATCTCGTTCCTCTCAGTGTGCGGCGGGTGCGCGCGGCTGCGTCGGCGGGGCGACTCGGTCAGCTGCTCGTGGTCGGTTTGGCGGTGGTCTTCTTGCGCGCCGTGGTCTTGCGCGTCGCCGGGGTGCGCTTGAGCGCGGTGGCCGGCTCCTTCGCCGGCTCGCCGAGCGCGGCCTCCACCCGCTTCTCGAGCTGGTGCAGGCGGCAGCGCAGCTGCTTGTTCTCACGGCGGGTCTCCTGCAGCCGGTCCTGCAGGGTGCGCAGCTCGCTGCGGGTGGGCATGTTCAGTGCGCCGAGGTTCTCGTCGACGATCACCGACATGCGCTTCTTGAACCGCATCTGGGCGTTGATCAGCCGACCGTGGATGCGCGCGTACTCGGGGGTGGCGACCTCCTCGGCATAGACGCTCTCGCAGCACCCCACCCAGTTGTCGTAGAGCGCGCGGGCCGAATCGATGCTCTTGCCGGACTCGACCACGCCCTGGATGAAGCTGCCCATGCGCTCGACCGACTTCATCCCGAGCCGGCTGTAGAACCCGGTGTATTCCTGCAGTGCCGACTGATAGTCCATCGAGCAGCGCAGTAGCTCCTGGTACTGTGCCTGCTCCTCGCGGGTGTAGCCGAGCCCCGGCGCCGAGAGCGCCTGATCGAGACGGTCCCTGAGCTGGTCGTGTGGCATGTTGCGCAGGAAGTCGCCGGGGACCGGCGAGAGCGAGGACATCATCCGCTGCCAGTTGTCGAGCGGCAGCTCCCAGAACGCGCTCATCCGCTGCATCGCCTCGTTGCCGCCGTCGAGACCGCCGCTGAAGCGCCGCTGCATCTCCTCCATGGCCTTGAGCCAGGTGCTCATCGGGTCTTTGCTGTCGCCACCACCGTTGACGAACTGTTCACCCAACCCGAACAGGGTCTGACCCTGTTCGATCAGCTTGTCCATGAAGGCGCGGGTGTTGTCCGGGGCCGCGGGCGACATCGCCCGCCACCATTGCTCGACCGCCTCCGACCAGGCGTTGGTCGGCTTGGCGTGTTCCGTCGCGCCCATCGCCTTGCGGCTCATCTCGGTCCAGCCATCCCAGTACTTGCGCTGCAGTTCGAGCCAGTCATCGTCGAAAAAGATGCCCTTACTCATGCTATTGCCTTCCTCAGGATCGGGTTTGAACGAACGTTAGCATGCTGATTTGTGCACTGCAACAAAGGTGCGTAGAATCCCCTTTGAAACCGGACCGGCGCATCGCCTCGTGTCCTGAACCGGATAGTACAGGCTCGCGGGGGTTGCAATCCGGCGGTCATTGCGCAACGGTGCTTCGACCGGCGGTTGCCGGTATTCACAACCATTCGCCCGACCTAATCGATCAATCCAAGCGAGAGAGCGTATACACGATGAGTGAAGATATCGTCATTGTCGACGCCGGACGTACCGCCGTCGGCAACTTCGGCGGCAGTCTCTCCTCCCTGCCGGCCACGGAACTGGGCACGGTCGTGCTCAAGGCACTGCTGGCGCGCACCGGACTCGATCCGCAGCGGGTCGACGAGGTGGTGCTCGGTCAGGTGCTCGCCGCCGGCGTCGGACAGAACCCGGCGCGCCAGACCGCGCTCAATGCCGGGCTGCCGCATGGGGTGTCGGCGATGACCATCAACAAGGTCTGCGGCAGTGGTCTCAAGGCCGTCCACCTGGCGATGCAGGCGGTCGCCTGTGGCGACGCCGAGGTCGTGATCGCCGGTGGACAGGAGAGCATGAGCCAGTCGCCGCACGTGCTGCCGCGCTCGCGCGACGGCCAGCGCATGGGTGACTGGAAGCTCAAGGACACCATGCTGGTCGATGGACTGACCGACGCCTTCGATCAGTGCCACATGGGCATGACCGCGGAGAACATCGCCAGGCAGTACGGTTTCACCCGCGAGGCGCAGGACGCCTTCGCCGCCGACTCGCAGCGCAAGGCCGAGGCGGCGATCGAGGCCGGGCGCTTCACCGACGAGATCGTTCCGGTGAGCATCCCGCAGCGCAAGGGCGAGCCGCTGGTCTTCGACCGTGACGAGTTCCCGCGCGCCGGCACCACCGCCGAGAAGCTCGGGCGGCTGCGCCCGGCCTTCGATCGCGAGGGGACGGTGACCGCCGGCAATGCCTCGGGGATCAACGATGGCGCGGCGATGGTGGTGGTGATGCGGGCATCGACCGCCGCGGCGCTGGGGCTGACCCCGATGGCGCGACTGGTCGCCTTCGCCAGCGCCGGCGTCGACCCCAAGATCATGGGGACCGGTCCCATCCCGGCCTCCAACAAGTGCCTGGAGAAGGCGGGCTGGACCCCGGCCGAACTCGACCTGATCGAGGCCAACGAGGCCTTCGCCGCCCAGGCGATGTCGGTCAACCAGGAGATGGGCTGGGATCTCGACAAGGTCAACGTCAACGGCGGGGCGATCGCGCTCGGTCATCCGATCGGCGCCTCCGGCGCCCGGGTGCTGGTCAGCCTGCTCTACGAGATGCGTCGGCGCGAGGCCCGCAAGGGTCTGGCGACCCTGTGCATCGGCGGTGGTCAGGGGGTTGCGCTGGCCGTCGAGCGCGTCTGAACCCCTCGCTCGCTCCGGGTGAACGCCGCCCGGGGCGAGCGAGGGCGCAGTGGCAGCCAGTCGTCGATGACTAGGGTAAACTGTGTGCGCAACACCGGTCGCCGATATCGCCGGCGACCATTCCGATGACCCGGAGCGGTTCGGCCGCCTCAGTCTCCAGCCAATCGCAGATCGCCGAACCGGCGACAGGTGTCAATGGACAAATCGCGCATCATCAAGAAGTACCCCAACCGGCGCCTCTACGACACCGAGATCAGTCGTTACATCACCTTGGCCGACGTCCGTGCCCTGGTGATGGGCGGCGTCCCCTTCAAGGTGTTCGACACCGCCAACGATACCGACATCACCCGGGCGATCCTGTTGCAGATCATGCTCGAAGAGGAGAGCGGCGGCGAGCCGCTGTTCAGCGCCAACATGCTGGCGCAGATCATCCGCTTCTATGGCGGCACCCTGCAGGGCACCTTTGCGCGCTATCTCGAGGGCGCGCTGGACGTGTTCGCCAGGCAGCAGCAGGAGCTGACCCAGTCGTGGGCCGATACCCCGCTCGACACCATGACCCGCATGGCGCAGCAGAACGTCGAGCTGTGGGGCGAGCTGCAGCGCGAGTTCATGCGGAGCGCCGGCTTCGATCTCGGTCGTGATCGCGACAAGCCCAAGCCCCCCGACGACAGCGACTGATCCGCCTGCCTTGCCGATCGCGCCCGGTCCACGGGCGTGCCTCAGCGCGGCGTCGGTGTCGCGCCATCCCCGAAGATTGAATTTCGTCAATGCTGAAGATTAAAAAATCTTCATTGACGCTTCCGTGTACGGGGTCTATTGTGCACTGCAACAAATGCTGCAACGCACAAACCTTCGGAGATGACCCATGAGCACGAACGAAACCTTCAAGACCTTCAACGACATGACCACCAAGGGCATGGATCGCATGACCAGCCTCGGTGAACTCAACGTCAGTATCTTCGAGAAGCTCGCCAGCCGTCAGATGGACGCGCTGAACCTCTACATGGACCACTCGATGCGGCTGATGACGCTTGCCACCGAGTCGAAGGGGTACAATGAGTTCTTCAAGGGCCAGGTCGAGGCGACCAAGGCGTTGACCGAGCGTATGATGGACGAGAGCAAGGCCACCATGCAGGTGCTCGGCGAGACCCGCGAGGAGTATCGCACCTGGCTCGAGAAGAACATGGCCGAGATCGGCGCCGACGTGCGCAAGGGCGTGGCCGCGAGCTGACGTCCGCAGACCGCGCGGTCCAGTACCGGACCGCCATTGACAATGACCCCGGCCGGAGTGCCGGGGCGTTGTGGATGAAGGATGCGGGTCCGCCCCGAGACGGGGCGGACCCGAACGACGACAAGACCTGAGGAGGAAACAGATATGTCTCGTATTGCGCTCGTCACCGGTGGTATCGGCGGTATCGGGACCGCCATCTGCAAGCGCCTCGCCGCCGATGGCTGCGTGGTGATCGCCAACCACCATCCCGCCGAGACCGAGGTCGCCGAGACCTGGAAGCGCGAGCGCGCCGCCGAGGGGTTGGAGTTCGACACCATCGCCGCCGACGTGGCCGATCCCGAGGACTGCGCACGGATGGCCGCAGCGATCGCCGAGCGTCATGGTCCGGTCGACATCCTCGTCAATTGCGCCGGCATCACCCGCGACAAGACCTTCAAGCGGATGGAGCCGGAGCACTGGAACGCCGTCCTCGACATCAACCTCAAGAGCGTCTTCAATGTCACCAAGCCGCTCTGGGAAGGCATGCTCGAGCGCGGTTTCGGGCGTATCATCAACATCTCGTCGGTGAATGGCCAAAAGGGTCAGTTCGGTCAGACCAACTACTCGGCGGCCAAGGCCGGCATGCACGGCTTCACCATGGCGCTGGCTCAGGAAGGGGCCGCCAAGGGTGTGACCGTGAACACGGTTTCGCCCGGTTATGTCGAGACTGCCATGACCCTGGCAATGAAGGACGAGGTCCGCGAGAGTATCATCTCCGGTATCCCGATGCGCCGCATGGCGCAGCCCGAAGAGATCGCCGCCGCGGTCGCCTTCCTCGCGAGCGACGAGACCGCCTATGTCACCGGCGCCAATCTGCCGGTCAATGGCGGACTCTTCATCCACTGAATTCGGACGAGGTCCGGCGAAAAAAACACCATGCCGGACCCCAATGGTCCTACAGAGTCCTCCTCGTCTCTCTCACTATGAGACGTTTGCAGCCCGGCCCCGCGCCGGGCTTTTTTTTGTCTGCCCGAATCAGCGCGCGCGGTAGCGCAGCGCCAGGAGTCGCTTGAGTGCGGCGAGTGTCGGGGTGGTGTTGATCAGCAGCGGCAGCGCGCCCTTGAGGTTGCCGCGGTTGACCAGGCGGAGGAAGTCGCCCGGCGGTAGCGTCTCGCCGGCGAGGCGGCGACGCAGGATCTCGAGCGAGTCGAGGTGGCGCGGGGCGAGCTGGTCGCGATGCTTGGCGACGAAGCGTCCCAGTCCCTCGAGCACCCGGGTACGATCCCCGGAGATGCGTGCCAGCTCGTGGTCCTTGAACTGCACATAGCTCGCCTCGCGCAAGCGGTAGGCGGCGCCGCGCGCCGTCACCAGTCGTACCCAGGTGTCGTAGTCCTGCAGTGCCGGCAGCGCCGGGTCGAAGCCGCCGATCTCGCGCAGCCACGCGGTGCGGGTGAGGACCTGATTGCCCAGCCGGTTGTAATGGAGCATCGCCTCGAGGTCGATCCGCCCGACATCGACCCGGCGGGTGATGTCGCCCCGTGGGGTGCGCTCGCGGACGGAGCTGCTCACGCACGACCACTGCCCCTCGGCGAAGCGTGCCAGCAGCCCGCTCAACCGCCCTGGGAGGAAGGCGTCGTCGTCGTCGAGCCCGGTGATCAGCGCGCCGCGCGCATCGGCGATGGCGCGATTGCGCGCGGCGCAGGCCCCGCCCGGCTCGGGCTGGCGCAGATAGCGCAGCCGCGCGCGTGCCGGGTGCGCCGCGATCCGCGCCGCGGTGTCATCGGTCGAGGCGTCGTCGACCACGATCAGCTCCAGGTGCGGATAGTCCTGGGCGAGTACCGAGTCGATCGCGCGCATCAGCAGCGCGGCGCGGTTGCGGGTCGGCAGGTAGACGCTGATCAGCGGGTGTTCGGCGAGGATCTCGGGCATCGGGTCAGGGCAGGGGTTGGTCGCGCCAGGCGGCGAGCCCGGTCGCGCCGCGCGCCGGGTCGAGCTGGGTGGCGAGGTTGAGCAGGGCGAGCAATTGTGCTCGGGGGCGCTGGTCGGCGGTGGCGAGGAGCGGCCGCCAGGCGCCCGGGTCGAGCTCGGGGCAGTGTTCGAGCTGATGGCGCAGCAGCCCGATGAGCGGTGCCCTCGGGTCGAGGCCGCGTCGGCGTCGGATCAGCTGCTGGAGCCTGCGCGCCGGTCGCGGGTGCGCCTTGGCCAGCGTCTCGAGGCGGTGATGGATGAGAAAACGTGGCGAGCCCAGCGCCCCCGGGACCCCGGCGCGGGGTAGAGCGGCCAGCGTCGGGTCGAGCCGTTCGAGCAGGGCGCGATAGAGCCGGTAGTCGCGCTTGAGCGCGCGCGGCGCGGCGAGGGCGGCGCGCAGGAAGGGCAGTGAGTAGAAGGGGGTGAGGCTGGGGAACCAGTGACGGTTGCGGTCCTCGCCCTCGAACAGCCAGCGCCGGGCGCGCTCGTGGATGAGGAAGCGGGCATGGAGGGCGTTGCCCTCGTCCTCTGGATAGGCGGCGAAGTGCGCGCGCAGGGCGCGCTCCAGGTCCGCGCGCTCCAGTCCCGTCAGGGCGGCGCACTGATCGAGGGTGAAGCGCCCGCGGCGCGCCACGATGTAGTCACAGGCCGCGCGCGCGTCGCGCAGCGCCAGCCCGGCGCCGAGGTCGGGCAGCAGCTTGTCGCCGCCGTCGCCGGTGACATAGCTCATCGTGCTGCCGTAGCGCGCGCGGAGGTGATCGAAGAAGGGCAGGTGGAAGGCGAGATCGAGGTCGTTGAGTCCCTGCTTGATCTGCAACAGTCGCAGATAGTCGGCGCCGGTGCTGGGCGGTACCTCGAAGCAGTGCCAGGGGCGATCGAGGTGTTGCGCGACCGTCGCGGCGAGCCGTTGTTCGCTCGCGGCATACCAGCCGGCGCGCGCCATGCTCGCGCAGCTGAAGGGGGTGCCGGTGGCGGCGAGACCGGCGGCCACCGTGCGCGAGTCGAGCCCGCCGCTGAGCGCCAGCACCGGCGTGTCGGCGCGTCTGCTCAGTCGCTCACAGGCGGTGATGAAGTGATCGGCGAGTACCGCGGCCTGTTGGTTCAGGCTCGCGTCGCTGTGCGGCGTCTCGACGCTGAGTCGCGCCAGGGTGCGGCGCTCGGTGTTGGCCCCGGCGTCGATCCGCAGCAGCGTCGCCGGGGCGAGCAGGGCGATGGCGCGCCACGGCGTGCGCTCGCCCAGACCGTGACCGAACAGCAGCATCTCGGCGGCGCCCAGCGGGTCGGTGGTGCGATCGGGGTCGGCGGCGACGGCGCGGGCGATGTCTCGGCTGACGAGGATGGCGCCGGGGCGCTCGAGCAGATAGAGCGGGCGGCGTGCCAGCAGGTCGTTGACGATCAGCCAGCGCTCGCTCGCCTTGTCGTGGATCAGCAGCACGAAGTCGCCGTCGAGCGTCTCCAACGTTGCGCCGGCCGCCGCCCAGTCCTCGTCGAGCAGTGCCTCGATCAGGCGTCGTGGCGGTGCGTGGTCGCAGCCCTCGATCCAACCGTCGAGCAATACCCGTGTGCGATGATCCTCCCAGCTGCGCGTCGGCTCGCTCGCCGTCGGGTCGAGCTCGAGTGACGCGCCGGGAGCGGCGAGCACCGACTCTCGGGGTGTGAGTCGGTGCAGCCGCTGCGCCGGGTCGATGCGCAGCGTCAGGCCGGACATGGCGTGGTGGTCTCCGGTTCGAGGTCGGCGAGTCGGCGGGCCAGTCGGTCGGCGAGTTCAGCCGTACTTGCCTGCTCCGCGACCGCGAGACCGAATCCGGGGACACCCGCGAGGTTGCGCTCGAGCAGCGTGGTCAGATCGGCGCTGTCCGGGTCGGGATGTGCGTAGTCGCTCATCGCCTCGAGCGGCCCCATGCCCCCCAGATAGAGCCGCTCGATGGCGACCAGCTGGCGCAACAGGCGCGTCGCTGCGAGCGGTGCGCAGTCCTGCCGCTCCCCGGGGGCCAGCACGAAGAGCGCGTCGGGCCGGGCGCTGGAGAGGATCCGCGCGCTTGGCAGGTGTCTGGTCAGGTCCTGGGGGAAGGCGGGGTTGATCAAGGGTTGCAGCAGCGGTTGCAGCTTTTCGCTGATCGTTCGCGAGGCGACGTGCTGCAGCCGGTCGAGCAGCCGCCGCAGCGGCTGCGAGCGGATCGTTCGCGGTGCGTCGGGGCCGTCCAGCCGTTCCGCCAGCCAGGGCAGGGCGCTGAGATGATGGCGGCGGATGACCAAGCGGTGTTCGAACAGGTGCGCCCGCCCCTGGTGCAGCAGCAGCTTGTCATCGGCGAGATAGTCCCAGCCGCGATCGAGCAGCTCCAGTGTCAGGTGGGTCTTGCGGCTGCGTCTGGGGCCGAGCACGAGTGCGGTGCGACCGTGCGGATCGCGCAACGCCGCGGCATGGAGCAGCAGCCCGCCGCGCCGGGTCGCGCTAAGATGGATGGCGAACAGCAGCGCGTTGTAGAAGCGCTTGATGGCCCCGGCGCGGCGCGAGACCAGGAGGCGCACCGGGGTGCCCGGGTCGAGGATCAGGTCGGGATGGCCGCGATGGCTGTAGAGTAGGACGCGCCGCCCCTCGAACCAGACCGTGGAGACCTGCTGAGGGGCGACCCGCGGGGTGAGTTCGCGCAGCATGGCTGCGCTCTCCGGCAGCGGCGCGCAGAGGACGTCGGGCGCACCCCCGGTGGGCTCGACCCGGAAGTGGCCGAGCCGCTTGCGCACCACGGCGACATGGCTTGTGGAAAGCTGCTGCAGCCGAACATGGACCAGTCGGTGCAGCTCGAGTTCGAGATCGGTCATGCGAGGACATCCACGACAAACTGGTTGCAGCATACATCAGGGCGTGACCGACCATGACTCCGGCCTTGCCGGGCGGCGGGTCTGGGCGAACGCCACGGGCAGGGTGAGATGAGACGATCGAGCAGAGCCGCCGCCAACCCGCTGTGGGGCGGTTTCATCGTGCTGATGGTGGTCGCGACCCTGCTGCCGCTGTGGACCCCCTGGCCTGCGCTTGCGCTGCTCCCGGGGGTCGCCCTCGGCGCCCTGGTGCTGCTCGGGCGCGCGCCGAGCTGGGGGCTCTACGCGATCGTCTTCCTGATCCCCTTCGGTAACTTCCGCCAACTCGGCGGTCCGCTCGCGGACGTCAAGATCCACTGGGTGCTGGCGCTGGTGTTGCTCGTGGTGCTGGCGTTGCGATTGCTTCGCGAGCAGCAGGCCGTCGGCCTGCTGCGCTCCAATCTGTGGCCCTGGTGGGGGCTGTTTCTCGCCGTCAGTCTGTTCTCCACGCTGTGGTCGGCCTATCCGCTGGAGGCCGGTCAGCAGGTGGTGCTGACCCTGGTGGCGATGGCCTTCTTCGCCCTGGTACTGGTCTTTCTCGATGCCCACGCGCTGGTGCGACAGCTGCCGGTGGTGATCGTCGCTTCGGTCTCGCTCGGCTCGATGTTCGCGCTGATCGGCTATCTGTTCGGTGTGTCCTGGTTCGCGATCGAGGTGGGTGACGACTTCACCCGCAGCACCGGCGTGACCAGCGACCCCAACAATCTGGCGATGCTGATCATCTTCGTGTTGCCCTTCGTGGTGTTCTGGCTGGCCCATGGCCGTCGGCCACTGGTCCGGCTGGCGGCGCTGGTGCTGCTGGCGATCAACCTCGGTGCCATGGTGGTGAGCTTCTCGCGCAGCGGCGGGCTGGTGACGGCGCTGTTGCTGGCGACGCTGCTGGTGGTCAATGCGCGCGGACTGCGTCCGCGTCATCTCGGGTTGCTGTTCGCCGGCGGGGCGATGGCGTTGCTGGTGGCGTTGCTGCTGGTGCCGCAGGGTTACTGGGAGCGTCAGGCGACGCTCACCGCCTCGGACACCGACCGCTCGATCAACCGTCGTGCCTCCTATCTGGTGGTGGCCGGCGATGCCTTCGAGCAGCGCCCGCTGATCGGGCACGGCCCGGGCACCTTCCGCGAACTCTATGCCAAGACCGACTGGGCGCAGCGTTTCGATCGCGAGGGCGCGACCAATCGTCGCTTTGCCCACAACACCTATCTCGAGGTGGTGGTCGGCACCGGGGTGCTGGGGTTGATCTGCTTTCTCGGCCTGCTGGCGGTGGCGGCGCGCAACCTCTGGCTGGCGCGTCGGCTGTTGCTGGCGCGCGGTGATCCCTATCATGCCGCGCAGGTGTTGCACTATCTGCTCGCCTTCCTCTTTCTGTTGCTCTACATGGCGATGTTCAGCGACGTGTTCCAGAAGTACATGCTGCTCTCGCTCGGGGTGTCGCAGCTGTGGCTGCGCTTCGCGCTCAGCGTCGCGGACGAGGGGACGGGGTGACGGTGTCGCTCGTCATCCTGCTGTCTGTCGCTGCCGCCATAGCCATCGCTGCGCTACTGGCGCTGCCCGCGCTGCTGACCCTGCTGCCCGAGCGTGAGCCGGGCGCGAGGCTGGGCGGCGGATTGCCGGGGACGGTGTCGCTGATCGTCCCGGTGCACGGCTCGGGCGCGGCGCTCGCGGCCAAGCTCGACTCGCTGCGTGGTCAGCGCTGGGGTCCGGGTCGGCTGGAGCTGATCCTCTCGCTCGACGGTCCGGTCGCCGACCTGCCAGTACTCCCCGACCTGCCCGGGGTCGATTGCCGGGTGCTCCGCAACCCGCGTCGCGGCAAGTACGGCGCGCTCAACGCCGCGGTCGCGGCGAGTGCGGGCGAGTTGCTGCTGTTCTCCGATCTCGACGCCCGACTCGCCCCCGGTGCGCTGGCGGCGATGGTCGCGGTCTTCGCCGAGGCCGATGTCGGCGCCGCCTGCGCGCGTGTCGCGGTCGATCGTGAGGACGGGCTGATGCAGGCGCGTTACTGGGACCACGAGAGCCGGCTCAAGGCGCGCGAGATGGCCCGGCTGGGCTCGATCACCGCGAGCAACGGCACCCTGCTGGCGATCCGGCGCGTGCTGTTCCGACCGATCCCGGCAGGCGTGGTCGACGACCTCTTCGTCGGGCTGTGCGCCGTCGGCGCCGGGCGGCGCTTCGTCTTCGTGCCCGAGGCGGTGGCGCTGATGCCGCCGCCGGCGCGCACCCTGCGCCGGGTGTTCGCGCGTCAGCGGCGCATCGTCTGTCGCGGGCTCAACGCCCTGCGCCACTGTCCGCAGGCGCTCTCGGTAAGACGCCACGGTCGTTATGCGCTGGCGCTGATCGCGCACAAGGTGTTGCGCCGCGCCTTTCCGCTGGCGCTGGTGCTGGGGCTCGCGGCGCTGCTCGCGCTGGCGCTGCACGACGGCGGCGGCTGGCTGGTGCTGGCGCTGGCGGCGCTGGGCGGGCTCGGGGGCGCGCTCGGGCTGGTCGCGGCGCTCGGGCTCGATCGTGACCCCGGGCGCTGGCCGCGGGTGCTGACGCTCGTCCCCTGGGCGCTGTGCGTCAACGCCGGGATCGCGATGGGCTGGTACGACTTCCTGCGCGGGCGGCGGGTGACCCAATGGTGAGGGTCGGCTATCTGGTCTCGCGCTTCCCCACCTTCACCGAGACCTTCGTGCTCGACGAGATGCTCGCGCTGGAGGCGCTGGGCGCCGAGATCACCCTCTTTCCGCTGCTGCGCGAGCGTCCGCGCGCCACCCATCCGCAGCTGGCGCACCTGCGCGCCGAGGTGGTCTACAGCCGCTTCGTCTCGGGGCCGATCCTGCGCGCCAACCTGGCGCTGGCGCTGCGCCGTCCCTGGCGCTATCTGCGCACCCTGATCGAGACCTTCGCGCGGGTCGCACCCAGCCGCAATTTCACCCTGGGCGCGGCCGGGATCTTCCTCAAATCGGTCTATATCGCCCACGAGGCCGAGCGTCGCGGCATCGGTCGGCTGCACGCGCACTTCTGTACCCATCCGACGCTCGCCGCCTGGATCGCGCACCGGCTCACCGGGGCGCGCTACAGCTTCACCGCGCACGGCAGCGATCTCCACGTCGATCAGACCATGCTCGCCGAGAAGCTGCGTCGTGCCGACTTCGCGGTGATGATCTCGCGCTACAACCGCGACTTCACCCTGGCGCGGGTGGGCGCGCGCTGGGCCGAGCGGCTGCGGGTGATCCACTGCGGTATCGACACCGGCGCCTTCGCCCCGCTGCCACCGCGCGCCGATGCCGGCGACGGGGTGCTACACATCCTCTGCGTCGCCTCGCTGCGCCGGGTCAAGGGGCATGTCCATCTGCTGCGGGCCTGCGCCCAGCTTGCGGCCGAGGGGCGGGACTGGACCCTGACCCTGGTCGGCGACGGCCGGCTGCGCGCCGAGCTGGAGGCCGAGTGCCGGGCGCTGGGGATCGCCCCGCGCGTCCGTTTCCTCGGCCAGCTCACCCGGCCCGAGGTCACCGCCTGTCTGCGCGATTGTGACGTGGTGGCGTTGACCAGCGTGCAGGACGCCCGGGGGCGGCGCGAGGGCATCCCGGTGTCGCTGATGGAGGCGCTGGCCGTCGAGCGCCCGGTGGTGGCCAGCCGGCTCTCGGGGATCCCCGAACTGGTCGAGCACGGGCGCACCGGCTTGTTGGCCGCGCCGGGCGAGCCGGCCGCGATCGCCGCGGCCCTGGCGCGGGTGGCCGATCATCCAGAGGAGGCGCGCGCGCTGGCACGCGCCGGGCGCGCGCGGGTGCTCGCCGAGTTCGATCTGTCCGACAACGCCGCGCGGCTCCATGCCGCGTTGGCCGCCTCACCCGGCTAGTCGCTCGGCGCCCAGTCGGCGTGGGTCCAGTCGGTATAGCCGATGTTCTTGCCCGGGCGGCTCGGCACCGGGGCGGGGAAGTCGCGGTGATAGAAATGATTGATCAGGTGCGGCTGCCAGGTGTCGTCGCCCTCGGCGGGGAAGTCGGCCTGCTGGTGCAGCCACTCGAAGGCGCGCAGCAGGGCCTGGTCCTGCCAGGCGAAGACGTCGTAGCCGGCGCGCTCGAGGATCACCGCCTGGGCCAGCGCGCCCTGCAGGGTGGAGTAGATGTAGTTCTCGTGCGGTGGCGGCCAGTCGAAGGGGCCGCTGCGTCTCAGCCCCTCGGCGATCGCGCCGTCGATGCTGTGGCCCGCGCGCTGCGCGCCCGAGGGATTGATGCCGACCGGGCGGCGCGGATCGGCCTGCCAGTCGAGGTCGCCGTAGCGGAAGTCGGCGTAGGCGGCGCGGTCGCCGAGCCAGCCGCGGAAGATGCGCGCGACCTCGGCGATCTCCTCGGGCTCGTCGAGATAGACGGCGATCGCCAGCCGGGTGGCGCCGGCATAGGTGCCCCAGCCATTGGGACGACGCTCGTGGGTCTGGCGCAGGGTCCGCCCCTCCGACATCGGGACGTCGCGCACCCGCGCCAGCCAGTCGCGAAACAGCGCGTCCTGCTCCGCAGTGAGGCCGACCAGATCGGCGGCGAGGACATAGGCCATCAGCTCGCGCCCGAGCGCGAGCGAGCTGGCGCCCTGCTCGCTGCCGATGATGTCGAGACAGGCGCGGCGCACCGCCGCGGCCATCAGCGGGTCGCCGGTGCGGGCGTGGACCAGCGCCTTGGCGAAGACCCGCACGTTGCTCGGGTCGTTCTGATCGGAGAGGTCGGGGTCGGGCACCAGACGCTCGGCATCATCGCGCACCGCCTCCCAGGCCGCGCCCGTGGTCGGCAGTTCGGCAAGTCGCGCGCGCGCGATCCAGGGACCGGCGGCGAGGCGCTCCATGTCGGGCGGTGGCGCGGCCCGGGGCAGGGCGGGGACGAGCAGCACGGATGCCAGCAGCAGGCGATGAACGAGACGTGACATGAGGCCCCCTCTCGGGTTCGGTGGATCAGCGCCTGAGCCGCAACAGCCGTCGCCAGGGCAGCGGCGAGAGCAGCGCGAGCCGGGTGCGCGCGAGCCGGTGGAGCAGCAGCAGCAGAGCGATGTGGACGAGGATGCGCAGCGCCGTCGCCACCGGGCCATGCCCCAAGGGTAGCAGCGACAGCGTCCAGATCAGCGTGCCGTTGAGGACGAACAGCGGCCAGATCCAGTCGAGCTGGCGCCGCTCGCTGCGCTCGAGGTGGTCGAGCTGTGGGCGCAGGATGCGCCGAAACAGCATGAACAGCAGCGCAAACCCCAGCACGCTCGCGCCGGCGATGCCGGGCAGTCCCCAGCCCAGGCGCACTGCCAGCCAGGCGCTCATGCCCTCGCCGACGAGCACCACTGGGACCAGCAACGCGGCACGACGCTGCTGCTCGAAGGCGACCACCAGGCTGCGCAGCACCAACGCGAGGGCGAGGAAGTGGATCCCGCAGGCGAGGATCTGGGTGGGGACGATCGCCGCCTGGTAGCGCGGCAGCAGCCAGTCGATCGCCAGCGGGGTGGCGAGGGCCACCGGGCCGATCAGCAGCGGCATCAGGAAGACGGCGTTGAGCGCCGGGCGCAGCAGATGTTCGCGCAGCAACTGGTTGCGGTCGGCGTCGGCGAGTTCGCCCATCAGCCGCGGCTCGAGGATCTCGCGGGCGGTGCCGGGGATGTTGCGGAGGAAGCCGACGATCATCACCGCCACCCCGTAGTGACCGAGTGCACCGGCGCCGAGCAGCACCCAGGCCATCACCCGATCGGCGGTGACCACCAGCATCATCGCCAGCTCCAGACTCATGATCGGCCAGCCACGCCGGATCATCTCGCCGCCGAGCCGGAGTGGTCGCGCCGGCCAGCGTGGGACGATCCCGGCCTGCTGCCAGAGCAGCACCCCGACCGCAGCCTCGGTGATCAGCAGCGACAGCAGCAACCCGGGAAAACCGAGTGTGGGCAGCAGCGCCAGGGTAGTGGCCAGCAGCAGCGCGGACTCGAGATAGTTGGCGCGACCGATCAGGTCGAAACGGTGACGCGCCTTGAGCGCGGCGAAGGCGGTGTGGTGCCAGGCCTGGAGCAGCACCACACCAGCCATTGCCGTCAGCCCCAGACGCAATGCCTCGCCCTGGCCGCCGCGCAGTGCGATCAGTATCAGCGCGCCGGCCACCAGGAGGTCGAGCAGCAGGGTGGTGAGGATGGCCCCGGAGACCAGCGACTCGGCGCGTTCGCCCTCGCCCCGGGCGAGGTGCCAGGGGTAGTAGACGCGCAGCGTGGTACGCGCGCCGAGATGGGCGTAGCTGGCGTATTGCGGGACCAGCTTGAGCAGGGTCCAGACCCCGAACAGCTCGGGGGTGAGCAGTCGGGGTCTGAGGAAGGCGGTGATGGCGCCGATCAACTGGCGAGTGATCTTGCTCGAGAGATAGCGGGTCAGGGTGGTGCTGAAGTCGGCGCGGCGTGGCTCCATCGCGGGCTAGCGCGGTGGCGGTTGCGATGGCTCGGGAGACGGTGCGTTGACCGCCGGGATCGAGAACAGCAGCGGCAGGCCGGAGAACTGCTCGACATCGCGCGCGGTCTTGAAGGTGTGGTCGAAGAACTCGCGCACGAAGCCCAGGCTGAAGCCGGTGACGAAGCCGGCGAGCAGCCCGATCACCAGCAACACAGGGCGGTTGGGGAAGACCGGTTGGCCGGTGGAGAAGGCAGGGCTGAGGATGCTGACGAAGAACAGCGACAGGGTGGAGTCGACCCCGGCGTTGATCTCGGCCTCCTCGCGACGCTTGAAGAAGGTGCCGAAGGACTGGCGCAGCAGCTCGGCCTCGCGGCTCAGCCGGTCGCTCTCGATGCCCTGGCGCTGCAGCTCGAGGTTGCGCGCCTCGATCTCGGCGAGGCGGCGCTGCAGGATCAGCTGTTGCTCACGCAGTGCGGCGAACTCGCTGTCGAGCTGGTCGCGATAGTCGGCCACCTCCTGCTTGAGCTGCTCCATGGTGGTGGCGATCTGGGTGTCGATCGCCGCGACCGCGTGGGCGTCGGGCTCGTAGTGGCGCGCGGTGCGGCCGCGCTCGATGCGCAGGTCGATGATCCGCGCGGCGATCTCGGCGACGGTCTGGTTGGTGATGAAGGCGTAGTTGCGCAGATGGTCGGTGGCGAGGGTGCGATCGAGGTGCTCGAGCTGTTCGCGCAGGGTCACGGCGCGGGTGTCGAGATCGAGCAGGCGCTCCTCGACGTTCTGCTTGATCAGCAGGTTGAGCTCGATCTCCTTGGCCGGGTTGGGGGTGCCGGTGGTGTTGGCCAGCTCGATCAGCGCCTGTTCGGTGGTGCTGATCTGATCGCGGAAGCGCTCGACCTGGTTGACGAAGAAGTCGACCGTGCCCTCGGGGTAGAGGATCTCGGCGCGCCGCTCGATATAGGCGGCGAGGATGGCGTCGAGGATGATTACCGCCGCGGTGGCGTCGGCATGCTGGAACTCGACGTTGATCACCCGCGAGTCGGGCACCAGCTCGATCTGCAGTCGGTTGCGCACGCGGTGCCAGTCGAGGGTGTCGCCGAGTTCGGGGTGGCTCTCCTTGAGTCGGGCGATGGCCCCTTGCTGCACCGCCGGCGAGCGCAGCAGCTCACGCTCGGAGCGCAGGTCCTCCTCGCTGACCTTGAACGAGCGGACCTCGGTCTCCTCGAGCGACTGCGGGCTGCGCTGGAGTTCGCTGGCGCGCAGCAGGATCGCGCCCTGCGCCGAGTAGATCGGCGGGGCGAGGAAGGCGATCGCCGCGGCGGCGAGGAACACCGCCAGGGTGGTGAGCAGGATCAGTCGCTGCTGGGCGAAATAGATCTGCAGCAGTTCGCGCAGATAGTTCTCGGTACGAAGGTGGGGACGTTCCACGTCAGCTTGTCCTGGTCAGAGTTCGTCGATCGAGACGCTCTCGACGGTGATGTGCCAGCCACGGAACATCAGCGCCTCGCTCACCTGTCGGGCGATCTGCGCGGCCTCGCTGATGCGGGTGCGCGGCACGAACACCAGATCGTCGGGCATCAGATAGAACATCGGCTTGCGCCCGCCGAGCGCGCCGGAGCGGCTGAGATCGATACGGGTGGCGATCACCTTGCCCTGATGATGACGGGCGACGATCACCGAGTCGAGCTGGGCATCATCGTTGTAGCTGCCGGCCAGCGCCAGCGCCTGCGCCACCGAGATCGGCTTGACGATGGTGAAGGCGCCCGGCTCGTTGACCGCGCCGAGCACATAGACCAGCGAGCCTGAGTGTCGCTCGAGGAAGAGGTCGACGTGCAGCCCGGAGATCAGCTGTTCGTAATCGCGATTGAGCTCGGTGTTGAGCGCCTCGATGGTGCGCCCGGCGGCCATCACCTCGCCGACCATCGGGAAGGTGACATAGCCGTCGGGGCGAACCGTGACCAGACGGCTGAGTCCGCGCGGGGCGGTGTGCAGATCGCGCTTGAGCTCCTTGATGGCGGACTGGAACTCGGGCACCTGGACGTAGATCTCGGGGTCCTTGAGGATGCCGGCATAGGCCTTTTTGAGCTCCTGCTCGACCTGCTTCGGGGTCTTGCCGACGACATAGTACTCGCCGATGTAGGGCAGGCTGATCATGCCGTTGGGGCGGACCAGCTGCTCCTCGTTGAGCTCGGGGGTGTAGATGAACTTGACCGCGACGGTGTGATCGACCGAGATGTTGAAGGTGTCCTTCTCCAGCCAGGTGCGGATCTGGAACAGCACGTCGAGGGTGTCGCCGGGCGAGACGGTGTACTTCGGCATCAGGTCGAACTTCTCGCCCTCGGTGAAGGAGAAGGACTGACGCGCGACCACGACCTCCTCGTCGACCTCGAGTACGGTCTGCTGCTGGGCGCAACCGACGAGCAGCATCAGCAACGCGAGGACGAGGACCGGCAAGGCCGGCGTCGGCCGGGATCGGGATCTGGACTCAGGCATACAGCCCCCTGGGGATGTAGTACTTGCGCTTGTTCAGCACCGCGCCGAGCAGCCGCGCCCCGGCCGATTGCAGCCGATCCTGGGTGTACTGCATCACCTCCCAGCGGGTGCGCTCGCTCTCGATCACCAGGATCACGCCGTCGAAGGCGGTGGCGCCGATGGTCAGGTCCTGCTCGCCGAGGCTGCTGGGTCCGTCGATCAGCAGCAGATCGTAGCGCTCGGCGCCGGCGCCGCGCAATGCGTCGAGACGGGCGCGCAGGCGCTGCGGGTCCTGGCGTACCAGCATGTCACGCTGATGGAGTCCCAGGGTGACCAGGTCGAGCCCCGGGGTGTCGGTGGGGCGGATGACCTCGTCGGTCTGGGCCCGCCCGGCGCAGAACTCGCACAGCCCGGGACCCTCGTCGGTCTCGAACAGGCTCGCCAGGTGTGGGTGAGTGGGGTTGGCGTCGACCAGCAGCACTCGCAGGCCGATGTCCTGGACCCCGGCATAGGCCAGTTGCAGCGCCACCGTGGTCTTGCCGGCGCCGTCGTTGCAGCTGCTCACCAGCAGCGAGCCGAGCGGTGGCTGCTGGCGCAGCCGGATCAGGCTCGAGGCGGCCGTGTTGCGGTTGAGGGTGCGCGCAAGCTGCAGCGGGTCGAGCGCCTGGGCGTTGTCCGGCTCCGCTGTGTTCGGGGTCGGCGTGTCCGGCGGTCGTGACGGCGGTGCGTCGTGGTCCTCGGTCCTGGTGTGCTCGGTGTGTGCGAGGGTGGAGGCCGAGAGCCGCTGCTGATGGGCGACGAAGTAGTCCGGGGACTCGGCGTACCACTTGCCGAGCGCCTCGATCGGGGTGTGGGCGCCGAGGATCGGTTGGGGCTGATGATGGTTGTAGTCACGCGCCGCCTGGCGCAGTGCCCGTTTGAGCGGCTGGGCCTCGAGCCTCTCCTCGGCGCCGTCGAGACGCGCCTCGAGCAGGGTATCGAAGCCGTGCAGCAGGGTCGTCGCGCTGACCGGCTCGGCGGTCTCCTGATGATGGGCGATGTCGAGGCTCTCGCACAGCTGGGCGAGCGCCTCGGTGTCGGGCAGCATGGCCCCGCCGTCGGTCTGGTCGGACGGGGTGATGGTGATCAGCTCGCGCACCAGGATCGGACAGGTCTTGAGCAGTGTCTTGAGAAAGGCGCGGGTCGCGGCCGGGCTGAGCTCGTGGGTGACGCGCACGAACAGCCAGCGGGTGGCCTGGTCGATGGCGACGAAGAGATACCACGGGCGCGGGTCATCGACCGGCTGGGGCAGTGTGCGGGTGGCCAGGTAGAGTCGACCGGGCTGGACGTGGGGCGAGGGGCTGGGCGCGGACTCGACAGGCGTCGCGGGGGGGGCGATCGTCTCGCTTGCCGGCGCCATCGGCGTGGCGCGCTCCTCGACCAGCATTGATGTCGGGGTGGCGGCGACGCTGTCCTGGCGGGGGACGTCCAGGCCCTCCGCGGCGCGCCCGCCGTCCTCGCTCGCCGGGGCCGATGGCCGTTGTGCGCCGGGTGCTTCCGTGGTCGGGGCGTTCGTCTCGGGTCCGTCCTGGGGCGAGGGTCGCGCCCTGTCTGCGCTGGACGATGAGCGTTCGTCAGGGGTGATGGAGTCAACGCTCAACGGTGAATGCGGGGGTGTCATGGATGCGTCCATCTCCAAGAGGTGCGTCTGCTGTCCGTGGACCGCAGTGGGGGACCTGCCGGACTCGACTGGAGGTCGATGACCCAATTTAACAGAGGCTGGAGAGCAGGAAGTATTTTTGGAGCTTGAAGGCGTTCAAAGGTGTCGCCGGTCGGATCTGCAGCACATAGTCATGATAGCCCTCCAGCCCGGGGCTGGCACGCTGCATGGTCAGCTGGGCCTCGCACCGCACGATCCGGCGCTTTCTCGCGCTGCCGCCGGGGTGACTGGCCTGGCGTTCGAGTCGCAGTCGCGCGAGCTGGGGTGGGGGCTGGTGCCCGGGCGGGCAGCGGATCAGCACGGCCTCGTCGTTGAGGTCGACGAGCGTGCAGGCACAGGCGTGCTCCTCGTCTTCGAACCACACCAGGGTGTTGTCCGGTGCGATGCGTTCGCGGAGGCGCCGTTCGTCACGTACGCGCTTGCGCCGCAGTCGTTGTCCGAGCGCGGCGAGCAGGGTGCGCAGGAACCTCAGGCCGAGCGCCCACAGCGCATAGGCCAGCAGTTGCAGGTCGTTGCCGATGCGCTGGTTGCGGATCAGGTAGAAGCTGTCGATCAGCGAGCGGATACGCTTGGGGCTGCCGTGCGGGGTGAACAGCTGGGCGTAGCCGATCAGCCCGGGACGGGTCTGGAAGCGCAGGTCGTAGCCGGGGATGTCGCGACACAGGCGCTCGTAGATCTCCGGGCGTTCCGGGCGTGGTCCGATCAGGTCCATGTCGCCCTTGATGACGTTGATGAGCTGCGGCAGCTCGTCGATCCGGGTCTCGCGCAGGAAGTGCCCGATCGGGGTCTCGAGCCGCTGTCCGCGTCCGAGCAGGGTGGCGCCGATGGTGCGATCGGCATCGGACTTGAGGGTGCGGAACTTGTACATCGCGAAGGGGCGCTTGTGACGTCCCAGGCGGATGCTGGAGTAGAACACCGGACCGCCGTCGGCGAGCTTGATGGCGATCGGGATCAGTACGAACAGTGGTGCGGTGCAGATCAGCAGCAGGGTGCCCACCAGAACGTTGAGCACCAGACCGGTGAGGGTGTTGAGCTTGCGATAGCCGCCGCTGAAGCGTGGCTGGGGGGCGACGTGCTCGGCGGGGGAGCGGGGAACCTGTGCGTGCATCGCTACCGGATCTAGTGCGCTGTCGGTCCACGGCATCCGATGCCGGGTCTCCAGCATGTTGTTGTGAGCTGCCGCGACGATCAAAGCAATCATCATGCTCTTTTCGTGTGCCGTCGGTCGGCGCCTGTCCCCGGCATGCTAACGCGCCGGATCAGCGAGTAGAAGAGCAAAAAATACGCCGAAGCTAACCGATGAATGTTATGGTTTGCGGGTCCCTTGTCCCTGCCGTTCCCGGGGCGTTCGTTTCAGCGACGCCACGAGGCCTGCCCGCGAGCGTGCCTGTCAGTCTGTGACAGGATCGTCCGACAGGTGGCCTGCCGGCTGTCGGGATCGCGTTGCGCGTGGATGATGCCGATGCGCGCCGTCTCAGGATCGACTCTCAGAGGTAAGCGTCATGTGCCAGCCGCACGAACTGGTCGCTTTCTGCGATCAGTTGCTCGATGCGTCGGCCTTTGCCGACTACTGTCCCAATGGTTTGCAGGCCGAGGGGGAGCGCGAGATCGCTCTCCTGGTGAGCGGGGTGACCGCCAGTGCAGCGTTGATCGAGGCCGCCTGCGACCTCGATGCCGACGCCATCCTGGTCCATCACGGTTGGTTCTGGAAGAACGAGCCGCCCTGCCTGACCGGGATCAAGGGGCGACGTGCAAGGACGCTGCTCAAGGCGGGGATGAGCCTGATCGCCTATCATCTGCCGCTCGATGCCCATCCCGAGGTGGGCAACAATGCCACCCTGGGGCGTGAACTCGGCATCCTCGACGCGGCGCCGGCGTCCGTTGGTGGTGGCTTGCTGTGGACCGGTCGACTGGCCGCGGCGCAGGCCCCCGAGGCCGTCGCCGCGCAGGTGGCCGAGCGCCTCGGGCGTGTGCCGTTACTGGTCGGCGAGCACGCTCGAGCGGTCGAGCGCGTGGCCTGGTGCAGCGGCGGAGGGCAGGGCCACATTGAACTGGCGGCCGACTTGGGGGTCGATCTGTTTCTGAGCGGAGAGATCTCGGAGCAGACCACCCATCTGGCTCGCGAACTCGGGCTCTCGTACCTGGCTGCGGGACATCATGCGACCGAGCGTTATGGTGTCCAGGCGCTCGGTACACGGGTCGCCGAACACTTCGGATTGCGCCATCAATTCATTGAGATCGCCAACCCGGCCTGAGTGCCTGGTGTGGTTAATGTGGTAAAATGGTGCTTTTTCCGAGTTTTTCTTGACCCGTCGCGTCAAGATCAAGGAAAATGCGCGGTCGGTTCTGTAGCCAATCGTCATATTCTTATCTTCCATCTAAACCTTTCGTCCAATCTGCGTGTGGTGTCTGCCTGAATGCCGTCGGCAGCCTCCGCACCAGTCGGGGGTAGCTAGCCTATGAGCGCGCAAGGCGTGAACAAACTGAGGCGACGAGTACTCGTCGCTGCGACCAGCGCGGTCGGTGCCGTCGGTGCCGGCTTCGCTCTCGTCCCGTTCGTCTCATCCATGAACCCGAGCGCGCGCGCCCGGGCCGCGGGTGCGCCGGTCGAGGCCGATGTCAGCAAGCTTGAGCCCGGTGCACTGCTGCGCGTCAAGTGGCGCGGCAAGCCGGTGTGGGTGGTGCACCGCACGCCGAAGATGCTCGAGGCACTGGCGAGCAACGATCCCAAGCTGGTCGATCCGGGCTCCGAAGTGCCGCAGCAGCCCGAGTACTGCCAGAACCCGACCCGCTCGATCAAGCCCGAGTATCTGGTCGCCATCGGCATCTGTACCCACCTCGGCTGCTCGCCGACCTACCGCCCCGAGTTCGCCCCGGAAGATCTCGGCGCCGACTGGAAGGGTGGCTTCCACTGTCCCTGCCACGGCTCGCGCTTCGACCTCGCGGCACGCGTCTTCAAGGGTGTGCCGGCCCCGACCAACCTGGTCATCCCCAAGCACACCTACCTCAACGACACCACCATCCTGATCGGTGAGGATGGAGGAGCTGCCTGATGAGTGCGGAAAAGACTGAAAACCTCGACTGGCTGAACCAGCGCTTCCCGCTGGCCAAGACCTGGCGCGCGCACGTCGCCGAGTACTATGCGCCGAAGAACATGGGCTTCTGGTCCATCTTCGGCTCGCTGGCGCTGCTCACCCTGGTGATCCAGATCCTCACCGGCATCTGGCTGGCAATGAGCTACAAGCCTGCCGCGACCGAGGCCTTTGCCTCGATCGAGTACATCATGCGTGATGTCGACTGGGGCTGGCTGATTCGTTACATGCACTCCACCGGTGCCTCGGCCTTCTTCATCCTCATCTACCTGCACATGTTCCGCGGGCTGATGTGGGGGTCCTACCGCAAGCCGCGCGAGCTGCTGTGGATGATCGGCCTGGTGCTCTACCTGGTGATGATGGCGACCGCCTTCTTCGGTTATCTGCTGCCCTGGGGCCAGATGTCCTATTGGGGCGCGCAGGTCATCGTCAACCTCTTCGCCGCCGTGCCCGGCATCGGCGAGGACCTCTCGGTCTGGGTGCGTGGTGACTATGTGATCTCCGACGCCACCCTCAACCGCTTCTTCGCCTTCCACTTCCTGCTGCCCTTCGTGCTCGCCGCGCTGGTGTTCCTGCACATCGTCGCGCTGCATCACGTCGGCTCCAGCAACCCGGACGGCATCGAGATCAAGAAGGGCCCCAAGGGCAACCGCTGGGACAAGAACGCCCCGGCCGACGGCATCCCCTTCCACCCCTACTACACGGTCAAGGATCTGGTCGGCGTTGCCATCTTCCTCGCGCTGTTCTCGCTGGTGGTGTTCTATGCCCCGACCATGGGCGGGCTGTTCCTGGAAGCGCCGAACTTCCAGCCGGCCAACCCGCTGCAGACCCCGGCGCACATCGCTCCGGTGTGGTACTTCACCCCCTACTACGCGATGCTGCGCGCAGTGCCGCCGATGTGGGGTTCGCAGTTCCCCGGCGTGGTGGTGATGTTCGGCGCCATCCTGATCATGTTCCTGCTGCCCTGGCTCGACCGCAGCCCGGTCAAGTCGATCCGCTACAAGGGTCCGATCTTCAAGGCTGCCCTGGGTATCTTCGCGGTGACCTTCGTGGTGCTGGCATGGCTCGGCATGCGCCCGGCCTCCGATCTCTCCACGTTGCTGTCGCAGATCTTCACGGTGCTGTACTTCGCCTTCTTCCTGCTGATGCCGATCTACAGCTCGCTGGACAAGACCAAGCCCGTTCCTGAGAGGGTGACCTCATGAGAAAACTGATCATCGCCACCCTGCTGCTGCTCTCGCCGGTCACGCTGCTGGCCTCGGGTGGGGGCGCGCATCTGGAAGACGCCGACATCGATCTGCACGACAAGGCCTCGCTGCAGCGCGGTGCCAAGTACTTCGTCAACTACTGCATGGGGTGTCACTCGCTGCAGTACATGCGCTACAACCGCATGGCCGAGGACCTGGGCATCGACGAGATCTCGCTGCGCGAGAACCTGATCTTCGGTGACGCCAAGCCGGGCGACCTGATGACCAACTCGATGCGTCCCGATGACGGCGAGAAGTGGTTCGGCACCGCGATCCCGGACCTCACCCTGGTGACGCGCTGGCGTTCGCCCGACTGGGTCTACACCTACCTGAAGAGCTTCTACGTCGACGACACCCGTCCTTACGGCGTCAACAACGTGCTCTTCCCGCTGGTCGGCATGCCCCACGTGCTCGGCGGCCTGCAGGGTGTGCAGCAGCCGGTGATGTCCGAGTCGCATGACGGCGGCGAGGCGATCGCGGTCGGTGTCGAGCTGGTCGAGGAGGGCACGCTCTCCACCGAGGAGTACGACACCATGGTGCGCGACATCACCGCCTTCCTGACCTATGCCGGGGAGCCGATGAAGCTCGAGCGTCAGCGTCTGGGGCTCTATGTCCTGCTGTTCCTCGGCGTGTTCTTCCTCATCGCCTACTTCCTGAAGAAGGAGTACTGGAAGGACATCCACTAGTCGCTGACTCGTGGAGCCCGGTCGCACGAGGCTGAACTCTGCGACCCTCGAGGCCCGTCACTCTAGCGAGTGACGGGCCTCGTCGTTTGGGACGGCCTAGCATGTCCGGGGTGCCTTGTCGAGGGGGTGTGGGTGAAAAAACACCCCGGTGAAAGCCGGGTCAGAGTATACTCTCCGGGTTGGTGTCCGCCCTCCAGGCATGGCCAAGGCGTGCGGGCTCGACATGACGGTGTCGCGTAGATGCGCGCGCATGGCGCGGTTTTCGCGCGAGGCTGGTGGTGCCGCTGCCAGGGTAGGCTGGCGGTCTTGACTCTTTGGAGCCCTGCCGGGCTCAGCCGACGCGCTGGAGAAGGGAAGAATGGCAGTGGCTGCGAGCAGACGAGCTGTGATGACGCTATATTCGGATCCTGTTTGTCCTTATTGCCATCGGGTGAGAATGGTTCTCGCCGAGAAGGGAATCAGCGTTGACGTGGTCGACGTCGACGCCCACGATCTGCCCGACGAGGTCATGGACTTCAACCCCTATGGTACGGTCCCGACCCTGGTCGATCGTGACCTGCGCCTCTACGAGTCGCAGATCATCATGGAGTATCTCGACGAACGTTTCCCGCATCCGCCGCTGCTGCCGGTCGATCCGGTCTCGCGGGCCAATGCGCGTCTGTTCATGTATCGCATCGACCGCGACTGGTACGCGCTGATGCGGCGCATCGCCATGGGCGATCAGAAGGAAGCGGCGCAGGCTCGCAAGGAGCTGCTCGAGAGCCTGATCGTGACCGCCCCGGTGTTCGGTGCCCATCCCTACTTCATGAGCGAGGAGTTCTCCATCGTCGACTGCTGCGTGGCACCGCTGCTGTGGCGTCTGCCGCGTCTCGGCATCGAGCTCCCGGCGCAGTGCGCGCCGATCCGCGCCTACATGAAGCGGATCTTCTCCACCGACGCCTTCCGTCAGAGCCTCAGCGACGCCGAGAAGGAAATGGCCGCCTAGCGGGCTGAGCCGACCGTCGGTCCCCGAGTCGCCCCGGCATGGCGGCGGCTGCTACTCTTGTAGGCGGTCCGGGCGCGTCGCTACACTGAGCGTCTCGTCCGGGCTTGGCCGGTGAGTGCCGTGTGCGGTGTGCCGGAACACCATTCCGTGCGT
Organism: Marichromatium gracile; assembly: GCF_004343155.1. Taxonomy (GTDB): domain Bacteria; phylum Pseudomonadota; class Gammaproteobacteria; order Chromatiales; family Chromatiaceae; genus Marichromatium; species Marichromatium gracile. Next base: position 31,037 of record NZ_SMDC01000003.1, read on the forward strand.
CAGGCGCCGCCGATCCAGGCCTTCCCGGATCGCCCAGACCTCCAACACCAGACCGCTATGATGACCTCGACCAAACCCTATCTGATCCGCGCCATCCACGAGTGGATCCTCGACAACGACATGACCCCGCACCTGGTCGTCGACGTCAGCTACCCGGGCATGCGTGTCCCCACGGAGTTCGCCGAGGATGGCCGCCTGGTGCTCAACATCTCGCCCTCGGCAACCCGTAACCTGCTGATCGGCAACGAGTGGATCGAGTTCAACGCCCGTTTCGGTGGCGTTGCCCGCGATCTGCTGATCCCGGCCGAGGCGGTGATCGGCATCTTCACCCGCGAGAACGGTCAGGGCATGGTGTTCCCGGAGCCCGATGCCCCCGAGGAGGACCTGCTGCTCGACGACGAGCTCCCGGTCGAGAGCGGTCCGACACTGCGTCCGGTCGAGAGTGGCGAGGGTGCGCGCGATGAGGCGCCGTCGCGTCCGGCCAGGAGCAAGGGCGGCCCGACCCTCAAGGTCGTCAAGTAACGCGACTTGCGTTCAGGCGTCCTCGCTGCGCGCCGGCAGGCCGAAGCTCAGCTCCTCCAGCGCGATTCCGCGCAACACCAGATAGCCGCTGCGCCGTCCGGTCCCTTCCTCGCTGAACTCGAAGCGATAGACCCGGCGCAGTCGCACCCCGCCGGCGCCCCAGCTCAATCCGATCCGGCGCAGCGCGACCGTCTGGTCGAGCAGCTGCAGGTCGCGCTGGGCGCAGCCGCGATCGCACAGGACAAGTGCTCGCTCGCGGGCGCGCAGACCATCGGCCCAAAGCCCGGCGAGCGCGGCGAGCAGCAGGATCGCCAACAGCTCCTCGCTCATCCCCCGATTCCCGTGATGGCGCCGCTCCGGCGCTGCTGGCCGTTGCTGCTCGCCGTGCTGTTGTCCGGCTGTGGCGGCGGTGATCCGGGCGCGCCCGCCGATGCTGCGCAGCTGCGCGCGCTGCATGCCCTGATGGTCGAGATCCGCGCCGATCTCGCCGCGGCCCGCGTCGCCGAGGCGCACGCCGGGCTGCCAGCGCTGCGGCGTCTGGGGCACGGGCTGACGGCGTCGCAGCAGCGTTCGGTCGAGCGCTTGACGGCGCTGGTGGAGACCGAGTGGCGCTGCGCGCGCCAATGGCGTTGCGACGATTGACCGGTCCTCATTCTGCGTGCGCCTCGCGGGTGTCGCCGGTGGTGACCTCGGGGCCGAGCAGGATCGCGATCGGTCGGGTCTGCGGGGTGGCGTCGAGCGCGATCTTCAGCGACATCGTCAGCGGCACCGAGAGGAACATGCCGACCGGCCCCAGCACCCAGCCCCAGAACACCAGTGAGACGAACACCACCAGGGTCGAGAGCCCGAGTCCGCGGCCCATGATCCGGGGCTCGAGGATGTTGCCGACCAGGGTGTTGATGGACACATAGCCGAGCGCCACCAGCAGCGCGCTCTGCAGGTCGAGCTGGACCAGCGCCAGCAGCACCGCCGGGATCGCGGCGAGGATCGAGCCGATGGTCGGCACGAAGTTGAGCAGGAAGGCCACCGCCGCCCACAACACCGCGAAGTCCACCCCGAGGATCGCCAGCCACACCCAGACCGCGAAGCCGGTGCCGAGGCTGGTGACGGTTTTCAGCCCCATGTAGTGATTGACGCTGTCGAGCACGTGCTTGAGCCGCGCGATCGAGGCCTCCGGGGTCTTGAGCGCGAGGGTGAGCTTGGCCGGCAGGTTGGTGGCCTCGAGCAGGATGAAGACCACGGTGAGCAGGATCAGGAAGGTATTGGTCAGCGCGCCGCTCAGCCCGGAGATCAGCTCGCCGGCGAAGCCGAGCGCGCGCGCCGGGTCGATATAGGTCTGCAGCGCCTCGCGCGAGGTGTGGATACCGATGCCGTCGAGCCAGCCGACCAGTTCGCCGGTGAGCTGCTTGAGCCGCTCCTGGTACTCCGGCAGGCTCGCCTCGAAGCCGCCGAGGGAGCCTGCCACCAGCACCCCGGCGATGCTGCCGACCCCGACCAGCCCGAGCATCACCGCCACCAGCGCCAGCCCGTTGGGCAGGCCGCGGCGGCGCAGATAGCCGAGCGGCGGGCTGGCGATCACCGCGATGAACACCGCGAGCAGGAAGGGGGCGATCAGCGACGAGGCCGCCTGCATCCCGGCGATGACCACCACGAAGGCGCCGGCGACCAGCAGCAGCCGGGCTGCCGAGCTGAAGCCGATCTCCTCGCTCATCGCTCGCGCGCTGCCGGCAGCTCGAACTGCGGCAGCCCGGTGTGCAGCCACCAGGTCTCGCGCTCGGCGTCCCAGCGCCAGGTCTGGGCGTCGCTGACCTGGCGCAGCACCTGGGTGTCCTCGTGCAGGTAGTCGATGAGCACCAGCTGGTTGGCGGTGTCCTCATCGGGCAGGTTGAGCGGGCGTATCACTTCGTAGCCGGTGACGCGGACGCCGGAGAGATCGGGCATCGGCGCCTCGGCGCGCAGCTCGGGGTCGAGCATGCCGTAAGCGGTATCGAAATAGCTCCAGCGGATGGCGGTGTGATAGCGGTAGGTGGCCGCCTGCAGGCTGTTGTTGCGCTTGTCCCTCTCGACCGTGGCGCAACCGCCGGCGAGCAGCGCCAGCACGACGGCGGCGAGGACCAGCGAGACGAAACCTGGGGTCGATGAGCGAGGCTGCATGTGGGCTCCGGGGTTCCTGTGCTGCACCGTCGAGCGATGATAAGCCATCGGGCGCGTTCGACCAATCCGCGACCGGGGGGGTATGATGCCGGCCCTCATCGACACCGGGATGTGTCGCCGCTGTCCGCGCCGCTCGCCGCGTTTGTTCGTCGGTTCGCCGAGCGCACCCTGGTTCGGCGGGACTCGACCCGCGGCTGCCAACGTCCGCGGCCATGAACCGAATGAGCCTGATTCCGTGCCGCTGTCCTCCAGGAACGGGGCTGCGGTGTCCTTTTCTGTTGCTGTCCGCGGTGAACCCCTGATGCCCGAGATCGCTGAACCCAATCACGAAATCGTCCGAGACGGGGTCCACTACACCCTGCTCGGCACCGCCCACGTCTCGCGGGTGAGCGCCGAGCAGGTGCGTCGACTGATTCGCAGCGGCGACTACGATGCCGTTGCGGTTGAACTCTGTCGCAGCCGTTACAAGGCGGTGATCGACCCCAAGTCGCTGTCACGGATGGACCTGTTCTCGGTGATCCGCCAGAACCGGGTCTACATGGTGGTCGCCAATCTCGCGCTCTCGGCCTATCAGCAGCGTCTCGCCGATCAGTTCGGCATCGAGCCCGGCGCCGAGCAGCGCATGGCGCTGCGTCTGGCCGATGAACGCGAACTGCCGGTGCTGCTGATCGACCGCGAGATCGGGACGACGCTGCGGCGGATCTCGGCCAATCTCGGTTGGTGGCGGCGCTATACCCTGTTCACCGGGCTGCTCGCGGCGATGGTGACCTCCGAGCAGGTCACCGAGGAGGAGGTCGAGCGGCTCAAGGAGGGCGATGTGCTCGAGACCACCTTCGCCGAGTTCGCCGCCGATCGTCGCGATCTCTACCAGCCGCTGATCGAGGAGCGCGATCGCTACATGGCCGCCAAGCTGCGGCGCGAGGCCGAGCGCACCGGTGCCAAGCGGGTGCTGGCGGTGATCGGTGTCGGCCACCTGCGCGGCATCGGGCGCTGTCTGGCCGAGGAGGACGAGTCGCCCGACCAGGTGACCGCCGAGCTTGAGCGGTTGCCGCCTCCCAACCCCTGGCCGCGTCGCCTGCCCTGGGTGCTGGTGGCGCTGATCCTCGCCGGCTTCGGCTATGGTTTCGCGATGAGCCCGGAACTCGGCTGGGAACTGGTGGTGAGCTGGGTGGTGATCAACGGCGGGCTCTCGGCGCTCGGCGCCCTGGTCGCCGTCGCGCACCCGCTGACCGTGCTCTCGGCCTTCGTCGCCGCGCCGCTGACCTCGCTCAACCCGACCATCGGCGCCGGCATGGTCACCGGCGCGGTGGAGTTGTCGGTGCGCAAGCCGAGCGTCGGCGACTTCAGCCGGCTGCGCGACGACGTCGCCTCGCTGCGCGGCTGGTGGCGTAACCGGGTGGCGCGGGTGTTCCTGGTGTTCCTGCTCAGCTCGCTCGGTTCGGCCCTCGGTACCTATATCGCCGGACTGCGTATCGTCGGCCAGCTGGTCGAGGCGCACTGAGCGCGCCGGCGCCCGGCTCAGGCGTCGGCGTCGAGCTGGGCGCGGATCAGCGCCACCGCTTCGTCGAGGTGCTGGAAGGCGTGATCGCCGCCGTCCCAGACCCGCACCCGGGCGCCGGCGCCGCACTCGCCATAGAGACGTTCGGCGATGCGATGGTCGATGACCTCGTCGCCGCGGTCGAGGAAGACCGTGGTCGGGACCCCGTCGCAGGGCTGCTCGACGGCATAGCGCCGGGTCTGTTCGGTCTGCTCGCGACTGACCTGATAGCGCTCGCCGTCTGCGGTGGTCAGGGTCTGGCCGGCATAGTCGTCGAAGAAGGCCCAGGGGGTGAGCGCGGGGTTGATCAGATAGAGGTGCGAGAAGCGGAAGCGGCGCGCCAGATACTGACCGTAGAAGCCCCCCATCGAGCTGCCGACGACCGCCGGGGAGGGATGGTCGAGCCCGGCGAAGAAGCGCTCGAGGGTGGCGATTGCGGCATCGGGGCGATGGGCCGGGTAGTCGATCGCCCGCACCGGGTGGGGGGCGAGGTGTTCGCGCAGGAAACCGGCCTTGAACGAGCGGCTGGAGCTGTTGAGGCCGTGGAGATAGACGAGCATGGCGGGGTGGTTCCGGGTCGGGGTCAGCGGATGGTGGGCGGGCTCTGGCGTTCGTCGGCGGTCGGGCCGAAGAAGGTCTGGCGGAACTGGGCGCAGCGCTCGATGTACTCGCGCGTGCTCTTGGGCATGGGCACGCGGGCGCGGACGATGAAGCGGACCAGCTCGGCCCCTTCGCACAGCAGCCGCGATCCCTCGAGCGCCTCGCGGATGGCCAGGGTGCCGGCATTCGTCGGGAGCTGGGGCTCGAGTTCGCAGAGTCGGTCGCTGGCGACGGCGAAGGCGGGCCAGACGTCGAAGATGGTCGGGTCGGTGCGCAGGATCTCGCACTTGCGCTTGGCCGTCTCGGCCAGGGCATCGACCGGCGCGGCGATCTCGGGGAGCTGACGACTGGCGGCGAAGCCATCCTTGATCGCCCCGGCGATGCGGTCGATGTCGCGCATGGTCATGGCAATCTTGACATAGCGGCTCTCGTAGAAGGCGGCGATCGGCATCGAGAAGGCCTTGAAGGGCTCGCCCCAGAGTTCGTCGATCCCCTCGTCGCCGCCGCGATGACGGACGATCTTGCCGAGTTCGAGCGCCTCGAGCAGATACTGTCCGCACTCGCGCATCAGGCTGTTGTCGGGGCCGATCTCCACCCCGGTGGCCTGGAGCTCGACGAGACAGCTGAAGATGTCGGCGGCGCGGTTGAACAGGGCGCCGGCGAGCATTGCGCCGTTGACCCGCTTGCGCTCCGGATGGCATTCGGCGGCATAGGCCGCGCGCGCCTCGTCGAGCCGGGCGCCGGGGATGTTGATGCCGTGCTCGACGTGGTTGAACAGCCTGCGAGTCAGCGCCTGGATCAGCTGGCGCTTGGTCTCGAGGGTGTCGGCGGGTGGTTCGTAGTACTTGATCCAGTACCCGTCGTAGTGCACCCGGGTGTCGCCGTCGATCTTGCGTCTGGTGCCGTTGGCGATGGTCTGGGACATACGTCGCTGGGATCGAAATGACCGGAATGGGGCGCAGTGTAGAGAAGAGCTTGCGCGCCGTCAGCCCTTGCCGAGTCTAGACTGATGCCATGGGGCGGCAATCGGGTTCGCTACCGCTGCCGGGCCGCCTGGATCCATGCTGTCGAGAGAGCATCAATGCAACATAGGGACAAGGTCGCGGCCATCTTCATGGGGCTGTTCGTCTGGGGGTTCGCCGGTGCGCTGTTCGGTGCGCTGTTCGCGGGCCTGTATCAATTGCTGGTCGGGTTGGGGATTGCGGGCTGGCTGCCGCTGCTGATCGCCGCCACCATTGCCGCCACCACCACCTCGGCCTTCTACAGCGCCATGCCGGTGGCCCTGGCCGGGGCCATGGCCGGGGTGCTGGCCTCGATCGCCTATCTGATCGCCACCGGGCATCAGGTCGAGCTGCCCTTGATCGCCGGCCTTGCCGGTCTCGCCGGGGTGCTGGCCGGCGGTTTCTATGCCTGGGCCATCAGCAGCGGTGCCCGCCCCCTGGCGCAGACCTTCAGCGGTCTGCTCGCCGGTCTGCTCGCCGGGACGGTGCTGGCGCTGCTCCTCGGGCTGAGCGGGATCGAGGTCGGGATGTTCACGCTCGCCGCCGGGGTCGTGGCGCTGGTCGGCTCGATCTATCAGTTCTCGGTGCGTCGGTTGGCGCATGCCGCCGACTGGCTGCCGGGCGGGCTGTCGGCGCCAGTGGTGGCGGGCTTGATCGCCGCGGTGGTCGGCGCCAGTGTGTGGATCGTCGGCGGTACCACCGCCGGGCTGCATGCCGCGCCCGGCGCGGCCTTCGAGGCGATTCTCGCTGAGGTCCCGGCGGGTCTGCTCGGCGGCGCGCTCGGTGGCGCGCTCACCGGTCTGCTGCTGGAGTCGCTCGGTATCGATCTGCAGGCGATCGCTTGAGCGCCTGCCTCGGGAACGAATCGGGCACTTATGGGCTAGGCTCAGGTCTACAACCCTGGTTGCTGAATGGTTGTATTGGTTCCACTTTCTTGCATCTCGTTGATGAGGAGGTCTTCATCATGTTGTATGTCCTGCTACTCCTGGCCGTCGGGATCGTCATCGGCTGGAACTGGCCGCAGCCGCAGTGGGCGCGTGATTTCCAGGCGCGCGTGGTTGGCACGGTGCGCTCGCTCACCGGCAAGGCCAGGTAGGACGCGCGGTGCGCTGAGGAGCCAACCGCGCGTCACTGGACGCGCGGTTGGCCCCGGGCGGCTTCAATCGGTGGGGTGGGACGGCTAGACTGCCGATGCCGGTGGGTCACTCGATCCACGCATACATCCATCCAGTTCATCCGAACCGCGAGGGAATCCATGCGCAGTATTCCAAAACGTCTCGCCCTGATCTCCGCGATCCTCTGTCTGGCGGTGCTGAGCGCCCCGCTGCATGCCGCGCCCTTCAACGTCCAGCGCGGCCAGATCGCGCTCCAGGAACTCGGCTATGCCCCCGGCCCGGCGGACGGGATCTACGGCCCGGCCACCCGCTCGGCGATCAAGCGCTTCCAGCGTCATCACGGGCTGGCGGTCACCGGGCGCTTCAACCAGGCCACGGTGGCGCGGCTGCGTCATCTGATGCAACGACGACACATGCGTCGTTGATCGTCCTTCTGTGAGGTGTTGTCCCATGTCCATCCGATTCGGTGCAGCGGCGCTGTGCCTGCTCGCTTCATTCCTCTCGGCCGGTTGCGCCACCCAACCCGGGCGCGCCACCACCGGCGGCGCGCTGATGGGGGCGGCCACCGGCGCTGCGATCGGCTCGTTGAGCGCCGACGCCGGCAAGGGTGCGTTGATCGGTGCCGGTGCCGGCGCGCTCGGCGGCTATCTGATCGATGCCGAGAACGCCTCGCGCCGTCCGCCGCCCTCGCGCTATGGGCCGCGCCCCTATCAGGGGCAGCCCTGTCCGCCGGGGCTGGCGCTGGGGCGTGGCGGGCGCTGCGTGCGTTACTAGGGGATGGAGCGTTTCGCCCTGGCGCGGGTCGCGCTCGCGGCCCAGACGTTGCAGTCACGGCTCGGGATCGCCGAGCTCGCCGACTGCTGCGCCAGCATCGACCGGGTGCTCTGGCATGATGGCGCCGAGGGCGAGCTCTACTGTCTGTGGGGCCAGTTCCTGGTGCGTCGCGAGTGTCTTCGTGGCGGTGTGCGCTTCGCCCTGCCGGAGTGCCCCAATGCGCTGGCCTGGACCCTGACCGAGACGATCGATGGCGGTGCGGTGATGATCCACTGCACCATCGCGCGGCACGACCCCGAGCCGGAGTTCGTCGAGTCGATCGAGACCTTCGTCGAGGACTGGCGCATCGGGCTGGAGCGCTGTTTCGGCTGAACGCCCGAGGCTCGGCTCAGAGCACCTCGAGCGCGCGGACCAGGGCCTCGAGTTCGGGGTCTTCGGCGAGCGCGCCCTCCCAGACCCGGTAGCGTCGCTGGGTCGCCCCCTCGCCGATGCTCAACTCGACGATGAACCCCGAGGTGTCGGTCGGCGCCGGACGTTCGTCGGGTGCGCCGAGGGCGCTCGTCAGCCGTTGCAGACGCGCACGCTGTGTCTCGTCGAGACAGCCCCGACGCGGGGCGTGGCTGGTGTAGTCACCGTTCTCGATGCGGTAGTCGCCAGTGGCGTCGATACGGATCTCGACGGCATAGTCGTCCTGGCCGATCATGCGGTAATGCAGGGGTTCCAGCGGCATGGCGGGATCTCCGTGGCGGCGTTGCCGATTCCGGCCCGACGGCTGTCCGGCCGGTCCTGCGTTCAGCATAGTGCAGTGGCCGGTCGCGGCCCGCTTGCTTTTGGGCGCGCCGCTTGGCACCCTCGATTCGAGATGGGCGCCGTGGTGTCGGCGTCAGTGGGCGATGTCACCTGCATCGTGCAGGTTGCCCGCCCCGCTGGCCGGGGGTGAGAGCCCCTGCGCGCACCGTGGCTGGGCGCGCTCGCGCATCCGCGTTGCCGGTCACGACCGGGGGCGGTCGGCCAGGCGCCCGTGAAATCCGGACTCCCGCACCCCAGGTCGTCAGATATCGATGTCACGCCCCGAGGAACTCCCCCGCCGGATCGGTCGGGCGATGCTGCTGGCCGCCTGGGTCGTCGCGCTCGGGCTGTTGGCGTGGCTGTTCGATGATCTGCTCGATCGCGATCGAGCACCGCCGCTGCGGGTGTTCGTCGCCCCCGACGGGGTGCCGAGCGTGGTGCTCGAGCGCAATCGCGCCGGGCACTATGTCGCCGACGGTCGGATCGACGGCGAGCCGGTGCGATTCCTGGTCGATACCGGCGCCACCGATGTCGCCCTGCCGCTGGCACTGGCGCGCCGCCTGGGCCTGGAGTTGCGTCCCGGCGGGATCAGCCGCACCGCCAACGGCGAGGTGCGGGTATGGCGCACGCGGCTGGCGCGCGTCGAGCTCGGGGGGCTGATCGCCCATGACGTGCGCGCCGCCGTACTGCCGAACATGCCGGGGGATGAGGTGCTGCTGGGGATGAGCTTTCTCGAGCGCCTCGAACTCGTCCAGCGCGGCGAGACCCTGACCCTGAGGCCTGCGTCGGGCTGATCCCCTACGCCCCCTGTTGCCGAGGCGTCGCCGTCAGTGGCGACGTGTTCGTTCGCGCGTCGGTCGGAGAGCCCGGCGCCGGCAGCGCGAGCTGCAAGAAATCCGGGGCCGCGCGCTTGGCGCGCCGGCCCCGATCCCTGATGTCGAGCGCCCCATGAGGGGGCGCGGACTGGTCTTTTCCATCGAGATGACACCGTGAGCCAGAAACCACCCCTGATCGTTTCGGAAACCGATTTCGAGCGTCTGCAGCGATTGCTCGATACCCTGCCTGCCGATGGCGTCCCGGGACGCGACAACCTCGAGGAGGAGCTCGAACGCGCCGAGATCGTCGCTTCGGAGCAGGTGCCCGCAAACGTGGTGACCATGAACTCCCGGGTGCGGGTGCGGGTCTCGTCCTCCGACGAGACCTTCGTGCTGACCCTGGTCTATCCCAAGGACGTCGACCCCGAGGGCGGCACCGTCTCCATCCTCGCGCCGGTCGGCAGCGCGCTGCTCGGGCTCGCCGAGGGCGCCGAGATCGACTGGCCGCGTCCCGGTGGCACGCTGATGCGGGTGTGCATCGAGGAGGTCCTCTATCAGCCCGAGCGCAGCGGCGAGTATCACCGCTGAGGGTGGCCACGCCTCGCCTGGGTTACACTCCGGCCGTCTCCGCCGCGCGCGAGACGTCGCCGGGGTTCGCCCAGGCGGGCCCGGATACCGGCGAGACCGCCGTCTCCTCTCCCCAGTTCGTCCAGGGACATGCCCGTGATGAAACCTTCGCTCCGCCCCGTCACCCTGCCGCCGTCGCTGCGCCGTCGCTTCGGCTCGTTGCTGCTGCTGGCCGCGGCGCTGACCCTGGTCGCCCTGGTCGGGACTCAGCTCGGCCAGCGCCATAACCCCAATCCGCGTCCGGTCGCCTATCTCGGTAGCGACGGCGTGCCCGCGGTGGTGCTCGAGCCCAACCAGGTCGATCAGTACGTCGCCACCGGGCAGATCAACGGCCATCCGGTCGACTTCCTCGTCGATACCGGCTCGGCTGATGTCGCCATGCCCTACCTGCTCGCCCAGCGTCTCGGCCTGAGGCTGAGGAGCGGCGGTTACAGCAAGACCGGTAACGGCAACGTGGCGACCTGGCACGCAACCCTCGAACGGGTCGACGTCGGCGGGTTGGCGGTCACCAACGTCAAGGCCACGGTGCTGCCCAACATGCAGGGCGAGGAGGCGCTGCTCGGCATGTCCTATCTCAAGCACATGGAGGTGGTGCTGCGCGACGGCACCCTGTCGCTGCGTCCCCTGGGCGGGGACTGAGCGCTGTCGCGCCCCGTCCGCTCAGTGGTGACCGTCGAGCAGCCGGCGCTTCATCCGCTTGAGTCCGAGCCAGGCGGCACCGACCACGATCGGCACCGAGAGCCCCATGCCGAGGGTCGCGTCGATCGGTAGCAGCCCCTGGGCCTCCAGACCCTTGAGGGCATAGCCGACCAGGCCGACGCCGTAGTAGCCGATGGCGATCACCGACAGCCCCTCGACCGTCTCCTGCAGCCTGAGCTGGATCCGGGCGCGCCGGTCCATCGATTCGAGCAGCCCGCGGTTCTGGTGCTGCAGGTCGACCTCGACACGCGCGCGCAGCAGGCTCGCCAGCCGTGCGGCGCGCTTGGCCAGGTCCTGTTGCCGCTCGCGGGTGGAGTCGCAGGTGGCGATCGCCGGGGCCAGCCGCGCCTCGAGGAACTCGGTGAAGGTCTGCAGCCCTTCGATACGACGCTGACGCAGCTGTTCGAGCCGCTGCTGGACGATGCGGTAGTAGGCGCGCGAGGCCTCGAAGCGATAGATGGTGCGCGCGGCGACGGTCTCGATCTCGGTGGCCAGGGTGGTGAGCTCGGCGAGCAGTTCGCTCTCGCTGGCGCCGCGGTCGTGGTCATTGCCCTCGGTCATGCGCGCGGCCAGCGCCACCAGGCGGCGCTCGGCCTCGCTCAGCGCGCGCGTGGCCTCGCGTGCCGCCGGCAGCCCGAGCAGCGCCATCGCGCGGTAGGCATCGACCTCGAGGATGCGCTTGGCCAGGCGCCCGGCCTGGTTCTCCGACAGCCCGCAGTCACGCAGCAGGATGCGTGAATAGCCGTCGCTGTGGATGCGCAGGTCCGACCAGGCGCGGCTCGAACCACCGACCACCTCGGAGCCGATGAAGGGGTTGCCCTCGAACAGCGCCAGCAGCTCGTTGCTGCCGCGCTCGGGCATCTCGCACGACTCCAGCGCCAGCGCGGTGGCGGTGACCACCTGTCCCGGGATCTCGCGCAGCCAGTCCTGTGGCAGCTCGTTGATCAGCGGGTCGGTGAAGGGGTGGTTGAAGCGTTCGTGACGGCTGAAGGTATAGGTCACGAACTCGGTATGGCGCTCCCAGCGCAGCCACAGCCCGCCGCCGAGATCGACCGCATAGTACTGCCCGACCTGCTCGGGGCGACGCACGCCGAAATGATCGAGCAGTCGCAGCAGGTGCTCGGCATTGGCCCCGCTGCGTCGCTCGCCACAGACCGCGGCAAGGTGGAAGACGCGTGCAGGGGAAGGCAGCGGGTCGAAGGTGCGCGCGTGCAGCTCGGCGGTGACCGAATGACGCAGCGGGTGTTCCTTGAAGGCCGGGGACATCGATTGAAACAGGCTCGTTGTTGACACGGGTGCTCAGAGTAGCGGAAAAGGATGACCGGCGCGCGTGGGCGAGGTTCCGTCGCCCGCCTGGCAAAATCGGATGGGTGCCCGGACAATGGGTGTCCGATAGCGTTCGCGAAGGCCCTTGGTGGCTGGCGGGCGCGCCGCTCAAGAACGACGACGACTCACCATGTCCGAACCAACTGAGGAGACCGGTGTCGGCGAGGCCCGGACCCTGCGCGACTCGCTCGAGCAGATGCGCGAGCAGGCTGCGCGCGAGATCGACCGCCTCAACCGTCGCCTGGTGGCGCGCGAGCAGGCCGTCGAGGACAGCGTGGCCTCCGAGACCGAGCGCCTGGCGCTGCAGCAGGAGCTGACCCTGTTGCGCCAGACGCTGGGCGTGAAGGAGCAGGCGCTGGCGCGGATCACCGACGAGTGCCAGCGGCTCGAGGACCTGCTCGAGGATCGCAATCTCGCCTTCGACGGGTTGCAGCAGGCCTTCGAGCAACGCGACAGCTCGCTGCGCGAGACCCAGCGTGAGCTCGAACGCATGCGTCAGGAGATGGCCTGGCTGCAGAAACGTGCCTATGGTGCGCCACTCTCGCCGCCCCCGGCTGCGGCCTCACCGCCGTCGCCCCGTGCAGCCCCAGCCCGTGCAGCCCCAGCCCGTGCGGCGGCGCCGCCGCGCCCACCGGTCTCGTCGCCGTCGCCGTCGTTGGCGTACGTACGGGGGCAGCGCGAGGGACGGCTGGTCATCGGTCTGGTACTGGTGGTGCTGGTGCTGATCAGCCTCGCGGTCTTCCTGCCGCAGTTGCGTGTCTGGTTCTCGGCGATGTCGCTCTCCGATGGACCGGCCGAGCTGATCTGGGCCGAGCCGCCGGAGCCGGCCACATCGTCCCCGGCAGCGCCCGCGCCGCCGCCGACCGTGACCGCGCGCCCCTTGATCCCGGCCACTGCGCCGCCGCGCGCCGAGCAGATGCCGCTGCTGCTGCGCGACCGGTTGGCCGACGGCGCCTTTGGTCCCGAGCTGGTGGAGCTGCCCGGGGGCAGCTTCCGCATGGGCTACAACTCGCTCGCCCGCACCGACCACATGCCCGCGCACCAGGTGAGGGTGGACGCCTTCCTGATCGGCGCCTACGAGGTCACCTTCGCCGACTACGATCGCTTCGCCCGCGCCAGCGGACGTCCCTTGCCGGACGATTACGGCTGGGGGCGTGGCGACCGGCCGGTGGTCGGGGTGAGCTGGGAGGATGCGAGCGCCTATGTTGCCTGGCTCTCGCGCGCGAGCGGTCATCGCTACCGGCTGCCCTCCGAGGCCGAGTGGGAGTATGCCGCCCGCGCCGGCGGGACGGGGTCCTACTGGTGGGGGTTCGGCAAGGAGCCGGGGCGTGCGGTTTGTTTCGATTGCGGCAGCGAGTGGGATCGACGCTCCAGCGCCCCGATCGGCAGCCTGCGGGCCAACCCCTTCGGTCTGTTCGATACCGCCGGTAATGTCATGGAATGGGTTGCCGACTGTTATGTCTTCGGCTATCAGGATGCACCCGTCGACGGCAGTCCCCGGGTCGACGGTGGTTGTACCGAGCGTGTCGCCCGCGGTGGCTCCTTCAGCCAGCCGTCGACGGCGATCCGCACCTATGCGCGCCAGCACTTCCCGCCGCGGACCCAGCTCAACATGCTCGGTTTCCGGGTCGCCCGTGACCCCTGAGTCCGGTTCGCGGGTGCTTGCCGTCGGTGTGGCCACGCTCGATCTGATCAACGAGGTCGCCGACTATCCGCCCGAGGATGCCGAGGTGCGCGCCCTGGCGCAGCGTCGGGCGCGTGGTGGCAATGCCACCAATACCCTGGCGGTGCTGGCCCAGCTCGGGTGGCGCTGTGCCTGGAGCGGTACCCTGGCCGACGATGCCGGGGGACGCTTCATCGCCGCCGATCTGGCGCGGCGCGGGATCGCGCTCGCCGCGGTGGAACGGGTCGCCGGGGCCGCCACCCCGACCTCCTACGTCACCCTCAGCCGTGCTTCCGGCAGTCGCACCATCGTCCATCATCGCGATCTTCCCGAGCTCGATGCCGCAGGCTTCGCCCGCGTCGGACTCGACGGGTTCGACTGGGTGCACTTCGAGGGCCGCAACCCCGCCGAGACCGCCGAGATGATGCGCCGGGTGCGGCGACTGCGTCCGCGGGCGCGGATCTCGGTCGAGCTGGAGAAAGCGCGTCCCGGGATCGAGTCGCTGGCCGCGCTGGCCGACCTGGTGCTGGTCGGGCGCGATCATGCGCGCGCCGGTGGTGGCAAGACGCCGGCGCGGGCGCTCGCGACCTTGGCACCGCTGGCGCCACAGGCTTGCTGGGTGCTCGGCTGGGGCGAGGGCGGTGCCTGGAGCCGGGTGCCCGGCGCCGCCCCGCGTCATCATCCGGCCTGGCCGCTGGCGCGGGTGGTCGACAGCCTGGGCGCGGGCGATTGTCTCAACGCCGGGGTGATCGACGGCCTGCTGCGTGGGCTCGAGCTGGCGGAGGCGAGCGCGCGGGCGGTGCGGCTGGCCGGGTTCAAGTGCGCCCGGCCCGGTCTCGACGACCTGATCGATGCGGCGCTCGCGACCGCCGGCGTGCTCGACTGAACCCTGGGCCGGCTCAGGGGGATGGGTTGGGCCAGCGGGTCTGGATCGCCTCGATCTCGGCGAGCAGTGCGGCGTCGAGCGTGATCTCGAGGCTGCCGAGGTTGTGCTCGAGCTGCTCGAGCGTGGTGGCGCCGAGGATGGTGCTGGAGACGAAAGGACGGGTGTTGACCCAGGCCAGCGCCATCTGCGCCGGGTCGAGACCGTGGCGACGGGCGAGGGCGACGTACTCGGCGGTGGCCGCTTCGGCCTGGGGGTTGTTGTAGCGCTTGAAGCGCGAGAAGCGCGTGATTCGCGCCCCGGCCGGGCGCTGGCCGTCGAGATACTTGCCCGAGAGTACGCCGAAGGCCAGCGGCGAGTAGGCGAGCAGACCGCAGTCCTCGCGCAGTGCGACCTCCGCGAGGCCGATCTCGAAGGTGCGGTTGAGCAGGTTGTAGGGGTTCTGGATGCTCGCCACCCGGGGCAGACCGTGCTGCTCGGCCAGGGTCAGGGCGTGCATCAGCCCCCAGGGGGTCTCGTTGGAGAGGCCGACATGGCGGATCTTGCCGGCGCGCACCAGCTCGGCGAGCGCCTCCAGGCTCTCGTGCAGCGGCACGCTGTCGTCGATCTCGGTGGGGCTGTAGCCGAGCCGACCGAAGAAGTTGGTCTGACGATCCGGCCAGTGCAGCTGGTAGAGATCGATCACCTCGGTTTGCAGGCGGCGCAGGCTGCCCTCGATCGCGCTGGCGATGTTGTGCCGGTCGAGCCGCCGGGTCAGATGCGGCAGCCAGTCGGCAGGACCGGCGACCTTGGTGGCGAGCACCATCTCGTCGCGACAGCCGCGCTGTCTGAGCCAGTTGCCGATATAGGTCTCGGTGCGCCCCTGGGTCTCGCCGCGGGGCGGGACCGGATAGACCTCGGCGGTATCGATGAGGTTGATCCCGGCGGCGCGGGCGCGGTCGAGCTGGGCGTGCGCCTCGGTCTCGCTGTTCTGCTCGCCGAAGGTCATGGTGCCGAGACAGAGTGCGCTGACCTCGAGGTCGGTGCGGCCGAGTCGTCTGTAGTGCATCTGGGTCTCCTGTGACCGCTGCGAAGTGGTGATCGCACCATCTTAGCAACCCCTCCAAACCGGACGGGTTAGGCCCGCTGTGCCGTGCTAGTCTTGCGAGCCTGCGCCGGCCCCTGGTGTTCGTGGGCCCGGCCCGACATCCTGATCTCGCAATCATCATACGGAGTACATGCATGCGCTGGTTCGGTACGGCCGTCGCCGGCGGTCTCGGGTTGGTGTTCGGCGGTCCGCTCGGTGCCCTGTTCGGCGCCGCGCTCGGGCGTGGCGTCGATCGTGGCTGGAGCGCCAAGGGGGGAGAGCGGCTCACCCTGGAGCAGCGTTCGCGTATCCAGCAGCGCTTCTTCGAGGCCGGGTTCCGTGTCATGGGGCATGTGGCCAAGGCCGATGGCCGGGTGAGCAAGGCCGAGATCGCCTATGCCGAATCGGTGATGACCCGGATGGGATTGGGCGCGCCTCAGCGCCAGAGCGCGATCGCGCTGTTCGGCGCCGGCAAGGCGCCGGAGTTCGCGCTGGCGCCCGAGATCGCGGCGCTGCACGAGGTCGCCGCCGGTCAGGGGCCGATGCTGCATCTGCTGCTCGAGGTGGCGCTGTCGATGGCCTATGTCGACGGTCCGCCCTCGCGCGCGCAGCGCGCCGCGCTCGAGACCATCCGGCGCGGGCTCGAGGTCTCCAACGGCGCCTATCGACGCATCGAGCTGCTGGTCTCGCTGCAGCGTCGGGTCCGCGATGCCGGTGGCGACAGCTCCGCCGGGCCTGGCGCGGCGCCGCGGCGCGAGCTGCCGCTCTCACGCGCCTATGCCGTGCTCGGCCTCCGCGCCCGGGCGAGCGACGCCGAGGTCAAGCATGCCTATCGCCGGTTGATGAGTCAGCACCACCCCGACAAGCTGGTCTCGCAGGGGGTGAGCGAGGCGCAGATCCGCGCCGCCTCGCAGAAGACCCAGGAGATCCGCCGCGCCTACGAGACCATCACCCGCGCCCGCGGGTGAGTGCCGCCGCTTGGCGCTTGCCAGCCGCCAGGAAGTTTGAACCGCAAAGGGCGCGAAGGGATTCAAGCCATCAGCCATCAGCCATCAGCCATCAGCCATCAGCCGCCAGCCGCCAGCCGCCAGCCGCCAGCCGCCAGCCGCCAGCCGGGAGGATTGAACCGCCAAGCCGCAAAGAGCGCAAAGGTGTTCAAGTTGTCAGCGACCAGCGGCCAGTGGTCGCTGGTCGCTGACACCGGCGCCAAGGTGATGGCAGGCCGTGCTGCTGCCGAGGACGCACACCCACTGGTGACTGGAGCCTGGTCGCTGGAGGCTCTACCTTTCCTTTGCGTGCTTTGCGGCTTTGCGGTTCGAATCAGCTTCCAGCGATCAGCATCCAGCCTCCAGTAGGCGAGGCTGGTGTGCATGATCGGCGATTGACGGGCAAGACGGTATCTTGGCGGTTCAATCTCCTGTTCGCTGTTCGCTGTTCGCTGTTCGCTGTTCGCTGTTCGCTGGCGCCGGCCTGTCATTGCACCCGTGTGCGGGCTCTGCCTATACTCGGGCGCTCTAAGGAGATGACCAACGGCGGTACTGTAGGATGAGCGGTAGAGCGAAAGGGTACGGTTTGATCGGTGCGCTGGCGCTGCTGTGTGGAGGCCAGGCGCTCGCCGCCGGACTCGATCAGGCACTCGGTGGCATGGACTGGAACGATGACCGCCCGGCGGGCTTCGAGGTGCTGCACCAGGAGCGTTTCCAGGGCCGCGAGTTCACCCTCTGTGTCGATCCCTCCGCCGCCCCCACGGTCGGCGATGTGCGCTTCGATCAACGCATCTACCGCTTCGTCGATGGTCGTCTGGCGGCGATCTCCTTCATCAAGGAGGACGCCGGGCTCGACTGGTATCGCGCCAGTCGCGATCAGCTCGAATCGACCCTCGGTGCGCCCAGTCAGGTGCTCGACAACCCCATGCTCGAGTTCTATCAGACCTATTGGCGCGACGCCCACAGCATGGGCTCGCTCGAGTGGGAGGAGGGCGACGCCGAGTATGACGAGGCGCCGGGCGTGTCCTTCACGCTGTCGCCGCCGCTGGGGCTCTGAGGCCGCGCGACGCGCGCATCGATCCAGTCCGCGCCCTACCCGGGGCGCGACGCCGAAAAAACGAATCCAGGGGGACCTAGCCATGACTCGAGACCTGATTGCGCCATCGATCCTCTCGGCCGACTTCGCCCGGCTCGGCGAGGAGGTCGATCAGGTGCTGGCCGCCGGCGCCGACATCGTTCACTTCGATGTCATGGACAACCATTACGTGCCCAACCTCACCATCGGCCCGCTGGTGTGCGAGGCGCTGCGCAAGCACGGGGTCGAGGCCCCGATCGACGTGCACCTGATGGTCAAGCCGGTCGATCGCATCATCCCCGACTTCGCCGCCGCCGGGGCGAGCTACATCACCTTCCACCCCGAGGCCAGCGAGCACGTCGACCGCAGCCTGCAGCTGATCCGCGACCAGGGCTGCAAGTCGGGGCTGGTGTTCAACCCGGCCACGCCGCTGAGCTATCTCGACTATGTGATGGACAAGGTCGACATGGTGTTGCTGATGTCGGTCAACCCCGGCTTCGGTGGCCAGAGCTTCATCCCCGCGACCCTCGACAAGCTGCGCGAGGCGCGCCGTCGCATCGATGCCAGCGGTCGTGACATCCGTCTCGAGATCGACGGCGGGGTCAAGGTCGACAACATCGCCGAGATCAAGGCCGCCGGCGCCGACACCTTCGTCTCCGGTTCCGGCATCTTCGGCAAGGGCCGCGTCGAGGACCCCAACCGCTACGACACCATCATCGGCCAGATGCGCGAGGCGCTGGCCGGGGCGGGGCGCTGATGACCGCCGCCGCCTCGCTCCTCCGCCCGCAGATGGTGCTCTGCGATCTCGACGGCACCCTGGTCGACAGCGTCCCCGACCTCGCCTACTGCGTCGATACCATGCTGGCGCGTCTGGGCCGTGCGCCCTGTGGCGAGGCGGCAGTGCGCAACTGGGTCGGCAACGGGCTCGAGCGGCTGGTGCGCCGCGCCCTGGTCGGCGCGCTCGATGGCGAGCCCGATGCGAGCGAGTTCGACCGCGCTTATCCGATCTTCCTCGAACTCTATGCCGAGTACACCTTCGAGCGCGCCGCGCTCTATCCCGGGGTGCGCGAGGGGCTGGATTTCCTCAAGGCGGCCGGTTATCCGCTCGGGTTGGTGACCAACAAGGCGGCGCGCTTCACCGGGCCGCTGCTGCGTCATCTCGGGCTCTACGAGGACTTTGGCATCATCATCAGCGGCGATACCCTGCCGGCGTGCAAGCCCGATCCGTTACCGCTGCAGCATGCGGCGCGTCATTTCGGCGCCGACCCGGCCGCCTCGCTGATGGTCGGCGACTCGGTGAGCGATGTGCGTGCTGCACGAGCGGCAAAATTCGGTATTATTTGCACCAGCTATGGGTACAATCACGGCCAGGACATCCGCGACAGCGGTCCCGACGCGGTCATCGACTCGCTGACCGAATTGACCGGGATACTGGCCCCGTCCCGCTGAGCGCGGGGCGACGACACGGCAAACGGACTCTGACACATCATGTGGATCGACGCGGCTCGAGTGACGGTAGGGTGGCGATGGCGACGCTAAGTCGCCTTCGTCTGACCCCTATCGTCCAAACTCAGCCGTCAGGAGATCCACATGACTCCCGAGACCTTTTGTGCCCTCGCCGAGCAGGGCTATAACCGCATTCCGCTCGTCAGCGAGGTCCTCGCCGACCTCGAGACCCCGCTGAGCGTCTATCTCAAGCTCGCCGCCGGCGCCAACTCCTATCTCTTCGAGTCCGTCCAGGGCGGCGAGAAATGGGGACGCTACTCGATCATCGGCCTGCCCTGTCGCACCCTGCTGCGGGTGCGTGGTCACGAGGTCAGCCTGGAGCGCGACGGCGCCGTGATCGAGTCGCACCAGGTCGCCGACCCGCTGGCCTGGATCGAGTCCTATCAGGCGCGTTTCGAGGCCTTCGACGTCGAGGGGCTGCCGCGTTTCACCGGCGGTCTGGTGGGCTATTTCGGTTACGACACCATCCGCTATATCGAGCCCCGGCTCGGCGACTCGCCCAATCCCGATCAGCTCGACACCCCGGACATCCTGCTGATGGTCTCCGACGAGGTGGTGGTGTTCGACAACCTCAGCGGTCGGCTCTATATCGTCCTCCACCTCGACCCCACCGCGGGCGACACCCTGGAGTCGGGGCAGGCGCGGATCAACGCGCTCACCGAGCGCATGTGTCGACCGCTGGTGCCGCACCACAGCGGCGAGCGCCGCCAGGTCGACGAGAGCGACTTCGTCTCCGGCTTCACCGAGCAGGGCTTCAAGGACGCGGTCGAGCGGACCAAGGACTATATCCTTGCCGGCGACTGCATGCAGGTGGTGCTCTCGCAGCGTCTGTCGATCCCCTTCAAGGCCCCGCCGCTCGATCTCTATCGCGCACTGCGCGGGCTCAATCCCTCGCCCTACATGTACTTCCTCGACTTCGGCGAGTTCCAGATCGTCGGCTCCTCGCCGGAGATCCTCACCCGGCTGGAGGAAGAGGAGGTGACCGTGCGCCCGATCGCCGGGACGCGCAAGCGCGGCGCCAACGAGGCCGAGGACCAGGCGCTCGAACGCGACCTGCTGAGTGACCCCAAGGAGCTGGCCGAGCACCTGATGCTGATCGACCTCGGGCGCAACGACGCCGGCCGGGTCTCGGAGATCGGCAGCGTGCGCCTCACCGACAAGATGGTGATCGAGCGCTACTCGCACGTCATGCACATCGTCTCCAACGTCACCGGGCGGTTGCGCGAGGGGATGAGCGCGATCGACGTGCTGCGCGCGACCTTCCCCGCGGGCACCGTCTCCGGCGCGCCGAAGATCCGCGCCATGGAGATCATCGACGAACTCGAACCGGTCAAGCGCGGGATCTACTCCGGCGCGGTGGGCTATCTCTCCTGGAACGGCAACATGGATACCGCCATCGCCATCCGTACCGCGGTGATTCGCGACGGGACCCTGCACATCCAGGCCGGCGCCGGCATCGTCGCCGACTCCCAGCCCGAGCTGGAGTGGCAGGAGACCATGAACAAGGGGCGCGCCATCTTCCGCGCGGTGAGTGCCGCCGAGATGGGCATCGATCGTTACGGCTGCGGGCTGAAGGGGGAATGACCATGTTGCTGATGCTCGACAACTACGACTCCTTTACCTACAACCTGGTGCAGTATTTCGGTGAACTCGGCGCCGAGGTGCGGGTGGTGCGCAACGACGAGTGCACGGTCGACGAGGTGGTGGCGATGCGCCCCGAGCGCATCGTCATCTCCCCCGGACCCTGCACCCCCAACGAGGCGGGGATCTCGATGGCGCTGATCGACGCCATGGCCGGGCGGGTGCCGATCCTCGGCGTCTGTCTCGGTCACCAGTCGATCGGTCAGGTGTTCGGCGCGCGCATCGTCCGCGCCCGCGAGGTGATGCACGGCAAGACCTCGCCGGTGTACCACCGCGCCTGCGGGGTGTTCGCCGGGCTCGCCGACCCCTTCGTGGCGACCCGCTATCACTCGCTGGTGATCGACCCCGAGAGCCTCCCCGAGTGTCTCGAGGTGACCGCCTGGACGCAGACCGAGGACGGCGCGCTCGATGCAATCATGGGGGTGCGACACCGCACCCTGCCGATCCAGGGGGTGCAGTTCCATCCGGAGTCGATCCTCAGCGATCACGGTCACGACCTGCTGCGTAACTTCATCGAGGATCGGGACTGATGGACATCAAGGACGCCATTGCACACTGTATCGAGCGACGTGACCTCGACGACGCGCAGATGCGCGCGGTGATGCACACCATCATGACCGGGGGGGCGAGCGCGGCACAGATCGCCGGCTTCCTGGTCGCGCTGCGGATGAAGGGCGAGTCGGTCACCGAGATCGCCGCCGCCGCGGCGGTGATGCGCGATCTCGCCGCCGGGGTCGAGCTCGACGGTCTCGATCATGCCGTCGACATCGTCGGCACCGGGGGCGACGCCTCGGGGACCTTCAACGTCTCCACCACCAGCATGTTCGTCGCCGCCGCCGCCGGTTGCCGGGTGGCCAAGCACGGCAACCGCTCGGTGTCGAGCAAGTCCGGCGCGGCCGACGTGCTCGAGGCCGCCGGGGTACGTCTCGATCTCAGTCCGGCGGAGGTGGCGCGCTGTGTCCACGAGGTCGGGGTGGGCTTCATGTTCGCCCCGGGGCATCACAGCGCGATGAAGCACGCGGTCGAGCCGCGTCGCGCGCTCGGGGTGCGCACCCTGTTCAACGTGCTCGGTCCGCTGACCAATCCGGCACGGGTCTCCAACCAGGTGCTCGGGGTGTTCGCCGAGCACCTGCTCGAACCCCTGGCCGAGGTGTTGCGCCGGCTCGGCAGCCGTCATGTGATGGTGGTGCACGCGCGCGACGGGCTCGACGAGATCAGCATCGGCGAGCGCACCGACATCGCCGAGCTGCGCGACGGTGAGATTCATCGCTACAGCGTGCGCCCGGAGGACTTCGGATTGACCCGCGCCGCACTCGAGCAGGTGCGGGTGTCGGGACCGGAGGAGAGTCTGCGGGTGTTGCGCGGGGTGCTCGACGGCGAGCCGGGCGCGGCGCGCGAGATGGTGCTGCTCAATGCCGGCGCGGCGATCTATGTCGCCGGGCGGGCGCCTTCGTTGGCGGCGGGGGTGGGGCGCGCCGCCGAGGTGATCGACAGCGGCGAGGCGCGTCGCCGGCTCGATCGACTGTGCGCCCTGACCGGCGGTCTCGAAGCCGCGCTGGCCACGACTTGAGGACGAAGAGATGCGAGAGACCCCGGATATCCTGAAGAAGATCGTCCACCGCAAGGCCGAGGAGGTGAGCGCGCGCGCCGCGCGTCGCCCGCTCGCCGAGTTGCGCGCCGCCGCCGCCGAGCAATCCCCGGTGCGCGGTTTCGCGCAGGCGCTGCGCGCGCGTGTCGCCGCCGGCGACCCGGCGGTGATCGCCGAGGTGAAGAAGGCCAGCCCGAGCAAGGGGGTGCTGCGCGAGCACTTCGTCCCGGCCGAGATCGCCGCGCGCTACGCCGCCGCCGGCGCCGCCTGTCTCTCGGTGCTCACCGACGCCGACTTCTTCCAGGGCAGCGAGACCTATCTGCGCGAGGCGCGCGCGGCCTGCGCGCTGCCGGTGATCCGCAAGGACTTCATCATCGACCCCTATCAGGTCGTCGAGGCGCGTGCCATCGGCGCCGACGCCATCCTGTTGATCGCCGCCTGTCTCGACGACGCCCAGCTCCGCGATCTCGGCGCCCTGGCCGTCGAGCTTGGGCTCGACGTGCTCGTCGAGGTCCACGACGGCGAGGAGCTCGATCGCGCCCTGGCCTGTCCCGGTGAGCTGATCGGTATCAACAACCGCGATCTGCGCAGCTTCGAGGTCAGTCTCGAGACCACCCTGGGACTGCTCGACCGGGTACCCGAAGAGCGACTGCTGGTGACCGAGAGCGGGATCCTGGCGCGTGCCGATGTCACCCGGATGCGCGGGCACGGGGTCAATGCCTTCCTCGTCGGCGAGGCCTTCATGCGCGCCGAGGACCCCGGCGCCGCGCTGCACGCCCTGTTCTTCGCCGACTAGACCCCGGCGCCGCACCGCGCTGCCGAGAGGACGCGGCGGCGGTCGGGTCCTCGTCCCGCATCATCCCCGAGCCCGTGCGTGCACGATCGCACCGACGGCGCGCGGGGGCGAGTCCGTGAGTCGTGATCGGGGGAGATGCGCCGCGAGCGTGCCGCCGGGCGTGATGCGCCGACCGGGGGGCTGTGGCCGGCGTGGTCCGGGGTTCAGCGGGTGCCGAACACCACGATGGTCTTGCCCTTGACGCTGACCAGCCCCTGCTCCTCGAGGTTCTTGAGCACCCGGCCCGCCATCTCGCGCGAGCAGCCGACGATGCGTCCGAGCTCCTGACGGGTGACGCGGATCTGCATCCCGTCGGGGTGGGTCATGGCGTCGGGCTGCTTGCAGAGATCCAGCAGTGTTCCGGCGATGCGCCCGGTGACGTCGAGGAAGGCCAGATGGCTGACCTTGCGACTGGTCTGGCGCAGCCGGGTGGAGAGCTGGTAGCCGACGCTGTAGAGGAAGTCCTTGGCATAGACCTTGAACTCGTTCTCGAGCAGCCGGTCGAGGCGCTGATAGGTGATCTCGGCGACCTTGCACTTGGTGCGGGTGCGCACGATCACGCTGCGCGTGTTCTGCGGCACGAACAGCCCCATCTCGCCGATGAACTCGCCCTTGTTGATATAGGCGAGCATGATCGTGCGCCGCTCGTCGGCGTCATCGATCAATGCGGCAGCCGACCCCTCGATCAGATAGTAGAGGCTTTCCGCTGGCTGGCCCTGGCGGATGAAGTCCACGTTCTTGTCGTAGGTCTTGGTATGACACTGCGACAGGAAGGGCTGCAGCCAGGGCGGGTCCTTTTTCGGTGGTGTCAGAATGCTCATGCGAAGCTTGCCAGAGCGCCTTGTCGTCTCACGATTCTATGCATGCTGCTGTGCATTGTCGAACTGTGTTAGCCTTCGCCCGGTTCGAGGCCGGGGTCGGTCGGGCGTGGCCTGGCGGGTGACGGCGGAGCAGACGGGAGCAAACGGGATATGAAAGCGCGGGTGAAGTGGCTCGAGGGTGCGGCCATGGTCGGCATGGCCGGCGATGCGGGGTCCGAACATTCAGTGGTGATGGACGGACCGCCCCAGTACGGGGGGCGCAACCTCGGTCCTCGACCGATGGAGCTGCTGTTGATCGGCATGGGTGGCTGCACCCAGTTCGATGTGATGCAGATCCTGCGCAAGGCCCGCCAGCAGGTCAGCGACTGCGTGGTCGAGCTCACGGCCGAGCGTGCCGAGCGCGACCCCAAGGTCTTCACCCGGATCCATGCGCACTTCATCGTCAGCGGACAGGGACTCGACCCCAAGCGGGTCGAGCGCGCGATCGCGCTCAGCGCCGAGAAGTACTGCTCGGCCTCGATCATGCTCGGCGCCACCGCCGAGATCACCCACGACTTCGAGCTGCGTGATACAGCCGTCTCCGTTGCGGATGCGCCACCACGTTAGCGCCCGCGCCTTCCGTTGTTTCCGAGGTTCCTGAGGAATGCCCAATCCGTTGAAGAAGCTGCGCCTGGAAGGGTTCAACAACCTGACCAAGTCGCTCAGTTTCAATATCTACGATGTCTGCTACGCCGACTCGGACGAGCAGCGCGAGGCCTATATCGAGTATATCGACGAGGCCTACAACGCCGAGCGCCTGACCGCGATCCTGACCGATGTCACCGAGATCATCGGCGCCAATATCCTCAACATCGCGCATCAGGACTATGAGCCCCAGGGTGCCTCGGTGACCATGCTGATCTCGGAGGAGCCGATCGCCGCCGAGGCGTTGTCGAACAACGCCACCCCGGGGCCGCTGCCCGAGGCGGTGGTGGCGCATCTCGACAAGAGCCACATCACCGTCCACACCTATCCCGAGACCAATCCCCAGACCGGGATCAGTACCTTCCGCGCCGATATCGACGTCTCGACCTGTGGTCGGATCTCGCCGCTGCGCGCGCTCAACTATCTGATCCACTCCTTCGAGTCGGATGTGGTCACCATGGACTACCGGGTGCGCGGCTTCACCCGCGACGTGCGTGGCAAGAAGCACTTCATCGACCACAACATCAGCTCGATCCAGAACTATCTCTCGAACGACACCAAGCGCAAGTTCCAGATGATGGACGTCAACGTCTATCAGGAGAACATGTTCCACACCAAGATGGTCCTCAAGCACTTCCGCGTCGATGACTATCTCTTCTGCATCAAGGCCAAGGACCTCTCCGATCGCGAGTACAAGCGCATCCACAAGCTGCTGCGCCGCGAGCTGAGCGAGATCTTCTACGGCCGCAACATCGGCCGCGAACTCGAGTTCATGGACCCGTGACGGCGGCGTAGCCGTCGGGTCTTAGCCGCCAGCGATCAGCCTCCAGCCACCAGTCGTCAGTGCGCCAGCCGTCGAGGACGGGCGCCCACTGGAGGCTGGTGGCCGGGAGCTGGTCGCGCTTTCCAGCCTCCAGCTATCAGCTGCCAGCCTCCAGCTGTCAGTGCGCCCGTCGTCGAGGTTGCGCGCCCACTGGAGGCCGGCGGCTGGTTGCCATTCATCCCTTGGCGTTCTTCGCGGCTTTGCGGTTCAGGTCGGGATAAGACCTGAACCACGAAGGCGCGAAGGACGCAAAGAGTGTCATGAGAGCGCGCGGTGGGCTGATCGTCCACGGTCCACCGCTCCCGCTCGCGCCTGCGAATGCCTTCCGACCTGAGCGATTCAACCGCCTGTTGTCAGTGCGCCCGTCGTCGAGGCTGCGCGCCCACTGGAGGCCGGCGGCTGGTTGCTATTCATCCCTTGGCGTTCTTCGCGGCTTTGCGGTTCAATCCGCTGGCCGCTGGCCGCTGGCCGCTGGCCGCTGGCCGCTGGCCGCTGGCCGCTGGCGGTTCTAGACTGTCGCAATCGGCCATGCGTTGAAGAGCTAAGGGAGGCAAGGGTGCTGATCGACGAGTTGATGACGACCTCTGGGGTCAAGTTCGGGACCAGTGGCGCTCGTGGGCTGGCGACGGCGATGACCGACCGGGTCTGTTACGCCTATGCCCATGCCTTTCTCCGTTATGTTCGTGACCAGGGGGCGCTGGCTGCCGGCACCGAGGTCGGCCTCGCCGGCGACCTGCGCCCGAGCACCGAGCGTATCCTCCGCGCCTGTGCCCGTGCCGCGCGTGATCTCGGTCTGGAACCGCGCGACCACGGTCGCATTCCCACCCCGGCGCTTGCGGCCTACGGTCTTGCCCGGGGCGTGCCGACGCTGATGGTCACCGGCAGCCATATCCCGGACGACCGCAATGGCATCAAGTTCAATCTGCCCAGTGGCGAGATCCTCAAGGACGACGAGGCGGCGATCCGCGCCCTGCCGGTGATCGCGCCCGGGGAGCTGTTCACCGCCGCGGGGGCCTTTGTCGACACCGCCGCCGCGCCGCTGCCGCCGGCGAGTGACGCGGCGCGCGGCGCCTATCTGCGGCGCTATCTCGACTTCTTCCCCGAGGGCTGTCTGCGCGGGCTGCGGGTCGGGGTCTACGAGCACTCGAGCGTGGCACGCGACTGTCTCGCCGAGCTGCTCGAAGCACTTGGCGCCGAGGTGCGGCGGCTGGCGCGCGCCGATCGGTTCGTGCCGGTCGATACCGAGGCGATCCGTCCCGAGGACGTCGCGCTGGCGCGTGAGTGGTGCGCCGATGGCGCGTTCGATGCGCTGGTCTCGGCCGATGGCGACGGCGACCGCCCGCTGGTCGCCGATGCCCGGGGCGAGTGGCTGCGCGGGGATATCGCCGGCATCCTCTGCGCTCGCCAGCTCGGCGCCGCGGCGGTGGTCACCCCGGTGAGCAGCAATACCGCAGTCGAGCGTTGCGGGGGCTTCACCGAGGTGCTGCGCACCCGTATCGGGTCGCCCTATGTGATCGCCGGGATGACGACGCTGCTCGGGCGTGGTCTGGCGCCGGTGGTCGGTTATGAGGCCAATGGTGGTTTCCTGCTCGGCAGCGCCATCGAGCGCGACGGGCGGGTGCTGGCGGCGCTGCCGACACGCGACGCGGTGATCGTCGCCCTCGCGTTGCTGCAGGCGAGCGCCGCGCGCGCATTGCCGCTCGCCGCGCTCGCCGCCGAGCTGCCGCCACGCTTCACCGCGAGCGATCGGCTGCGCGAGTTCCCCTCGGCGCAGGCGCAGTCGCGTATCGCTGCGCTCGCCGCCGATCCCGCGGCGATCGGCGCCTTGTTCGGTGAGGCGCTCGACGCCGTCGCCGAGGTCGACCAGACCGACGGGCTGCGGATCACCTTCGCCGCCGGCGAGATCGTCCATCTGCGCCCCTCGGGCAACGCCCCGGAGCTGCGCGTCTATGCCGAGGCCGACAGCGCCGAAGGTGCGCGGGCGCGGGTCGAGGCGACCCTGGCCCTGCTCGAGCGCTGGCGCGGCTGAGCCTGGCTCAGACCAGGAACAGGGTGGCGAGCCCGAGGAAGGCGACGAAGCCGACCACGTCGGTGACGGTGGTGAGGATCACCCCGCCGGCGAGCGCCGGGTCGATGCCGAAGCGCTCCAGCGCCATCGGCAGCAGCGCCCCGGCGAGGGCGGCGGCGAGCAGGTTGATGGTGATCGCCACGCCGATCACCAGCGCGATCTGCGGATCGCCGAACCAGTAGGCGGCGACCGCCGCCACCACCACCGCCCAGACCACGCTGTTGATCGCCGCCACCGCCAGCTCCTTCCACAGCAGCCAGCGGGCGTTCTTGCTCGAGAGCTGACCGATCGCCAGGCCGCGGATCGCCAGGGTCAGGGTCTGGGTACCGGCGATACCGCCCATGCTGGCGACCACCGGCATCAGCACCGCCAGCGCCACCACCTGCTGGATGGTGTCCTCGAAGCGACCGATCACCCAGGCGGCGAGGAAGGCGGTGAGCAGGTTCACCCCGAGCCACAGCGCGCGACGTCGCGCGCTGAGCAGCACCGGGGCGAACATGTCCTCGGTCTCGGAGAGACCGGCCTGGCCGAGGAACTGGTGCTCGGCCTCCTCGCGGATGACGTCCATCACGTCGTCGACGGTGATGCGCCCGAGCAGCAGTCCCGAGTCGTCGACCACGGGTGCGGTGACCAGGTCGTGCTGCTCGAAGCGGGTGGCCACCTCGCGCGCCCCCCAGGTCGCCGGGATCGCCTGCACCGCCAGGGTCATCGCCTCGGCCACCGTCTCCTCGGGGTCGTGGGTGAGCAGATCGGTGAGATAGAGTACGCCGAGATAGTAGCCCTCGCGGTTGACCACGATGAGGTTGTCGGTGATGTCCGGCAGCCCGTCCTTGAGTCGGCGCAGATAGCGCATCACCACGTCGAGCGTGACCTCGGGGCGGACGGTCACGGTGTCGGTGTTCATCAAGCCGCCGGCGCTGTCCTCGGGGAAGGCGAGGGCGGTCTGCAGCCGTTCGCGACGCTGCTGGTCGAGCGACTTGAGGACCTCGCTGGTGATGGTCACCGGCAGGTCCTGGATGAGGTCGGCGAGGTCGTCGGTGTCGAGCCCGCCGACGGCGGCGACCAGCTCGCCGGCGTCCATCTGGCTGATCAGCTGCTCGCGCACGTCGTCGTTGAGATAGGTGAGGATCTCGCCGTCGTACTCGGCATCGACCAGACTCCACACCAGCTCGCGCTCCTTGGGCGGCTGCGACTCCAGCAGGTGGGCGATCTCGGCCGGCTGCAGTGCATTGAGCATGCGCGCGGCCTTGCGCATGGCGCCCTGCTCGAGAACCTGGTGAAGATCGGCGAAACGCTGGTCGTCAGTGGTGCTGGGTGCTGCGGCTGTCATGGCTGCCCGTGGCTGCTGTGATTGGGAGGCGCTCGCCGGGCGCGGGGTGGCGGTGCATCGCGGGGGCCGGCGCTCGGTTGCGCCTATCCTAACAGAGCCGATGGGAGGGGCCTGGGGGCGGCGTCAATCGGTGTTGAGTGCCGCGAGCAGGTCCTGTGGGTCGGCCTCGTCGAGCCGGGCGAAGAGCGCCTCGGTGCGTCGCTGCAGGGTGCTGGTGTCGGCGGCGAGCACCACCTCCTTGACGTCGAGCAGGGCACCGGGCTGCATGCTGAACTCGCGCAGCCCGAGCCCCAGCAGCAGACGGGTGAAGCGCGCGTCGCCGGCCATCTCGCCGCACATCCCGACCGGGATGCCGCGGGCGCGACCGGCCTCGATGGTCATGCGGATCAGCCGCAGGATCGCCGGGTGGGTGGGGTCGTAGAGGTCGTTGACGGCGTCGTCGAGGCGATCGATGGCGAGGGTGTACTGGATGAGGTCATTGGTGCCGATCGAGAGGAAATCGCAGTGACGGGCGATGGCCCCGGCGGCGAGCGCCGCGGCCGGCACCTCGATCATCGCGCCGAGCGGTAGCGCCGGGTCGTGCGCCAGCCCCTCGCTGGCGAGTTCGCGCTTGAGCTGCTCGAGCAGTTGGCGTACCGCCATGACCTCGCGCACCCCCGAGACCATCGGCAGCATCAGCCGCACCGGACCGAGCGCCGAGGCGCGCAGGATGGCACGCAGCTGTGGTCGGAACAGTGCCGGTTCCTTGAGACAGAGACGGATCGCGCGCAGCCCCAGCGCGGGATTGCCGCTCGGCTCGATGGGCTGGGCGGCGCTGTCCTTGTCGGCACCGAGATCGAGGGTGCGGATGGTGGTGGGGATGCCGCCGAGTCCCTCGATCATCGCCGCGTAGCTGGCGAACTGCTCTTCCTCGTCGGGCAGGTCGAGGCGGTTCATGTAGAGGAACTCGGTGCGGTAGAGTCCGACGCCGGCGGCGCCGTTGGCGCGCGCCGTCTCCACGTCCTCGGGCAGCTCGAGGTTGGCCTGGAGGCCGACTGCGATGCCGTCGCGGGTGCGCGCGGCGCGTCCGATCAGTCGGCGCAGCCGGTGCTGGCGCGCCTCGGCGGCGCGGACGCGATCACGGAAGTGGGCGATGGTGAGGTCGTCGGCATCGCACAGCACGGTGCCGTTCTCGCCGTCGACCACCAGGAACTCGCGCGGCTCGATGTAGCGGGTGATGTTGCGCACCCCGATCACCGCCGGGACCCCGAGGCTGCGCGCGAGGATCGCGGTGTGCGACATCGGCCCGCCGAACTCGGTGACGAAGCCGGCGATGCCGCGGTGGTGGAGCAGGATGGTGTCGGCCGGGGTGAGGTCGCGGGCGACCACCACATGGCCGTCGAGATCGTGCTCGGGCAGGCGCGGCTCCGGGGACTCGCCGGCGAGGAAGGACTGGATCTGGTGGACGACGTGCTCGACGTCGTCACGGCGGGTGCGCAGATAGGGGTCGTCCATCTCGTCGAAGATGCGCACCAGGGTGTCGCGCTGCTGCTGCAGCGCCCACTCGGCGCTGCAGCGCTCGGCGCTGACGATGCGCCGGACCTCCTCGACCAGCGCCGCGTCCTCGAGCATCAGCAGATGGGTATCGATGAATTCGGCGATGTTCTGCGGGGTCTGGGTGGGGATCTGCGCGCGCACCGCCTCGAGCGCGCCACGTGCCGAGGCGATCGCCCGCTCCAGCCGCTCGAGTTCGGCGGGCACCTGCTCGTCGCTGATCTCGATATGGCCGATGGTGGCCAGGCTGCGACTGTCGACCAGCGCCGGCCCGAGCGCGATGGCGCGCGTCGAGTGGATGCCGATGCCCTGATAGGCGATGGTCACTCGCCTTCCCCGAAGCGGTCGCCGATGAGTTGCTCGATCGCCGTCAGTGCAGCGGCCTCGTCCTCGCCCTCGGCGCTGACGGTGATCCAGGTGCCGCGGCTGGCGGCCAGCATCATCACCCCCATGATGCTCTTGCCGTTGACGCGCTGACCGCGGCGCTCGACCTCGATGCGGCTGGTGAAGCCGTTGGCGCACTGCACCAGCTTGGCCGCAGCGCGGGCGTGGAGGCCGAGTTTGTTGATGATCTCGAAGTCCTTGCTGGTCATGCGTCCTGCTCCTGGCAGCGAATCACACCCTCGCGCCCGCCCTCGAGCGCCTTCTCGGCGACGCTGTCGAGGTCGAGCTCGGCATAGTTGAGCGCGCGCAGCAGCATCGGCAGGTTGACCCCGGAGATCACCCGCACCCGGCGTCGCTGCTCGTGCAGCGCCAGGGCGATGTTGGCCGGGGTGGCACCGTAGAGATCGGTGAGCACCAGTACGCCGCCGCCCTGGTCGAGTCGGTCGACGCAGTCGAGCGCCTCGCGCAGCATGCACTCGCAGGGACGGTCGTTGACCAGTTCGAGCGCTTCGGTGGCTGCCGGCTCGGTGCCGAGGATGGCGCTGGCGATGCGCAGCAGGTCGCCGCCGAGTGGCTGGTGGGTGATGAGTAACAGTCCGATGCTCACGGTAACTCCCGGTGTCTGACCAGCACCTTGTGACCGGTCTGCTCGAAGTGACGGCGCAGCGCCTCAGTCATGTAGACCGAGCGATGCTGGCCGCCGGTACAGCCGATGGCGATGGTGAGATAACTGCGCCCGTCAGTCTCGAAGCGCGGGATCCAGCGGTCGAAGAAGGCGAGCATGTCGTCACGCATCTCGCCGACCTCGGTGCTGGCGTCGAGGAACTCCATCACCGGCTGATCGAGTCCGGTCAGTGGCTTGAGTTCCGGCTGCCAGTGCGGGTTGGGCAGGCAGCGCACGTCGAAGATGAAGTCGACGTCCTTGGGCACGCCGTGCTTGAAGCCGAACGACTGCAGCAGGATCGAGACCTTGGGCGAGTCGCTGCCGACGAGGTGGGCGCGGACCAGGTCGCGTAGTTCGTGCACATTGGTGTGGGTGGTGTCGATACGGATCTCGGCGCAGCGGCCGATGGCCTCGAGCAGACGGCGCTCGAGGCGGATGGCCTCGTCGAGCGAGCGGTTGCCGCGGGTGAGCGGGTGACGCCGCCGGGTCTCGCTGAAGCGGCGCTTGAGGGTGTCGGTGTCGGCGTCGAGGAACATCACCCGACAGTCGATGCCCTGGGCGCGCGCCTCCTCGATCAGCTCCGCGAGCCGACCGAGCGCGCGCGGGCTGGTGCGCGCGTCGATGCCCACCGCGGTGCTGGAGAAGCCGTCGTCGGGGGCCTTGCGCAGCCCCGCGACCAGGTCCTTGAGCAGGAACAGCGGCAGGTTGTCGATGCAGTAATAGCCAAGGTCCTCGAGCGTATGCAGGGCGACGCTCTTGCCCGAGCCGGACAGGCCACTGAGGATGACGAGTTTCATGGGCTGCGGGTTGCTCCGGGCCGGTCCCGATCGAGGTCGGGAGCGGTGCTAGGGTCTGGATCCGGGGCCGGGCGGGTCGGGGCGGTCGAGACGGATCGCCCGCGCCTGCCGGTCGATGAAGTCGACGCCGGCGTCATAGCCACGGATACGTAGGATCTGGTGGCGCACTGCCGCTTCCACCAGGATGGCCAGGTTGCGTCCCGGCGCCACCGGCATGGTGATGGTCGGGATCGCCACCCCGAGCACGTCGGTTGCCGAGAGGCTGCCGGTGAGCCGGTCGAGACCGGCGATCTGTTGCTGGTCGAGGGGTTGCAGATCGATGATCAGGTTCAGCGTCTTGCTGCGCTGGACCGCGCCCTCGCCGAACATCGCGCGGATGTTGAGGATACCCAGCCCGCGCACCTCGAGGAAGTCCCGCAGGGTCTCCGGGCAGGTGCCCTCGATGGCCTCCGGGGCGATGCGCGCGAAGCGCGGCGCGTCGTCGGCGATGAGCCGATGACCGCGGGTGATCAGGTCGAGCGCCAGCTCGCTCTTGCCCACCGCCGGATCGCCGACCAGCAATACCCCCATCCCCAGCACCTCGATGAAGACGCCGTGCAGGGTCTGGCGCTCGGCCAGGGCGTGGGTGAGAAAATAGCGCAGGTGGTTGATCAGCTCCTCGTCGCCGAGCGGCGAGCCGAGCAGCGGGGTGTCGTGCTCGGCGGCGAAGGCGAAGAAGGCGGGGTGGGGCTCGAGGCCGTCGGCGAACAGGATCGCCGCCGGCTGCTCGGCGAAGAGTTGCTCGAGGGTTTCCTCGAAGGCGGTGCGTCCCAGTGCCTGGAGATAGCGCTGCTCGGCGCGCCCGATCACCTGCAGACAGTTGGGGTGGATGCAGTTGAGCGAGCCGATCAGCGACTCGCGCGAGCGTGCGCGCTCGGGCCGGCGCAGTGGGGAGCCTTGTTCGGGCTCGCCGTTGAGCCAGCGCAGCTGCAGCCGCGGGCCGGTCTGTTCGAGGAGTGACTGGAGGCTGTCGAGCATGGCCCAGGTCGGCGTGGCGCTAGCGCGCCTCGCTCGTCTCGATCAGTTGCAGCACGCTCGCCGCCGAGCCGGCCTCGCGCAGCGCGGCGCGGGTGGCCGGGTCGCTGAACATGCCGGCGAGCCGGGCGAGCAAGCGCAGATGCTCCTCGGTGGCGCTCTCCGGGACCAGCAGGGCGAAGGCGAGATCGACCGGCTCGCCGTCGATCGCGTCATAGTCGACCCCGGTGCTGGTGCTGACGAAGGCTCCGAGCACCTCGTTGATCTCCTTGATGCGGGCGTGCGGCAGCGCCACACCGTGACCGAGTCCGGTGCTGCCGAGTCGCTCGCGCTCGAGCAGACGCTCGAAGACGAGTTCGGTGTTGAGACGGGGGTGGTCGTTGGCCAGCAGCTCGGCGAGCGTCTCGAGCAGCCGCTTCTTGCTGGCGATCTCGGCACCGCAGCTGACTCGGGCCTCGCTGATCAGGTCTGGACTGAACATCGGTCAAGGCTCCTGGTGGTCGCAGGGACAGGGGCGCTGGGCGGTGACGGTGTCCGGTGTCCATACCGGCGGGTGATCGGGGCGCGTGGTCGTGGTCATGGATTCTGGGTGTCCTTCGAGTCGTCGGAGCCCGCAGGTGTCGATATCGGCTCGGATCTCAGGGTCTCAATGCAAAACACCCCGAACGGCGCGATCACGGATCCGTTCGAGGTGTCGGTGCGTCGGTCCGGCGGGTGTCGGGTGTCCCGACGCCCCGCCGACGCATGGGCCATCAGGCCGTTGCCGGGCTATTCGGTATCGGCCTCGGCGTCGGCCTCGGCTTCAGAGTCGGCCGCCTTCGGGCCGGGTGCGCTGCGATAGTCGTTCTTCTTCTCCTTGTGGCGCAGGATCTGGCGATCGAGCTTGTCGGTCAGGCCGTCGATCGCGGCATACATATCTTCATGCACGGAGTCGGCGAAGAGCTTCCCACCATTGATGTGCAGCGTCGCCTCGGCCTTCTGGTCGAGCTTCTCAACGCTGAGAATGACGTGGGCATTGGTGACGTGGTCGAAGTGACGCGCCAGGCGTGCGAATTTGCTGTCGACGTAGTCGCGCAGTGCCTCGGTGATGTCGACGTGATGACCCGTCAGATTGATTTGCATCATTGGACTCCTTACAGGGGTTCCAAACAGCCTGCTCATGCCAGGCGTTTGCGCTCGTTCGAGGCTGGAATACCCATGGCCTCGCGGTACTTGGCGACGGTTCGACGCGCGACCTGGATGCCGCGATCGGCCAGTTCGGCCGCGATCTTGCTGTCGCTCAAGGGTTTTCTGGCAGGTTCGGCGGCGATCAGCTTACGAATGAGCGCGCGGATCGCCGTTGATGAACACTCCCCACCAGAAGTGGTGCTGACGTGGGACGAGAAGAAGTACTTGAACTCCAGGGTGCCCCTCGGCGTATGCATGTATTTCTGCGTGGTGACCCGGGAGACGGTCGACTCGTGCAGCTCGAGCGCCTCGGCGACGTCGCGCAGCACCATCGGCCGCATCGCCTCCTCGCCGTGCTCGAAGAACGCCTGCTGCATCTCCACGATCTTGGCGCCCACCCGCAGCACGGTGTCGTTGCGGCTCGCCAGGCTCTTGATGAACCAGCGCGCCTCCTGCAGGTGGTTGCGCATGGTGACGCTGTCGCTGCTGGTGTCGGCGCGCCGGATCAGCCGGGCGTAGTCTGCGTTCACCCTCAGTTTAGGTGTGGATTCCGGGTTGAGTTCCACCGACCAGCGACCATTCTCTCTGCGCACGAAGATGTCGGGTACAACGTACTCCGGGGGCTCCTGCGCGATCAAGTCGCCGGGGTGCGGGTTGAGCTGGCAGATCAGCGTGAGTGCACCACGAATCTCGGGCTCGGTCTGCTTGAAGCGGCGCATCAGCGCGGCGATGTCCTTGCGCGGCAGGTGCTCGAAGCCGTCGCGACAGATCGCCAGCGCGAGGTCGCGCTGCGGGGTCTCGGCGGGGAGCTGCCGCAGCTGGATCTGCAGGCACTCGGCGAGATCGCGGGCGCCGACCCCCGGGGGATCGAACGACTGCACCCGGTGCACCATGGTGGCGATCTCCTCGAGGCTGATCTGATCGTCGCCGATGGTGCTCAGCAGCTCGTCGAGATCGGCCCGAAGATAGCCGCGCGCGTCGATGGCATCGATCACCGCCTCGGCGATCATCTCGTCGCGCTCGCTCAGCCGGATCAGGTTGAGCTGCCAGAGGAGGTGATCGTGCAGGGTCTGAGGGCGGCTCTGGTGGAGGAAGGGGTCGAAATCGGCGTTCTCGGCGCTGCCCTGGGTGCTCGGCGGTAGATAGCCGTCGTAGACATCGGCCCACTGGGTGTCGACCGGGAGCTCATCGGGGATCTCGTTGGTCTCGCCCTGGAGCTCACGCTCGGCGCTGCCCTGCTCATCGCTGGGCGGGGACTCGTGTGCGCCATTGCCGCTGTCCTCACCGTTGGCGGCGAAGCGGTCGGCCTCCTCGGCCTCCTCGAGCATCAGGTTGGAGTCCAGCGCCTCCTGGATCTCCTTCTGCAGCTCGAGCGTCGACAGCTGCAGGAGGCGAATCGCCTGCTGCAGCTGGGGCGTCATCGTCAGGTGTTGGCCGAGGCGAAGCTGGATGGTTTGCTTCATGGATCGCCGATGCGTCTTGCGTCTGTCTCTATGCCGGGTCGATGACCGTCCTATGACGATTATAGGTCGGGTGGCAACAAAGGTGCCTGAGTCACGTCAAGCGCGCCCCCTGCCGGGGCGCGATGGTCTTCATCTTACTCCCAATATGTAGCAGCGGGGCGCGGATGCTGCCGCCTACATGCTACATGGCGAAGTCGGCGCCGAGATAGACGTCGCGTACCTGCTGGTTGGCGAGCAGCTCGTCGGGGCGGCCGGCGGCGATCACCTCGCCATTACTGATGATGTAGCCGCGATCGCAGATGTCGAGCGTCTCGCGCACGTTGTGATCGGTGATCAACACGCCGATGCCGCGCTCGCGCAGGTGCGAGACGATCGCCTTGATGTCGCCCACGGCGATCGGGTCGACGCCGGCGAAGGGCTCGTCGAGCAGCATCACCTTGGGGTCGACGGCCAGCGCGCGGGCGATCTCGAGACGACGGCGCTCGCCGCCGGAGAGGCTGAGTGCCAGCGACTCGCCGATATGGGCGATGCCGAGCTCCTCGAGCAGCTGCTCGCAACGCTGCTCGCGCTGCTCGCGGTCGAGGTCGCCGCGGGTCTCGAGGATCGCGAGGATGTTGTCGCGCGCGCTGAGCTTGCGAAACACCGAGGGCTCCTGCGCCAGATAGCTCAGTCCGGCGCGCGCGCGCGCATGCATTGGCATCAGGGTGACATCGTGCTCGTCGAGGGTGATGCGTCCCTGGTCGGCCGGGATCAGCCCGACGATGAGATAGAAGCAGGTGGTCTTGCCCGCGCCGTTGGGGCCGAGCAGCCCGACCACCTCGCCGGCCTCGACCTCGACGCTCACTCCCCGCAGGACCTCGCGGCTGCGATAACGTTTCTTGAGCTGTTCGGCGCGCAGTACGCTCATCCGTCGACCCCTGTCATGACTCCTCCTCGGGGGTGATGGTGATCCGC
This sequence comes from Marichromatium gracile, assembly GCF_004343155.1. Taxonomy (GTDB): domain Bacteria; phylum Pseudomonadota; class Gammaproteobacteria; order Chromatiales; family Chromatiaceae; genus Marichromatium; species Marichromatium gracile. The sequence goes on from NZ_SMDC01000003.1 coordinate 67,941, forward strand.
ACCCGACCGCTGCCGCCGGCACGGAAGTGTTCGCGGGCACGGTCGTAGACGATGCGCTCGCTGGCGACGCGGTCCTCGCCCTGGATCAGTACCGCCTCGTCGATCAGCACCAGCTCGTCGCGGTCGGTGTCGAACTCCATGCGCCTGGCGAAGGCGCGGACCTCGCCCTGGTCGTCCTCGAGCAGTTGACGGAAGCGCGCCGGGGTGCCGATGGCGATGATCTGGCGCGGGCGGCGGTCCTCGCGGTGATAGACGGTCATGTGGTCGGCGTGCAGGCGCATGCTGCCCTGGGTGACCTCGACGTTGCCGACATAGATGCTGGTGCCCTCGGCCTCGCGTACCTCGACGTCGTCGGCCTCGATGTACATCGGTTGCTGGGGGTCGTCGTCGAGCGCGTTGGCCGGGTTCCAGCCGAACAACAGCAACAGTGCCAGCAGGCGCAGTGGAGGGCTCATGGTTGGGTCTCCTGGGTCGGGGCGAGCAGCATCCGGGTGCGACCGTGGAAGGTGGCGCGCGCCGGCTCGTCGTACCACAGCTGCATGCCGGTGGCGCTCAGCCAGTCCTCGCCGCTGGCCACCCGCACCGGCAGGTCGGTACGGGCATAGGCGCGCTGGTGCCAGACGTTGAGCTGCTCGGTCTCGATGTGCGCGGGCGGGGCCTCGGCGGTGGCGTCGCGCTCGAGATGGACGTCGCCGGTCAGCCGCACCTCCGCGCCGCCGTCGAGCACCAGCCCGTGCTCGGCGCGCGCGCGCCACGGCGGTCCGTCGGACTGGAACAGCTGCATGTGTGGGCGGTCGAGCTCGGAGAGATCCTCGGCGACGAACTGACGCAACTCGGTCGCGCTCAGGCGTCGGCTCGGTGCGCCGCTGGTGTCGGTCTCGAGCGCGGTGAACGCGTGGACCACGTAGTCGGGGACGCGGGGGCGTACGGTGGCCGGTCCCTGCGGCTGGTCGATGCGCTGGACCTGCCACCAGCCCGCGAGCCCGCTGAAGGCGAAGAAGGCGGCGAGCAGGTAGTAGCGCAGCGGCCAGTGCGCGCGGGTGCTCATGGACGCTGTCCGGCCAGTCGCGCGAGCGTCCCCTGAGCGTCCATGATCAGTTCGCAGAACTCGCGCGCGGCGCCGCGCCCGCCGTGCGCCGTGGTGTGCCAGTGCGCCTCGGCGCGTACCATCGGGTGGGCATCGGCCACCGCCGCGGCGAGCCCGACCTGGCGCATCACCGGCAGGTCGATGACGTCGTCGCCGAGATAGGCCACGGCGGCGTCCTCGACCCCCAGTCGCTCGCGCAGCTCGAGATAGGCGGCGAGCTTGTCGCGCTGGCCCTGGTAGACGTGGTTCACCCCCAATCCCTTCATCCGCATGGTGACCACCCGCGAGCTGCGCCCGGTGATCACCGCGAGGGTCACGCCGGACTCGCGCAACATCACCATGCCGTGACCGTCGCGGGCGTTGAACGCCTTGTATTCCTGACCGTCGTCGCCGAGATAGAGGCTGCCGTCGGTGAGTACGCCGTCGACGTCGAAGATCGCCAGACGAATGGCGGCGGCGCGGTTGCGGATCTCTTGCATCTCCCTGGTGACTCCTTGATGAGGAAGAAGGGGCGGGCCCCTGTGCGGCGCATTGTCGGGTGCGCGGGCGGTTTTGACCAGCGGGGGCAGTTTCAGACCACGCCCGCGCGCAACAGGTCGTGCATGTTGAGTGCGCCGACCGGGCGGCGCTCGTCGTCGAGCGCCAGCAGCGCGTTGATCGAGCGCGCCTCCATCAGCTGCAGCGCCTCGGCGGCGAGCGCGCCGGGGGAGATGGTGACACAGTCGCGGGTCATCACCGTCTCGATCCGGGTGTGGTGGACGTCGACGCCGCGATCGAGCGCACGGCGCAGGTCGCCGTCGGTGAAGATGCCGCACAGCCGCCCACCCTCGTCGACCACCGCGCTCATCCCCAGCCCCTTGCGCGAGATCTCCTCGAGGGTGGCCAGCAGGCTCGCCTCGCGCCCGACGCGGGGGACCCGTTCGTCGCGATGCATGATGTCGTCGACGTGCAGCAGCAGGCGCCGCCCCAGGCTCCCGGCCGGGTGCGAGCGGGCGAAGTCCTCGGCGGTGAAGCCACGCGCCTCGAGTAGCGCCACGGCGAGCGCATCCCCCATTGCCAGCGCCGCGGTGGTGCTGGTGGTCGGCGCCAGGCCGAGCGGGCAGGCCTCGGCCGAGACGGTGACATCGAGATGGACGTCGGCCTCGCGCGCCAGGGTCGAGTCGCGCCGCCCGGTCATCGCGATCATCGGCACCCCGAGGCGCTTGAGCACCGGCAGGATGGTGAGCACCTCGGCGGTCTCGCCGGAATTGGAGATCGCCACCACGACGTCGAGCGGGGTGATCATCCCCAGATCGCCGTGGCTGGCCTCGCCGGGGTGGACGAAGAAGGCCGGACTGCCGGTGCTCGCCAGGGTGGCGGCGATCTTGCCGCCGATGTGCCCCGACTTGCCCATGCCGGTGACCACGATGCGTCCGGCGCAGGCGAGCATGTAGCGACAGGCGGTGACAAAAGGGGTGTCGATCCGTGCGGCGAGCGCCGTGATCGCCTGGGCCTCGGTGTCGAGAACGGCACGGGCGAGATCGATGATGCGTTGGTGCTCGCCGGCATCGAGCGGCGCCAGACGGGCGCCGAGTTGTCGTCGTTCGGTCATGGTCTCGGGGATGGAGCCGATGAGTGGTCGGTCAAACCAAGAAAAATACACCATGCCACGCGGACATGTCGCATCGGGCGAGGGGCTGTCGCCAGCCGCCAGCCGCCAGGATTGAACCGCCACGCCGCAAAGAGCGCAAAGGTGTTCAAGTGGTCGGCGACCAGCGGCCCGTGGTCACGTGTCCTCAAGCGCTGGCGCCAATGGTGATGGCAGGCCGTGCTGTTGTCGAGGACGCACACCCACTGGCGACTGGAGGCTGGTCGCTGGAGGCCCTACCTCTTCTTTGCGCCCTTCGCGGCTTGGCGGTTCAATCTTCTTGGTCGCTGGCCGCCCTTTGCTTGACGCCCCGCGCCGGGGCCGCGAGAATTGCCCGCTTTGGCCGACCGATGCGTCGATAGCGACATTTCACCATGATGCCAAGCCAGGGCCCAGGCGGCGCGCCGGGCGTCCGGGTCGAGGACGCGTCTGCGGGCACCAATGGAGCCGCGCGGGCATCCGCCACCGACGATGTGCTGGTGCGGGTCCGCGACCTGACCTTCCGCCGCGGCGAGCGGGTCATCTTCGACGGGCTCGATCTCGACATCCGTCGCGGCGCCGTGACTGCGGTGATGGGACCGAGCGGGACCGGCAAGACCACGCTGCTCAAACTGATTACCGGACAACTGCGTCCTGACGCCGGTCGCGTCGAGATCGGCGGTGTGGCGGTGCACGAGCTCGACAAGAGCGCGCTCTATCGATTGCGCCGACGCATGGGCATGCTGTTCCAGAGCGGGGCGCTGCTGACCGATCTCAACGTCTTCGACAACGTCGCCTATCCGCTGCGCGAGCACACCGACCTCTCGCCTTCGCTGCTGCGCAAGCTGGTATTGCTGAAGCTCGAGGCGGTGGGGCTGCGCGGCGCGCGCGCGCTGATGCCGAGCGAGCTGTCCGGCGGCATGGCGCGTCGGGTAGCGCTGGCGCGGGCGATCGCACTCGATCCCGAGATGATCCTCTACGATGAGCCCTTCACCGGCCAGGACCCGATCTCCATGGGCGCGCTGGTGTCGCTGATCCGCCAGCTCAACGACGCGGCGAACCTCACCAGCGTGCTGGTGTCGCACGATGTGGCCGAGACCAGCCGGATCGCCGATCATGTCTATCTGATCTCGCACGGTCGGGTGGTCGCCCAGGGCTCACCGGCCGAGATCGCCGCCGAGCGCTCGACCTGGGTGCGCCAGTTCATGGACGGTCAGGCCGACGGGCCGGTGCATTTCCACTATCCGGGGCCCTCGCTGGCCGAAGACCTGCTGAGCCGGGGAGGACGCTGAGATGTTGTTCGATCCCCTGGCGCGACTCGGTCGCGGTGGGCTCGATGCCCTGGCGCGCTTCGGACGCGCCCATCGGCTGCTGCTGGCGATGGTGCTCGGCATCGGTGAGGTGCTGCGCCGGCCGCGGCTGCTGATCGCGCAGGTCTACAACGTCGGCGTGCTCTCGATGCTGATCGTCGGCGTCTCCGGGTTGTTCGTCGGCATGGTGCTGGCGCTGCAAGGCTACTATGTGCTGGCTCGCTTCGGCGCCGCCGAGAGCCTGGGGCTGATGGTCGCCGCCTCGCTGGTGCGTGAGCTCGGCCCGGTGGTCACGGCGCTGTTGGTGGCCGGTCGCGCGGGCTCGGCGCTGACCGCCGAGATCGGCCTGATGAAGGCCACCGAGCAGCTCGCCGGGCTGGAGTTGATGGCCGTCGATCCGGTGCGCCGGATCCTGGTGCCGCGGTTGTTCGGCGGGGTGTTGGCGATGCCGCTGCTGGCGGCGGTGTTCAGTGCCGTCGGCGTGATCGGCGGCTATTTCGTCGGCATCGGGCTGCTTGGCGTCGACGCCGGCGCCTTCTGGAGCCAGATGCAGTCGGCGGTCGATTTTCGCGAGGACGTGGTCAACGGTGTCATCAAGTCGCTGGTGTTCGGCGTGGTGGTGACCTGGATCGCGCTGTTCCAGGGCTATGACTGCAGCCCGACCTCCGAGGGCGTGAGCCGCGCGACCACCCGTACCGTGGTGCATGGCGCGCTGGCCGTGCTCGGGCTCGATTTCGTGCTCACCGCGTTGATGTTCGGAGGCTGATGAGATGGCAAGACAACGCAACATCGAGATCCTGGTCGGGGCCTTCATGGTCGCCGGCTTCGTCGCCCTGTTCTTCCTCGCGATGCAGGTCAGCAACCTCAATCTCGCCGGGGGCGACGAGGGTTATCGGCTCACCGCACGCTTTGCCAACGTCGGCAGCCTCAAGGCGCGTGCGCCGGTGAGCATGGCCGGGGTTCGGGTCGGGCGCGTGGAAGCGGTGGACTTCGATCCCCGCACCTTCGAGGCGGTGGTGACGCTGCGCATCGACTCGGCGGTCGACAACCTGCCGATGGACACCTTCGCCAACGTCTTCACCTCCGGGTTGCTCGGCGAGCAGTACGTCGCACTCGAGCCCGGCGGCAGCCCCGACGTGCTGCGCGACGGTGACGAGATCATGCAGACCCAGTCGGCGATGATCCTCGAGCAGATGATCGGACAATTCTTATTCAGTAAGGCAAGCGGAGACGGCTGATGTTGCGGCAACGTCATTTTCTATTGCTGGTGACCCTGGTGCTGGCGAGCCTCGGCAGTGGTCTGGCGAGCGCGGCCCAGGAGTCGGCCACCGCCCTGGTCGAGCGCACCACCATGCGCATGCTCGACACCCTCGAGCAGCGCCGCGCCGAGATCGAGCGCGATCCGAGCCTGATCTATGGTCTGCTCGAGGACCAGGTCGCGCCTCACTTCGACTTCGTGCGCATCACCCAGGGCGCGGTCGGTCGCTATTGGCGCGAGGCCAGTCAGGCGCAGCGCCAGCGTCTGGTCGACAGCTTCAAGCAGGTGCTGATCCGCACCTATGCGCGCTCGCTGCTGAGCTATTCGGGCGAGGAGATCCGCTATCTGCCGGTGCGCCCGAGTTCGCGCCCGAACATGGTGACCGTCGCCACCGAGGTTCAGCAGTCGGGCGGTTCGCCGATCCCGGTCGACTACCGCATGTACGACGGTGGTTCCGGCTGGAAGGTCTATGACGTGGTGATCAGCAATGCCAGCCTGGTCGGCAACTATCGCAGCGACTTCGCCACCGAGATCCAGCGCTCCGGGATCGACGGTCTGATCGCCCGGCTCGAGGACATGAACCTCAAGGGGCGCGAATGAGCGCCACCCGCCTGAGCGAGACCGCGCCGGGTCGCTGGCGTCTCGACGGCGTACTCGATCTCGCCACGGTCACCCGGCTGGCGGTCGAGGGCGAGGCGTTGCTGCGCGCGCCCACGACCGTCGAGATCGACCTGGCCGGCGTCAGCGCCGCCAACAGCGCCGGTCTGGCGCTGCTGCTCGAATGGCTCGACCTCGCCCGGGCGCGCGGCGTCGCGCTGAGCTATGCCAATCTTCCCGATTCGCTGCGGCGGATCGCGGCCTTTTCGAACATCCTGGAGTTGTTGCCGGTATCGACCACCCCGGCGGCGGCGCGATCGAGCTGACAGGGAGCCTGTGGTGGATGCTGGAGTGATGCTCGAGCCTGGGCCGGCGGCGGCGTGTCCGTCGCAATCGAAACAGAGCGAGGGAGCGGGCGCGAGCGCCTTTGTCCCTCAGGGGTTCGCCGAGACCATGGACAAGCTGCTGATTAACGGTGGGACCAGGCTCGATGGCGTGGTCGAGGCCTCGGGGGCGAAGAACGCGGCGCTGCCGATCCTCGCCGCCACCCTGCTGGCCGACGCGCCGGTGACCCTGACCAATATCCCGCGCCTGCGCGATATCGCCACCACCCTGGAGCTGCTCGGGCGGATGGGTGCGGCGCTGCGCCGCGAGGGTGATCGGGTCGAGGTCGAGCCGCGCACGCTGCACGACTTCGCCGCGCCCTACGAGCTGGTCAAGACCATGCGCGCCTCGATCCTGGTGCTCGGGCCGCTGCTCGCGCGCTATGGTCGTGCCGATGTCTCCCTGCCCGGGGGCTGCGCCATCGGCGCCCGCCCGGTCAACCTGCACATCGAGGGGCTGCGCGCGATGGGCGCCGAGATCACCGTCGAGGGCGGCTATATTCGCGCCCGCGCGCGCCGTCTGCGCGGGGCGCGGCTGGTGATGGAGATGGTCTCGGTCACCGGCACCGAGAACCTGATGATGGCCGCCGTCCTGGCCGAGGGCGAGACGGTGATCGAGAACGCCGCGCGCGAGCCCGAGGTGGCCGACCTCGGCGCCTTCCTCAATACCCTGGGGGCGCGCGTCGAGGGCGCCGGTAGCGATCGCATCCGCATCCAGGGCGTCGAGCGGCTCGGCGGCGGCAGCCATCGGGTGATGCCCGATCGCATCGAGACCGGCACCTTCCTGGTCGCCGCCGCCATGACCGGCGGGCGGGTGCGGGTCGAGCGGACCTGTCCCGAGGCGCTCGACGCGGTGGTACAGAAGCTGCGCGAGGCCGGCGCCGAGGTCGCGACCGGCGAGGATTGGATCGCCCTCGACATGCACGGTCGGCGCCCGCGCGCGGTCGACATCCACACCGCGCCGCACCCCGGTTTCCCGACCGACATGCAGGCCCAGTTCTGCGCCCTCAACAGCATCGCCGAGGGCGTCGGCACGGTCACCGAGACCATCTTCGAGAACCGCTTCATGCACGTCCCCGAGCTCGAGCGGATGGGCGCCGAGATCCGGATCGAGGGCAATACCGCCATCTGTCGCGGGGTCGGACGACTGACCGCCGCGCCGGTGATGGCCACCGACCTGCGCGCCTCGGCCGGTCTGGTGCTGGCCGGTCTGGTGGCCGAGGGCGAGACCCTGGTCGATCGCCTCTACCACCTCGATCGCGGGTATGACAACATCGAAGCAAAGCTGCACGCCCTGGGCGCCGATCTGCGGCGGACCTCGGGCGCGGACTAGGATCGCGACACCATGACAGCGAACACCCCCCTGACCATCGCCCTGTCCAAGGGCCGTATCTTCGAGCAGACCCTGCCGCTGCTGGCCCATGCCGGGATCCATCCGCTGGATGATCCGGAGCGCAGCCGCAAGCTGATCCTCGAGACCACGGACGCGCGGGTGAAGTTCGTCATCATCCGCGCCAGTGACGTCCCCACCTATGTCCAGTACGGCGCCGCCGATCTCGGCGTCGCCGGCAAGGACGTGCTGCTCGAGCACGGCGGCGAGGGGCTCTACGAGCCACTCGACCTGCGCATCGCCCGCTGCCGGCTGATGGTCGCCGGGCTGCCCGACAGCACGCCGCCGACCAACCGGCGCATGCGCATTGCCACCAAGTATGTGCGCAGCGCCGAGCGCTATTACGCCGCCAAGGGCGAGCAGGTCGATATCATCAAGCTTTACGGTTCGATGGAGCTGGCCCCGCTGGTCGGTTTGGCCGATCGTATCGTCGACCTCGTCGAGAGCGGCAACACGCTCAAGGCCAATGGCCTGGTGCCGCTCGAGCACATCAGCGACATCAGCTCGCGGCTGGTGGTCAACAAGGCCGCCTGGAAGATGAAGCATGCCGCGGTCAATGGGCTGCTCGAGAGCCTGCGCGAGGCGCTGGCAAGCAACCAGAATTGAATGCTATGGGGTCCGTGGCGACGGACCGGGAGTGACATCCGTGACCGAGATCCAACGTCTTGACACCACCGACGCCGACTACCAGGAACGGCTCGACGGCCTTCTGGCCTGGGAGTCGGTCTCCGACGATCGCGTCCAGCAGACGGTCGCCGAGATCATCCGCGAGGTGCGCGCGCGCGGCGACGCGGCGCTGATCGACTACACCGCCCGCTTCGATCGCTGGTCGCCGGCCAGTGCCGCCGACCTGGAGATCCCGCGCGCGCGTCTGGCCACCGCCTGGGAGCGCATCCCCGCGGCGCAGCGCGAGGCGCTGGAGCAGGCCGCCGCGCGCATCCGTGCCTATGCCGAGCACCAGTGCGTCGAGTCCTGGAGCTTCGAGGAGGCCGACGGCACCCTGCTCGGTCAGCAGGTCACGCCGCTCGATCGCGCCGGGCTCTACGTCCCCGGCGGCAAGGCGGCCTATCCCTCCTCGGTGCTGATGAACGCCATCCCGGCCAAGGTCGCCGGGGTCGCCGAGCTGATCATGGTGGTGCCGACCCCGGATGGCGAACTCAACGAGCTGGTGCTCGCCGCCGCGCACGTCGCCGGGGTCGATCGCGCCTTCGCCATCGGTGGCGCCCAGGCGGTGGCCGCGCTCGCCTACGGTACCGACTCGGTGCCGCCGGTCGACAAGGTCGTCGGTCCCGGCAACATCTATGTCGCCACCGCCAAGCGCGCGGTGTTCGGCCAGGTCGGCATCGACATGGTCGCCGGTCCCTCCGAGATCCTGGTGGTGTGCGACGGCCAGACCGATCCCGACTGGATCGCCATGGACCTCTTCTCCCAGGCCGAGCACGATCAGGACGCGCAGTCGATCCTGGTGAGCTGGGACCACGACTTCCTCGACCGGGTGGCGGCGAGCATCGATCGTCTGCTGCCGACCATGGAGCGCGCCGAGATCATCGCCACTGCGCTGCGCGCCCGCGGCGCGCTGATCGCCGCGCGCGACCTCGACGACGCCATCGCGGTGGCCAACCAGATCGCCCCCGAGCACCTCGAGCTGTCGCTGGCCGATCCGCAGGCGGTGGTCGGGCGCATCCGTCACGCCGGCGCCATCTTCATGGGTCGCTATACCGCCGAGGCCCTGGGTGACTACTGCGCCGGCCCCAACCACGTGCTGCCGACCTCGCGCACCGCGCGCTTCTCCTCGCCGCTGGGGGTCTACGACTTCCAGAAGCGCTCGAGCCTGATCATGGCCTCGGCGGCCGGTGCCGCCACGCTCTCGCGCACCGCCTCGGTGTTGGCGCGGGGCGAGGGTCTGACCGCGCACGCGCGCTCGGCCGAGTATCGCGGCGAGGACGCCGCCGAATAGCCTCTGGTGGCGTGACATGACCACGGTGATCGATGCGTTGGTCCGCCCCGAGATCCAGGCCATACCGGCCTACCGGGTCGCGGCGGCGGACGGGATGATCAAGCTCGACGCGATGGAAAACCCCTACGGCTGGCCCGATGAGTTGAAGGCGGAATGGCTCGAGACCCTGCGCGGGCTCGATCTCAACCGCTACCCCGACCCCAATGGCGAGGCGCTGCACACGGCGCTGCGCGAGACCATGGGGATCGGCCCCGAGTTCGAGCTGTTGCTCGGCAACGGCTCGGACGAACTCATCCAGATGCTGGCGATGACCGTCGGCGGCCCCGGACGGCGGCTGCTGTCGCTCGATCCGGGGTTCGTGATGTATCGCCAGATCGCCCAGTGCGCGGGCATGGAGTACGTCGGCGTGCCGCTGCGCGCCGACTTCGCCATCGACCTGCCGGCGGTGCTCGCAGCGATCGAGCGCGAGCGTCCGGCGTTGATCTTCCTCGCCTATCCCAACAACCCCACCGGCAACCGCTTCGACTCCGAGGACATGGTGCGCATCATCGAGGCTGCCCCCGGTCTGGTGGTGGTCGACGAGGCCTATGCGCCCTTCACCGATACCAGCTTCCTCGGTCTGCTCGGCGACTGGCCCAACCTGCTGGTGATGCGCACCGTCTCGAAGATGGGGCTGGCGGGGCTGCGTCTGGGCTATCTGGTGGGGCCGCGCGACTGGCTGGCGCAGATCGACAAGACCCGGCTGCCCTACAACATCAACGTCCTCACCCAGGTCTCGGCGGTGTTCGCACTGCGTCACAAGGCGCTGTTCGACGCCCAGACCCGGGCGATCCGCGAGGAACGCGCGCGGCTGTTCGCGGCGCTCGCCGCGCTCGACGGCCTGCACCCCTATCCGAGCGAGGCCAACTTCATCCTCGTGCGTACCCCCAGGGGGCGTGCCGGTGGTCTGTTCTCGGCGCTGTGCGAGCGCGGCGTGCTGGTGAAGAACCTCGACGGCAGCGACCCGGCCCTCGCCGACTGTCTGCGCATCACCGTCGGCACCCCGGAGGAGAACGCAGCGCTCGTCGATGCGCTGCGGGCGGCCTTGTGCGCGAGCGGCTGATCGACGACTTCGGCGCCGCCGATGGCCGCTCGTGCCTCGGCACCCGCTGGCGGCTGGTCGCCGATCAGGTGATGGGCGGGCGTTCGCAGGGCACGCACTGGTACGGTGAGGAGGACGGTCGGCGGGTGCTGTGCATGCGCGGCGCGGTGAGCCTGGCCGAGGGTGGCGGATTCCTCCAGCTGTTGCTGCCGCTCGTCGAATCGGGGACCCTCGATGCCGGTGACTTCACCGGGGTCTGGCTGCGGGTGCGCGGCAACGGTGAGGATTACAACCTCCATCTCAAGAGCGACGCGCTGCACCACCCCTGGCAGTCCTATCGCGCGGGATTCACCGCGACCCCGGCGTGGCGCACCTGCCATCTGCCCTTCGCCGCGTTCAGGCCGCACCGTGTCGATCGCCCGCTCGACCCGCGTCGGCTGACCCGGCTGGGTGTGGTCGCCATCGGTCGCGCCTTCGAGGCTGAACTCTGTCTCGACGCCATCGGGCTCTATCGCGACTGATCCTGTCGTGATCGGTGGCTATCTGCTGCTCTTCGTCTCGGCCTTTCTCGCCGCGACCCTGCTGCCGGCCTCCTCCGAGGTCGCCCTCTACGCGCTGTTACAGGCCGGGGCCACGCCTTGGCTGCTGCTCCTCGTCGCCACCCTCGGCAACACCCTGGGGTCGTTGCTCAACTGGTGGCTGGGGCAGGCGTTGTTGCGCTTCCAGGATCGGCGCTGGTTCCACTTCACCCCGGCGCAGATCGCCGCCGCGCAGACACGTTTCGCCCGCTACGGGGTATGGACCCTGTTGTTCGCCTGGACGCCGCTGATCGGTGACGCCCTGACCCTGGTCGCCGGGGTGATGCGGGTACCGCTGCGGCTGTTCCTGCCGCTGGTCGCCCTCGGCAAGGGTGCGCGCTATGCGCTGATCCTGTGGCTGGCGAGCTGAGCGCTGCCGCTACCACAGCCGCAACAGGAAATAGAGCGTCATGCTCAGGGTGACGGTGAGCAGCACCCGATGGGTGCGCCAGGCGAGCAGCGCGGCCAGGGTGGCGGCGGCGAGCTCGGGGAGGGCGAGGGCGAACCGGCCGGGCTCGCCGTGGATGAACACCACCGGGCCCCAGATCGCGGTGAGCACCGCCGGGCCGGCATAGCGCAGCATGCCGCGCAGATGGCGGTTGAGCCGCAGCGGCAGCGCCGGTTCGAGGAACAGATAGCGGCTGGCGAAGATCACCAGGGTGAGGGCGAGCAGATCGAACAGGCTCATGGCGCCACCTGCTCGGTGACATAGCCCGCGCCCATCCCCGCCAGCGCGGCGAGCACCAGTCCGCCGGGGATACCCAGATGGGCGGCGAGCACCGCCACCACCAGTGCGCTCAGCGCCGCGACCCACAGCGGCCGGTCGACCAGGTTGGGGACGACGATGGCGATGAAGGTCGCCGCCACCGCGAACTCCAGCCCCAGCCCCTCGATCCCGGGCAGGGTCTCGCCCATCACCACCCCGACCAGGGTCGCCAGATTCCACACCAGGTAGAAGACCAGTCCGGCGCCGAGCATGAACCAGCGGTCGAAGGCGGGGGCGTCGTGACGGGTGCAGACGGCAAACAGCTCGTCGGTGAGGAGAAAGCCCAGCGGCAGTCGCCAGCGCAGCGGCAGCGTGCCGACCCGGTCGCGCAGGCTGAGACCGTAGAGCAGGTGACGGGCGGTGATGAAGGCGGTGGCCAGCAACATGGCGGCGAGCGAGGCGCCGTCCTGGGCCATGCCGATCACCACCAGCTGGACCGCGCCGGCGAACAGGATCAGCGACAGTGCCTGACCCTCGAGCGGCGAGAGCCCGCTGCCGACGGCATAGGAGCCGGCGAGCAGTCCCCAGGGGACGACCGCCAGACAGAGTGGTGCGATCGCCACCGCGCCGCGCGCGAGACGTCTGCCGGGGTGAGGGAGCGGTGCTGCGTTCATGCGGTTTCTAGTGCTGTTGTGGAGCGTTCGAGCCTAGCGCTCGCGGGGGCGCGGCGTCTTGTACGTTCTTGCGCGGTACTGGGCGAGATATTGCCCCGGGGTGATGCCGCGGGCGCGCTTGAAGTGACGGTGCAGATGGCTCTGGTCGTGGAAGCCGGCGGCGCAGGCCGCCGCGCCGATCGTCGCGCCCTGGCGCAGCAACGCGGCGGCCCGTCTGAGCCGGGCCTGGACCTGATAGGCGTGCGGAGGCAGGCCGTAGCGACGATGGAAGGCGCGCACCAGGTGTGCCGGGCTGCAGCCGGCGAGTCGCGCCAGCGCGGCGAGCGGGATCTCCTCCTCGGCGGCCTGTTCGAGCCGGTCGCGGACCAGCGCGAGACGGGGGTTGGCGCCCGGCTCGCCGGGTGCGGCGTGCATCCCGGCGTGATCGCGCATCAGTCGTGCGAGGGTGTCGTGGAGCGCGGTGTCGCGCGCGAGCCGGCTCGCGGGTCGATCGAGCAGGGTGAAGAGTGTGCGCAGACGGTGCGCCAGGGCCGGGTCGTGCACCACCGGCGAGCGGAACCAGGGGGCGCGACGACCGGGCTGGCCGAGTGTGCGCCAGACCTGCTCGAACTGCTCGGGGGTGGGGTAGAGCGCGCGATAGGCCCAGCCGCCGCTGCTCGCGGCCTGTCCGGTGTGGATGGTGTCGGCGTTGACGAGGATGAGGCTGTCGGTCGGGGCGAGATGGTTGGCGCCGGCGTTGAAGAAGCCCTGGGTGCCGCGCTCGATCAGCGCGATGCTGTAGCCGGCATGGGCATGGCGCGAGAAGCGTTGGTGGACATAGCGCGCGCTCAGCCACTCGAGACCGCCGAGGACGTCGCTGACGTGGAAGCGGACGCGTTCGTCGTGGTCTTGCAGGGACATGGGCTGCTGGTGGTGGAGCGCTGCTCGTCGGGTTGCTCGGAGGGCGCGCGCGGATCCTGGCCGGTCGGTGGGGAGACGCACGGTGGGCGGCGTGTGTCGCAGTGTAGCAGCGCCGGTCGATGTCTGCGGTAGTGGGGGTCGAGTTCGCTCCAGGCGATACGGCCGTTGCGCCCGCTGGCCTTGACCCAGTCGAGGGCGTCGTCGGCGCGCTTGACGATCTCCTGAGGGGCGCGCGGTGGTGCGAACTGGGTCCGCGCCTGAAACTCGCCGACACACGGTGTCACCGATGCTGTCGATGACCCTGAGCCGGGGGGCGCCATCGAGCCCGATCGGGTCGCGGTGCAGGCGTTCGCGCAGTCGCGCCAGCCGCGCGCGGGCCTGCTCGGGGGAGATGCGGTGGAGGATCTGCGCGAACTCCTCGCCGCCGATCCGCGCCAGCACATCGCAGTCGCGGCTCGCGGCGCGGCTGATCCCGGCGAGCTGCGCGAGCATCCGGTCGTGGCCGCCGACGGGACGCAGGACGCTCGTCGGCGGCCGGATTGCCCGGCAGGGCGACGACCTGAGCGCGTGGGACGCGGGCGAGGTCGCGATCGATGGTGCGGCGGCCATCGTGGTGGATGAGGCCGGGGCCCTCGCTGGCGGTGTCGCTCATCCGTGGGAGGGCGCTCAGCGACGGCCCTGGCCGATGCGCGGTGGTATCACCCGGGGCGGCGCGGCGGTGGCGCAGCCGCCACCCTTGCCCTTGCCCGAGCAGCCGCCACAGCGACCGCGGTTGGCCCACAGGGTGCGGTAGAGATAGTAGAGCGCGGCGCCGAGCGCGATCAGCGGGATGAGGATGTCGGCCCAGCCGAGCGCATTGCCGGCGGCGACCACCGTCGCGGCGCTGCTGTCGGTTGCGGTCTCTTGCATGCGGTGCTCCGTGGTCTGTGAATGGGGGCGGCCGGGGCGCTGCCCCGGCCCCCGGTCAGCCGTGTTCGGGTGCGGTGGTCAGGGCGACGGGGCGTCTCCGGCCCGGCCCGGTGAACAACCCGAGCAGCAACAGCAGCGCGAGCGCGCCGAAGTAGGTCCAGCTCATCATCTCGATCCCCGAGGAGCCGGTGGCGACGCCGATGCTGTAGACCGCGCTGGCCACACCCAGCCCGAGCAGTGTCGGGAAGACGATCGAGAACAGCATCCACTTGTAGGAGCCGGTCTGGACCTTGACCATCACCGTGGTGGCGAGACAGGGCGGGTAGAGCGCGAAGAACAGGATCACCGCCACCGCGGTGAGTGCGGTGGCGCCGCCGGCGCGGGTCTCCTCGCCCATGCGTTGCTCGAGCGTGGCGTTCTGGTCCTCGTCCTGCTGGAACAGCACCCCGAGGGTGGCGACGCTGCTCTCGCGCGCGGCGAAGGAGGAGAGCAGGGCGACGTTGATCTTCCAGTCGAAGCCGGCGAACCGGGTCACCGGCTCCATGCCGCGCCCGATGATGCCGAGGATCGAGCTGGTGATGCGCTCCTCGCGCATCTCGCGGCGCAGCGACTTGCGCGCCGAGCTGAGCTTGCGCAACTCGCGACTGGCCTGACGGGCGTCACGATCGCCCTTGGGCGGTGCGACCAGCGGGAAGTAGTCGGGGTTGCGGCGCTCGAAGCGCGCCTTGACCGCGCGTGAGCCCTCGGCCCCGGAGGCGTTGAGCTTGGCGCGCTTGTAGTCGTTGTAATAGTTGAGCAGCGGGGTGATGTGCTCGGCGGTGGCGACCCAGTCATAGGCGTTGCCCGCCATCGCCTGCTCGAAGCTGCTCACCGCCGCGCGACCGCGCTCCTCGAAGTCGGCCATGCGGGCGTCGGAGAGTCCGGGCAGGTGCAGCAGGGTGAAGACCACCACCGCCACCGCGATGACGATGGTGCCGACCTTCTTGATGTAGAGCCAGGTGCGATCGATGGCGCGCCGCAGCACGCCGCCGAGGGTCGGCAGGTGATAGGCCGGCAGCTCCATGACGAAGGGCGAGGTCTCCTCGCCGCGCAGCACGGTGCGGGTGAGCAGCTTGGCCACCAGCAGCGCGAAGATGATCGTCATGGTCGAGATGTAGAACATCATCAGCGCCTTGTGCTCGACGAAGAAGATCCCGAGCAGCAGGGTGTAGAGCGGCACCTTGGCCAGACAGTTCATGAAGGGCACGGTGAGGATGGTGGCCATCCGCGCGCGGTTGTCGGGGATGCCCTTGGTGGCCATCACCCCGGGTACCGCGCAGCCGCCGGCGAACACCCCGGCGAGGATGAAGGGCAGGGTACTCTGGCCGTGTAGCCCGAAGCGGTGCAACACCTTGTCGAGGATGAAGGCGATGCGCGCCATGTAGCCCGAGTCCTCGAGCACCGCGATCAGCGCGAAGAGGATGAGGAAGATCGGCACATAGTTGAGCAGGGTGTTGGCCGAGTCGACCAGCCACAGCCCGAGCGCGCGGGTGTAGGGATCGACCAGGAAGCCGGCATCGGGCAGCACCCCGGCGACCAGCTCGCGCATCCCGGCGAGCAGCGGCCAGGTGTAGTTGGTCAGCTCGTAGCCCCAGACGATCGCCACCTGATAGATCAGGAACACGGTGAGCACCAGGAAGGCCGGCGCGGCGATGCGGTTGAGTACCACGCGGTCGATGCGCTCGGTGAGGGTGGTGCGCGGACGGTCCTCGCGCCGTTCGACCACGCCCGCGAGCAGTTGTCCGACGGTCTGGTCGCGACAGGTCGCGAGGTGGTCGGCGACGTCGAGTCGCGCCTGGGTCTCGAAGTCGCCGCGCCGCCGCGCCGCCTCCTGGAGCAGGGCCTCGGCCTGTGGTGCGGGCAGGCGCTCGCGCAGCTGCCGCTGCGCCTGGGCGTCGTCCTCGAGCAGCTTGAGCGCGAGCCAGCGCGCGGGCACGGCGGCCAGCTCCGGGGTGATGGTCGCGTGCTCGACGAGTGCGCCGATCGCCGGCTCCAGCTCGCCGTAGTCGACCGCGGCGGCGGTCTTGCGGTGATCGCACGCGCGCGCGCGAATCGCCGCGCGCAGCGCCTCGCGCCCCTCGGAGCGGCGCCCGACGGTGGGGATCACCGGGACGTCGAGTCGGGCGGCGAGGCGCTGCGGGTCGATCTCCAGCCCGCGCCCGGCGGCGACGTCCATCATGTTCAGCGCCAGCACCAGCGGCAGCTCCATCTCCTGGAGCTGCAGGGTGAGGTGCAGCGAACGGCGCAGGTTGGAGCCGTCGACCACGTTGACGACGACGTCCGGGCGCTCCTGGATGAGAAAGTCGCGCGCCACCCGCTCCTCCAGCGAGAAGGAGGTCAGGCCGTAGGTGCCGGGCAGGTCGACGATGCGCACCCGGCCCTCGGTGTCGCCGTACTGGCCGTACTTCTTGTCGACCGTCACCCCGGGGTAGTTGGCGACGTGCTGGCGCGCCCCGGTGAGGGCGTTGAACAGGGTCGACTTGCCGGCGTTCTGCTGACCGGCGAGGGCGACCAGCAGGTCTCTGCGCTCAGTCATCGTCGCCGACCTCGATGGTGGCTGCCTCCTGACGGCGCAGGGTGACGTTGGTCGCCTCCAGCTTCAGTTCGATGGGGTCGTTCAGTGGCGCGCTGCGCACCAGCACCACCTCGACGTTCGGCATCAGTCCCAGGTCCATGAGGCGCTGGCGTACGGCGCCGCGCGCATGGTGACGACGGATGCGCGCGCGGTGACCGGGGCGCATGTCGTTGAGGGTGCGGTGGGGGCAGTTCGGTCGGTTCGGCATGGCGGGGCCTTGAGCAGTACGAGCGGGCTGAGGGCGGAATTCTAGACTTATTGATGCTTTGGCGCAAATGATAAAGATTAGCGTTTGCGTGATTGTGCCCTCTTGGGGTAAGGTCTCTCGCGCCCCGAATCGACCGGGATGCCGATCCCGGCGACGACGAAAATCGCAATCTGGAGAGTTCGATGCGCAAGATCCTGCCGCCACTGACGCTGCTCGCAGCCACCCTGGCCGCCACCCCGGCCCTGGCCCACACGCCGCTGTGCTCCTGCTACGACAACGGTGACGGCACCGTCTTCTGCGAGGGCGGCTTCTCCGACGGCTCCTCGGCCTCCGGCGTGGCGATCCGCGTGCTCGATGCCAGCGGCAGCGCCGTCATCGAGGGCGCGATGACCGAGGACAGCGAGTTCGAGTTCGACAAGCCCGATGGCGAGTACAAGGTGGTGTTCGACGCCGGTCCCGGTCACGAGATCGAGATCGACGGCGAGGACATCGTCGAGTAAGGGCCAGCCGCGCTGGCCGCAATACCCCGCTTTCTGACACCGGAACCCTAGCCACGATGATGAAGACCCCTCTCGCACTCCTCGCCTCGGCCGCCGCGCTCGGTCTCGGCACCGGCGCCGCCCAGGCGCACTTCCAGCTGCTCTACACCCCCGAGACCATGCTCGAGTCGCCGGCCGAGGTCGATCTCAAGCTGGTGTTCGGGCACCCGATGGAGAACGGCCACGCCATGGACATGGGCGAGCCGCTCGATTTCTTCGTCCAGTTCAAGGACCAGCGCATCGACCTCAAGGACGCGCTGCAGCCGATCACCTGGCAGGGCGCCCACAACCAGGCCAAGGCCTATCAGGCGACCTACAAGGTCCGGCGCAACGGTGACTATGTGTTCGCGCTGGTACCCGCGCCCTATTACGAGGGTAGCGAGGACATCTATATCCAGCAGATCACCAAGTCCTATCTGAACAAGGGCGCGATGCCCACCAACTGGAGCGAGCCGCTCGGCCTGCCCACCGAGATCGTGCCGCTGAACAAGCCCTATCAGGTGTTCGCCGGCGGCACCTTCACCGGTCAGCTGCTCGCCGAGGGCCAGCCGGTGGCCGGCGCCGAGTGCGAGATCGAGTACATCAACACCGAGATCGACATGACCGCCAACGCCTTCGGCGAGGACACCCTGGGCACGGTGCCGGCGACCGCGATCGTCGCCATCACCGATAGCGACGGGCGCTTCACCTTCGGCATCCCGACGCCCGGGGTGTGGGGCTTCGCCTGTCTCGGCAGTGGCCCGGAGAAGGCGCACGAGGGCAAGGAGCTGTCGCAGGATGCGGTGATCTGGGTCGAGGCGCGTCCCCTGGAGGTCGGTGCGCCGGTCGTCGAGGCGGGGGTGAGCGAGCAGGCCGAGGCGGGTGACGCCGAGACCTTCGATCGCGAACTGAGCCTCGAGCAGCGGCGTGATGTGCAGGCCGCGCTGCGCGGGCTCGGGGTCTACGGCGGTGGTGTCGACGGTCGCTTCGGGCCGCAGACGCGCGAGGCGCTGAAGGTCTTCCAGCGGGTGCGCGAGCTGCCCGTCAATGGTCTGGTCGATGCCGAGGTGCTCGATGTGCTGAGCCGACTCGGCGCCAACTGAGTCGTTTCGCCGGACGCGCGGGAGCGGGTTCGGCGGGCATCTCCATCGCCCCGGTTCGGCCTCGTGCCGGGCCGGGGCGATGTCTTTTCGGGATCCGTGCCCTGACGACCGTCCGTGCGGCATGTCCGGTGACGGGGCGGGGGGAGAGACGGGGGCGGTGCGGGGTGTTGCGGACGTGCGGCGATGGCGGGGCCGATGGCGCGACGGTGACGCCGCGCGCCTGGCGTGTTCGGGGCGAGCTGCGGTCGTTCAGCCCTTCATCGAGGAGAAGAACTCGTCGTTGGTCTTGGTCGCCTTGAGTTTGTCGAAGAGGAACTCCATGGCCGCCAGTTCGTCCATCGGGTGCAGGATCTTGCGCAGGATCCACATCTTCTGCAGTTCCGCCGGGCCCATCAGCAACTCCTCGCGGCGGGTGCCGGAGCGGTTGATGTTGATCGCCGGGAAGATGCGACGCTCGGCGATACGGCGATCCATGTGGATCTCCATGTTGCCGGTGCCCTTGAACTCCTCGTAGATCACGTCGTCCATGCGCGAGCCGGTGTCGACCAGCGCGGTGGCGATGATGGTGAGGCTGCCGCCTTCCTCGACGTTGCGCGCGGCGCCGAAGAAGCGCTTGGGACGCTGCAGCGCGTTGGCGTCGACGCCGCCGGTGAGCACCTTGCCGGAGGACGGCACCACGGTGTTGTAGGCGCGCGCCAGGCGGGTGATGGAGTCGAGCAGGATGACCACGTCCTTCTTGTGCTCGACCAGACGCTTGGCCTTCTCGATCACCATCTCGGCGACCTGGACGTGACGCGTGGCCGGCTCGTCGAAGGTCGAGGAGATGACCTCGCCGCGCACCGAGCGGGCCATCTCGGTGACCTCTTCCGGACGCTCGTCGATGAGCAGCACGATCAGGTAGCAGTCGGGGTGGTTGTGACCGATCGACTGGGCGATGTTCTGCAGCATCATGGTCTTACCGGCCTTGGGCGGCGAGACGATGAGGCCGCGCTGACCCTTGCCGATGGGGGCGACCAGGTCGATGGTGCGGGCGGTGATGTCCTCGGTGCTGCCGTTGCCGACCTCGAGGGTGAGCCGCTCCTGGGCGAACAGCGGGGTGAAGTTCTCGAACAGGATCTTCGACTTGGCGTTCTCGGGGCGATCGAAGTTGATGTCCGAGACCTTGAGCAGGGCGAAGTAGCGCTCGCCGTCCTTGGGCGGACGGATCTTGCCCGAGATGGTGTCGCCGGTGCGCAGCGCGAAGCGCCGGATCTGGCTGGGCGAGACGTAGATGTCGTCGGGGCCGGCGAGATAGGAGGCGTCGGCCGAGCGCAGGAACCCGAATCCGTCCTGCAGGATCTCGAGCACGCCGTCGCCGTAGATGTCCTCGCCACGCTTGGCCTGTGCCTTGAGGATGGCGAAGATCAGGTCCTGCTTGCGAGAGCGTCCGACACCCTCGATGTCCATCGATTGGGCAAGGGCAACCAGCTCGGGTACAGGCGTCTTCTTGAGTTCGGTTAGATTCATCACGGTTATCGTTAAAGACAGAGGTCGTGGCTGGTGGGCAGCGCCCCGCGAGAAGGATCGGTGTCGCGAGAGGATGCGGCTGCAGGACAGCAGCCCACCGGAGAGGGGGCGTCCGGGCGGACGCCCCGTGGAAATTAGAAAGTCGATCGCCTCGAACGCGCGGGTGCCTCGCCGCGCGCTGGTTGGTTGCCGGGTGTCAGAGGTTGCTGTCGATGAAAGCGGTCAGCTGCGACTTGGAGACGGCGCCCACCTTGGTCGCCTCGACCTCGCCATCCTTGAACAGCATCAGCGTGGGGATGCCGCGGATGCCGTAACGGGGAGGGGTGTTGGGGTTGTCGTCGATGTTGAGCTTGGCGACCTTGAGGTCCTTGCCGTACTCGCTTGCGATCTCATCGAGGACCGGGGCAATCATCTTGCACGGACCGCACCAGTCGGCCCAGTAGTCTACGAGCACCGGCTTGGAGGATTTCAGCACCTCTTCCTCGAAGGTGTCATCGGTCACGTGGACGATGCTGTCGCTCACTGGAGTCGTCTCCCGTTGAATTCGTGTGGTGAAGGGCGTGAGAACTCGCCGTTGAGGCGTCGCGCGGGTCGGCTGTGGAGCGGGCGGGCGAATTGGCGTTGATATGGGCCCTTGGGTAAGATGCTATTTGATCCAAAGCGAAGAGAATTTGCAAGCCTTGCCCGTCCGCGAGGTCTGTAGCTCAGGGATACCCGAAACGTCATGACAGACACACACCTCTCCCAGACGCGCCTCGACTCGCTGGCGCTTGATCCGCGGATCCTCGCGGGTCTCGCCGAGACCGGTTTCACCCACTGTACACCGATCCAGGCCGAGACCCTGCCGATCGCCCTGGAGGGGCATGACATCGCCGGTCAGGCACAGACCGGCACCGGCAAGACCGCAGCCTTCCTGCTCGCGACCATGCAGCGGCTGCTCGGCCACCCCGCCGAGCCGCGCGATGCCGCCGACACCATCTGTCGACCGCGGGCGCTGATCCTCGCCCCGACCCGCGAGCTGGCGGTGCAGATCCACAAGGACGCGCTCGCCCTCGGCGCCCACACCGGGTTGCGTCTGGGGCTGGCCTATGGCGGCACCGGCTATCAGAAACAGCGCGATGAGCTGGCCGCAGGTGTCGACATCCTCATCGGCACCCCGGGACGGCTGATCGACTACTTCAAGCAGCGGGTGTTCGACCTGCGCGGCATCGAGGTGGTGGTGCTCGACGAGGCCGATCGCATGTTCGACCTCGGTTTCATCAAGGACATCCGCTTCCTGCTGCGGCGGATGCCGCCGCCCGAGTCGCGTCAGGGGCTGCTGTTCTCGGCCACGCTCTCCTACCGGGTCACCGAGCTCGCCTACGAGCACATGAACCAGCCGCGCCTGATCAAGATCGAGACCGAGCAGGTCACCGCCGATCGGGTGCGCCAGTGCTGCTACATGACCGCCAACGAGGAGAAGATCCCGCTGCTGGTCGGGTTGGCGCGCGGCTGGCTCGAGGGCGATGCGCGGATCATGGTCTTCGTCAACACCAAGCGCGAGGCCGATCGCGTCTGGGGTTATCTGCAGGGCAACGGCATCAACACCGCCGTGCTCTCCGGCGACGTGCCGCAGAAACAGCGGTTGCGCCTGCTGCGCGAGTTCACCGAGGGTTCGCTGCCGGTGCTGGTCGGTACCGACGTGGCCGCGCGCGGGCTGCACATCCCCGACGTCACCCACGTGGTCAACTTCGACCTGCCCGAGGACCCGGAGGACTATGTCCATCGCGTCGGGCGCACCGCGCGCGCCGGCGCCGCGGGCGATGCCGTGGGCTTCGTCTGCGAGACCTATGCCTTCTGTCTGCCCGACATCGAGGCCTATATCGACGCCAAGATCACCGTCGAGCCGGTCGATCCGGGCCTGCTCGCCGAGGTCGATCCCGGCAGCCGCTTGCGTCCCGAGCGTGCGCGTCGCGATGGGCATCGTTCCGGCGAGCGTGGTGAGCGCGGCCATGGCGAACGCGATGGGCGCAGACGCAGCGCGCGACCGAGATCGGCCGAGCCGGTCGCGGAGAGCGAAGGCTCGACCCGTGACGCCTCGACCGAGTCGTCCGCGCAGCCGCCGCGCCCGCGCCGGCGGCGTTCGACCAAGGTCTCGGACGCCCCGGCCTCCTGTGCCCTCACCGATCCCGCCACCGATCCCGCCCCCCAGCCCCCCACCGAGACCGATGCCAGCCAGGCCGAGGCCCCGCGCAAGAGGCGTCGGCGGCGTCGGCGCAAGCCCTCAACCAGTCAGGAGACAGGCGTTCAGTCGCCCAAGCCCGAGGAGATCGAGCCGGTCGACTGAGCCGCGTCCAGTCCGGGGATCAGCTGTCCGAAGTCGGTGATGGTGGCGAAGCCCTCGACGCGGCGCGGCGCGGCGCGTGAATCGGGCGCGCCGACGGCGAGCAGCCAGCCGAAGCCGTAGTCGTGGGCCGCGCGCAGCACCTGCGGGTTGTCGTCGACGAACAGGGTGCGCGTCGGGTCGAAGGGCTCGATGGTCTGCACCCGCGACCAGAATCCCGGTGTCTCCTTGACCGCGCCGAGGTCATGGGCGCAGATGATGTGCTCGAAATGACCGGCGAGACGGGTGCGTTCGAGCTTGAGCGCGAGCGCGCGCTGGTGGGCGTTGGTCACCAGCACCCGGCGTCTGCCGCGCGCGCCGAGCAGCTCGAGGAACTCGACCACCCGCGGGTGGACCGCGATCAGGTGCTCGACCTCGCGCTTGAGCAGGGCGACGTCGAAGCCGAGCTCGCGGCTCCAGTGATCGAGACAGTACCACTCGATAGTGCCGGCGAGATCGTGATAGCGGGCGTGCAGCTCGGCCCTGGCCGTCGCCACCGGGATGCCGCGCGCCTCGGCGTAGCGCCGGGGCATGTGTTCGAGCCAGAAGTGGTTGTCGAAGTGCAGGTCCAACAGGGTGCCGTCCATGTCGAGGAAGACGGTGTCGATCCGCGTCCAGTCGATGTCGATGGGCTCTGGGGTCATGTGCTGCGCCGGAGGTTGGTTGCGAGTGGGTGACCGCTGCCTTGGGTCGGGGCCGGTGGGGCAGAGGATGCCCGATGCCCGGGCGCGACGCCAACCCGCCGCGCCCCGGCGGCCTTCGGTTATGGTGGTTTCGAGCCGCGTGCCCGGTGTCGGGCCGCCGCGGCGCTCTCATCCCTGCAAGGAGTCCCTGATGCGGTCCAAACCCAAGATCCTCGCCCGTCGCGTGGTCGCCGAGAGTCGACTGTTCCGGGTCGAGCAGATCGATCTGGAGTTCGCCAACGGCGCGCGGCGTACCTATGAGCGGGTGCCCGGCAGCGGCAACGACTCGGTGATGATCGTGCCGATGCTCGATGCCGAGACGGTGTTGCTGATCCGCGAGTACGGCGCCGGCAGCGAACGTTACGAACTCGGTCTGCCCAAGGGGGTGGTGGAGCCCGACGAGCATCCACTCGCTGCCGCCAACCGTGAACTCCAGGAAGAAGTCGGGCATGGGGCGCGGACGCTGCGCATCATCGATCGGGTCTCGCTGGTGCCCGGCTATATCGCCCATCGCAGCCTGATCGTGCTTGCCCAGGACCTCTATCCGAGTCGCCTGCCGGGCGACGAGCCCGAGGAGATCGAGGTGGTCCCCTGGCGCCTCGACGCGCTCGATGCGCTGCTCGCGCGCGAGGACTTTGACGAGGCCCGTGCCATCGCCGCGCTCTTTCTCGCGCAGCGCGCGCTCGCCGCCGGGGGCTGAGCGGCGCGCCGTCAGCGCTGGGGTCGATATCGGGAGGGATCCGCATGACCATCATTCGAGTATGGCTGGCCGCTGCTCTGCTGGGGGTGACGATCGCCGCGGTGGCAGAGGAGGGCGGTGGGGCCTTCGACGATCGCCCGCGCGCGACCCTGCTCGAACACCCCGATTGGTTCACCGAGACCCTGTTCGATCTTCCCGATGATCTGGCCAGGGCGGTGGCGGCGGGCAAGCGCGGGCTGATGGTCTATGTCGGCCAGCGCCGCTGCGCCTATTGTCATCTGCTGATGGACGAGGTGTTCGGCCAGGCCGACATCCGCGACTACACCCGGCGTCATTTCGACGTCGTCGCACTCGATGCCTGGGGCGTGGCCGAGGTCACCGCCATCGACGGCGCGGTGCTCAGCGAGCGGGCGCTGGCGCTGCGCGAGCAGGCCGACTTCACCCCGACGATCCTGTTCTATGACGCCGCGGGACGACTGGCGCTGCGGCTGCGCGGTTACTACCCGCCCTATCAGTTTCGCGCCGCGCTCGAATACGTCGCCGACGCCCACTATCGAGACGAGTCCTTCCGCGACTATCTCGCCCGTGGCGACAATCGTCTGGTGTTCGAGCTCGACGCGCTCAACGAGGCCGATTTCTTCCAGCCGCCGCCGCACAACCTCGATCGTCGCTTCCCTGCCGAACGGCCCCTGGCGGTCTTCTTCGAGCGCGGCGAGTGTCATGCCTGCGACGTGCTCCACGGCCAGGTGTTGCGCGGGACCGGGCTAGATGCGTCTTTCACCCGGATCGACGCGGTACAGCTCGACATGGATGCCCCCACCCCGGTGATCACCCCGGACGGTCGGCGTGTCCGTGCGCGTGACTGGGCCGCCGAGCTGGGCCTGTTCTATGCGCCGTCCGTGCTGTTCTTCGACGAGCGTGGTCGTGAGCTGCTGCGGGTCGACTCGGTGGCGAGCTTCTATCGGCTCGGGCGGGTGCTCGAATACATCGACAGCCGCGCCTATCGCGACCTTCCCTATGGTCGCTGGCGGGCGCGCGTGGAGACGCCCGGAGAGTGAAATCGACCGTTTCGTGTACAGTGCTAGTGTTGGGAAAATCAGGGAGTCCGGCGCTACGTCATTGAAATAGCGCGATCCCGGCATGGTTATTATCTGTTATTTTTCCGCGTCGCTGTTTTTGACGGTCTGACGATCGCGCACGATCGTCATGCCCCGTAAGAGGAAGAATAATGCAAAGCGTCTATATCGCCGGCGCCGGACGCGGTAGCGGCAAGTCCGTGGTCGTGCTCGGCTTCATGGAGATGCTCTCGTCGGTCAAGCAGAAGGTCGGGTTCTTCCGGCCGTTCGCCCCCCGGGGCGCGACCGAGGACAACCTGACCGCGCTGATCCGTAGCCGTTACGATCTGCCGTTCCCGCCCGAGATGCTTTACGGCTGTACGGTCGAGACCGCCCGTCAGCTGATCGGCAGTGGCCGCTACGACGAGCTGCTGAAGCTGATCCTCAACAAGTTCAAGATGCTCGAGGAGCGCTGCGACCTGGTGGTCTGCGCCGGGACCGACTACAATGGTTTGATCCCCTCGCTCGAGCTCAGCTTCAACGCCGACCTGGCGAGTCACTTCGGCTGCGGTCTGGTGGCGGTGGTCAAGGGTTTCGGCCGCACCCCGCAGGAGGCGCAGGACGCGTTGCACATCGCTCACGAACTGATGCGCGAGCGTGGCGGCGACTTCCTGGTGAGCATCGTCAACGGCGTCGAGCCCGAGTGCGTGGAGACGGTCAAGGACCGTGCCCGCGACCTGCTCACCGACAAGGAGAACGTTTGCGTCATCCCCGAGGATGCCGAGCTCGGCATGCCGACGGTGGGCGAGGTCTGTCAGGCGCTCGGCGCCGAGCGTCTCTACGGCGACGATGACGCGATGAACCAGGTGGTGTCGAGCTACAAGATCGCCGCCATGGCGGTGCCCGACTTCCTCGGCTATGTCGAGGACGGCAGCCTGATCATCACCCCGGGTGACCGCGCCGACATCATCCTCGCCAGTCTCGCCGCCGACGCCTCGGCCGCCTTCCCGCGGGTGGCCGGGCTGCTGCTCACCGGCGGCATCGAACCCTCGGACAAGGTGCGTCAGCTCATCGAGGGGCTGCGTCGCACCAAGGTCGCCATCCTCCAGGTGCCGACCGACACCTTCACCACGGCGATGAACCTGCACGGCATCGAGTCGACCATCCTCCCCGGCGATGCGCGCAAGATCGCCGCCGCGCTGGGGCTGTTCGAGGCGCACGTCGACGTCGACGACCTGCGCACCCGGCTCACCGGGCGGCGTTCCGAGCGGGTCACCCCGCTGATGTTCGAGTACGAGCTGATCCAGCGCGCCAAGGCGCGGCGCCAGCGCATCGTGCTGCCCGAGGGCAACGACGAGCGGGTGCTGCGCGCCGCCGAGATCCTGATGCTGCGCCAGGTCGCCGACCTCACCCTGCTCGGCAACCCCGACGAGATCCATCGCACCATCGGCGAGCTCGGGCTCAAGCTCGAGGGGATCCGCATCCTCGACCCGGCCACGGCGCCGGAGCGCGAGCGCTATGCCAAGGCCTACTACGAGCTGCGCCGGCACAAGGGCATCTCCGAGCAGATGGCGCTCGACGTGCTCGAGGACGTCAGCTACTTCGGTACCATGATGGTGCACGTGGGCGACGCCGACGGCATGGTCTCGGGCGCGGTGCACACCACCCAGCACACCATCCGCCCGGCCTTCGAGACGGTCAAGACCAAGCCCGGCGTCGAGCTGGTCTCGAGCGTGTTCTTCATGTGCCTGCCCGACCGGGTGCTGGTCTACGGCGACTGTGCGGTCAACCCCAACCCGACCGCCGAGCAGCTCGCCGAGATCGCCGTGACCTCGGCCGAGACCGCCGCGGCCTTCGGCCTCGAGCCGCGCGTGGCGATGCTCTCCTATTCGAGCGGCAGCTCGGGCAAGGGCGAGGACGTCGAGCGGGTGCGCGAGGCCGCGCGGCTCGCCCGCGAGCGTCGTCCGGATCTCAAGATCGAGGGTCCGATCCAGTACGACGCCGCCGTCGACGTCAACGTGGCGCGCTCGAAGATGCCCGACAGCGAGGTCGCCGGACATGCCACCGTGCTGGTGTTCCCCGACCTCAACACCGGCAACAATACCTACAAGGCGGTGCAGCGCAGCGCCGGGGCGGTGGCCATCGGGCCGGTGCTCCAGGGGCTCAACAAGCCGGTCAACGACCTCAGCCGCGGCTGTACCGTGACCGACATCATCAACACCGTCGCCATCACCGCCATCCAGGCGCAGACCGAACAGGAGATCCAGGCATGAAGGTGCTGGTCCTCAACTCGGGGAGTTCCTCGATCAAATATCAGCTCTTCCGCAGCGAAGACTGGACCGCCATCGCCTCGGGCATGGTCGCGCGTATCGGCGAGACCGAGGGCGAGATGCGTCTCGAATGGCTCGACGCCGATGGGGTGATGCAGCGCGATCAGAACGATCTCGCCGTGCCCTCGCACCAGGAAGGCATCGACTTCATCGTCGAGACGCTGCAGTCGCACGGCGTGCTCGGCGACGTCTCCGAACTCAGCGCCATCGGCCATCGGGTGGTCCACGGCGGGCCGCACTTCAAGCACCCGGTGATCGTCGACGCCGATGTCCTCGCCGAGCTCCACGAGGTGATCCCGCTCGCGCCGCTGCACAACCCCGGTCATCTGGCCGGGATCGAGGTCGCGCGCAAGCACTTCCCGAGCGTCCCTTCGGTGGTGGTGTTCGACACCGCATTCCACCAGACCATGCCGCCGACGGCCTATCGCTACGCGATCCCGGAGTATCTCTACACCGAGCACCGCATCCGTCGCTACGGCTTCCACGGCACCTCGCACCACTATGTCGCCAAGCGCGCCGCCGAGCTGCTCGGCAAGCCGCTCGAGCAGTGCAACCTGATCACCATGCATCTCGGTAACGGCGCCAGCGCCAGCGCCATCCGCAACGGCCGCTGTGTCGACACCTCGATGGGGCTGACCCCGCTCGAGGGGCTGGTGATGGGCACGCGCTGCGGTGACATGGATCCGGCGGTGCCGATCTATCTGAGCAAGCACCTCGGGCTCAACGCCGAGGCGATCGACCACATGCTCAATCGTCAGAGCGGGCTGCTCGGCATCTGCGGCGTCAACGACATGCGCGAGGTGGTGCGCCTGGCCGAGCGCGGCAACGAGCGTGCCGAGCTGGCGCTGGGGATGATGACCCATCGGCTGAAGAAGTACATCGGCGCCTATTACGCCGAGCTCGGCGCGGTCGACGCCATCGTCTTCACCGGCGGGATCGGCGAGAACTCCGCCGAGGTCCGTGCCGGCGCCTGCGCCGGTCTCGAGGCGCTGGGCATCGAGCTCGACGCCACGGCCAACGCCGGTCGCGCCGATGAGGCCGGACTGCGTATCAGCACCGCCGAGAGCCGGGTGCAGCTGTGGGTGATCCCCACCAACGAGGAGCTGGAGATCGCCCAGCAGACCCTGGCCACGGTGGAGCGCAAGCGGCGCTGAACCTCGACGGGATCGTCAGCCGCCAGCGCTTGGCCGGTGGCGGCTGGCGCTGTCCTCTCGATCAGGCGTACAAGACATGAACGGCGCGCCGGGCGAGGCCCGCGCGCCGTTCATGTTTTACGCAGGTCACGGGCTGCCGGTTGGGGAGTGAGCGGACGCGCGCTGTCATGCTGCTGATCCGTCGGATGTGCGGCCTGTCGGTTAAATGCGAGATAATCGGTCATTCAACCGTGGTCCGCTTGGGGTTTCCCGTCGGCCACGCACGAGAACAACGACCGAACGAGCCACCCCAAGGAGGTGACGATGTCCGATACCAGCTCCACGTTCTGGAGACCGGTTGCGCTGTTCCTGCTGGTCGCCCTGATCGGCGTCTATCTGCTCTACGAGTGGTATGACGACCGGCTCTATGAACAGCTCGACAGCCAGGAGAGCGCGCTCGCCCAGGCCGAGCGCAATGCCCGCCAGCTCGATGCCCGGCTCGCCGATGCCGAGTCGCGCCGTGAGCTGCTGGCCGCCGAGCTCGATCGGCTGGGCGCCGAGCACGCGGAGCAGCTGAGTGAGCTCGAGCAGCGACTCGCCGCGCTGCTCGGCGAGAAGCAGGGCCTGGAGGAGCGCTACCAGACGTTGCTCGAGCGCCATCAGGCGATGGAGGTCGATCTCGACTCCGAGCGTGCCCAGGCGAGCGGTGCCTATGCCGAGCTCGAGGCGCGCTATCAGCAGGCCGAGGAGACCATCGCCGCGCTGCGTGACGATCTCTCCCGGGTCCATGAGACGATCGCCGCCACCGCGGCCGAGCATCGTGCCCACATCGAGACCCTGGAGCGTCATCTCAACGAGCGCATCCATCTCTCCACCACTACCCCGATGGATGCCGAGCTGCTGCGTCTGGCGCAGAACCTCGGGGTCGTGCCCTCGGAGGCCGATCGTCAGGCCATCGCCGAGCTCAAGACCAAGCTCGAACTGCTGCAGGAGGACTATGCCGCCGCCCGCGCCAAGTACGAGGTCGACTGCGCCCATCTGCGCCAGGCGCTGGAGCAGGCCGAGGCCAAGGCCGAGGCGCGCGGCGCCGAGCTCGAGCAGCTCAAGATCGCCTACGACGAGGCGCTGGCGGCGCTCGAGACACGTCCCGCCGAGGCTGGCGAGGCCGTGGCCGAGCTCGCCGAGCTGAACCGGACCCTGGCCGCGCGCGAGGCGCGGATCAGCGAGCTGGAAGCGCGGCTGGTGGCGGTCGGTCAGCAGCGGGTCGAGGCCGAGGCCGCGCTCGCCGAGCGTCCGAGCGCAGCGCAGCTTGCCGAGCTCGAACGCGCGCTCGGCGAGGCGCGGGCCCGCATCGAGGGACTGGAGACCGAGGCGGCGGCCGCCGCCGAGGGGGCCGATGCCAGTGCCGCGCTGCGCGAGCAGCTGGCCGCGCGCGAGGCGCGGATCGCCGAGCTGGGGGCCGCGCTCGCCGAGCTGGAGGCCGGGCACCAGGCGCTGAGTGCCGAACTCGATGCCCGTCCCACCGCGGCGCGGGTGAGCGAGCTCGAGCAGGCCCTCGCCGCGGCGCAGGCGCGGATCGCCGAGCTGGAGGACGAGCTGGCGGCCTTCGCCGCCGGTGCCGATGCCGATGCCGGTCTGCGCGAGCGGCTGGCGGCGCGCGAGGCGCGGATCTCCGAGCTGGAGTCGCAGCTCGCCGCGCAGCAGGCACGGCTGGCCGAGGCCGATGCCGCGCTCGCCGAGCAGGCCGACGACGCCGAGGTTGAGGGGCGGGTCGAGGCGCTGAGCGCGGCGCTCGCCGCCGAGCGCGCCGAGACCGCTCGGGTGCGCGCGCTCTACCAACGCCTGGCCGAGCTGGGGGCGAGCTACACCGAGCAGGGGATGCGGCTGCGGCTGGCCAACGACACCCTGCGCTTCCCCTCGGGGGCGGCGACCCTGCCCGCCGGCGAGCTGCCGGTGCTTGATGGTATCGTCGCGCTGCTCGCCGACAATCCGGGGCTGACCCTGCGGATCGTCGGTCATACCGACAGCGCCGGCAGCGATGCGATCAACCTGGAACTCTCGCGCCAGCGCGCCGAGGCGGTGCGCCAGGGACTGATCGAGCGTGGGCTGGAGGCCGCGCGGGTCGAGGCCGAGGGTATCGGCGAGGCCGAGCCGATCGCCAGCAACGCCACCGCGAGCGGTCGCGCCAGCAACCGCCGGGTCGAGATCTATGTGATCGAGTGACCCGCAGGCGACGTCCGTTGCGACGTCGCCGGGCACGCGCCCGGTCGTTCCGGGCGCCTGTCCTCCCGCCTCAGTCGGTGAGTTCCTCGCCGACCGCCAGCCGGGCATCGAGCCAGGCGTGCACGTCCTCGACGCCCTGTCGTTCGAGCGAGGAGAAGCGCTGTACCGTGATCAGGTCGCCGGCCTCGCGCAGCTCCCTGGCCACCGCCAGTTCGGCGGCGCGTGCCGCGCCCTTGCGGTACTTGTCGGCCTTGGTCAGCAGCAGCAACAGCGGCAGCTCCGCTTCCTGCCCCCAGGCGATCATCTGCCGGTCGAAGGCCGAGAGCGGATGACGGATGTCCATCACCACCACCAGCCCGGCGAGCGCGCGTCGCTCGATCAGGTAGGTGGCCAGATGTTGCTGCCACTGGCGCTTGATCGACTCGGCGACCTTGGCGTAGCCGTAGCCCGGCAGGTCGACCAGACGGCGCTGCTCGTCGAGCTCGAAGAACACCAGGTGCTGGGTACGGCCCGGGGTCTTGCTGGTGCGCGCCAGCGCCTTCTGGTGACAGAGGGTGTTGATGGCACTCGATTTGCCGGCGTTGGAGCGACCGGCGAAGGCGACCTCGCGACCGCTGTCGGTCGGGGCCTGATCGATCCTCGGGACCGAGGTGAGAAAGTGGGCGCGTTGATAGAAGGGATTCATGGAGTGTGCGTGCTGGATTGGTCGCCGTGTGGGCGAGGGGAATGGCGTCTGGCGCCGGGATGGGTAGGGATGCCTGAGTGGCGGGGCGGCGTCAAGCCTCGACGGGGCGCTGCCAGTGTCCGGAGCGACCGCCGTGCTTCTCGATCAGGCGCACCTGCTCGATGATCATGCCGCGATCGCTCGCCTTGCACATGTCATAGATGGTGAGCAGCGCGACCTGGACGGCGCACAGCGCCTCCATCTCGACACCGGTGGGACCGGTGGTCTCGACCCGGGCGCTGCACTCGACGGTGCTGGTCTCGGCGTCGGGGGTGAAGGCGATCTCCACCCGCGAGAGCGCGAGCGGATGACAGAGCGGGATCAGATCGGCGGTGCGCTTGGCACCCATGATGGCGGCGATGCGCGCCACGCCGAGCACGTCGCCCTTGCCGGCGCCGCCCTGACGGATGCGCTCGAGGGTTGCGGGGTGCATGCGAATGCGGCCCGCGGCGAGTGCGCCGCGCCGGGTCGAGGGCTTGTCGCCGACATCGACCATGCGCGCCGCGCCCTGGTCGTCGAAATGGGTGAGATCGTCCATCGGCGGGGCTCCGTCGGTCGGGGCGCCGCCCGCCCAGGGGCGGGCGGGACGCGGATCAGAAGGCCGGCTTCTCCGGGGCCTCGTCGAACATGCGCACGCTCTCCATGATCTCCTGGCGCGCCTCCTCGCGGCCGAACCAGCCGTCGACACGGACCCATTTGCCTTCGTCGAGATCCTTGTAGTGCTCGAAGAAGTGGGCGATCTGGTCGAGCAGGTGCTCGGGCATGTCGCGGAAGTTGGTGATGTGACGATAGCCCTTGTAGAGCTTGTCGATCGGCAGCGCCAACACCTTGGCGTCGTCGCCCGACTCGTCGGTCATCTTCAGCACGCCGATCGGGCGGCACTTGATCACCGAGCCGCACAGCAGCGGATAGGGCGTGGCCACCAGCACGTCGACCGGGTCGCCGTCGGCCGACAGGGTGTGGGGGACATAGCCGTAGTTGCAGGGATAGTACATCGCCGTCGACATGAAGCGGTCGACGAACATCGCGCCGGTGTCCTTGTCCATCTCGTACTTCACCGGCTCGGAGCGGGCCGGGATCTCGATGATGACGTTGATTTCGTTGGGGACGTTGTCGCCCCTGGAGACTTTCTTCAGATCCATGTAAGTACTCTGATGGTTGCGAGGGGTGGTTGTCGCGGCGCGCACGCAGGCCCGGGGGGCGGTCGATCCCCCGACGCACACGCGCGACGGAAAGCGACGGATTGTAGACGATCCCCGTGACGGAATCCCAATCGCGGGCGGTTTCGGTGGGTTTCAGCAGTCAGCCCAGCCGGGGATTGAACCGCCAAGGCGCGAAGGTGATCAAGGCGTCATTGTCCAGGTTGTCTCGATGCGCTTCGGTGCGTGCGCTGACAGACGACAGGTGGAGCCGTGGTGTGATCGATGGATGTCCGCCAGCCCAGATGTGGGCTGACGGCAACGGCATGCTTCTTTGCGTGCTTCGCGTCTTTGTGGTTCAGCGTTTCACCTACTCGACCTCGAACAGTCCGAGTCTGCGCTCGACGGCGCGGTTCTGGAGGGTGACGTATTTGGGCAGGCCGCGCTCGAAGGGCGGGTAGTCCTCGCCCTGGATCAGCGGGATCAGGTAGTCCTTGCAGGCCTGGGTGATGCCGTAGCCGTCGGCGGAGATGAATTCCTTGGGCATGAACTTCTCGACGTTGGCGACCTCGGCGAGCGGGGCCTCGCCGACCTCCCAGGCGTAGGGATCGTTGCTCAGACGGCGCACCGTCGGCATCACCGCGTTGTGCCCGGCGAGGGCGAACTCGACCCCGGCGCGGCCCATGGCGTAGGCCTGCTCGACGTCGGTCTTGGAGGCGAGATGACGTGCGGCGCGCTGCAGATAGTCGGCCACCGCCCAGTGGAACTTGTAGCCGAAGGCCTCCTTGACCATGTTCGCCACCACCGGCGCGGCGCCGCCGAGCTGGGCGTGGCCGAAGGCGTCGCGGGTACCCTGCTCGGCGAGGAAGCGGCCATCGGGGTGATGCGCGCCCTCGGAGACCACCACGGTGCAGAAACCGTGACGCTCGACCTTCTCCTGCACCGCGGCGAGGAAACGGGTCTGGTCGAACTCGACCTCGGGGAAGAGCACCAGCACCGGGATGCCGTGGTCCTCGGCGAGCGCCCCGGCGGCGGCGATCCAGCCGGCGTGACGGCCCATCACCTCGAGCACGAAGACCTTGGTCGAGGTCTTGGCCATCGAGCGCACGTCGAACGAGGCCTCGAGGGTGGAGGTGGCGATGTACTTGGCCACCGAGCCGAAGCCGGGGCAGTTGTCGGTGATCGGCAGGTCGTTGTCGACGGTCTTGGGGATGTGGATCGCCTGCACCGGGTAGCCGAGGCTGGCCGAGAGCTGGGAGACCTTGTAGCAGGTGTCGGCCGAGTCGCCGCCGCCGTTGTAGAAGAAGTAGCCGATGTCGTGGGCGCGGAAGACCTCGATCAGGCGCTCGTACTCGCGGCGGTTGGCCTCCAGGCTCTTGAGCTTGTAGCGACAGGAGCCGAAGGCGCCGGACGGGGTGTAGCGCAGCGCGGCGATCGCCTCGTCGGACTCGGCCGAGGTGTCGATCAGGTCCTCGGTGAGCGCGCCGATGATGCCGTTGCGCCCGGCATAGACCTTGCCGATCCGGTCGGGATGCTGGCGCGCGGTCTCGAGCACGCCGCAGGCCGAGGCGTTGATGACGGCGGTGACGCCGCCGGATTGGGCGTAGAAGGCGTTCTTCGCGGACATGTCGGTGGTCCCCCTTGGATGCTTTTCCGATTCGGGTGTGGCGTGGCCGGGCTCAGGGGCGCGCCAGTGGCGGCAGGTCGTCGCCGAGGCCCAGGGCACGCGCGATGAAGGCGCGCTTGAGCGCGGGCAGGCGATCGGTGGCGCTGAGCCCCAGACCGCGCAGTCGCGCCAGTAACGGGTTGGTGTTGCCGAACAGCCGCTTGAAGCCGTCCATGGCGGCGAGCATCGCCAGGTTGTCGCCGCGGCGCGCGCGCTCGTAGTGACGCAGCGTCCAGCAGCCGTTGATCGCGCGTCCGCGGGCGCGTGCCAGGTCGAGCGCGGCGGCCAGTTCGGCGGCGTCGAGGAAGCCGAGGTTGACCCCCTGTCCGGCGAGCGGATGGATGGCGTGGGCGGCATCGCCGATCAGCGCAAGCCCCGGTTGTACGTAGCGCTTGGCGTGCTGCAGGCGCAGCGGGAAGGCGGCGCGCTCGCCCTCGAGCACCAGCCTGCCGAGCCGCCCCTCGCTGGCCTCGGTGAGCGCCTCGGAGAAGGCGGCCGGGGCGAGCCCGAGCAGCGTCTCGGCGCGTTGCTCGGTGGCCGACCAGACCAGCGAGCAGGCGCCGTCGCGCAGCGGCAGCAGGGCCAGCGGCCCACTCGGCAGGAAACGCTGCCAGGCCGTCTCCTGGTGACCGTGCTCGGGACGCACGGTGGCGACGATGGCGCGCTGGTCGTAGTCCCAGCCATAGGTCTCGATCCCGGCGAGGGCGCGGACCTGGGAGTCGCGCCCGTCGGAGCCGACCAGCAGTCGACCCTGCAGCCGCCGGCCGTCATCGAGGCCGAGTCGGGTGAGGTCGGCGTCGTGGGTGAACTCGGTGATCCGCGCCGGGGTGATCAGCTCGACCTCGGTGTGTGCCGACAGATGCTCCCAGAGCGCGCGCTGGATGACCCGGTTCTCGACGATATGGCCGAGATCGGGCTCGCCGAGCGCGCGGCTGTCGAAGTGCACGCCGCCGCCCTTGCCGCTCCACACCCGCATCTCGCGATAGGGGCTGGCGCCGAGCGCGAGGATGCGCTCCCACACCCCGAGCCGTTGCAGGATGCGTTGGCTGGCACGGCTGAGCGCGCAGACGCGAAGATCGCGCGTGCCCTCCGCCCAGTCGAGCATCGGGGCGCGCGGCTCGATCACCGCGATGCGCAGTCCCTTGTCGGCACAGGCGGCGGCGCAGAGCGCGCCGACCATGCCACCGCCGACGATCAGCAGGTCGTGGGTCGCGTCCGGATCAGACATGGCTCGTCCTCAGGGGTAGACCACAGGCAAGGCGGGGCTGGGTTCCTTCCAGCCCCATGAAGCGTCGCGCGACCCGCTGGCGGGCGCCGGGGAGCAGGTCGATGCCGAGCATCGCCGCGGCGCGCAACCCGAGCACCGGGCGCAACGGGTTGACGAAGACCCGCGCCAGCAGGTCGGTGACCAGCCCGGTGACGAGCTGGTCGCCGCCGCGCCAGCGACGATAGGCGGCGAGGGTCTCGGGTCCGCCGGGATCGGCGCGCCCGGCCGGCTCGGCGAGCACCTCGGCGAGCGCGGCGACGTCACGCAGCCCGAGGTTGAAGCCCTGACCGGCGACCGGGTGGAGGGTGTGGGCGGCGTTGCCGATCAGCACCACGCGCTGCTGTACCGGCTCGCGGGTGAGCGCGAGTCGCAGCGGATAGGCCTGGCGCGCCGAGGGGCGTTCGAGCCGGCCGAGCCGGTGGCCGAAGCGCGCCTGCAGCAGCGCGATGAAGTCGGCGTCGGAGAGCGCGAGCAGCTCGGCGGTCTCGTCCTCGCGGCAGGTCCAGACCACCGAGTAGCGCCCCTCGGTCATCGGCAGCAGCGCCAGCGGACCGCTCTCGGTGAAACGCTCGTAGGCGGTGCCGGGGCTGGCGTGATCGGCGGTGACCGTGGTGATGATGGCGTCCTGGCCGTAGGCGTGGCCCCGGGTGCCGAGCCCGAGCCGGGCGCGGATGGCCGAGTCGCCGCCGTCGGCGGCCACCAGCAGCCGGGTGCCGAGCTGGAGGTCGCGTCCCTGACAGTGCAGGTCGAGCGTGACCCGGTCGCCCTCGAGTCGATGGTTGCAGAGCCGCGCCGGACACAGGGTGGTGAGGGTGTCGAGGGTGGCGAGCCGGGTGCGGATGGCATGCC
Source organism: Marichromatium gracile (assembly GCF_004343155.1). Classification (GTDB taxonomy): domain Bacteria; phylum Pseudomonadota; class Gammaproteobacteria; order Chromatiales; family Chromatiaceae; genus Marichromatium; species Marichromatium gracile. Next base: position 104,457 of record NZ_SMDC01000003.1, read on the forward strand.
CCATGACCCGCGCCGGGGCCACCTGGCCGAGCGCCTCGACGCCGAGCTCGGCATGATCGAGGCGGGTGAAGCCGCAGTGTCCGCGATCGGAGACGTGGACCCTGCGGATGGGTTCGGCCTCGGCGGCGATGCGCGGCCACAGCCCGATGCCCTGGAGGATGCGCTGGCTACCGAGCGAGAGGGCGATCACCCGCTCGTCATAGCTCGGCTGGCGCATGGTTTCGGGGGCGACGGCCTCGACCAGCGCGATCCTGAGTCCGGTCGGGGCGAGGGCGCAGGCCAGGGCGCCCCCGACCAGCCCGCCGCCGACGATCACCACATCGTACTCGTGCATAGCTCTCTCGCGGGTCTGTCTACATCTGTTGAGGGTGTCCGGGCGTTCTCAGCTCGCCATCAACGCCTCGATCTCCTCGGGGTCCTTGGGCGCGCCCTCGGTGAGGACCTCGTGGCCGTCGGCGGTGATCAGCACATCGTCCTCGATGCGGATGCCGATGCCGCGATAGGCGATCGGGACTTGGGCATCATCGGGCATGTAGAGCCCGGGTTCGACGGTGATCACCATGCCCGGTTCGAGCGCCCGCCAGGCGCCGTCCTGATCGCGATAGCGGCCGACGTCGTGCACGTCCATGCCCAGCCAGTGGCCGGTGCGGTGCATGTAATAGGGGCGATAGGCGCCCTCCTGCAACAGCGTCTCGGGGTCGCCCTCGAGGATGCCGAGACGGACCAGCCCGCGGGTGAGCACGCCGAGTGCGGCCTGGTGCGGGGCATCGACGCTGGCGCCGGGGCGGGCGACGGCGATCGCCGCGCGCTGGGCCTCGAGCACCAGGTCGTAGAGTTCGCGCTGCGGGGTGCTGAAGCGGCCGTTGACCGGGAAGGTGCGGGTGATGTCGGCGGCATAGCCCTCGAACTCGCCGCCGGCGTCGATCAGCACCAGTTCGCCGTCGCGCAGCAGGGCATCGTTCTCGGTGTAGTGAAGGATGCAGGCATTGGCGCCACCGGCGACGATCGGCGGGTAGGCCTGGAGGCGCGCGCCGGCATCGGCGCAGCGATACTGGAATTCGGCCTCGAGCGAGAGTTCGGGCAGGCCCGGTCGGCAACGCCGCATCAGCGCACGATGGGCCGCGGCCGAGATCTCGGCCGCGCGGCGCATCAGCGCGATCTCGGCGGGATCCTTGCGCAACCGCAGCTCGTGCAGGGCGACACCGATCCGGGTCAGGGTCTCGGGCACCGGAGCACTGCCGCGGGTGGCGGCGCGGGCGCGACCGAGCCAGTCCTGGATGCGCGCCTCGAAGGCCGCGTCGGCGCCGATCGGGCAATGCAGCCGGGTACGTCCGGCGAGCAGCTCGGGCATCCGCTGATCGAGCTCCGCGAGGGTATGGGCCTGGTCGACCCCGTGGTCGGTCACCGCGCCCTCGGCGCCGATGCGTCGACCGTCCCACTGCTCGCGCTCGGGGTCGCGCTCGCGGCAGAACAGCACGAATTCGCCCTCGGCGCGCCCGGGGACGATCACCGCGATCGCATCGGGTTCGGGAAAGCCGGTGAGATAGCGGAAGTCGCTGTCCTGGCGGAAGGGGTGATTGACCCCGGCGTTGCGCTCGGTCTCGCGCGCGGCGGGGACGATGGCGATCGCCTCCGGGCCGATGCGCTCGGCCAGCGCGACGCGTCGGCGTTGATACTCGCCGGCGCTCATGCCGTGCCCTGTCCCTGGTCGCTGTCCTGGCGTGCCGGGGCCTCGTCATGGATCAGCAGTGCGGCGGCGCGGGTGAACTCGATGATCTCGGTCAGCGCGGCCTCGTTCTCCTCGTTGTCGTCGAGGTCGTTGAGGTCCATGCGGGTGATGTCGGCGAAGTCGCGCAGGATCTCGCGCCCCTGCTCGGAGAGTCCCTGCTCGGAGATGCCGAGCATGCCGAAGGCGTAGAGGAAGCCGCGTACCCAGTCGTAGAGCGCGGTGGCGCGCTGGGCGAGCGGTGCGCCCTCGTCGGGCAGCAGCGGGCTGAAGCCGTAGTCCTCGTCGGCGAGTGCGGCGCGGGTCGCGCGCGCGAGTTCGCCGAGTGCGGCGCGGGTCTCCTCGCGTGCGGCCTCGGCCTCCTCGCTGTCGACGGGGGCGGTCTCAGCCTCGGGCGGGGCCGCCTCGGACTGCTCGGCGTCGGCCTGGGGCGAGCTGGCGGGCAGCAGCTGGTCGAGCCAGCGTTGCTCGGGGTCGGTGATACCGGCGCAGATCAAGCCGCACAGCATGCCGTGCGCCTCGCTCGCGGTCGGGGTGAGTGGGCTCGCCTCAAGGAGTTGGTCGAGCCGGGTGTCGTCGATGTCCGTGGCAACCTCCGTGGCGCATGGGGCGCGCTCGTCGCGGTGAATCGACAATCGATCATAGCATGGGTTCCAGCCGCCAGCCGCCAGCCGCCAGCCGCCAGCCGCCAGCCGCCAGTCGCCAGTCGCCGGTCGCCGGTCGCCGGTCGCTGGGAGGATTGAACCGCAAAGCCGCGAAGGGGCAGAGCGACCAGCCTGCGGCTGTCAGCCGCGCGCTCGCCGACGGGCGCCCTGGTGGCCGGGAGGAGTCAGCTGTCTGAGCTTCCAGCTGTCAGCCTCCTCAGGCCTGTCTGGTGGCGTTGCAGTTGGCTGCAAACCGACACTGGAGGCTGGCAGCTGGTCGCCGCGCCCTTGAGGTTAAGGCAATCTCCCGGTGGCCGGCGCCCGATTGACCCTCTTCCGAGCCCCTTCTATAGTGCGCTGAACTGCAATGGAGTCACGCACCTTGGCCGATTTCGATCTAGACCAACTGGAACGGCAGGTCGCTGCGTTGATCCGGCTCAATCAGCGGCTGCGCGAGGAGAACGCCTCGCTGCGCGTGCGTCAGGAGACGCTGGTGGCCGAGCGCGGCGAGTTGATCGAGAAGACCGAACAGGCGCGTAGCCGGGTCGAGGCGATGCTCTCGCGGCTGCGTGCGATGGAGGAGAGCTTGTGAGCGATGAACCGCTGCAGGTCAGCATCCGTATCCTCGACAAGGACTACCGGGTCGCCTGCGAGCCGCACGAGGAAGAGGGCCTGCGCGATTCGGCGCGGCTGCTCGATGGCCGGATGCGCGAGATCCGCCAGACCGGGCGGGTGATCGGTACCGACCGCATCGCGGTGATCGCGGCGCTCAACATCGCCCATGAGCTGATCCAGCTCCAGCGCGCCGGCGGGGTGCCCCGCGACGATGTGTTGGTGGAGCGTCTGGGGCATCTTCAGGGGCAGCTCGCCGAGGCGCTCGCGCACGCCGTCCCCCCCCTGGACGCATCGCCCGAAAAGGGTTAGCCTGTCACTGCGACACCCCCTGTAGTGTTCGACAGCGGTCTGGGTATTTTCTTGAGCCTAATCTCGACCCTGGGAGCATGACCGCAAGGCTGTTGTGCATGTCCGCCCCGAGCGGAAAGCCTGATGCCATTGCTGACTGTTCCCACTTGAACCCTCTGGTTCAAGAACGAAGGCCTGCGACGGCACCCGTGGGGGGTGTCCTTTACCCCATCTCTTGATGTCCGATCCCTCTCTCCCATCATTGCGCCGTACCCTGCGCCAGCGTCGTCGCGCGCTCGGGGCGAGGACCCAGCGTCTGCATGCCCGCGCGCTCGCGCGACGGCTGGGGCGCGAACTCGCGCTGTTGCGCGCCCGCCGCATCGCGCTCTACTGGCCGAGCGACGGTGAGCCCGATCTGCGTGCGCTGATCGAGACCCTGCGCGGACGCGGGCATGACTTCTATCTGCCGGTGCTGCGTCGCCCGGCGCCGGCCCGTGGCTCGACGCTGTGGTTCGTGCGCCACCAGCCGGGACGGCGGATGTGTCCCAATCGCTACCGCATTCCCGAACCTTGTGCGCGCGGTCGTGCGATCCGCCCGGTGAGGCAGCTCGATCTGGTGCTGGTGCCGCTGGTGGGGTTCGATGCCGATTGTCATCGCATCGGCATGGGCGGCGGTTTCTACGACCGCGCCCTGGCGCACCTGCGCCGTCATCGTCGCTGGCGCCGGCCACGGCTGTTCGGCATCGCCCACGAGTGTCAGCGTCTCGAGCGTATCGCGCCACGCCCCTGGGACGTGGCGCTCGATGCGGTCTTCACCGAGCGTCGGCGTTATCGGCGTCCGCCGTGCTGAGCGGCCCGGCGCCGGCGAACAGTCGGTAGGCGAGGTTGTCGGTCTCCTCCCAATAGCTGTAACCGAGCGCGTCGAGCGATGCGCGGAAGTTGGCGCGTTCGCCCGCCGGCACCTGGGCGCCGAGCAGCACCCGGCCATAGGCCGCGCCGTGGTTGCGGTAGTGGAACAGGCTGATGTTCCAGCGCTTGCCGATGGCGGTGAGGAAGTTGAGCAGGGCGCCGGGGCGCTCGGGGAACTCGAAGCGCACCAGCACCTCGTCGGCGATCCCCGGCGCGTGTCCGCCGACCATGAAGCGGATGTGCAGCTTGGCCGTCTCGTTGTCGCTCATGTCGACGACCTCGAGGCCCTTGGCGGCGAGCTTGGCGGTCAGCTCCTCGCGCTCGGACTGGCCCCGACTCAGCTCGACCCCGACGAAGACCTGGGCCTGACGGGCATCGGCATAGCGATAGTTGAACTCGGTGATCTGGCGCCTGCCGAGCAGCTTGCAGAAGGCGAGGAAGCTGCCCGGCCGCTCGGGGATGGCGACGGCGAGCAGGGCCTCGCGACGCTCGCCGAGTTCGGCACGCTCGGCGACATGGCGCAGGCGGTCGAAGTTGACGTTGGCGCCGCTCTCGATGGCCACCAGCTGCTGGTCGCGGATGTCGTGGGTGGCGACATAGCGCTTCATCCCCGCCACCGCGAGCGCCCCGGCCGGCTCGGCGATGCCGCGGGTGTCGTCGAAGATGTCCTTGACCGCGGCGCAGAGTTCGTCGGTGCTCACCAGCACCACCTCGTCGACGTATTCGCGGGCGATGCGGAAGGTCTCCTCGCCGATGCGCCTGACCGCGACCCCGTCGGCGAACAGCCCGACCCGTTCGAGCTCGACCGGGGCGCCGGCGGCGAGTGCCTGGTACAGGGTCGGCGCTTCCTCGGGCTCGACGCCGATGATCCGCACCTGAGGATAGAGCCACTTCACATAGGCGGCGATCCCGGCGATCAGCCCACCGCCGCCGACCGGGACGAAGATGGCGTCGGGTGGGGTCGGGTGCTGGCGCAGGATCTCCATGCCGATGGTGCCCTGGCCGGCGATCACCTCGGGGTCGTCGAAGGGATGGATGAAGGTCAGCCCCTGCGCCTCGACCAGCGCCATGGCATGGGCATAGGCCTCGTCATAGGAGTCGCCGTGGAGCACCGCCTTGGCGCCGAGGCGGCGCACCGCGCCGACCTTGATCGCCGGGGTGGTGCGCGGCATCACGATGGTGGCGGTGATCCCCAGGCGCTTGGCGCCGAGGGCGACGCCCTGGGCGTGGTTGCCGGCGCTGGCGGCGATCACCCCGCGCGCACGCGCCTCGTCATCGAGTCCGACGAGCTTGTTGTAGGCCCCGCGCAGCTTGAACGAGAACACCGGCTGCAGGTCCTCGCGCTTGAGATAGACGGCGTTGTCGAGTCGGGCGGAGAGCAGCGGTGCCTTGGTCAGCGGGGTTTCGCAGGCGACGTCGTAGACGCGGGCGCGGAGGATGCGCTCGATGTAGTGTGTGGGCATGGAGGACTCCGGGGATAGCGTTGCCGCTCCATGTTAGCGCAGCGACGCCCCGGCGCGGTTGCTATGATGGCCGCCCGCGGCCGTGCCGGCCGTGTCATCACGCCGAGTCCCTCGGCGTGTTCGTCAGCCAGAGAGTCCCATGCGGAGGAGTGAGATGGACCAGGACGCGATGAAGCGCCAGGCGGCCGAGGCCGCGTTGGCCTATGTCGAGGGCGGTGTGATCGGGGTGGGGACGGGCTCGACCGTCAACCATTTCATCGATGCGCTGGCCGGCATCAAGGGGCAGATCGAGGGGGCGGTGTCGAGCTCCGAGGCCTCGACCGAGCGGCTGAAGGCGCACGGTATCCCGGTGTTCGACCTCAATGCCACCGGGGAGCTGACGCTCTATGTCGATGGCGCCGACGAGTCGAACGCGCGCCTGCAGCTGATCAAGGGTGGCGGTGGCGCGCTGACGCGCGAGAAGATCGTCGCCGCGGCGAGCAAGCGCTTCGTCTGCATCGCCGACGAGAGCAAGCTGGTCGATGTGCTGGGCGCCTTTCCGCTGCCGGTGGAGGTGATCCCGATGGCGCGCAGCCATGTCGCGCGTGCGCTGGTCGAGCTGGGCGGGACGCCGGTGTGGCGTGATGGCTTCGTCACCGACAACGGTAACCTGATCCTCGACGTCCATCATCTCGAGATCCAGGATCCGGTGGCGCTGGAGCAACAGATCAATGCCATCGCCGGGGTGGTGACCGTGGGGATCTTCGCCCAGCGTCCGGCCGATGTGCTGATCCTCGGCTCTGCCGAGGGTGCACGGACGTTGACCGTGGCGGGTTGATCCTCGGTCGGTCGCACGCCTGGAGCGGACGCCGGTCGTCTTTTTTCCGGGCAACGAAAAACGGGGCCGCTGGCCCCGTTTTTCGTTCCACGGTTCTAGAGCGCGAGGCTTAGAAGCTGTGGATCATGCCGACCGAGAAGCCGTCCCAGTCCTCGACGTCGAGATCGCTGTCGACCTGGGTGTACAGCACGTACGCCTTGGTGCGCTTGCTGAAGTTGTGGTCGAAGGCGATGGCCCAGGCGTCGGCGTCGATGTCGTCGACGTTGTTCACGCCGAGGTCATAGGAGTTGGCGCCGTACATGGCCTTGACCTGGTTGTTGCCGAAGGCATAACCGGCCTGGATCTGCCACAGGTCAGCCGACGGATCGCCGAAGTCCTGGTTCTCGTAGACGGCGGCCAGGGTGAAGCCGTTCCAGTCGAGGAGACCGAGGCCGGCACGCCACTTGGTGTAGTCGTCCTCGACGTAGCCCGGGTTGGCGACGACGCGGCCGTTGGGCAGGACGATGTTCTTGCCGGTCAGGCTGTCAGCGGAGTCCATGAACAGCTCGTTGCCGATCGACTCGTAGGAGAGAGCGGCGTAGAACGGGCCGTTGGAGTAGATACCGGCCAGCGAGTAACCCTCGGCGAGGCTGTCGGCGTTGACGTTCTCACCGAAGCCCAGGGTCGAGCCGCCACCAGCGTGGGTCGCGGCGGCCAGCTGGAAGCCGCTGAAGCTCGGGCTGATGTAGGCGATGGCGTTGTCGAAACGGTTATCGTCGAAGCCGATGGTGCCGTTGTAGTCAGCCATGGTGTCGGCGAACAGGTCGAGCTTGCCGGTGGAGATCTTCATCGGGCTGTCGTGACGACCGACGAGGAAGGTACCCCAGTTGCCGGCGAGACCGACGAAGCTGTTACGCATGGTGATGGTGTCGTTGGCGCCGGAAGCGGCGTTGCCGTAGCCTTCCTCGGTCATGCGCACGCCGAACTCGACCTGGTAGATGGCCTTCAGACCGTTACCCAGATCCTCCGAGCCCTTCACGCCGATGCGGTTGGCGCGGCCAGCACCAGGCAGATCGCCGCCGCCGTTCAGGCCCCAGCCCTTGAAGCCGACGCTCTCGCCGGTGACGGGATCGATGGCGGTTGCCTCGACGTCTGCATAGTCGATCGACATGTGCAGCTTGCCGTAGAGGACAGCCTCAGCCATCGCAGCGGCCGGAGCGGCCATGGCGGTGGCGACCGCCAGGGTGATGAGTTTCTTGTTCATGATGTTCTCCGCTGTTGTGAATTTGTCAGACAGACTGCAGAAACCGAGCGCAATCATGCTTTGCGAAGTGAACTATAGAGGAGGGCATGGTGTTTTGCAACAGATTGGACGGGAAAAAGACACACCCATTAAAAAGTGTCTCTTTTTTGCATCGCTAGCGCTTGGTCGGACGGCTGAGTGCATCCCCCAAAAGTTTATCGGATGATTGCACGGCCCTGCTGTCGATGCGGTTTTTACGAATGCATCGAGCGGGGCGTTTCGAGCCGGTCGCGTATCGGCTGTAATTCGAGCACCCTGGGAGCGATCGGGCATCGCTTGTTGTGAAAAGGGTACATCTGTGTCAAGACCCGATATCGGGACAAGGATGAGGCGGGGAGGGGGATAAAGAAAAAGGCCCGAACCCTGAGGGCTCGGACCTTTTCCTGGAGTATGGCTGGGGGACTAGGATTCGAACCTAGGTTGACGGAGTCAGAGTCCGTAGTCCTGCCGCTAGACGATCCCCCAATATCGCTTGCCGCGATATGTCGGAGAATTATAGCGACTCCGACATACCGTGACAACCCCGAAGTTTTAACGCTTCGAGAACTGCGGACGCTTGCGCGCCTTGTGCAGACCGACCTTCTTGCGCTCGACCTCACGGGCATCGCGGGTCAGGAAGCCAGCGCGACGCATCGGAGAACGCAGGGTCTCGTCGTACTCGGTCAGTGCGCGGGCGATGCCGAGGCGGATGGCGCCGGCCTGCCCAGTGTTGCCGCCACCCTTGACGGTGACGTTGACATCGATCTTGTCGGCCAGCTCGGCGGTCTCGAGCGGCTGACGGACCACCATACGGGCAGTCTCGCGACCGAAGAACTGGTCGATCGGACGACCGTTGATCGTGATGTTGCCAGCGCCTGCCGTCAAGAAAACTCGTGCGGCGGACGTCTTGCGGCGACCAATAGCGTGTTGCGTCTCCGACATGCGTCTGATTCCTAAACGTTGAGCTCGAGGGGCTGAGGCTGCTGCGCCTGGTGTTCGTGATTCGGACCGGCGTAGACACGCAGCTTGCGGAACATGGCGCGTCCCAGCGGACCGCGCGGCAGCATCCCCTTGACTGCGAGCTGGATGGCACGCTCAGGGGCGGTCTCGAGCAGCTTTTCGAGGCTGGTCGACTTCAGGTTACCGACATACCCCGTGTGACGGTAGTACATCTTGTCCTGCATCTTGTTGCCGGTCACGCGAATCTTGTCCGCGTTGACGACCACCAGATAATCACCGGTATCGACGTGCGGGGTGTATTGCGGTTTGTGCTTGCCGCGAAGGCGCAACGCCAGTTCGCTGGCGAGCCGGCCGAGTGTCTTGCCTTCGGCGTCGATCAGGTACCAGGCGCGGCGAACCTCTGCGGGTTTGGCGCTAACAGTCGTTGTCATGTCCTTCGCTCCGGGAAGTCCACGCGCAACAGAACGGCGCGCGGTCCGTGAATTCGTTATCTGCGTCGAGAAAGACCGGGGATGGTACGCGATCGGTTTCGCGAGCGCAACCCCCCGTTGTATCATCGGGTGCGATCTGTGCTGCGGGTCCGTTCAGCCGGGCAACTTCAAGCGGTCAACGTGCTTGCCGGCGAGCAGATGAGACTGGAGGATCTCCTCGATATCCTCCTGATCCACGAAAGTGTACCAGACTCCCTCTGGATAGACCACGATCACCGGACCCAGCTCGCAACGCCCCAGGCAGCCGGCGGTGCTGATCTGCACCCCGCCCGGTCCGGTCAGCCCCAGTGCCTTGGCGCGCTGCTTGAGATGGTTGCGCATCTCCAGGGCGCCACACTGATCGCAGCTCTGGCGTCCGTCGCTGCGGGCGTTGGTGCAGAAGAAGACATGATGGCGATAGTAGGTCATCGTCGCTGTCAGAAGGTCCTGATCCAATGCTTGGCCCGGTTGCCCAGGGTAGCACGGAGCGAAGGCTCCCGACCGTTCGCGCCCGGACCGCCCCAGCCCGCTCAGAGTTCGAATGCCTTGAATACCGCCCTCAGCCAGACTTCTTCTTCCGACCCGGCGGCCCTGGAGTTGCTCCGGCTCGCCGATCAATGCGTCAAGTGCGGGCTCTGTCTGCCGCACTGCCCGACCTATGCCCAGACCCGCGACGAGGGCGACTCGCCGCGCGGGCGCATCGCCCTGATCCAGGGTTGGGCGAGCGGCCAGCTGGTGTGGGACACGGCGCTGGCCGCCCATCTCGACGGTTGTCTGGGATGTCGCGCCTGCGAGCGCGCCTGTCCCTCGCTGGTCGCCTACGGTCGGCTGATCGATGGCGCCCGCGCGCGCCATCAGGCGCAGCGCCCGCGCTGGCGGCGCTGGTGGTCGCGCCGGCGCCTGGAGACGGTCTCGGATGCCGTGCAGGTGCGTCGGCTCGTCGGACTGCTCGCGCGGTTGCGCGGGGCCGGGGCGCTGGCCTGGCTGGGTCGGCTCGCCCCGTCGCGACTGGCCGTCTATCTGCGCCTCGCTCGGGTGATCGGGACGCCGTCGCCGGCCCCTGCCGTGCCATCGGTCACGATGGCCGGTGACGCGGTCGAGCTGTTTGTCGGCTGTACCCAGGAGGGGTTGCAGGGCGGTGCGGTGATGGCTGCGCGGGCGCTGCTCGCCCGGCTCGGGGTGCAGACCCGGATCGCCGACGAATCGCTGTGCTGCGGGGCGCTGCTGCGTCACGCCGGTCACCCCGAGGCCGCCGACCGACGCCGCGAGCGGGTCGCCGAGGTGCACGCCGGGCGCACCCTGGTCGGCTTCTCCAGCGCCTGTGTCGGCGAGCTGCGCGAGCACCCGGGGCTCGCCGGGACCACCGAGCTGTGCGCCTATCTCGATGGCCTGGCCTGGCCCGAGGCGCTGCGTCTGCGCCCGACGCCGCTGCGGGTGCTGGTCCACGAGCCCTGCACCCATCGCACCCTGCTCGGCGGCAACGCCGCGGTGCACCGGTTGCTCGGGCGCATCCCCGGGGTGGTGCTGATCGGGCTCGGTGAACAGGCGAGCTGTTGCGGCGCCGCCGGCACCTACATGCTCGAACGCCCGGGGATGGCGCAGGCGCTGTTCGCCGATCAGCTCGCGGCGATCCGCGCCGCCGCCCCCGAGCTGATCGTCACCACCAACCTCGGCTGTGCCCTGCAGCTCGCCGCCTCGCTGCGCGAGGCGGGGCTGGAGATCGCCGTCGAGCATCCGGTCGAGCTGCTCGCGCGCCAGCTCGAGCCCCTGCCGGACACATGAAATCCGCCGTACACGACCCGATATCGCCCCATCACCGATGGCGTGGACGCCGTCGCGCGTGCCGCGCCCTGTCAACACGGACCCAGGAGACCATGAGCACTCGTCACTACACCCCGCTCGATGCCTTGCTGATCCAGGGCGATCGCGCCCTGCGCACCCTGTTCGGTCGGCCACCGCAGACCGAGCGCCCCAACCCCGCGGCCGGTCTCGGCGAGGGCGATCTCGGCAGCGATCAGCGCCGCCATGTCGCCCGGTTGATGCGCATCAACCATACCGGCGAGGTCTGCGCCCAGGCCCTCTACCAGGGCCAGGCGCTCACCGCGCGGTTGCCCGAGACCCGCCACCGGCTGGAGCGTTCGGCGCAGGAGGAGAACGACCACCTCGCCTGGTGCGAGACCCGGCTGCGCGAACTCGACGACCGCAAGAGCCTGCTCAATCCGCTGTGGTATGCCGGCGCCTTCGGGCTCGGTGCGGCCGCCGGGATCGTCGGCGACAAGTGGAGTCTCGGCTTCGTGGTCGAGACCGAGCGTCAGGTCGAACACCATCTCGACGATCATCTCGAACAGATCCCGCTACAGGACGAGAAGAGTCGCGCCATCCTCGAGCAGATGCGCGCCGACGAGATCCATCACGCCCAGGTCGCGCGCGCTGCCGGCGGCGCCGAGCTGCCCGCTCCGGTGCGGCGGATGATGCGTTGGGGCTCGCGGCTGATGACCCGCAGCGTCTACTGGGTCTGATCCGGGCGCTGAGCGCCCCGTTGCGCTGATCGTCTCGGCTGCCGCCGCGCGCCGGATGCGCGCGGCGCCGGGCCGTCGGAGAGCGCCAGCACCAGCCCCAGCATCACCAGCACGGTCACCAGGCTGGTGCCGCCCTGGCTGATCAGCGGCAGGGTGATGCCGGTCAGCGGGATGAGCTTGGTCACGCCGCCGAGATTGAGCAGGGTCTGGCAGGCCAGGGCGCTGACCAGCCCGAGTCCGAGCAGACGACCGAAGCGGTCGCGGGTGCGCTCGGCGACGAGCAACCCGCGCCACAGCAGGATCAGCACGAAGACCACCAGCAGCACGCAGCCGACGAAGCCGAACTCCTCGCCGATCACCGCATAGATGAAGTCCGACTGGGCGATCGGGGTGTACTCCGGATTGCCCGCGCCCAGCCCCTCGCCCCACAGCCCGCCCGAGTACATCCCCGAGAGCCCCTGGAGGATTTGCCAGCTCGCCCCGGTGGGATCGGCGAAGGGATCGAGCCAGGCGGCCAGTCGGCGCTGACCGTGGGCGAACAGCCCCAGCGCCGCCGCGCCGAGCGCGCACCCGAGCCCCAGCCCCCACCACAGATAGCCGCGTCGCCCGCTGCCGGCGACCAGCACCACCAGCTGCACCGTCGCCAGCACCGCGAGCATGCCGAGATCGCGCTGCCACAGCAGCAGCGCCGCGAGCGCCGCCCAGAACCCCACCAACGGCCACAGCGCGCGCAGCGGCGGCCAGATCGACCCGGGTCCGCGCCACTCGCCGAGCGCCTTGGCGTGCCGGTCGACGAACCAGGCCATGAACACCACCGCGGTGATCTTCAGGAGTTCCGTCGGCGTCACCAGCCCGACACCGTAGACCGCGCCGCGAAAGCGCTGCCCGAGCGCCAGCACCACGACGACCAGCGCCAGCGACAGCGCCGCCCACAGCCAGCCGGCGGTGGCGAGCCGGGTGTGGCGCCCGCGCATCGCCAGGGCGCAGGTGACGAGCATCGCCGTCACGCCGAGCGGCAGGGCGTAGAGCCCGGGGTCGGTCGGATCGCCCGGATCGAAGGCGCCCATGCGATAGCGCACCAGCAGCCCGAAGCCGGCGAGCAGGGCGATACAGGCGGTGAGCAGCTGATCGCCGCGACAGCGCAGCGCCACCAGACCGAGATGGATCACCACCACGCAGCCGAGCAGCAGCGCCGGGGCGACCAGCACCTCGGCGCCGAGCCGTGCGCCGGCGGCCTGTGCGCTGCCGATCGCCATGGCGAAACCGAGCCCGACGCACAGCAGCCCCCAGGCGAGCAGTTCGCGCTCCGGGGCCCGCAGCGCCCAGGCCGCGCGCAGATCGGGTGGCGGCGCGCTCATCGCAGCAACCCCCGGCGGGCGGCCTGCTCGATGAGCGCGCGGGCGATCGGCGCGGCGGCCACCGCGCCATAGCCGCCGCGCTCGACCAGCACGGCGACGGCCAGGGTCGGGCGCTCGGCCGGTGCGAGACCGAGAAACCAGCTGTGCGCCCGGCCCTGGGCGTGCTGCGCGGTGCCGGTCTTGCCGGCGATGCGCAGCGCCGGGTCGTCGATCGCGCGCGCCGTGCCCTCGGTGACCACCGCGCGCAGCAGCGGTAGCAGCGCCGCGCTGGTCGTCGGCGAGAAGAACTGGCCGAGCGCCTCGGGCGGCTGGTCGCGCAGCAGCCGGGGGCGCATCGCCACCCCCTGGTTGCCCACCGCCGCGCCGATCAGCGCGAGCTGCGCCGGGCTCATCAGCAGCGCGCCCTGGCCGAGCGACATCTGCGCCAGCCCGTAGCGGTCATCGGGGTCGAGTCGGGGCAGTCGCAGGGTCTGCATGGTGTAGCGTCCGTGGGCGCTGTGGTGGAGCACGATCGGTCGGTTGGCATGGAGCCGGTCGGCGAGGGCGTAGAAGGCGGCGTGACCATAGCCGACGCCGAGCTTGGCGAAGAACACGTTGGAGGAGCGCGCCAGCGCCGTGCCGAGCCCGATCGCGCCGTGACCGGGCCACTGCGTGCCGTGCTCGCGCGCCTCGTAGTACTCGTGGTCGCGGATGCGGGGATAGCGCGCCGAGGTGGTGAAGCCCTCGGCCGGACAGTCGATGGTGGTGTTGAAGCCGTGCTCGAGCGCGAGCGCGGCCATCACCACCTTGAAGGTCGAGCCCGGTGGATAGAGCCCCTGGGTGGCGCGGTTGAGCAGGGGGGCGGCGGCGTCCTCGGCGCCGCCGAGGGTGGCGGCGATGCGCTCGGGGTCGAACCCCGGGGTGCTCGCCAGCACCAGCAGCGCGCCGTCCTGCGGGCGCAGCATCACCACCGCGCCGCGGCGCGCGCCGAGCAGGGCGACGGCGTGGCGTTGCAGCTCGGCATCGAGGGTGAGCCAGAGATCGTGGCCGCGCGGGTGCTCGTCCTGGGTCAGCACCTGACGCCCGACCCGGCCCCAGTCGGCGAGCCGCAACGGGGTGCCGCCGTCGAGATGGACGCTGGCCACCGCCTCCAGCCCGGTGGCGCCGAAGCGCGGGTGTCGATAGCCGACGACATGGCCGAACACCGGTCCGTCGCGGTAGTGACGCCGGACCCGGCCGGCCTGCTCCTCGCTGTAGACCAGCACCTCGCCGTTGCGATCGAGGATACGTCCGCGGCGCAGCCGGTGCGCCGGGTTGAAGTCGCGGCGGTCGTAGAGCTGCATGAAGGCCATGAACTGCGGGCGCAGCATCCCGGTGAGCTGCCAGCTCGCCTGGTGCAGCAGCACCACCGCGAAGAGCAGGATCAGCACCAGCAGCGCGCGCCGCTCGCCGCCCTTGCCGCGCGCCAGCTGGCGCATCGGCAACTGCGGATGGAGGTCGCGGATGCGTTGGAGCAGATAGGCGAGGGCGAGCAGCAACCCGGCATGCAGCGCGACCCGCACCACCGGCCAGCGCGTCGGGTCGGTCAGCGACTCTAGCGCCATCGGCTCAGGGTGCCTGGGCGGGGAAGGGGGTGAAGCCCGAGCCCGGCGTGTCGGGGAGGGCGATGACGCCCTCGCGCGGAGAGGGCGCGACCCCGAGGTCCTCGGCGAGCCAGACGGCGGTATCGAGCCCGTGGGTCTGCGTCGGCGCCAGCGCGGCGGCGAGCTGGGCGTCGACCCACAGCCCGGCGGCGCTCTCGACCACGCTGGTGAGCACCACCTCGAGCCCGGCGGCGCGGGCCCGATCGGCGAGCGCCCGGGTGGCGCGCGGGCCGCCGAGGACGGCGGGCTTGAGCACCACTCGGCGCACCCCGAGCCGCTCCGGGGCAAGCCCGGCGAGCGGCCCGGCGAGCGACTCGTCGAGCGCCAGGGCGAAGGGCGCGCGCGCCTGCAGCGCGGCGAGGGTCGCGGTGTCGGGCTCGCGCAGCGGCTCTTCGAGCGATTCGACCGGCAGCGCGCGACAGGTCTCGATCATGGTCGCGGCGGTGGCCGCGTCCCAGGCGCCGTTGGCGTCGAGCCGCAGCCGTGTCTCTGGCGGCAGGTGGCGGGCGAGCACGCGGAGTCGCGCGCGCTCGGTACGCGGTTCCGCGACCCCGAGCTTGAGCTTGAACACCCGCGCGCCGCGCGCCGCGGCCGCGCTGAGCGCGCTGGCCGGATCGTCGCCGAGTGCGCCGAGCACGGCGTTGACCGCGACCCGTGCCGGGGCCTCGGGGGCGAGCAGGGCGCGCAGCGTCAGCCCGCGCCGCCGTGCGATCAGATCGAGCAGGGCGCTCTCGACCCCGTGTCGCGCCGCCGGGGCGGCGAGGGTCAGGGCCTCGAGTCGGTCGAGCAGCGCCTCGGCGCCGAGTGCGCCGGCCGCCCCGAGCACCCGCGCGAGCGCGGTCTCGGCGACGTCCGGTGACTCGGTCCCGGCCGCCGGCAGCGGCGCGCAGTCGCCCCAGCCGCTGACGCCACCGGCGCTGGCCCTGACCAGCCAGCCGCGGCGTTGGGCGAAGCCGCCGCGGGCGCTCGTCCAGTCGCGCGCCAGCGCCAGGGCGTAGGGGGTGATGCGCAGCGCGACGCTCATCGCCCTAGAGCGCCAGCGCCACCACCAGCAGCAGGGTCAGCGCGCTCTGGTAGAGCGCGGTGCGTGCCAGCTGCTGGTTGAGCGCACGTCCCTCGGCACCGCGCAGCAGGTTTGCCGCCAGCGCCAGCGCCAGCGGCAGCGCGGCGAGCAGCGGCCAGGGGTTGGCCGGTATCCCGGCGAGCAGCAGGATGGGCACCGGCAGCACCAGCAGCAGGGTGTAGAGCAGCCGCGCCCGGGGCCGACCGAGATAGTGACAGAGGGTGCGCCGCCCGGCGCGCCGATCGCTGTCGAGGTCGCGATAGTTGTTGATCACCAGCACCGCCGCCGCCGGCAGCCCCAGCGCCAGCCCCACCAGCAGCGGCGTCCAGCCGAAGCTCAGGGTCTGCAGGTAGTAGGTGCCGCCGACCGCCGCGAGGCCGAAGAACAGCAGCACGTAGAGTTCGCCGAAGGGGCCGTAGGCGATCGGTCGCGGGCCGCTGGTATAGGCGTAGCCGGCGACCAGCGAGGCCAGGCCGATCACCAGGATCGGCCAGCCGCCGCGCCACAGCAGGGCGATGCCGAGGACGAATGCAAGGGCGAAGGCCAGGTGCGCGGCCAGGCGCACCTGACGCGCGCTGAACCAGCCCTCGGCGCTGGCGCGCGCCGGTCCGAGTCGGTCGGGACCGTCGGTGCCGCGTTCGAAGTCGACGGCATCGTTGTGCAGGTTGGTGCCGATCTGGATGGCCATCGCCGCGAGCAGGGTACAGAGCGCGGTGAACGGCGCGAGCCGCCCGGTCTGTGCCACCGCCAGGGCGATGCCCGCGATCACCGGCGCCAAGGCCATCGGTAGGGTCTTGGGCCGGGCCGCGAGGATCCAGCGCACCAGGGGCGAGTGCGTGGCGCTCACGTCAGGGGCGCCAGGGGAAGCGGCTGAAGTCGGGGTCGCGCTTGTCGAGGAAGGCGTTGCGGCCCTCCTGCCCCTCCTCGGTGGTGTAGAAGAGTGCGGTGGCGTTGCCCGCCAGTTCCTGGATACCGGCCATGCCGTCGGTGTCGGCGTTGAACGAGGCCTTGAGGATGCGCAGCGCGGTGGGCGAGAGCTGGAGCATGCGTCGGCACCACTCGACGGTGGTGCGTTCGAGCTCGGCGAGCGGCACCACGGTGTTGACCAGGCCCATGTCGAGCGCCTCGGCGGCGTCGTACTGACGACACAGGAACCAGATCTCCTTGGCCTTCTTCAGCCCCACGGTGCGCGCCATGATGCCGGCGCCGAAGCCGCCGTCGAAGCTGCCCACACGTGGTCCGGTCTGGCCGAAACGGGCGTTGTCGGCGGCGATGCTGAGATCGCAGATCAGGTGCAGCACGTGACCGCCGCCGATCGCGTAGCCGGCGACCATGGCCACCACCGGCTTGGGCAGGGTGCGGATCTGGCGCTGCAGCTCGAGTACGTTGAGGTGCTCGACCCCGGCCTCGTCGCGATAGCCCTCATGGCCACGGATGCGCTGATCGCCGCCGGAGCAGAAGGCAAGATCGCCGGCGCCGGTGAGCACGATCACCCCGACCTTGGGGTCGAGATGGGCGCGGCGGAAGGCGTCGATCAGCTCGCGCACCGTCTGCGGACGGAAGGCGTTGCGCACCTCGGGGCGGTTGATGGTGATGCGTGCGATACGCTCGGCCTGATGGTAGAGGATGTCCTGGTACTCGGGCGCGCCGGCCGGGGTCTCCCAGGCGATCGGACGGCTCGGGTCGGCCGCGCTCGGGGCGGGCAGTTGGACGGACTGGTTGGGGTTGTCTGGCTCCACCTGTGTAGGACCTCTGATGTGACTGTACAGGGTGTCGGGACGGCCTCCTGGTCGTCGCGACACCGCGAAACGGGGCCGGTGGCGCCGGCCCAGGGCCGGGCCTCCCGCCCGTGCCGACGGACGCCCGTGGGCGTCACTCGAACAAGCGGGTGTCCTCGTGCAACCGGCTCCAGAAGGTCTGGTGCACGGCGCGGCTGCGCTCGGCGTCGATCCGCACCTCGATGATCCCGGCGGCGTCCTCGCGGGCGAGGCTGGCGGCGAACTCGGCCGCGCCGGTGACGGCGTGATGGGCGAGCCCGTGAGCGCGCGCCACGGCGCCGATGTCGAGCGGTGGCGGGGTGCGCCAGAGCCGCTCGAAGCCCTCGACGCCCTGCTGCGGGAGATAGTCGAAGATGCGACCGCCACCATTATTGAGCACCACGCAGGGGCGGTCGAGTCGCTGCAGCAGTTGCAGTCCGGAGAGGTCGTGGAGCAGCGACAGGTCGCCGAGCAGGCCGTGACAGGGCACCCCGGCGGCGTTGAGTCCGGCGAGCGTCGAGGCCTGGCCGTCGATGCCGCTGGCGCCGCGGTTGCAGAACAGGCGCAGCGGGGTGGCGCGCGCCCCGGCCCAGGTGTCGAGCTGGCGGATCGGCATCGAGTTGGCGCTGAACAGCCCGGCGCCGGGGTCGATGTGCGCGAGCAGGGTGGCGAGCAGCTGTGGTTCGCACCAGGGCGACTCGGCCAGATGCTCGGCGGCGATCGCCTCGACCCGACGCTCGGCCTGTTGCCAGTGCGCCAGCCAGTCGCGTGGGGCGGGATCGAGCCGCTCGGCGAGCCAGTCGCAGCAGGCCGCCGGGTCGGCGTCGAGCAGCAGGGCGACGTCGTGGTTGGGGTCGCTCCAGCGCGCCGCCGGGTCGATGCGCAGGGTGGGGACGTCGGCGAGCCAGCCGAGCAGGGTCTTGGAGACCGGCGCGCGACCGAGTGCGATCACCCAGTCCGGGCGCAGCTGCGCGCGCGCCCCGGGGTTGCGCAGGAAGCCGTCGTAGCGGGCGATGCGCGCGGGGCTGCCGGGTCCGAAGCGCAGTCCGGAGAGCGGGTCGCAGAGCACTGGGACGCCGAGGTGCTCGGCGAGTTGCCAGAGTCGCGGCGCGAGCCCCGGCCGGGCGGCGTCGGGGCCGCAGCAGATCAGCCCGCGTCCGCGCAGCAGCGCGCGCGCCTGCTCGGCGCGGTGCGGGTCGGGGGCGCCGCCGTGCCAGGCCGCCGGTGGCGGCGGCGGCGTTGGTCTGTGTTGCGCGGCCGGTGGCGCCAGCGTCTCCTCGGGTACCAATGGCTCGCGCAGCGGCAGGTTGATGTGTACCGGACCGGGGTGCGGGCCGCGCGCGACGGCGGCGGCGCGTGCGCCGAGCGCGCGCATCATCTTCAGCGCCGCCGGGTCGTCGGTGGCCGGGCCGGGGTCGTGGCGCTCGCGCGCGAAGGGCACGAACAGCTCCCCCTGCTCGATGGTCTGGTTGGCCCCCCAGCCGCGCAGCTCGGGCGGACGGTCGGCCGAGATCAGCACCAGCGGTCGGCCGGACTGGGCGGCCTCGATCACCGCCGGCAGCCAGTGCGCCGGTGCGCTCCCCGAGGTGGCGAGCAGCGCCACCGGACGGTTCGCCGCAGTGGCCAGGCCGAGGGCGTAGAAGGCGGCGCTGCGCTCGTCGAGGATCGGCTCGATGGCGAGTTCGGCACGGCGCTGCGCGGCGAGGATCACCGGGGTCGAGCGCGAGCCCGGCGACAGCACCAGGGTGGCGACGCCGCCGGCGATCAGCCCGTCGAGCAGTGCCGCGCACCAGTTCAGGTTGCGCGTTCCCTGATCGGTCATCACGGACACCTCAGGCGAACTGCAGCGCGGTGGACATGGCCGCGAGCTTGTGGTCGATCTCCTCCCACTCGCTGACCGGGTCGGAACCGGGGACGATGCCGGCCCCGGCATAGAGCTCGGCGGTGTCACCGGCGACGCGGGCACAGCGCAGCAGCACCCACAGCTCGCCGCTGAGATCGGGCTCGACGATGCCGGCCGCGCCGGTGTACCAATCGCGCTCGAAGGGTTCGTTGCGCCGCAGCCAGTCGTGGGCGTCGCGCCGCGGCTGGCCGTTGGTCGCCGGGGTGGGATGGAGCAGTTCGGCGAGGCTGAAGACATCGCCCTCGGCATCGATCTCGCCGCGCACCAGGCTCCACAGGTGCTGAGCGTTGTTGAGCTGCATCACCTGCGGACCATCGATCGGCTCGATCCGCTCGCAGCAGCGCTCGAGCGCGGCGCGCACCGCCTCGACCACCACCTGGTGCTCGTGCAGGTTCTTGGCGCAGCCGAGCAGCTCGACGGTGAGTGCCGCGTCGCGCGCGGCGTCGGCGGCGCGGCAGGCGGTGCCGGCGATGGCGTCGGCCTCGACCCGGCGACCGCGCAGGGTGAACAGCCGCTCGGGGGTGGCGGCGACGAAACAGCTCTCGCGGTGACGGACGTTGATCACCTGACAGGAGGGGAAGAGATAGGCCAGGGCGTCGTTGAGCCGGTCGAGGTCGAAGCGGCGGTGCCCCTGCAGCCGCTGGCGCCGGCACAGCACCAGTTTCTCCAGCGGGCCGTCACGCTCGATGGCGTCGAGCGCGGCGAGCACCAGGTCGCGCCAGGGCTCGAGCGCCGGCTCGCTGGGACCGCGTTCGAGCGTGGCCGGGGTCTGCGGGGTGCGTGCCGGTTGCGCGAGCAGCGGGACCAGTCGCTCCAGCCAGTCATCCCAGCGCGCCAGCAGGGCCTCGGGCTCGACCGGCAGGCGGGCGGTGAGGATCAGCGCCGATTGCTCGTTGGTGGTGTTGAGTGCGACCTCGGGGATCCAGTAGACGGCGTTGGGCAGGTCGGAGGCGCCGGGCGTGGTGGTCGGCTCGGGGGTGGCGGCGAAGCCGAGCATGGCGAAGCCGCCGAGTCCGGTCTCGTCGGGGTCGAGCTGGTGCCAGTCGGGGGCGGTGGCGCGCGCCCGTTGGCGCAGTTGCTGCAACCGCTGCTCGCCCTCGGCCCGCCACTCGGCGGCGATGCCGTAGCCGGCGCGCAGCTCGCCGCGATGGTTGTGGGCGAACTGGAAGCGCGGGCCGGAGAGCTCGGGAGCGGCATGGAGCGGCTGGGGCAGCTCGAGGGCGAGCGAGACGAGTCCGTGCGCGCGGGTGAATGCAGGAGTGGCGATCGCCTCGCGAACGCGAGCCTTGAGCTGCTCGAGGCGTTGGAGCGGTGCAAGCATGGGATAGATCGATGGACCGGGATTGAGTGCACGGCGCGCGCGGGCGCGCCGGCGTTGGTGTCAGGGCTGTGTCGGGGCCGTCAGCCGGCGGACCGCTCGGACCAGAAGCGGTCGATGGCCGCGGTGGTCTCGGCGGGCCGGTCCCACTGCGGCATGCCACGGGTCGGCGCGATGCGCTCGGCGCGCCAATTGTCATGACGGCAGAGGAAGTCGGGCAACTCGTGGAAGTCGATATTGGGGTCGCGATCGTAGAGCACCAGCACCGGCTGGGTGAGCGAGTCGTAGAGACGCTCGCCGGCCTCGGGGGTGAACAGCTGCCCGGAGAGGAAGTAGAGCGGTGCGTACTTGGCCCCCGGCTGGTGGGAGGTGGCGTAGGCGTAGTCGACCATCTCGGGCGGGGTCGGACCGGCGAAGGCCTGACGATAGAAGTACTTGATGCTCGGGCGCGAGGTCAGCAGCCGGAACAGGCCGTCGTTGAGTCCGGGGATGCTGAGCGCGCGGTGGACACGCTCGGCGGCGACCCCGGTGGGCATGGCGCGGGCGTTGAAGCCGGTGGGCGAGAGCAGTACCAACGAGCCGATGCGCTGCGGGCGCAGCGCGGTGGCGCGGGCGGCGAACTCGCAGCCGAGCGAGAAGGCGACCAGGTCGATCTCACCCTCGTCCTCGACCACCCGGTCGAGGAAGTCGACCAGGGCGTTGGCGTAGAGTTCGGGCGAGTAGCGGCGGTTGCCGCGATCGGAGCGACCGAAGCCGGGCAGGTCGAGGGCATAGACCCGGCGCTCGCCGCGATAGCGCTCGAACAGCGGCTTCATCTCGAAGGCGCTGGGCGCGGCGTTGACGCTGTGCACCAGCACCAGCGGGCGCGTCCCGCTGGGGCCGTCGACATAGTAGTGGATGCGGCCACCGTGCTCGGTGACGAGGTCGTGTGCGGGCGCCTCGAGCGCCGGTGCCAGCTCGACACCGCCGCCTGTGCTGTGTTGCTCGGGACGGGCGATGGAGGAGTCGATACCTGAGTCCATGTGATTGTCACCTCTTGTCTTGAGTGGACGCGAGTGCGTCGATGCCGGGCGTCTCGCGCTCGGCGCGGCGGCAGATCTCGCGGGTCAGCCGTTTGAATACCAGACGGTGGATGGGTTCCAGCGCGTACCAGTAGAGCAACCCCCAGACCCCGGCCGGATGCCAGTAGCCGCTGGTGGTGAGCCGGGCGCGACCGGGGCCGCGCGGCTCGATCTCGAACTCCATCATACCCGCCCCGGGGGCGCGCATGCCGAACCCGAGGGTCAGGCGTCGCTCCGGTTCGAGTCCGATCACCGTCCAGTGGTCGATGCGATCGCCGGCGCGCAGCTGCTGCGGATGACGCCGGCCTCGGCTGCGCCCGGGGCCGCCGATGGCCCAATCGAACCACTCGCGGAGCGACCACAGGGCATTGCAGCAGTAGTAGCGGTTGTCGCCGCCGATGGCCGCGAGCAGCCGCCACAGCGCGGCGGGGTCGGCGCTGGTCTCCGCGCTCACCCGCAGCCGCTTGGCGTAATAGGCGTAGTCCGGGCGCTGCTGGCGCGCGCCCAGCGCGCCCTCGGTCCAGCGGCTGATCACGGCGGTGCGGCGTTCGGCGTCGAGCGCGGCGGCGACCGCCTCGCGGAAATCGAGCAGCCGTTGCGGCAACAGGCGGCGCAGCTCGGCGTCGTCGGCGTGGAAGTCGTGGCGCAGCCCGCCGATGAGGGCGCGGGCGATGTCGGTCGGCACCGCGGTGACCAGCCGCAGCCAATAGGCCGACAGCCCCGGGGTGAGGACCGGGACCGGCAGGATCCAGGGGGGACGACGCCCGGCGGTCTCGGCCAGGATGCGCATCATCTCGGCATAGGTCAGCTGTTGTGGGCCCGCGGCATCGAAGCTGCGACCCGCGCTGGCGTCGACCCAGGGGATGCGCGCGAGATAGTACAGCAGGTTATCGAGCGCGATCGGTGGCGACAGGGACTGCACCCAGCGCGGGGTGATCATCACCGGCAGATGATAAACCAAATCGCGCATCACCTCGAACGCCGCCGAGCCCGGCCCGACGATGATCCCGGCGCGCAGCTCGGTGACCGGGACCGGGCCCTCGCGCAGCACCTCGCCGGTGCGCCGGCGCGAGACGATGTGCTCGCTGGTGGCCGTCGCCGGCGCCAGCCCGCCGAGATAGACGATGCGCCCGACCCCTGCGGCGGCCGCGGCGGCGGCGAAGTTGCGCGCCGCCTCCAGGTCGAGCCGGGCGAAGCCGCGCCCGGCGGCCATCGAGTGCACCAGATAGTAGGCGACCTCGATCCCGGCGAGCGCGGCGGGCAGGGTGGCGGGGTCGAGGGCGTCGGCCGCGACCAGCTCGACGCCCTCCCAGCCGCGCGCCGCGAGCACCGCCGGGTTGCGCGCGCTGGCGCGTACCCGGTGGCCGCGTGCGCGCAGCAGTGGCACCAGGTGGCCGCCGATATAGCCGCTGGCGCCGAAGACCAGACAGTGCGTGCTGCGTTCGGTATCGGGGCTGGGGTGGGGCTGGTCGTTCATCGTCGGGGCTCCGCTCGGCGATCCTGGGGGCGACATTGCCGTCATCTTCTAGCGCACTTGCGGGTCGCAGTGGTGCGCTGCAATGGCGCGGCCTGTCGTCGCCTTGAGGCGGCGGTCGTCGACAGGGCGTGAGCGGGGTTTGCGCCCCCGATGCCTTTGTGGTTCAACTGACCGCATCGAGCCCATCCCGAGGACGCCGCTTGCGCACGTTCGCCCGTACTCCATTGTTGCTCCTGTGGTGCTGTCTGGCGGCGTTGTTGAGCGCGGGCTGTGCCGGGACCGGCGCGGTTCGTGACACGGCCGCCGGCGATGACGCCGTGGTGCGACTCTATCCGGGCACGGGCGCACGGGCGGGCGATCTGGTGGTGCTCGGGCACGGTTTCCTGCGCAAGCAGTCGACCCTGGCCGGACTGGCGCGGACCCTGGCTGCGGCCGGGGTCGATTGCGCGACCCTCGACTTCACCGCGCAACGCCCCTGGGACGGCGCCCATCTGCGCAACGGTCTGGCGATGATCGGCGTCGCCGATCGGCTCGGTGCGCGTCGGGTGGTCTATGTCGGCTTCTCGGCCGGTGGGCTGGCGGCGTTGGTGGCCGCGCGCAATGATCCGCGCGCCCGTGGTGTGGTCACCCTGGATCTGGTCGACGCCGCCGGGCTCGGGCGCGTCACGGCCGCGGCGCTGCGCGTGCCGCTGGTCGGGCTGGAGGGCGAGCCGGGGCGCTGCAATGCACACAATGGGGCAGGGCTGGTCCATGCCCAGGCCCCTCGGGGGCGGCTCGAACGCATCGCCGGCGCTGGTCACTGCGACTTCGAGTCGCCGACCGACCTGCTGTGCGAGATGCTTTGCGGCGAGGCCGATCCGGCCCTCGGCGCGTTGGTACGCGCGCGTGCCAGCGCCGCGGTGCTGGCGTTGCTGGAGCCTGTGGATTCCACCTCGGCGGAGTGACCCGATGCTTTCCCGACTCGCACACTGGATCGAACGACACCCGCCGCTGCATCGTCTGGCGCTGCGGTTGTGGCGGTTGTTCCCGGCGCGCCTGGCCGGATTCCTCAAGGGGGTGTTCGCGCGCCGCTGGGTGGTGGGCGCGGTGGCGGTGATGATCGACGAGACGGTGACGCCGCCCGAGGTGCTGCTGGTCGAGCACAGCTATCGGCGTCGCGGTGCCTGGGGACTGCCGGGCGGTTCGGTGGAGTCGATCCCGGGCAGCCCCACCGCGCCGGGTGGGCCGGCCTCGCCGGACGACGTGCTCGAGGCGACCCTGGCGCGCGAGGTCGAGGAGGAGCTGGGTCTCGCCATCGAGGGGATCGAACTGCTGCGCGTCGATGCCGTGCCTTTCATCCCCGAGGAGCCCGGTCCCTACCGCCTCGACTTCTATTTTCGCTGCCGTCCGGTGGCGGGTTTCGCGACGCTGCGCGAGGCCGCCGCGGCGCCGCGCTCGCCCGAGATCACCGCGGTGCGGATGGTGGCGCTGCCGGCGCTCGCCGACTACGACCTGTTCTCGCCCGACGCCCGCTTCCTCCGCGAGGATCTGCCACGGCTCTGTCCGGGGCTGGCTGATTGACGCTCAGGCGGCCTCGTCGAGCGGTTGCTCGACGGTCTTGGCCATGCGCTTGGCGAAGTAGTAGATGCGCTTGAGCTTCTCGATGATGTCGACCTCGATGGTGTAGGCGGGGATGCGCTTGGGTTCCTGCGCGACCAGGCGCTGTGCCTGGTGCACCGCCGCCGAGTCGGCGATGCGCGAGATCTCCTGCTTCATGGTGGTGACGCTGCGCGCGGCCAGCTCGTTGTTCTGCGCCACCGCCTGGATCGCCGCGGTCACCGCGCGGGTGACGCTGTGGTGGAAGCCGTTGAGGACCTGACGGGTCGGCGTGCTGATCGAGACCCCGGCGTCGATGCGCTGGTGGCCGAGCATCACCAGGTTGGTCTCGACCACGTCGCCGATGTTCTCGAGGTCGTTGACCGCCTCCATCAGCCCCATCAACTCGCCGGTCTGACGCTCGGTGAGACTCAGTCGACTGATCTTGCCGAGATAGGTGAGGATCTGCGCGTGCAGGGTGTCGACGTCGTTGTCCATCAGCTCGACCTCGCGCAGCATCTGTTTGTCGCCGCTGAGGATTGCCGGCATGCTGCGATCGAGCATGCGCT
Source organism: Marichromatium gracile (assembly GCF_004343155.1). Lineage (GTDB taxonomy): Bacteria > Pseudomonadota > Gammaproteobacteria > Chromatiales > Chromatiaceae > Marichromatium > Marichromatium gracile. The sequence continues at coordinate 129,832 of NZ_SMDC01000003.1, forward strand.
GGACGTACTCGCCCATGTGCAGGATCTCCAGCCGTACCCGGTCGAGCGCGAGCGACGGGGTGGTGAGCAGCTCGTCGTCGAGATACTTGGCGCGCACCGCCACCGCCGCCTCGCCGAGCGGGCGCTCCGGTACCAGCCATTCCACCAGACGTGCGAACTGACCGGCGAAGCCGATGAAGATCAGGGTGTTGGCGATGTTGAACAGGGTGTGGGCGTTGGCCAGCTGGCGGGGCACCTCGGCGGCGAGACGCTCGGCGCCGGCGAGCTCGGGGTGACGCGGCGAGATCTCCTGCACCAGGAGCGACAGCTCGCCGATGAAACCGACCCAGAGCACCACCCCGGCGACATTGAAGATGACGTGCACCAGCGCCGCGCGCAGCGCCTCGCGTGACTTGCCGATCGCGGCCAGCAGCGCGGTGACACAGGTGCCGATGTTGGCGCCGAAGGCCAGGGCGATGCCGGTCGGCAGGGTGATGAAGCCCTGGCTGGCCATGACGATGGCGATGCCGGTGGTCGCCGCCGAGGACTGGATCAAGCCGGTGAAGACCGCCGCCACCAGGATGCCGAGCAGCGGGTTCTCCAGCCGGGTCATGAAATCGAGGAAGGGCTGATAGCTGCGCAGCGGCGCCATCGCCTCGCTCATCACCCCCATGCCGAAGAACACCATCCCCAGCCCCATCAGCATCCCGCCGTAGTGACGCGCGCGCTCGCCCTTGGCGAAGAACTGCAGGGTGAAGCCGACGCCGATCATCAACAGCGCCGCCTCGGTGACCTGGAAGGCGATCAGCTGGGCGGTGACGGTCGAACCGATGTTGGCGCCCATGATCACCCCGACCGACTGCGACAGGGTCATCAGCCCGGCGCTGATGAAGCCGACCACCAGCACCGTGGTCACCGAGGAGGAGTTGATCACCGCGGTGACGAAGGCGCCGGTGAGCGCGCCCATGAAGCGGTTGACGGTGAGCTTGGCGAGGATGTCCTTCATGCGCTCGCCGGCGACCGCCTTGAGCGCGTTGGCCATCTGCTCCATGCCGAAGAGGAACAGCGCCAGACCGCCGAACAGTCCCATGCCCATGGTGGTCCAGTCGATCGTCTCGGCGGCCTCGTCGGCTAGGGCGAGGGTGGGCAGGGCGAATGCGCCCAGGGCGCAGATCAGCAGTGGCCACAGACGCTGGGCGGGATGGTGGTGTGGGGGCGGCGGAGGGGTCGGCTTCATGGAGTACGGTTGCGGGGAGATTTGACGATGGTCACCGGGATCGTCGCGCGGTGGACCACGCGTTCGGCCACCGAGCCGATCAGCAGGTGTCTGAGTCCGGTCAGCCCCTTGCTGCCCATCACGATCTGCTGCGCCGTTCGGCGCTCGGCGATCTCGAGGATACGGGTGCTCGGCAGGCCCTTGACCAGCAGGGTCTCGGCGCCCTGCAGTGGCCCGAGGTCGGGGTGGCGCGCGCTCACCGCGGCGACGAACTCATCGAACATCTCGGCGGCGCCGTCCTCGATGCGGTGGAGCTGCTTCTTCTTCAGTGCGCGCCCGTAGTAGCCGGGCATGCTGAAGGGATCGTGGACGACGTGAAGGATCAGCAGTGGTCGCTCGCGACAGGTGGCCAGCTCGGCGGCGAACGTCAGCGCGGCCTCCGAGTGCGGCGAGAAGTCCACCGGTACCAGGATCGGGCTGGGGGCGGTCGGCTTGGTCATCGATGCTCCTGGTCGCCTGCGGGTTGTCCATGCCGGTCATGGGGTCAGGGTCGGGGCGGACACCGGCGAACACCAGGCCGCGCGGCCTGGCGGTCCCCGCATTATGACACCTGTCTGACGGAATCGTGACGACGCCGGGTCGATCTCAGGCGTTGGCGGAGAAGTGGTTGTAGGCGGCCAGCTGCGGCTCGCTCGGGTAGCGCAGCGGCAGCAGGTGCTTGCGCCCGCGGGTGATCACCCCGATCCAGTCGGGGTGGGCGCCGTAGAGCACGTGGTGATTGGCGATGCCGCCGGCGTCGATCCAGCAGGTCTCGTCGCGCGACAGCGGGGTATGGCCGACGATGCAGGGGGTCTGCTCGCGCACCCCGAGACAGCGGCGCAGCCGTGCCAGATCGCTCGCGCCATAGCCCTTGGGCGAGTTGTTGCGGCGCAGCCGCACATGGGTGAGCTGATGGGCGAGGCGCGGATGGCGGTCGATCTCGACCAGCATCTGCCAGGTGCAATAGCCGGTCGGCGGGCCGGCGTGACAGGCGATATAGCTGGGGGCCACGGCGACATAGGGCAGCAGGTCGTAGAAACGCTGCATGGCGTCGCGATAGGCCTGGCCCCGAGTGGTGATCAGGTGCTGCTCCCAGACCAGCCCCTGGGGGATGCCGGCCTTGCTGATCTCGTCGGAGAAGCTGTCGTGGTTGCCGCGCAGATAGAACACCCGGTCGGGAAAGCGCACCTTGAGGCGGAAGATCAGCTCCATCATCAGCACCGAGTCCTCCATCTCCGCCTCGCGCCCGGGGGCGTCGGGTTGGACCGCATCGCCGAGCAGGATCAGCACCGCGCTGCCCTCGGCGAGCGCATCGAGGAAACCGCCCTGGGTGAGCACCACCAGCAGGTTGTCGATGCGGGCGTGGAGATCGCCGACGAAGATCGGGCGCGCGCGCTCGGGCAGCGCCAGCAGCCCGCCGGGCCGATCGTCCGCGGTGCGTATCCGGTAGGGCTCGGTGGCGAGCAGGGCGTTGACCTGCTCGAGCAGCGTCAGCGCTTCGGCGCCGGGCAGCGGTTCCAGCGGGCCGCGCAACAGGCCGTGCAGCTGGCCGAGCTGGCGCCGTCGCCAGCGGGCCATGCGCTCGCGCGCGCTGCGCGCGGTGAGCGGGGCGATACAGGCCGGGGCGCGGGTCGACTTGCGCTTGAGCGCCAGCCCCTTGGGCGAGAGCTTGAGCCGCAGGTGACGCTCCTCGACCAGCTTGGGGTAGCGCAGCAGACGACGCTGCAGTTGATCGCGTCGCCCGAGGGTGAGCGCCTCGCCGTGATAGAGACGGAGGAACCCGCTGATGTCGCTGAAGTACTCCTCGGGGTCGAGCAGCAGATAGTCGCCGCTGGGTTGGAGCTGGGCGTTGGCGTCGAAACACAGTTCCGGGTAGAGGTGCAGGCGGTAGCCGGGTTCGCTGCCGAGCTGGATCTGCAGCGGCAGGGTCGGTGCGGGGATGCGCACCTTCTCGGTACCGAGCCGCAGCGAGCCGCTGAGATCGACGTCCTCGCAACCCTCCAGCTCCTGGACCAGGCCGTGGAACTGCTGGAGGAAGGTCTTACGGGCGTTGCGTTTTGTCGCCATGGCACTGAACCTCGGGGGTGATCGCGATCCGCTCCGGGATCGCCAGGGCGCGGGTACGGACATGCACGATCATGCCGGCGCGATGCAGGATCATCGCCAGTTGCGCACAGGTCTCGACCTGGGCGTGGATCTGCTCGGGCTCGATGTGTCGGTCGATCGGGTGGGTGCCGCGACGTGCGCGCGCGAGCCGGTCGGCGACGATGGTCTCGGCGTCGGGGAGCAGGAACTCGAAGGCGAAGCGGCGGCGCCAGTCGATGCCGAGCAGCGAGCGTCGCGGCGGCGGGATGCGCAGCCGTGTCGGATCGAGCCGCAGTCGCGCCCAGCCCTCGAGCCAGGCGGCATCGAACAGCGCGAGCGCCTCGCTCTGATCGACGAAGGGTAGCCCGAGATGGATCTCGCGCGGGCGCAGGGCGAGCACCCGGTCGCGCCACCAGCCCTTGTGCGAGAGATCGACATAGCCCTCGCCGGGCCAGCCGCCGAGGCGCTCGACCAGGGTGGTCTTGCCCGAACCCGGCGGGCCGGTCACCAGCAGCTGGCCGAAGCGGACCTCGGGCGAGAGCGGCACGCCACGGATGTACACCGGCGACTCGACCGGGCGCAGTGGCAGCACCAGACGGCCGGTCGTGTCGCTCATCGCGCCCGCCCCCGGGCCCGGCCTCTAGCCGAAGATGCCTGCCAGCACATAGAAGAAGATCGCGGCGAGGATGGCGCCGGCGGGCAGGGTGATGATCCAGGAGAGCACGATGTTGCCGATCACCCGCAGGTCGAGTGCGGCGATCCCGCGCGACAGGCCCACGCCCATCACCGCGCCGACGGCGATGTGGGTGGTCGAGACCGGCAGGCCGGTCTTGGAGGCGAGCACCACCACGCTGGCCGCGGCCAGGGTGGCGCTGAAGCCGCGTGTCGGGGTGAGCTCGGTGATCTTGGTCCCGATGGTCTGCATCACCCGATAGCCCATGGTCGCCAGGCCGACGACGATGCCGACGCCGCCGAGGGCGAGGATCCACAGCGGCAGCGGGGCCTTGGCCATCACCTCGCCGCCACTGTTGATGATCGCCACGATCGCCGCCAGCGGGCCGATGCCGTTGGCGACATCGTTGGAACCGTGGGCGAAGGCCATGGCACAGGCGGTGAACAGCATCATCGGGGTGAACACCCGCTCGACGCTGGCGAAGTGGAAGCTGCGATCGGCGTTGGGGTCGACCTCGACGCGGTCGATGAGCAGCTTGCCGACGGCGGCGGTGGCCAGCCCGATCAGGGTGGCGGTGAGTAGTGTGGCCGGCAGCGAGAGATGGAAATCGAGGTGCTTGAGTCCCTTGAACAGGGTCACCAGACTGACGATCCAGCCGACCAGGAAGACATAGACCGGTCCCCAGCGCTTGGCCTGACGGAAGGGGTCCTCGGTGTTGAGGATCAGGGTGCGGATGCTCAGCATCAGCAACAGCGCCACGGCGCCGCCGAGCACCGGCGAGATCACCCAGCTGGCGACGATCTGGCCGATCTTGTCCCAGTGCACCGCATGGATACCGATGCCGGCGACGGCGAAGCCGACGATGGCGCCGACGATCGAGTGGGTGGTCGAGACCGGCCAGCCACGGGTCGAGGCGATCATCAGCCAGATCGCGGCGGCGAGCAGTGCCGCGAGCATGCCGAAGACCAGCAGCTCCGGCTGGTTGGCCACCGCGCCGGCGTCGATGATGCCGCTGCGGATGGTCGAGGTGACGTTACCGCCGGCGATGAAGGCGCCGGCGAACTCGAAGATGGCGGCGATCACGATCGCCTGCTTGACGGTGATGGCCCCGGAGCCGACCGATGTCCCCATGGCATTGGCGACGTCGTTGGCGCCGATGCCCCAGGTCATGTAGAGACCGAATACGATGGCCAGGATCAGGAAGACCGATCCCCACTCACTGATGATTTCCACGCTTCCTCCAAAACGATGCCGGATGTGGCGGCGGGTCGATGCGCGTCAACGCGCGATAAGCAGTAGCAGGCGTTCGCCGACCTTCTCGGCGTGGTCGGCGAGGTCGCCGATGCGCTCGATCAGGCGATACCAGAACACCACCGAGACCGGGTCGAGCCGGTCCTCGTGGGCGAACAGGGTGCGGTTGAGCGACGCGACCAGGGCGTCGGTCTCGCTCTCGATGTTGCAGAGGGTCTCGACCATCTCCTCGACCCGCGCCGCCTCGCGGCCACGAAAGCCGGTCTCGAGCAGCTCGTCGAGCTCGTCGACCACCCGGGTGGCCTGGATGCAGGCGTCGATACAGCGGCGTACCAGCGTCATCAGCTCCGGCTGCATCACCCCGGGCAGGGGCATCTCGCGCTGCACCAGCACCCCGGCGATCTCCTGGGCGGTGTCGGCGATCGCATCCTGGGTCTCGAGGACCGCCAGCAGGTCGCGACGATCGACCGGCATGAACAGGCTGCGCGGCAGGCGCAGGCGGATCCGGTTCTTGGCCTGGTCGGCGGCGTGCTCCTGGTCGACGATCGCCTGCTGGGCGCGCTCGAGGCGCTCGCGGTCACCCTCGAACAGGGCGGTGAACAGCTCCGGGAGCAGGGCGACGCAAGCATCGACCAGATGCATGTGCTCCTGCATCGGTTTGAACGGCGAGCGACCGAACAGATCGGCGATCGGGTTGCTGGGTTTCATGGTTTCATCCTCCTCGGCGGATGCGACGGGAGCGACCGGTATGGGCTGGGATTGATCATGGGTCGGGTGGTGCTGAATCGATCGACGCTATCCTGCCGATGAACGGCGATCGCGCCGGACGGCGACTGGACGTCGCGACCAGGACGCGTCGAGCATTGGATGACATTCAGGTTGCGGCCGGCGACATAGTGGCAAAAAACGGCAATCGGGTCGCCATCTTTTTGGTACAAGGTCGCGCATGATAGCGGGCCGCGTGGACATGGTCCGCGTTCTCCAGGTCACACGGTAGATGATGGAGGCGGTGCATTGAACCAGATTGCGGGCCGGTTGCGTATCGGCGAGAAGCTCGTCCTCGGCTTCGGGGCGGTGGCCCTGATCTTCCTCGCGGTGATCTGGCACGATCAGCGCGACCTGCGCGCGGTGCTCGAGCAACACCGCGACCTGCACGCGCTCGCTGCGGCGCGCCAGGAGGCGGCCTTCGCCATCGAGCGTCACCTGATCGCGCTGCGCGACGCCGAGGCGCGGTTCCTCGCCGCGCGCGAGCCGGCACAGGCCGAACGGGTGCGGCGCGAGGGCGCGGCGCTGCTCGACTGGGGCGCGCGGCTGGCGGCGACCGACGCCGCGGCCGGGGCCGCCGCCGCGCGGATCCGCGCGGCGCTCTCCGACTATCTGGCGCGTTTCGGCGAGATCGAGGCGGGCTGGCGCCGGCGCGGACTCGATCACGACAGCGGTCTCCAGGGTGACTTCCGCGCCAGCGCCCACGCGCTGGAGGCGCGTCTGGCGCAATGGGCCCCGGCGCTCGAGCGTGAGCTGCTGCAGCTGCGTCGACGCGAGAAGGACTATCTGCTGCGCGGCGAGGCGGGTTATGCGGTGATGGTCGAGCGCATCGCCGAGACGCTCGCACAGGGTCTCGCCGCCGCTGACCTGGAGCGCGGGGCGCGTAGCAGCCTCGAGCAACTGCTCGGCGACTATCTGCGCGATTTCCGCGCGCTGCTCGAACAGGATCGGCGGATCGCCGTGTTGCGCGCACAGATGGATCAGGCCGCGGCCGCGGTCACGCCATTGGTCGAGACCGCGCTCGCCGAGGCCCGTGCCCGGCTCGATGAGACGGTGCGGGGGATCGATGCGGCCTCCACCGAGCGGGCACGGCGCAGCGTCTATCTGGCGCTCGTCGCCACCCTCGTCGGGACCCTGCTGGCGCTGGTCTTCACCGCCCGTCTGGTGCGACCGGTGCGCGAGATGGCCGGGCTGCTCGATCGCCTGACCTACGAGAACCCGCACCAGCGCATCCCCACGCGCCCCGGCGCACGCGACGAGATCGACGCCATGGCCCGTTCGCTCAATGCCCTGGCCGATCATCGCGCCACCTTCACGCATTGGTGGCGCAACGCCATGGCCGAGGCGGTCGCGCTGCGCGACCTGCAGCTGGCCGCGACCCCGGAGTCCGAGGATACGGCGCGGGCCCGGTTGCGCCGTGCCATCCGCGAGCGTGCCCGGCGGTTGCGGACGGTGCGTGCGCGCTGCATGCAGCAGCTCGAGCGTATCCGCACCCTGGCGCGTGCCCCGGTGGCGGCGAGCCGCACCGAGCGTGCGCGCGAGCGGGCGACGCTGCAGCATGCCAGCGAGTCGCTGGCGACCCTGTTGCAGTTGCTCGACGAGCCACTGCCCGATCCGGTTCGCGACGAGGCGGGGCGCCTCCCGAGCGGCGACGAGCGGTCTAGTTGAGCGCCGGCAGGTAGGGGTTGGGGAGCAGCCCGATGCGCCGTCTCCCGGGATGCTTGCCATGTCTGGCGCGGAGGTGGCGCGATCCGTGCGGACCGACGAACAGCCCTGACGCGCTGGCCTTGGCGCGGTGCTTGAGTTCGGCGATGGTCTGGCCGAGCTGCTCGACGCTGCCGTGGTCGTCGCCGGGGCGGATGGTCAGCAGCGCGGCGCTGCAGCGCATCAGCCCGGCGCGACGCGGGGTGCCGTCGCGGTCGTGGGCGAGGATACAGCCGCGAGCGCGGTCCTCGGGGTCGTAGAGGCTCTGCACGTCGGAGCGGAACTTGGCGAGCAGCTGCTCGATGCGGTGGACCACGGCGCCGGACTCGACATCGGCGATGCCGGCGAAGAAGTCGTCGCCGCCGATATGACCGATGAACCACTGCTCGGGACCGAGCAGCTTGCGCAGCAGCTCGGCGAACATCAGGATCGCGCGGTCGCCGCGGCGAAAGCCGTAATGGTCGTTGAAGGCCTTGAAGTTGTCGAAGTCGAGATAGACCAGGTGCCAGATGCGGTGACGCTCGCCGAGCGCGCCCGAGACATAGGCATAGACCGGGTTGTTGCCCGGTAGCCGGGTCAGCGGGTTCTGCTCGCGGGCGGCGGCGAGGTTCTTCTGCTCGACCAGCTGGAGCAGCGCGGTCGCCGAGATGAAGCCGTGATAGCGGGCGTCGCGGGTGAGGATCAGCCCCGCGGGGTTGATGTCGGCGCAGTAGGCGCCGAGCAGCCGCTCGGCCGAGTCGTGGATGTCGACCGTCGGGCAGGGGCGCAGGAAGTCGTGCAGGTTGCGCCCGAAGGCGCGGTTGAGCAGCAGCTCGCGACCATAGTTCGAATAGAGCACATCCTTGATGTCGGCCTCGTGGATCAGCCCGAGCGGGCGCCCGGCATGGTCGATCACCGGCAGCACGTGATGTACGCGGTCGTGACGGAAGGTCTCGATCATCGCGCCGACCTCGGCATCGATCGGTAGTGGCCGGATCGGTTCGATACAGGCGGCGATCAGGCTGCGATCGTCATCGGTGCGTCGCCGGTCGCTGGCGTTGACCCTGGCGATCTCCCGGTAGCGGGTGCGCAGCGCGCGGTGATCGGTCTGCGGGCGGGCGACCAGATAGCCCTGCACCAGATCGCAGCCGACCTCGCGACAGGCGAGCAGCTCGCGCTCGGTCTCCACCCCCTCGGCGATCACCGCGATGCCCATCACGTGGGCCAGCTGCACGGTGCTGGCGACGAACAGTCGCTTCTTGTGATCGTCGGCGATGCCGCTGACGAAGAAACGGTCGATCTTGAGCAGCTCGGGCGGGTGCTCGTAGAGCAGTCGCAGCCCGGCGTAACCACTGCCGAAATCGTCGATGGCGAGATGGAAGCGATGACGGCGATAGGCGGCGATCACCTCGGCCACTCGCGGGCTGGCGGTGAGGTCGGCGCGCTCGGAGAGCTCGAAGCAGACCGTCTCGGGCGGCAGGCCGTGCTGCTCGAGCAGGCGCAGGGTGTGGCCCGGGTCCTCGAGTTCGATCAGCTGGGGGTCGAGGTTGAAGAACAACCGGTAGCGCGCCGCCTCGGGCAACGCGGCGAAGCTGGCGATCGCCAGGGTCCGCAGCTCGCAGTCGAGTTCTGCGGCGCAGCCGAGCCGCCAGGCATGTTCGAGCAGCGCCGGGACGGTGTCGAAACCGAGCCGGTCGACCCCGCGCAGCAGCGCCTCGTAGCCGTAGACACAGCCGGTGTGGATGTTGACGATCGGCTGCAGCGCGTAGCGCAGTCCATCGCGGGCCTGCGCGAGCCAGGTCTCTGGAGTCATGGTGTCGGGCTGGCGATGGGTGCGCTGAGTCATCCCTGGACCCGGAAGAAGGTGACGCGCTCGGTGAGACCCTGCGACAGGTTGCTGAGATGGTGGCTGTGGGCGAAGCCGTCGTTGGCCGCCTCGGCGCTCTCGCGCGCGAGCAGGGTGATGCGCTCGAGGGCGCGGGTGACCTCCTCGGCCATCCGGCTCTGCTCGTCGGCGGCCTGGGAGATCTGCTCGGTCATCCCGGTCAGCTGCTCGATCGAGCCGTAGAAGCCGTCGAACTCCTCGGCCGCGCTGCGGTAGCGGGCGATGCTCTCGCAGGCGCGGCTGCGATTGTCGTGGATCACGCTCACCGCCTCCTCGGCGCTCGACTGCAGCGAGCCGATCAGCCCCTCGATCTCGCCGATCGACTGCTCGGTGCGCTGCGCGAGCTGGCGCACCTCGTCGGCGACCACCGCGAAGCCGCGACCGTGCTCGCCGGCGCGCGCGGCCTCGATCGAGGCGTTGAGCGCGAGCAGGTTGGTCTGCGCCGAGATGGTGCGGATCACTTCGAGCACGTTGCCGACCGACTGGCTGTGTCCGGCCAGTCCGTCGACGACCTCGGCGGCGTGACCGATCTCATCGGTGAGCCGCTCGACCACCGCCGTGGTCTGCTCGAGGATCCGGCGCCCGGCGTCGATCCGCGCCCGCGCCTCACCGGTCGCGGTGGCCGCCGCGCTGGTGTGCTCGGCGACCTGATGAGCGGAGAGCGCCAGCTGGTTGATGGCGTCGTCGACCTGGTGGGTCTCGGCGCGCTGGCGGTCGAACTGTCCCTTGCTCTGCTGCGACAGGTTGGCCATGTCGCCGGCCGAGGCGTGCAGCTCGTGGCTGGCCTGGTGGAGGTGGGAGATGATGTCGCGCATGCGCTCGGTCATCGCCTGCAGCGCCGTCATCAGCTGGCCGACCTCGTCGTTGCGGGCGTGTGGGAAGCGCGCGTTGAGATCGCCCTCGGCGAGCGCCGAGACCGTCTCCAGCGCCGCGCCGAGCGGGCGCAGCGCATGCTTGACGTAGAGAAAGATGCCGCCGCTGGCGAGCGCCAGCACCAGCGCCAGGGCGCCATAGACGGCGAGCTGCAGGCGCCGCTCGGCGTAGTAGGCGGCGCTCTGGTCGGCGATGGTCGTCAGGTGGGCGATCGGCGCGTCGTCGATGCCGAGGATCGGGCGGGTGAGCACGCCGTAGATGCCGCCATCGGCGGCGCGGCGGGTGAGGCCGTGCTCGGTGAGCGGTTGCGCCGGGGGGGCTGTCGTCTCGTACAGCGCCGGGTCGGTGCCGGCGAGCATGCGGCCCTCGGCATCGCTGAGATAGACCTCGGCGCCGTCGATCCGCTTGAAGCGTGCCAGGGCGTCGTCGAGTGTGCGCTCGAACAGTGCGACCCCGACCAGCGTGTGACGGAATTCGAGCGGCAGCGCATGGAAGGCCACCGGGACACCGTCGGCGCCGAGGCCGATGCCCTGACGTGGTTCGCCGGCGCTGCTCGCGCGCTGGGCCAGCAGGGTGCCCGCGGTCGGTATCGGCGTCTCCGGCGAGGGGGCGAGCAGCAGCTTGCCGTCGTCGTCGAGCAGATAGAGCCGATCGAAATAGCCGAGATCGCCGAGCAGGTTGAGCAGCGAGTCGCGTGCGCGCTGCAACGCCTCGCGGTCGCCGGACCTGAGCGCCTGGCGCAACGGGAAGTCGCGCGCGATCGCGTCGACCCCGCCGGCCATGTGCTCGAGCAGTTGCTCGCTCACCATCCGCCAGACCATGCCCTTGCCGGTGTCGACCGCGTCGGCGACGCGCACCTCGAGCCGGGTCTGGTTGAACTGCGCGATCAGGGTCAGGGCGCCTGCGACGAGCAGGGTGACGAGGATGGCAACGAGGGTGACGCTGCGTCTGATAGTCATGGTGTCGAGGTCGGGTGCGTCCAAGGGAGCGCGGACATCGACTGGCGCGAAGTCTTTGGAGGGACAGGCGTGGCGCAGGATGTTCGCGATGCCGCGATCATCGACCGGGGAGCCCGGTGGATCGGATCAGCGGCGCAAGTACACCAGACGAAGGTGAAGATCCGATGACGGACCCTTGGGGGCACGGGGGGCAGCGATCAGAAGATTGAACCGCCAAGGCGCCAAGGGCGCAAAGGAGAGAAGAGCCCCCAGTGGTCAGCCTCCAGCCTCCAGCCGCTACCTGCCCTCAAACACTGGCGCTAAAAACGTACGCCACGACTGATGGTCAGCCGTGCCGTGGTCGAAGGCGCACACTCACTGGAGGCTGGCGGCTGGTCGCTTGCAACTTGAACTTCTTTGCGCTCTTGGCGCCTTGGCGGTTCATCCCCCCCCCCAGCTGTCGACTGGTCACTAACTCCGCCCGTAGACCGGGATCGCCGCGCCGGTGACGGCGCGTGCGGCGGGGGAGGCGAGGAAGACGATGACCTCGGCGATCGCGGCCGGCTCGACCCAGTCGCCGGGGTCCTGGTCGGGCATGGCGGCGCGGTTCTCCGGGGTGTCGACGGTGCCGGGGAGGATACAGTTGACGTTGACGCCCTGGTCGCGCAGCTCGGCCGAGAGGGTCTCGGTGAGTGCGATCACCGCCGACTTGGCGGCGCTGTAGGGGCCCATGTAGGCGCCGGCGGGGCGGGCGGCGCGGGCCGAGACATTGACCATGGCGCCGCCGCCGCCGGCGACCAGGTGAGGGACGGCGGCGCGCGCGCCGTGGAGCAGGGTGCGGGCGTTGATGTCGAGCATCCGCTCCCAGTCGGCGTCACTGGTCTGGTGCAGCGGCGCGCCCATGGCGAAGCCGCCGGCGAGGTTGGTCAGGGTGTCGAGTCGGCCATGGCGTTCGACCAGCCGGGCAAGCTCGGCGCCGAGCGCGTCGGGGGCGAGCAGGTCGCAGGCGAGACACTCGACGGTGATTCCGGCGCCGAGTTCGTCGCGTGTGCGTTCGAGTGCCTCGCGGTCGCGCGCGAGCAATGCCAGCCGGGCGCCGCGTCGGGCGAAGGCGGCGGCGGTGGCGCGACCGAGGTTGCCGGTGGCGCCGGTGATGAGGACCAGTTGCTGGTCGAGTTCGCGGATCATGTTCGGACCTCCTGCCCGAGGGGCTCGTGCCGAGCAATCTGGGGTGGGCGCGGTACGGACTCAAGGCAGGAAGCCTCGTGCGGTCGGTCGCGCCGGCCTGTTATGATTGGGCCGGTGAGCGACCGATCCGGATCACTTGACGGCCCACTCTTCGGTCCTTGCGCTCCTGGGGTGCGAGGTACACGGGCGGTCATGCGCGTGCCGCACGGTGACGCTTGCCGTGATCCCTTGCCGTGGTCGTGCCGCGCAGCCTCAGGTACGGCCCCGGCCCGGCTCGATGGAGTGCGCGCGTGATCGAGATCCTGTTCCTGCTGCTGCCGGTTGCGGCGGCCTCCGGTTGGTGGCTGGCGCGACACGAGCGTCCCGCGTCCCGACGGTCTCGCCGCCCTGCCCATCCGAGCTTCCTGCGCGGACTCAACTATCTGCTCGACGAGCAGCCCGACAAGGCGCTCGACATGTTCATCGAGCTCGCCGAGGTCGACGACGAGACCGTCGAGACCCATCTCGCCCTCGGCAGCCTGTTCCGTCGTCGCGGCGAGGTCGACCGCGCGATCCGTGTCCACCAGAACCTGATGGCGCGTCCCAGCCTCGATGCCGAGCAGCGCGGCTATGCCCTGCTCGAGCTGGGGCAGGACTACATGAGCGCCGGGCTGCTCGATCGCGCCGAGCTGCTGTTCCAGGAGCTGGCCGGTCTCGGCCTGCACCGTCAGCGCGCACTCGCCGGGCTGCGCGAGATCTATCAGCAGGAGCGTGACTGGGAGCGCTGTCTGGAGGTCGCCGAGCAGCTGCGTCCCGGCGGCGAGTCGATGCTCGACGCCGAGATCGCCCACTATCATTGCGAGCTGGCCGAGGAGGCGCGCCGTCGCGGCGAGCACGAGCGCGTTCGCGCGCAACTCGCGCGGGCGCTGGAGACCGATCCGGAGTGCGTGCGCGCCAGCATGCTCGAGGCCCGGGTGGCGCTCGAGGAGGGTGAGCCGCAGCGGGCGCTGGCGCTGTTTCGCGGGCTGGTCGAGCGCCACGGCGCCTATCTGCCGGAGATCCTGCCGGCGCTGATCGAGGCGCTCGAGCGCGTCCCCGGGGAGGACCCGCTGGCGGTGCTCGAGGAGCTGGCGGCGCGTCATCCCAGTCCGGCGTTGGTGGTGACGCTGGCCGAGCGGGTCGCCGCCGAGCGCGGTCGCACCGAGGCGCTCGAACTGCTCTGCGCGCACCTGCGCCGGTTCGCCGACCTGGTGGGACTCGAGCGCCTGCTCGCGCTCGCGCTGACGGAGCTGTCGGACGCCGCCGATGTCCATCGGCTCGAGCGCGCGCTGGCGGTGATCCGCCATCTGGCCGCGCGCCAGCCGGCCTATCAATGCGATCATTGCGGCTTCCAGGCGCGCTCACTGCACTGGCAGTGCCCGAGCTGCAAACGCTGGGGCTCGGTGGTGCCGGTGCAGCCCGAGCCGCTGGTGATCGACGCCGGGCTCGACGGCCCACGCCTGGCCTAGACGCCGATCTCAATCCGAACCCTTGAAGGAACCCCCGTGACCCAGTCGACACGCATCATCGTGGCCCTCGATTTCCCCGCCCGCGAGCCGGCGCTCGCCCTGGTCGATCAGCTCGACCCGGCACGCTGTCGCCTCAAGGTCGGCAAGGAGCTGTTCACCCGGCTCGGGCCGGACTTCGTCGCCACCTTGCAGGCGCGCGGCTTCGAGGTCTTTCTCGACCTCAAGTTCCACGACATCCCCAATACCGTCGCCGCGGCCTGTGCCGCGGCGGCCGATCTTGGGGTGTGGATGGTCAACGTCCATGTCACCGGCGGGCGGCGGATGATCGAGACCACCCGCGAGCGGCTCGATGCGCTGCCCAAGGCGCCGCTGCTGATCGGGGTGACGGTGCTCACCAGCCTCGACGGTGACGATCTGGCCGAGGTCGGCTGTCCGGGCGAACCGGCCGAGCGGGTGCTCGCGCTCGCCGAACTCGGTCGCGAGGCCGGGCTCGACGGCATCGTCTGCTCGCCGCGCGAGTCGGCGGCGGTGCGCGCCGCGCTGGGCGAGGATTTCCTGCTGGTCACCCCGGGGGTGCGCCCGAGCTGGGCGGCGACGGGGGATCAGAAACGGGTGATGACCCCGCGCGAGGCGGTTGCCGCCGGCTCCGATCACCTGGTGATCGGCCGCCCGATCGCCGCCGCGCCCGATCCGCTGGCCGCGCTGGCCGAGATCGAGCGCGAACTCGCGGGCTGAACACGGCGCCCCGCCGGCGCTGGTCGAGGCCGATCGTGCCTCCCGCCGGCGACGCGTGGATGCGTTCGCCCCGGACGGGGTGCGCCGTATCAAGCAATCAATATCGACGTAGAGGAGATGACTCGATGGCAAAGATTCACAAGGCGGTCTTCCCGGTGGCCGGTCTCGGTACCCGCTTCCTGCCGGCGACCAAGGCCAGCCCCAAGGAGATGCTGCCGATCGTGGACAAGCCGCTGATCCAGTACGCCGCCGAGGAGGCCGAGGCCGCCGGGGTGGAGCAGCTGGTGTTCATCACCGGACGTCACAAGCGCTCGATCGAGGATCACTTCGACAAGGCCTTCGAGCTCGAGGTGGAGCTGGCCGAGGCGGGCAAGGACAAGCTGCTCAAGGTCGTGCGCAACGTGCTCACCGAGGGCACCACCTGCGCCTATGTGCGTCAGGCCGAGGCCCTGGGGCTGGGCCATGCGGTGCTCTGCGCCAAGCCGGTGGTCGGTCGCGAACCCTTCGCGGTGCTGCTCGCCGACGATCTGATCCGCGCCGAGGGCAAGGGGGTGGTCGAGCAGATGGCCGAGGTGCACGCGCGCTATGGCTGCAGCGTGCTCAGCGTCCAGGAGGTGCCGCGCGAGGAGACGCACAAGTATGGCATCGTCGAGGTCGAGCCCGGTCCCGACGGTGAGCTGCGGGTGGTCTCGATCGTCGAGAAACCGGCGCCCGAGGATGCGCCCTCGAACCTCGCCGTGGTCGGGCGCTACCTGCTCACCCCGACGATCTTCGACAAGCTCGAGAACACCGGTACCGGCGCCGGCGGCGAGATCCAGCTCACCGATGCGATCTCGGCGCTGCTCGCCGACGAGCCGGTGATCGCTCACCCCTTCGAGGGCAAGCGCTACGACTGCGGCAGCAAGCTCGGCTATCTGGAGGCGACGGTGGAGTTCGGGCTCGACCACCCCGAACTCGGCGAGCGCTTCGCCGCTTATCTGCGCGATTTCGTCGCGCAGCAGTAGGAGGCTGGCGTCCAGCGATCAGCCGCCAGCCTCCAGTGACGGGGATGGCGCGGCTCCGAGCGTCGCGGCTGGACGCCAGCGTTCACCAGAGGAGGGCGTTTCACGCCGGACATGCTGTGCGTTGCTCGGATTCATGAGCGACCGGTCGCTACTGGCGAGACCTGGGCGCCGAGGGCTGGGCGTCGAGTCCTTTTGCGGCCTTCGTGTCTGGGCGGTTTAATCTTGCTGGCCGCTGGCCGCTGGCCGCTGGCCGCTGGCCGCTGGCCGCTGGCCGCTGGCCGCTGGCCGCTGGCCGCTGGCCGCTGTCACCGATCCGCTGGCAGCGGCGCGCTGCGCGTCCGCGGGACGCGTTCGATGCGCCAGTGCGCGATGGCGTGTTCCCAGAAGCGTTGCAGGGTGCAGTGCGGCGGCGGGGGCGGTTGGCCGAGGAAGGCCCAGGCGCGGCGCAGCGCCGGGAGTGGGTCGGCGGGATCGACCGGGGCGGCGGCGAGGCGCTTGCTGAGCTTGCGTCCCTCCGGGTCGAGCACCAGCGGGACATGGGCGTAGTCGGGCTGGGGCAGGCCCAGCGCGCGCTGCAGCCGGATCTGGCGCGGGGTGGAGTCGAGCAGGTCGGCGCCGCGCACCACCTGGTCGATGCCCTGCCAGGCATCGTCGACCACTACCGCGAGCTGGTAGGCATGGATGGCGTCGGCGCGACGCAGCACGAAGTCGCCGACCGCCTGCTCGAGGTCCTGCGTGCGTGGGCCGAAGACCCGGTCGTCGAACTCGACGGGGGTGCTGTCGGTGCGCATGCGGATGGTGCGCGGCGCCCGCCCGCGCGGCAGCCCGGCGCGACAGGTGCCGGGATAGATCGGTCCTTCGCTGCCGCGCCTGGCGCGGCGGGCGATCTCGGCGCGACTGCAGCCGCAGGGATAGGTCAGCCCGCGTGCGGCGAGCTGGGCGAGTGCGGCGTCATAGGCGGCGAGCCGGTCGTGCTGATAGCACACCGGGCCGTCGTGGCGCATGCCGAAGGCGGCGAGGGTGTCGAGGATGGCCCGCGCCGCGCCCGCGACCTCGCGCGGACGGTCGAGGTCCTCGATGCGCACCAGCCACTCGCCGCCGTGCGCGCGCGCATCGGCATGGCTGGCCACCGCGGTGACCAGCGAGCCGAAGTGCAAGGGGCCGGTGGGGGAGGGGGCGAAGCGCCCCCGATAGCCGGCGATCAGCCGCGCTGACGCTCGCGGATCTCGTCGAGCGTCTTGCAGTCGATGCAGAGCGTGGCGGTCGGTCGGGCCTCAAGCCGACGGATGCCGATCTCGACGCCGCAGGCGTCACAGTAGCCGTACTCGTGCTCGTCGAGGCGGTCGAGTGCCTCGTCGATCTTCTTGATCAGCTTGCGCTCGCGGTCGCGGGTCCGCAGCTCGAGGCTGAACTCCGACTCCTGGGTGGCGCGGTCGTTGGGGTCGGGGAAGTTGGTCGCCTCGTCCTGCATGTGATGTACGGTGCGGTCGACCTCTTCCATCAGTGACCGTTTCCAGGCCTGGAGGATGGCGCGGAAGTGCGCCTCCTGCTCGGGGCTCATGTAGTCCTCGTCGCTCGCGGCTTCATAAGGTTCGAAACCGAACGCCTTGGCGTCTTGTGCTCTTGCTTCGGCCATGGATGTGCTCCCGAAGGCTCTTCTCGTGGGGTGTCCTAGCGACCGGGCCCATCCGGACCTGTTCGCGAAAAACGCCCTTAAGTACCAGATCCCCGCGCGGTGGGCAACTCATGATGAGACGTTCGGCCGTGCGCGGGCATCGCTGGTCGGCTAATCTGGAAGGCTTGCCGCTGCCCGCCGTCTTGCGTAAGCGCAACAGGAGATCGAGCATGTATCCCTTCGAGGCGATCATCTGGGATGTCGACGGCACCCTCGCCGATACCGAGCGTGACGGCCATCGTCGCGCCTTCAACGCGGCCTTTGCCGAGGCCGGTCTGGACTGGTGCTGGGATGTCGCCACCTATGGTGAGCTGCTCGAGGTGACCGGTGGGCGCGAGCGTATCGCCGCCTTCATCGTCGAGCACCGTCCGGCGCTGCCGGCGGGTGTCGAGCCCGAGACGCTCGCCGTGCGTCTGCACCGGGCCAAGTCGCGCCACTATGCCCGGTTGCTCGCGGCCGGCGCGATCGGGCTGCGGCCAGGCGTGTTGCGACTGTTGCGCGCGGCGCGCACGGCGGGCATCCGTCTGGCGATCGCCACCACCTCGACGCCGGAGAACGTGCATGCACTGCTCGCGCACGCCGGCGAACCGGGGCTGACCGAGTGGTTCGAGGTGATCGCCGCCGGGGACATGGTGGCGAACAAGAAGCCGGCGCCGGATGTCTATCTGCTCGCGCTCGAGCGCCTCGGTCTCGGCGCCGACGCCTGCGTGGCGGTGGAGGACTCGGCGCCGGGCCTGCGGGCGGCGCGCGCCGCCGGACTCGGGACGGTGGTGATCACCGTCAACGACTATACGCGGGAGCAGGCGTTCGACGACGCCGCCCTGGTGGTCGACGGACTCGGCGCGCCCGAGACGCCGGTCAGCGTGCTGCACGGACGGCTCGGGGGACGCTCCCATGTCGACCTCGCGGCGCTCGCGGACCTTGTCCGCGCGCGCCACCCTGAAACCTCATAGATCAAGATGCAATCCACAGAACAACCCAGACTGGCACCGCGCGCCCGCGCGGTCGAACCCTTCCATGTGATGCGCCTGCTCGAGCGGGCCAAGAGGCTCGAGGCCGAAGGGCGCTCGATCATCCATCTCGAGGTCGGCGAGCCCGACTTCCCCACTCCCGAGCCGATCCTCGCCGCGGCGCGTGCCGCGCTGGAGGGCGGCGCCGTGCACTACACCCCGGCTGCGGGCCTGCCGCAGCTGCGTGAGCGGCTGTCGCGCTATTACGCCGAGCGGTATGGTGCCAGCGTCGCGGCCGACCGCATCCTGGTCACGCCGGGCGCCTCGGGCGCCATCCAACTGGTGTTCCAGGCACTGCTCGAGCCGGGTGACGAGGTGCTGATCTGTGACCCCTCCTATCCCTGTTATCGCCAGGTGTTGCGATTGCTCGGGGTGGAGCCGCGCGCGGTGGCGGTCGACGCCGCCGACGACTTCCAGCTCAGCGCGGCGCGCGCCGAGGCGGCCTGGTCGCCGCGGGTGCGCGCGCTGATCGTCGCCTCTCCGGCCAACCCGAGCGGCACCCTGCTCGGGCGCGAGCAGCTCGCCGAGCTGCATGCGCTTTGCCGTGCCAGGGGGGCGGCGCTGATCGTCGACGAGATCTATCAGGGGCTGGTCTACGACGCCCCGGACCATACCGCGCTCGAGCTGGCCGAGGATGTCTACGTCATCAACAGCTTCTCCAAGTACTTCGGTATGACCGGTTGGCGGCTCGGCTGGCTGGCCGCGCCGCGCGCGGCGGTCGAGGTGATGGAGCGGATGGCGCAGAACCTGTTCATCGCCCCCAACACCCCGGCGCAGCATGCCGCGCTCGCTGCCTTCGAGCCTGCCACCCTGGAGATCCTCGAGCAGCGTCGCGTCTGCTTCCGCGCGCGCCGCGACGCCCTGCTCGACGGGCTGCGTCGACTCGGCTTCGGTATCGACGGCGAGCCCAAGGGGGCCTTCTATCTCTATGCCCGGCTGCCCGAGCAGGTGGGGATGGACTCGATGCAGTTCGCCACCACCATGTTGGAGGAGGTCGGGGTGGCCGCGACCCCGGGGCACGACTTCGGTTGCCATGGCGCCGAGCGTCACGTGCGCTTCGCCTACACCTGCGATCTGCCGGTGATCGACGAGGCGCTCGGGCGCATCGACCGCTTCCTCGCCCAGTGCCGGTCGCGCTGAGCACCAGTGCCACGCGGGGCCATGGTCCCGCGTGACCCTTCTTCATCCACAGTCAGTTTCGAGAGACCTGCCTTGACCGCTTCAGCCTCATCATCCCCCGACCGATCCAGTTTCCAGCCACGCGACCCGGCCCAGCGTGAGGCCCACGCGCGCCTGCTCGCACTGCACCAGGCGCTCGAGCGCGCGCCGGCGCCCGGAGGCGGGCTGCTCGGTCGGGTGCGTCGTCGTCTCGGCGGCGAGGTGACGCCGGTGCCCGGGCTCTATTTCTGGGGTGGCGTGGGGCGCGGCAAGACCCACCTGATGGACTGGTTCGTCGATGGGCTGGAGCTGCCGGGCAAGCGGCGCATGCACTTCCATCACTTCATGCGCGAGGTGCATGGCCACCTGGCGCAGCTGCCGCGCCAGACCGATCCGCTCGATCGGGTCGCCGAGCTGATGTGTCGCGATCTGCGAGTGCTCTGTCTCGACGAGTTCCTGGTCACCGACATCACCGACGCCATGCTGCTCTACGGTCTGCTCAAGGCGATGTTCGCCCGCGGCGTGACCCTGGTGACCACCTCCAACACCCCGCCCGACGACCTCTATCGCAATGGTCTGCAGCGCCAGTCCTTCCTCCCGGCGATCGAGCTGATCAAGCGTCATACCGATGTCTTCGAGCTCGACGGCGGCCAGGACTACCGGCTGCAGACGTTGATGCGCGAGGGGGTCTATGTGCTCGCCGGCGAGGACGGTGAGGCGCGGTTGGCGGCCGATTTCGACGAGCTCAGCGGCGGGCATCGGGTGGCCGCCTCCTGGCTCGAGGTCAATGGCCGGACGATCGAGGCGCGCGCGCTCGGCAGCAACGTCGCCTGGTTCGATTTCGATGCGCTCTGCGCCACCCCGCGCTCCACCGCCGACTATATCGAGATCGCCCGCGATTACCTCACCCTGCTGATCTCCGGGGTGCCGCAGCTCGGTCCCGGCTGCGACGCCGCCGCGCGGCGCTTCCTGCACCTGGTCGACGAACTCTACGACCGCCGGGTCAAGCTGGTGCTCTCGGTCGAGGTGCCGCTCGATCGGCTCTATGCCGGCGGCATGACCGACTTCGCCCACGCCCGCCTGCTCAGTCGCCTGCAGGAGATGCAATCGGTCGAGTACCTGGCCGCCGCGACCGCCGCCGAGTCCGAACCGGACAGCGTCGCGGCCTGATTGGCGCCAGTCGATCAGCCGCCAGCCGTCAGCCTTCAGCCGCCAGCTACCAGTCGCGCTGTCGGTCGGCTCCTCGGGCGATCCTCCGGGCTCCCGGCTTGCTGTGAGCCTGGACGCTGCGGTCGTGATTGACTAAAGCCGCCCACTGGCGGCTGGCGGCTGGTCGCTAAAGCCTGCCAGCTTGCTTCCACGGGCTTGAATCCGCCATGATCGACTCCATTGGATGTCAATTAACCGGTATTCCAGGGAGTTCGCCGATGCCCACCGCCCATCTCACCGCTCCGAGCGTCGATCCCGAGGAGCTCGCCTATTACGAGCGACTGGCGCATCGCTGGTGGGATGCCGAGGGGCCCTTCTGGCCGTTGCACCGGCTCAATGCCTTCCGGGTCGGCTATCTCCGCGAGCGTCTGGCGGCGGTGTTCGGGCGTGATGCGCGGGATGCACGCCCGTTCGCCGGACTGCGGGTGCTCGATATCGGCTGTGGCGGGGGCATCCTCAGCGAGTCGATGGTCGCGCTCGGCGCCGAGGTCACCGGGATCGACATCACCGAGAAGACCCTGAGGGTTGCGCGCATGCATGCCGAGGCGGGTGGGCTTGCGATCGACTATCGGTTGGCGAGTGCCGCCGAGATGCGCGAGGCCGGCGCGACCTTCGACGTGGTGCTCAACATGGAGGTGCTCGAGCATGTCGAACGCCTGCCCGACTTCCTCGCCGACAGTGCCGAGCTGGTGCGCCCCGGCGGGGTGATGCAGGTCTCGACCATCAATCGCACCCCGATCGCCTGGCTGATGGCGATCATCGGTGCCGAGTACGTGTTGCGCTGGCTGCCGCGCGGTACCCATCGCTATCGCAAGCTGGTGCGTCCCGACGAGGTGCGCGGCGGACTCGGCGAGGGCTTCGATCTGTTGCACCAGACCGGTGTGCGGGTCAACCCCTTCACCCGCGCCTTTTCCTTTACCGATTGGATGGGCGTCAACTACATGATGCTGTTTCAGCGCGGCTGAGCCGGTTTCTCGGCTCGGGTCGCTGCGATGACGGTCCCGGGTTGCCGGGACATATGCATGGGGCGACGGAGGTCGCTCCGGATACCGAACGGTCGCAACGAGGGATGTCATGAGCGAAAACAAGCGGGAATTCGATCGATGGGTCGCGGCGATCAGCCGCGGTGGTCTCGGTCATGTCTATGTCCGTCTCTATCAGGACGCCCCGACCTGGGTGCGTGACATGGCGGTCAATCGCTACGGCAAGGGCACGGTGTTCCTGCCGGCGCAGCGGTTGCGCGCGAGTGCGCCGGTCGCGGCCTGAATTCAGTCGGCGCGCAGCGCCTCGACACGGATCCGCTCGGTGCTCACGCCGCCCGTCCTCAGGGCCTGCTCCAGGGTGCTGACGGTGACCTCCGGCCCCGCGAGATAGAGACGCTGGTGGTCGTGTGGCGGGTGTTCGTCGAGGATGCGCGCGGCGAGCCGGTCGGCGGGTGTGGCATCGAGCAGCGTATAGGTGAAGTCGTCCAGGGCGTCACCGAGCGCGCGCGCCCAGTGCGCCAGGTGATGCCCCTCGGGGGCTGCGGTCTCCCAGTAGAGGTGATAGCGGGGGATGGCGTCGATCGCGACCGCCTGCTCGATGAGGCTGCGGACCGGGGCGATGCCGTCGCCGCAGGCGATGAAGAGCGCCTCGTCGGTCGCTGACTCGTCGAGCACGAAGTCGCCGTAGGGCCCTTCCAGGTCGAGCCGTTGCCCCGGTCCCAGCCGATCGTCGAAGAGTGCGCGGGCGAGTGCGTCGTCACCGGCGCGGATCAGGAAGCGCAGGTTGCGTCCGTCGCAGGGGCAGCTGGCGATCGGCAGTTCGCTCGGCGGCTCGCCCGGGCGTGCGAGCCGCGCGCGCTGACCGGCCATGAAGCGCAACAGCTGATTGCGCGGTGTCTGGATCTGGAGCGCGCGCAGCGTCGCTCCGATCGTCTCGACACGGCGCACGCTGACGCGAATGCGCTGCAGCGGCAGCTCGGCGCTCGAACGTGCCTCGCCGATCTCCAGGGTGAGATCGGTGAGCGCGGTATGGGCGCAGGTGAGCAGATAGCCGAGTCGGCGCTCGCGCGCGCCGATCGAGTAGTCGTGGGGCCTGATCTGGCGGGTCTCGCCGCTGACCAGCCGTGCCTTGCAGCCGCCGCAGTTACCGCTGGCGCAGCCGTGCTCGAGATGGATGCCGGCGCGCACCGCAGCCTCGAGCAGCGACTCCTCTCCCTCCACCAGGAAACTGTGTCCACTGGGGATCAGCCGTACCCGGGCGGCCAGGGTGCGCGCCGGTGCCGACCGCTCCTCGGGTGCCTCATTGACGGGCAGTGCGGCGCGTGCCTCGGCGAGCCAGTGGCCGAGGGCCGCGAGTGCCGTGGGCAGCGTGGCGGGGTCGCTGGCGGAGAGCGCCGCGATCCGCTCGGCGACCTGCTCGATCAGTCCGCGCGCGGCCTCTCCGGCCTCGATCTCGTGCGCCAGTGCCGCGCTCAGCCGACGCGCCTGCTCGAGCAGCACTCGGGCGTCGGGCAGCGCGACCGGTTCGGGTTCGAGCCGGGGGCGGGCGTTGTCGACGATCTCGCGCACCTGTTCGAGCGCGCCCTCGTGCTCGAGGCTCAGGCTGGGGTAGAGGCGCAGCAGCTCGTGCGCGGCCACCTCACCCTCGAAGGTCGTCAGCTCGGCGCGGCGGATGCGTCGTTGCAGCTCGCCGCGGCTGACTCCGGCCAGCCGGGCGGCGCGCGAGAGCGTCAGGTAGGTCGTCACGGATACGCCTCCAGATGACTCGGCGTCTCAGGTGAGCAGGTAGTGCTTCTCCACCGGGTCGAGGATCTCCCAGGTGCAGTTGAGTCCGGCGGGAAAGCGGATCAGGTCGCCGCGCCCGTACTCTCGTGGCGCACCGCCCTCGGGGGTGACGCGGAAGCGTCCGCGCACGATGTAGCAGGTCTCCTCCTGGCGGTAGTGCCAGGGAAAGGTCGCCACCTCGCGGCGCCACACCGGCCAGTGTTCCACGCCCATGACCTCGAGCTTGGCGGGGGAGGGGCGTTCGTGATGGATCTCGGTGTCGTCCATTGGTCTGGGGTCCGTGCTGCGCATGGTGTCGGGGATAGAGTCTGAGGTCGGCGGCCGATGCTTTCCACCCCGACAAGGATTGCCCGGCGAGTCGAGCTGGGCGACACTCCGTACCATGGACGATGTAAATGATTCTCCCGCCCTGGAGGTGCTCGCTCGTCGTCTGGGCGAGGCGTTGCGCGCGCGTGGCTGGCAGCTGGCGACGGCCGAGTCCTGTACCGGCGGCTGGGTGGCCAAGGTGATGACCGATGTCGCCGGCAGCAGCGCCTGGTTCGAGCGCGGCTTCATCACCTATTCCAATGACGCCAAGCGCGAGCTGCTCGGGGTCTCGGACGACGCGCTCGAGCGCTATGGCGCGGTGAGCGAGCGGGTGGTCGCCGAGATGGTGAGCGGCGCGCTCGCCCGCAGTCGCGCCGAGGTTGCGGTGGCGGTCAGTGGCATCGCCGGGCCGGGTGGCGGTACGGCCGACAAGCCGGTCGGTACCGTGTGGTTCGCCTGGGGCTTTCCCGGCGAGGGCCCGACGGCGCGCTGTCTGTGTTTCGAGGGCGATCGTGAGACGGTGCGCGAGCAGGCGGTGCGCGCTGCGCTGTTGGGCCTGCTCGGCGGCCTCGGTGCCGATGGCTGAGCGCTGGTTCTTCGCGCTCTGGCCGGAGCCGGCGCTGCGTCGGGCGCTGCTCGGGCGCATGCCGTGCTGGCTGCCGCCGGGTGGGCGCGCGACCCACGGCGAGGACCTGCACCTGACGCTGGTCTTTCTCGGTGCGTTGACGCCGCCGCAGCTCGATGCGGTGAACGCGGCGGCACAGCAGGTCGCGGCGGCGCCCTTCGAGCTGGTGCTCGATCGGTTGGGTCATTTCGCGCGTGCCGGCGCGGCCTGGTGCGCGCCGCAGCGGGTGCCGGAGTCGCTGCTGGCGTTGCAGTTGGCGCTGGTCGAGGCGCAGTGCGCCTGTGGCTTGACCCCGGAGCAGCGGTCCTATCGGCCGCACCTGACGCTGGCGCGTCGCAGCACGGCGCCGCGGGCGGCGTTCGGGGCGCCGCTGCGCTGGCCGGTGCGCGAGTTCGTGCTCGCTCGCAGCGTTCCGGGGTGTGTGCCGCGCTATCGGGTCGAGCGGCGCTGGTCGCTGCGTCCCGGCTATGACTTGAGCATGCCGCCTATGCGATAATCAGCGATGATTCGCGCGGCCCGCTCGAAAGATCACGAGACACGAACCGACCGACACGCGATCGCCCCGGGCGACGCGCGGCGGGCGGCTGCGCTCAAGAGTTGACGGAGATCCAATGGACGACAATCGCAAGAAGGCGTTGGCCGCCGCGCTGACCCAGATCGAGAAGCAGTTCGGCAAGGGCTCGGTGATGCGCATGGGCGATGCCGGCGCGGTGCGCAACATCGAGGCGATCTCCACCGGTTCGCTGGGGCTGGACATCGCCCTCGGCATCGGCGGCCTGCCCAAGGGGCGGGTGGTCGAGATCTACGGCCCCGAGTCCTCGGGCAAGACCACCCTCACCCTGCACGTGGTCGCCGAGGTACAGAAGCTCGGCGGCACCGCGGCCTTCGTCGATGCCGAGCACGCGCTCGACCCGGTCTATGCCGAGAAGCTCGGGGTGCAGATGGAGGACCTGCTGGTGTCGCAGCCCGACACCGGCGAGCAGGCGCTCGAGATCACCGACATGCTGGTGCGCTCGGGTGCGGTCGACGTGGTGATCGTCGACTCGGTCGCGGCGCTCACCCCCAAGGCCGAGATCGAGGGCGAGATGGGTGACTCGCACGTCGGTCTGCAGGCGCGGCTGATGTCGCAGGCGCTGCGCAAGCTCACCGGCAACATCAAGCGCTCCAACTGTCTGGTGGTCTTCATCAACCAGATCCGCATGAAGATCGGGGTGATGTTCGGCTCGCCCGAGACCACCACCGGCGGCAACGCGCTCAAGTTCTACTCCTCAGTGCGGCTCGACATCCGTCGTATCGGCAGCATCAAGAAGAGCGACGAGGTGGTCGGCAGCGAGACCAAGGTCAAGGTGGTCAAGAACAAGGTCGCGCCGCCGTTCAAGCAGGTCGAGTTCGATATCCTCTACGGCCAGGGGATCTCGCGCGAGGGCGAGATCATCAGCCTGGGCGTGGCCGAGGGCATCGTCGACAAATCCGGCGCCTGGTACAGTTACCAGGGCAATCGCATCGGCCAGGGCAAGGACAACGTCCGCGCCTTCCTCTGCGAGAACCCCGAGCTGGCCCAGGAGATCGAGGCGAAGATCCGCGCCAAGCTGTTGCCCCAGCCGAGCGAGGCGACGGCCGAGGCCGTGGCCCCGGCGGAGGACTGATCCTGGACGATCACCCTGCCAGCACCCTCCTCGATGCCGACCTGCTCGCCGAGATCGAGCGGGCGGCGCTACGTCTGCTCGCCATGCGCGAGCACTCGCGGCTGGAGCTCTCGCGCAAGCTCGTCTCGCGCGGCTTCGAGGTCGCTGCCCTCGCCCCCGTGCTCGATCGGCTCGAGGCCGAGGGCGCGCTCGACGAGTCGCGTCTGGTCGAGCGCTATGTCGCCGAGCGGGTGGAGAAGGGCTTCGGGCCGCTGCGCATCCAGGCCGAGTTGAACGACAAGGGTGTGGCCGATACCTTGATCGAGCCCCAGTTACGGCACCTGCGCGAGGCGTGGCCGGAGCATCTCGCCGCGCTCCATGCGCGCCGCTTCGGTGATGCGCCTCCCGCCGATCGTGCCAGCTATGCCAAGCGCGCACGCTTTCTGACGCGGCGCGGTTTCCCCACGGACATGGTCC
Organism: Marichromatium gracile; assembly: GCF_004343155.1. Lineage (GTDB taxonomy): Bacteria > Pseudomonadota > Gammaproteobacteria > Chromatiales > Chromatiaceae > Marichromatium > Marichromatium gracile. Next base: position 156,486 of record NZ_SMDC01000003.1, read on the forward strand.
GGCGCCTGCTGCGCTGGAACGACTGACCGAACCGCCCGCGCGGTTCATTCGAGAACTCCCACATGACTACGAGTGCAGAGCTTCGAGCGAGCTTCCTTGATTATTTCGCGCAACGCCAGCATGAGCAGGTGCCCTCCAGCCCGCTGGTACCCGCCAATGATCCGACCCTGCTGTTCACCAACGCCGGAATGGTCCAGTTCAAGGATGTCTTCCTCGGTCGCGAGCGGCGGGGCTATTCGCGGGCGGTCACCGCGCAGCGCTGTGTGCGTGCCGGCGGCAAGCACAACGACCTCGAGAACGTCGGCTACACCGCCCGGCATCACACCTTCTTCGAGATGCTCGGCAACTTCAGCTTCGGTGACTACTTCAAGCGCGAGGCGATCGGCTTCGCCTGGCAGTATCTGACCGGCGAGCTGGGGCTGCCCGCCGAGCGGCTGTGGGTGACCGTCTACGAGGACGACGACGAGGCCGCCGACATCTGGCTCAAGGAGATCGGGGTGTCGGCCGAGCGCTTCTCGCGCTGCGGCGCCAAGGACAACTTCTGGTCGATGGGCGACACCGGTCCCTGCGGTCCGTGCTCGGAGATCTTCTACGATCACGGTCCCGAGGTCGCCGGCGGTCCCCCTGGCTCGCCCGACGAGGACGGCGACCGCTACGTCGAGATCTGGAACCTGGTGTTCATGCAGTTCAACCGCGACGCCGAGGGCAACATGACCCCGCTGCCGCGTCCCTCGGTCGATACCGGCATGGGGCTCGAGCGTCTCGCCGCGGTGCTCCAGGGCGTGCACAGCAACTACGACATCGATCTGTTCCGCAATCTCATCGCCGCCGCCGCCGAGGCGACCGGCTGCGAGGATCTCGGCGACAAGTCGCTGCGGGTGATCGCCGATCACATCCGCTCGAGCGCCTTCCTCATCGTCGACGGGGTCACCCCGGGCAACGAGGGGCGCGGCTATGTGCTGCGCCGGATCATGCGTCGCGCGATCCGTCACGGCTATCGTCTCGGCCAGTCGCAACCCTTCTTCCATCGTCTGGTGGCGGCGCTGGTCGCCGAGATGGGTGCGGCCTATCCCGAGCTGGTGGCGGCGCAGGCGCACGTCGAGCGGATCGTGCTGCTCGAGGAGGAGCGCTTCGCCGAGACCCTCGAGCACGGTATGCGCATCCTCGACGAGGCGATCGCCGGGCTCGCAGGCGAGCGCACCATCCCCGGCGAGACGGTGTTCAAGCTTTATGACACCTACGGCTTCCCCACCGACCTGACCGCCGACATCGCCCGTGAGCGCGGGCTCGGCGTCGACCTCGAGGGCTTCGAGGCGGCGATGGCCGACCAGAAGGCGCGTGCCCGTGCGGCCAGTCAGTTCAGCGGTGGGCAGGACGTCGAGATCGATCTCCAGGGCGAGACCGAGTTCCGCGGCTACGAACGCTGCGAGGACGAGGCCACGGTGGTCGCGCTCTATCGCGACGGCGAGTCCTGCGACTCGCTGGGTGCCGGCGAGCGCGGCATGGTGATCCTCGACCTCACCCCCTTCTACGGCGAGTCCGGCGGCCAGGTCGGCGACCGTGGCTGGATCGCGAGTAGCGGCGGGCGCTTCGAGGTCACCGACACCCTGAAGAAGGGCGGCGCCCTGGTCTGCCACCTCGGCGAGCTGCGCGAGGGCGAGCTGCACGTCGGTGACGCGGTGCGCGCCGAGGTCGACGCCGAGCGGCGTCGCGCCATCGCGCTCAACCACTCGGCCACCCATCTGCTCCACGCGGCGCTGCGCCGGGTGCTCGGCGAGCACGTGCAGCAGAAGGGCTCGCTGGTCGGTCCCGAGCGGCTGCGCTTCGACTTCTCGCACTTCGAGCCGGTCTCGCGCGAGCAGTTGCGCGAGATCGAGCGCCTGGTCAACAGCCAGATCCGCGCCAATCACCTGGTCGAGACCCGCATCATGAGCCTGGAGGACGCCAAGGCCTCCGGGGCGATGGCGCTGTTCGGCGAGAAGTATGCCGATCAGGTGCGGGTGCTGCGGATGGGCGAGTTCTCGGTCGAGCTCTGTGGCGGTACGCACGTCAAGGCGGTCGGTGACATCGGTCTGATGAAGATCGTCTCCGAGGCCGGTATCGCCTCCGGAGTGCGCCGCATCGAGGCGGTGACCGGCGCCGGGGCGCTCGACTGGGTCGAGGCCGACGAGTCGCGGGTGCTGCGTATCGCCGGGCTGCTCAAGGGTGCCCGCGAGGACGTCGACGAGCGTGTCGAGCAGCTGCTCGAGCGCAGCCGTCGGCTGGAGAAGGAGCTCGAGCAGCTCAAGTCCAAGCTCGCCAGCGCCGCCGGTCAGGACCTCGCCGCCCAGGCCGAGGAGATCGCCGGGGTGCGGGTGCTCGCCGCCGAACTCGAGGGCGCCGATCCCAAGGGGCTGCGTGAGACGGTCGACCAGCTCAAGGACAAGCTCGGCTCGGCGGTGATCGTGCTCGCCACCGTCGCCGAGGGCAAGGTCGCGCTGGTCGCCGGCGTCACCAAGGATCTCACCGGCCAGCTCAAGGCCGGTGAGCTGATCCGCGAGGTCGCGGCCAAGGTCGGCGGCAAGGGCGGCGGTCGGCCCGACATGGCGCAGGCCGGGGGCAGCGACCCCGATGCATTGCCCGAGGCGCTGGCGCTGGTGCGCGACTGGGTCGCGCAGCGCAGCGCCGCCTGATGCGGCAATCGGGCCGGGATCCCCGGCCCATCACCGGGGACCGTCGGGCGGCATCGCGTCGCCGACGGTCCCATCGTTTCAATCGGGGAGACCTGAAAGACGTGCTTGGCAGGAGTAGTCGATGGCGCTGATCGTCCAGAAATACGGCGGGACGTCGGTCGGGAGTGTGGAGCGTATCCAGGCGGTGGCCGATCGGGTCAAGCGCTGGCGCGACCAGGGTAATCAGGTGGTGGTGGTGGTCTCGGCGATGTCCGGCGAGACCGACCGACTGATGGGCCTGGCCAGACAGATCCAGATGCGGCCCGAGCCGCGCGAACTCGATGTGCTGCTCTCCACCGGTGAGCAGGTCACCATCGCGCTGTTGAGCATGGCGCTGGCCGCGCGCGGCTGTCCGGCGCGCTCCTACACCGGCGCTCAGGTGCACATCCTCACCGACAGCGTGCACAACAAGGCGCGCATCCGCGACATCGATGCGGCGCGTGTCGGCGCCGATCTGGAGGCCGGGCGCGTGGTGGTGGTCGCCGGGTTCCAGGGGGTCGACGAGAGCGGTGACATCACCACCCTCGGACGCGGTGGCTCGGATACCTCGGCGGTGGCGATCGCCGCCGCGCTCAAGGCCGACGAGTGCCAGATCTATACCGATGTCGACGGTGTCTACACCACCGATCCGCGGGTCGAACCCAAGGCGCGCAAGCTCGACCGCATCACCTTCGAGGAGATGCTGGAGATGGCCAGTCTCGGCTCCAAGGTGTTGCAGATCCGCTCGGTGGAGTTCGCCGGCAAGTACCAGGTCCCCCTGCGCGTGCTCTCCAGCTTCGGCGAGGGCGAGGGCACGCTGATTACCTTCGAGGAAGATGAAGTGGAAGACGCAAAGATCGCCGGCATCGCCTTCAGCCGTGACGAGGCCAAGCTGACCATCCTCGGCGTGCCCGACCGTCCCGGTGTGGCGCACGAGATCCTCGGCGAGATCGCGGCGGCCAACATCGAGGTCGACATGATCATCCAGAACGTCGCCGCCGAGGAGGCGACGACGGACTTCACCTTCACCGTCCAGCGCGGCGACTATGCGCGGGCGCTGGAGATCCTGCAGGCGCGCGCCGAGGCGCTGGGCGCGCGTCAGGTGCTCGGCGACGAGCAGATCGTCAAGATCTCGCTGGTCGGCGTCGGCATGCGCAGTCATGCCGGGATCGCCAGTCGGATGTTCGAGACCCTGGCGCGCGAGGGGATCAACATCCGCATGATCTCGACCTCCGAGATCAAGATCTCGGTGGTGGTCGACGAGCGCTATCTCGAACTCGGCGTGCGCGCGCTGCACGACGCCTTCGGTCTGGATCAGGGCGGCGAGGTCTAGGCTCGCGGCAATCCTGCTGCCGCACCGCCGGGTCTCGGCGGGGCGGCATGTCTCCGAGGTCGGAGAGGGCGGCACGTGATGGATCGATCGCAATCCGGTCGGGGGCGTGCCGACCGCGCCTCTCCGCTTTTTGTCGATCTCCATGAACGGCGTCTCGTCGCTGCAGCCGTGGGACGTCTATGCTGGCGCTGCGCGGTCGAGAGCGTGAGCGGTCGTGCGACGGTGGCTACCAGTCATCGGGAACCCAACGGATTTCGCCTTGGATTCACGCACAAGAGACAAATGTCAATGAACCTGAGCAAATTGCCATGGAATAGCCGTGGCAGTTGCTAAGCTTCCGTCATGGGGCATGGGGTCCCGGGCGGAATCGGGTGTAAACACCCGCCGGATGACGCCGCAGGAGTCGGGTTGAGTCGCCGGTTTGGGTATTACCATCAAGCTGGAAAGGGAAACTAAAGGGAGAACGTAGCGATGTTGATCTTGACTCGTCGGGTCGGCGAAACCCTCATGGTTGGTGACGAAGTCACCGTTACAGTCCTTGGCGTCAAGGGCAATCAGGTGCGCATCGGTGTCAACGCTCCGCGTGACGTCGCGGTCCACCGTGAAGAGATCTACGAGCGCATCAAGCGCGAACAGGCCGAGACCACCCCGGGTGTCGCGGTGGTCGATCAGGGTGGCCAGATCGAGTGATTGGCAACCGGGTAAAGAGTGGGTTATAATCACTCGCCCAAGCACGATAGCCCCTGATCGACGCGTCGAATGGCTAAAGGGGTCCTGTGACCCGGTGTATCTTCCAGATCCCGGGTCATCGCACGAGGCGGTTATGCAAAACCGTTGCTCATGCATGGAGAGATGGCCGAGTGGCTGAAGGCGCTCCCCTGCTAAGGGAGTATGGGGTTAATAGCTCCATCGAGGGTTCGAATCCCTCTCTCTCCGCCACACACCGAAAAACCCCGCGTGGTCTCGACCACGCGGGGTTTTTTGTTGTCCGCACCTTGGTGTTGGACACCGTCCGTTCTCAGTACTTGCCGAGCGCCTTCATGATCAGCTTGTGGATGCTGTGATAGGTCAGCCCGGGCTTGAGATACATCACCGCGCAGGTCCCTGTGCGCAGGTTGATACCGCGCTCCCTGGCCGTTGCCACGGCCTCGGGGGTGTCGTGCGCCATATGGATCCAGACATCCTTGATGCCGGCGTCGGCGGCGCGCGCCACCCAGTCGGCGCACTCCTGTTTCGGGGTCTCGATGATCAGGCCCTCGACCGCGCCCGGCAACGATGCCAGGTCGGCGAAGCTCGGATCGCCGTCGATCTTGCTGGTGCTGGGGTCGACGGCATAGACGGTCTTGCCGAGCTTCTTGAGTCGACGATAACTGAGGATGGGGAAGGGTTTGTTCGCCGAGCGCCCGACGAGCGCGAAGCTGCCGAGCTGGAAGAAGGTCTCGTGATTCGATGCCATGCTGATGCTCCAATGCCTGGGGGGAGCGCGAGCCGTCCGTGGGTCGGTGGGGTCGCGCGTGCCTGGGGACGATCTCTCCGTGCAGATCGTTGGGCGCACTCTAGAGCGTGGAGTGGGGCCGCGTCCTTGCGGCTCGTCAACCCGGACTCAGCGCATCAGCAGAGTGGGGATGCGCGCCGAGCGCAGCAGGTCGGTGGTCTTGCTGCCGAAGAGCAGGGTGCGCAGCGGTGAATGGGCATAGGCGCCCATGATCAGCAGGTCGATGTCCTGGGCGATCACGGTCTGGGCGATGACGCTCTCGGCGTCGCCCGGGATCAGCCAGGCGGGGGCATCGAAGCCGGCGGACTCGAGCCGTTGGCGTGCCCAGTCGAGCTGCTTGCGCGCATCGCCACGGGCCTTGCCCGACATCAGCAGGTGCACGGTGAGCCCCTGGAACAGCGGGCTCGCGGCGACCATCTCGACGCCCTGACGGGTGGCGGCGCTGCCGTCGAAGGCGACCATCACCCGTTGCGGCTCCTTGAATCCCTCGGTGACGGTGAGGATCGGGCGGTGCAGTGCGCGCACCATGCGCTCGACGTTGCGCCCGAGATCGCGCTGGGTGGTCTCGGCAGCGGTGCCGCGCCGCCCGAGCACGAACAGCCGTACCCCGTCCTCCTGCTCGACCAGGGTCTCTTCGAGCGCGCCGTGACGCTGGCGGATGTCGGGCGAGGGGACTCCGGCAGCGGTGGCGCGCTCGCGCAGCCGGTTGAGAAACAGCCGGCCGCGCTCGCGGGCGTCGCGGCTGCGGGTCTCGTCCTGGTTCGATAGCTCGGTGAGCAGCGTCTCCTGGGCGCCGATGCCGATCGCGCCGCTGTGGTCGACGCCGGTGGCGATCTCGGGGTGACGGCTGAGGATGTGGAGGAACTCCAGCGGCGCATTCATGCGCTGCGCCGCCCAGGCGGCATAGTCGGCGACATAGTCGGCGAAGCGCGACTGGTCGACACAGGCCAGGATCTTCTCGTCAGTATGCATCTTGCTGTCTTCCTTCCTCAGTGACCCATGAGCTGTTCGACGGCCTCGGGCTTGTCGTGCTCCGCGAAGCGATCGACCATGGTCGCGCTCGCCTCGTTGAGCCCGATCACCTCGACCTCGGTGCCCTCGCGGCGGAACTTCAACACCACCTTATCGAGTGCGCTGACCGCGGTGATGTCCCAGAAGTGCGCGCGGCTGACGTCGATGCGCACCCGCTCGATTACCTCCTTGAAGTCGAACGAGGCGACGAAGCGTTCGGCCGAGGCGAAGAACACCTGACCGACCACCCGATAGGCGCGGACCCGACCCTCGTCCTCGGCGTGCGAGCCGACATAGAGCACCTTGCCCACCTTGTGGGCGAAGAAGACGCCCGAGAGCAGCACCCCGACCAGCACGCCCTGAGCCAGGTCATGGGTGGCGACGACCACCGCCACGGTGGCGATCATCTCGATGCTGGAACTCTTGGGATGTTCGCGCAGGTTGCGGATCGAGGCCCAGTTGAAGGTGCCGATCGAGACCATGATCATCACCGCCACCAGCGCGGCCATCGGGATCTGCGCCACCCAGTCGCCGGCGAAGACCACCAGCATCAGCAGCACGACGCCGGCCGTCAGGGTCGAGAGCCGGCCGCGCCCCCCCGACTTCACGTTGATCATCGACTGACCGATCATCGCACAGCCGGCCATGCCGCCGAGAAAACCCGAGGCGATGTTGGCCGTACCCTGGCCGACGCACTCGCGATTCTTGTTGCTCGACGAGTCGGTGAGATCGTCGACGATCGAGGCGGTCATCATCGACTCGAGCAGACCGACCGCCGCCAGGGTGAGCGAGACCGGGAAGATGATCGCCAGGGTCTCGAGGTTGAGCGGCACCTCGGGGAGCAGGAAGATCGGCAGGGTGTCGGGCAGCTCGCCCATGTCGCCGACGGTACGGATGTCGAGCCCGAGGGCGATCGAGACTGCGGTGAGCACCACGATGGTGATCAGCGGTGAGGGCACGGCGCGGGTCAGGTAGGGGAAGAGATAGATGATCCCCAGCCCGGCGGCGACCATCGCATAGACCTCCCAGGGCATGCCGATCAGCTCCGGGAGCTGGGCCATGAAGATCAGGATCGCCAGGGCGTTGACGAAGCCGGTGATCACCGAGCGCGAGACGAAGCGCATCAGTGAGCCCAGGCGCAACCAGCCGGCAAGGATCTGCAGCACGCCGGTGAGGATGGTGGCGGCGAGCAGGTACTGCAGCCCGTGATCCTTCACCAGGGTGACCATCACCAACGCCATGGCGCCGGTGGCCGCCGAGATCATCCCCGGTCGACCGCCGGCGAAGGCGATCACGGTGGCGATGCAGAAGGAGGCATAGAGCCCGACCTTGGGGTCGACACCGGCGATGATCGAGAAGGCGATCGCCTCCGGGATCAGCGCCAGCGCGACCACCAGGCCGGCGAGCAGGTCGTTCTTGACGTTCGACAGCCAGTCCTGACGTATGGCGTTCATCATCGGCGGTTCCGTGGTTGGTGCGCGACGGCCGGACCCGGTGCGGAGCTGAGGCCGCCGGTCCAGCCGTCATGGCGGTGACTGTGATGCATCGAGACGGCTTGCCCCGGTCGCCAGCGACGGCCGAGGTCTGGGGGACGGCGAGTGCCCGGTGCCGGAATCAGTAAGCCCGGCTCGACCTCGGCCGCCGGTGCGGGCATCGGGCCGATCAGGTCTCGTCTGGTGGCATTATGAATGGACAGTCCGCGGACAGGGTGGCCGCGTGGATGACCTCGGCGCGGACGCGGGAGGCCGGGTCGTCTCGAAGGGCGGGCATTATACGGAGCCTGTTGCGATGCAACAAGCGGGCGAGGCCCAAGCTACCAGCTACCAGCTACCAGCTACCAGCTACCAGCTACCAAGAGGATTGAACCGCAAAGCAGCGAAGAACGCGAAGAATGCGAAGAGAAGGACGGCTTTGCGTGCGGAGAGCTGGCTTGTTTCGTACCGCCGCTGTTTTGCTGGCCTGACTTGAGCCCGTTTGCTGAAGGCTGGGCTGGCGCCCATGACCTGAAGGCCGCGAGTTGTACCTTGTCGTAACGGCGGGAGAAGCCGGCCTACTGGTGGCTGACGGCTGACGGCTGACGGCTGACGGCTGACGGCTGACGGCTGATCGCCCTTTTCCGCGAATCAGCCGCCAGTGGGGAGTGGTGCCGCTGCCGGGACCTCGTCTCCATCACGTCTTCTTTGCGGCCTTCGCGGCTTTGCGGTTCGAATCAGCTTCCAGCGATCAGCCTCCAGCCTCCAGCAGGGGAGGCTGGTGTGCATGATCGACGGTTGACGGGCAAGACGGTATCTCGCGGCTTTGCGGTTCAAACTTCCTGGCGGCTGGCGGCTAGTCGCTGACGCGCTTGAAGGTCGAGGGATAGACGGCGGTGGCCATCCACTCCGGCATCTCCGGGGTGATGTCGCGCTGCAGCAGATAGCTGGTGGCGAGGGTCTCGACACCGTCGCGCAGCTGGACCGTGCCGACGAAGCCCGAGACCCAGTGCCAGGACGGATCGGGTTCGCCCTCGAGGCTGCGCCAGCTCACCGAGAAGGCGCAGCTGATCGAGTCGCCGGTGGGCTCCGGGTCGGCCACCCCGACTACCGGATAGACGCCGCTGGCGCCGGTGTCGGAGCGGTACTGGCCGCGAAAGGTGCCGTCGGCGGCGATGGTGCCGATCTCCAGGGTGGAGCCGAATTCGTTGCGCCAGATCCCGCTCGCGCTGAGCGAGGCGCGGCGTGGCTGGGCGAGTGCGACCATGCGCTGACCGGCGGGGTTGGGATCGAACACGAAGACGCTGTAGAGGCGGTCGAGGAACAGCGATCCGGCCACCAGCAGCTCGTCGGGGAGTCCTTCGAGGTACTGCACCCCGACCTCCCAGCCGCCGTTGAGCGGCATGAAGTAGTCCGCGGGCGCGAGCCGGTAGTTGGTGTCGCCGAGCTGCAGTCGTAGCTCCGGATAGTCGGCGAGCGCTGCCGGATCGCTGACCCGCAAGGGGCGGCGACCGCGATCGGTGATCGCCGAGAGCATCCGCGCGATGATGGCCCGTCCACCCTTGATGCAGGACGAGCCGGTGTCGAGTGCCAGCGGCAGTGCGCCGCCCAGGGTCTCGCCGCCGACCTGCAGCTGGTCCAGACGTACCGTCCAGAGATAGTGCAGCTCGCCACTGATCGGGATCACCGGCAGGAGTTCGAGCGTGTCGGGATCGAAACGATCGGGTTCGACCGCGCCCATCAGGCAGCGTCCCTCGCCGCGCTCCGGGTCGAACCGGAAGGCAGCGATGGCGTGGTCGATCAATCCCTGTTTGCGCAACTGCTCGAGCAGCGCGCTCGGGGTGTCGCAGGGTACCGCAGGGATGCCGAGCCCGCCGTCGCAGGCCAGTCCGGCGAACTGTGCGCCGTCGTAGCTGACGCTGAGATAGATCCGCATCGCCTCGTCGAGTGCGCACAGCCGGGTCTCACCCGAGCAGGTGCGCTCGAGGTGGCAGATGTCCTCGCCGAGTACCACGCCCATCGATCCCCAGGGGCCGAAGGGCACGGAGGCCGGTGGCTCGGCGCAGGCGCGGTAGCTGGTCGAGTGCTCGGGATCGAAGGACCGATGGGCCTGGCAGGCGTCGCTGGCGCAGCAGCTGGCGGTGATCCAGGTGTTGAGGGTGCCGGTGTCGAGCATGAAGCGCAGTGGTTGCGGCGGGGTGCCGAGGCCGAGGGTGGCGTACCACGGGGTCGCGCCATTGTCGGTCAGGGTGCCGCGCCGCAGTGCGAAGTCGATATGTGGCATCTGTCGGGCGGCGTGCGCGTCCATCCAGTCCGGCGCCGTGGCCGGGGTGAGTTCGAGGTGCTCGGTCATGCGGGAGACTCCGGGGGATGACAATCATTGGTCGGCGCGGGGGTGGCCAGGAGGACCCGATTGCGCCCCTGCTGCTTGGCGGCGTACATCGCCTGGTCGACCGCCTGGAACAGCGCCTTGGTCGTGGCTGCATGAGTGGGGTAGGTGGCCACGCCGACGCTGATGGTGATATTGATCGGGGTATGCTCGGGAATCTGCATCGGGGTTCGGGCCACCGTGTCGCAGAGTCGCTCGGCCATCTGCAGTGCCTCCTGGGTATCGCTCTCGGGTAGCACGATCGCCAGCTCTTCGCCGCCGTACCGGGCGATATAGTCGGCCGTCCGCACCTGCTCCTGGAGCAGGCTGGAGAGCTGGCGCAGCACCGCGTCGCCGGCAAGGTGTCCGAAACGGTCGTTGACCGACTTGAAGTGATCGACATCGATCCAGAGCAGGCCGACGGTGTGTTGGTAGCGGCGGGCGGTAACCAGTTCGGCGTCGAGCTGCTGCTCGAGTTCGCGTCTGTTGTAGAGCCCGGTGAGCGGGTCGCGGATAGCCATCTGCTCGAGCGTCTGCTCCATGCGCTTGCGCTCGCTGATGTCGATGAGGATACCTTCGAGGAAGTGGGTGCCGTCGATCTCGGCCGCCTGCCCTTGCTCCCAGACCCAGACATCGTGCCCGTCCTGGTGACGGATGCGGTACTCGATCGCGAAGGGGCGGCCTTCGGCCTGCGCGAGTGCGACCTCGCTGGCAACCTGCTCGCGATCATCGTCGTGGATGATGGCGGCGAAGGAGAGACATCGGTTGTTGATGAATTCCTCGGGGTCATAGCCGGTGAGTCGACGACACCCTTGGGAGACGAACGCCATCGTCCAGAGTGGCTCGTCATGACAGCGATAGGCCATGCCGGGGAGGTTCGCCATCAGGGTGGCCAGCTGGCGCTCGCGTTCGACCAGTGCCTTCTCGGCGCGCTTGTGTTCGGTGATGTCTCGACCGATGGCGATCAGGCCATTGATCTTGCCCTGCTCGTCGTACAGGCGCCCAGAGTTCCAGGTAATGATCTTGAAGGTACCATCCTTGGCGCGAATACGACTCTCGAAGCCGCTGACCACCTGGTCACGGGCCAGCATGTCGTCGACCTTCGAGTAGACCTGGGCGCGATAGCCCGGGTCGGGATAGAGCCACTCCCAGATCTTGTGGTGGTTCAGCACCTCATCGCGACCGTAGCCGGTGATGCGTTCGGCGGCCTGGTTCCAGACGGTCACACGACCGTGTTCGTCAAGCACGTTGATCCAGACGTGTGCGGTGTCGATGATGCTTTCGCGGAACTGGCTGAGCATGCGCAGCTCGGTGCGCTGGGCGGTGTCCTGGAGGAGGTACTCGGTGTGGCGCTGGTGATTGTGGCGCAGCAGCATGAAGAGCGCGAGCGCGGTGGCAAGGACGAAGATCAAGTCCTTGCCGAGCTGAGCGTGACGCAACAGTTCGGAGTCCTGAAGCCAGGCTCCCAATGCCATGTCCGAGCAAAGGATCCAAGTCGCGCCGGCGATCGCATAGAGCAGCGCGGCTGTGGATGCCTTGCAGTATCCGGCCTCCGGCCCTTGCGGTTGTGCCATCCCGTTTCCCTGCACAATAAAGGCGATCCGTTAACGATAACGGGATCCTGGGCGCCGGCGCTACCGCGTTTGTAGAGTCAAAGTGTGGACGACAGCACAGCTGAGGGGAATGAATGAGTGCTGTGCGATTGGCCTGTCCCCAGGAAAGGGGTCGCGCCGTCGAGAGGAGGATGGTGGAGCCGAGGGGGATCGAACCCCTGACCTTCGCATTGCGAACGCGACGCTCTCCCAGCTGAGCTACGGCCCCGGAACGGTCGTCGATCGCACCATCGCGGGACGACCGACTAACGTACTCATTGTGCGCTCGATCCTGGGGCAAGGCAAGCCCCAGCGGGTGGGGCCTGCCTGTCACAGTGGAGACCGGCTCAGGACTGGAGGACCATCAGCTCGAGGACCGCCTTGCTGCCGAAGTAGGCAAGGATCAGCAGGGCGAAACCGCCCAGCGTCCAGACGATCGCGGTACGCCCCCGCCAGCCCTTGAGGAAGCGTCCGATCAGCAGGCCGCCGAACAGCAACCAGGCGAGCACCGAGAGCACCGTCTTGTGCACCAGGTGCTGGGCGAACATGTCCTCGAGGAAGGCGAAGCCGCTGAGCAGCGCCAGGGTGAGCAGCACGAAGCCGGCGCTGATCATCTCGAACAGCAGGCTCTCCATGGTCTGCAGCGGCGGCAGGGTGCGGACGAAGCCGCCGGGCTGACGGCGGTGCAGGTGACGGTCCTGGATGGCGAGCAGGATCGCCTGGCCGGCGGCCAGGGTCAGCAGGCTGTAGGCGAGCATCGACAGCAGCACGTGGATCTTCAACGACCAGGAGGCGGTCGGGTGCATGAAGCTGACGTCGGTGAAGATTGCCGAGAGCATCAGGGTCAGGGCGGCCACCGGCAGCAGGATCAGTCCCAGGTTGTCGACCGGCTTGGTCAGGCTCGAGACCAGCAGCAGCGCGATCACGGTCCAGGAGGTGAGCGCCAGGGCATTGTAGAAACCGAGGTTGAGTCCGGCATGGCTGAAGATGGTCTCCCACAGCAGCCAGGCATGCAGTGCCGAGCCGAGGAAGCCGATGCCGAGCGCGAGCGCCCGTTGCGGGATCCAGCCATCCTTCGACTTGAACAGACGCAGCCCGATGAAGGCGGCGGCGACCAGGTAGCAGAGGGTGGCGGCGACGGAAAGAAGGGGATGGCTCATAGGTGGTACATTCGCAGAAGGCGTTGGGACGAATACGGCGCAGCTGGTGACATCCTTGCCGGCCTGTTAGATGGGCGGTTGCCGGGGTGCCTGGCGCTGGTCCTGGGCATGGCGGCAACCTGTCGGGCGCGGCGCGCGCGAGGGTGGCGCGTCACGGAGGCCGGGGCCGCCGTTGCGCCGATCGGCGCTCGAATCTTTCGGCACGATGATGTGTTGCATGGCCCAATCATGCCCTCGTGATGGGGCGCTTGACAACGACGCGGACCGCCTCGGCCGCCGCCGGTGCGGCGCGAGCAACGGGGGCGGCGAGCCTTGCGGGGCGCCGCGCGCGGCGGGTCGGTCGCGGCGCTGGGCTGTAGAGTCCGCTGCAAACGCTGCATTATACTCGCAGGTTAAGCTGTAAGCCGTGGTGGCACGGGACTTTTCATCACCCGCGCCTGGCGCGGCAAAGACTTCGAGGCAGAGCATGTTCGAGAATCTCCAGGACCGGTTCGCCGGCGTCCTGAATAACCTGCGTGGTCAGGGGCGACTGACCGAGGACAACATCAAGGACGCGGTGCGCGAGGTGCGCATGGCCCTGCTCGAGGCGGACGTGGCCCTGCCGGTGGTACGTCGTTTCGTCGAGGAGGTGCGCGAGAAGGCGCTGGGCGAGACCGTATCAAAGAGTCTGACCCCTGGTCAGGTGCTGATCAAGATCGTCAACGACGAGTTGGTCTCGCTGATGGGCGAGGCCAACGAGTCGCTCGATCTCTCGGCGCAGCCGCCGGCGGTGGTGCTGATGGCCGGCCTGCAGGGCGCGGGCAAGACCACCAGTGTCGGCAAGCTCGCGCGCTGGTTGCAGGAGAAGCAGAAGAAGTCGGTGATGGTGGTCAGCTGTGACGTCTACCGCCCGGCGGCCATCGACCAGCTCGAGACCGTTGCCGGAGAGGTCGGCGCCGAGTTCTTCCCCAGCAGCGGCGAGCAGGATCCGGTCGAGATCGCCACTGCCGCGCTCGCCCAGGCGCGCAAGCGTTTCAAGGACGTGCTGATCGTCGACACCGCCGGTCGACTCCACGTCGACCCGGCGATGATGGACGAGATCAAGGCCGTCCACGCCGCGCTCGATCCGGTCGAGACCCTGTTCGTGGTCGACGCCATGACCGGTCAGGACGCGGCCAATACCGCCAAGGCCTTCGATGAGGCGTTGCCGCTGACCGGCGTGGTGCTGACCAAGACCGATGGTGATGCGCGCGGTGGCGCGGCGCTGTCGATCCGCCAGATCACCGGCAAGCCGATCAAGTTCCTCGGCACTGGCGAGCGCTCGACCGCGCTCGAGCCCTTCCATCCCGACCGCGTCGCCTCGCGCATCCTCGGCATGGGCGACGTGGTCTCGCTGGTCGAGGAGGTGCAGTCCAAGGTCGATCAGGATCAGGCCGAGAAGCTGGTGCGCAAGCTCAAGAAGGGCAAGGACTTCGACCTCGCCGACTTCAAGGAGCAGCTCGACCAGATGGTCAAGATGGGCGGCATGATGGGGCTGATGGACAAGCTGCCGGGGATGAACCAGGTCCCCGATCACCTCAAGGACAAGGCCAGCGACAAGGAGTTGGGCAAGCTGATCGCCATCATCAACTCGATGACCCCGCACGAGCGTCGTTTCCCGGCGCTGATCAAGGGTTCGCGCAAGCGGCGCATCGCTGCCGGTTCGGGGACCCAGGTGCAGGATGTGAACAAGCTGCTCAAGCAGTTCACCCAGATGCAGAAGATGATGAAGAAGATGAAGGGCGGCGGCATGGCCAAGATGATGCGCGCCATGCAGGGCAAGATGCCCGGCGGCTTCCCCGGTGGCGGCGGTGGTTTCCCGCCCGGCGGCATGCCCCCGGGGGGCGGTTTCCCGATGTAGCCGCTGTCGACCGGGGCGATGGGCATTGCCCCGGTTCGAGCCAGAAGGCGGGCATGAAAAAAGGGGTCTTGCGAAGGCAAGACCCCTTTTTCGTAAAGGTGGCGCTCCCTAGGGGATTCGAACCCCTGTTACCGGCGTGAGAGGCCGACGTCCTAACCACTAGACGAAGGGAGCGGCGCAGCAAAGAAGCGCGTATTATACCGGGATCAGGTAAGAGTACAAGCGTCTGTTACCATTCTTCTTCCAACCGGCGGCGTCGCGCCCCGAAGTCCCGTCCGGGACCGTCACGCGGACCCCGCCCAGCGCCCAAGGAATGCGCCCATAACGGTGATGCAGGAATCCGATAACGACATCACGCGGACCCCGTCCGCGACGACGCCCCTGATTGTGCCGCGTCCCGAGCACGGGATCTCGCGCGCCAACATCAGCGCCAATGCTCTCAAGGTGCTGTACCGGCTCAAGCAGGAGAACTTTCAGGCCCATCTCGTCGGCGGCGGGGTGCGCGACCTGTTGCTCGGTCACGAGCCCAAGGACTTCGACGTGGCCACCGACGCCACGCCCGAGCAGGTCCGCCAGGTCTTTCGCAACTGTCGGCTGATCGGGCGCCGCTTCCGTCTCGCCCATGTGCACTTCGGTCGCGAGATCATCGAGGTCGCCACCTTCCGCGGCAACGGTGAGGGTGAGGCGGAGGAGGGCGAGCGCTGTGTCGAGAACGGCATGATCGTTCGCGACAACGCCTATGGCACCATCGCCGAGGATGCACTGCGGCGCGACTTCACCATCAACGCGCTCTACTACAACATCCAGGACTTCTCGCTGATCGACTATGCCGATGGCCTGGCCGACCTGCGCGCCGGCAAGCTGCGTCTGATCGGCGATCCGCAACAGCGCTATCGCGAGGATCCGGTGCGGATGCTGCGGGCGGTGCGCTTTGCCTGCAAGCTCGGCTTCAGCATCGAGGAGGCCACCGAGCGCCCGCTGTTCGAACTCGGTCATCTGCTCGACGGGGTGCCGGCGGCGCGGCTCTTCGACGAGCTGATCAAGCTCTTCCACGCCGGCTATGGACTCGACGTCTTCGAGAAGCTGCGTCATTATGGCCTCTTCGCGCTGCTCTTCCCGGATACCGAGGCGGCGCTCGCGTGCGAGGACCATGATTTCCCGATCACCCTGGTCAGCCGCGGTCTCGCCAACACCGATGCGCGCATCCAAGCGGGCAAGCCGGTCACCCCGGCCTTCCTGTTCGCCGTCCTGTTGTGGGAGCCGGTGCGCGCGGGGGTCGAGCGGATGGTCGCCGAGGGCATGCAGATCAACGAGGCGATGGTTCAGGTCAGCGCCGAGGTCTGTGTCCGTCAGCAGTCGCGGGTGGCGGTCCCCAAGCGCTTCTCGTTGCCGATGCGCGAGATCTGGGCACTGCAGCCGCGATTCGAGCAGCGCGAGGGCAAGCGCCCGTTCCGGCTGCTGACCCATCCGCGGTTCCGTGCCGCCTACGATTTCCTGCTGTTGCGTGCCGAGGCCGGCGAGGTCGATCGGGAGCTGGCCGAGTGGTGGACCCGCTTCCAGGATGCCAGTGGCCAGGAACGGGCGAGCATGGTCGAGGGTGGCGCGCGCCGTCGCCGGCCACGGCGGCGGCGTCGGCGCAAGTCGGGTGGCGCCAGCAGCAATGGTGGGGGCGAGTCGAGCGCCGGTGCGGCCAAGGGCGCGCAGTAACGCCGCCGCCCCGGCCTTTCCTTATTCCGAAGTACCTAGACCCCGGAGTCGCCGATGTCCGCTTCACCGACCACTGTCGCCTCCCTCGCCGCCATGAAGGCACGCGGCGAGCGGATCGCCGTCCTCACCTGCTATGACGCCACCTTCGCCCGTCTGCTCGACGAGGCCGGGGTCGAGGTGATGCTGGTGGGGGATTCGCTGGGGATGGTGCTGCAGGGGCACCCGACCACGGTTCCCGTGACCCTCGACCAGATGGTCTATCACACCGCTTGTGTTACCCGGGGATCGAGTCGTGCGCTGGTGGTCGCGGACCTGCCGTTCATGTCCTACGCCACGCCGGAGCGCGCCCTCGAGAGCGCCTCGCGCCTGATGCAGGAGGGCGGGGCGCAGATGGTCAAGCTCGAGGGCGGTGAGCCCTATCTCGATACCGTGCGCCAACTGGTCGCGCAGGGTGCGCCGGTGTGCGCCCATCTCGGGCTGCAGCCGCAATCGGTCAACCAGCTCGGAGGCTATCGCTTCCAGGGGCGCGACCATGCCTCGGCCGAGCGTATCCGCCACGACGCGCTGGCGATGCAGGACGCCGGCGCCTCGCTGCTGGTGCTCGAGTGCGTTCCCCAGGCGCTCGCCGGCGAGATCGCCCGCACCCTGACCATCCCGGTGATCGGCATCGGCGCCGGGGCCGAGTGCGACGGTCAGGTGCTGGTGCTGCAGGACATGCTCGGGCTCAACCCGGGGCGCGCGCCCCGCTTCAGTCGCGACTTCACGGTCGCCGGCGGTTCGGTGCGCGGTGCCGTCGACGCCTATGTCGTCGCGGTGCGCGAGGGCAGCTTCCCGAGCGCTCCCGAGATCGCCTACTAGGTCCACGTACTCGTGGACCCGGGGCGCGGGCGGAACCCGATCCGCTCGCCCCTCGCGCCGTCGTCCGGCCGCCGAGCAGCGGCGCCGGCCCCGGTCGCTTCCTGACCCCGACCTCTGCGTCGGGGCCGGCAGCCTTCAGTGCTGCGGGTGGACATCGCTCCGCGCGGTGTCCGTGTCGTCCAATGGACATTGCCGAATGTCGCGGCGAGCGCGGCGTCGATGACCGATCATTGCCCGATCGGTGCGGCGG
The DNA here is from genome assembly GCF_004343155.1 of Marichromatium gracile. Classification (GTDB taxonomy): domain Bacteria; phylum Pseudomonadota; class Gammaproteobacteria; order Chromatiales; family Chromatiaceae; genus Marichromatium; species Marichromatium gracile. The sequence goes on from NZ_SMDC01000003.1 coordinate 174,301, forward strand.
CGTGTCGTGGCGTCTCGCGGGCCCGATCCCGGGTCCCGTACACCGATCTGAACCAACCGAGAGATCAATGGAGCGTATCGAGCATCTTCCCAATCTGCGCGCGCGTCTGGCCGAGTGGCGCGCCGCCGGTGAGCGCATCGCCCTGGTGCCGACCATGGGCAATCTGCACCAGGGCCATCTGACCCTGGTGCGCGCGGCGGCCGAGCGTGCCGACCGGGTGGTGGCGAGCATCTTCGTCAACCCGCTGCAGTTCGGTCCCGGCGAGGATCTCGATGCCTATCCGCGTACCCCGGAGGCCGATCGCGACAAGCTCGCCGCGGGCGGCTGCGATCTGCTCTTCGCGCCGGCGGTGGAGACCATCTATCCCAACGGCCAGACGGGGCAGACCCGGGTCGAGGTGCCGGGGATCTCGGCGCTGTTTTGTGGCGCCAGCCGTCCCGGTCACTTCGTCGGCGTGGCGACCATCGTCTGCAAGCTGTTCAACATGGTGCAGCCCGACGTGGCGGTGTTCGGCGAGAAGGACTTCCAGCAGCTGCTGGTGATCCGGCGCATGGTCGAGGACCTGTCGATCCCGGTGGCGATCCATGGTGTCGAGACCGTGCGCGAACCCGACGGGCTGGCGCGCAGCTCGCGCAATGCCTATCTCACCGCCGCCGAGCGTGAGCGCGCGCCGGCACTCAACCGGGTGCTCGACGAGGCCGCTGCGGCAGTGCGCGCCGGTCGTCCGTTCGTCGAACTCGAGCTGGCAGCCTGCCGGGCGCTCGAGGCCGAGGGCTTTGCGCCCGAGTACTTCAAGGTCTGTCGTGCCGCCGATCTCGCGCCGCCGGAGAGCGACGAGCGCGACCTGGTGATCCTCGCCGCCGCACGGCTGGGACGGGCGCGACTGATCGACAATCGCCGGGTGCGTCGCTGATTCAATGCGCCCGGGGCGTTCGGTCAGGCCGTCTCCGGGCGCGGCGCGTGTCCGATGCTGCGTCGCAGCAGGGGACGCGCTAGACTAGCCTGGTCATCACATCGAATGTCCGCCGTCGGACGACGGCCGACCTGGTCCCGCTGGGGCCCATCAGAGGATTGGATACATGCATTTGACCTTGCTGAAGTGCAAGCTGCATCGCGCTTGCGTGACGCACTCGGAGTTGGACTACGAGGGCTCCTGCGCCATCGACGACGAGCTGCTGGCGCTGGCCGGGATCCGCGAGTACGAGCAGATCCAGATCTACAACGTCACCAACGGTGAGCGCTTCACCACCTATGCGATCCGTGCCGAGGCCGGTTCGCGGGTGATCTCGGTCAATGGTGCGGCGGCGCACAAGGCCGCGCCCGGTGATCGGGTGATCATCTGTGCCTTCGCCACCATGACCGAGGCCGAGGCCGACGCCCACAAGCCGGCGCTGGTCTATCTCGACGAGCGCAACCAGGTGCTGCGCACCGGCGATGCCATCCCCGCCCAGGCCGCCTGAGCCTGGACGCCCGGTTCAGGCCGACAGCACGTCGGCCTGAACCCCTCTCTCCTCCAGCGCCGCCTCGTAGAGTTGCAGATAGTGCTGCGCGCTGGCCTCCCAGCTGAAGTCCTGCATCATCCCGGTGGTGGCCAGTCTGCGCCATTGTTCCGGCTGTTCGCGATAGAGACGGCGGGCCTGATCGACCGCGGCGTGCAGCTCCTCGGGCCGCGAGCGCTCGAACAGGAAGCCGGTGGCGGTGCCCGCGGCGAGCGTCTCGGCATCGACCGGGGTGATGGTGTCGGCCAGACCGCCGGTGCAGTGGGCAATCGGCGGGGTGCCGTAGCGCAGGCTGTAGAGCTGGTTGAGCCCGCACGGCTCGAAGCGCGAGGGCATCAGGAAGGTGTCGCAGCCGGCTTCGATGCGGTGCGCGCGCATCTCGTCATAACCGATGAGCACGCCGACCTGGCGCGGATAGGTCCTGGCGACCTCGTGCAGCGCCTGTTCGGTGTGACGATCGCCGACGCCCTGCAGCACCACCTGCACGTTGGCGTCCTGCAGCAGGTCGGGCAGGATGGCGAGGATCAGGTCCACCCCCTTCTGTTCGACCAGTCGCCCGACATAGCCGAGCAGGAAGGCCTCCTCGTGACGCGGCAGGCCGAACTCGCGCTGTAGTTCGAGCTTGTTCTCGGTCTTCAGCCCGAAGTGTTCGGCATCGAACTGTTGCAGGATCATCGGATCGGTCTGCGGATCCCACACCCCATAGTCGATGCCGTTGAGGATGCCGCTGAAGCGTCCGCCGAGCTGGCGCAGCAGCCCGTCGAGGCCGCAGCCGAAGCGCGGCGTGCGGATCTCGTCGGCATAGGTCGGGCTGACGGTGTTGACCCGGTCGGAGAAGACGATGCCGCCCTTGATGAAGGACATGCGCTGATGGAACTCGATCCCGGCGACGTTCCACAGCGCCGCAGGCAGGCCGATGCGATCGAAGGTGGCGCGATCGAACAGCCCCTGGTAGGCGAGGTTGTGGATGGTGAAGACGGTGGCCGGGCGCTCGGGCAGGTCGTGCATCAGCGCCGGGGTGAGTCCGGTTTGCCAGTCGTTGGCATGCAGCACTTCGGGACGCCAGCCCACCGCCGGCAGCCCCATGGCCAGTTGTGCGAGGGTGCGGCAGAACAGCAGGAAGCGCTCGGGGTTGTCGCCCCAGTCGCGACCGCTGATATCGGTATAGGGGCTGCCCTCGCGGTGGAAGTAGTCCGGGGCGTCGACCAGATAGACGGGCAGACCGTGGTCCGGGTGCAGACCCTCGACGATGCGCACGCTGGTGCGCGCGCCGGGGATGCGCAGCTCGCAACGCGTCTTCGGCTCGAGCAGCTGACGCAGCGCGCTCGGATAGCCGGGCATGATCAGCCGCGCGTCGTGGCCGAGCTGGCGCAGCGCCGCCGGCAGGCTCGCAGCGACGTCGGCCAGGCCGCCGGTCTTGATCAGCGGGTGCGCCTCGCTGCTCGCCACGAGGATGCGCAGTCCGTCCGGGTCCGGCAGGGCAGGGGAGATCGGGGGAACGGGGAGTTCCATGAACGGTCCTTGGGCTACGGGCGTCGCGGCGGGAAGTGCCGGGCCCGGCTTGGCAATAGGGTGACAGCCTTCAAATTATCATATTTGTGCACCAGCGAGATAATCTGCCCATGATCGAACCCTGCATCCTGTTGATCTTCGGGGCCACCGGCAATCTGGTCGAGCACAAGCTGTTGCCCGCGCTCTATGGGCTGGAGGCGGCCGGGCGGCTGCATCCGGCGACCCGGGTGGTCGGCGTCGGTCGTCGTCCCTGGAGCGATCAGGCGTGGCGCGAGCGGGTCGGTGCCGCGCTGGCCGAGCGTCGGGTCTGTGAGGACCCGGTGGTGCAGCGTCTGCTCGGGCGACTGCATTTCGTCACCGGCGATCTCGAGCGCGCGGAGGACTTCGAGCGGCTGGCCGAGCGGTTGCGCGCCCTGCCCGAGGCCCCGGACAATCTGCTGAGCTATCTGGCGATCGCCCCCGAGTTCCACGCCGGGGTCGCTGCGCGGCTCGCCGCCGCCGGGCTCGCCAGTCGTGCCGGCGGCTGGTCGCGACTGGTGGTGGAGAAGCCCTTCGGGCTCGATCTGGAGGGCGCGCGGTTGCTCGAACGGCGGTTGCGCGAGGCCTTCCCGGGCGAGGAGATCTATCGCATCGATCACTACCTGGGCAAGAGCACGGTGCAGAACGTGCTCGTGTTCCGCTTCGCCAATCTGCTGCTCGAGCCGCTGTGGAATCGCAACTATATCGACCATGTGCAGATCTCCCACGCCGAGTCCCAGGGGATCGGCGCGCGCGCCGGTTTCTACGACGGGGTCGGCGCGCTGCGCGACATGATCCAGAGCCATCTGCTGCAGCTGCTCACCCTGGTGGCGATGGAGCCGCCGGCGAGCCTCGATGCCGATGCGCTGCGCGACGAGAAGGTGAAGGTGCTGCGCTCGATCCGGCCGATCGCCCGCGAGGCCGTCCACGCCCACGCGCTGCGCGCCCAGTATGGCGCGGGACGGGTCGGCGAGACGACGGTGCCGGGCTATCGCGACGAGCCCGGGGTGGCGGCTGAGAGCACCACCGAGACCTATGCCGCGCTCAAGCTCTATATCGACAACTGGCGCTGGCGCAACGTGCCCTTCTTCCTGCGTACCGGCAAGCGGATGGAGAGCAGCGAGTCGCTGATCGCCATCCGCTTCAAGCACCCGCCCCAGCAGCTCTTCCAGCACACCGCGATCGAGCGGCTGCGGCCGAACTGGCTGCTGCTCGGCATCCAGCCGCACGAGTGCATGCGCATCGAGCTGCAGGTCAAGCGCCCGGGACTGGAGCTGCGTACCCAGACCGAGCGGCTCGACGCCAGCAGCTGCGGCCTGCCGCCGGATCATATCGACGCCTACGAGGCGCTGATCCTCGATGCCATCAGCGGCGATCGTACCCACTTCCTGCGCGCCGACGAGGTCGAGTGGGCGTGGCGGGTGATCGATCCGGTGCTCAAGCGCTGGGCGGTCGAGCGCGACTTCATCCATACCTATGCCGCCGGCTCCTGGGGCCCGCCCGAGGCCAGCCGTCTGTTCGACCGCGACGACCAGGACTGGCGCAATGCGCTTGCCGGGTGAGGGCGGGGGTCTCAGCTACCAGCCGCCAGCCGCCAGCCGCCAGCCGCCAGCCGCCAGCCACCAGCGGTCAGCCACCAGCGGTCACCCACCAGCCGCCAGCCACCAGCGGTCAGCCACCAGCAGCCAGCCGCCAGCCGCCAGCCACCAGCGGTCAGCCACCAGCGGTCAGCCACCAGCGGTCAGCCGCCAGCGGTCAGCCGCCAGCAGTCAGCCACCAGCCGCCAGCCGCCAGCCGCCAGCCGCCAGCCGCCAGCCGCCAGCAGCCACCAGCAGCCAGCCACTCGCGATCAGCTGCCAGTCATGAGCCACCCGCGCCAGCCATCGGCCAACGGTCGCCAGCGGGGTCAGCCGCGGCGGTGTCCGCACCCCCATCCGGCGACCCACCGACGGGCGTGCGTTCTGGACGCCCGTGGTTGAGGATAGGCTGCGACTGGAGGCTGGAGGCTGGAGGCTGGAGGCTGATCGCTGGACGCTTCTCCCCCTTCGCGGCTTTGCGGTTCAATCTCCTGGCCGCTGGCCGCTGGCCGCTGGCCGCTGGCCGCCCGACATCGGGTCGTCATCGCGATCCGAGTATGCTGTCGCGGTGTGGTCGCCGGGGCGCGTGGTGTCGCTGCGGTCGACCGTCCATTCTCACGTTCGCAAGGAGAGTCTGCATGTCGATGATCAGTCACACCCCGCAATGGCAGGCGTTGCAGCAGCACTGGGAGGAGATGCGCGAGCACCATCTGCGCACCCTGTTCGCGCGCGATCCCGGCCGCGCCGAGCGGATGCGGCTGTCGGTCGCCGGCCTGCACCTGGACTATTCCAAGAACCTGCTCACCGACGAGACCCTGCGTCTGTTGCTGGAGCTGGCGCGCGCGGCCGACCTGCCCGGCTGGCAGGCGCGTCTCTACGGCGGCGAGCCGATCAATGTCACCGAGCATCGCGCGGTGCTGCACATGGCGCTGCGCAACCGCAGCAACCGGCCGATGGTGGTCGATGGCGAGGACGTGATGCCGCTGGTCAACGGCGTGCTCGCGCGTATCGAGCGCTTCGTCGGCGAGGTGCGCTCGGGGGGCTGGACCGGGCATACCGGGCGGCGCATCAGCGATGTGGTCAATATCGGCATCGGCGGCTCCAACCTCGGGCCGAAGATGGTGTGCGCCGCGCTCTCGCCCTATTGCAGCGATCAGCTGCGGGTGCACTTCGTCTCCAACGTCGATGCCACCCATCTGGTCGAGACGCTGCGCGGGCTCGATCCGGAGACGACGCTGTTCGTGATCGCCTCCAAGACCTTCTCCACCCAGGAGACCATGACCAACGCGTCGAGCGCGCGCGACTGGTTGCTTGCGGCGCTCGGCGATTCGGGCGCGGTGGCGCGCCATTTCGTCGCCGTCTCCACCAACGCCGAGCGGGTATCGGCCTTCGGCATCGATACCGCCAACATGTTCGAGTTCTGGGACTGGGTCGGCGGGCGCTATTCGCTGTGGTCGGCGATCGGGCTGCCGATCGCGCTGGCGGTCGGCTTCGAGCGCTTCGTCGAGTTGCTCGAGGGCGCGCACGCGATCGACGAGCACCATCGCACCGCACCGCTCGAGCGCAACATGCCGGTGCTGCTCGGACTGATCGGGGTGTGGTATGCCAACTTCGCCGGGGCGCGCACCCACGCGGTGCTGCCCTACGATCAGTCGCTGCGGCTGCTGCCGGCCTATCTCCAGCAGGGCGACATGGAGAGCAACGGCAAGCGGGTCGGGCGCGACGGCGAGACCCTCGAGTACACCACCGGTCCGGTGGTCTGGGGCGAGCCCGGCACCGATGGCCAGCATGCCTTCTACCAGCTCATCCACCAGGGCACCCAGCTGATCCCGGCCGACTTCATCGGCGCCGCGCGCAGCCATCACGAGCTCGGCGATCATCACGACAAGCTGATGGCCAACTGCTTCGCCCAGACCGAGGCGCTGATGCGCGGGCGGACCCTGGATGAGGCGCGCGCCGAGCTGCGCGCCGCCGGGCTCTCCGACGAGCGGGTCGAGGCGCTCGCCCCGCATCGCGTCTTCCCCGGCAACCGCCCGACCAACACCCTGCTGATGGAGCGGCTGACGCCCTTCACCCTGGGCGCGCTGATTGCCCTCTACGAGCACCGCATCTTCACCCAGGGGGCGATCTGGGGGATCAACTCCTTCGATCAGTGGGGGGTCGAGCTGGGCAAGCAGCTCGCCGGGGTGATCCTCGGCGAGCTCAAGGACGGGGGCGCGGGCGAGGGGCATGACGCCTCGACCCGTGCACTACTCGAGACCTATCTGCACTTGCGCGGTGCAGTCGAGAGGGGGCGCTGAGGGATCGCCGGGGGTGAGCGATCGGGCGCCGGCGCGTTGAATCGCGCTGGGTGTCGCCCAACCTTCTCCTCTGAGGTGGTGGTCGCGGGGCGTTCGGTGGCGGGGCCTTGGCCTTCGCCCCGGTTGCGATCACCCCGACCGGCGCCCGTCGTGTCCGGCCCGGTCGCCGCCTGACTGGCGTGGCGTATCCGTCGAGACGGACGCGGGGCATGTTCCGCTCCATGCACCGAACAGATGCAGCGATCGAACCCGGATCCATCACCTGGGTCTCAGGCCTTGATCGCCGCTGTCATTGATGGCCCGGTTCTCACAGGTCGTCCCAGGTGCTCCAGCAACGGACGCTGGTTGATGGCCTGAATCTTGCGCTCCACCTGGAGGCTCTTGTGTTCCGTCCTGCCCGCCCCGAGCCTCCGGCAGAGCCGGAGCCGGATCGAGCAGGCACACTCAGGTTCCGAGGAGAGGTAAGTCTATGTCGATCTTCGAACGCTACCAGGCGCGCTACGAGGCCTCCCGCGAGGAGGTGCTCACCCTGGACGAATACCTGGCACTGTGCAAGACCGACCCCAGTGCCTATGCCAGTGCGCCCGAACGGCTGCTGCAGGCCATCGGTGAGCCGGAGCTGGTCAACACCAGCGACGACCCGCGGCTGAGCCGGATCTTCCAGAATAAGGTGATCAAGCGCTACCCGGCCTTCTCCGAGTTCTATGGCATGGAGGAGTCGATCGAGCACCTGGTCTCCTATCTCAAGCACGCCGCCCAGGGGCTCGAGGAGAAGAAGCAGATCCTCTATCTGCTCGGCCCGGTCGGCGGCGGCAAGTCCTCGCTGGCCGAGAAGCTCAAGGAGCTGATGGAGCTGGTGCCCTTCTACGCCATCCAGGGCTCGCCGGTGTTCGAGTCGCCGCTGGGGCTGTTCTCGCCCGATGAGGACGGTCAGATCCTCGAGGACGACTACGGCATCCCCAGGCGCTATCTGCGCACCATCATGTCGCCCTGGGCGGTGAAGCGGCTGCAGGAGTATCACGGCGACATCACCCGCTTCCGGGTGGTCAAGGTCTATCCCTCGGTACTCGAGCAGATCGCCATCGCCAAGACCGAGCCGGGCGACGAGAACAACCAGGACATCTCCTCGCTGGTCGGCAAGGTCGACATCCGTCAGCTCGAGCGCTTCGCCCAGCACGATGCCGATGCCTACAGCTATTCCGGTGCGCTGTGCCGCGCCAACCAGGGCATCATGGAGTTCGTCGAGATGTTCAAGGCGCCGATCAAGGTGCTGCACCCACTGCTCACCGCCACCCAGGAGGGCAACTACAACGGCACCGAGGGGCTCTCGGCGCTGCCTTTCCAGGGCATCATCCTCGCCCACTCCAACGAGTCGGAGTGGCAGAGCTTCCGCAACAACAAGAACAACGAGGCCTTCCTCGATCGCGTCTATATCGTCAAGGTGCCCTACTGCCTGCGCGTCGACGAGGAGGTCTGCATCTACGACAAGCTGCTCGCCAACAGCTCGCTGTCGCACGCGCCCTGCGCCCCGGGCACCCTGGAGATGATGGCGCAGTTCTCGGTGCTGACCCGGCTCAAGGAGCCGGAGAACTCCAACATCTACTCGAAGATGCGGATCTACAACGGCGAGAACCTCAAGGACACCGATCCCAAGGCCAAGTCGGTGCAGGAGTATCACGACTATGCCGGGGTCGATGAGGGGATGAGCGGGATCTCCACCCGCTTCGCCTTCAAGATCCTCTCCCAGGTGTTCAACTTCGATCATGCCGAGGTGGCCGCCAACCCGGTGCACCTGCTCTATGTGCTCGAGCGCCAGATCGCTCGCGAGCAGCTCCCGCCCGAGGTGCAGGAACGTTATCTCGGCTTCATCAAGCAGTATCTGTCGCCGCGTTACGCCGAGTTCATCGGCAAGGAGCTGCAGACGGCCTATCTCGAGTCCTATGCCGAGTACGGCCAGAACATCTTCGACCGCTATGTCACCTTCGCCGACTACTGGATCCAGGATCAGGAGTATCGCGATCCCGATACCGGCGAGATGCTCGATCGCGCCTCGCTCAACGAGGAGCTGGAGAAGATCGAGAAGCCGGCGGGGATCTCCAACCCCAAGGACTTCCGCAACGAGATCGTCAACTTCGTGCTGCGCGCGCGCGCCAACAATGGTGGAGCCAACCCGCGCTGGACCAGCTACGAGAAGCTGCGCCTGGTGATCGAGAAGAAGATGTTCTCCAACACCGAGGAGCTGCTGCCGGTGATCTCCTTCAACGCCAAGGCCTCGGCCGACGAGCAGAAGAAGCACGACCAGTTCGTCGACCGCATGACCGAGAAGGGCTACACCCCGAAGCAGGTGCGGTTGCTCTCGGAGTGGTATCTGCGGGTACGCAAGGCGCACTGATCCGCGTCCAGGTGACGGGCGCCCGCCCGGTGTGGGCGCACCCCGACCAGCCTCGGGCCGCGTGCCCGGGGTGGTCCTCAGCAACGGTGAGCGAAGCGGTCCTATGTCACACTTCATCGACCGCCGTCTGAACGGCAGGAACAAGAGCGCGGTCAATCGGCAGCGCTTCATCCGGCGCTACAAGAGTCAGCTCAAGCGCTCCGTGGCCGAGGCGGTCAACAAGCGCAGCATCACCGACGTCGACTCGGGCGAGCGCGTCGGCATCCCCGCGCGCGACATCTCCGAGCCGCTGCTCCACCACGGCAGCGGCGGTACCCGCGACCAGGTCTATCCCGGCAACCGCGAGTTCGAGACCGGCGATCGCATCCGTCGGCCCCCGGGCGGTGGCGGTCAGGGCGGCGGTCAGGGCAAGGCGAGCAAGGACGGTCGCGGCGAGGACGACTTCGTCTTCGAGCTCTCGCGCGAGGAGTTCATGGACCTGCTGTTCGAGGACCTCGCGCTGCCCAACCTGGTGCGCAACCAGCTCATGGGCACCACTGAGTTCAAGAACGTGCGCGCCGGCTATGCCACCGACGGCTCGCCCTCGAACATCGACGTGGTGCGCTCGCTCAAGGGGGCGATCGCGCGGCGTACCGCGCTCGGCGCACCGTCGCGGGCGCGTATCCGCGAGCTCGAGGAGGAGCTGGCGGCATTGCTCGCCGGCGGCGCTGGCGAGCGTGACGCGCGGGTGGTGGCGTTGCGCGAGGAGATCGACGCGCTCAAGACGCGGGTCGCCGCGCTGCCCTTCATCGACAGCTTCGATCTGCGCTACCAGAGCTTCACCAAGCAGCCCGAGCCCACCAGCAAGGCGGTGATGCTCTGCATCATGGATGTCTCCGGCTCCATGGATCAGGTGCGCAAGAACCTCGCCAAGCGCTTCTTCATCCTGCTCTATCTGTTCCTGCAGCGGAACTACGATCAGATCGACCTGGTGTTCATTCGTCATCACACCATCGCCCAAGAGGTCGACGAGCAGGACTTCTTCTACTCGCGCGAGACCGGCGGCACCGTGGTCTCGAGTGCGCTCAACCTCGCCCACGAGATCCTCCGCGAGCGCTACGACCCGAGCGTCTGGAACATCTATGCCGCTCAGGCCTCGGACGGCGACAACTGGGACTCCGACTCCAACATCTGTCGCGACATCCTCGTCGACAAGCTGATGCCGCTGATGCGCTACTTCGCCTATGTCGAGATCACCCCGCGCCAGCACCAGAGCCTGTGGTACGCCTATCAGGAGGTGATGGCGCTGCACCCGCACTTCGCGATGCAGGAGATCGACGGCGCCGACGACATCTTCCCGGTGTTCCGCGAGCTGTTCAGGAGGGAGCCGGCATGAGCTCACGCATCATCTCCGAGTCGCTGGAATGGACCTTCCCGCTACTCGAACGCTTCGACCGCGAGATCGGGCGCATCGCCCACGACGTCTACGGGCTCGACACCTATGCCAACCAGATCGAGGTCATCACCTCGGAGCAGATGATCGACGCCTACTCCTCGGTGGGGCTGCCGATCAACTATCAGCACTGGTCGTTCGGCAAGCAGTTCGTCGCCACCGAGCAGACCTATCGGCGTGGTCAGATGGGACTGGCCTACGAGATCGTGATCAACTCCGATCCCTGCATCGCCTATCTGATGGAGGAGAACACCCTGCCGATGCAGGCGCTGGTGATCGCCCACGCCAGCTACGGACACAACAGCTTCTTCAAGGGCAACTATCTGTTCCGCACCTGGACCAGCGCCGATGCCATCATCGACTATCTGGTGTTCGCGCGGCGCTTCATCGCCGAGTGCGAGGAACGCCACGGCGAGGAGGCCGTCGAGCTGCTGCTCGACTCCTGTCACGCGCTGATGAACCAGGGGGTCGACCGCTACAAGCGTCCCTCGCCGCTGAGCCTGGCCGAGGAGCAGCGGCGTCAGGAGGAACGCGCGGCCTATCTGCAGTCGCAGGTCAACGACCTCTGGCGCACCCTGCCGCCGGGTCCCGAGGTCGGTGATGAGCAACGCGAAGAGCGCTGGCCGGAGGAGCCGCAGGAGAACCTGCTCTATTTCATCGAGAAGAACGCCCCGCTGCTCGAGCCCTGGCAGCGCGAGATCGTGCGCATCGTGCGCCGGATCGCCCAGTACTTCTACCCGCAGCGCCAGACCCAGGTGATGAACGAGGGCTGGGCGACCTTCTGGCACTACACCCTGATGAACCACCTCTACGACGAGGGGCTGGTGGGCGACGGCTTCATGATGGAGTTCCTGCAGTCGCACACCGGGGTGATCTATCAGCCGGAGTTCGACAAGCCCTACTTCAACGGCATCAACCCCTATGCGCTGGGTTTCGCGATGATGCGCGACATCCGTCGCATCTGCGAGGCGCCGACCGACGAGGACCGCGAGTGGTTCCCCGACATCGCCGGTGGCGACTGGCTGCAGGTGCTCGACTTCGCCATGCGCAACTTCAAGGACGAGAGCTTCATCGCCCAGTACCTGTCACCGCGGTTGATGCGCGAGTTCCATCTCTTCGCGGTGCGTGACGACGACCGTGAGGAGCAGCTCGAGGTCACCGCGATCCACGAGGAGCAGGGCTATCGGGCGCTGCGCCAGGCCCTCGCCGAGCAGTACAACCTCGGCAGTCGCGAACCCAATGTGCAGGTCTATCACGTCGACCGGCGCGGTGATCGCTCGCTGACCCTGCGTCACTTCCGGCACAACCGTCGCCCGCTCGACGAATCGGCCGAAGAGGTGCTGCGTCACGTGCATCGGCTCTGGGGCTTCAAGGTCAGGCTCGAGTCGGTCGACGAGCAGGGGCGGGTACAGCTCGTCGGCGAGTGCCCCTGAGCGCTGCATGACTGGGGGCGGGCGGCCTGGATGGACGTCCGCGCAAGGACGTTCGATCCGTTTCGCAGGTATCCGATGGCGCGCTGGCGCATCCTCCCATTCGGGCTGTTGCTCTTCCTCCTCCACGCCTCGCCGCTGGCCGCTGGGTCCTGGCCGGCGCTCGATGCCGCCCTGGCCGAGACCTCGCCCCTGCCCGAGGGGCGCCGGATGTATGCCCCCAGACTGCTCGCCGTCTTCTATGCCGCGCGTGACCATCGTCCGGTGTGGACCTCGCGGGCGCGGGTCGGCTCGCTCGCCCGGCTGCTCGCCGGGGTCGAGCGCGAGGGCTTCTCGCCGGAAGACTTCCATCTCGCGACGCTCGCCCGTCTGACCGTTGCGCCGCCGCGTGACGAACGGGCGCGGGTCGGGCTGGAGCTGTTGCTGAGCGATGCGCTGCTGCGCTATGTCCATCACACCCGCTACGGCAAGCTCGACCCGGTACAGGTCGCGCCCGGGCACAATGATCGCGCGCCGGTCGCGGCGGCGCAGATCCTCGCCGACATGCGCCTGGCGCTCGTCGCCGAGGACATGGCCGAGGCCCTGGCCGGACGCTTCTCGCTGCCCTTCTGGTATCGCGATCTGCGCCGCGCCCTGCGCGACTATGTCGCCCAGGACCACCTGCTCGACCTGCCTCCACTGCCCGCCGGTCCGCCGCTCGGCCTCGGCAGCCGCGGCGAGCGGGTCGTCGGGGTGCGCGAGCGGGTCCGTCTGATCGCCGGCGAGTCGCTGCCGGCGGCGGGCGACGAGACGGCACGACGCTTCGATGCCGGGCTCCGCGAGGCGGTGCGCGAGTTGCAGCGGCGCTACGGGCTGGTCGACGACGGTGTGGTGGGGCCCCGGACCCTGGCGGTCCTCAACCGCCCGATCGATGCCGCGCGGATCGAGCGCGCGCTGATCAATCTGGAGCGGATGCGCTGGCTGTATGCCGAGCTGCCGCCGGACCATCTGTTCGTCGACCTGGCCGGTTATCGGGTGGTGCTGGTGCGCGGCGGCGAGGCCGTCTGGCAGACCCGGGCGATCGTCGGCAGCGTCGAGGATCAGACGCCGATGTTTCGCGATCGCATGGACCATCTGGTGATCAACCCGACCTGGACGGTGCCGGTGTCGATCCAGAAGGGGATGGGCTGGGTCTCGCAGGACTATCTGCTGGTCGATCGTCGTAGCGGGGCGGTACGACGGGGGGGCGACGCCAGCAACTATCGGCGCTATCAGCTGGTGCAGAAACCCGGCGCCGACAATGCCCTGGGGCGGGTCAAGTTCATGTTCCCCAACCGCCATGCGATCTATCTCCACGACACCCCGAGCCGCTGGCTGTTCTCGCGACGGCAGCGGACCTTCAGTCACGGCTGTATCCGGGTCGACGAGCCGCTCGAGCTGGCCACGGCGTTGCTCGAGGGGAGCGCCTGGAGCCGCGAGCGGATCGAGCGCCAGATCGCTCGCGGTCGCACCCGTCACATCCATCTCGAACGCCCCCTGCCGGTGCTGCTCTATTACCTGACGGTAAGCGCCGATGCGGCAGGCCGGCTGGTCTTTCGCGACGATGTCTATGATCGCGACCCGGCGCTGCGCGAGGCCTTCTTTGCGCCGGTGCGTGGCAGTCGTATCGACTTCGAGGGTGTCGAGGACCCGCTGCGGCTCGGCCAGGCCGGAGACGGGAGCTGAGTCCGGAGAGCCCTGCTGCGCTCCGGGGTCCCTTCGTCTTTCCTCTGTGCGCGGTTAGAATCCGGTCATATTTCGAATCCATGCCTCCCCGCTCATCGCCGCGCCCCCGATGGTCGTCGGTCACGGCGCGCCCGTGCGTGTCCGCGATGGTCCGGGTGGGGCGAGACAGCAGGCGGAGGAAGGCTTTTGAACAGCAGATGGATTGGCGCGTTGGTGGCGCTGCCCCTGGCGTGCGCCGGGGCGCTGGTCGAGGCGAGCGTGAGCGAGGGGGTTGCGTCCTATTATGCCGATCGTTTCAACGGCCGGCTCACCGCGAGTGGGGTGCGGTTCGACATGCATGCCTTGACCGCGGCACATCGGACCCTGCCGTTCGGTACCCGGGTGCGGGTCAAGAACAAGGACAATGGTCGGTCGGTGGTGGTCACCATCAATGATCGGGGACCCTATATCGATGGGCGGTCGATCGATCTGTCGAAGGGCGCGGCCAAGGCGCTCGGCATGCTGCACACCGGACTGGCGCGGGTCGAGCTGCGGATCCTCGATGTCGACGAACCGGTCACGCCCTCGGGACAGACGGTGGCCGAGGCGCAGGCGGTGCTGATGGCGCTGTTCTGATCGAGCCGCTGCGACGCCTCCCGGCGGCGCCGGGGCGGCGTCGCGATCAGTATCCCGCGCCGCGCAGCTCGAAGCGCTCGAAGCGCTCGGTGGGGAGTTCGGTGACGAGCTGGCGCAGGGCGGTGGCGGGCAGTTCGCGCAGCCCCGGGTCGAGGCTCAGGGTCGCGTCGCAGCGCTGCAGACAGTAGTCGCGCACGCCGGCCTCGGCGAGTGCCGTGACCAGGGGGGCGAGTTGCTCCAGCCCCCAGCCCGGCGGGACCGTGGTGCGGACCTCCAGTGCCACCTCGGAGGCGAGCAGCAGTGCGAGACTCTCCCACGCCGGTTCGCCCGAGCCGATCACCCCGGTGAGCGCCGGGTAGTCGTCGGCGAGCGCCTTGATGTCGAGCGCGACCCAGTCGACCAGCGGCAGGATCCGCCGCAGTCGTTGCGGGTAGGCGCCGCCGGTGTGCAGCCCGACCTTGAAGCCGAGCGCGCGTGCGGCGCGCATCGCCGCGCCGAGCGCGCCCTGCACGGTCGGCTCGCCGCCGCTGAACACCACCGCGTCGAGCAGTCCTCGGCGATCCTCCAGGAAGTCCATCACCTGATCCCAGGCAATCGTCTCCCCGTCGCCCGCGTCCTGCTCGAGCAGGTGGCCGTTGTGACAGTAGCGACAGCGCCAGGGGCAGCCCTGACAGTAGATCACCGCAGCCAGCTCACCCGGGTAGTCGATGGTGGTCAGCGGGGTCAGGCCGCCGACGCGCAGCGCGTCGGCTTCGGCTCGGTCGTGCATGCCGGGGTCAGGCCGCGGCGCGCTCGGCGTCCTTGCGATCGGTGGGGTTCTCGGTGAAGTAGCGACGCTGGGCGTGCTCGGCGCGCTTGCCGCCGTTGAACGCCGAGACCGGACGGTGATAGCCCATCACGCGGGTCCAGACCTCGCACTGAGTGCGCTCTTCGGGCTTGAGTTCGATGTTGGTGTCGGTCATTGCGTGGCTCCTTGGTCGATGCGGTTGCAAGTGGCCCTTGCGGGCTTGTTCGGGTCGATGCCGCGCCCCCGCGGGGGCGCGGCGTCCGCCGTGAGGCGGGGATGAGCTGAGCGGCGGCTTAGCAGCTGCAGGCCTGGCTGGCGCGCTTGTGGGCGATCAGCTCCTCGTCGCACAGCGGGCAGAACTCGTGCTCGCCGGAGATGTAGCCGTGCTTGGGGCAGATCGAGAACACCGGGGTGATGGTGATGTAGGGCAGACGGAAGTTCTCCAGCGCGCGGCGCACCAGACGCTTGCAGGCGTCGGTCGAGGAGATCTGCTCGGCCATGTAGAGGTGCAGCACGGTGCCGCCGGTGTACTTGCTCTGCAGCGCTTCCTGCTTGTCCAGTGCCTCGAAGGGATCGTCGGTGTAGCCGACCGGCAGCTGCGAGCTGTTGGTGTAGTAGGGCGTCTCCTCGGTGCCGGCCTGGATGATCGCCGGGTAGCGCTTCTTGTCCTCGCGGGCGAAGCGATAGGTGGTGCCCTCGGCCGGCGTCGCCTCGAGGTTGTACATGCTGCCGGTGCTCTCCTGGAACTCGACCATGCGGGCGCGCACGTGGTCGATGAGACGGCAGGCGAGGGCATGACCCTGCGGCGTGGTGATGTCCTCGGCGTCCTTGGTGAAGTTGCGCACCATCTCGTTGATGCCGTTCACGCCGATGGTGGAGAAGTGATTGCGCAGGGTGCCGAGATAGCGCTTGGTGTAGGGGAAGAGCCCGGCGTCCATGTGACGCTGGATCACCTTGCGCTTGATCTCGAGGCTGTTGCGGGCGATCTCGAGCAGCTCGTCGAGACGTGCGAGCAGGCCCTGCTCGTCACCCTGATGGGTGTGACCGAGCCGCGCGCAGTTGATGGTGACGACGCCGAGCGAGCCGGTCTGCTCGGCCGAGCCGAACAGGCCGTTGCCGCGCTTGAGCAGTTCGCGCAGGTCGAGCTGCAGACGGCAGCACATCGAGCGCACCATGTTCGGCGAGAGCTCGGAGTTGATGAAGTTCTGGAAGTAGGGCAGGCCGTACTTCGCGGTCATCTCGAACAGTCGCTCGGCGTTCTCGCTCTCCCACGGGAAGTCCGGGGTGATGTTGTAGGTCGGGATCGGGAAGGTGAAGATCCGGCCCTTGGCATCGCCCTCGGTCATGACCTCGATGTAGGCACGATTGATCATGTCCATCTCGGTCTGCAGCTCACCGTAGGTGAACGGCTGCTCCTCGCCGCCGATCACCGGCACCTGCTCGCGCAGGTCCTCGGGGCACACCCAGTCGAAGGTGAGGTTGGTGAAGGGCGTCTGGGTGCCCCAGCGCGAGGGCACGTTGAGGTTGTAGATCAGTTCCTGGATGTACTGACGCACCTGCGCGTAATCGAGCCCGTCGACCCGCACATAGGGGGCCATGTAGGTGTCGAAGCTGGAGAACGCCTGGGCGCCGGCCCACTCGTTCTGCAGGGTGCCGAGGAAGTTGACGATCTGGCCGATGGCGCTCGACATGTGCTTGGGCGGCGCCGCCTCGACCCGGCCGGGCACGCCGTTGAGGCCCTCGGTGAGCAGGGTGCGCAGCGACCAGCCGGCGCAGTAGCCCGAGAGCATGTCGAGGTCGTGGATGTGCAGGTCGCCGTCGCGGTGGGCCTGGCCGATCTCGGGCGGGTAGACGTGGTTGAGCCAATAGTTGGCGATCATCTTGCCCGAGGTGTTGAGGATCAGCCCGCCGAGCGAGTAGCCCTGGTTGGCGTTGGCCGAGACGCGCCAGTCGGAGCGGTCGAGATATTCGTTGATCGAGCTGCCGACGTCGACCAGGGTGCGGCTGTCGTCGCGTAGCTTCTTGTGCTGCTCGCGATAGACGATGTAGGCACGCGCGGTCTCGAAGTGGTTGGCGCTGATCAGGGTCTGCTCGATGATGTCCTGGATGCCCTCGATATCGGGGCTGCGACCGTCGTTGCTGCGGTGTGCCAGCACCTTGATCACCTGAGCGGTGAGCAGCCGCGCCTCGGCGGCGTCGAACTCGCCACTGGCCTGGCCGGCGCGCAGGATCGCCGACTCGATCTTGGACACATCGAAACGCACCTCCGTGCCGTCACGCTTGAGCGCGCGGGTAGGGATCGAGGGGAGGTCGGTCTGCGTCGTGTCCATGAAAAGCGGTCTCTCTGGTGGTTGGCACAAGATATTGTGGCGCGAACTATAGCGCCAACAAGATGATGTGTATAGCTCTCTTGTCGTTTTTGTTTTTGTTGATTTACATCAATATTTTTGGGTTGCTTTTCTGACGGCTTTTGACAATTGGACAGTCTCTGTTCAGTGTTGCTTGCTTGACAGCTGTGCCCTTAATGCGCACAGTTCTTGGTTTCCTGTCATTTTCGGCCCAAGGTCCGGAGTCTCGTTTCCGGTCCATGTCGTCGCCGCGTTCGCGGCCCCGGCGCAACCCACAGACGGCCATGCATCGCAAGCTCTACATACAGACCTACGGCTGCCAGATGAACGAGCACGACTCCGCGCGCATCGCGGATCTGCTGCGTGTCTCCGCTGGCATGGAGCTCGTCGAGCGTCCCGAGGACGCCGATGTGCTGCTGCTCAACACCTGCTCGATCCGCGAGAAGGCGCAGGAGAAGGTCTTCTCCCAGCTCGGACGCTGGCGCCCCTGGAAGACGCGACGCCCCGAGCTGGTGATCGGCGTCGGTGGCTGCGTGGCCAGCCAGGAGGGCGAGGCGCTGCGTGAGCGTGCGCCCTTCGTCGACCTGGTGTTCGGCCCCCAGACCCTGCACCGGTTGCCGCAGATGCTGCGCGCGCTGGACGCGGGTGAGCCGCCCCAGGTCGATGTCTCCTTCCCCGAGATCGAGAAGTTCGACCGCCTGCCGGCGCCGAGCGTCTCCGGGCCGAGCGCCTTCGTCTCGGTGATGGAGGGGTGCTCGAAGTACTGTACCTATTGCGTGGTGCCCTACACCCGCGGCGAGGAGATCAGTCGTCCGTTCGACGACGTGATCGCCGAGGTCGCCGGGCTGGCCGAGCGTGGGGTGCGCGAGGTCAATCTGCTGGGGCAGAACGTCAACGCCTATCAGGGACCGATGCACGAGCCGGCCGGTGAGTGCGCCGACCTGGCGCTGCTGGTCCATTATGTGGCGGCGATCGATGGCATCGAGCGCATCCGCTTCACCACCAGCCACCCGCTGGCCTTCTCCGATGCGCTGATCGAGGCCTTCGCCGAGGTGCCGCAGCTGGTCGATTTCCTCCACCTGCCGGTGCAATCGGGCTCCGATCGGGTGCTCGAGGCGATGAAGCGCGGCCATACCGCGAGCGAGTATCGCGACAAGATCGCGCGGCTGCGCGCGGTGCGCCCGGACATCTGCATCTCCTCGGACTTCATCGTCGGCTTCCCCGGCGAGACCGAGGCGGACTTCGACGCGACCCTGGCGCTGGTCGACGAGATCGGCTTCGACCACAGCTACAGCTTCATCTACAGCCGGCGGCCCGGGACGCCGGCGGCCGACTACCCGGACGATGTCCCGCTGGAGGTCAAGAAACACCGCCTGGAGCGCCTCCAGCGGCGCATCGACACCAATGCCCAGCGCATCAGCCGACAGATGGTCGGCACGGTGCAGCGGGTGCTGGTCGAGGGACCCTCGCGCAAGGATCCCTTCCAGCTCGCCGGCCGTACCGAGAACAATCGGGTGGTCAACTTCACCGGGGACCCGGCGCTGATCGGCGACTTCGTCGACCTGATCATCACCGAGGCCCTGCCCAATTCACTGCGTGGGCGTCTGGACGTCTAGGATCGCTTGTCTACTCAACCCGAAACTCTCGATCTGGAACTCGAACCCGAGGATAACCTCCGTCTGGCCAACCTCTGCGGTCAGTTCGACCAGCACCTGCGTCAGCTCGAGCGGCGCCTCGGCATCGAGATCGGCAACCGTGGCACGAGCTTCCGCCTGATCGGCGAGCGCGATGCCGTGCGCCTCGCCGAGCAATTGTTGCAGGCGCTCTACCGCGAGGCCGCCGAGACCACGCTGACCCCGGAGTCGATCCATCTCGCGCTCCAGCAATCGGGCGCCGATGCCCTGCTCGAACAGGCCGGGGCGCGGCTGCCCGAGGTGGTGATCCGCACCAAGCGCGGGCTGATCAAGGGGCGCGGTCCCAGCCAACAGGCCTATCTGCACGCCATCCTCAACCACGACATCAACTTCGGCGTGGGACCGGCCGGTACCGGCAAGACCTATCTGGCGGTGGCCTGCGCGGTCGAGGCGCTGGAGTCCGACCGGGTGCGCCGGGTGCTGCTGGTGCGCCCCGCGGTCGAGGCCGGCGAGCGTCTGGGGTTTCTCCCCGGCGATCTGGCGCAGAAGATCGATCCCTATCTGCGCCCGCTCTATGACGCGCTGTTCGAGATGCTCGGCTTCGAGAAGGTCAACAAGCTGATCGAGCGCAACGTCATCGAGGTCGCGCCGCTGGCCTATATGCGCGGGCGCACCCTCAACGAGTCCTTCATCATCCTCGATGAGGCGCAGAACACCACGCCCGAACAGATGAAGATGTTCCTCACCCGCATCGGCTTCGGTTCCACCGCGGTGATCACCGGCGACATGACCCAGGTCGATCTGCCGCGTGGCCAGCTCTCCGGGCTGCGCCAGGCCGTCGAGATCCTCAAGGACGTCGACGGCATCAGCTTCAGCTTCTTCAGCGCGCGCGATGTGGTGCGTCATGCCCTGGTGCAGCGCATCGTCGGTGCCTACGACGCCTTCGAGAGCGCCGGTTCGCGCTCGGGGGCCTGAACGGAGTCTCCCTCCATGTCACTCGAACTGGATCTGGACCTGCAGGTCGCCACGACCGCAGCGGGATTGCCCGCGCACGCCGATTTCGCGCACTGGGTGGAGGCGGCGGTGGCCGATCGCCGTGCCCGCTGCGAACTCACCATCCGTCTGGTCGATGCCGCCGAGTCGCAAGCGCTCAATGCCCAATATCGTGGTGTCGATCGTTCGACCAACGTACTCTCGTTTCCCTTCGAGCTGCCGCCCGGGGTCGATTCCACCGACCCGCTGGCCGACTACATCGGTGATCTGGTGATCTGTCCCGAGGTGGTGCAGCGCGAGGCCCTGGAGCAGGGCAAGCAGGCAATCGCCCACTGGGCGCACATGGTGGTCCATGGCGTCTTGCATCTGTTTGATTACGATCATATTACCGATGAGCAAGCGGCGGAGATGGAAGGTCTGGAAACGACTATCCTGAGCAGGTTAGGATTTCCGCCGCCCTATGAAGACGACCCCCCAACGGAGGATCCATAACCCCCCATGACGAGCGATCGATCTACCGAGGGTTCGCATTCGCGCAGCTGGTTCGAGAAGATTGGCCAGCTGTTCGGGAGCGAACCACAAGACAAGGAACAACTCGTCGAGTTGCTCAAGGATGCGCGTCAGCGCGAGCTGCTGGACACGGACGCCCTGAACATGATCGAAGGGGTATTGCAGGTCTCCGACCTGCGGGTCCGCGACATCATGATTCCACGCGCGGAGATGGTCTATCTGCGCCGTGACGATCCCCTGGAACAGATCCTCAAGGTGGCGGTCAAATCCGCCCACTCACGCTTCCCGGTCATCGGTGAAGACAAGGGCGAGGTGGTCGGCATCCTGCTGGCCAAGGATCTGCTCTCCTTCTGTCTCGATTCCGGCCATCGCCGGGCCTTCAACATCCGTGACCTGTTGCGTTCGGCGGTCTTCGTCCCCGAGAGCAAACGGCTCAACGTCTTGCTCAAGGAGTTCCGCACCAGTCGCAACCACATGGCGATCGTGGTCGACGAGTACGGTAGCGCCGCCGGTCTGGTGACCATCGAGGACGTGCTCGAGCAGATCGTCGGCGAGATCGACGACGAGCACGACTTCGACGAAGGCTTCGGCATCTTCCGCCGCAGCCACAACGAGTTCAGCGCCAAGGCGCGCACCCCCATCGAGGACTTCAACGAGTACTTCGGCTGTGCGCTCCCCGACGACGAGTTCGACACCATCGGTGGGCTGGTGGTCAACGCCCTGGGGCACCTGCCCAAGCGTGGTGAGTCGGCGCGTATCGACGATTTCCGCTTCACCGTGATGCGTGCCGACAGCCGTCGTGTCCATCTGCTCAGCGTCGAGCGGATCGATCCGGATGCCCCCGAGGTCCCCGGATCCGCCCCCCAGTCTCCCGACGAGCCACACTGAAGGCACGACCGTCCCCGTCCCGTTCCTGGTCGCGGCGGTGCAGCCAGCACCGCCGCCGGATTCCGGGGTCAACGATTGGTGTGTCGATCTTGCGCCGGACGTGTTGTGCCACCATTGAAAAATCAGGGCGGCAGTGATCGCGCGTCCATCCGTGTTGCCGTGACCTGTCCGGCGTTCTATTCGGCTCGAGTCGAATGATCGTGTGTGGTGGCGATACGCCGCTCATTTCGAATCGGGTCGCGGCCCAACCCTGAAAAACTCCGTGTTTCTCTCGGATTCCCTTTTTGTTTCATCATCTTGATGATTGTTGAAGGGGTGTCTCTGGACGGTGGTATATTAGAGGATCATTTCACACTCATCGCGGCGGGAGCAGCGGGCGAAGTGCGAAAGAGACATTAAAAGAGAACGAGGAGATCAGCATGTCGAAGAAACACCCGATCATTGCCGTGACCGGTTCCTCGGGGGCGGGGACCACCACGGTCAAGCGTGCCTTCGAACACATCTTCTATCGCGACGGCATCAGCGCCGCGGTGATCGAGGGCGACAGCTTCCACCGTTACGACCGCACCACGATGAAGGCGGAGATGGCGCGCGCCTCCGAGCAGGGGCGCAACCTTAGTCACTTCGGTCCCGAGGCCAACCGTTTCGACCTGCTCGAGGAGCTGTTCCGCGACTATGGCGAGAGCGGCACCGGCAACAAGCGTTATTACATTCACAGCGAGGAAGAGGCCGAGTTCCACAACACCCGGCTCACCACTCAGCTGCGCCCGGGCGAGTTCACCCCCTGGGAGCCGGTGCCGGAGAAGACCGACCTGCTGTTCTATGAAGGTTTGCACGGGCTGGTGGTGACCGAGGACGTCAATGTCGCCCAGCACGTCGATCTCGGTGTGGCGGTGGTGCCGATCGTCAATCTGGAGTGGATCCAGAAGATCCATCGCGACAATCTCGAGCGCGGCTACTCGGCCGAGGCCATCGTCGACACCATCCTGCGGCGGATGCCCGATTACATCAATTACATCACCCCGCAGTTCACCCTCACCGACATCAACTTCCAGCGGGTGCCGACGGTCGATACCTCCAACCCCTTCATCGCCCGCGACATCCCCACCCCCGACGAGAGCTTCGTGATCATCCGCTTCAAGGACCCGGAGAAGCTCGAGGTTGACTTCCCCTATCTGCTGTCGATGATCCACGACTCCTTCATGTCGCGGCGCAACAGCATGGTGGTGCCGGGCGGCAAGATGGGGATGGCGATGGAGGTGATCCTGCAGCCGATCATCGAGCGCATGATGGAGGCGCGCAAGGTGTGAGGCGGGGCCGGGCGGGTGCCTTGTCGCGCCCGCCCGGTCCGGCTGGAGAGGTCCGTCCCGGCCGGTCGTCAGCGACCGGCCGGTTGCGTTCCCGCCCCCTGAGCCGGCTTCCAGAAGATGCTTGAAACCTCCTCGATCACCACCGTCGCCCATGTCATCGAGCTGGCCGTGGCGCCGGTGTTCCTGCTCTCGGGCATCGGTGCCATGCTGGCGGTGATGACCAACCGGCTCTCGCGCATCGTCGATCGCGCCCGCCGGGTCGAGGCCAGGCTCGGTGGCGATGGCGCCGACGAACCGGCCATCCGCGCCGAGCTGCGCGTGCTGGTGCGCCGCGCCCGGCTGATCAGCCTGTCGATCGGGCTCTGCACCTCGACCGCGCTGTTGATCTCCGGGGTGATCGTCAGCCTCTTTCTCAGCGCCTTCCTGCGCTTCGACGCTGCCTTGCTGGTCTCGCTGCTGTTCATCGCCGCGATGCTCGCCTTCATCGTCGCGCTGCTGTGCTTCCTGCGCGAGGTGCTGTTGGCGACCGCCGGGCTGCGCTTCGGTCGTCCCGGCTGAGTGCCAATCAGTCGCCGTGTCGCACCGGCGCGCGCTCGAGCAGCGCCGCAGCGGTGGCCTCGGGGATCACCGAGGCGTCGCCACGGGCGCGCTCGCGGCCCTGGTCGAGCACCAGGATCTGATCGACCCAGTCGAGCCCGGCCGGGCGGTGGGTGATCAGCAACACGGTACGACCCTGCATCAGTCGGTCGAGCGCGGCCATCAGGCTGCGCTCGGTCGCGGCGTCGAGTCCCTCGGTGGGCTCGTCGAGCAGCAGGATGGGCGCATCCTTGAGCAGCGCGCGCGCGACCGCGATACGCCGTCCCTGGCCGCCCGAGAGCCGCACCCCGGTCTCGCCGACCCAGGTGTCGTAGCCCTCCGGCAGCCCGGCGATGAAGTCATGGATCTGCGCTACCCGACAGGCCTGCTCGAGTTCGGTCTGGGTGGCGCCGGGACGGGCGACGAGCAGGTTCTCGCGGATGGTGGCGTCGAACAGATGGGTGTGCTGGCTGACCACGGCGATCTGACGGCGCAGGGTCTCGCTGTCGATGTCGCGGATGTCGTGGCCGCCGACACGGATGTTGCCGCAGTCGGTCGACCAGAAGCGCAGCAGCAGGTTGAACAGGGTGCTCTTGCCCGAGCCGGTGGCGCCGACCACCGCGGCGCGGGTGCCCTCTGGGACCCGCAGGTCGATGTCGGCGAGCGCCGCGCGTTCGGCGTCGGGATAGCTGAAACCAACCCCTTCGAAAACGATGTCGAACTGTTCCAGGCGCGGCGACGGACCGTCCGGCTCGCGGATCGCCGGCACGGTGTCGACGATGGCGAACAGCCGTCGTGCCGCGGCCAGCGAGCGCCCGAGCAGCTGGAAGGCGTGGGGCAGGGGGGCGACGGCCTCGAAGCTCGCGAGGGTGAAGAGCGCGAGCATCGCCAGTTCGGGCGGCGGCAGCTCGCCCGCGCGCACCAGCGGGATCGCCAGCCACAGCAGCAGCCAGAGGTTGAGGTTGGCGCACAACCCGATCGCCGCCTGGGTCAGCCCCTGGTCGCTGTTGATCCGCGCCTGATCGGCGATCAACTGCTCGCTCAAGCCCTCGATGCGTTGCGCCTGACGCTCGGTGGCGCCGTAGACGGTGAGTTCGGCCATGCCCTGTACGCCGTCGATCACCGCGGCGCGCAGCGCGCCCTCCTGCTCGGCCAGTCGCTGCCCGGGCGCGCGCCCGCGCAGCTCGGCCCACCACGGCAGCCCGACCCCGGCGAGCAGCAGGAAGATGAGCCCGAGCAGCGCCAGGGCGGGGTCGTGGAGGGCGAGGAAGACGACGAACAGGGTGACGCTGATCAGCGCCACCACCACCGGTACCAGGACCCGGACATAGAGGTTGTCGAGCGCATCGATGTCGGCGCGGATCCGGCTGAGGATGTCGCCGCTGTGATACTGCTGCAGCCGCGCCGGGGCGAGCGGTTCGAGATGACGGTAGAACCACACCCGCAGGCTGGCGATCAGGCGGAAGGTCGCCTCGTGATTGACCAGACGCTCGCCGTAGCGCCCGGCGGTGCGGACCATCGCGCTGCCGCGGATCAGCGCCGCCGGGGCGAAGTAGTTCATCGCCACCCCGGCGGCGCCGGCGCTCGCCATCGCAGCGATGAACCAGCCCGAGGCGGCCATCAGGGTGACGTTGGCAAGCAGGGTCAGCACCGCGGCCAGGGTGCCGAGCAGCATCCAGGCGCGATAGGGCCGGAACAGCCTCCACAGTCTCAGCAGTTCGCGCATCCGCGCCTCACTCCTCTGTCGTGACGCCGGCGTGCGCCGGCGCGTCTCCGTAGGCGGCGGTCATCCGCGCATAGAGCCCGTTGGCGGCGATCAGCTGTCGGTGATCGCCCTGCTCGACGATACGTCCCTGGTCGAGTACCAGGATACGGTCGGCCCGGCGTACCGTGGCCAGGCGGTGGGCGACCACCAACAGGGTGCGGTCGCGGGCGAGGTCGTCGATGCCCTGCTGCACCAGCCGCTCGCTCTCGGGGTCGAGGTTGGCGGTGGCCTCGTCGAGGATCACCAGCGGCGCGTCGCGCAGGAAGGCGCGCGCCAGGGCAATACGCTGGATCTGGCCGCCGGAGAGCCCGGCGCCGCGCTCCCCGACCGGGTGGTCGTAGCCGCGGGGCAGGGCCTCGATGAAGTCCGCGGCGCGCGCCCGCTGCGCCGCCCGGCGTATCGCCTCGTGATCGGCCTCGGGGAGACCGAGGCGGATGTTGTCGGCGATGCTCCCCTGGAACAACCGCGGCTGCTGCGGCACCCAGGCGAGATGGGCGTGCCAGTGCGCCGGATCGATGGTGGCGAGATCGGTGTCGCCGATGAGGATCCGTCCGCGGGTCGGCTGGAGGAAGCCGAGCAGCAGGTTGATCACCGTGGTCTTGCCCGCACCGCTGGTGCCGACCAGGGCGACGCGCGCCCCGGGCGGGATCTCGAGATCGATCGCGCGCAGCGCCTCGCGCTCGGGCTCGTAGGCGAAACCGACCTGCTCGAAGCGGACCCCGAGCGGCGCGGGCAGCGCCGGGCGGGCGGTGCCCGGGGTGATCGCCGGCGGGGTGTCGAGCACCTCGATGAGTTGCTCGGCGGCGGCGACCGCGGCCATGCGGGCGTGGTACTGGGTGCCCATGTTGCGCAGCGGGGCGTAGAACTCGGGGGCGAGCATGAGCACGAACAGCCCCTGGAGGAAACCGATGTCGGGCACGCTCAGCCAGTGCGGCACCGGCAGCGCGAGGTCGTAGAGCCGGAAGCCGATGAAGACCGCGACGATGGCGATGCCGACGGTGGCGAAGAACTCCAGCACCGAGGAGGAGAGGAAGGCGATGCGCAGCACCTGCATGGTGCTGACGCGGTAGTCGTCGGAGATGCGTCCGATCACCTCGACCTCGCGACGGCTGGCGCCGAACAGCTTGAGCGTGGTCAGGCCCTGGATGACATCGAGGAAGTGCGCGCTCATCCGCGCCAGCTGCTTCCACTGGCGCTGGTTGCGCGCCTCGGCCCCGGAGCCGATGAGGATCATGAAGACCGGGATCATCGGCGCGGTGACCAGCATCACCACCGCCGAGAGCCAGTCCATCGGCAGCACCACCATCAGCAGCGCCAGCGGCAGCACCATGGTCAGGGTCATCGCCGGGAGGAAGCGGGCGTAATAGCCTTCCAGGTCGTCGATGCCCCTGGTCAGGGTCTCGACCAGGGTGCCGCTGCGGGTGCCGGAGAGATAGGCCGGACCGAGCCGTTGCAGATGACGGTAGACCTGGTCACGCAGCCCGGCACGCACCCGTGCCGCGGCGGTGAAGGCGGCGCGCTCGGAGAGCCAGGTGATGAGCGCGCGCAGCGCCAGCAGCGCGAGCAGCCAGCCGAGCCAGCCGCCGACCTCGGTGAGTCCGGCGCCGCCGAAGATGACCGCGTCGAGGATCAGGGCGAGGAACCAGGCCTGGGCGACGGCCAGCAGGGCATGGATCAGGCTCAGCACGATCGCCCCCTTGAGGGCAGGGCCGGCGAGCGGACGCTGGGACTTGAGCCAGTCGTTGACGGACATGGTGCGAGCTTCCGGGTAGTCTGTCTGGTATTGGCGTCGGGAGGACGAGGATACGGAAGCAGCCAGGGAGGCGGCAACGGAAATTCACAAGCCGCGATCGCTCGATGCCGCGCCCCGATGGTTCGACGCCGGGGTCGTGGTGGCCGGTCGAGGCCATCGATTGGGGGAGAGGATGCTGCGCAATCCATTGCTGCTCGCCGCGCTCGGGCTGACCTCGGTGGTCGCGCTCTGGGGGGTGTTCGACACCGAGAGCTTGGCGCGGCTGGCGCAGGCGCAGGTGGCGCAGCAGTTTCGCAGTCGCGCCTGGTTCATCATGCTGATGACCAGCCTGCTCGTGGTCACGGTGCTGGCCCTGGCGTTCTCGCGCTTCGGCACCATCCGGCTCGGGCGCGATGACGAGCGCCCGGAGTTCTCCACCCTCAGCTGGCTCACCATGCTGTTTGCCGCCGGCATGGGCGTGGGGCTGCTGTTCTATGGGGCCGCCGAGCCCTTGACCCATTACCAGTTGGTGAGGGGGCGCACCGAGTCCGACCTGGCGGCAAGCTATGCGCTGGTCACCACGATCTTCAACTGGGGGCTGCATGCCTGGTCGATCTATGCCATCACCGCGCTGGTGATCGCCTATTTCAGCTATCGCAAGGGCCGCCCGGGGCTGGTCAGCAGCCCGATCCGCTATACCTTCCGTCGCGGCCGCTGGGTCGGGCCGCTGGCCTGGGTCGCCGACCTGTTGGCGATCTATGCCATCGCCATCGGTCTGGCCGGGTCGCTGGCGATCGGGGTGTTCCAGGTCGAGGGCGGGTTGGGGCATCTGTTCGGGATCACCGGCGACTGGGTGAGATACCTGGTCTTCGGTCTGCTCTGTCTGGCCTTTCTGGCGCCGCTGACGCTCGACCTCGGTCGCGGCATGGCGCGGTTGTCGAACCTGGCGATGGCCATCGCCCTGGGGCTGATGGTCTATCTGCTGCTGGTCGGGCCGACCCACTATCTGATGAACGGGGTGGTCGACACCCTGGGCGCCTATCTCTCCGGGGTGGTGCAGCAGGGCTTCGCCACCTATCCGTTCTTCGGCAAGGCCTTCCAGGACTGGTTCCATGGCTGGACGCTGAATTACATGGTGTGGTGGATCGCCTGGGCGCCCTTCGTCGGGGTGTTCGTGGCGCGGATCTCGCGCGGGCGCACCATCCGCGAGTTCGTCCTCGGCGTGGTGCTGGTGCCGACGCTGTTCTCGCTGCTGTGGTTCGGGGTGTTCGGCGGCACCGGCTTCTACGCCCTGTTGCGCGAGGGCCTGCCGCTGCTCGAGGTGGTGCGCGAGCGCCCCGAGGACACCACCTTCTTCGTGCTCGAGGCGCTGCCGCTGGCGGGATTGACCGGCTCGGCGAGCATGATCGCCGCCTTTCTGTTCCTGGTCACCAGCGTGGTGAGCGCGGCCTATGTGCTGGCGATGTTCTCGACCAGCGGCGACGAGGACCCGCCGGTGCGGGTCAAGCTCGCCTGGGGGGTGCTGCTGGCGCTGCTCGGGCTGGCGATGCTGCTCGCCGATGATGTGGCGACGGTGCGCGCGATCATCGCGCTCGGTGCCATGGCCTTCGTCTTCATCCTGCCGCTGTTGGTGGTGGCCCTGCTCAAGACGCTGATGCGCGAGGAGCGGCGATGATCTGGGAGAACCTGCTCGACACCCTGCTCAATCTGGTCGTGTTCGCCTTCATCGGCGTGCTGGTCTGGCTCTATGTCCGCGACGAGGGCGATGGCAGCTAGCCCGCCGTCTCCCACTGCTGCGGCACTCGCTGGATGCGGTCGGTGTCGTAGCCGATACCGGCGAGGAAGGTGAGGATCTCACCATAGGTGGCGGGGGCGATCTCGGGCGCGCGCGCCATGATCCAGACATAGTCGCGCTTGGCTCGGCCGATCACGGTGACACTGTAGTCCGGGGCCAGCCAGATGATGCGGAAGTCACCCTTGAAGGGCCAGATGAACTGCATCCCCCAGTGTGCGTTGGTGGTGGTGTCGAGCACGAAGCCCTTGGGGTTGTAGGTCTTGAGCGGGCCGTCGAAGGCATCCTTGTGGAAGGTGAAGGTGGTGGCGATGGTGCCGTCGGGGTTGAGCGCGTAGGACTCGATGGCGTTGTGCGCGCCCTTCTCGACGAAGGTCGGGATGTTGGCGATGACGTACCAGTCGCCCATGAAGCGTTGCAGGTCGACCTGATCGACGGTGTCCATGGGACGGCCTCCGGTCTCGGTGCAGGCGTTGACGAGGAGCAGCGCGGCGAGCGCGGCCAGGGATTTGAGTGAGCGGTTCATGATGATGTATCCGCGGGGTTGGGGTGCGGTCCTCGGGTGCGGGTGTCAGCGCCCATCGCCACCCCCGCTGGGTACGCGGCGCGGCGGACCGGGGATGAAGGCGTTGGTGCGCGCGACATAGTCGCGGTAGCCGGGACGACGCTCGCCGATGTCGCGCTCGAGCAGGGTGACGCCGGAGACGCGCAGCAGCAGGAAGGTCATCAACAGCGGCGCGATCAGGGCCCACCAGGCCCCGGCGGCGAGGGCGAAGAGATAGAAGGCCCACCAGATGCAGGCCTCGCCGAAATAGTTGGGATGGCGGCTGTAGCGCCACAGCCCTCGGTCCATCACCTGCCCGGCGTTCTCGGGGCGGGCCTTGAAGGCGGCGAGCTGGCGGTCGGCCAGCGCCTCGAAGGCGAAGCCCAGGCACCACAGCGCCAGCGCCAGGGCGTCGAGCCAGCCGAGTGAGGCGGGCAGCGCCATGGCGCCGAGCAGCGGCAGCGAGATCACCCAGGCGAGGATCGCCTGCAGGCCGAACACCAGATAGAGGCTCTTCCACCAGAACCCGGGGTCGTTGTCGGCGCGGATGGCCTGATAGCGCCGGTCCTCGCCCTGGCCCTGGTTGCGACGGCTGATGTGCAGGCTCAGTCGCACCGCCCACAGCGTCAGCAGCACGAAGACCAGCAGCGCGCGCGGCCCGGTCTCGGGGATGAGCAGCATGTAGACCAGCCCCATCAGCAGGAAGAACAGTGACCAGAGCGCGTCGACGATGCTGACGTCGCGCGCGATCACGCTCGCCCCCCAGCCGCAGATGCCGAGCACCAGCGCGGCGGCCAACCCCGAACTATAGACGAAGAGATCAGGCATCGGCGCCCTCGCTGTTGATGGGTCCCTCGGGTGTGTCGCGCTCGGCGGCGGTGCGGGCGAAGCGCGCGGCGATTGCCAGGCTCGCCGGCATCAGCAACGACCAGCCGCCGCCGAGGACCGCCAGTGCCACCAGCGGGTCGGGAAAGTGCACGCCGCCGAGCTTGGCGCCGGCGTAATAGGCCAGTGGTGCGCCCAGGGCGCCGATGGTGAAGGCCAGGTACCAGCGGCCCTGGAGCCAGGCGAGCGAGACGTTGAGGGTGGTGGCGAAGGCCACCCAGATGGCGATGATCCACACCGGGGCGAGCCAGGGCAGCAGCATCCCCGAGGGATAGACGAGAAAGCCGAAGCGCGCCAGCAGCCCGTCCCACAGCGCACCCATGACCGCGATCAGCACCAGCAGCCGGGCCTCGCTGCCGCGGTTGGGCGTGGTCGTCAGGTGCAGTGCGGCGACCAGCGCCACCACGCCGACGCCGAGCCAGGGCAGTTGGTGCGCGGCGCCGAGCACGCAGGCGAACCAGCCGGCCTGAAAGGCGGCGAGGTTGATGAGGATGCGGGGGAGCGACGGGGTTGCTGACATGGACTGGACTCGATCTGTGGGTTCGCGGAAACGAGACCGGCTTGAGATTCAGGTGATGCCGGCCGGGAGGGTTACAAGGGGCGGTTGAGGCCCGTGCGTATCGGCGCTGCTATGATCTGCATCCCCGGCCGCATCGGCCGATCGTCGCAACACGCAGGAGTTTTGATGAAGCATACAGCGCTTACCAAGGGTACCGCGGTCGCCGCCGTGGTGGCGGTCCTGATCTCCGGCTGCGCCGCCGATGGCTCGGGGATGACCGAGACCGGCCAGGGGGCGGCGATCGGCACCGCCACGGGGGCCGCGGCCGGGGCGATCATCGGCTCGTTCGGTGGCAACGCCGGACGTGGCGCACTGATCGGCGCCGTCGGTGGCGCGCTCGCCGGCGGCATGGTCGGTGCCTACATGGAGGAGCAGCGGCGTGACTTCGAGCGCGCGCTGGCCGACGAGATCGCGCGCGGCGTGATTCGGGTGCAACTGCTGCCCGGCGATCAGCTGGTGGTGGGGATGACCGGTGCGACCACCTTCGAGGTCGACTCCGATCGCATCAAGCCCGGCTTCTACAGCACCATGGACAAGATCGCGGCGATCGTGCGTCGCTACGGCAAGACCGAGCTGCGGGTCGCCGGTCACACCGACAGCACCGGCTTGGCGAGCTATAACCAGACGCTCTCGGAGCGTCGGGCCGTCGCCGTGGAGGGGTATCTGGAGCGTAGCGGTGTGATGCCGCAGCGCATCTTTGCGCGGGGGTATGGTCAGGACCGGCCGATCGCGAGCAACGCGAGCGAGGCGGGACGCCGGCTCAACCGGCGGGTGGAGATCACCATCGTGCCGATCCAGGCGCGGGGCTGAACGCACCGCGCCCGGGCGGCGAGATCAGTCGTCGTCGGCCGGGCCGCGGAACTGCTCGGACTCGTACCACATCACGTTGATGACCCCGAAGGCGAGCGCGAGCAGCACGCCGAGGATCCAGGAAAAGTACCACATGGATGCGATCCTCCCAGTATGACCCCGCCCGGCATCGGTGGGCGGGGTCGGCTGTAACGTGCGCGCGGTCGGACCGCGCGCGGTTGCTCAGTAGGCCAGGTGGTCCTGTGCCTCGATCTCCTCGACCGTCACCCGTCGCCACATCTTGGCGTAGGTCCAGGTGGTGTACATCAGGATCAGCGGGACGAAGATCACCGCCGCCCAGAACATCACCGTCAGGGTGAGGTGGCTGGAGACCGCGTCCCAGACGATCAGGCTGCTGTCGGGGTTGGTGCTCGAGGGCATGATGAAGGGGAACATCGCCGCACCGGCGGTGACGATGATCCCGGTCAGCCCCAGGCTGCTGGCCACCAGACCGAGCCCCGGCCGGTCACGCAACGACAGCAGCACCGCCAGCCCCAGTCCGGCGAACCCGAGTACCGGGAAGGCCAGCGTCCAGGGGTGGGCGCCATAGTTGGCCAGCCAGGCGTAGGGGACGATCTCGACATCCTTGGTCAGCGGATTGGGGGTGGCGTCGAGCGCCGGCATCGCGCTCACCCGATAGCCGTCGACCCCCAGCGTCAGCCACAGCCCGGCGAGGGCGAAGGCGATGATGGTGAACAGCCCGGCGAGCTTGACCATCCGCTTGGCGCGCCCGGCGATCGGCTCGGCGGTGCGCAGCTGCAGCCAGACCGCCCCGTGCATCACCAGCATCCCCAGGCTCACCAGTCCGGCGAGCAGGGCAAAGGGGTTGAGCAGGCCGAAGAAGCTGCCGGTGTAGTAGGGGCGCAGCAGGTTGTCGAGATGGAAGGGTACGCCCTGGAGCAGGTTGCCGAAGGCGATGCCGAACACCAGCGCCGGGACCGCGCCGCCGATGAACAACCCCCAGTCCCAGGCGTTGCGCCAGTGGGGGTTGGCGATCTTGCTGCGGTAGTCGAAGCCGACCGGGCGGAAGAACAGCGCGAACAGCGCCAGCAGCATGGCGAAGTAGAACCCCGAGAAGGCGGTCGCATAGACCAGCGGCCAGGCGGCGAAGATCGCGCCGCCGGCGGTGATCAGCCACACCTGGTTGCCGTCCCAGTGCGGGCCGACGGTGTTGATGATCACCCGCCGCTCGCTGTCGTTCTTGCCGAGGAAGGGCAGCAGGGCGCCGACGCCCATGTCCATGCCGTCGGTGACGGCAAAGCCGATGAACAGCACACCGACCAGCACCCACCAGATGAATTTCAGGACTTCGTAATCGAGAATCATGTCTGACCTCCGTCTCAGTCGCTCTGTTTCTGCGGGGCGGTGGCCGGCGTCATGCCCGCGCTCGGGTTGGCAAGACGTTCGTGGTGATAGCGCCCGGTGTGCAGCGAGCTCGGGCCGAGTCGCGCGAACTTGAACATCAGGAACATCTCGATCATGAACAGCAGGGTGTAGAACAGGATGAAGCCGGTGAGGCTGATCACCAGGTCGTTGACCGTCAGGCTTGAGGCGGCGATGCTGGTCGGCAGCACCTCACCGATGGCCCAGGGCTGACGACCGAACTCGGCGACGAACCAGCCGGTCTCGGCGGCGATCCAGGGCACCGGGATGCTATAGAGGAACAGCCGCAGCAG
Source organism: Marichromatium gracile (assembly GCF_004343155.1). GTDB lineage: Bacteria > Pseudomonadota > Gammaproteobacteria > Chromatiales > Chromatiaceae > Marichromatium > Marichromatium gracile. The sequence goes on from NZ_SMDC01000003.1 coordinate 207,628, forward strand.
CCAGCGCTTCTCCTGGATCACCCGCTTGGCGTTGAAGTAGAAGCCGAGCACCAGCAGCAACAGCATCCACACCCCGGCCCCGACCATGACGCGGAAGCTCCAGAACAGCGGTGCGACCTCGGGGATCGAGTCCTTGACCGCGAGCTGGATCTGCGCCTCGGTGGCCTCGGCGGGGTTGTCGGTATAGGGCTTGAGCAGCAGTCCGTAGCCGAGATCGTCCTTGTGTTCCTCGAACACCGCGCGGTTGGCCGGGGTGTCCTCGCCGCCGCGCAGTCGTTCGAGGTACTCGTAGGCGATCATGCCGCTGCGGATGCGCACCTCGTGCTCGTGCATCAGGTCCTTGAGCCCCTCGACCTCCTGGTCGAGCGAGCGGGTGGCGATCAGCCCGAGCAGCCAGGGGATCTTCACCGCGTCGTGCGTCTCCTCGTCCTCGTTGCTCGGTCGACCGTAGAGGGTGAAGGCCGCCGGGGCCTCCTCGGTGTGCCACTCGGCCTCGATCGCCGCGAGCTTGACCTTCTGCACGTCGCCGACCTCGTAGCCCGACTCGTCACCGAGCAGGATCACCGACAGGATCGAGGCCAGGCCGAAGCCGACCGCGACCGAGAAGGAGCGCTTGGCGAAGGCCAGGTCGCGACCCTTGAGCATGTACCAGGCACTGATCCCGAGCACGAACATCGAGGCGGTGACATAGCCGGCGGCGACGGTGTGCACGAACTTGACCTGGGCGACCGGGTTGAGCACCACGTCCATGAAGTTGGTCATCTCCATGCGCATGGTCTCGTAGCTGAACTCGGCGCCGACCGGGTTCTGCATCCAGCCGTTGGCCACCAGGATCCACAGCGCCGAGAGGTTGGAGCCGAGCGCGGTGAGGAAGGTCACGGTGAGGTGCTGGCGCTTGGAGAGTCGCTCCCAGCCGAGGAAGAACAGGCCGATGAAGGTCGACTCGAGGAAGAAGGCCATCAGCCCCTCGATCGCCAGCGGTGCGCCGAAGACGTCGCCGACATAGTGGCTGTAGTAGGCCCAGTTGGTCCCGAACTGGAACTCCATGGTCAGACCGGTGGTGACGCCGAGGGCGAAGTTGATACCGAACAACTTGCCCCAGAACTTGGTCATGTCGCGATAGATCTCGCGACCGGTCATCACATAGACGCTCTCCATGATCACCAGGATCCAGGACAGACCCAGGGTCAGGGGGACGAACAGGAAGTGATACATCGCGGTGCTGGCGAACTGCCACCGCGAGAGTTCGATCATGGTACTGTCGAGCATAGGCGGGTCTCCAGAGGGAGCCGAAACATAGGGTGAAGCGACGACGTCGCTGCGCTGGATCGATGACGTGCCACCCTGATGGCGGCGGTGGCGCGCAAAATCCAGCGCCGGTGGCGCCTGAGGCCACAGGTTAGTGCGGGGAATATGCGAGAGGAATGACCTGCGGCAAGATCGAAGGGCAGGCGGATGTTAGCCGTTGGCTGCTTCAGTGGGGGCGGAGCGCTGCGTGAAGGGGTGTCTGGAGAGGTCTGCAGACTTCTTCATGCACTTGCTTTCGAAGGCTTTTTTGGTTGTTTTCGAAGTCTTCTAATGGGGTGTGCTCTGTCATCCAAGAGGGCGGTCGGCGGTCTTCCCCTCGTTTTCTTCATGGGATTGATGCCGCCCCGGTGCGGGGCGGCCGGGCGTGGTCGGCTCAGTGCTCGTGCGGGTGTGCCGCCGGGAGCAGCTTGCCGGCTGCGAGCATGGTCGCAGCTTCGATCGGGTCGGTGGCGCTGGTGGTGTGGACCACCACTCCCTGGCGCGACATGCGCTGCACGAAACCCTGTCCGGCGCCCTGGGTGAGCAGCGCATCGAGTCCGAGCGCGAACAGTGGGTGATCGTCGCCGTGGTAGTCGTGCAGCGACATGCCCGCGGGCAGATCGAGTCGCTCGACCTCGGTGGCACCCTCGGCGTTGGCCTCGAGGATGAGGAAGCGGCGGGTCTTGCCGGCGTGTCCGGTGATGGTGCGGAAGTTCTGGCTGGTGACGGCGATGCGCATGGTTCGGCTCCGATTGCAGGTCGTGGGCTGGGGGGCCTTGTCGCAGAGTCCACAGGCCCAGTCCTCCATGGCGGCGTTGGCCACCGGCATCGGCGCCTCCATGAAGGTGATGACGAAGCCCGCCTCGGTCTCGGCGATACCGATCGAGCGCGGGCGAACCGCCAGCACCTGCACGTCCGGCAACGAGATGCCGAAGCAGAAGATCAGGTTCTTGGCCGCGAGGATGCCCTCGCCGACATGGCCCTCGGGCAGTGCGCTGGTGTGGGCGTGGTGGTCGAACTCGGCGATGAAGCGCGCCGAGTCGTAGCGCTCGATACAGGCGCGAAAGTAGTCGCAGATGGCCTCGACCGAGTCGTAGCTGGTCTCTTCGCGACCGATCTCGAGACAATAGACCGGATACCGTTCCTGGTACAGGCTCTGTTTCATGCGCTCAAAAACTCCGTCGGTGGTCGCGCGCGTGTCTGGCCCTGCATCCGTGCGCGTCCGCCGGCGGGCAGCCGGCCCCGGTTGCGGGGAGCTCGGGCCGCGAGAGCGGAGGCTGTGGGTGTCGTGGCGCTCGGCTTCCAGAGCGGGCAGGGTAGGGCGCGGCCCCCGAGGGGGCATTGAAATCGGTCAACCGCGAGCCGGGGCGGACTCGGCTCAGTCCTCGGCGATACGGCGCAGGTTGGGGATGTCGAGCAGGAAGGTGTTGGGCGCGCTCTCGACCAGCAGGCTCTGACGCTTGAACTCGGCGATGGTGCGGCTGGCCGTCTCGGTGGTGACGCCGAGCATGGCACCCATGTCCTCGCGGCTGAACAGCTGGCACTCGCTGGTCTTGCGGTCACGTACCAGCCGCAGCAGCAGGCGCGAGACGCGCTGTCGGGCCGATCCGGTCGAGAGCTCGGTGAGCCAGGCGTCGGCCTCGCTCAGGGCGTGCTGCCAGCGCGCCATCAGCTCGCGGTGCAGCGCCGGGTTCTCGATCCCCAGCTCGCGCACCGCGCGCGCCGGGAAGCGGCAGACCTCGGTCGGCTGCAGGGCGACGGCGTCGTGGTGATAGCTCTCCTCGAGCAGCGCCTCGAGTCCGAGCACGTCGGTGGTGCGCACGATGCGCACGATGCGCTGGCTGCCGTCGGGGAGATACTGCACCAGCTTGAGCGCCCCGCTGCGGACCGTGAACATGAATCCGGCGCCGTCGCCGGCCTGATAGAGTGCGGTGCCTGGTTTCAGCGTGAACTGGTCGATCGGGTCGTGGATGCGCTCGAAGTCCGTCTCCTCGAGCCCGGCGAACAGTACCGAGGCTCGCAGCGAGCAGTTCAGGCAGTTTGCCTCTCCGGACCAGGCATCCCGAAGTGTGACGCTCTTCACCATCGGATCGGTATCAACTCCAGGGTGGGGCGCGGGTCGCGCGTGCGAATCAGGGATGAGAGTGTACCCCGTTTTCGTCTCGTGGGCGCAGCCTCACGCCCTGGTGGCTGCGGTGTCGGCTGTTGCGCGCCTTGTCCGCCCTCTCTAACCTCGGGGGTCTTCGATCGGCCGTGCCGACGCTCCCTTCCCGCAATCGCACCAGGATACCCGATGAGCCTACTCAGTCTCGATGATGTTTCCCTCTCCTATGGTCTGCCGCCGTTGCTCGACGGTGTCTCCTTCACCATCGAGCGGGGCGAGCGTGTCTGTCTGATCGGCCGCAATGGCGCCGGCAAGTCGACGCTGATGCGGATCGTCGCCGGCGAGGTCCAGCCCGATGGCGGTCAGCGCCGGGTGGGGCAGGGCATGCGCATCGCCAAGCTCGACCAGGAGCTGCCGGTCGGTCATGAGGCGAGCGTGTTCGAGGTGGTCGCCGGCGGGCTCGGCGAGCTCGGCGAGCTGGTGCGCGAGTACTTCACCTGTTCGCACGCCCTCGGCGCCGATGCCGGCGAGGACGAGCTGGCGCGCCTGGCACGGCTGCAGCAGCGGCTCGACGACGAGGGTGGCTGGGAGATCGAGCAGCGCACCGAGCGGGTCATCTCGCGTCTCGGGCTCGATCCGCAGGGGCGTTTCGAGGCGCTCTCCGGCGGTCAGCAGCGCCGCGTGCTGCTGGCCCGCGCCCTGGTTACCGAGCCCGACCTGTTGCTGCTCGACGAGCCGACCAACCATCTCGACATCGACTCGATCGACTGGCTCGAGTCCTTCCTCGTCGACTTCCAGGGGGCGTTGCTGTTCATCACCCACGACCGCCGCTTCCTGCAGCGTCTCGCCACCCGCATCCTCGAGCTCGATCGCGGCAAGCTCACCGACTGGCCGGGCGACTACGACAACTATCTGCGCCGGCGCGAGGAGCGGCTCCACGCCGAGGCCCAGGCCGCGGCCCAGTTCGATCGCCGGCTCGCCGAGGAGGAGCGCTGGATCCGTCAGGGCATCAAGGCCCGGCGCACCCGCAACGAGGGCCGGGTGCGCGCGCTCGAGGCGATGCGCGAGGCGCGCCGGGCGCGGCGCGAGCAGCAGGGGCAGGCGCGCATCCGCGTCGACGCCGGCGAGCGTTCGGGCAAGTTGGTGGTCGAGGCCGAGGGGCTCACCCACACCTGGGGCGAGAAGACGGTGATCCGCGACTTCTCCACCCTGATCCTGCGTGGCGACAAGGTCGGGGTGATCGGTCCCAACGGTGCCGGCAAGAGCACCCTGCTCAAGCTGCTGCTCGGCGCGCTCGAACCGCAGCAGGGGCGGGTGCGGCTGGGCACCAACCTTGAGGTCGCCTATTTCGATCAGCTGCGCGCCCAGCTCGACCCCGAGCGCAGCGTCCAGGACAACGTCGCCGAGGGCAGCGATCAGATCGAGGTCGAGGGCCGCAGCCTGCACGTACTCTCCTATCTCAAGGACTTCCTGTTCACCCCGGAGCGGGCGCGCCAGCCGGTCAAGGCGCTCTCCGGCGGCGAGCGCAATCGCCTGCTGCTGGCCAAGCTGTTCACCCGACCGGCCAACCTGCTGGTGCTCGACGAGCCGACCAACGATCTCGACGCCGAGACCCTGGAGCTGCTCGATGAGTTGCTGGTGAACTTCCAGGGCACCCTGCTGCTGGTCAGCCACGACCGCGCGCTGCTCGACAACGTGGTCACCAGCACCCTGGTGTTCGAGGGTGATGGGCGGATCGGCGAGTATGTCGGCGGTTATACCGACTGGCAGCGTCAGCAGGCGCGTCGCGAGGCCGAGGCGGCCGCCGCCGAGCGCGAACGCGCCCGCCCGGCCAAGACGGCGCCGGCGCCGCGGCCCAAGCGCGAGGGGGGCAAGCTCGGCTACAAGGAGACCCGCGAGCTGGCCGAGTTGCCGGCGCGGATCGAGTCGCTCGAGCAGGCCCAGGCCGAGCTGCACGCGCGCATGGCCGATCCCGCGTTCTATCGCGAAGCGGGCGAGGCGGTGGCGACGACACGCGCCGAACTCGAGGCGGTGGAGCGCGAGCTGGAGCAGGCCTTCGCCCGCTGGGAGGCGCTCGAGGCGCGGCGTGGTTGACGCCGACGCTGGTCAGCGCTGGACGGACTGACTACCATCGGGTGCAGATCCCGGTCGCCGCCGCCGGGCGCGAGGTTCGCCTCGCCGGCGCGCGGTGATCGTCCATCGCAGCATCCAGGAGCATTGTCCTTGAAGTTCACGGTCGAAGAATTCCGCGCTTGGCCCCACAAGTGCGTCACCCTGCTCGGCATGTCCGGTGTCGGCAAGACCCATCTGTCGGCGATGCTGCGCCGGCAGGACTGGTTCCACTATTCCGGCGACTATCGCATCGGCACCCGCTATCTCGACGAGCCGATCCTCGATCTGGTCAAGGCGCATGCGATGCGCGATCCCTTCCTGCGCGAGCTGCTGCGGCGCGACTGGATCTCGATGCGCAACAACATCAAGGTCACCGACCTGGGGCCGGTGATGAGCTTCGTCGGCAAGCTCGGCAACCCCGAGCGCGGCGGGCTCGGACTCGAGGAGTTCAGCCGCCGCCAGACGCTCTATCGTCAGGCCGAGATCGCCGCCATGCTCGATCTGCCCGAGTTCGTGCGCAAGGCGCAGGACATCTACAACTATCCCCATCTGGTCAACGATGTCGGCGGCAGCCTGTGCGAGCTCGACGAGCCGCGGGTGATCGATCTGCTGGCCGCGCACAGTCTGATCCTCTATATCCGTGTCCCCGAGGTCGACGAGATCAAGCTGATCGAGCGCGCCCAGGCCGACCCCAAGCCGCTCTATTACCGTCCCGACTTCCTCCGCGAGGCGGTCTCCGACTATCTCGCCGAGCGCGGTCTCGACTATGTCGCCGAGATCGAACCCGATGACTTCACCCGCTGGGTGTTCCCGCGTCTGTTCCACTCGCGGGTGCCGCGCTACGAGGCCATCGCTCGTCCCCACGGCTATACGGTCTCCTCGGAGGACGTCGCCCAGGTGCGCGACGAGCAAGACTTTCTGCAGTTGGTCGAATCGGCGATCGCCGCCCAGGCGGTGGCCGCCTGACCGAGAGGAGCCCTGATACGTCCATGCCCATCGTCGCCCACAACGATCTGCCCACCTTCAGCCGGTTGCGCGAGGAGGGGCAGACCATCCTCGAACCCAACCGCGCCTTGCAGCAGGACATCCGCGAGCTGCATATCGGGCTGTTGAACATGATGCCTGACCCGGCGCTGGCGGCCACCGAGCGGCAGTTCTTCCGGCTGATCGGTCAGAGCAACCAGATCGCCCAGTTCTACATCCATCCATTCACCCTCGACGGGCTCAGACGCAGCGACGAGGCCCGCGCCTATATCGAGCGCTATTACGAGTCGTTCGAGACCATTCGCGCCGAGGGGCTGGATGCGCTGATCATCACCGGCGCCAACGTCACCGGCCCGGAACTGGCCGACGAGCCGTTCTGGGAGCCGCTGATCGAGGTGGTGGAGTGGGCCAGCGAGTATGTCTGCTCGACCCTGTTCTCCTGTCTGGCGACCCATGCGGTGCTGCAGTTCGCCTATGGCCAGCGTCGTCGGCGTCTGGCGGAGAAGCGCTGGGGGGTCTATCCGCACCGGGTGTTCGATCGCTCCCACCCCCTGGTGAGCAACGTCAACACCTGTTTCGACGTGCCGCACTCGCGCTACAACGAGGTTTCGCGCGCCCAGTTCGAGGCCGCCGGCCTGCACGTGCTCGCCGAGAGCGCGGCCGGGGTGCATCTGGCGGTGAGCGCCGATGGGCTGCGTCAGGTCTTCTTCCAGGGCCATCCGGAGTACGACACCATCTCGCTGCTCAAGGAGTACAAGCGCGAGGTGCGTCTGTTCTTCGCCGCTCAGCGCGAGGAGTATCCGCCCTTCCCCGAGGCCTACTTCGGGCTGCAGGCGCGGGCCATCCTCGACGAGTATCGCGGTCGAGTGATCGCGGCCCGGGAGCGGGGGGAGGCGCTGCCGCCCTTCCCCGAGGCGCGAATCGTCGCCGGGCTCGACAACACCTGGCACGACACCGCCGAGGGCGTGCTCGGCAACTGGATGGGCCTGATCTATCAGGTCACCAACAGTGACCGCAAGCTCCCTTTCATGCCACATGTCGACCCGCACGACCCGCTCGCGCTGAGTTGGCATCGCGATGAGGCGACGCATCCGGGCTGATCCGGTCTCGCGCTCGGCGTCGTCGGCAGCCTTGTCGTCGGCGTCGTCGTCGTATCGTGTGTAGTGCGCGCGGCGTCACGCATCGCCGTCTTCATCGTTTCCCTGCTTCCCACGCTTCCCTTCACCCCCTCCCGCATCCTTCGCCATGACTGACGATGGTCGAGATGCTGCGCTTTCAAGTGGCTGTTTTGATTGGGTCGAGGCCGGCCTGCGCGGCCCTGTTCGTGTTGTCTTTGCCCCCTGAGTGTCGTGTTTTGTTGCGCCGAAGTTACACAAAAGGTCTTCGTGTTGTGAAAAATCCACGACTGCGGCAGGGGGATTGCTTGGGTGGTCTCTGTGCCGGGTTTTGTGAAGACAGCATCAGTTTTCAGGTTTATGGACATTTTGGCTCGATTGTGCTTGTTGACTGTTGCTTTTTTGTACTAGACTGAAGGTGTGAGATGGCGTTGATGATGCAGCACGGATGGTTTGTTGCTTATTTGCATCATTCCTGTCCTTACCAGGCCACAGGTACCGCGTCTCCCCTCGATCGCCCGCCCCTCAAATGCTCAACCGGACCAGGCCCGACAATGTTTGACGAAACTGAAAACAGCATCCGTTACAAGTGGAATCCACGCACCCAGACCGGCTACAAGCTGCGCTTCGATGCCGAGGGTGCCGCCAAGGGTGGTCACTGCTGCTATCACGTCGAAGACTGGAACTGCCACACCGTCACCAACGAGTGGCCGTGCGAGAACCTCGACGAGGCGCTGCAGGTGCTCAACCACTTCTTCTCGCTCGACCTCGAGCGCGAGCGCGAGCGACTCAGCTCCTGGCTGCCTCGCTACAACGCCGCCTGATCACAACCTGATGCCTGCCGGCGACGCATGGATGCGTCGTCGCCCCTTGCGGACGCCTCCGGCGTCCGTTTTCGTCTCCGCTTCCCCGCTTCCCCGCTTCCCCGCTTCCCCGCTTCAGCGTTTCCGTCTTCCTATCAGTGCCGACCATCAGGGCAGTGTTCATTTATATAAACAAAATGAATGGGCCAATCATTTAATAAAGTTTTTCATCGGCATCTTTGGGTTTGAAAGATAGACGACCGCAATATTAGAATGCGGTAAAACAAATCATCCCCCAAGGGTGTGCCGATGCAAGATCATCCCAGTCATTCGGATAGCGCGATCGGTCGGGTCGAGGTCAAGGAGACCACCTGCTATATGTGCGCCTGCCGTTGCGGTATTCGCGTGCACCTGCGTGATGGTGAGGTCCGCTATATCGACGGCAACCCGCGTCATCCGCTCAACAAGGGGGTGATCTGCGCCAAGGGCAGCTCGGGGATCATGAAGCAGTACTCCCCGGCGCGCCTGACCCGCCCGTTGCGCCGCAGACCCGGGGCCGAGCGTGGCGAGAGCGACTTCGAGGAGATCTCCTGGGACGAGGCGCTGGAGCTGCTCGAGACCCGCCTGCGCCGGCTGCGCGCCGAGGACCCCAAGCGCTTCGCGCTGTTCACCGGGCGCGACCAGATGCAGGCGCTCACCGGGATGTTCGCCAAGCAGTTCGGCACCCCCAACTATGCCGCCCACGGCGGCTTCTGCTCGGTCAACATGGCCGCCGGGCTGATCTACAGCATCGGTGGATCGTTCTGGGAGTTCGGCGGTCCGGACCTCGATCGCGCCAAGCTGTTCGTGATGATCGGCACCGCCGAGGATCATCACTCCAACCCGCTCAAGATCGCGATCTCCGAATTCAAGCGGCGTGGCGGTCGCTTCATCTCGATCAATCCGATCCGCACCGGTTATTCGGCGATCGCCGATGAATGGGTGCCGATCCGCCCGGGGACCGATGGCGCGCTGCTGCTCGCGATCAATCACGAGATCCTCGCGCGCGGGCTGTTCGATCGCGACTTCCTCATTCAATACACCAATGCCGCCGAGCTGGTGGTGAGCGACGAGGCGCACGACGAGGCCGGGCTGTTCTATCGCGTCGAGACCGAGGCCGCGCCCGACTGTTTCGATCCGCAGGACCGGTTGTGGTGGGATCGCGCGAGCGATGCCGCGGTGCGCGCCCGCACCCCCGGCGTCGAGCCGCGGCTGCTCGGTGCCTATACCCTGGAGGACGGCACCGCGGTCAAGCCCGCCTTCCAGCTGCTCAAGGACCGACTCGCCGACTACACCCCGGAGTGGGCCGCCGAGGTCACCGGCCTCCCCGCCGCAACCATCCGCCGGCTCGCCCACGAGATGGGCGTGACCGCGCGCGATCACCAGATCGAGCTGCCGATCCCCTGGACCGATTGCTGGGATCGCGAACACGCCTCGGTCACCGGCAACCCGGTGGCCTTCCACGCCATGCGCGGCATGGCGGCGCACTCCAACGGTTTCCAGGGCATCCGCGCGCTCGGCGTGCTGATGAGCCTGCTCGGCACCATCGACCGCCCCGGCGGCTTCCGTCACAAGGCGCCCTTCCCGCGCCCGATCCCGCCCTGTCCCAAGCCGCCGAACGACCCCGCGGCGGTGCGCCCGGATACCCCGCTCGACGGTCTGCCGCTGGGCTGGCCGGCCGACCCGGACGACCTCTTCGTCGATGACGAGGGCGAGGCGGTCCGGCTCGACAAGGCCTTCTCCTGGGAGTACCCGCTGGCGGTGCACGGGCTGATGCACAACGTCATCACCAACGCCTGGCGCGGCGACCCCTATCCGATCGACACCCTGGTGCTGTTCATGGCCAACATGGCCTGGAACTCGACGATGAACACCAGCGAGGTGCGACGGATGCTCGTCGACAAGGACGAGCAGGGCGATTACCGCATCCCCTTCCTGGCGGTCTGCGACACCTTCTCCTCCGAGACCGTCGCCTTCGCCGACCTGGTGCTGCCCGACACCAGCTATCTCGAGCGTCACGACGTGCTGTCGATGCTCGACCGGCCGATCTCCGAGTTCGACGGTCCGGTCGACGCGGTACGGGTGCCGGTGCTGCCGCCGAAGGGCGAGTGTCGCCCCTTCCAGGACGTGCTCATCGAGCTCGGCACCCGGCTCGGGCTGCCGGCCTTCGTCGACGGCGAGGGACGGCGCAAGTACCGCGACTACCCCGATTTCATCGTCAACTACGAGACCTCGCCCGGCTCCGGGATCGGCTTCCTCGCCGGCTGGCGCGGCGCCGAGGGCGATCAGGTGCTCAAGGGCGCGCCCAACCCCGAGCAGTGGGAGCGCTATGTCGAGCACGGCTGCGTCTTCCACCACCAGTTGCCGCCGAGCTACCAGTACATGCGCAACTGGAACAAGGGCTATCTGCACTGGGCGCGCGCCCACGGCATGATCCGCTATGCCGACCCGATCATCATCCATCTCTACTCCGAGGTGCTGCAGCGCTTCCGCCGCGCCGCCCAGGGCAAGGGCGAGGGGCGGCGTCCGCCGCCGCGGCTGCGCGAGCGCATCGCCACCTATTTCGATCCCTTGCCCTTCTACTACGCGCCGCTCGAGGACGGGCTGATCGACGCCGAGCGCTATCCGCTCAACGCCCTGACCCAGCGACCGATGGCGATGTACCACAGCTGGGACAGCCAGAACGCCTGGCTGCGCCAGATCCACAGCCACAACTATCTGTTCGTCAACCCACGGGTCGGCGCCGCCGAGGGTTTCGCCGACGGCGACTGGATCTGGGTGGAGTCGGCGCATGGTCGGGTGCGCTGCATGTGTCGCTTCTCCGAGGCCGTCGAGCCCGGCACGGTGTGGACCTGGAACGCCATCGGCAAGGCCGCCGGGGCCTGGGGCCTGGCGGCCAATGCCGACGAGTCGCGCAAGGGCTTTCTGCTCAACCACCTGATCGCCGAGGAGCTGCCCGAGCACGCCGCCGGGGCGCATCTCTCCAACGCCGATCCGGTGACCGGCCAGGCCGCCTGGTTCGATCTGCGGGTGCGGGTCTACAAGGCCGGTCCCAAGGAGCCTGCGATCACCGCGCCGCAGTTCGCGCCGATGCCGCGATTGCCCGGCCAGGAGCCGGGACGCGGTCGCTGGCAGGCCTATGTGGCCGGCATCTTCTCCAAGAAATGAGCCCCCGGCGACCGCATCGCGAGTGCCGGCGTCTGCGTCGCGCCGTCTCGTCGATCACTGGCCGCTGGTGGCAGGAGGCCCTCTGACATGCCCCAACTCGCCCTCGTCATCGATCTCAACGTCTGCGTCGGCTGTCATGCCTGTGTCACCTCCTGCAAGGAGTGGAACACCTCGGGCGCGGCCGGTCCGCTGGTCGACGAGCACCCCTACGACGGCTCGCCCACCGGTACCTTCTTCAACCGCGTCCAGACCTTCGAGGTCGGCACCTTCCCCGATACCGAGACCGTCCACTTCCCCAAGAGCTGTCTGCACTGCGAGGACCCGCCCTGCGTGCCGGTCTGCCCCACCGGGGCCTCCTACAAGCGCGCCGACAACGGTGTGGTGCTGGTCGACTACGACAAGTGCATCGGTTGCAAGTACTGCTCCTGGGCCTGCCCCTATGGCGCGCGCGAGCTCGACGCCCAGGAGCGGGTGATGAAGAAGTGCACCCTGTGCATCGACCGTATCACCGACGACAGCCTCCCCGAGCGCGATCGCCAGCCGGCCTGCGTGCTCGCCTGTCCGACCAGCGCGCGGCTGTTCGGCGACGTCCACGACCCCGACTCCGAGGTCTCGGTGGCAATCCGTGAGCGTGGCGGCTATGCGCTGATGGCCGAGTGGGGCACCAAGCCCGCCAACCACTACCTGCCACGCCACAAGACCCGGATGCACATCGCTCCCGAGGACCTCGAGCGGGTCGACAACCCGCTGCGTCGCGAGGATCTCACCGACTACACCGGCGAGGAGTCCGTCGACGACGTGGCCTGGTAAGGGCCGTTCCCGTCCACCGCAATCAGGAAGCCGCCCATGCATCCCGCCTTCTCCGTGATCCTGCTGACCACCCTGCTCGGCGCCGGCCAGGGGCTGTTCCTGGCGATGTTCACCGGACAGCTCTATGCCATCGCCCACTTCCTGCCGCTGCAGACCTCGGGCTTCTACGCCAGCGGCAGCCTGCTGGCGCTGTCGCTGCTGCTCGGCGGGTTGGCCGCCTCCTTCTTCCATCTCGGTCGTCCCGAACGCGCCTGGCGCGCGGCGAGCTGCTGGCGCACCTCCTGGCTCTCGCGCGAGGTGATCGTGCTGCCGCTGACCATGGGGCTGGTCGCGGCCTATGCGCTGACCCACCTGCTGGGCTGGACCGCGCCCTGGTTCCGGGTCGGCGCCCTGGCCGTCGACCTGTCGCTGATCCTCGGCGTGCTCGGCACCCTGGCGAGCCTGGCGCTGTTCGTCTGCACCGCGATGATCTATGCCGCGGTGCGCTTCCTCGAGGAGTGGCACTCGCCGTTGACGGTGAGCAACTTCCTGCTGCTCGGTAGCGCCTCGGGCTTCATGTTGGCGGCGGCCTATTCGGCCTGGCTCGGCAACCCGCTGGTCGGTTTCTTCGGCACCTGGGCGGTGATCCTCACCCTCGCCGCCGCGCTCTCGCGCGGCGCACACCTGTTGCGCAACGCCCGGCTCGAACACCGCAGCACGGTGCAGAGCGCCATCGGGGTACGTCACAGCGCCTTGCAGCAGAAGGCCCAGGGCGCCACCGGCGGCAGCTTCAACACCCGTGAGTTCTTCCACGGGCGCAGCGCCCGGACCCTGCGCTGGGTGCGTGCCTTCTTCCTGTTGACGGTGTTCCCGCTGCCGGTGGTGCTGATCGCCCTGGCCCATGCCGAGGTCTCGAGCACCCTGGCGCTGACGGCCTTCGCCGTCCAGTTCGTCGGGCTGCTGGCCGAACGCTGGTACTTCTTCGCCGAGGCCCGCCACCCGCAGAACCTCTACTACCAATCGGTGTCCTGACGGCTTGCGGGCAGCCGAGTCGTCAGCGACCAACTTCCAGTCGCCAGCGACTAGCCGCCAGCCGCCAGCCGCCAGCCGCCAGCCGCCAGCCGCCAGCCGCCGGTAGGACCTCTTACGCCCCGCTGACGCGCACACTAAGCCGCTACTGGTAGCTGGAGGCTGGAAGCTACCCGCTAGATCGGCACGAACAGTGGGTGTCCAGCCAGTTCGCCGCGGACCACCGGGACCCGGTAGGCCCGCTCGACCTGCTCCGGGGTGAGCGTCGCCATGTCGCCGGTGCGATGGCCGCCGTCGCCGTCGAGCAGCAGGAAGCGGTCGGCGAAGCGCAGCGCCAGGTTGAGGTCGTGGAGGACCACCAGGGTGACCAGATCACGTTCGCGCGCGGTGCGTCTGACCAGCGCCAGGACCTCCAGCCGGTTGGCGAGGTCGAGATGGTTGACCGGCTCGTCGAGCAGCAGCAGACGGGGGGCTTGCGCCAGGGCGCGCCCGATCAGCACCTTCTGCAGCTCGCCGCCACTGAGCTCGGTGCAGCGTCGGCCGGCGAGCGCGGCGAGCCCGAGGTGATCGAGGATGTCGTCGACCAGCGCGAGATCGCGCTCGCCGGTCTGCCAGCGCAGGTGCGGCACGCGCCCGAGCAGCACCGCCTCGTAGACGGTGACGGCGACCGGGCGCGACTGCTGGGGCAGATAGGCGATCTGGCGGGCGCGGGCGACGCGCTCGAGTCGGTCGAGCGGGGTGTCATCGAGCCGTACCCGCCCGCCCAGCGGCGGGTGGAGCTGGGCGAGGGTGCGGATCAGGGTCGACTTGCCGGCCCCGTTGGGCCCGAGTACCGCCAACAGCGCGCCGGCGGGTAGCTCCAGGTCGAGTCCCCGCAGCAGGGTGCGGCCGCCGTGGCCGATGCTGAGCGCCTCGATCCCGAGCATGGTCAGCGCTCCCCGCGGCGCAGCAACAGCGCCAGCAGCAAGGGTGCGCCGAGCATGGCGGTGACCGCGCCGACCGGCAGTACCACCGGGGCGATGATCAACCGTCCCAGGGTGTCGGCGCCGAGCAGTACGATGGCCCCGGCCAGGGCGGCGTAGGGGAGCAGATAGCGGTGGTCGACACCGATGATCAGCCGCACCAGGTGCGGCGCGATCAGCCCGACGAAGCCGATCACCCCGAGGAAGGCGGTGCTCACCGCCGCCAGGACCGCGCCGGCGGCCAGGACCGTCAGCCGTAGCCGCGCCACCGCCACGCCGAGCGCGCGGGCGCTGTCCTCACCCCAGGCCATGGCGTTGAGCTGCCAGCCGGTGCGGGTGAGCAGGACGAGCAGCGGCGCCAACACCAGGGCGAGCCAGCCGACCTCGCGCCAGCCGGCCTTGCCGAGGTCGCCGAAGGTCCAGAACAGGGTCGCCGCCGCCTGGGTGTCGCTGGCGAAGTACTGCACCAGCATGGTGCCGGCGCTGGAGAAGGCGCCGAGTGCGATCCCGGCCAGCACCAGCGCCTCGGGGCGCAGCTGGCGCAGCAGCGCGATCAGCAGGATGGCCGCGGCGGTGCAGAGACCGCCGACGAGTGCCGCGCCGACCACCAGATAGGGCTGCTCGATCACCACCGTCTCGGGTCCCAACCGATTGAGCTCGCCGGCGCCGAGCAGCACGATGGCGCAGGTCGCGCCGAAGGCCGCGCCCTGGGAGACCCCGAGTGTCATCGGCGAGGCCAGGGGGTTGCGCAATACGCTCTGCATCACCGCCCCGGCCAGCGCCAGGCTCATGCCGGCGAGCAACGCGGCGAGCAGCCGCGGTAGCCGGATCGACCAGATCACGTGTGCCGCGGGGTCGGGGGCGGCGGGTCCGGCGCGCAGCGCCGTCAGCACCTCGCCGGCCGTCAGTGGGTAGCTGCCCTGGCCGAGGGCATAGACCACCAGCGCCATCAGCCCGACTCCCAGCGACAGCCCGGCGAGCAGGCGCCTGCGGCGTTGGTGGCGGAAGCTCGCGCGTGGCGCCGGGCTCAGGACACTGGCGTCCATCGTCCCTGCTCCAGATCGAGTCGCCCCAGGCCATGGCCGTGCTCGGCCAGCGCCGGCATGATATCGGCACCGAGAAAGGTGCGCATGATGGCGCCGGCCCGCGCCCCGATGTCGATGTCCGCCAGCGCCTCGGGGTGGAGCACCTTGGCCATCATCCAGGCGTTGACCAGGGCGTTCTCGACATTGGTGTTGTAGGCGTTGAACGGCAGGGTCAGCCACACCTGTCCGGTACGGACCGCGCGCAAGCGGTGATAGAACCCAGGGTCCCTGGCGTATTCGGTGAGGATGCCGGCCAGCCCGCCGCCGTCGATGAAGAGCACCGGCGGGTCCCACAGCAGCAGTTGCTCGCGATCGAGGAAGAGATGTCCTGCCGGGCCCGCCCGGTCGGCGAGGTTCTGTGCCCCGGCCCAGCGCAGCGGCTGGTGACCGGCCTGGGTACTGGTGAGACCGTGGCTGCCCTGCATGCTGACGCCGCCGAGATAGGCGGCCACGGGGGGCGTGGCGCCGACGCGTCGGTGCAGCGCGTCCAGCTCGTCGGTGAGGGCGGCGACGAGCTGGGCGGCGCGCTGGCCGCGCCCCACCGCCTCGCCCAGGGCCTGGAGCGACCCAATCAGTTCGTCGATGCGGAGGATGCCGGTATCGCCATAGTCGAGCACCAGCAGCTCGACCCCGGCGCGTGCGCGCAGTGCCTGCAGCTGCTGATCGTCGAGGGCGGCGGCGGCGACCAGATCGGGGCGCAGCCGCAGCACCTGTTCGAGGTCGGGCATCCGCCCGGGACCGCCGGGGCCGATCGAGGGCAGGGCGTCGATCCCCGTCGGCAGGGCGTAGCGATAGCTGCTGGTGGTGAGCGCGCGTCGCTCGAAGTCCTCGACCCCGACCAGTCGATCGGCGACCGCCAGGTAGGTCAGCAGGCGTAGTGCGCCGGGGCCGATTGCCAGGAGTCGCTGACTGGGTGCGGCCCGTGCCGGAGACGGCGCGGGGGGGATGAGGGTGGCGGCGAGCAGGGCGAGAAGCTGGCGCCGGGTGCAGCGCGCGGCTGTGCCATGGTTGATGGTCCTCGTCCGGGCGCTGGTGGCGGGCGTGTCCGGCGTCCTGCGTGTCGGTTTCGTATCCATGTCTCGCTCCCTGGGGGCTCTCCATCGGACCGCTGTCGCTCGGGGACAGCGGTCGGCGTGACTCCGGGCATGATGGCGTCTGGCCGCGGTGCCCGGCAAGGTGTCTGCGCGCGGTCCGGTCGGTCTGGGCGCCCGTCCGGGGGTGATTGATCCCGCCTGCCGGCGGGCGTATCTTGGTCCAGCCGTCGTCGCGCGACGGCTTGTACGGCGCGCGTTCTCGGGCCTCGCGCCTGTTCGATCGTCCCACCGCGTCAGCCTAGCCGCATGAAACACCCCCAGTGTGACCAGATCGTGCTCGTCAGCGCCGACCTCGAGGCCAGGCGGGTACGTCTGACCCTGCGCGCGGCCCTGCTGGGGGTGGTGTTGAGTGCATTCTTCAGTTGGTTCGACTTCTGGGTCACCGGCTATCTGTTCCACGCCCTCGCCGAAGGGCTCTTCTGTGTCCTGCTGTCGTGGCTGGCCTGGGGGCTGTATTGCGGCCGCGGTCAACGCATCCTGCCGCTGCTCGGCGTGGTGCTCGCCGGGGTGTTGCTCGCGGCGCTGTCGATCACCGGTGAGGCCGGTGACGGGGTGTTGATCTGGGCGGCGCTGCTGCCGCCGCTGGCCTTCTTCGTGCTGGGGCTGTGGCTGGGGCTGGCGGTCTCGCTGGGATTCAGTGCGGTGCTGATGTCGATGCTGTGGCTGCGGATCGCGCTGGACCCCGGCTTCGGTCTGAACTGGCTGGCGATGGTCAATGGCGGCGGGGCCCTGCTGGCCTCGACCGTGATCTCAATGCTCTACGAGCACAGTCGTGCCCATACCGCGCGGCGCCTGGCCCATGCGGCCAACACCGATCCGCTCACCGGGGTGGCCAACCGGCGTGGCTTCCTCGCCGGTTTCGAGTGCCGGATGACGCTGGCGCAACGGTCGCGGACGCCGGTCTCGCTGCTGCTCTTCGACCTTGACCGGCTCAAGCAGCTCAATGACGAGCTGGGACATGCGGCGGGCGATGCCGCCATCCGTCACGTGGTGCGGGTGATCCAGGGGCTGGTGCGGCGCCAGGACCTGTTGGCGCGGCTCGGCGGTGATGAGTTCGCGCTGCTGTTGCCCGGCACCGATCTGGAGGGGGCTGCGACCCTCGCGCACAAGCTGCGCGAGACGCTGGCGCGTGCGCCGCTGGAGATGGCGGGATGCACCCGGGCGCTGACCCTGAGCATCGGGCTGGCCCAGGCCGAGCCGGGCGAGACCGACTACGACCGGCTCGCCTCGGTGGCCGACCGCTGTCTCTACCGCGCCAAGGAAGGGGGGCGCAATTGCGTGGTCGATCGCTGCTGAGGGCCGGCGCGTCGTGGCGCCAGCCCGGTGCGCGTCAACAACCGTATTCGCAGACCTGATAGCTGCTGACGGTACCGCCGCAGTTCTCGTAGCAGAGTCGGTACTCCTCATCGCACTGGCCGGTGTCGGCACCCTGGTTGCAGTAGCTGCTCGACGAGCACTTGCTGCGCTCGATGTCGCTCTTGGCCGTGGCCATGCAGGCGGTGTAGTTGATCATGGCGTTGCGCTCGCAATCGGCGCGGGCGTTGGCGGCGCGGTTCTCGGCCTGGTTGCGGCACATCGCGCGCATGCTCAGGCACTGGTTCAGGCACTGCTTGCCGGCGCTGTCGGCCGGGGGCATGTAGCTGTACTCGGTGCGATAGGACGGGCCACAGGCGACGAGCGCGATGGCGAGCGTGGCGAGGAAGACAAGGCGCTGCAGTGCGCGGGAGTGGATGGGCATGATCGATCCTTGAGCCGGAGTCCGGCAGTCGTTGAGTCCGTTTGATTCTAGCCAATTCTGTCCCCAATGCAGGTGCGCTGGCGCAGGTCGTGACGTCCTCATCGGTGCGCCGGGGCGAAGCGGTGGGTCAGGGCGCTCGGTCCGCTCGGCCACTGGCCCTTGAGCCGATTCTCGGCGCGTGCGCCGACGAAACCGAGATAGCCGTACTTGCCGTAGTGGGGCAGCTTGCGCGCCAGTGCCGGCAGCGCCTCGGCCCGCTCGGTACCGAGCCAGGCGAGCGGCTGTTCACCGCGCGCGGCGGTGAGCACGATGCTGTCGAGCCCGTCGAGACGTTGCGTCGGGGGCGCTGCGGTGGGGGCGGGGACGGCGTGCTCGAAGGTTGCGCGATGGCGGTTCTCCCAGCCGAGCAGCCAGATCGCGCCGTGCTCGGGCAGGGTGTCGAACGCGCTGTCGAGCGCCACCCGCCAGCCCGGATGTCCGCTGCGCCAGCGCTCGGCCAGCGCCCGATAGCCGTCGAGCAATGCTGTCGGTGCCCGTGCCGGCAGCAGGATCAGCCCTCGCTCGGCGCCGAACAGGTTGCCGAGTGCCACCGGGGTCTCGCCGGGCAGCAGGGTGCGGAAGACGTCGAATCCGGGGTCGACGGCGAGGGCGAGCGGGCGCTGGTCGAGCGCGATGCCGAACGCCTGGGTGCGCTCGGTGGTGTCGATCCAGACCGTGCGGCTGGTGTCGTCGGGCAGTGCGAGCCGCAGCGGCAGGTACAGCGGGAAGGGTGCGCCCGGCTGGGTCTGGCGGATCTCGCCGTGGACCTCTATCTGGCCGTCGTGTTGCTCGAGTCTGACCCCGTCGAGCGCCAGCGTCGGTGCCCCGGGTCGCTCGACCCAGGCGGCGAAGAAGTCGCCGAGGTCGGTGCCCGAGACCTGCTCGAAGGCGCGGCGCAACTCGGCGTAGCCGGCGGCGCGGAAACGGTTGTCGGCATAGAAGCGGCGCAGTCCGGCGCTGAAGGTCTCGTCGCCGAGGCGGCGGCGCAGCATGTGGAAGACCATCGCCCCCTTGCCGTAGCCGATCGCCTGGGAGCCGCCGTCGTGACGGGCGCGGAAGGCGCTGAGCGGGAAGTCCTCGCCGTGGTGGACGTGATCGGCGTAGGCCTTGAGCATCTCGCGCCGTGCCTCGACCCCGGTGCCGGCGCGCTCGCGCTGCCAGTAGTCGGCGAGATAATTGGTCAGGCCCTCGCTCCAGTTGCCCGAGTCGGCGTCGACATAGACCCCGTTGCCCCACCAGTTGTGGAGGATCTCGTGCGGGTAGGAGGTGTGGAGGATGAAGGGCAGACGGATCACCCGTGAGCCGAGCAGGGTGAAGGAGGGCATGCCGTAGCCGCTCTCCCAGAAGTTCTCGACCAGCGCGAACTTGGCGTAGGGGTAGGGGCCGATGCGCTCGCCATAGTCGCGCAGATAGGTGGCGGTGGCGTCGAGATAGCGTCGCGCGAGTGCGGGGTCGGGCGCGCGCAGATAGACCTGGGTGGCGATGCCCTCGCTGCTGTCGCGATAGAGGGTGAAGGGCGCGGCGACCAGATAGATCGACTCCTGCGGCTGCGTCTCGCGCCACTGTGAGCGACCCGACTCGGGCGCCGCGCCGGGGCCGCTGCCTTGGGAGACGGCGATCCAGCCCGCGGGCAGGGTGACATCGAGCGTGAAGCGCAGTCGCTGTCCGGGCAGCAGCGGGTACCAGCCGCTGGCCCCGGAGAGGAAGATGCCATCGCTGTCGATGGTGCCGAGCGACCACTGTCGGTCGCGTCCAACCCCCTCGATCTGGCGGCGCAGGCCGTGACGGATCTGGCCCCGGTAGTCGAGGGTGACCGGCCCGGTGCCGGCGTGCCGCAACCGATAGACGGCGAGGTGGCCGCGTCGCCCGACCGGGGTGAGGGTCGCCGTCTCGTCGCCGACGGTGGGCGTGAGCCCGGCGTCGAGCAGCACCAGGGTGTCCTCGAGCCCGGCGGGCAGGCGCAGCCGATCGCTCGCCTCCAGGGTGCCGGTGGCGGGGTCGATGTGCACCGCGAGCTGGTGCTCGACGAGCGGTGGCGGGGACGCGGCCTGGGCCGGGGTCAGACCGAGCAGCAGCAGGGTTGAAAGGATCAAGTGTCGCATCAGTATCCGGATCCTCGGCAGAATAGGGAGCGGGGCGGTGTGTGCCCCGGGCAACAGGGTCGGTGGTCGGCGTTCCTTCTCGATGCTCGAGGGAAGCGCAGAGCGCGTGACCTGGTCAATCATGCGGGCCGCGGTGGCCCGAAACCAGCGGGGTGAGACGTGTCCTACAAAAGCTTGGCGATGATTGCCGTCGCCGTCGTGCTGGCGGCGACGGGGGCGAGTGTCCTTGCGCGGGATGCCGAGCCTGCGGCGGGGGCGGCCACCCGGGTGCTCGAACTCGATGCGCTGACCGGGGTCGAGACCCTGCTCGGGCGCATCGCCGAGCGCCGCGTGGTCTATGTCGGCGAGCACCACGACCGCTATGCCGACCATCTCGATCAGCTGGCGGTGATCCGCGGCCTGCACGCCCGCGGCAAGCCGCTGGCGATCGGTCTGGAGTGCTTCCAGCAGCCCTTCCAGATCCATCTCGACGCCTATGTCGCCGGCGCCATCGACGAGGCGCAGATGCTGCGCCGCACCGAGTACTTCGAGCGCTGGCGCTTCGACTACCGGCTCTATCGTCCGATCCTGCGCTTCGCGCGCGAGCACGAGATCCCGCTGATCGCGCTCAATCTCGACCAGGCCCTCACCCGCCGTGTCGGCGAGGTCGGCATCGACGGGCTCGACCCTCGTCAGCGCGCCGCCCTGCCCGCCGCGCTCGCCCGGCCCGACGCGGCCTATCGCGAGCGGCTGCGCGAGATCTTCGCCCAGCACCCCTTCGGCGACGAGCGCGATCTCGATCACTTCATCGAGGTCCAGCTGCTGTGGGACGAGGGCATGGCCGCGCGCGCCGCCGACTATCTCGCCGCCAACCCCGAACGCACCCTGGTGGTGCTCGCCGGGGCCGGGCACCTCGAGTACGGTATCGGTATCCCCGACCGGGTCGAGCGCCGGCTCGGGCTGCCGGGTGCGGTGTTGCTCAACGGCGAGGGGCGACCGGTCGAGCCGCCGGCGGCCGATTTCTATCTCTATCCCGCCCCGGCCGAGCTGCCCCCGGCCGGGCTGCTGGGGGTGCAGCTCGGCGAGGGCGAGGAAGGGGCCGGCACCCGCGTGGTCGGCTTCGCCGCCGACAGTGGCGCGCAGGCCGCCGGGGTGGCGGTGGGCGATCGTATCCTCGCCCTTGCCGGGCGAGCGGTCGCCGACTATGCCGATATCCGTCTGGCGCTGCTCGATCGTGTCCCCGGCGAGCGGGTCGCGGTCACGGTGCTGCGCGGCGCCGAGGAGCGGCGCGATCTTGAGGTGGAGTTGCGCTGATGTCGATCTCGCACCGCCCCGAGCTGCTCTCCCCGGCCGGCAGCCCCAGCCATCTCGACTATGCCTTCGCCTATGGCGCCGATGCCGTCTATGCCGGGCTGCCCCGGTACAGCCTGCGGGTGCGCAAGGGCGGCTTCGACGCCGCCTCGCTCGCCACCGGCATCGCCGCGGCCCATGATCTCGGCAAGCGCTTCTATCTCGCCGTCAACCTGATGCCGCACGGGGCCAAGCTGCGCACCTTCGTCGACGACATCGGCGCGCTGGTCGCGCTCGGCCCCGATGCGCTGATCATGGCCGACCCCGGGCTGATCATGCTGGTGCGCGAGCGCTGGCCCGAGCTGCCGATCCACCTCTCGGTGCAGGCCAACACGGTCAACGCCGCGGCGGTGCGCTTCTGGGCGATGCAGGGGGTCGAGCGGGTGATCCTCTCGCGCGAGCTCTCGCTCGACGAGATCGCGGCGATCCGCGAGGCCTGTCCCGACACCGAGCTGGAGGTCTTCGTCCACGGCGCGCTCTGTATCGCCTATTCCGGGCGCTGTCTGCTCTCGGGGTACTTCAACCACCGCGACGCCAACCAGGGGGTGTGTACCAACGCCTGTCGCTGGCGCTACCGCTTGGGCGAGGTGGCTGGCGGCGAGCCCGGGTTCGTGCTGGAGGAGGGCGAGCGCCCGGGCGAGTACATGCCGGTGTTCGAGGACGAGCAGGGCACCTACATCATGAACTCGCGCGACCTGCGCGCCGTCGAGCACGTCGCCCGGCTGATCGAGATCGGCATCGACTGTCTCAAGATCGAGGGTCGCACCAAGTCCGACTACTATGTCGCGCGCACCGCCCAGGTCTATCGCCAGGCGATCGACGACGCGCTCGCCGGGCGCGCCTTCCGTGCCGACCTGCTCGAGGCGCTCGAGGGACTGGCCAACCGGGGCTATACCGAGGGTTTCTATCGCCGTCACGGCGCCGATCCGGCGCTGCAGAACTACGACTGCGGTGCCTCGCGCAACCAGCGCCAGTTGTTCGTCGGCGAGGTGCTGGGGGCACGCGAGGGCTGGGCCGAGGTGGCGGTGCGCAACCGCTTTGCGCGCGGCGATCAACTGGAGCTGATGAGCCCGGGCGGCAACTACGCCTTCCGTCTCGAGGCGCTCAGCGATCGCGAGGGCGCGCCGCTCGAGGTCGCGCCGGGGGCGGGCTGGACGGTGCGGGTGCGCCTGCCCGAGGGCGTCGAGCCCGGCGCGCGGGCGCTGCTCACCCGCGCGGTCTGAGCGCGGCGGCTCAGCGCACCCAGTCGATGAGGTGCATCAGCGGGTTCTCCCCGGTCTCCGGGCTGAGCACGCGTCCGCGTACGCTCTCCCCGGCCTCGGCCACCGACTCCGGGTCGCCGCTCACCAGCGGGTGCCAGCGCGGCAGGGGGCGGCCCTCGGCGAGCAGCCGGTAGGCGCAGGTCTCGGGCAGCCAGCGCGGGTCGGCCAGGTGCTCGGGGGTGAGGGTGATGCAGTCGGGCATGCGCCGGGCGCGGTTGGGGTAGTCGCGGCAGCGGCAGGTGTCGAGATCGAGCAGGGCGCAGGCGATGCGGGAGTAAACGATGCGGCCCGTGTCCTCGTCCTCGAACTTCTCCAGACAGCACTTGCCGCAGCCGTCGCAGAGCGCGTCCCATTGCCCGGTGTCCATCAGCTCGAGCGGGGTGGTCTCCCAGAAGGGGGCGGCGGTCTGGTTCATGCGGGGTCCTCGGTCGCCCGATCGGGCGCGAAAAGCGCTTCATCTTGCCGTAAAGCGGCTAGAGTCGCCAGCCGCCAGCCGCCAGCCGCCAGCCGCCAGCCGCCAGCCGCCAGCCGCCAGCCGCCAGCCGCCAGCCGCCAGCCAATGGGCCGTCTTCCATGCTGGTAGCTGGCGCCTGAAAGCTGAAGACCGACGCCTGGGCTATAATCGCCGGTCCGGTCGCTGGGCCGGTGGTCGGGTCGAGGAGGAGGGGAACATGGCGAAGGCGCTGATCCAGGCCCCGTTCGGGCCGATCGCCGTCGACTGGCGCGGGGGCGCGCTGGCCGGGGTCGATCTCGTGCCGCAGGGCGAGCGCGATGGCGCGGTCTTGCCCGATTGGGTGCGCGCCGAGTTCGTCGCCTATCTCGAGGATCCGGGGCATCGGATCGACCTGCCGCTGCAGCCCGCGGGCACGGCCTTCCAGCAGCGCGTCTGGAGCGCGCTGCGGGCGATCCCGCCGGGGCGCCCCTGTACCTACGGCGAGCTGGCCGCGAGACTCGGCAGCGCGGCGCGCGCCATCGGTCAGGCCTGTCGCGCCAACCCCTGCCCGCTGGTGGTGCCCTGTCACCGGGTGGTGGGCCGGCGCGGGGCGGGTGGTTTCGGTGGTGCGCGCGCCGGTGCGCCGCTGGCCGTCAAGCGCTGGTTGCTGCGCCACGAAGGCTGGGAGGAGGACTGATGGCCGAGGACGGGATCCTGATCGAGCGTTTCGTCGAGTCGCTGTGGCTCGAGCGCGGCGCGAGCCGCAACACCCAGAGCGCCTATCGCTCCGATCTGCGCGCCTTCGCCGCCTGGCTTGCCGCCGAACGCAAGCGGGGTCTGGCGGCGGCCGGACGTCAGGACCTGCTCGATTATCTGGCGCTGCTCGCCGAGCAGGGCCGCAAGCCGCGCTCGAGCGCGCGCCTGGTCTCCTCGCTGCGGCAGTTCTATCGTTATCTGCTGCGCCGCGAGGTGATCGCTGACGACCCGAGCGCGCGCATCGAGACCCCGCGCCTGGGCCGCCCGCTGCCCAAGAGCCTGAGCGAGGCCGAGGTCGAGTATCTGCTGCGCGCGCCCGATACCACCGACCCGCGCGGTCATCGCGACCGCACCATGCTCGAGGTGCTCTATGCCAGCGGGCTGCGGGTGACCGAGCTGGTCACCCTGATGCCCGCCCAGATCAGCCTCACCCAGGGGCTGGTGCGGGTGCAGGGCAAGGGCGGGCGCGAGCGTCTGGTGCCGCTCGGCGACGAGGCCACGCACTGGGTGCGCGAGTACGTCAAGGGGCCGCGCCTGGAGCTGCTCGGCGGGCGTTGCAGCGACTATCTGTTCCCCACCAGTCGCAGCGAGCACATGAGCCGTCAGGCCTTCTGGATGCTGATCAAGCGCTATGCCATCGAGGCCGGGGTGCTCAAGCCGCTCTCGCCCCACACCCTGCGTCACGCCTTCGCCACCCATCTGCTCAATCACGGTGCCGATCTGCGCGTGGTGCAGATGCTGCTCGGACACAGCGACCTTTCAACCACCCAGATCTATACCCACGTTGCCCGAGAGCGGCTCAAGCGGATGCATGCCGTGCATCATCCGCGCGGCTGAGCCGGTCGGGCCATATCCCTGTTCGAGGTTCTTCATGCCATCGTTTGACATCGTTTCCGAGTTCGATCTACAAGAGGTGCGCAACGCGGTCGATCAGGCCAATCGCGAGATCGGTACCCGCTTCGACTTCAAGGGCGTCACCGCCAGCTTCGAGCTCGCCGAGGACAAGATCCAGCTCGCCGCCGAGCAGGAGTTCCAGCTCCAGCAGATGCTCGACATCCTGCGCCAGAAGCTGGTCAAGCGTAAGATCGATCTCGCCGCGCTGGAGCCGGGCGAGGCGGTGCAGACGCTCAATGCCGCGCGCCAGGAGATCGTCCTCAAGCAGGGCGTCGACAGCGACACCGCCAAGCGCATGGTCAAGGCGATCAAGACGAGCAAGCTCAAGGTGCAGGCCCAGATCCAGGGCGAGCAGGTGCGGGTCACCGGCAAGAAGCGCGACGACCTGCAGGCGGTGATCACGCTGCTGCGCGAGTCCGACTGGGGGCTGCCGCTGCAATTCGAAAACTTCAGAGACTAGGAAGCCCCATGCTGAGAATCAGATCCCTCGCGCTGGCCGCCACCCTCGGCTGCCTCGCCACCGCCGTGCAGGCCGGTCCCGAGCAGCAGATTCGCGCCGCGCTCGAGGCGGTGTCCCCGGACATCGCCATCAGCGATATCCGTCCGGCCCCGGTCGATGGCCTCTACGAGGTGCTCGTCGGCAGTGAGCTGATGTACATGACCGCCGACGGTCGTTATTTCATCGATGGACGCATCGTCGATCTCAAGACCCGCACCGATCTCACCGAGCCGCGTCTGGCCGAGGCCCGCAAGGGGCTGATCGAGTCGATCGGTGAGGAGTCGATGGTGAGCTTCGGTCCCGCCGACGCCGCGCACACGGTCACGGTGTTCACCGACATCGAATGTGGCTACTGTCGCAAGCTGCACAGCCAGATCGACGACTATGTCGCCAACGGTATCCGCGTGCGCTATCTGTTCTTCCCCCGCGCCGGCGAGGGCAGCGAGGCCTATCGCGAGGCCGTCTCGGTGTGGTGCGCCGGTGATGCCGAGGCGCGTCGCGAGGCGATGACCGAGGCCAAGCAGGGCAAGTCGATCGAGATGCGCAAGTGCGACAACCCGGTGGCCGAGCACATGGCATTGGGGCGTGAGCTGGGCCTGCGCGGTACCCCGGCGATCATCACCGAGGACGGCACCCTGATCCCGGGCTATGTCGACCCCAAGCGCCTCGCGGTCGAACTCGACCAGATGGCAGGCTCCTGAGCGCGGCGACGGCGAGTGGCCCCGTGATGTGGTCGCATCAGCTCGAGTACGCCTGGCAGACCGACTGCGGTCGGGTGCGCGCGCACAATGAGGACGCCGTCGGCGTCCATCCCGCGCTCGGCCTGATCGTGGTCGCCGACGGGGTCGGCGGCGCAAGCGCCGGCGAGGTGGCCAGCCGCACCGCGGTCGAGACCATCGCCGAGCGCTTCCGTCGTCACCCCTCGCCACGCCACGACGCCGAGCGTACCCGGCTGTTCGTCGAGGCGGCGATCGAGGAGGCCAATATCGCCATCTGGCGCCATGCCAACACCAACCCGGGGTGCGCCGGGATGGGGACCACGGTGGTGCTCGGCGTGCTCGGTCCCGGCTGGATGGTGGCTGCGCATGTCGGCGACTCGCGTCTCTACCGGTTGCGCGACGGCGTACTCGAACAGCTCTCGCGCGATCACAGCCTGCTCCAGGAGGTCCTCGACCAGGGACTCTACGACTCGCGCGAGGAGGCGATGGCGAGCGGCATCGGCGAGAACATCCTCACCCGTGCGCTGGGTTCGCTGCCGAGCCCCGGGGTGAGTTCGTCGATCTGCACCCTGGCACCCGGGGATCTCTATCTGTTCTGCAGCGACGGGCTGAGCGGCATGCTCGGTGAGGCGCAGCTGCGCGAGGCGCTGCGCGCGGCCGACCCCGCCTCCCTGGGACGGACTGCCGAGGACCTGATCACCGCGGCCAACGCCGCGGGCGGCAAGGACAACATCACCCTGGCGTTGCTCGGTGTCGGCCCCCGGCTGGTGCCGGAGACCGATCCGCTCGGCTGAGTGGCGTGCCGGCTCAGTCGGTCGTCAGCAGCGCCCGCAGTCGGTAGAGCGCGTCGAGCGCCTCGCGCGGGCTGAGTGCGTCGGGGTCGAGTGCCTCGAGCGCCTCGTGCAGCGGGTCCGGTGCCGGCGGTTCGGGCGTGGGTGCGGCCGCCGGCTCGGCGGCGAACAGCGACAGCTGCACCGCCTCGCGCTCGGCGTGGGCGCGGGCATTCTGCTCCAGCTCCTGCAGCCGCGCGCGGGCACGCGCGATCACCGGCTGCGGCACCCCGGCGAGCGCAGCCACCGCCAGCCCGTAGCTCTGGTTCGCCGGTCCCTCGCGCAGCGCGTGCATGAACACCACGGTGTCGCCGTGCTCGACCGCGTCGAGATGGACGTTGGCGATCCCCGGATACTCCTCGGGCAGCGTGGTCAGCTCGAAGTAATGGGTGGCGAACAGGGTGTAGGCGCCGATCCCGGTGGCCAGCTCGACCCCGCACGACCAGGCCAGCGACAGCCCGTCGAAGGTGCTGGTGCCGCGACCGATCTCGTCCATCAGCACCAGGCTCTCGGCGGTGGCGTTGTGGAGGATGTTGGCCGTCTCCTCCATCTCCACCATGAAGGTCGAGCGCCCGCCGGCGAGGTCGTCGGAGGCGCCGATGCGCGAGAACACCCGATCAACCGGGCCGAGCCGCGCGCTGCGCGCCGGCACGAAGCTGCCGGCATAGGCCAGCAGCACGATCAGCGCGCACTGACGCATGTAGGTCGACTTGCCGCCCATGTTGGGGCCGGTGATCACCAGCATCCGCCGCTCGCCGTCGAGCCTGAGCGAGTTGGCGACGAAGGGCTGGTCGATGACCTGCTCGACCACCGGGTGACGGCCGTCGACGATCTCGATCCCGGGGGTGTCGTCGAGCGTCGGTCGCGCCCAGCCGAGGCGCTCGGCGCGCTCGGCGAGGTTGGTGAGCACATCCAGGGTGGCGATCCCGGTGGCGCTCGTCTGCAGCGGCGCGAGCCGTTCGGCCAGGGTCGTGAGCAGCGCCTCGTAGAGCGCCTTCTCGCGGGCCAGGGCGCGCTCGCGGCTGCTCAGGATCTCGTCCTCGAAACCCTTCAGCTCCGGGGTGATGTAGCGCTCTGCGGCCTTCAACGTCTGGCGGCGCACGTACTCGACCGGCACCGCGTCGCCGTGGCTGCGCCCGACCTCGATGTAATAGCCGTGCACCCGGTTGTAGCCGACCTTGAGGGTGGCGATGCCGGTGCGCGCGCGCTCGCGCTGCTCCAGTTCGACGAGGAAGCGGTCGGCGTTCTCCGAGAGCCCGCGCAGCCGGTCGAGTTCGGCGTCATAGCCCGCGGCGATCACCCCGCCATCGCGGATCAGTAGCGGCGGCTGGGGGATGACGGCGCGGGCGAGCAGGTCCTGGGTCTCGGGGTGGGTGGCGATCCTGTCGGCCAGCTCGGCGAGCAGCGGGTCGTCGATCGCCCCGAGGTGTTCGCCGAGTGCCGGCAGCAGCGCCAGCGAGTCGCGCAGCACCGCGAGGTCGCGCGGGCGCGCCGAGCCGAGCGCGACCCGGGCGAGGATGCGTTCGAGATCGCCGATGCCGGCGAGCAGCTCGGCGAGGTCGGCGCGCCCCGGGGCCGCGAGCAGCGCGGCGACCGCGCCGTGACGGCGGGCGACGGCGTGACGGTCGCGCAGCGGGCGGTTGATCCAGCGGCGCAGCAGCCGGCTGCCCATCGCCGTGGCGGTGTGATCGATCACCCCGGCGAGGGTGTGCTGGTGCTCGCCGCTGAGGCTCTCGGTCAGCTCCAGGTTGCGCCGGGTGGCGGCGTCGATGATCAGCGCCTCGTCGCGCTGCTCGGTGCTCAGCCCGCGGATGTGGGGCAGGGCGGCGAACTGGGTGTCGCGCACGTACTGCAACAGACAGCCGGCGGCGCCGATCGCCAGCGTCATGCCGGCACAGCCGAAGCCGCCGAGGTCGCGGGTGCCGAACTGCTCGCAGAGCATGCGCGCGCCGTTGTCGGCCTCGAAGTGCCAGGCCGGGCGACGGGTGAGGCCGCGCTCGAGGCGCAGCGCCTCGGGCAGGGAGGAGGACTCGTCGACCAGCACCTCGGCGGGGCGCAGGCGTTCGAGCTCGCTGGCGAGCGCCTCGCGTCCGCTGACCTCAAGCACCGAGAAGCGCCCGCTGGAGAGTTCGAGCTGGGCCAGTCCGTAGCCCGCGCGCGCCGACTCGGCGATCGCCACCAGCAGGTTCTCGCGACGGTCCTCGAGCAGCGCCTCGTCGGTGAGGGTACCGGGGGTGACCACGCGGGTGACCTTGCGCTCCACCGGCCCCTTGCTCTTGGCCGGGTCGCCGATCTGCTCGCAGATCGCCACCGACACGCCCTGGCGCACCAGTCGCGCGAGATAGCCCTCGGCGGCGTGATAGGGCACCCCGGCCATGGGGATCGGACGCCCGGCCGACTGGCCGCGCTTGGTCAGGGTGATGTCCAGCAGCCGGGCGGCGCGCTCGGCGTCCTCGAAGAAGAGTTCGTAGAAGTCGCCCATGCGATAGAACAGCAACAGGTCCGGATACTCCGCCTTGAGTCCGAGGTACTGCCGCATCGCCGGGGTGTGCTGAGAAAGATCCTGGGACATCCGCTCTCGTGTGTCGTGGCCGGGTGGAAAAGGCCAGCTAGTCTAGAGGCTTTGGCGCGGGTGTGCAGCGGGGGAACCTGAACCGCAAAGAGGCCAAGGACGCGAAGGCGGTTGTTTTCGGGGCGACTTCTCAGCGGCAGGTCATCAGTCCGCAGTAGGAACATGTGGCTCGACCGCTTCCCCAAGAGGTTTTTATCCGTCGGGTTGTGGTCGGGTGTGAGCCACTGGCGTCAGGCGGGAGACGCCGTCCCTGCTGGTGAGTGCTGAGGTTCGCGGGGGATGCGGACGAGTTTCGAGCCCCTTTGACGACTCAGTAGGTAAAAACTTTGTGTCCTTCGCGCCTTTGCGGTTCAACAGATCGGGTGTCCTCGCTGAGTGGACGATTGGGTGTCCGTGCGGCGGCGCTTCCCGGTAGAATGCCGGCCATGAAAAAGAATGACCTGAAACTCCCCAAGACCTACAAGACGCTGCTGATGCTGGCCCTGGTGTTCGGGCCGTTCTTCTGGCTGACCTTCACCGATGACGGCAAGCGTCGCACCGACCTGGCGTTGATGTACGTGCTCGGCAAGAGCGAGTTCAACGCCGCGCTCGAGTCCTTCGACAGCGATCTGACCGAGGCGCGGTTGCGCGAGACCTTCGCGGACCTCGAACTGCAGTGCGCCGATGGCCCCAACCCCTATGGCGACCGGCTGTGCGGCGCCGCGATCGGCAGCTTCAACCAGATGCCGGCCTCGGCGGTGACCTTCTTCTTCCGCGACGGCCAGCTGCGTGCGACCAAGCTGGTCTATCGCCGCGCCTATCACCAGCGGATCGGCGACTGGATCGCCGGGCGGGTCGCGACGCGTGGCGATGCGCTGCACCGCGAGAGCGAGGTGCGCGACAGCGGCGGGGTGCGCCAGCTGGCGGTGGCCGACGGCGCGATCTTCCTGCGTGACGGCGAACTCGGCAAGGACGAGGAACCCGCGCTGCTGTGGCTGTCCCAGGCGGCACTCGCCGGGCGTTGAGCCGCGATCAGCGATCGGCCGACAGGGTTGAACCGCAAAGCCGCGAGGCACGCACACTGAATGATGTGTGATGTCGGCGTGAGGCCACAGGCGGCACGGGTCCGCACCCACTGGCGGCTGATCGCTGGCGGCTGATCCCCCTTTGCGCCCTTCGCGCCTTCGCTGTTCAATCCCCTGGTAGCTGGTAGCTGGTAGCTGGTAGCTGGTAGCTGGTAGCTGGTAGCTGGTAGCTGGTAGCTGGTAGCTGGCACGCCACGTCTGCGGACCCGAAGACCGTTCGCTTGCTTTGCGCCCTTCGCGCCTTCGCGGTTCAATCCATGCTGGCGGCTGGCGGCTGGCGGCTGGCGGCTGGCGGCTGGCGGCTGGCGGCTGGCGGCTGGCGGCTGGCGGCTTCCTCGGCTACAGTCGGCGTTTGTTTCGGCGTGACCGCGTTGGCCGCGCCCGCTCCGTGTCACCCCACAGGTATCCCTCATGCTGAAAGAATGGTCCGACGTCTATTCCATCGGTATCCCCGAGATCGATGAGCAGCATCGCTGCTTCTTCTCCGCCTCGCACCGGCTCTATAGCGAGATCCTCGATCGCAAGGGCAAGGAGGCGGTCGAGGGTGCCGTGTCCTTCATGCGCGAGTACGCCGAGCGCCACTTCTCCACCGAGGAGGCGTTCATGAACGAGCACGGCTATCCGGATATCAAGGATCACCTGCAACAGCATGCTGCCTTCTTTCGCCGCCTCGATATCCTCGAACAGGAGCTGCAGATGTTCGGTCCCACCCAGGACCTGGCCGAGCGCGCGCTCGACATCACCCAGGACTGGCTGATCGACCATATCGCCGACGAGGACATGCTCTACTCCCTCCATATCAAGAGCGGCAACGCGGCCTGAGTCCGTTCAGCCGAGCACCTGCTCCCACAGCAGCCGCGCCGAGATCGCGATCGAGACCACCACCAGGATCGGGCGCACCAGCGCGGCGCCGTGACGCAGCACCAGATGAGCGCCGATCCAGGCGCCGACCAGCTGTCCGCCGGCCATCACCAGCGCGATCTCCCAGAGCACGTGGCCGCCGCTGACGAACAGGAGCAGCGCGGCGAGGTTGCTGGTGAAGTTGAGCAGCTTGGTATGCGCCGTCGCACGGCGCAGGTTGTAGCCGAGCAGGGACACATAGGCGATGGCGAAGAAGGTGCCGGTGCCAGGCCCGAAGACGCCGTCGTAGAAACCGACCCCGAGACCGATGGTGAGCGCGAAGGCGCCGTGGCCGATGCGCTGGTGCGAGTCGATGTCGCTGACCCGGGGCGAGAACCAGAAATAGAGCGCGAAGCCGATCAACAACAGCGGGATGGCGTGCTCGAGCGCGGCGGCGTCGATGTGTTGCACCAGCACCGCTCCGGCTGCGGCGCCGAGGAAGGTGAGGAGCACCGCAGGTAGCGTCTCGCGCAGCGCGATGGCGCCGCGGCGGATGAAGTGGATGGTTGCGGTGGCGCTGCCGAAGACCGCCTGGGCCTTGTTGGTCGCCAGGGTCTCGACCGGGCCGAGTCCGGCCCAGAGCAGCGCCGGGATGGTGATCAGTCCGCCGCCGCCGGCGACGGCGTCGACGAAACCGGCGGCGAGCGCCACCGGCAGCAGCCAGAGTGCGGTATCGAGCATGGCGTGAGGCGTGGGGCAAACGCTTCATTATCGCCGCTCGGCGCTCGAGCGTCAGCCGCCAGCGACCAGAACGTGTGAACCGCCAAGGGCCAAGAGCGCGAAGATGAGGAAGGGCTTCCAGCCGCCAGCCTCCGGTGAGGGGGCAGGGTTGTCTCGTCGCGTCGCGGTTGACCGCATACCGACACTGGAGGCTGTTTGCTGAAGGCTGGTCGCTTTCTTCGTGTCCTTTGGGTCTTTGCGGTTCAATCCCCTGGCGGCTGGCGGCTGGCGGCTGGCGGCTGGCGGCTGGCGGCTGGCGGCTGGCGGCTGGCGGCTGGCGGCTGGCGGCTGGCGGCGCCGCTTGCGAGCGCGCGGCCGGCGCCGCTAGAGTAGTCGGCTATCCAGATCCGCCGGCCCGGTCGTTGGCGGGCCGCCTCGCGCGGGCCGTCGGTCCGCCGCTCATTCGGTCGCAATCCGTCAGACTTCCATCATGCTCGCACTCGATGTCCAGCAACTCACCAAGACCTACAAGGGTGGCTTCCAGGCGCTCAAGGGGATCGACCTGACGGTCGAGGAGGGTGACTTCTTCGCGCTGCTCGGCCCCAACGGGGCCGGCAAGTCGACCTTCATCGGTATCCTCTCGTCGCTGGTCAACAAGAGCAGCGGTCGGGTCAGCGTCTTCGGTCACGATCTCGATCGCGACCCCGAGCGGGTGAAGTCGTGCATCGGCCTGGTGCCGCAGGAGTTCAACTTCAACCTCTTCCTGCCGGTGTTCGAGGTGGTGCTCAACCAGGCCGGTTATTACGGCATCCCGCGGCGCGAGGCCAAGGTGCGCGCCGAGCGCTATCTGCGCCAGCTCGATCTCTGGGATCGGCGCGACACCGAGATGCGCCGACTCTCCGGTGGGCTCAAGCGCCGGCTGATGATCGCCCGCGCACTGGTGCACCAGCCGCGGCTGCTGATCCTCGACGAGCCGACCGCCGGGGTCGACATCGAGATCCGTCGCTCGATGTGGTCCTTCCTGCGCGAGCTCAACGCCGAGGGCACCACCATCATCCTCACCACCCACTATCTGGAGGAGGCCGAGAGCCTCTGCCGCAACATCGCCATCATCCAGCACGGCGAGCTGGTCGAGCGCTCGACCATGGGCGCGCTGCTCGGCAAGTTGCACACCGAGACCTTCGTGCTCAACCTCAAGGGACAGGTCAGCGAGCTGCCCGAACTCGGCGGCTTCGTCCTCCAGCATCTCGACGACTGCACCCTGGAGGTGGAGATGAACCGTGATCACACCATCAATGGGCTGTTCGAGGCGCTCTCGCGCAACGGCATCGAGGTGATCAGTCTGCGCAACAAGCAGAACCGGCTCGAACGACTGTTCCTCGACATGGTCGAGCGTCGTCCCGCCGACGAGGGGGTCTGAGTATCATGGCCGAGACCTATCGCTACTGGATCACCTTCCAGACCATCCTCACCAAGGAGATCCTGCGCTTCTCGCGGATCTGGGTGCAGACCATCCTGCCCTCGGTGATCACCACCACCCTGTATTTCGTGATCTTCGGTCGGCTGATCGGTGAGCGCATCGGCGAGATGGACGGGGTCGCCTATCTGGAGTTCATCGTCCCCGGTCTGGCACTGATGAGCGTGATCACCAACGCCTATTCCAACGTCGTCTCGTCCTTCTACAGCAGCAAGTTCTCGCGCTATATCGAGGAGTTGCTGGTCTCGCCGGCGCCCAACTGGGTGATCCTCGCCGGCTATGTCGCCGGCGGCGCGGCGCGCGGTATGGTGGTGGGCGTGGCGGTGATGGTGGTGGCGATGCTGTTCACCGACATCGAGGTGCACAGTTATGGCGTCACCCTGCTGGTGTTCCTGATGACCGCGGTGCTGTTCGCGCTCGGCGGCTTCATCAACGCGGTCTATGCCAACAGCTTCGACGACATCTCGATCATCCCCACCTTCGTGCTCACCCCGTTGACCTATCTCGGCGGGGTCTTCTACTCGATCGAGCTGCTGCCGGAGTTCTGGCAGGGGGTGTCGATGGCCAATCCGGTGCTCTACATGGTCAACGCCTTCCGCTACGGCCTACTCGGCATCAGCGACATCCCGCTCGGCGTCGCCTTTGCGATGATCGCCGCCTTCATCGTCGCGCTCGCCGCCTACAGCCTGCACCTGCTGCGCCGCGGCATCGGGATCAAGAACTGAGCCGTCGGGGGCGGCTCGGCTTGCAGCGGCCAGAAGGTTGAACCGCCAAGGGCGCGAAGGGCGCAAAGAAAGCGACCAGCCTTCAGCAAGCAGCCTCCAGTATCGGTTTGCGGTCAACTGCGGCGGTACGAGGCAATCCAGCTTCCTCACCTGGAGGCTGGCAGCTGGAAGCCCTTCTTCTCTTCGCGTCCTTCGCGCCTTGGCGGTTCAATCTTCTGGCCGCTGGCCGCTGGCCGCTGGCCGCTCGCAGTTGTGCGCCGCCGCCGCAAATGGGACCATAAGCAACTGATTACAGCGAGACTCAGGACAGCCCGTGCCCGCGACGCCCCGATCCCAGCAGCCGAATCCCGTCCAGTCGATGCGCCGCGCCGTGGCGCGGCGGTGGGGCTGATCCCATGGCCACGACCCGCAAGACCCGTCGCCGTCCGCCGCGCAAACGTGGCGGCAAGATCCTCGGCTTCCTGATCCGGGTGGGGCTGTTGCTCGCGCTCGCCATCGGGCTCGGCACCACCCTCTACGGCATCCATCTCGACCGGGTGGTGCGCGCCAAGTTCGAGGGACAGCGGTGGGCGCTGCCGGCGCGCGTCTATGCCCGTCCGCTGGAGCTCTATGCCGGGCGCCAGCTTGCCGTCGACGAACTCGAACAGGAGTTGCAACGGCTCAACTATCGCCGGCTCGCCAACCCCGACAGCCCCGGTAGCTATCACCGTGAGGGCGAGCAGATCGTGCTGCGAACCCGTCCCTTCCGCTTCTGGGATGGGCGCGAGTCGAGCCGTGGCCTGCGGGTGCGCTTCGACGGCCACCGGGTGAGCGTGCTGGAGGCCGTCGACGGCGGTCCCGATCCGGCGCTGGTGCGGCTCGACGCGATGCTGATCGCGAGCATCTATCCGACCCACAACGAGGACCGCATCCTGGTGCGGCGCAAGGATCTGCCCGAGCTGCTGGTGCACACCCTCTATGCGGTCGAGGATCGCAGCTTCGAGCGCCACCTCGGGGTCGACCCGCGCGGCATCGCTCGCGCCGCCTACAGCAACCTGATGGCCGGCGGCGTGGTCGAGGGGGCCAGTACCCTGACCCAGCAGCTGGTGAAGAACTTCTATCTCTCCGCCGAACGCACCCTCGAGCGCAAGCTCAAGGAGGCGTTCATGGCGGTGCTGCTCGAGCGCCGTTATACCAAGGGCGAGATCCTCGAGGCCTACGCCAACGAGATCTATCTCGGTCAGGACGGCAGCCGCGCGATCCACGGCTTCGGGCTGGCCAGTCGCTTCTATTTCAACAAGTCGCTGGCCGATCTCGATGTCGCCGAGACCGCGTTGCTGGTCGGCATGGTGCAGGCGCCCTCGAGCCTCGATCCGCGACGTCGCCCCGAGGCGGCGCTCAAGCGGCGTAATCTGGTGCTCGACGTCATGGTGCGCGACGGTGTGGTCGATGCCGCCACCGCCGCCGCGGCCAAGGACGCGCCGCTCGGGGTGGTCGACGGTGGCGGGCGTCCGGCCGGCGAGTATCCGGCCTTCATCACCCTGGTGCGGCGCCAGCTGCAGCGCGACTATCGCGACGAGGACCTGCGCTCCGAGGGGCTCAACATCTTCACCACGCTCGATCCGCTGGTACAGACCACGGTCGAGCGCTCGGTGCCGGAGCGTCTGGGGGCGATCGAGTCGGCGCGCGGCAAGCGCAAGGGCTCACTGGAGGCCGCGGCGGTGGTCACCTCGGTCGCCCAGGGCGAGGTGCTGGCACTGGTCGGCGGACGCGATTCGGCCTATGCCGGATTCAATCGTGCGCTCGACTCGGTGCGCTCGATCGGCTCGCTGGTCAAGCCGGTGGTCTATCTCACTGCGCTCACCCACCCCGAGCGCTACAGCCTCTCGACCATCATCGAGGACAAGGCGGTGAGCATCCCCGACGGCACCGGGTCGCGCTGGGAGCCGAGCAACTACAGCCATCGCGTTTATGGCAAGCTGCCGCTCTACGAGGGGCTGGTGCGCTCGCTCAACCTCGCCACCGTCAACCTCGGCATGGACCTGGGCGTCGACGAGGTGGTCGACAATCTCTACCGGCTCGGTGCCCAGCGGCGCATCTCGGCGGTGCCGGCGATGCTGCTCGGTGCGGTCAACCTCTCGCCGCTGGAGGTGGCCCAGGTCTACCAGTCGATCGCCGCCGGCGGCTATCGCTCGCCGTTGCGTGCGATCCGCGAGGTGGTCGACGCCGAGGGGCGTCCGCTCAACCGCTATCCGCTGGCCGTCGAGTCGGTGGTCGATCCCCGCGCGGCCTATCTCACCACCTGGGCGATGGAGCGGGTGGTCGAGCGCGGCACTGCCGCCTGGCTGGGACGTCAGCTGCCTGATGGCATGAGCATGGCCGGCAAGACCGGTACCACCAACGGACTGCGCGACAGCTGGTTTGCCGGCTTCTCGGGCGACAAGGTCGCCGTGGTCTGGGTCGGGCGCGACGACTTCAAGCCGATGGGGCTGACCGGCAGCAGCGGCGCGCTGCGGGTCTGGGGCGACTTCATGCTCAAGCTCGAGAACGAGCCGCTGGCGCCGCTGCGCCCGGAGGGCGTGGTGACGGCGCAGGTTTGCGATGGCGCCGAGATGCCTTATGTCGCCGACTATGTCCCGAGCGCCGACAGTTGCGGTGGCGACGAGTCGGCCGAGGAGCAGGAGGGCGAGGCCGTGGCCGAGGGGGCGGCGCAGGATGAAGAGCCTGCGCCGCCCGAGCGTTCACGCCCCGCCAGGGAACAGAACCTCTTCATGAGCGATTTCTACAACTGACGATGCGAGCCTTCATCATCCTGATCGCTGTCCTGGCGCTGAGTGCCTGCGCCGGCCAACCCCGTCAAGGGGACCCCGCACCCGTGGTCCGGGTGACCCCGCGCCCCGAGCAGGCGCCGACCCCGGAGTCGGCCGAATCCGCCGCCGAGGATCCGGCGGTCGCGGAGCCGCAGACCGAGGTCTATGCCTATCGCGACCCGGCGCAGCTCCCGGCGCCCGAGGTGGTTGCCGAGCCAGGCCCGACCGGCTCCACTGTGCCGGCGCTGGTCTCCGAGGCGCCGACCCAATCTCCGACGCCGACGCCGACGCCGGCGCCGGTCGAACAGCGCCCGAGCGCCCCGAGCGTGCGCTCGAACGCGCCAGCGGCCATCACCCCGCCGCCGCCGGAGACGCCTCGTACCGCGGCGGTGACCACGCCTCAGCAGGCTCCGGCGCAACCCGCGCCTGCGCCGGCCTCCTCGGTGAGCGCGCCCGATCTGCCGGCTGCCGCCGAGGCCCTGGCGCGACAGGCCGAGCGCCAGCGTCAGTCGGGCGACTATGCCGGCGCCGCCGCCTCGCTCGAGCGCTCGCTGCGCATCGCGCCCAAGCAGGCCTATCTGTGGAACCGGCTGGCGCGGGTGCGGCTCGAGCAGGGCCAGACCGGGCAGGCGGGCAATCTCGCCTCGCGCTCCAACAACCTCGCGGGCGAGGACGCGGCGGTACGTCGTGACAACTGGCTGATCATCGCCGATGTGCGTCGGCGCGCCGGTGACGCCGCCGGTGCGAGCGAGGCCGAACGTCGCGCCAGCGGCGGTTGAGCGCGACGGGCACGGCGACGGCCAGGGTGGACCGCATGGAGCTTGCGCGGGTCTTCGGCGACGACGGGCCGTTGAGCGCCCGCGTGCCGGGGTTCCGGACGCGTCAGCCGCAGCGCGAGATGGCCGAGCGGGTCGGCGCCGTGATCGACGGCGGCGGGGTGCTGGTGTGCGAGGCCGGCACCGGCACCGGCAAGACCTTCGCCTATCTGGTCCCGGCGATCCTCTCCGGGCGCAAGGTGCTGATCTCCACCGGTACCCGCAACCTCCAGGACCAGCTCTTCCATCGCGATCTGCCGTTGATCCGCGA
Organism: Marichromatium gracile; assembly: GCF_004343155.1. Lineage (GTDB taxonomy): Bacteria > Pseudomonadota > Gammaproteobacteria > Chromatiales > Chromatiaceae > Marichromatium > Marichromatium gracile. Next base: position 246,073 of record NZ_SMDC01000003.1, read on the forward strand.
CGCCCTCGGCCTGCCGTTGCGCGCCGCGCTGCTCAAGGGGCGGGCGAACTATCTCTGCGTCCACCGCCTGGGTCTCGCGCTCGACGAGCCGGGGCGTCACGATCGGGTGCTGCGCGCGCATCTCGAGCGGGTGCGCGACTGGTCGGCCAATACCCGCAGCGGTGACATCGCCGAGTTGCCGCTCCCGGACGAGAGCGCGGTGTGGCCGCTGGTGACCTCGACCACCGACAACTGTCTCGGCCAGGAGTGTCCGCAGTGGCAGTCCTGCCACCTGCTCGCCGCCCGGCGCGAGGCCCAGGCCGCCGACCTGGTGGTGGTCAATCATCATCTGTTCTGCGCCGACCTGGCACTCAAGGACGAGGGCTTCGGCGACATCCTGCCCGGCGCGGACTGCTTCATCCTCGACGAGGCCCACCAGCTGCCTGATACCGCCTCGACCTTCTTCGGCATGGCGTTGAGCAGCCGTCAGCTGCACGACCTGCTGCGCGACACCGAGCTGGAGTACCAGCGCGAGGCGGGCGACGTGCCCGAGCTGCTCGAGCACTGCGCCCGGGTGCGCCGGGTGCTGCAGGACCTGCGTCTGGCGCTCGGCAGCGGCGAGCGACGCGGCCCCTGGGAGTCGCTCAAGGAGGAGCCTGCGGTGATACGCGCGCTCGATGCCCTGGCGCGTCGTCTGACCGCGCTCGGCGAGGGGCTCGGTGCGCTCGGCGGGCGGGGCAAGGGGCTCGATGCCTGTGCCGAGCGCGCCACCGAGCTGCTGGCGCGGCTGCAGACGCTGCTCGGCGAGCCCGACGAACGGGTGGTACGCTGGTTCGAGACCCAGGGGCGTGGTTTCCGTCTGCACCAGACCCCGCTCGAGGTCTCCGGGGTGTTCCGTGCCCAGATGGCGCGACCCGGCACCGCCTGGGTGCTGACCTCGGCGACCCTGGCCGTGGGCGATGACTTCGGTCATTTCATCCGCCGGCTCGGGCTCGACGAGGCCGAGACCGCGCGCTGGGAGAGCCCCTTCGACTACTCCAGCCAGGCGCTCTGGTTCGTCCCCCGCGGTCTGTCCAAGCCCTCGGAACCGGACTACAACCAGCAGGTGCTGGCGCTCGCCCGCGAGGTGATCGGCTACAGTCGGGGGCGGGCCTTTCTGCTGTTCACCAGCCATCGGGCGTTGCGCGAGGTCGCCGCCGGGCTGGTCGGCCAGATCGACTATCCGCTGCTGGTGCAGGGACAGGCGCCGCGCGGCGAGCTGCTCGAACGCTTTCGCGAGCTGGGCAACGCGGTGCTGCTCGGCACCTCGAGCTTCTGGGAGGGGGTCGACGTGCGTGGCGAGGCGCTCTCCTGCGTGCTCATCGATCGTCTGCCCTTCGCCTCGCCCGGCGACCCGGTGCTCGCCGCGCGCATCGAGGCGTTGCGCCAGCGCGGCGGCAACCCGTTCCGCGACTACCAGTTGCCGCAGGCGGTGATCGCGCTCAAGCAGGGGGCGGGACGGCTGATCCGCGGCAGCGAGGACCGTGGCGTGCTGGTGGTCTGTGACCCGCGACTGCTCTCGCGCTCCTATGGCTACGCCTTTCTCGACAGCCTGCCGCGCACCGCGCGCACCCGCGACATCGCCGATGTGCGCGACTTCTTCGCCACCGCCGACTGAGGTCCGGGGCCCCGGTCGATATCGACAATCGAGGAGGATGGATGGCTCGTCTGCTGGTCCTGATCGCGCTGCTGGTCCTGCTGTGGTGGGGGTGGCGCTGGTTCGTCCGTACCCCGGCGCCGGAGGTCGCGCGCGCCCTGCGTGGCTGGGTGGTGTGGGGTCTGGTCGGCCTGCTGGTGCTGGCGGCAGCCACCGGACGGCTCAATCCGCTGTTCGCCGCCCTGGGCGCGGCGATCCCGGTGGTGCTGCGGATCGCCAATCTGGCGCAGCTGTTGCCGCTGCTGCAGCGCTTTCTGGGGCGCGGGCGCGCCGGTCAGGGGCCGCGATTGCGCAGTCGTTATCTCGAACTCGAGCTTGATGCGGGTGGTGGCGCGCTCGACGGCCAGGTGCTCGACGGCCCCTTCGCCGGGCGGCGACTGAGCGCGCTCGATCGCGAGGCGCTGGCACGGATGCTCGAGTTCTATCGCGAGTCCGACGCGGAATCGGCGCGGTTGCTCGAGACCTATCTCTCCCGGGCGCGCGGTTGGAGCGGGGCGAGTGGCGGCAGCGGTGGCGCCGGCTCGGGACGACCGAGCCCGAGCGAGGCGCGCGCCATCCTCGGCCTCGGCGCGGACGCGGGGCCGGACGAGATCCGCGCCGCCCACCGTCGGCTGATGCAACGTCTGCATCCCGACCGCGGCGGCTCCGACTACCTGGCCGCGCGCATCAACGCCGCCAAGCAGGTGCTGCTGGAGGAGTAGCGGCCAGTTGCCGGAAGATTGAACCGCCAAGGCACCAAGGGCGCAAAGGGGTGTTCAAGCTGTTACCGACCGGTCGCCGGTGGTCGCCTGCCCTCAAGCGCTGGGCCAAGGACGTGCGCACCGGTTGATGACGGCAAACCGTGCTGTTGTCGAGGGCGCACACCCACTGGCGACTGGAGGCTGATCGCTGGAGGCTCTGCTCTTCTTTGCGCCCTTCGCGCCTTGGCGGTTCAATCCCCTGGTCGCTGGTCGCTGGTCGCTGGTCGCTGGTCGCTGGTCGCTGGTCGCTGGTCGCTGGTCGCTGGTCGCTGGTCGCTGGTCGCTGGTCGCTGTCGGCTGGAGGCTGGAGGCTGGAGGCTGGAGCTCCAATCTTTCGTTTCCAAAGCCTCCTGATTTTGCGTACAATGATCGATTCCCCGAATCCTCGGGGATACTCCTTGCCTCACCGTCTCGGCGCCGAGTCTGCGCGGCGGGAGGCTGTCCAATCCGTAAGGAGCCAAGATGCGACACTACGAAGTGGTTTTCCTGGTGCACCCGAGCCAGAGCGAGCAGGTGCCCGGCATGGTCGAGCGTTACAAGACCAATCTCGAGAAGCGCGGCGGTCAGATCCACCGCCTCGAGGACTGGGGCCGTCGTCCGCTGGCCTACCCGATCAACAAGGTGCACAAGGCACACTATGTGCTGATGAACGTCGAGTGCGATCAGGAAGCGATCGACGAGCTCGAGAGCGCCTTCCGTTTCAATGACGCAGTGCTGCGCAACATGATCATCCGTCGTGACAGCGCCGTCACCGAGCCCTCCCCCCTGGCCAAGACCGAGGGCGAGGACGAGGGCGCTTCGAGCAAGCGCGACGACTGATCACTAGGCACTGGAGAACATCATGTCCCGATTCTTTCGACGCAAGCGTTACTGCCGGTTCACCGCTGAAGGCATCACCGAGATCGACTACAAGGATCTCAACCTGCTGAAGGCCTATGTCAGCGAGTCCGGCAAGGTCGTGCCCAGCCGCATCACCGGTACCTCGGCCAAGTACCAGCGCCAGCTCGCCCAGGCGGTCAAGCGCGCGCGCTACCTGGCCCTGCTGCCCTACACCGACGGTCATTGATCCGGCGCGTCGTGCCGCCCTCGGTTGAGACCGGTGGCGGCACGGCTGCAGGTCTGATGCGATGAAGTCACTGGCGAGTTTCATCATGCGCGGGCCTTCGCAGGCGGCGCTGGTGGCTGCCACCTCGGCCCTGCTGTCGGTGATGATCCCGGTGTTCGGGGTCGTCGCCGCAGCGGCAGTGGGCCTGGTGACCCTGCGCAACGGCGCGCGCGGCGGTGCCCTGGTGGCGCTGTTCGCGACCCTCGGGGCGGGACTCTTCTACGGTCTCGTGTTCGGGGCCCCGCTGCTGGTGCTCGGGGTGTTGCTGCTGTTCTGGGTGCCGATCTGGGGGCTGGCGCTGGTGTTGCGCTACAGCCGATCGCTGGCGCTCACGGTCGAGTCCGCGAGCCTGCTGGTGATGCTCGGTCTGGTGCTGGTCTACGCCATCGTTGGCGACCCCGCCGTCTTCTGGGCGCGGTTGCTCGAGTTGATGCGCGAGGCGGCGCTGGCCGCTCAGCCCGATGGCGCGGCGGCCAACGCCGCGCTGTTCGGCGAGCTGGCGCGGTGGATGACCGGGGCCTTCGCCATGGCGCTGACCTTCCAGGTCGTGCTCGCCCTGTTCCTCGCCCGCTGGTGGCAGGCGCAGCTCTACAACCCGGGCGGCTTCGGCGAGGGCTTCAGGGCCTATCGCCTGCACCGCGCCTTCGCGCTGTTGGCGCTGTTGCTGATCGCCGGCTGGGCGCTGGTGCGAGGCCCGGGGTTGCTCGCCGATCTCGCGCTGGTCGCCGGGGTGGGCCTGTTGCTCCAGGGGCTGGCGGTGGTCCACCAGCTGCGAGTCCAACGTGGCTCGGGGACGGGCTGGCTGGTGCTGCTCTATGTGCTGCTGGTGCTGTTGCCGCAGATGGCGGTGGCGATCGCCGCCCTCGGCCTGCTCGATGTCTGGGTGGACATCCGCGCCCGGGCAGCGCGCCTGCCCTCGCGGCGACGCTGAGGCTTGAATCGCATGCAGACGACGAACGATTTAAGAGGAAATATCACGTGGAACTCATTCTGCTGAAGAACGTTGGTGGTCTTGGCTCGCTCGGAGACAAGGTCAATGTGCGTCCGGGCTACGGTCGTAACTACCTGGTGCCGCGCGGCTTCGCCGTGGTCGCCACCGCCGAGAACCTGGAGGCCTTCGAGGCGCGTCGCGCCGAGCTCGAGCAGCTCGCCGCCGAGCAGCTGGCCGCGGCCGAGGCGCGCAAGGCCGAGCTCGAGGAGATGCGCGTGACCGTCGCTCGCAAGGCCGGTGACGAGGGACGTCTGTTCGGCTCCGTCGGCACCGCCGACATCGCCGAGGCGGTCACCGCCGCCGGTATCGCGCTCGACAAGTCCGAGGTGCGTCTGCCCAACGGCGCCTTCCGCGCCACCGGTGAGTACGAGGTCGCGCTGCACCTGCACGCCGACGTCGATACCACCATCATGGTCGACGTCGTCCCGGAAGACTGAGTCCGCCGCTCGCCCCGCCCTCACCGGGGCCTGTGCGTGGATACAGGGGCGCTCTGCGCCCCTGTGTTGTCTCTGCGCCGCCGTGCTGTCGTTGCTGTCCCGCGCCTGCTTCGGGTGATCTCAGATCGTCGCGGACCATGCTTGCCAACGCCTGGTTCATGACACCACAATCAGGGCGTCCGAGCCCCGCTCGAACGACACGCCAGCGGATCCCGATCAACCTCCCCGAGCGTCGCCGAGCCGGTTATCCTTTCCACCGGGGGCCTCATGTTCGACCCTGATACCGAAGAGCTTGCCGCGCTCGCCACCGAGGGTGGCATGGATCGGGTGCGGGTGCCGCCGCACAATCTCCACGCCGAGCAGTCGTTGCTCGGTGGTCTGATGCTCGACAACACCGCCTGGGACCGGGTCGCCGATGTGGTCTCGGCGCGTGATCTCTATCGTCGCGAGCATCGGTTGATCTTCCAGTCGATCGCCCGACTCGCCGAGTCCGACCAGCCCTTCGACGTCGTCACCCTCGCCGAGACCCTGGAGCGCTCCGAGCAGCTCGAGGCCGCCGGCGGACTGTCCTATCTCGCCACCCTGGTCAACGAGACCCCGAGCGCGGCCAACATCAAGGCCTATGCCCAGATCGTGCGCGACACCTCGGTGCTGCGCCAGATGATCGCCGCCGGCACCGCGATCGCCGACAGCGGTTACGACAGCCAGGGACGTCCGGTCACCGAGCTGCTCGACGACGCCGAGCGTCAGGTGTTCGAGATCGCCGAGCAGCAGTCGCGCGGCGGCGGCGGTTTCCAGCCGATCAAGTCGCTGCTCAACCTCGCCGTCGAGCGCATCGACACCCTCTATCAGAGCGACGAGCCGATCACCGGCCTGGCCACCGGATTCACCGACTTCGACGGCATGACCTCCGGGTTGCAGCCCTCCGATCTGGTGATCGTCGCCGGGCGTCCGTCGATGGGCAAGACCACCTTTGCGATGAACATGGCCGAGCACGTCGCCATCCAGTCGAAGCGGCCGGTGGCGGTGTTCAGCATGGAGATGCCGGGTGATTCGCTGGCGATGCGCATGATGTCCTCGCTCGGGCGTATCGATCAGCACCGCATCCGTACCGGCAAGCTCGAGGACGACGAGTGGCCGCGACTGACCTCGGCGGTCAACATCCTCGCCTCGGCGAAGATGTTCATCGACGACACCCCGGCGCTGTCGCCGACCGAGGTGCGCGCACGGGCGCGCCGGCTCAAGCGCGAACAGGGCGACCTGGCGCTGATCGTGATCGACTATCTGCAGTTGATGCAGGCGCCCGGGGTGGGGGAGAACCGCGCCACCGAGATCTCGGCGATCTCGCGCTCGCTCAAGGCCCTGGCCAAGGAACTCGACGTCCCGGTGATCGCGCTCTCGCAGCTCAACCGCAGCCTCGAACAGCGCCCCAACAAGCGCCCGGTGATGTCCGACCTGCGTGAGTCGGGCGCCATCGAGCAGGACGCCGACCTCATCGTGTTCATCTATCGCGATGAGGTCTATCACGAGGACACCCCCGACAAGGGGATTGCCGAGATCATCATCGGCAAGCAACGTAACGGCCCGATCGGCACCACCCGGCTGACCTTCCTCGGCAAGTACACCAAGTTCGAGAACTATATCGGCAGCTATTACGGCGAGGGCGACGACGGCTGACCCCTGGAGACTGAACGCGGATGGCGACCCCCCCCAAGAAGCCCAAGACCAGCTATGTGTGCAGCGAGTGCGGCGCGAGCCAGCCCAAGTGGGCCGGCCAGTGTCCGGATTGCGGCGCCTGGAACAGCCTCAATGAGCAGCTCGCGCCGGCGCGTCCGGCGGCGGCGCGTGGCGGCGGCTATGCCGGGCTCGCCGGCGGGGCGGTGGTCGAGACCCTGGCCGAGGTCGCCCCGGAGGAGCGCGCCCGCACCGCCTGCGGCATCGGCGAGCTCGACCGGGTGCTCGGCGGCGGGCTGGTCGGCGGCTCGGTGATCCTGCTCGGCGGCGATCCAGGCATCGGCAAGTCGACCCTGCTGCTGCAGGCCTGCGCGGCGCTCGCCAGTAGCCGCCGGGTGCTCTATGTCAGCGGCGAGGAATCGCCGCAGCAGATCAGTCTGCGCGCGCGCCGGCTCGGGCTCGACGGCGAGGACATCCGGCTGCTGCCCGAGACCTGTGTCGAGCGCATCCTCTATCACGCCGCCGCCGAGCAGCCGCGGGTGATGGTGGTCGACTCGATCCAGACCCTGTTCACCGAGCAGCTGCAGTCGGCGCCGGGCTCGGTGTCGCAGGTGCGCGAGTCGGCCGCGCAGCTGGTGCGTTTCGCCAAGCAGCGCGACACCGTGGTCTTCCTCGTCGGTCATGTCACCAAGGAGGGCGCACTCGCCGGTCCCCGGGTGCTCGAACACATGGTCGACACCGTGCTCTATTTCGAGGGCGAGTCGGGCGGCGCCTTCCGCCTGGTGCGCTCGATCAAGAACCGCTTCGGCGCGGTCAACGAACTCGGCGTCTTCCTGATGGGCGACCAGGGGTTGCGCGAGGTCAAGAACCCCTCGGCGATCTTCCTCTCGCGTCACGACGAGCCGACCCCCGGCAGTCTGGTGATGGTCACCCGCGAGGGCACCCGGCCGTTGCTCGTCGAGGTCCAGGCGCTGGTCGACGAGAGCTCGCTGGCCAATCCGCGCCGGGTCGCGCTGGGGCTCGATCAGAACCGCCTGTCGATGCTGCTGGCGGTGCTGCACCGTCACGGCGGCATCGGCATGTTCAACCAGGACGTCTTCGTCAACGTCGTCGGCGGGGTGCGGATCGGCGAGACCGCCGCCGACCTGCCGGTGCTGATGGCGGTGTTGTCGAGCTATCGCGACCGCCCGCTGCCGCTGGAGCTGGCGGTGTTCGGCGAGGTCGGACTCTCGGGCGAGGTGCGTCCGGTGCCCAATGGCCCGGACCGGCTGCGTGAGGCGGTCAAGCATGGGCTTCGCCGGGTCATCGCCCCGGCCGGCAACGTCCCCAAGGGCGGTGTCGAGGGCCTGGAGATCGTCGCCGTGCGCACCCTCAGCGAGGCGCTCGACGCGCTCTGATCAGGGCGCGTCGCGATGGAGCGGTCGGGCGTCGATGCGCCGCTCGATGTGCTCGGCGATGCGGCGGTAGCGCGGGTCCTCGGTGTCGCCGAAACGGGCGGCGAACTCGGTCTTGTTCATCCCCTCCGGCAGCCCCGCGATGCGCGGCATGAAATCGTCCTCGATCAGCCCGGCGCGGGCCCGCTCGCGCACCCAGCGCGCCTGCTCCGGGGTGGCGGTGGCGAGGGTGGCGAGGCGGATGCCGGCGCGGTTGGCGGCGAGGTCGGCAAAGCTGAAACCACTGCCGCCGTCGCTGTCGCTGTGCTCCTTGTACCAACCGACCAGGGTCGAGAACAGGTCGCCGCCCTCGAGCGCGAGCGCCGCCGAGGCGGTGAAGTGCTGGGCGAGGTCCTCGCGCTTGCGCAGGGTCACGGTGCGCTGTGGCAGCCGCGCGCCCTCGGGATCGTGCAACTGCTGGCCGTTGACATAGAGCGCGAGCAGCAGCAGCGCGGCGCGGTTGTCGGCGAGCGGGGCCTCGCTCGGCGCGCCGAGCAGCACGCCGAGCAGGGTGGCGAGATCGGGCGCCGAGCGATCCGCGGCGAGATGCCGGCCGAGCCGGCGCTGCGCGGCGAGCATGGCGGGGCGGTCGGTGTCGGCGATCAGGCTGCTGGCCAGGCGCTCCAGCCCGTCGGCCTGCCAGGTGTAGATCACACTGATCCGCTCCGGTCCGAGCCGGGTGCGCTGTACCAACCGGCTCTGACCGAGCGCATCGAGCAGTCGCTCGGTCAGGCCCTGCACCAGTCCGGCGGGCAGCGGCAGTCCGGCGACCCGGGCTTTGACCACCTCGGGCAGTGCCCCGTCGGTCTCGACCAGACCGAGTTCGAGGTTGAGATAGCGCCCAGGTCCCACCCAGGGCAGCGCAATCGAGCCCTGCAGGTCGAGTCGCCCGGGGGCGAGCTGGACCGCGGCGCGTCCCTCGGCGCCGATCCGGGCGATCAGGTGGTTGGCCACCCGCTCGGCCTCGGCGGCGCTGAGCGCGACCATGGTCGGCATCCCGGCGAGGCGGTCGCGCGGGCGGTTGTGACGCAGCCAATCCTCGGCCCAGGCATGGTCGGCGGCGCTGAGCGGCGCGCGCTCCGGGACCACCGCCTGGCCGTCGAGCGCGACCCTGAGCGCGAGCCCGGCGAGACCGAGCAGGATCAGCAGGCCGAGCCAGCCGAGTCCCTTGATGATGAGATGCATGATGCGGGTTCCTGTGCGGCGCATGGCGGGCAGGGTAGCGGCTGTGTTGCGCGCGGCCAAGCCCGCGGCTTGCGGGGTGTGTCCGGCGCGGTCATGCTGGGGCGATCCGTGTCAGATCGAGTGAGGCGATGGTGATGTGTCCGATCCGTGTATTCGAGGGGCGTCGTGCGGAGATCGACCCGGGCGCCTGGGTCGACCCGAGCGCGGTGCTGATCGGTGCGGTGCGGCTTGCCGCCGCGGCCTCGGTGTGGCCGGGGTGCGTGGTGCGCGGCGATGTCGAGCGCATCGAGATCGGCGCCGCCAGCAACATCCAGGACGGCTGCGTGCTGCACGTCTCGCACGACGGGCCCTTCCGCCCGGGCGGCGCGCCGCTGCTGATCGGTGAGCGGGTCACCGTCGGTCATCAGGCGCTGCTCCACGGTTGCGAGATCCGCGAGCGCTGTCTGATCGGCAGCGGCGCCCGGGTGCTCGACGGCGCCCTGATCCATCCCTACACCCTGCTCGGCGCCGGCGCCCTGGTCACCCCGGGGCAGGAACTCGCCGGCGGTCAGCTGTGGCTGGGCGCGCCGGCGCGTCCGGTGCGTCCGTTGAGCGAGCGCGAGCGGGCGCAGATCGACTACTCGGCCGAACACTATGTTGCGCTCGCTGCGCGCCATCGCGCCGCCTTGGCGGAGGTCGACGGATGAGCCGGCGAGCACGACGTCCGGCGGCCGCGTCGCACGATGCGAGCACGCAGGCGGCCCTGGTCGATGCCTTCCGCAGTGGTGACCTGCCACGTGCCGAGACCCTGGCTCGACGTCTCACCGCGACCCGTCCGGGCGCGGCCTTCGGCTGGAAGGCGCTCGGTTCGGTGTTGCTCGCCGAGGGCCGTCCACGCGCGGCGCTGGATGCGCTGGAGCGGGCGCTGGCGCTGGCCGGGGACGATCCCGAGTGTCGCAATACCCTGGGCCGCGCGCTGCTCGATCTGGGCGAGCCCGGGCGTGCCCTCGAGGTGCTCGAGCGCGCCCGAGCGCTGCGTCCGGCAGACCCCATGGTGCTCGGCAACCTCGGCGCCGCGCTGCAGACGCTGGGCCGGAGCGAGGCGGCGCTCGTGCCGCTGGCCCGCGCCGTGGCGCTGGCGCCCGATTCGGCGGCGGCGCTCAACAACCAGGCCGGTGCCTTGCTCGCGCTCGATCGCGCCGCTGCCGCGCGCCCCTTGCTGGAACGGGCGCTGGCGCTCGATCCCGGGCTGGTGCAGGCGCGCGCCAACTGGGTGCGCAGTGTCGAGATGCTGCGCCCCGACGCGCCGTCCCCGGCGTTGCGCGGCCTGTTGGTACGGGCGCTGGATGAGTGTTGGTGTATGCCGCAGCGGCTGCTCGTGCCCAGTTGTGCGCTGCTGCACGCCGAGCCGGTCATCGCCGCGGCGCTCGCGCGTGTCGCCGCGCACTGGCCGGGGGCGCCGACCCTGGCAGCGCTCGGCGGTGCTCCGGTGGTTGCGGCCCTGCTCGCCGACGCATTGCTGATGGCGTTGCTGCCACGGGTGATCCTCGGTGATGTCGGGCTCGAGCGGTTGCTGACCCTGTTGCGCCGGGCGTTGCTCGTCGAGGTTGAGCAGGGGCGACTCGACGCCGACGGCTTGGCGCTGCTGGTGGCGATCGCGCAGCAGTGCGAGCTTGCCGAGTTCGTCCACGACCAGGACGCCGAGGAGACCGCGCGGGTCGCGACGCTGCGCGCTGAGCTCGCTGAGGCGCTGCGCTGGCGCGCGCCGATCGCCGCCGAGCGGGTGGCGGCGCTGGCCGCCTATCTGCCGCTCGGCTCCATCCCCTTCGCCGAGCGTCTGCTCGAGCGGGACTGGCCGGAGTCGCTGCAGCCCCTGCTCGAGCGTCAGCTCGTCGAGCCCCTGGCCGAACGGCGTCAGCTCGAACACATCGAGCGCTGGGCGCTCACCGAGGACGTTGTGAGCCGGCGGGTGCGCGCGCAGTACGAGCGCAACCCCTATCCGCGCTGGCGGGTGAGCGAGCCGGTACTGACGCCGGCGCCCGACCTGCCGGCGCTGCTGCGCCAGCGGCTGCCCGGCGTCGAGCTGGGGGGCGTGACCTGTCCGGAGACGCCCGAGGTGCTGGTCGCCGGCTGCGGCACCGGCGAGCACGCGATCGCCACGGCGCGGCGGTTGCGCGGGGCGCGGGTGCTGGCGATCGACCTGTCGCTACGCAGTCTCTGCCATGCCCGCGCGCGCAGCGAGGCCCTCGGGGTCGCGGTGCGCTATGCCCAGGCCGACCTGCTGGCGCTCGCCGCGCTCGACGAGCGCTTCGACCTGATCGAGTCGGTGGGGGTGTTGCACCATCTCGACGATCCGCTCGCCGGTGTGCGGGTGCTCGTCGGGCGTCTGCGGCCCGGCGGGGTGATGCTGCTCGGGCTCTACAGCGAGCGGGCACGCGCGGCCGTGTATCGTGCGCGAGCGCTGGTGGATGCCGCCGGGATCGGTGACGACCCGGCGCGGATCCGTCGCGCCCGTCAGCGACTGATCGAGGCCGCCGACGAGGAGCGGGTGCTGCGTCCGCTGCTCGATTCGCCAGATTTCCACTCGATGAGCGGTTGTCGCGATCTGCTGTTCCACGTCCAGGAACACTGCTTCACGCCGTCTGGGCTTGCCGATCTGTTCAGTGATGCCGGACTGGAGCTGCTCGGGGTCGAGCTCGATCCGACCCGGCGCGCAGCCTATCGCGCGCGTTTCCCGGAGGATCCGACGGTGGCCGATCTGGCGCGGCTCGATACCTTCGAGCGCGATCATCCGCTGACCTTCACGGCGATGTATCACTGCTGGGTCAGGCCGCGCGCCGGGGCGCGGCCGGGCTAGACGGAGGGGCGATCAGCTACCGCGCAGCTTGGGTGGACGGGGCGCGGGCTTTTGACTGATACGGTGCTCGAGCTGCTCGGGCGGAAGCGGCGGGGCGTAGAGTTCGCCCTGGGCGTGCGGACAGCCGATGGTGAGCAGCAGTTCGCGCTGACCCTCGGTACGTACGCCATCGGCGAGCAGGCCGATCTCGAACGACTGGGCGAGGGCGATGACCGCGTGTACCACGTCGAGATCCTCCTGGGCCTCGGGCAGGTTCTCGATGAAGCCGCGATGGATGCTCAGGGTGCCCACCGGCAGCCGGCGCAACAGCGAGGGGGCGAGCCAGCCGGCGCCGACGTCACGCAGCGTCAGGTGGACGCCGAGCTGGTGCAGGGCGGCGAACAGCTCGACGATCTGATCGCTGTGCTTGAGCAGCAGCCCCTCGGTGAACTCCAGCTCGAGTTGATCGCCGTCGAGTCCGTGGGTGTCGAGCGCGCGCGCGATGGTGCTGGCCAGATCGAGTCGCAGCAGCAGCGGCTCGGAGACGTTCAGCGCCAGTCGTCCGACCGGCAGCCCCCGGCTGCGCCAGTGCTGGAACTGCTCGCAGGCGCGGTTCAGCGTCCAGTGACCGAGCTCGACCAGGAAGCCGCCGTCATCGGTCAGTGGCAGGAAGCGCTCGGGCGCGACCAGACCGAGTTGCGGCTGGTTCCAGCGCGCCATCGCCTCGATGCCGCACCATCGACCCGACTCGACGTCGACGCGCGGTTGGTAATGGAGCTGGAAATCGCCGCGCTCGAGCCCCTCGCGCAGCTGGCCGATGAGCCGTTGGCGCTCCTCGGCGGCGGCATCGGTGTGGATCGCCAGACAGCGATAGGCGTTGCGTCCGCCCTGCTTGACCGCGCGCAGCGCCGACTCGGCCTTGGCGAGCAGCAGGTCGCGGTCGCGGCCGGTGCTGGGGTCGAAGGCGATGCCGATGCTGGCGGTGACGAAGACCTCGTGCTCGCGGATGTGAAAGGGCGCGGCGAGACAGTTCTGCAGTCGCTGGGCGATCGATTCGGCCTCACGGATCCCGGGGATCTCCTCGAAGATCAGGCCGAACTGGTTGGCGCTGAGTCGGGCGAGGGTGTCGGCCGGGCGGATCTCGCTGCGCAGGCGCAGCGCCACCGAGCGCAGCAGCTCGTCGCCGATCTGCGGACCGAGATGGGTGTTGATGTTGGCGAAGCGGTCGAGGTCGATGAGGAAGAGCGCGAGCGGGATTTGCTTGCGCTGGCGCAGCTCGATGGCGTGCTCCAGGCGGGAGTTGAACAGCAGCCGGTTGGGCAGCTTGGTGAGCTGGTCGTAGTGGGCCAGGTACTCGGCGCGGCGGGGGGTGTTGAGGGTGGCGCTGTGCTCGGCGAAGACGCCGACATAGTTGAGCAGGTTGCCGCGGGCGTCGACGATGCGGTGGATGGCCAGGCGCTGGAGATAGATCTCGCCGTCCTTGCGGCGGTTCCAGACCTCGCCGATCCAGGAGCCGTGCTTGAGCAGGTGACGCCACATGCCGACGAAGAAGCTGCGCGGGTGCCAGTGCGAGTTGAGCAGGCTGGGATTGCGACCGAGGACCTCGGCCTCGGTGTAGCCGGTGATGCGGCTGAAGGCGGCGTTGACGGCGACGATGCCGCCCTCGGGGTCGGTGATCAGCACGCCCTCGGAGGTCGCGGCATAGACCGCGGCCGACTGCAGCAGACGGCGTTCGGCCTCGCGCACCAGGGTGACGTCGCGGACATTGATCACCGCGCCGGCAAGCTGGTCGTCCTCGCCGCGGTGCGGACTGACCCGTATCTCGAGGTCGCGTGGTTCGCCGTCGGGGCCGGGGCGACGCAGGTCCTCGGCATGTTCCTTGGCGTGTGCGAGACAGCGCTCCAGTGCCTGCTGCAGCGCGGCGCCGAGTGTCTGGTCGGAGATCACCCGACCAAGTGGCTGGTCGATGACCGCGTCGTAGTCACGATCGAGCGCGTTGAGGAAGGCGCGGTTGACGGCGCGGATGTGGTGCTCGGGATCGACGAAGGCGAGCCGCTCGGATGAGGCCGAGAGGATCTCGCTGTAGTGCGAGAGCGCCTGCTCGGCGCGGTAGCGCTCGGTGATGTCCATGACCACGCCGCAGATACGGGCGTCGCTCTCGGTGGCGCGCGGGTCGATGTGGCCGGTGCCCTCGATCCAGCACTCGCTGCCATCGGGGCGCTGCAGCCTGAAGCGCACCTGGATCGGTGCTTGGGACTCTCCAGCCTGCTCGAGGGCCTGTTCGACGCGCGGACGGTCGTCGGGGTGGATGAGCCCGAGCGCGTCCTCGAGCATCAGCGTCTCGGTCGGGGGCAGCCCCCAGATGTCGTACCAGGTACGGGTGACGCGGACCTGACCGGTCGCCACCTCGAGCTGCCAGTTGGCGACCCGGGCGAAGGCCTGGGCCTCTTCGGTCGGGTGCGCGGGCTGGCCTCCCCGTGTGGCGGTGATCATGACCAGCCAGCGCAGACCTTGATCCTGGCAGGGTGACAGTGTGAGCTGCGCCTCCAGCGCGCCGCCGCTCGTCAATAGTCTGGCCTGGATGTGTCTTGGTGGGGCCTCGGGGCTCAGCTCGGTGAACAGTTGTGGGTCGGGGTCGGCCAGCAGGGCATTGAACGCGGTGCCGGATAGCGCCCGATCGTCCCGCCCGAGCAGGTCGAGCAATGGACGGTTGACTTCGATGATGCGCAAGCCCTGATCCAGCAGGAGCGCCCCCATCGGGATGGCTGAGAGCAGAGACATTGAATTCGGTGTGCTGCCAAGGGGTGGGTACGAGGGAGCGGGCAGAGATACGCTAGCGTCCTGCCGCGTAAGTTTACGTTTCCGTAAGCTTGTTGTTAGCCGTCATTATAGGGGGGCGGCGCCGGGTTCGTGTACACCTGTCTGGCGTTTTCGCCAACCCGTTTTCGTTTCTCTGCTCGTCGTCAGGGCCTTGTCCCCCTTCACCAGCACTGCTCGATGCTGCCACCGGTGGCGCTCTTGGCACCGCTCTGGGTGATGGCGAGGTTGCCGCAGCTGTCGCTGTTCTGTCCGCCGCTGCTGGTCGGGGTCGCGGTCAGGGTGAAGGTGTCGCGGGTGGTGGTCAGGGCGATGGTGTAGTACTGGGTGGTGCCGTCCTGGGGGGCGCGCTTGAGGCTCGTCGGGAACAGGCCGGCGACGGCGGTCCCCGCCTTGTTCTGGTCATAGCGGTAGTTCTCGGTATAGAAGCGCTGCATCCACTGGGTACCTTCCAGCAGCACGGCACGCGCATCGGCACGCCGCGACTTGCGGACGCTGTCCTGATAGGAGGGATAGGCGATCGCGGCGAGGATGCCGACGATCGCCACCGCGATCAGCAGTTCGATCAGGGTGAAGCCCTTGGGTCTGGTGTGCATCGTCGTGCCCTCGATTATCTGAGTTGACGCCAGGACTGACGACCGCCGAACAGATCGCCCTTCTCGCGGATCACCGCCACCGCACCGGTCGAGCCGCCGGCATGCTTGTACTCGACCTCGCCGGCGGAGATCACCGATGGGGTGTCGATGATCCCGACCTCGGAACGCCGTCCCGAGACCGGTAGCGTGGCAACGTTGGTGTCCGGGACATTGCCGGCGGCGACCTCGTCGAGCGTGTTGAAGTGACCGTCGCCGTTGACGTCGAACACCGACTCGTCGAGGCGTCCGCCGGTCTCCAGGTCGAGCTCCATGATCCAGCTGGTGCCGCCGGCGTCGCAGGGCTGGTCGGAGGGGACCAGGGTGGTGAAGATGGCGCGCCCGTGACGCAGCAGCGGGACGCTGACCACGCGTTCGCCCTGGGCGACGTTATTCGGCGGGATCAGATCCATGTACCAGCCCTGGTCCGGGGTGTTGCTGGTCCAGTCCGGCAGGTTGTCGGAGATGACGCGCCAGGTGAGGCCATTGCTGGTCGGCTCGGTGAGGATGCTCTGCTCCAGCAGGTCGTCGCGGTCGAGGTCGGACTCGCCGTGGTCCCAGATGCCGTAGAGGGTCTGGCGGTCGAGGGTGGCGTTGTCACCGACCTCGTAGTACTGGCCGGTGCCGAACAGGATCAGGTAGCCGCCCTCGGGGTGGAGGGCGATCTCGGGCGGACTGGTGATGGGCTGGGCATTGCCCGAGGCGTCGCTGGCGCGAAACAGTGGCTCGGGATTATTGCCCTGCTTGAAGGCGACCGCCCCCCAGCTGTTGGCGTTGCCCGCCGAGAGGTCGAACTTCCACAGGTTGCCGCGCAGATCACCGGCATAGGCGGTGGTGATGGTGCGCGCGTCGTCGCCGAGCAGCACCGGGCCGGCCAGACCGTTGGCGGTGGTGGCGTCACCGACCTCGGTGTCGATGCCGGCGATGCGGCTGCCGTCTGCGACATCGATCAGCAGCAGCTTGGCGCTCGATCCGGTCTCGTAGCCGTTGCCGACCACCACCGCCCAGTCGTCGTTGGCCAGGCGGCCGATCGCCGGCTGGATGAACTGGTTGATCGGATAGCCGAGATCCCCGCCGGTGTACTCCCAGAGGATATTGGCTTCGGTGAAGGTGTCGGGGTTGGTGATGTCGAGCGCCATCAGGGTACGACCGCCGGCGCCGGTCGAGGTCACCAGGATGCGCTTCCAGCTGCCGTCGATGCAGACATCGGCGGCCTGTGGCGAACCGTCCATCAGGTACTTGTGGGCATAGCCGGGGACGGAGAGGTCGGCGAGCTCGGGGAGCAGGCTGGAGGGGACCACCGCGAAGCGCTCGACCCCGGTGGCCGCCTCGAAGGCGTGCAGCATGCCGTCGTTGGCGCCGACATAGAGCATCTTGGTGCGGGCGTCGGCGGCGGTGCGGAAGGCGGTATAGGTATCGGTGTCGGCGGTGCCGCAGTCGACCTGTTGATAGCCGAAGTTCAGGGCGCCGACATAGAGCGGGTTGGAGTTGACGATGTCGCCGAGGATGGCGCCGCGCTCGCGCAGTCCGCCCGGGGTGGTGTTGCTCTCGTCGCTCTGATCGCCGCGGATCCAGTCGAGGACGGGTTCGGTGATGCCGTAGCCGGTGAGGGTGGTCTGCTGATCGCCGCTCAGTGCGTTCCAGTTCAGCGAGACGCGCGCGCCGTCGATGATCGAGTAGAGCTTGCGGCTGCCGGCGCCGGGGATCTTGCCCGCCGTGTCGGTGTCCCACAGCGCCTCCTCCTCGATGTCGCCGTCCTGGTCGCTGTCGGGCAGGGAGCCATCGGCCTCGACCTCGTAGGCGAGCAGCCGTCCGCTCCAGTCGGTGGTGTCGAACTTGGCCTGGAAGATCAGGGTGTCGGTGTTGAGCCGCGTCGAGTTGGTGGCGATGGTTGCGGCGGTGGCCGACTCGGCGGCGGCGGCGAAGATGGTCTCCAGCGCCTCGGTGAGGCTGCTGGCGTCGGTGGCGAGATAGGCCTGGTTGGTGCCGCCGCTCAGGGCGATGGTGTCCAGCGTGGTCGGGTCGGTGCCATAGGGCAGGGCGAAGCCGACGACATAGGTCTTGACCCCGATGTCGAGCAAGGCCTCGGCGGCGGCGGCGGCCTCGCTGATGGCGGTGGCCGGATCGCTGAGGTTGTTGCCGTCCTGGTCGGTCGAGGGCAGGCCGTCGCTGACCAGGATGACGAAGTCGCGCCCGCACGACTCGGGCAGCGGGTAGACGCTCGAGGTGTAGCCTTCGCCGCTGTCGCTCCAGCCGCCGGCGAAGTAGTCGCGGGCGGTGAGCAGGGTGCCCTCGATCGGGGTCAGGCCGGCGTTGCGGATACCGCTGCTGGTGCATGGAAAGGAGGCATTGGGGATGTTGCAGGCGAGCTTGCCCCTGAGGCTGGTGGCGTGGGCGCTGTCGAGGTCGTCGATGGCGACATGCAGATAGCCGCGTCCGGGCGAGCTGTTGGCGTACCAGGTGCGACCGACATAGGACCAGGCGAGACGCTTGCCGAAGCTCTCGATGCCCTGTGCCAGATCGCTGTCGGTGGGGCTGAGGGTGGAGCGGAAGAAGTAGTTGCTGTAACCGCTGCGCCAGTCGCTGTTGGAGTAGTCGGCCGCGATGCTGTTGCCGGTCTTGCTGCGATAGCAGGTGTAGACGTTGTTGCCGCCGCTCGGCAGTGTCGGGAAGCCCGCGCCCGAGCTGTAGCAGAAGGCGTTGCCCTGGTTGCTGCCGGCATAGAAGGGCAGGGCGACGTTGTAGTAGATGAAGTTGCCGGGGTCGGTCGGGTTGGCGATGCGAAAGCGCTTGGTGGTCGAGTCGCGGGGGCCGTCGAAGGTGTCGTCGTAGTTGCCCCAGTAGTAGCTGACGTCGTAGGGCGAGTTGTGCAGGTACCAAGCGCTGGTGCTCGACTGCTTGTAGGCCATCAGCCCCATGTTGACCGCGTCGGTGTAGTTGGTGATCAGGTGACGGATGACGCCGCGCGCGATCTCCGACTTGCTGCTCGGGTCGTCGCTGCCGATCGCCGAGCCGTTGGCCTGTTCGTCCATGCTGTTGGAGTTGTCGAGCACGACGAGGATGTTGGCGTTGGCCGCCAGCGCCAGGAACAGCGGGTAGGAGGCGATCGCGGCCTGTGTCGCACCCGGGGCGATGGTCAGGGCTGAGGCGAGCGTGAGGAGCGCGAGTCGCGGGGCGCGGATCGGGGGTGCGCGCATGGCCATGTCCTCCCTAGCGTTGATAGACGGTCTGCAGGATCACCCGCGCATTGCTGGTGCCGCCGAGGCTGCGCGCGGTGACACGGTAGTAGCGGATGTCGGGGAGCGGCCCGAACTTGGTGCTGCTCGTCGGTGCCGGGGCGAGCTCCTCGATCACATAGCGCGCCGCCTCGGTGAGATCGGCGATGGCGGTGCAGGTCTGCGACGCGGCCGCGCCGCAGCCGCTCTCGCTGCCGTCCCAGCAGTAGCCGGAGACCCAGAACTGGCCGATCTCCTGGTTCGGCGAGACTGGCTGGATCAGCCCGGGCGTCGAGCCGTCGAAACCGGGCAGGGTCGCGGCCTGGAGGAAGACCTCGGCGTCGCGCAGACAGGCCTCGGCGCCCTGGAAGGCGAGGGTGCGCTGATGGCTGTTGCTGGCCATGGTCTCCTGCAGGCTGGTGACCTGCATCGCCGTCACCCCGGCCAGGGTCATCACCAGCAGGAAGATCAGCGAGACGATCAGGGCGACGCCGCGCTGGGTTCGCTGGGAGCTGGGTGCTCGACGGGGGGGGGTGATCGACATGATGGTCCTCAGGGGAGCCGATTGCGCAGGCTCAGGGTGGTGGCGAAGCCTTGATAGAGTCGCCGGTCGGCGGCGGTGAAGCCGTCGCCGATGATGTTGGCGCGTCCGGTGTCGGCGCTGGGGAAGGCGACCCACTGCGGCTCGGTGTTGAGCTGGTCCTCGGGGCTGGCGAGGAGCAGCTGGAGACGCACGCTCAGCACCTGACCCCAGTCGGTGACCGCGCTGGCATCGACATAGTTGGCGTCGACCACGCGATCGCCGTCGGCGTCGATGCCATAGAAGAACTGCATGTCCTCGACCCCCTCGATCAGCTCGTCGGCCGCCACCGAGGTGGTCGCCGCGCTCACCTGGGAGCGGATGCGATAGAGCGAGCGTCCGCCCGAGCTGCCGACGCCGATGTAGAAGGCGGTGGGCACGAAGTCGACCATGCTGGAGTCGGGGCCGAAGGTGTAGGGGGTGCCGTTGGCGGTGCACACCACCGGTGAGCCGAGCCCCTTGGAGCAGTTGCCGGGGGTGGCGGTGCCGGTGTTGTGGACGATGGTGACGTTGCTGCTGTTGACGTTGGTGAGCTGGAGGATCGAGGTCTGGGTGGCGTCGCAGACCATGACGATGCTGCCGTCGTCGAGGTCGTGGGTGGTGTTGAGCTTGAACTCGGCCGCGGTCGGATTGTGGGTGGCCACCGTGTAGCTGTCGCCGCCGCCGTGGATGAAGGTCGCCGCGTCGGTGCCCGCGACCCGATCGCCGGCGCTGGTGCCGATGGCCCGTCCGGGAAAGCTCTGGCTGCCGTCATAGCCCATCACCGAGCCGGCGCTGAAATCCAGCCACCAGGTGGTGCCCGCGCCATTGATGACGTTGGCGATCTCGTTGCGGATCGGGCAGCCGGTATAGCCGGCCATGCGGATCTCGTAGCCGAGCGTCTCGATCGCGAAGCGACCGTTCTCCTGGATGCGCGAGAGCGCCTCCTGGAAGCGGTAGACCTGACGGTTGGCGACGAGCAACTGGATCATGCCGCCGATCAGGAAGATTCCGATCAACATGCCGATCATCAGCTCGATCAGCGAGAGGCCGCGCTGTCGGGTGGGCGTGCTCATAGGCTGCTCGTCATCACGAATTGCTGGGCGGGGTCCTCGCCGCGGCTGTCGTCCCACTGCACGGTGACGGTGAAGCTGTCGTCGTTGCGCACGATGCTGCCGGTGCCGCGCGGCAGGGTGCAGGCGAGCGCGGCGCGCCAGTGCTGGACGTCGCGGGCGGCCAGGGCGCCGCTGGCGGCGGTGGCCTTCGGGCACTGCGGGTCGGTCGCGAGGTCCTGGCCGTCGTAGGCGCCGGCGAGGGCCTGCTGGCGGTTGGCGCGCATCCGGTCGATGATGTCGTAGGCGAGGTTGGTGGCCTGGGTGCGCAGATAGGCGCTGCTGTTGAGTCGCATCGCCGTGGTCTGCAGCTCGGCCATGCCGAGCAGTCCGATGGCCAGCACCACCATGGCGATCAGGCTCTCGAGCAGGCTGAAGCCACGTTGGGTGTTGTGAGGGGGGCTCAGTTGCATGAGGTCGTCACCTTCTCGACCCGTGGTCGACCGGTGTCGCTGATCACGATGTTGTTGCGCTCGCCGCTGCTGTTGCACAGGCTGAAGCTCAGGGTGCCGGCCTGGAAACCGCCGCTGACCAGCTGGGTGGTGCCGTCCGGGACATAGGAGACATAGTCGGCGACCGGGCTGTTGCCCTGCAGGGTGTCCTGTCCGCCGAGTCCGTCGTGGACGGCGATCACCGTCTCGCCGCCATCGACCGTGGCGTCGTCGTCGGCGTCGACGAAGACGATCCACCCCTGCTCGAAGCCGTCGCTGGTGGTGCAGCTCGCACCGTCGGCGCTCTTGCACACCACCACCCGCTCGCCGCGCTTGATCGCCTCGCTGCGCGCGAGATGGAGCGCGGCCAGCGCGCTGTTGGTGTGGGCCGAGACCTGCATGTTGCGGATCACGCTGGTGAAGGTGGGGACGCCGAGCATCAGCACCACCGCCGAGATGGCGATCGTCATCAACAGCTCGATCAGGGTGAAGCCGCAGGGGCTGCGGCGTTGAGCCGCTTGCATGCCGGAGGGGCTGGGGGCGGTGCGCATGTCGGTGGATTGCTCGCCGGTTACGGCCCGAGGCGATCGGGCCTGTCGACCTGATACCGAGCGGCCTTCCCGTGTCCGGCCCGTTCCAGACACGCGCCCGGGGCGATACGCGGTCCCTGCTGCGATGAGTCCTGCTCTGTTCGGGGGCGAGGCGATCCTGCCCGTCATCGCCAAGTCTAGTTCATTCACCCTGAGCCTGGACCCATTGACAGCGGGGTCCAGGGGCGGCGCCGTGTCCGAGTTGTAGAGCCGATCACAGATCGGCAGGGCGTGATGTCACTCGGGGCGGTGCTGCCGCAACCCTTCTGGGGCCGTGCCGAAGCCCCTATACTGGCCGTTCATTCGATAACACTTATGTACTACGCGGAGACGAGGACGAGTCATGCATAACAACCGCACCACCATCACCCAGTACATCATCGAGGAACAGCGTCACGTCGCCGGGGCCACGGGCGATTTCAGCGGGCTGCTCAACGATGTGGTCACCGCCTGCAAGGTGATCAGCAACATGGTCAACCACGGCGCCCTGGTCGGGGTGCTGGGCAGCGCCGGGCAGGAGAACGTGCAGGGCGAGACGCAGAAGAAGCTCGACGTGCTCTCCAACGACGTCTTCCTCAAGTCGAACGAATGGGCCGGACACCTCGCGGCGATGGCCTCGGAGGAGATGGAGGCGATCTACCCGATCCCGGCACGCTATCCGCGTGGCAAGTATCTGCTGACCTTCGACCCGCTCGACGGCTCCTCGAACATCGACGTCAACGTCTCGGTCGGTACCATCTTCTCGATCCTGCGCCGCCCCGACGACACCGCCGAGCCGACCGAGCAGGACTTCCTCCAGCCCGGCACCGAGCAGGTCGCCGCCGGTTACGCGCTCTACGGCCCGTCGACGATGATGGTGTTGACCACCGGCAACGGCGTCAACGGCTTCACCCTCGACCAGAACATCGGCGAGTTCATCCTCACCCACCCGGGGATGACGATCCCCGCCGATACCCGCGAGTTCGCCATCAACGCCTCCAACATGCGCTTCTGGGAGCCGCCGGTGCGGCGCTATGTCGACGAGTGCCTGGCCGGGCGCGAGGGCGAGCGCGGCGAGGACTTCAACATGCGCTGGATCGCCTCGATGGTCGCCGAGGTGCACCGCATCCTCACCCGTGGCGGGGTGTTCATGTACCCGATGGACGAGAAGATCCGCGCCAAGGGGCAGGGCGGCAAGCTGCGTCTGCTCTACGAGGCCAACCCGATGTCGTTCATCGTCGAGCAGGCCGGCGGCGCGGCGATCACCGGGCGCGAACGGATCATGTCGCTACAGCCCGAGGCGCTGCACCAGCGCGTGCCGGTGATCCTCGGCTCGCGCAACGAGATCGAGCGTATCCAGGGCTACCATCGCGAGAGCTGATAGCTGATAGCTGATAGCTGATAGCTGATAGCTGAGAGCTGACGACGGCCCTCGCCCGATCGGGCGGGGGCCGTCGTCGTTCAGGGCCGCAGATAGACATAGCCGCGCGACTGCAGCTCGGCGATCCGGGTCACCCCGCCCTGTTCGACGATGCTGAAGCCGGGCACCAGGTCCTCCAGCGCATAGCCGTAGCCCTTGAGGGTGTTGCCGCAGATCTCCAGGGCGACGCCCTGCGCGCGCAGCCTCTCGGTGGCGTCGCGGATGCGATCGGTGGTCTCGATCTGGTCGAGCGCGCGGATCGCCGGGCCGTGGGCGACCAGCACCACGTTGAGCCGCTCGGGCCCGCCGGCGCCGTCGATGTGGTTCTGGATGTTGTTGAGCACGAAGGCGACCTTGGCGGTCTCGGAGACGTGATAAACGACGTCGAGCGGGGGTTGCTCGGCGAGTGCGGCGGGGGCGATGAGCGCGGACAGCAGCGCGAGGGTGGCGCGGGCGTGCATGGTTGGCTCCTCCCGGTGCGGGGTGTCGGTTGTGCACCGGGAGGGGCGGACCCTGGGGTCCGCCGGCAGGGGTCACAGTGTCTGCGAGGCGAAGTCGGCCAGACGCGAGCGCTCGCCGCGCATCAGGGTGATGTGCCCGCCGTGCTCCCAGTGCTTGAAGCGGTCCACCACATAGGTCAGGCCCGAGGTGGTCTCGGTCAAGTAGGGGGTGTCGATCTGACCGATGTTGCCGAGACAGACCACCTTGGTGCCGGGACCGGCGCGGGTGATCAGGGTCTTCATCTGCTTGGCGGTGAGGTTCTGCGCCTCGTCGAGGATGATGTACTTGTCGAGGAAGGTGCGCCCGCGCATGAAGTTCAGCGAGCTGATGCGGATGCGGTTGCGCAGCAGGTCGTTGGTTGCCTCGCGCCCCCAGTCGCCGCCGCCCTCGGGGCGGGTGAGCACCTCCAGGTTGTCCATCAGCGCGCCCATCCAGGGCGTCATCTTCTCCTCCTCGGTGCCGGGCAGGAAGCCGATGTCCTCGCCCACCGGGACCGTCACCCGGGTCATGATGATCTCGCGATAGCGGTTCTGGTCGAGCACCTGCGCCAGCCCGGCGGCGAGCGCCAGCAGCGTCTTGCCGGTGCCGGCGGTGCCGAGCAGGGTGACGAAGTCGAGCTCGGGGTCCATCAGCATGTTGAGCGCGAAGTTCTGCTCGCGGTTGCGTGCGGTGATGCCCCAGACGTTGTGGCGCGTCACCCGATGGTCCTCGACCAGCTCGATCACCGCCTCGGTCTCGGCGGGTTTGTCGCGCACGATCGCCTCGAAGCCGTCGTCCCGATCGAGCGAGAGACACTGCGCCGGGTACCAGTCGGCGATGTCGGGGCCGGAGACGCGGTAGAAGGTGTGGCCATCCTCCTGCCAGGCGTCGACCGCCTTCTGGTGTCGCTCCCAGAAGTCGGCCGGCAGCTCGTCGTGACCGCTGTAGAGCAGCTCGGCGTCGTCGAGCACGCGGTCGTTGCTGTAGTCCTCGGCGACGATGCCGAGGACCGCCGCCTTGATACGCAGATTGATGTCCTTGGAGACCACGATCACCTGGCGGTCCGGGCGCTCGCGGCTGAGCACCTGGGCGATGCCGAGGATCTGGTTGTCGGCGACGGTGCCGGGGAGCGCCTCGGGCAGGTCGAGTTCGAAGGCCGTGGTCTGGAAGTAGAGCCGGCCACTGGCCGCCTCGAGCCCGCCGCCGTTGCCGGCGAGCGGGCCGAGCGCCAGTCCGGCGTCGATCTCGGTCTTGTCCGCCCCGGCCATCAGCTGGTCGAGGAAGCGGCTGACCTGGCGCACGTTGCGCGCGACCTCGGACATGCCCTTCTTGCCGCGGTCGAGTTCCTCGAGCACCACCATCGGCAGGAAGAGGTCGTGCTCCTGGAAGCGGAACAGTGCGCTCGGGTCGTGCATCAACACGTTGGTGTCGAGGACGAACAGACAGGTGGTGTCGTTTTCGCGTTTGATCATGACGGTCTGCAGGGAGCGGTTGGGGCGTGGCCTGGCGCGCAGGGCTGCGTCGGTCGCGCCGTTGCGGACGCCCGCGTGGCGGGCCTCGAGGGCCGGGCGTGACCGGTCGGGGTCGTACCCGGCGGTACCCTGGAGGTCCGTCCGGCGGGGTGAGGATGGGGGGAGGCGAGGGGCCTGCGGCGGGCGTGGCGGGACATGATGCGATGGCGCGCCCTCTCCGCCTGCTACTGGGCCAGGCCCCTGGCCGCTTCAAGCACCTCGTCGACGTGCCCCTTGACCTTCACCTTGCGCCACTCCCGCACCAGGGTGCCGGTGGCGTCGATGAGGAAGGTGCTGCGTTCGATACCGAGGCTCTCGCGACCATAGAGCGTCTTGAGCTTGATCACGTCGAAGGCGCGGCAGAGCTGCTCGTCGGTGTCGGCGATCAGCTCGAAGGGGAAGGATTGCTTGGTCTTGAAGTTCTGCTGCGCGCGCAGACCGTCGCGCGAGACGCCGAGGATGAGGGTGTCGGCGGCGCCGAAGTCGGCGTGGGCGGCGGCGAAGTCCAGCCCCTCCTGGGTGCAGCCCGGGGTACTCGCCCTGGGGTAGAAGTAGAGCACCAGGTTGCGGCCACGATAGTCGGTCAGCCGGATCCGCTGGTCGCCGGTGGCGGTCAGCTCGAGGTCGGGGACCGGGTCACCGATGGCAATGCTCATGCGTCTTGCTCCCTGTAGCGATGGCTCATCCGCGGATGTGCGGTCGCCGTCGCCGGATTGGAAGCGGGCATCGCCGTCGACTCAGCTCTTGAGCGGCTCGAGCACCGCGTCGAGGTTGAGTCCGTCGCAGTAGTCCATGAACTCGTCGCGCAGTCCGGCGATATGGATGTCGGCGGGGATGCCCACGGCGATATGCACCGAGAACATCGGGGTGCCGGTATGGGCCGCGGCATAGGTGCTGGTGGCCATGTCCTCGATGTTGATCCGGCGCTCGGCGAAGAAGGCGGCGAGGTTGTTGACGATCCCCGGATGATCCATCGACACCACGTCGACCGCGTAGGGCAGCAGGTTGGCCCCGGCGTTACGCTGGCCGGTGCGCTTGGAGACGATGGTCATGCCGAGCTGGCGCTCGAGCTCGGGCAGCGCGTTCTCGATCTTGGCGAGGGTGTTCCATTTTCCTTCGACCAGCAGCATGGCGGCGAACTCGCCACCCAGGACGCTCATCCGGCTGTCCTCGATATTGCAGCCGTGCTCGAGCACGGTCCGGGAGATCTGATCGACGATACCAGGGTGGTCTTCGCCGAGCGCCGAGATCACGAGGTAGGTCTTCTGCCTGGTCATGTCCTTGCCGAAGGTGGAGGGTTGAGGAGACAACGCTGAGTGTAGCATGGCGTGTCTGCGCACCCCTATCGGCGGCTTTCGGCCGCCAGCTAACAGCCGCCAGCTACCAGCTACCAGCTACCAGCTACCAGCCGCCAGCTATCAGCGATCAGCCGCCAGTGAGGCAGGGTCGGCTACTTTGGCTGGCGGCTGGCGGCTGGCGGCTGGCGGCTGGCGGCTGATGGCTGATGGCTCGAATCCCCCTCACCCCGGCTCGGCCCACATCCGCAGCAGGTTGACATAGCTGCGGTCGACCCGCTGGGCGGCGGGGTCGTCGGGGGCGCGCTCGAGCAGGGTCTCGCGGGCCTGGCCGAGTTCGTAGAGCAGCTCGCGGCGGGCCGGGTCGCGCACCAGGCTCTGGATCCAGGTCACCGCCACCAGCCGCTCGCCCCGGGTCACCGGGGCGACCTGGTGGAGGCTGGAGGCGGGGTAGAGCACCGCGTCGCCGGCCTCGCCCCGCACCCGCTGCTCGCCGAAGCAGGTACGGATCACCAGTTCGCCGCCGTCGTAGTCGTCCGCCGGGCTGAGCCACAGGGTCAGCGCCAGGTCGCTGCGCATCCGTCCCCCGGCCCCGCCCATGATCGGCTCGTCGACGTGCTCGCCGTAGTGCATCCCCGGGCGGTAGCGGGCGAAGATCGGGTCGGCGACCCGCTCGGGCAGGGCGGCGGTGCGGAACACCGGGTGATGGCCGAGCGCCGACATGATGATGCGCGCGAGTCGCTGCATCCGCTCGGGGTCGGGTTGCAGCTCCTGGTTGTGCTTGACCCGTGCCGCGCTGCGCCCGGCGCTGCGGGTGCCCGCGACCGCCGGCAGTTCGGCCAGCGTGGCGTGGACCTTGTCGAGTTGAGCCGGGCCGAGTAGCTGGGGGATGATCTGCAACATGGGATCTCCTTGGTCGGGATCTCGGTGATGGTCGCCCCGCGCCCGGGGCGATCGGATTGGTCGAGACACGAGGGAGGCGGCGACATGATCCTGCAGGTCAGCATCGATGACCGGACCCATCGACTCGAGGTGCCCGAGGCGCTGCTCGAACAGGCGGCGGCGTTCTTCGCCCAACTCGATCGCGACATGGACCGTGGCTGGCAGCTCGGACGCACCTGGGTCGAGCACCCGGATCGCGAGCAGCGCTGCCGGATCGTCGCCGACAAGCTGCTCACCGCGATCGAGGACGGCAACACCCGGCTCGGGCTGCTGATGGCCGGCTATCTGCTCGATCGCCTGCCCGAACTCGAATCCGTGGCGCTCGCCGTCGATGGCGAGATCCACGACCATCGTTTCAATCTCGTCGTCGCGCCTGATGCCGCGCCCGTCGTCGATGTCGAGACCGCCACCCCGGCGCTCGGGCTCGACAAGCTCGCGGCGCTGGCACGCGCCGGCGAGGAGGTCACGGCGGTGTTCAAGGTCGGTCGCGGCTATCGCTTCTCGGTGTTCGACCACGCCAGCGGCGCCTGGCGCGACGGTCCGCTGTGCGGCGCCGAGGCGGAGGCGGCGCGGCTGCGCGAGGCGGCCTTCAAGGCGCGCTATGAGGCGCTGCAGCGGGGGCGCGCCGACTGAGCGCGAGGCGGGCATGGAGGCGTTGACGCAACTCGACTGGCAGGGCTGGTTCAGTCTGGCGATGGTGGCCTGCTGCTTCGTGTTGTTCGCCTTCACCCGGGTCGCCCCCGACATCGTCACCAGTGGCGCGCTGACCCTGCTGCTGGTCAGCGGGGTGCTCACCGCCGAGGAGGCCCTGGCCGGTTTCGCCAACCCCGGCATGCTCACCGTCGGGGTGCTCTACGTGGTGGTCAGCGGGCTGGCCGAGACCGGCGCCATCGGCTGGCTCGGCCCGCGCCTGCTCGGCCGCCCGCGCGGACCGCGCGCGGCGCGGGTGCGGCTGATGGCGCCGGTGGCCGCGCTCAGTGCGCTGCTCAACAACACCCCGGTGGTGGCGATCTTCATCCCCGCGGTGCAGGACTGGGCCAGACGTCATCGTCTGGAGCTGTCGCGGTTGCTGATTCCGCTGTCCTATGCCGGGATCGTCGGTGGGACCTGCACCCTGATCGGCACCAGTACCAATCTGGTGGTCAACGGGCTCTATATCGAGCACCAGGGCGGCGCCGGGCTGGGGTTGTTCGAGCCGCTGTGGATCGGTCTGCCGGTGACCCTGGTCACCCTCGGCTTCCTGCTGCTCGCCGGCGACTGGCTGCTGCCGCGCCGCCAGCCCCCGGCGGCCGGCTACGGCGACCTGCGCGAGTACGTCGCCGAGATGCTGGTCGAGCCGGGCAGTGCGCTGGTCGGGCGCTCGATCGAGGCCGCCGGGCTGCGTCAGCTCCCGGGGCTGTTCCTGGTCGAGATCGAGCGCGGCGCCCAGGTGTTGCCCGCCGTCTCCCCGCAGGCGGTGCTCCAGGCCGGCGATCGGCTGGTGTTCGTCGGGGTGATCGACTCGATGATGGAGCTGCAGCGCACCCGCGGGCTGATCCCCGCCACCGACCAGGTGTTCAAGCTCCACCTGCCACGCCCCGGGCGCTGCTTCGTCGAGGCGGTACTCTCCGACAAGTCGCCGCTGATCGGACTGAGCGTGCGCGACGGGCGCTTTCGCAACCGCTACGACGCGGTGATCATCGCGCTCTCGCGCAACGGCCGACGGGTGCGCGGCAAGATCGGCGACATCGTCCTCGCCCCCGGCGACACCCTGCTGCTGGAAACGCGTCCGGACTTCGTCGAGCGCCAACGCAACGTCCGCGACTTCCTGTTGGTGAGCCAGATCGGCGACTCGCACCCGCTCGAGCACGGTCGTGCCCCACTGGCCATCGCCATCGTGCTGGCGATGGTGGTGGTGGTCGCGTTCGGCTGGCTGAGCATGCTCGAGGCGGCGCTGCTGGCCGCCGGCAGCATGATCCTCACCGGCTGCACCAGCGGGCGCATCGCCCGGCGCGCGCCCGACTGGCAGGTGCTGGTGGTGATCGCCACCTCCTTCGGCATCGGCGCGGCGCTGGAGAAGACCGGCGCCGCGGCGCTGCTCGCCGGCGGTCTGATCGGACTCGCCGACGGCCAGCCGTGGTCGGCGCTGGGTCTGGTGTTCGTCGCCACCGCGCTGCTCACCTCGCTGGCCACCAACAACGTCGCTGCGGTGCTGGTGTTCCCGATCGCGGTCGAGACCGCGCGCACCATGGGGGTGGCGCTCGAGCCCTTCGTGCTGACGCTGATGATCGCCGCCTCGGCGAGCTTCGCCACCCCGATCGGCTATCAGACCAACCTGATGGTGTTCAACGTCGGCGGTTACCGCTTCGGCGACTTCGTCCGCGCCGGGGTGCCGCTGACCCTGCTGGTGGGCGTGGTGACCGTCGCGCTGACGCCGTTGGTGTGGCCCTTCCGGCCCTGAGTTAAGCTCGGGGCATCGTCCCGTCACTGGCCCGGAGGTCCGGATGTCGCCCTTGTGCTCGCGCCCGTTGCGTCCCCTGTTGCTGTTGTCGCTGTCCCTGGGCTGGGGCGCCGTCGCCGTCGCCAACCCCTGGCCCGGGGTCGAGCGCCCGAGCGCCGGTCCGGCGCAGGTCATCGGCGCCCCGGCCAATGGCTGTCTCGCCGGTGCCGTGGCACTGCCCGCGAGCGGGGTCGGTTATCTCGACGTACGCCGTTGGCGTGGTCGCTACTACGGCCATCCGCGTCTGCTCGCGCTGATCGAGGCGCTCGGCCGGGCGCAGCAGGCGCGCGACGAGCGGCTGGTGATGGTCGGCGATCTCTCGCAGCCGCGCGGCGGGCGGATGTCCGGCGGTCATCGCAGCCACCAGCACGGGCTCGACGTCGACCTGTGGCTGACCCTGGCGGCGTCGCCGACCGATGCGCGAGCGCTGCTCGACGAGGGCGACCCGCCGAGCCTGGTCGGCGGCGATCGGGTCAACGGGCGCTGGGGCGAGGATGCGCGCTTTCTCATCGAGTGGGCGGCGCGCCGACCCGAGGTCGACCGTCTGTTCGTCAACCCGGCGATCAAGCGCGCGCTCTGTGACGCCACCGGTGGCGCCGGCGACTGGCTGCGCAAGGTACGCCCGTGGTGGGGACACGACGCCCACACGCACGTGCGTCTGGCCTGCCCGGAGGACAGCCCGACCTGCGAGCCGCAGTCGCCGATCCCGGCGGGGCCGGGCTGTGGCGCCGAACTCGACTGGTGGTTCAGCGCCGAGGCGCGTAGCCCGGGCGGCGGAGGGCGCGCCGTCGAGCCGACCCCGCCGGCGGCCTGCGCGCGGTTGTTGCGCGCCCCCTGAACCGGTCCGCCCGATGACGCGCCAGCCCGCTGGCCATGCGGGCTCGGCGCGTTTCGCTGTACCCGTTGCATGGCTTCCGGTATGTTTCTCGCATGCGTCTCGAAAAGATCAAACTCGCCGGCTTCAAGTCCTTCGTCGACCCCACCAGCGTCGCCTTCCCCAGCAACCTCGTCGGGGTGGTCGGCCCCAACGGCTGTGGCAAGTCCAACGTGATCGACGCGGTGCGCTGGGTGATGGGCGAGAGCTCGGCGAAGATGCTGCGCGGCGAGTCGATGGCCGACGTCATCTTCAACGGCAGCACCGGGCGCAAGCCGGTGGGCACGGCGAGCATCGAGCTGGTGTTCGACAACAGCGATGGTCGCGCCGGCGGCGAGTACGCGCGCTTCGCGCAGATCTCGGTCAAGCGTCAGGTCACCCGCGACGGCCAGTCGACCTACTTCCTCAACGGCGCGCGCTGTCGTCGGCGCGACATCCAGGACCTCTTCCTCGGCACCGGCCTGGGGCCGCGCTCCTACGCCATCATCGAGCAGGGGATGATCTCGCGGATCATCGAGGCCCGCCCCGAGGACCTGCGTCTGTTCCTCGAGGAGGCCGCCGGCATCTCCAAGTACAAGGAGCGCCGCCGCGAGACCGAGAACCGGATGCGCCACACCCGCGAGAACCTGGAGCGGCTCGACGACCTGCGCGAGGAGGTCGGCAAGCAGCTCGAACACCTCGAGCGCCAGGCCGCCACCGCCGAGAAGTACACCCGGCTCAAGGCCGAGGAACGCCAGCTCGGGCTCGAACTCAAGGCGTTGCGCTGGCGCGCGCTGGCCACCGAGATCGCCACCGACGATCGGCGCATCGCCGAGGCCGAGACCGGCGCCGAGGGCCATCTCGCCGAGCAGCGCCGGGTCGAGTCCGCGCTCGAGCAGCGTCGCGCGGCGCGCGCCGAGGCCGGCGAGGTCTTCAACAGGGTCCAGGAGCAGTTCTACGCGGTGGGCGCCGAGATCGCCCGCACCGAGCAGGCGATCGAGTTCGCCAGCCAGGCGCGCGCGCGCACCGAGTCCGAGCTGGCGCGGCTCGACCAGGAACAGGGCGACGCGGTGCGTCATCTCGAACGCGATCGCGCCCGTCTGGTCGAGCTGGAGCAGGCGCTCGCCGCCGACGAGCCCGAGCTGGCCCGCGCCGAGCAAGCGCTCGCCGAGGTTGCCGGCTCGGTGATGACCGCCGAGGAGCAACTGCGGGTGTGGGAGGCGGAGTGGGACCGCTTCAACCGCGAGGCGGCGCAGCCGGCCGAGCAGGCGCAGGTCGAGCGCGCGCAGATCAATGCCATCGAGCAGCGGATCGAACGCGATCGCGAGCGGCTGCGCCGGATCGAGGAGGAGGTCTCGCGGCTGCGCTCGGCCGACGTCCACGAGCGTATCGAGGTGCTGGAGGAACAGGAAGAGGTCTCTCTGGCGCGGATCGACGACTTCGAGCAGCGCCAGCACACCCACGCCGAGACGCTCGCCGAGCACGATCGGGCGCTGCGCGCGCTCGCCGCCGAACTCGATCAGGTCCGCACCGAGCTGCAGCAGACCAAGGGGCGTCACGCCTCCCTGCAGGCGCTGCAGGAGGCGGCGCTGGCCGAGGCCGACGGCGCGCGCGCGCAGTGGCTCGCCGAGGCCGGGCTGGAGGACGCGCCCCGTCTGCTCGACGGGCTGACGGTCGAGCCGGGCTGGGAGCGGGCGATCGAGTGCGTGCTCGGCGAGCGTCTCGGCGCGCTCGGTTGCGCCCAGCCGCAGCGCCTGCTCGCGCGCCCCGAGTCGATCCCGCCGGGGATGATGCTGTTCGACACAGCAGCAGTCGCCGAGCCCGCGCCGGCCCATGCCCTGGCGGCGCGGGTGCGTGGCGGCGGTCCCCTGACCGCGCTGCTCGCCGGGGCATGGGCCGCCGAGGACCTGGAGCAGGCGCTCGCCGATCGCGCCGGGCTTGCCGCCGGCGCGTACTGGGTGACCCGCGAGGGGCTGCGCGTCGGTCGCGACTGGTGGTGCGCGCCGCCGAGCGGCGACGATGGCGTGCTGGCGCGCGCCGAGGCGATCCGCGGTCTCGAGCAGCGGCTCGATGATCTGGCGGCGCGCGAGCAGGCGCTGCTCGAGGACGACGAGCAGCGTCGCGCCGCGCGCGCCGAGGCCGAGCAGGCGCGTGCTGCGAGCGCCGCCACCCTCGCCGAGTACCAGCGCGAGCTCTCCACGCTGCGCTCCGAGCTGGCCGGGTTGCGCACCCGTGACGAGCACCAGCGTGCCCGTCTGCAGGCGCTCGCCGAGGAGCGGACCGAGCTCGAGGAGCAGCGCGCCGAGGCGCTGCTGGAGATGGAGGACCGGCGCGAGCGCTTGCACGACCTGCTCGCCGAGGTCGACGCCCTGGCCGAGCGGCGCGAGTCGCTCGACGGCGAACGCGAGCGGCTGCGCGCGGTGGTCGCCGAGGGGCGCGAGCGCGAGCGTGGCTGTCGCGAACAGGCGCAGACGCTGCGGGTGCGGGTCGAGTCCAACCGCACCGCGCAGACCGCCACCCGTCACAGCCTGGACCGCGCCGAGGAGCGCGGCGCCCAGCTCGCCGAGCGCCGCGAGACCCTGCTCGACAGCCTGGAATCCGGGGTCGAGCCGCTCGCCGAGCAGCGCGAGCGGCTGGAGGAGCAGCTTGAACTGCGCCTCGAGGTCGAGGCCCGGCTGGGCGAGGCGCGTGCCCGGGTCGAGACCCTCGAGGCCGAGCAGCGCGCGCTCGAACAGGAACGCCAGCGTCTCGAACAGCTGCTCGCCGGCGCCCATCAGGGCTTGGATGCGCTGCGCCTGGCGCGACAGGAGCGGTTGGTACGCCAGCGCACCCTGGAGGAACAGCTCGCCGAGTCCGCCGCCAACGCCCCGGCGCTGCTCGAGGGTCTCGACCCCGAGGCCACCGAGGAGGTCTGGCAGCAACGCCTGACCCAGACCGGCAATCGCATCCAGCGACTCGGCGCGATCAACCTCGCCGCCATCGACGAGTTCAAGGAACAGTCGCAGCGCAAGACCTATCTCGACGCCCAGCATGCCGACATCTCCGACTCGCTCGAGACCCTGGAGCAGGCGATCCGCAAGATCGACCGCGAGACCCGCACCCGCTTCAAGGCGACCTACGAGCAGGTCAACAGCGGCTTCCAGGCCATCTTCCCGCGGCTGTTCGGCGGCGGTCACGCCTATCTGGAGCTGACCGACGACGACCTGCTGGAGACCGGGGTGAGCGTGATGGCGCGCCCGCCGGGCAAGCGCAACTCCAGCATCCATCTGCTCTCCGGCGGCGAGAAGGCGCTCACCGCGGTGGCCCTGGTGTTCGCCATCTTCGAGTTGAACCCGGCGCCCTTCTGCATGCTCGACGAGGTCGACGCCCCGCTCGACGACGCCAACGTCGGGCGCTTCTGCGAGCTGGTGCGCTCGATGTCCGACCGGGTGCAGTTCATCTTCATCAGCCACAACAAGGTGACCATGGAGATCGCCGACCACCTGCTCGGCGTCACCATGCACGAGCCCGGCGTCTCGCGCCTGGTCGCCGTCGACGTCGACGAGGCGGTGCGTCTGGCGGCGGTGTGAGAGCGAGCGACCAGCGACCAAGGGATTGAACCGCCAAGGCGCGAAGGACGCAAAGAAAAGTCCATGCTTACCGCTTCAGCACTGGCGCCAATCCCCGCTGGTGGCTGCTTGCTGGTAGCTGATCACTTTGTTCATCCTTTGCGCCCTTTGTGTCTTTGCGGTTCACCGTTACTGATCGCGCTCGCGCGGCGCTGCCCCTCTACAGCGCCGGGCCTTGGCATTGTTATACTCATGCGCACGAAAACGCGGGCCTGGGGCCGAGTCGCGCCATGGCCGTCCGCTGGAATCCCGCGCCTCTGCGCGGGGCGAGATCCCGTCACCCGTGCAGCAACCGAGAGCCGAATGGACGCCGATACGCTTCGCCTGATTCTGTTGGTCGTGGGGGCCATCCTGATCCTTGCCCTCTATCTCTGGGAGCGTGGTCACGAGCTCGAGGACCCCGCCGGTCCCGATGACGATGACGACGCCGGGCCCGCGCGCGCCTCGACCCGCGCCAAGCGCGAGCCGGCGCTCGGCGACTTCGATGCCGGTGACGAGCCGCGCGATCCCCGTCATCGTGAGGCGCGAGAGGACGCCCCCGAGGACTTCGATGACGCGCTCGAGGCCGCGCACCAGCAGGCGCTCGAGCCGCCTGCGCCCTTGTTGCTGCAGGTGAGCGTGGTCGCCCCGGACGAACGGCCCTTCACCGGCGAGGCGCTGATGGACGTGGCCGAGACCTGTGGCCTGCACCCCGGCGAGATGGAGATCTTCCACTACACCGATACCCTCGACGGCGAGCCGCGTTACGCCTTCAGCATGGCCAACATGGTCAAACCCGGTATCTTCCCTTTCGATGAGATGGAGACCTTCTCCACCCCCGGGCTGTTGCTGTTCGCCCAGCTCGAGGGTGAGCCGGAGGATATGGCGGTGTTCGACGAGATGATCGCCACCGCCCGCAAGCTCGCCACCATGCTCGACGGCGAGGTCCACGACGATCACCGCAAACCGCTGTCGATCAAGAAAGAAGAAGAGATGCGCCGCGCAGTGCGTGAGAACGAGCGCCTGTGGGCCGGAGTGACCCTGAATTGAACCCGCCCGATTCGGCGCGCGCCCGCGCCGAGGCGCTGCGCGCCGAACTGCTCCACCACAACTATCGCTATTACGTGCTCGACGATCCGGAGATCCCGGACGACGCGTACGATCGTCTGTTGCGCGAGCTGCAGGCGCTCGAGGCCGAATACCCCGAGCTGGTCAGCCCCGACTCACCGACCCAGCGTGTCGGCGCCGAGCCGCTGGCGGCCTTCGCCGAGGTCGAGCACCGGTTGCCGATGCTCTCGCTCGACAACGCCAAGAGCACCGAGGAGCTGGCCGCCTTCGCCACCCGGGTAGGCAGGGCGCTCGGGCGCGAGGCAGTCGACTTCGTCGCCGAGCCCAAGCTCGACGGGCTGGCGATTAATCTCACCTACGAGGACGGGGTGCTGAGCCGTGCCGCCACCCGGGGCGACGGTCGCCGCGGCGAGGATGTCACCGCTCAGGTGCGGACCGTGCGCAGCGTGCCGCTACGGCTGCGCGGCGCCGACTGGCCGCACCTGCTCGAGGTGCGCGGCGAGATCGTGCTGCCGACCGCAGGCTTCGTCCGGCTCAATGCGCGGATGCGCGAGAGCGATCAGCGCACCTTCGCCAACCCGCGCAACGCCGCCGCCGGCAGCCTCCGTCAGCTCGACCCCGCGGTCACCGCGACCCGACCGCTGGCCTTCGTCTGCTACGGCTTCGGCGCGGTCGAGGGCGGGCCGGCGTGCGCGACCCAATATGAGATGCTGCAGGCACTGCGCGATTGGGGACTGCCGCTCTCGCCGCAGCTCGAACGGGTGCGCGGGCTGGACGGCTGCGATGCCTACCAGCGCCGCATCGGCGCGCTGCGCGAACAGCTGCCCTATGACATCGACGGGGTGGTGTTCAAGGTCGACGCGCTGGCCGATCAGGCCTCCCTCGGCTTCGTCGCCCGCGCGCCGCGCTGGGCGATCGCCTTCAAATACCCGGCCCAGGAGGCGCTCACCCGGGTCGAGGCGGTCGAGTTCCAGGTCGGGCGCACCGGCGCCGTCACCCCGGTGGCACGGCTCGCCCCGGTCCAGGTCGGCGGGGTCACGGTCGCCAACGCGACCCTGCACAACATGGACGAGGTGGTGCGCAAGGACGTGCGCATCGGTGACACCGTCTATGTGCGGCGCGCCGGGGATGTCATCCCCGAGGTGGTGCGGGTGCTGGTCGAGCGCCGTCCCGCAGACGCCGAGGCGGTGGCGCTGCCCGCGCACTGCCCGGTGTGCGGGGCCGATGTCGTCCGTCCCGAGGGCGAGGCGGTGGCGCGCTGCTCCGGCGGGCTCTATTGCCCGGCGCAGCGCAAGGAGGCGCTCAAGCACTTCGCCTCGCGTCGCGCGCTCGACATCGAGGGGCTGGGCGACAAGCTGATCGATCAGCTCGTCGAGCGCGAGCTGGTGCACGGACCGGCCGATCTGTTCCGGCTCGATCAGGCACGGCTCGCCGGGCTCGAACGCATGGGCGAGAAATCGGCGGCGAACCTGATCGCCGCGCTCGATCGCGCCCGCTCGACCGATCTCGCCCGCTTCGTCTATGCGCTCGGCATCCGCGAGGTCGGCGAGAGCACGGCGCGCGCGCTGGCGCGTGGCTTCGGTTCGCTGGACGCGCTGATGGCGGCGCGCGAGGGCGACTTCGTGCAGCGGCGCGGGGTGCGCGGGATCGGTCCGGTGACCGCCGCGGCCCTGGCCGCGGCCCTGGCCGAGTCCGCCGATCCAGCCCCGGGGACGAGGCCGGTCGACTGGCTGCTCGGTCTCGGCGTACGCGGCCTGATCCGGCCTCGCGCCGAGACGCTGGTCGAGCACTTCGGCACCCTCGAGGCGCTGCGCGCGGCCGGCGCCGAGGACCTGCGCGCCGAGACCCGGAGCCTGATCGAGGGCATCGGTCCGGTGGTCGCGGCGCACATCGTCGCCTTCTTCGCCCAGCCGCACAATCGCGAGGCGATCGCGGCCTTGCGCGAGGTCGGCGTGCACTGGCCGGAGCAGGGCGCGGCGGAGGCCGATGACGCCCCGGTCGAGCCCGAAGCCCGACCGCTCGCCGGTCTGACCCTGGTCATCACCGGCACCCTGAGCCGCCCCCGGCCCGAGATCAAGGCGTGGGTCGAGTCGCTGGGCGCGCGGGTGAGCGGCAGCCTCTCGGGCAAGACCGACTATCTGCTCGCCGGCGAGGCCGCCGGCTCCAAGCTCGCCCGCGCCCGCGATCTCGGCGTCGAGGTCCTCGACGAGGCCGGCCTCGAGGCGCTGATCGGCGGCGCTGGGTAGGGGCGCCAGCCGCCAGTCGCCAGCAAATTGAACCGCTAAGACTCAAAGGGCGCAAAGAAAGCGTTTTAAAAGCGCTTTAGCGGCCGCTTTTCATGTGGAAGCTGGTACTCGACGACAGCGGTAAAGACGATCGAGACGAGCAGGGGAGGCTCTGCCCGCCAGTCACCAGTTGGTGGGCGGGCTCGTCTGTCGCCGCTGACGCCGGTGTGCACGCCCACTGGCGGCTGGGGGCTGATCGCTGGTAGCTGGCGACTGTCGCCCCTTCCCCCATTGCCCGGCGGCGGCGGCTGATGCAAGATTGGGGCGCGGGCTGGCGGTCTCGCCCGCGGGGTTTCACGGCGGCATGCCGCCCTCACCGCAGGGATCGATCATGAGCGAACTGTCCCCCGAGCAGCAGATCCTGATCACCATGCGCAAGACGCTGACCGCGATCGTGCGTGATCTCACTCCGCCGCAGGGGATGCGCCATCCTCTCTCGGCCTCCACCATCGACGACGTGCGTCGCTGTCTCGGCATGATCGCCGAGCGCGAGCGTCTGCTCGCCGAGCGCGACGGGCGCGGCGGCGAGCGTCCGGTCTATGCCGATCAGCCCGGCGCGGCGCAGGTGGTGCCGATCGACAGCCTCAGGTCGCGCAAGGACTGAGCCGGTGAGGAGCCAAAACCGGTGCGCGGTCGGGCTGGCCGTGCTGGCGGCGCTGTGGGGCGGCGGCGCGGTGGGCGATGACGGCCTGAGTTTCCCGGTCGATCCGCCCTGGGACTATGTCGGCGACGCCGGCCCGGAGCACTGGGGGGAGTTGGATCCGTCCTTCGCCACCTGCGCCGAGGGGCGTTCGCAGTCGCCGATCGATATCCGTGGTGCGCGCCGCATCGTCTACACGCCGCTGCTGTTTCGCTATCGCTCGCACCTGCTCGAGCTGGTCAACACCGGGCGGGGGATCCGACTGCTCACGCCGCCGGGGAGCGCGCTGGTGATCCGGGGCAGCGCCTACGATCTCTCCTACGTTGACTTCCATGTCCCTGGCGAGCACCGCATCGAGGGCGAGCGTTACGATGCCGAGCTGCAGCTGGTGCATCATGATCGTCAGGGTGGTCATGCGGTGGTGGCGGTGGGCCTGCGCGCCGCCGAGCGCGACAATCGCATCTTCGAGCGTATCCTCGATCATCTGCCGGCGCGCCCGGGCGAACGCACACGTCATCGTCAGATCGGGGTCAATCCGCTCTTCCTGCTGCCGCTCGATCGCGGCTATTTCCGCTATCACGGTTCGCTCACCCAGCCGCCGTGCCGCGAGTCGGCGCTGTGGCTGGTGTTCGGTGAGCCGCTCGAGGTGGGGGTGCGGCAGCTGCAACGGCTGCGTGCCGTGATCGGCGAGAATGCCCGCCCGGTTCAGCCGCGCAACGGGCGCGAGGTGCTGGCGCTGCCGCGCTACTGAACCGGGCGGGGGTGTCCCGCGTCCCGCCGGGACGCGGGGACTCGGGTCAATCCTCCTTGGGCGTGACCGTGACGATCTCCTCGTTGAGCTCGACCATGGCGCCGTCACGCATCTCGGTGAGCTGCTCGCCGAGCGCGCGACGCTTGAGCATGGCGCTGAGCTGCGGCTTGGCATCCTCGAAGCTCGGCGGCTCGGCCTTGCGGGTTTCCTGCAGTTCGATGACGTGCCAGCCGAACTGGGTCTGCACCGGCTTCTCGGAGTGGCTGCCGGGCTTCATCTCGGCGACCGCCTCGGCGAAGGGGGCGACCATCTGCCCGGCGTCGAACCAGTCGAGTTCGCCGCCGTTCTTGCCGGTCGGGCCGAGCGAGTGCTCCTTGGCCAGCTCGGCGAAGTCGGCGCCCTTGTCGAGTTGCTTGATCAGCTTCTTGGCCGTCGCCTCGTCCTTGACCAGGATGTGACGGGCCTTGTATTCGGTGCGGGCGGCACGCTCGACGACCTGGTCGTAGGCCTCCTTGAGCGCCTTGTCGGTCGGCTTGATGTCCTCGGCCATGGCGCCGAGCGCGGCGCTGGAGAGCACCTTCATGCGCTGCAGTTCAAGTGCCATGGCGACCTCGCGACTGTCGTCGAGGTCACGCCGCTCGGCCTCCTGGGAGGCCACCACCAGGTTCATGAACTCGTCGAAGGCGCGCTGCTGCACCGCCTGGGTGTCGGCCTCGGGGTTCTGCTGCAGCCGTTCCACATAGAACAGCCGGAAGAGGTCGAGCGGGTACTCGACACCGTTGACGGTGGCGATGACGGTGTCGGCGTCGGGCTCGGCCAGCGCGCTACCCGGTCCGGCGGCGAGCAGTGCGCAGACCAGGAGCGAGAGGGTGGATCTCTTCATGGTGAAACTTCCGTGGGTTGGGGTGAATGGGCAGGTGCCGGATCGCTCACGGGGCGACCTGTCGACGAATCCGCGTTCGGCGCTTTCTGCGACCCCGGACGGCGACGTCGGTTCCTTGGCGTTCAACCCGCCGTGGGCGGAAAGACCTGCTTGAAGGGGCGTACCTCGACCTCGGCGTAGACACCGGCGGCGCGATAGGGGTCGGCCTCGGCCCAGGCACGGGCGGCGTCGAGATCGGGGAATTCGGCGACCACCAGCGAGCCGGTGAAGCCGGCGCTGCCGGGGTCGGCGGCGTCGATCGCCGGGTGCGGACCGGCGAGCACCAGGCGCCCGGCGTCGTGCAGTTCGCGCAGTCGCTCGAGGTGCGCGGGGCGGGCCTTGAGGCGGCGTTCGAGGCTGTCCGGGGTATCGACGGCGATGATGGCATAGAGCACGTCAGTCGGCCTCCTGCGGGCGGGGTTCGTCTTCGATGTGACGGGCGAGATAGAACGCCTGGAGCAGCACGAAGACCAAGGTCATCCCCATCATACCGAACAGCTTGAAGTTGACCCAGATCTCCTCGCTGGCCTGGGCGCTGGTGCAGAGCGCGAGCAGCTCGCCCTGGAACTGGGCGGCGCAGCTGCTGAGGTCGACACTGGCAAGCCCGCTGCCGGCGAGCAGCGTTTGATGGGCGGCGAAGAAGCCGCTGGCGACATAGACCACGAACAGGTTGGTCAGTCCGAGCACCAGGAAGAAGACGACCCACATCAGGTTGAGCCGGCGCCACACCACCGGTTCGACGCTGACCGCGTGCCCCATGGTGCGCTCGACCAGGGTGCGTTGGCCGACCAGTTGGCTGGCGAGGAAGGCCGCGGCGAACAGCCAGTTGACGATGGTCGGCTTCCACATCACGAAGATCGGGTCGCGCAGGGCGAGGGTCATGCCGCCGAACACCACCAGCAGCCCCAGGGTGACCAGGTGCATGGTCTCGACCCGGCGCTGGCGCCACCAGGTCCAGCCGAGCTGCAGCGCCGCGGCGAGGATCGCCACCGTGGTGGCGACATAGATGCCGGCGAGCTTGTAGGCGACGAAGAACAGCAGGATGGGGAAAAAGTCGATCAGCAGTTTCATGGTGTGTGGTGGTGTCCTTCGTTGGCCTCTGGTCCGTGCCCGGCGCCGGATGGTCGCGCGACCGCTCCGGCGGCACCCGACTCCTCTTCAAGAGCATACGGGCAAGGGCCGGTCGCGGTAAATGGGGCCGCGCCGGCGTTGTAATCAACAGGGGCGGGCGCTGTATAGTGCCCGCTCGTCCTGAAGGCTTTGATTCGAGAGGAGGTGTGGATGGAATCCATGACGACATGGATCGGGGTGCTCAACGGCTGGGTCTGGGGGCCGCCGATGCTGGTGTTGATCCTCGGCACCGGGCTGTTCCTGCTGCTCGGCCTGCGGCTGATGCCCTGGCTCCGGCTCGGCTACGGCTTTCGCATGCTGTGGTCGGGACGGCGTGGGCGTGGCGAGGGGGACATCACCCCGTTCAACGCGCTGATGACCTCGCTGTCGGCAACCGTCGGGACCGGCAACATCGCCGGTGTCGGCACGGCGATCGCGATCGGCGGTCCCGGGGCGCTGTTCTGGATGTGGTGCACCGCACTGGTGGGCATGGCGACCAAGTATGCCGAGGGCGTGCTGGCGGTGAAGTACCGCGAGGTCGACGCCAAGGGCAACCATGTCGGCGGTCCGATGTACTACATCAAGAACGGTCTCGGGCGGCGCTGGTTGTGGCTGGGCGCGGCCTTTGCCGTGTTTGGTGCCATGGCCGGGTTCGGTATCGGCAACATGGTGCAGGCCAACTCGGTGGCCGACGCGCTCAACTCCAAGTTCGCGCTGCCCAAGGCCTGGGTCGGCGGGGTGATGGCGCTGTTGGTCGGGCTGGTGCTGATCGGCGGTATCCGCTGGATCGCCCAGGTCGCCGGCAAGCTGGTGCCCTTCATGGCGATCGCCTATGTGCTCGGCGGGCTGGTGGTGCTCGGGCTCAATGCCGAGGCGCTGCCCGGTGCGGTGGTGCAGATCGTCGAGTATGCCTTCTCGCCCACCGCCGCGGTCGGCGGGTTCGCCGGCGCGACCGTGATGATGGGCATCCAGATGGGGGTGGCACGCGGCGTCTTTTCCAACGAGGCCGGGCTCGGCAGCGCGCCGATCGCGCACGCCGCGGCGAAGAACGACAACCCCGTGCAGCAGGGCACCATCGCCATGCTCGGCACCTTCATCGACACCCTGATCATCTGCACCATCACCGGGCTGGTGATCATGGTCACCGGCGCCTGGACCAGTGGTGAGACCGGCGCCAGCCTCTCGACCGCGGCCTTCGGCGCCGGTCTGCCCGGAGTCGGCGGTTATGTGGTGGCGCTGGGTCTGGCGCTGTTCGCCTTTACCACCATCCTCGGCTGGAGCGTCTATGGCGAGCGTTGTGTCGAGTATCTGTTCGGGGTGCGCGCGATCCTGCCGTTCCGGTTGGTGTGGGTGGCGGCGATCCCGGTCGGCGCGATGGTCAAGCTGGAGTTCGTGTGGCTGGTGGCCGACACCCTCAACGCGATGATGGCGCTGCCCAACCTGCTGGCGCTGGTGCTGCTCAGCCCGGTGGTGTTCCGGCTGACGCGCGAGCACTTCGCCCGCGCCTGAGGTCGGGCTCCCGGGGTCAGGCGGCGCCGGAGCCGCCCTGGCAGGGCGGCGACTGCGGTGCGGCGCCGCCCTTCTCGTGCCATTCCTCCGGGGTCCAGGTGTGCTGACTGAGTGCGTGCAGGCCCTGCTCGAACTCGTCGGCGAGCAGGCTGTTGATGGCTCGGTGACGCTCGATCAGCGGCTGTCCGGAGAAGCCCTCGCTGACCACCAGCAGCTTGAAGTGCGACTCGGCGTCGGGGGCGACGGCGTGCATGTAGCTCTCGTCGACCACGTCGAGGTGCATGGGGTCGAATGCCTCGCGGATGCGGCGCTCGATGCGGGTCCGTCGGTTCATTGCTCATCTCTCCCTTGGTTCGATTGGATCGGCGGCGCTGCGCCGCCGGTGATCTCGATGTGCTCGGTCCAGCGCAGTGACTGTTGCATGGTCGCCAGGACCTGATCGAGCGCGGGGTCGTGACGCGGATCGGCGAGCGCGGCGTGGTCGATGCCCTCGACCCGGCCATAGAGCGCGCGGCGCAGGTGCTCGCGGGTGTGGATCTGGTGGCGCAGGTCCTCGATGAGGTGTTCGAGTTCGCTGCGGGTGGGCGCCTGACCGAGGGTATGGAACAGCTCGGCGAGCGCGGTGAACAGCCCCCGGGCAC
This sequence comes from Marichromatium gracile, assembly GCF_004343155.1. Lineage (GTDB taxonomy): Bacteria > Pseudomonadota > Gammaproteobacteria > Chromatiales > Chromatiaceae > Marichromatium > Marichromatium gracile. The sequence goes on from NZ_SMDC01000003.1 coordinate 288,956, forward strand.
GAGTATCGAGCCCGAACTCGCGCGGATCCCAGTCGCGCAGCGTGGTGTCGCGTCCGACCCAGACCCGGTAGCTCTCCTTGTGCAGGGCGTGATAGAGCGCCTGCTCCGAGATCAGGAACACCAGCAGATGATGCCGGTTGGCGTCGTAGGGGGCGTCGCGTACCTGCCAACGGCACTCGCGCACCAAGCGATGGATGCGGATGTGTTCGCGGAAGTCGGCGGCCTGGAGCTGGTCGAGGATGAGCACCGTCGGTTCACCCTCGCTCTGCGCGCAGGCCTCGCTGACGGCAAGGTCCAGGGGCGCGATCGGCGGTTCCTCGCGACCGAGTTCGTCGCGGCTCGGTGGCAGGATCACCTCGGGCTGGGGAGGATGGGCGTCGGTGAAGTCGTGATAGACGATCTGGTCCATCCCCAGTGCCCGGGCCAGGGCGTTGGCGAAGGCGCTCTTGCGTCGGCCACCGTCGCCGGCGACATTGAGCGCGCGCAGCCCGCGCGGCCTGCTCTCGAGCAGACAGCGGATCTCGAATTCGTAGTCGTCGTTCGACTCGAACCCGTGCTCGGCCATGCGTTCGCGCAGACTGGACATGTACGGATGATAGCCGCTTGGTCGCGGCGGGAGCCAGCCTTCCAGCCGTCGGGCATTTGAGCCGCCGAGATATCAGCGACCAGCTATCAGCCTCCAGCGACCAGCGACCAGCGACCAGCGATCAGCCTCCAGCCTCCAGCCTCCAGCCTCCAGCCTCCAGTCGGGGAGACTGCGACTTGCCCGGTCTGCGGATCTGCAGACCGTTCGCTTGCTTTGCGTCCTTCGTGCCTTCGCGGTTCAATCCATGCTGGCGGCTGGCGGCTGGCGGCTGGCGGCTGGCGGCTGGCGGCTGGCGGCTGGCGGCTGGCGGCGCCCAACCTAGCCGCCGGCGTCCGTCTTGGCAAGCAGGGCGTTGAGGCGCGCGACCTCGGCCTCGGCCTCGACCTGGTTGGTGACGTCGTGCTGGATGCCGAGGTAGTAGATCAGCCGCCCCTCGCGGTCGAACAGCGGGCGGATGGTGAAGCGGTTGTAGAAGCGGCTGCCGTCCTTGCGGTAGTTGCGCAGGGTGACGGTCACCGGGTGGTTGCCGACCATCGCCTCGCGGATCTGCGCCACCCCTTCCTGATCGTGGTCCTCGCCCTGAAGGAAGCGACAGTTACGTCCGAGGATCTCCTCGCGGCTGTAGCCGGTGATCAACTCGAAGGCGGTGTTGGCATAGACGATGGGGTTGTCGTCCTGGTCGGGGTCGGAGAGGGTGATACCGTTGACGCAGGTGTCGAGGATCTGCGAGAGCACGAAGGGGATCACCCCCGCATCTTTGTCGACGACGAATTCCATGTGGTGACCTCGCTACAAGATTGATGGATCGTGCCTCGCCGGGTGTTTGCCTCAGTGCTGCGATACGGCTGTCGGGGCCTGTTCGAGCAGCCCCCTGATGTTGCCGACGACGCGCTCGCCGCCTTCCTGGATGGCGGCGCGGATCAGCTTCTCGAAGGGACGCATGAACAGCTCGAGCCGCGACAGTTCGAAGACGAAGGTCAGGCGGGTGCCGTCGGCGCTCGGCTCGAAGCGGTAGCTGATGTAGATCGGGGCGCTGAGTCCCTGGAAGTCGATGCGACGGTCCTGCTCGAAGACGCAGACCTCGAAGGTCGCCTCGGTGCGGCGACCGTGATCGACCCGTACCTGTCGGCCGCGGCTGCCCAGCCGGATCGGACCGGGCGAGAGCGCTTCGAGCGAGACCACCTCGGGCGACCAGCGCTGGTAATTGCTGAAGAAGTCGAGGGCGACGAAGGCGAAGACCTGATCCGGCGGGCGGGCGATGTGCGTGCTCGCTTGTGTTCTGACCATGGGTATCGGCTGCCGTGTGGCTGGAGTCGGCGCGTCCGTGCGCGGGCGGACGCTGGACGGGCATGCGCGATCGGGCCCGAAACGGCCCGCTGGTCTATCTGGCGGCGGGGTGGGGGGAATTCCAGGGGGCGGGTGCCAGTCACCAGTCACCAGTCATCAGCTTCCAGCCACCAGTCATCAGCTTCCAGCCACCAGTCATCAGCTTCCAGCCACCAGTAGGGATGGCGCTATGCTTTCGGCTGCTGGCTGCTGGCTGCTGGCTGCTGGCTGCTGGCTGCTGGCTGCTGGCTGCTGGCTGCGATCAACCCGCCTGCAGCAGTGCGAGGATCTCGGGCTTGTCGTTGAGGCGTGCCCAGTCGGCGGCGGTGTTGCCTTCGAAGTCCTTGAGGGTGCGATCGGCGCCGTGTTTCAGCAGGGTCTCGACGGCGGCGGTGCGGCCCTGGGTGGTGGCCCAGATCAGCGCGGTCCAGCCCTTGGTCTGCTCCTGGTGGTCGATCATCGCGCCCTGCTGCAACAGCATCTCGACGATCTCGGCGTGGTTGTTGGAGGCGGCGAGCATCATCGCGGTGTAGCCGCCCTTGTCCTCGGCGTCGACGGTGGCGCCGGCGGCGAGCAGGCGCTCGACCACGGCGGTGTGACCGTTGAGCGCGGCCTTCATCAGCGGGGTCCAGTCACAGCTGTCGCGCACGTCGGGGCGTCCGGTGCGCGAGAGCAGTCCATCGAGCGCGCCGAGATCGCCCTGTTCGGCGAACTCGAGCAGGGCGGGGTCGCCCGCCCCCTGGTCGTCCGGACCGCCGCAGCCGGTGAGGGCGGCGAGCAGCAGGGTGACGAGAAGGAGAATGCGTGCGGGAGTCATGGCGTTTTCCGAGTTGAATGATTGGTTATTATTCACCCGGCCTGACGTCCCGCGACAATGCGAATCCGCAATCTGGCGCCGTTACAGCAGTCCGCGACAGAGGCCGTCGTGACACTGCACCAGGATGCTGTCGGTGCCCTCGCAGGGGACCTTGTGGATCTCGCCATCGGAGCGGTTGTCGATCAGCACCGCGCCCTCGTCGGTCAACACGCAACCGCGCAATCTCGCATATTGCTCGGCATAGGCCGCCCAGGTGACGTCACGCTGCTGCGGGGTGAGGCTGAGCATCTGGGTCTGCGCCTGCGGCGGCTCGGGCGCGAGCGGCGGTGCCTCACGGAGCATCGGTGTGGCGTCGATCACCGGGGCCGGTCCCTGCTGAGGGCGCACGTCTCGCGAGGCGTTCGCCGGGTTGTCGGTCTGTGTCGCTGCAGTCAGCGGTTGGCGCTGTGTGGTCTCGCTGCCCTCGATGGGCGCGGCGGGGATGGCCGCCAGCGTCCCTGCCGGAGTCGCCTCGCCGTCGGTGCTCGGGGCGGGTTGCGGCGGCAGCGGCGGGGCGGCCTCGGCGAGTCGCTGGTGATGGGTCTGCCAGGCCCGTTCGAGCGCGGCGAGCGACTGGGTCAGCAGCGGCTGCAAGCGGCTGGTGACGTCGCGTCGTTCCGGCTCGGGCTGATCGGTGCGTGGGCGGATCAGGGCGGCGGCCGAGGCGACCCGCACGGCAGTCCCCTCGTCGATGAAATAGCTGGCGACCTCGAGTCTGGTGTCGGTCGGCAACTGCCCCGGGGGCAGGTCGAGGACACGGGCGAGCGTCGAGTCGGGCGTGACGGGGCGCTCGAGCAGCAGTCGTTCGGGGTCGCTCTGGGTGATCCGCCAGCCCTTGCTGCGGGCCGCGCCCATCGCCAGCGATCGCACCTGGTCGCGCTCGCTCGCCGCGAGCTGGATCTGGGGCAGGCTCGAGAGGTTGGCCGGGATCAGCGACTGGGGTCGGGTGTCGGGGCCGCTCGCGCAGCCGCCGAGCAGCCAGGCGGCGAGCATGAACAGGGGGAGATGGGCAGCCAGACGTCGGTTCACGCCGAGTCCTCTTGTCGGTTCTGGATGACGGGGAAGAGGCGGTCGCCTGATTGGGGGTGGGGCGACGGGCAGGTCGGACACAGGACCGGCGGTCGCGTGTCCGACCCAGGGGCGGAAATCTACGCCAAGCGTCTGGCGCTGTCGAGCGGGGGAGGGGTCAGGCGGCGCTGCCGTCCTCGCCGATCAGCAGGGTGGTGTCGTTGAGATAGGTGTGCTTGGGAATGACCAGGTTGGTCGGGGCCGGCACGCCCTTGAAGACGCGCGCGGCGAGATCGAAGCGCGAGCCGTGGCAGGGGCAGAAGAAGCCGCCCTTCCAGTCCGCGCCGAGGTCTTCGGGGGCGAACTCGGGGCGGTAGGTCGGCGAGCAGCCGAGGTGGGTGCAGATGCCGATGGCGACCAGATACTCGGGCTTGATCGAGCGGGTCGGGTTCTGGCAGTACTCGGGCTGCTGCGGCACCTCGGAGGCGGGGTCGACCAGCTTGGGGTCGTTGCTCGCCAGCATCTCGAGCATCTTCGGTGTGCGATGCACCACCCACACCGGTTTGCCGCGCCACTTGACGCGCAGCAGCGCGCCGGGCTCGATCTTGCTGATATCGGCCTCGACCGGCGCGCCTGCGGCACGGGCGCGCGCGCTCGGGTTCATCGAGGCGACGAAGGGTACGAGGGCGAAGCCGGCACCGACGGCGCCGACCGCGCTGGTCGCTGCGACCAGCAGGCGACGCCGTGTCTTGTTGACCGCTGTAGCGCTCATGATTCAAGGCTCCTTGTGTGATGCGTATCCCTGCATGGATGTCGGGTGGCGCTCGGGGCAACCGTGATCGCCCGGCGTCCGCTCGGGATGCGTGTCGTTGCGAAAAAGAATCTCTTAACGATGAATCCCAGTGTCTCGCCTTTCTTGACTAAAACACCCTGATATTTGTCAATGCAAAACGCACATATGTGCGTTTGAATGCATCCTCGAACCTACCCGAGACAGCCAAGCGGAGGCACTGTGCCCGGTCGAAGACGACGCGTCCGCCGGATCGGACTCGATCCCGGGCGGATCTGTTTCAAGCCCTGTGGCCGCCACGGTCACACCCTGGAGACGGTGATGTTGCGCGCCGACGAGATGGAGGCGCTGCGGTTGTGCGATCTCGAGGGGCTCTACCAGGAGGAGAGCGCCCGGCGCATGGGGATCTCGCGCACCACCCTGTCGCGCACCATCGCCCGGGCCCGCGCCAAGGTCACTGGCGCACTGCTCACCGGACAGCGGCTGGTGATCCAGATCCCGGAGCACGGGGAAGAGCCGCCGCAAGGTATCCAACACTCTGACAACGACCACCCCCGTTCGGTGCCCGGTTGTGCCGGACAGAGAGATGAGACCTGATGAAAAAGATCGTGATGACCGCCAACGATGCGCTCGGACTGGCCGGCGAGATGTCGATGCACTTCGGCCATTGCAGCCATTTCGTGGTTGCCCAGCTCGATGACACCGACCGGCTCGTCGGCGCCGAGGTGTTGGCCAACCCCTTCGCCGACGCCCATCAGCCGGGGCAGCTGCCGACCTACATCCAGTCGCTCGGCGCCGATGTGGTGCTCGCCGGCGGTATGGGCGCCAAGGCCATCGAGCTGTTCGCGCGCAATGGCATCGAGGTGGTCACCGGCGCCCGTCCCGGCGTCGGCGAGACCCTCAACGCCTATCTCGCCGGTGAACTGAACGGCGTCTCCCAATGCGCCCACGACCACGCCCACTGAATCGAACAACGAGGAATTGCCCCATGAAGATCGTGATCTCCGCAGCCGGCCAGGGTCAGGACGCCCCGGTCGACGCCCGACTCGGACGCTGCGCCTATTTCGCCGTGGTCGATACCGAGAGCGGTGACTTCCAGAGCATGCCCAACCCCTTCCTCGAGACCAACGGTGGCGCCGGCACCCGCACCGCGCAGTGGATCGCCGGCCAGCGCGCCGAGCTGCTGATCACTGGCCGCTGTGGCCCCAAGGCGGCGATGGTGCTCGAGCGCGCCGGGGTGCGGGTCGTCGAGGGTGTCTCCGGCACCGTGGCCGAGGCCGTCGAGCGCCATGCCGGGCAGGGCATGGCGCTCGCCGCCGCCGTGGCAGGCCGCGAACCCTGCGACGGCATTGCGCGCTGCGGTGGTGGTCGTGGCATGGCACATGGTCGTGGTGCCGGTGCCGGTGCCGGTGCCGGTGCCGGGCGCGGCATGGGCGTTGGTCGCGGGCTGGGCAACGGTCGCGGTCGGGGCTGAGCGATGCGGGCGCTGACCATCGCCGTGGCCAGCGGCAAGGGCGGCACCGGCAAGACTACGGTGGCGACCAATCTGGCGCTGGCGCTCGAGCGCGTGCAATACGCCGACTGCGACGTCGAGGCGCCCAACGGGCACCTGTTCCTGCGCCCGCACTTCGACCGGCGTGAGCCGGTCGGGGTGCGCGTCCCGCGCATCGACCCCGGGCGCTGTACCCTGTGCGGCGACTGTGTCGAGGCCTGTGCCTTCAACGCCCTGGCGCTCACGCCCGACGAGCTGATGGTGTTCGACGAGCTCTGCCACGGTTGCGGTGCCTGCGACTACGTCTGCCGTGTCGAGGGCGCGCTCGGCGAGGTCGAGCGCCCGATCGGCGAGATCGCCGCCGGTCAGGCCGACACCCTGCCGGTGCTCCAGGGTGAACTCGCCATCGGCGAGCGCTCGGCGGTGCCGGTGATCAAGGCGCTCAAGCGGCGTCTGGAGCCGGGGCTCGCGACCATCCTCGATGCCCCGCCGGGCACCGCCTGCCCGATGGTCGAGACCCTCGATGGGGTCGACTTCTGTCTGCTGGTCACCGAGCCCACCCCCTCGGGGCTGCACGACCTGGGCCTCGCCGTCGCGGTGGCGAGGGCGCTTGGGGTGCCCTGTGGAGTGGTGATCAACCGCTGCGACATCGGCGATCAGGGCGTGGCGGAGTACTGTCGCGCCGAGTCGATCCCGGTGCTGCTCGAGATCCCCTTCACCCGCGCGCTCGCCGAGGCCTACGCGCGTGGCGAGCCCTGGGTGCGTACCGCGCCCGAGTGGCGCGCGCGCTTCCAACAGCTCTATGCACAGATCGAGGGGATGCTCCCGTCATGATGAAGGAACTCACCATCATCAGCGGCAAGGGCGGCACCGGCAAGACCACGGTGAGCGCCGCCTTCGCCACCCTGGCTCAGCACAAGGTGGTGGCCGACTGTGACGTCGACGCCGCCGATATGCACCTGCTGCTCGACCCGCGTGAACGGACCGGCGGCGACTTCGTCGGCGGCGCGACACCACGGATCGACCCCGAGTTGTGCGCCGAGTGCGGGGACTGCGCCGCCTGGTGCCGGTTCGAGGCGATCGAGCTCGACTTCGACGCGGGCTATCGCATCAACCCCTTCGCCTGCGAGCACTGCGGGCTGTGCGCGCGGGTCTGTCCCGAGGAGGCGATCGTCCTGGAGACCCGTCCGAACGGTCGCTGGATGGTCTCCGACAGCCGTCACGGCACCCTGGTCCACGCCCAGCTCGGCGTCGGTGAGGACAACTCCGGCAAGCTCGTCACCCTGGTGCGGCGCGAGGCGCGACGTCAGGCCGAGGCCGAGGGCGCGACGCTGATCCTCAACGACGGCCCGCCCGGGATCGGCTGTCCGGTGAGTGCCGCCATCACCGGTGTCGATCTGGTGCTCGCCGTCACCGAGCCGACCCTCTCCGGGCTGCACGACCTGCAACGCGTCGCCGAACTCTGCGTCCACTTCGCCATCCCCTTGGTCGTCTGCATCAACAAGGCCGATCTCAACCTGGAGAACGGTGTGACGATCCGGGAGTGGTGTGGTGCGCGCGACATCGAGGTGATCGGTGAACTGCCCTTCGACCCCGTGGTCGCCCGCGCCTTGGTCGCGCGCAAGAGCCTCGCCGAGTACGACGGCGGTGCCGCATCGAGTGCGGTGATCGAGCTGTGGGAACGGGTGAAAACGCGCCTGGGGGTGGACTGAGACGGGCGCTTGGGGAGATGGAGCCGATGAGCGGATTCGAACCGCTGACCCACGCATTACGAATGCGTTGCTCTACCAACTGAGCTACATCGGCTACTCAAGCTCGAGAATTCTAGCCAGCTTTCCGCCGGACATCAATCCCTGTCTGGGGAAAGCCTCCAGCCGCCGGAAGATTGAACCGCGAAGCCGCCAAGGACGTGAAGAAAGCGACCAGCCTTCAGCAAGCAGCCTCCAGTGTCGGTTTGCAGTCAACCTTGGCGGTACGAGATAAGCCTGTTCTTCTTGCCGGAGGCTGATCGTAGGAAGCCTTTCTTCTCTCCGTGTTCTTTGCGGCCTTGCGGTTCGATCCGCTGGCTGCCGCCTGATGACGATGTTGGGTTGCCCGTCCTGGCATCCCGGCGATTCGTCGATCAGGTAGTGCATGAGCAACCCAACCGACGGGCTGGAGGCTGGTCGCTGAAGGCTTTTCTCCCCTTTGCGTGCTTTGTGTCTTTGCGGTTCGAACCAGCTTCCAGCGATCAGCTTCCAGCCTCCAGTCGGGGAGGCAGGTGTTGCATGATCGTCGATTGACAGGCAAGACGGTATCTTCACGGTTCATCATCCCCGGCGGCTGGCGGCTGGCGGCTGGCGGCTGATCGCCCTCGATCAGTCCCGCGCGGCGTCGAGCGCATAGGGCGCGGCGTCGAGGATGGGGTCGCGCTCGAGCACCAGGTCGGTGAGCAGGCGGGCCGAGGCCGGGCCGGTGACCAGGCCGTTGCGGTAGTGGCCGGCGTTGAAATAGAGCCCGTCGATGCCGAGGTAGGCGCCGATATAGGGGATGCCGCTGGGCGAGCCGGGTCGCAGTCCGGACCAGTGGTCCTCGATCGGGGTGCGCTTGAGCAGCGGGTAGAGTTCGACGGCGGCGCGATAGAGCTCCTCCTTGGCCTCGGCGGTGGTGCGCTTGACGAAGCCGGCCTGCTCCAGGGTCGAGCCGAAGAGGATGCGACCGTCGCGCCGGGGGATGATGTAGCGCTCGCGGTGCAGGGTGATGTGATGGACCTGGCCGGGGTGGGCGTAGAAGAGGATCATCTGGCCGCGCACCGGCTGGATCTCGGGGCTGTTGCCGAGCTGTTCGAGCAGCTTGGCGGTCCAGGCGCCGGCGCAGATGATGACGCGCTCGGCGCGGATCTCGCCCTTGGGGGTGCGCACCCCGACCGCGCGCCCGCCCTCGATCAGCAGCTCCAGCACCTCCTCCTGCTCGCGCAGCGTCACCTTGCGCTCGATGGCGCGGCGCAGCGCGCGGGTCAGGCGCGGGTTGCGCACCTGGCCGATGCCCGGGAGCAGCAGCGCCTGCTCGGGACGGGGGCCGAGCTCGGGCTCGCTGGCGTGGAGCTGGCGGGCGTCGAGCACCTCGATGGCGGTGTCGTGGCGCGCGGCCCAGTCGAGTGCGCGCTGGCGCTCCTCGGTGTCGAGCACCAGCATGCCGTTGACGGTGAGCTCGGGGTCGATCCCGGTCTCGTCGAGCAGTTCGGTGGCCAGCGCCGGATAGACCCGCTGGCTCCAGGCGGCCAGCCGCCCGACCGCGTCGGGATAGCGCCAGGGGTAGAGTGGGGAGAGGATGCCGCCGCCGGCCCAGGACGACTGCTGGCCGGTCTTGCCCATCTCGACCAGGGTGGTGTCGACACCGGCGCGCGCCAACTCGCGCGCGGTCAGCAACCCGATGACGCCGCCACCGATGACCAGGATCTCGCTCATGCAACTCCTCTCCTCGCGGCCTGGCGGGCGCCGGGCCGTCTCGCTCAGGGACCGGGGCGGCCTGTCTGGCCGCCTCCAGCCTCATTAGGTGCGGTTCGGTCGGTCGAGGTGCAAGCGCGAGGGGCGGGGTTCAGTCCTCGGCCGGCTCCCTGGTCAGCTCGCGCGGCAGCGCGAACACCACCTGCTCGCGGATGCCGGGCTGTTCCTCGACCTGCTCCACGCCCCAGTCGCGCAGCTGGGCGATGACCCGCTCGACGAGGACCTCGGGGGCCGATGCGCCGGCGGTGAGGCCGATGCGCGAGATGCCCTCGAGCCAGCCGCGCTCGATGTCCTCGGGGCCGTCGATCAGATAGGCGCTGCAGCCGCGCTTTTCGGCCAGTTCACGCAGCCGGTTGGAGTTGGAGCTGTTGGGCGAGCCGACCACCAGCAGCAGCTCGCAGCTCTCGGCCAGGGTCTTGACCGCGTCCTGGCGGTTCTGGGTGGCGTAGCAGATATCGCTCTTCTTCGGTCCCTGGATGGCCGGGAAGCGCTCGCGCAGTGCCGCGACGATGGTGGTGGTGTCGTCCATCGACAGCGTGGTCTGGGTGACGTAGGCGATGCGCTCGGGATCGGCGATCTCGAGTCCGGCGACGTCCTCGGGACGTTCGACCAGGTGCACCGGGGCGCCCTCGGGGTCGCACTGGCCGAGGGTGCCGTCGACCTCGGGATGACCGCGATGGCCGATGAGCACGGTCTCGATGCCGTTGCGACAGTGCCGGGTGACCTCGAGGTGGACCTTGGTGACCAGCGGGCAGGTGGCATCGAACACCCGCAGCCCGCGCGCCTCGGCCTCGCGCCGTACCGCTTGGGGCACGCCGTGGGCGCTGAACACCAGGGTGGCGTCGTCCGGCACCTCGTCGAGGTCCTCGACGAAGATGGCGCCGCGCGCGCGCAGTCCCTCGACGACGAAGCGGTTGTGCACCACCTCGTGACGGACATAAATGGGCGCACCGTAGCGTTCGAGGACGCGCTCGACGATGGCGATGGCGCGATCGACGCCGGCACAGAAACCGCGGGGATTGGCTAGCAGGATAGTCATGGCTCGGAACAGGATAGGCGGTCGGCGGGGATTGAAAACAGCGGGTGGTGTTCGGGGTTATTGCGCGCGGCCGGTGGCGCCGGCCGCGCCCGGGTTCAGGTCTCGACGGAGAGAATGGCGATGCGCAGCTGTAACGCGCGTCCGGCGAAGGGGTGGTTGAAGTCGACCCGCACCCGCTCGCCCTCGGTCTCCAGCACCATGCCGCTGGTCTCCTGGCCGGCCGGGGTCTCGAAGGCGATGACCTTGCCCGGCTCGGGCTGGAGCTCGGGCGGGAATTCGCTGCGTTCGAGCCAGAAGACATTGTTCTCGTCGTAGGTGGCGAACAGCTCGGAGCCGTCGCCGGCGAACTCGGTCTCGCTGCCGGCGAGCAGTCCGTCGATGGCCGTCTCCAGTGCCGGGGTCAGGGTGCCGTCGCCGACGGTGCAACGAATCGGTTCTTCCTTGAAGGTGGAAAAGGCGACGAAACCGTCCGGGAAGCGGACCTGGAGGTGAAAGGCGATGCGTCGTCCCGCGGCGACCGCGAGCGGTGGCTCGCTGACGGTCTCGGCGGGCGTGGACAGGGTGTCGTTGATGACCATGGTGCAGTGGGTCCATTGCAACGGCGAGGGCGGGACCGGATGGCCCGCAAGGGCTCGACGTCTCCCGCCCCCGCTACGGATAGGGTGGGCGCCGCTACAACAGCTCCTGGGTCACGAAGAGGTAACCGAGCGAGGTCGCGACGACCGCGATCGCGACGTACGGGATCAGGACGCAGACGCCGGGCAGGTCGTTGCAGAGTGCGCTGAACTTGCAGAGTTTGCAGTGCTTCATCTGTCTCGACCCTCCTGTTGCCATGCGCCCGGGCGCCGGCCTGTCCGTGTTCGCGCCGCGCCATTGGCGCGCGCGGGGGCGATCGCTGCCAGTATCGATCCCGCCTCGGAGTCCTGGCCGTGTCACGTCTCTTCAAGCGTGTCCCGTGATGCCGTCGCGTTAGATGGCAAACGCCGCTATCGTTACCGATATACAGGGGACGATCAAGCACGACGCGTCGCCGCGATGACGTGCGCCCGGTCTCGGCTGGGCGATAATGCCCGCCAGTCCCCAACCGCAACCAGATCAGCGAGCTTCATTTGGACATCTCATCCCCATCCGCCGCCGTGCCCACCGTGGGCTTCGTCAGCCTCGGCTGCCCCAAGGCCACGGTCGACTCCGAACTCATCCTCACCCGGCTGCGCGCCGAGGGCTATCGGGTGGTGCACGACTATGACGACGCCGAGCTGGTGGTCATCAACACCTGCGCCTTCATCGACGCCGCCGAGCGCGAGTCGCTGGAGGTGATCGGCGAGGCCCTGGAAGAGAACGGCCGGGTCGTGGTCACCGGCTGTCTCGGCGCCCGCGCCGAACGCATCCGCGCCGCCTATCCCGAGGTGCTGGCGATCACCGGACCGCACGCGCTCGAGGAGGTGATGGCGGTGGTGCACGAGGCGCTGCCTGCCCCGCACGACCCCTTCACCAGTCTGGTGCCGCCCCAAGGCGTGCGGCTCACCCCGCGTCACTACGCCTATCTCAAGATCTCCGAGGGCTGCGACCATCGCTGCACCTTCTGCATCATCCCCAGCCTGCGCGGCGACCTGGTCAGTCGTGGTCTCGGTGAGGTGCTCGGCGAGGCCGAACGGCTGGTCGAGGCCGGGGTGCGCGAACTGCTGGTGGTCGCCCAGGACACCAGCGCCTATGGCCGCGACCTCAAGTACGCGCCGGGCTTCCACGGCGGGCGACCGCTGCGTACCGACATCACCACCCTGGCGCGCGAGCTCGGCCAGTTGCCGGCGTGGACGCGACTGCACTACGTCTACCCCTATCCCCAGGTCGACGAGCTGATCCCGTTGATGGCCGAGGGGCTGATCCTGCCCTATCTCGACATGCCGCTGCAGCACGGCAACACCCGGGTGCTGCGCGCGATGCGCCGTCCGGCGGCCACCGAGCGGGTGCTCGAGCGTCTCGCACGCTGGCGCGCGCAATGTCCCGAGCTGGTGCTGCGCAGCACCTTCATCGTCGGCTTCCCCGGTGAGACCGAGGCCGAGTTCGAGTCGCTGCTGGACTTCCTCCGCGAGGCGCGGCTCGACCGCGTCGGCTGCTTCCCCTACTCGCCGGTGGACGGCGCGGCGGCCAACGATCTGGCCGATGCGGTGCCTGCCGAAGAGCGCGAGGAGCGCCGCGAGCGCTTCATGGAGGTCCAGGCCGAGATCAGCCGCGACAAGCTCGCCGCGCGGGTCGGCGAGCGCATGACGGTGCTGGTTGACGAGGTGCACGAAGACGAGGTGGTGGCGCGCAGCTATGGCGATGCGCCCGAGATCGACGGCAACGTGCTGGTGCCGGGGGCCTGGGAGATCGACCCCGGCGACTTCATCGAGGTCGAGATCACCGCCTCGGGCGATCACGACCTGTGGGCCCAGCCGGTCGATCCGGCATGAGCCTTGGCGCCGGGCGGCGGGGTGCCGCCCGGCGGCCGATCAGAAGGCCGGGCCGGGGGTCTTGCCGAGCTTCTTGAGGATGATGGCCAGCGGGCAGAAGCCGGTGAAGGCCGACTGCAGCAGGTTGGCGCCGACGAAGCCGGTGAACCACAGGAAGTGGATGCTGACGGTGGCCGCGAGGATGGCCGAGAGCAGCACAAAGGCGCCGGCGACGGCGAAGACGATACGTTCGATGGACATGGGTGCTTCCGTTTCGGTTGCGATGGGTGTAAGCGGCGGAGTATTAACCAATGCTTATACTTGATTCAAGATCGGGCAGTCACCGAGACCGTCGGCTGTCTTGGAGGTGGTGTCATGGATGCCAGTGAGTTCCCCCGGCTGATCGCGGCGCTGCAGCGCCCCGAGGCCTATCCCCATCCGGTCGATCGGATCGAGCACATCGAAACCCATATCTCCCACGTGCTGCTCGCCGGCGACTTCGCCTACAAGCTCAAGAAGCCGCTCGATCTTGGCTTTCTCGACTGCTCCACCCTGGCGTTGCGTCGTCACTGCTGTGAGGAGGAGATTCGCCTCAACAGCCGGCTCGCGCCGACGATCTATCTCGACGTGGTGGCGATCGGCGGCGAGGCCGCGCACCCGCGCATCGGCGCCGCGGGCGCGGCGTTGGAGTACGCGGTACGGATGCGCCGTTTCGCGCAGTCGGCGTTGCTCGCGCACCGCCCCCTCGACGGTCCCCTGATTGACCGGCTCGCCGAGCGCTTGGCCGATTTCCACGCCGCCATCCCGGCCGCCGCGCCCGATGCCCCCTGGGGGGCGCCCGACATGGTGCTCGCGCCGATGATCGAGAACGTCGAGCAGATCCGGGCGCGGGTCGAGGCGCCGGCGCTGCTGAGGCGTCTCCAACGCATCGAGGACTGGACCCGGGCACGCTGGCGGGTGCTGCGTCCGCTGCTCGAGCAGCGTCGCGCCGAGGGCTGGATTCGCGAGTGTCACGGCGACATGCATCGCGGCAACATCGCGTTGATCGACGGCGAGCCGCAGATCTTCGACGGTATCGACTTCGCCCCCGAGCTGCGCTGGATCGACACCGCCAGCGAGCTCGCCTTCCTGGTCATGGACCTGGAGGCCGCCGGTGAGCCGGGGTTGGCGCAGCGTCTGCTCAACGGCTATCTGGAGCGCGGCGGTGACTACGGGTTGCTGGCACTGCTGCGTCTCTATCAGTGCTATCGGGCGATGGTGCGCGCCAAGGTCGGCGCGATCCGCGCCGGTCAGACGGGGCTGGCGGCGCCTGAGCGCGCCGCCGCCTGGGATGCGTGCGCGCGCTATCTGGCGCTGGCCGAGGGCTATACCCGGGCGAGACGGCCGCGGCTGCTGATCGCCTGCGGGCTGTCGGGCTCGGGCAAGAGCCACATGGCCAGCGCGCTCTGCGAGCGGCTGCCCTTCGTCCATCTGCGCTCGGACGTCGAGCGCAAGCGACTGTTCGGGCTCGAGGCGCAGGCGCGCACCAATACCGGGGTCGATGGCGGGATCTATTTCCCCTCGGCCACCGATTGGACCTACGAGCGGCTGCTGCACCTGGCCGAGACCATCCTCGCCAGTGGTCACGACGTGCTGGTCGATGCCACCTTCACCGCGCACCAGCGGCGCGTCGGTTTCGCTGCGCTGGCGCGCCGTCATCACGCCGGGTTCGCCATCCTCGCGCTGGAGGCGCCGCTGGCGGTGCTGCGCGAGCGCGTCACCCGGCGTCTGGCCGCCGGTAACGACGCCTCCGAGGCGACGCTCGCGGTGCTCGAGCGCCAGCATGCGCGCTGCGAGCCGCCGCAGGGCGAGGAGTGCGACCGGCTGGTGCGCGTCGACACCAGCGCCGACCCCGCCATCGAGCGGGTGAGCGAGCAGCTCGAGACCGTGTTCGCCGGACAAGCCCAGTCCTGCGACCTTGCCGAGCCGCCCCACTGAGTCCGTCTCATCCCTGCAGCACCAGCGCCGCGCCGGCGAGCATCAGCACGCCGGCGGGCAGGCGCGCACGCAGCCCGCGCTCGCCGAAGCAGAGCGCGCCGTAGAGCATGCCGAAGAGCAGGCTGGTGCGCTTGAGCGCGATCATGTAGGCGACCTCGGTCGCGGCGATGGCGAGGAAGTGGGTGTAGACCATCACCGCGCTCAGCGCCGCGACCGCCAGCACCGCCCAGGGATGGCGCGCCAGCGCGAGCAGCCGGCGCGGGCGCGGCAGCGCCAGCACCAGCAGTGCGACGACCCCGAGCAGGGCGAAGTAGAAGGCGCCGAACTGCGCCGGCGGCAGATACTGCATCGCGCCCTTGCCGAGGGTGGCGGTGAGGGCGTAGATCGCCGCCACCGCGAGCATCAGCCGCGCGCCGCGCTGCTCGAGGATGGCGCCGAGCGGGCGCAGCCAGCTGCGCCAGTCGCGCGCCCGGGCATGGCCGACGTTGAGCAGCCAGGCCCCGGCCACCACCAGCACCACCCCAAAGGCGCCGCGCGCGCTCACCGTCTCGTCGAGCAGCAGCCAGGCGACCAGCAGCACGAACACCGGGGTGAAGGCGAGATAGGGCAGGGTGAGCGAGAGCGGGTGGTCGCGGATGGCGCGCATGTAGAGCAGCATCGCCGCGATCTCCAGCGGCACCAGTGCCGCCAGCCAGCCCCAGAAGGCGGGCGCGAGGGTGGCGAGCGGCGGCAGGTCGGCGAGCAGCGGGGCGAGCAGCACGCCGCTCAGGGTGAGGCGCACCAGCGCCAGCTCGGCGGCCGAGAGCGCGCCGAGCCAGGCCTTGGTGGCGGCATCGGCGCTGGCCAGGGCGAGGGCGCAGAGCAGCGACAGGCTCACCCAGTCCATGGCCGCGGCGCCGGATCAGTCGGCGGCGGCGGGTTGCATGCGCCGCGGCAGCGCCTCGGTCAGCACCTCGCAGCCGGCGCCGGGGAGATGGGCGTGCTCGCTGATCCAGCGGCGCCAGACGCGCGCGCCGGGACGGCCCTGGAAGAGTCCGAGCAGGTGACGGCTGATCGCGGTCAGCGGCACCCCGGCGTCGAGCTCGCGCTGGATATAGGGCAGCATCCGCTCGATGACCTGGTGGCGGGTCGGCGGCGGGGTCGGGTCGGCGAAGATGCGCGCGTCGGCCGCGGCGAGGATCCAGGGGTTGTGGTAGGCCTCACGACCGATCATCACCCCATCGAGGGTCTCGAGCAGGGCGCAGGCCTGGTCGAGGTCCTGCACCCCGCCGTTGAGGCTGATCGAGAGCGCGGGGAAGTCGCGCTTGAGCTGCAGCACCACGTCGTAGCGCAGCGGCGGGATGTCGCGGTTCTCCTTCGGGCTCAGCCCGGAGAGCCAGGCCTTGCGCGCGTGCACGATCAGCGCGTCGCAGCCGGCCTCGACCTGGGCGCCGACGAAGTCGACCAGCTCGCCGTAGCTGTCGCGATCGTCGATGCCGATGCGGCTCTTGACCGTCACCGGGACCGCCACCGCGTCCTTCATCGCCCGCACGCAGTCGGCCACCACCCCGGGCTCGGCCATCAGACAGGCACCGAAGCGCCCGTTCTGCACCCGGTCGGAGGGGCAGCCGACGTTGATGTTGATCTCGTCGTAGCCGTACTCGGCGCCGAGTCGGGCGCAGGTGGCCATGTCGGCGGGATCGGAGCCGCCGAGCTGCAGCGCCACCGGATGCTCGCTCGGATCGAAGCGCAGGAAGCGCTCGCGGTCGCCGTGGAGCAGCGCGCCGGTGGTCACCATCTCGGTGTAGAGCAGGGTGTGACGGCTGATCAGCCGGAGGAAATAACGGCAGTGGCGATCGGTCCAGTCCAACATCGGGGCGATGGACAGACGACGGTCTAGCGGTGCAGGCATGGCGCGGGTCGGGCTCGGGCTGGGGACGCCGGCGGAGGCGTGGCCGGGTCGTTGATCTCGAGCGGGGATTGTCCGCGACCGGGCCGATTTTTTCCATCATCGGCGCGCTCGCGGCGAGGCCCGCCCGCCGGGCGGCGGGCGGGCAGCCTCAGGCCGCGCCCTCGGGGAGCGGGTCGCCGGGGCGGCGCACCGGCTCCTTGAGGGTGACCAGCTCCTCGGCGCTACCGGGGTGGATGGCGACGGTGTTGTCGAAGTCGGCCTTGGTCGCGCCCATCTTCACCGCCACGGCGAAGCCCTGGAGCATCTCGTCGGCGCCGTCGCCGATGACGTGGACACCGACCACGCGCTGCTCGGGACCGGCACAGACCAGCTTCATCGCGGTCTTGGCGCCGTGCTCGTTGAGCGCGTAGCGCATCGGGGTGAAGCTGGTCTCGTAGACGGTGAGCACGTCACCGAGGCGCTCGCGCGCCTCCGGCTCACTCAGCCCGACCTTGGACAACGGCGGGTGGGCGAAGACCACGGTGGGGATGTTGTCGTAGTCGAGCTTGCGCTCGCTCTGGCCGTCGAACAGGCGCTCGGCGAGGCGGCGCCCGGCGGCGATCGCCACCGGGGTGAGCTGGTCGCGTCCGGTGATGTCGCCGAGCGCGTAGACGCCGGGGACATTGGTGTTCTGATAGGCGTCGGTGGGCACCATGCCGTTGGGTTGGACCTCGATGCCGGCGGTCTCGAGCCCGAGGTCGCGGGTGTTGGGCGCGCGCCCGACGGCCCAGATCACGCTGTCGAAGCCCTCGAGCCGGGTGCCGTCCTGGGCCACCAGGGTGGTGCCCTGGGCGTCGCGCTCGAGTGCGGCGACGGCGAACTCGAGATGGGTCTCGATGCCCTGGGCGTGCATGTTCTCGGCCAGGGTGGCGCTGAGCAGGGGGTCGAACTGGAACAGCAACCGGTCCTCGAGCGCCACCACGGTGACCTCGGAGCCGAAGCTGCGCAGCAGCCCGGCCAGCTCGATGCCGATATAGCCGGCACCGATGATGGCCACGCGCTTGGGTTGTTGCTGCAGGGCGAAGAAGCCGTCGGAGGTGATGCCGTGCTCGGCGCCGGGCAGACGCGGCACGATCGGGCGCCCGCCGGTGGCGATGACGATGTGATCGGCGCTGAGACGCTGACCCTCGACCTCGATGGTGTGGGCGTCGACGAAGCGGGCGTGGCCATCGATCCGGGTGATGCCGAGGCGCTCGACATAGCCGTCCCAGAAGCTGTTGATGGCACTGATGTAGCGATCGCGCCCGGCCACCAGCTTGGGCCAGTCGAGCTCGCCGCCGCTGGCCTGGACGCCGAAGCCGGGGGCGTCGCGCACCGCCTCGGCGAGGTGCGAGGCGTACCACATCACCTTCTTGGGTACGCAGCCGACGTTGACGCAGGTGCCGCCGAGCGCCTTGGACTCGATCAGGGCGACGCGCTTGCCGAAGGCGGCGGCCTTCTCGGCCACCGCCAGGCCGCCGCTGCCACCGCCGATCGCGATCAGGTCGAAATGCTGGGTCATGGTTCTGCTTCCTGATAATGCTGTGACCGAGGATCATACCCGTGGCCCGGATGAGGCGCAGCGGGTGGTCCGAGAGCGGTCCTGTCCATAGCAAAGGGGTCGGTAACCCATGGGTTGCCCGACCCCCTCGAATCTGCCGACGCCGGCCGGCGTCGGCAGCTGTGGTCCTCCGGCGTGCTCCCGGATCAGGCGCTGGCGCGCTCCTTGAGCCAGCCCTCGACCGCCTCCGAGCCACCGATCAGCTCACCGTTGACGAACACCTGCGGCACGGTACGGGCGTTGGCCACGGCGCGCAGCGTCTGCTCGGTGTAGTCCTCGTTGAGCACCAGCTCCTCGAAGTCGATGCCGGCGTTGCGCAGGGCCTCCTTGGCCTTGACGCAGAACGGGCAGCCGTCGCGGGTGAACACGCTCACGTCCATCGGCTTGGGCGCGTTCGGGGCGAGGTGGGCGAGCATGGTATCGGCGTCGGAGACCTCGTAGGGGTCGCCTTCGACCTCGGGCTCGATGAACATCTTCTCCACCACGCCGTCGCGTACCAGCATCGAGTAGCGCCAGGAGCGCTTGCCGAAGCCGAGATCGTCCTTCTCGACCAGCATCCCCATGCCCTCGGTGAACTCGCCGTTGCCGTCGGGGATGAACAGCAGGTCATCGGCGTGCTGGGTCTTCTGCCACTCGTTCATCACGAAGGTGTCGTTGACCGAGACGCAGGCCACGGTATCGACCCCGTGCTCCTTGAACATCGGTACCAGCTGGTTGTAGCGCGGCACGTGCGAGGAGGAGCAGGTGGGGGTGAAGGCACCCGGCAGCGAGAACACCACCACGGTCTTACCGGCAAAGATCTCGTCGGTGGTCAGGTCGACCCACTCGTGTCCGCTACGGGTGTGGAAGGTGACCTGAGGAACGCGGCTTCCGGTGCGATCTTGCAACATGTGTCGATTCTCCATGGTTGTCGCTGTGGGATTTGGGTCAAAAGTTCTTGAGCGATCGTCGCGCCCCCGAAGAGGATGGCGTGTCGACGGTGCTAAGATTACGTCCTGATGGCCGATGCGTGAAATGGATAATAAAAATTGATCTGATTGTCTGAGACGATCGTTCGGCTCGGTCTGGCGCACACCTGATCGTGTCTGTTGCCATCCAGACAGCACCGCTCACCCGCTGCGGTTCCGGCGACGCTCGGCGCACACCCACACTTAGGATGCGGCAGTTCCCCCTGTGAACCAAGGGGACTGCCCAAGCGATCGGCCAAGTGTGCGACGATCGGATCCTCCTCGACGGACGCAGGAGTCCCCCAGAATGACAGGTTCCGAGGATCCGAAGGTGCCCGCTCAGGACGAGATGGCACAAGACCTCTATGTACAGGCCAGACGGGCATTGGAGCGCGGCGATTTCGACCGGCTCGGTCGGTTGCTCGGGCAGGGTGAGATCGATCTCACCACGCTGACCGAGGAGCTGCGCATCTATCAGGCTGAGCTCGAGGTGCAGAACGCCGAGCTGCGCGAGGCCCAGGTCGCCTCCGAGCGCATGGCGCAGCGTTACAACACGCTGTTCTCGGCAATGCCGCTGGCGCAGCTGGTGGTCGATGGTAACGGTCTGGTGCTCGATGCCAATGCGCTTGCCGAGCAGCTGTTCGGGCTGGGCAACCGGCATCTGCGTCATCATTTCCTGCAGCGATTGGTGATCCCGCTCGATCGTGAGCGGCTGGCCTCGGCGTTGAGTCGGGCGCGACAGAGCGAGGGCGAGGTGGTCGAGGGGGTGCACTTCCTCGCCGATGGCGGTGATGTCTTCGGTGGCGAGCTGCACATGGCGCGACTGGCCGTCGACGCCGACGAGCCGTCGCAGTTCGTTTGCGCGGTGCTCGATCTGAGCAAGCTGCTGCGCCAGCAGGATGCGCTGCGCCGCTCCGAGGAGAAGCTCGAGTTCCTCGCCCATCACGACACCCTCACCCACCTGCCCAATCGCACCCTGCTCAACGACCGGCTCGCCCAGGGGGTGAGTCGCGCCCACCGTCATCATGGGGTGATGGCGGTGCTGTTCGTCGATCTCGACCGCTTCAAGATCATCAACGACCGCTATGGTCATGGCGCCGGCGACGAGCTGCTGCGCGAGGTGGCCGAGCGGATGCAAGGCCAGCTGCGCGACAGCGACACCCTGGCGCGGGTCGGCGGCGACGAGTTCGTGGTGTTGCTCGAGGACGCCGACTGCGCGCGGCGCGCCGGACGGGTGGCCAACCGGTTGCTGCAGGTCTTCGGCCCGCCCTTCCAGGTCGGCAGGGAACGCTTCCAGGTCAGCGCCAGCATCGGCATCAGCCTCTATCCGGTCGATGGCACCGATCCGGACACCCTGCTCAGGCACGCCGACATCGCCATGTACGAGGCCAAGTCGCGCGGGCGCAACGACTTCCAGTTCTTCCATGCCGACATGGCCGGCGGCGTGGTCGCGCAGCTCGAGCTGGTGCACGCGCTGCGCGGCGCGCTGCGCCGGCACGAGTTCGTGCTCTATTTCCAACCCCAGATCGATCTCGGCAGCGGTCGCCTGCTCGGGGTGGAGGCGCTGCTGCGCTGGCACCACTCCCGTCAGGGGCTGTTGCCGCCGGCGCGCTTCATCGCCCTGGCCGAGGAGATCGGCGTGCTCGGCGAGGTCGGCGACTGGGTGCTGGAGACGGCCTGCGCCCAGCTCGCCGCCTGGCGCAACAGCGGGCTGGAGGTGCCGCGCATGGCCGTCAATCTGGTGTTGCAGCAGCTCGAGCAGGCGCATTTCGTCGAGCGTGTCGAGGGGGTGTTGCAGCGCTATCAGCTGTCGCCCGGGGCGTTGCAGCTGGAGGTCACCGAGGCGATGCTGATGCGTCAGGCCGAGCGCGCGCTGGCGCACCTGCATGCGCTGCGTGCGCTCGGCGTCGGCATCGCGGTCGATGACTTCGGTACCGGCTACTCCTCGCTCGGGCGCATCCATCGACTGCCGATCGACCAGCTCAAGATTGATCGCTCCTTCGTCGGTGACATCGGTCGTGACTCGGCCGACGAGACCACGGTGCGCTCCATCATCGGTCTCGGCAAGACCCTGGGCCTGGAGGTGCTCGCCGAGGGGATCGAGTGCGACGACCAGGTGCTCTTCCTGGCGCGCGAGGGTTGTCGGGCGGGGCAGGGATTTCTCTACGGACGGCCGGTCTCGGCGCGCGAGATCCTCGAGACCTATGGCCGTTGATCCTCGTGCAGTTGAATATTAGCGAATATTGATTGACGTCAACGCTGTCGTCTCGGGCGCGGCCTAGGCTAGCCCCGAGGACGGCCTCAGGCGACGTCCTCCGGCCCTTGGCCAGGGATGACGCCTGGGCCGGGTCCACGGGTCGCGGTTCCCTGTCGCGACCGCGCCGCCTGCCCCAGGGACGGGGGCCGGTGGCGTTTCCCTGAATCATCTATGGGAGTTGAGCGATGACGCGCATGAAACGACTGATGCTTGCAGCCACCGTCGCGGGTGTCTCCGCGCTCGGTTCCATGTCCGCCAACGCCTTCTGGGGCTGGGGGCCGTTCGGGATGTTCCCGGGTGGCTGGGGCGGTCCCTGGGGTGGCCCCTGGTATGGCGGCGCGCCTTATTACGGCTATCACCATCCCTATGGCTACGGCTATCCCTATCACGCCCCCTATGGCGCCTGGGGTGCCCCCTACGGTTGGGGCGCGCCGGTCTACGGTCAGCCCTACTACGGCGACCCCGCCGCCAACCAGCCGACGGCCAGCAACGACTGAGTCAGCCCGTGCGCCCCGCCCGCCGGCGGGGCGCTGTCATCGTCGCCCGCGCGGCTGCTATCATCCCCGCCACACGCACCGACGGCGGTCCCGCCAGGCCGCCGTCCGCACCCTGTGGAGGTCTGCGCCATGCGCATCCTGGTGGGGGACATCGGGGGCACCAAGACGGCGCTCGCCATCGCCGCGCCGGACGCCGGCGGTGGTCTCGTGCTGCACCATCCCGAACGCTATCCGAGTGCCGAGCATGCGGGGCTCGAGTCGATCGTGCGCCATTATCTGGCCACGCACGCGGTCTCCTGCAGCGGTGCGGCGTTCGCCATCGCCGGCCCGGTGTCGGGGCGCCGCAGCCAGGTCACCAACCTGACCTGGCAGATCGACGCCGATGCCCTCGAGCGGGCGCTCGGTCTCTCGCGAGTGTTGTTGCTCAACGACCTCGAGGCGGTGGCCTGGGGAATCGCGGCGCTGGCGCCGGAGGATGTCTGCGAGCTCCAGCCGGGTGAGCCCGGGGCCGTCGGCAACCGCTGCGTGATCGCCGCCGGGACCGGGCTCGGCGAGGCCGGTCTGTTCTGGGACGGACATCGCCATCATCCCTTCGCCACCGAGGGCGGGCACGCCGAGTTCGCCGCGACCGATGCCCGTGAGTGGGCGCTGCGTGAATTCCTCCGGCGCCGTCACGCCCGGGTGAGCTGGGAGCGGCTGGTCTCCGGGATGGGCATCAGCGCCCTCCACGCCTTCTGTTGCGAGTACGCCGGCGGGCGGTCACCGCAACCCGTGCTCGAGCCGGCCGCGGTCGCCGTCGGCGCGCGCGAGGGCGATGCCCGCTGTGTCGAGACGATGGCGCTGTTCTTCCGTCTCTATGGACGCGAGGCCGGCGACCTGGCGCTCAAGCAGATGGCGCTCGGCGGGGTCTATCTCGGCGGCGGCATCGCCCCGCGCAACCTCGAGGCGCTGCGTGCCAGCGCCTTCCTCGATGGCTTTCTCGACAAGGGGCGGATGCGCGGGTTGATGACGCGCATGCCGGTGCGGGTGATCCTGCAGCCGCAGGTGGCGCTGCTCGGTGCGGCGCGCGCCTGGCAGGATGATCAGTCGCCCGGGCGGCCCGTCGTGGCAGCCGGGTGAGGTCAACGACGAGTGCGCGCCGCGAGCGCGCGTCACAGGAGAACAACCTTTGAGCCAGCAACTGAAGATCACCGGGATGAGCTGTCAGCACTGCGAGCGTCGCGTCCGCGAGGCGCTGGTCGCGGTCGCCGGGGTCGAGTCGGTGAGCATCGACCTCGCGGCCGGTCGCGCGCGGGTGGAGGGCGCGGTCGAGTCCGCCACCCTGATCGCCGCCGTGGAGGCTGCCGGCTACCAGGCCGAGCCCTGCTGAGTGCGCTCATCCGCGCGCCCGCCCGGGGCGCGCATCCTGCGCTAACACGTCTTTCAATACGCCCTCGCCAGTTCGTGCCGGCGGGGGCGTCGTTCGTCATGGAGAACCTGGAGAATCTGTCGTATGTCGAGTCGTGAACGGATCGGTGCCTGGATCGAGTCCGATCCCGTCCAGCGCGTGATCATCGCGCTGATCGTCCTCAACGCCGTCACCCTGGGGTTGCAGACCTCGCCGGCGTTGGTCGCCGGCTTCGGCGGCGTGCTGCACCTGATCGATCAGGCGGTGCTCGCGGTGTTCGTGGTCGAGATCCTGCTCAAGCTCTATGCGCGGGGGGTGCGCTTCTTCGCCAGTGGCTGGAACCTGTTCGACTTCACCGTGGTGGCCATCGCCCTGGTCCCGGCCAGCGGACCGCTGGCGGTGTTGCGCGCGCTGCGCGTGCTGCGGGTGCTGCGACTGATCTCGATGGCGCCGCGACTGCGCTTCGTGGTCGAGGCGTTGCTCAAGGCGCTGCCCGGGATCTCCTCGATCGCGCTGCTGATGCTGATCCTCTTCTACGTCTTCGCGGTGATGGCCACCGGGCTGTTCGGCGAGCGCTTCCCGGAGTGGTTCGGCGGGCTCGGCGCCTCCATGTACACCCTGTTTCAGGTGATGACCCTGGAGAGCTGGTCGATGGGGATCGTGCGTCCGGTGATGGCGGCCTATCCGCTGGCCTGGCTGTTCTTCATCCCCTTCATCCTCATCGCCACCTTCACCATGCTCAACCTGTTCATCGGCATCATCGTCGACACCATGCAGACACTGCACGATGCCCAGCACCAGGGGGTACGCGATGAGCTGGAGCGCTCGATGCACCGTGACAGCGTCCAGCTCGAGCACGAGCTGCAGGCGTTGCGCGCCGAGGTGCGCGCGCTGCGCGAGGCGTTGGGGCGCTGAGTCGGGCGGGGTGGTTCTGCTATGATCGGTCGCGATCGCGGGACGGATGTCCGCTGCGCGACCGCGCCGTCGGCATCATCAATGGGGATCGGATTCTCGTGCGAGGGGAGCGGATCGTGACACAGCCAGCGCGGCGCGCCAGCGACGCCCACTCTCCCGGTCTTGCGGGACCGGGCCGTCATTGGTTGGCGCTCCTGCTGCTCGGGTGGATGGCGCCGGTCATGGCGCTCGGGCTGAAGGTCGAGGTCAGCGGGCTCGAGGGCAAGGAGCGCGACAACGTCCTGGCGTTGCTCGACATCTATCAGGAGCGCGACGCCGCCGGGCTCGATCTGCCGCGGGTGCGCGCGCTGCACCGTCTCGCCCCGCAGCAGATCCGCGACGCCCTGGCTCCCTTCGGTCTGTATCGGGTGGCGATCGATGCCGCCCTCAAGCAGTCCGCCCCGCCCGACGGTCCCTGGCTGGCGCGCTATCGGGTGAGTCCCGGCGAACCGGTGCGCATCGGCGCCGTCGACTACCAGGTGCGCGGTCCCGGCGAGGACGATCCGGCCTTCCCCGAGCGCTTCCCGATGCAGCGCGGCGACGTGCTGCTGCACGCCGACTACGAGCGCGCCAAGTCGGAGCTGCGCTATGCCGCCTCGGCCAACGGCTATCTCGACTACCGCCTGCCCCGTCACCAGGTGCTGGTCGACCCCGAGGCCGACAGCGCGGCGGTCCACTTCCATCTCGACACCGGTCCCCAGTACCACCTCGGTGAGGTGACCTTCAACCAGGACCTGCTCGATGACGGGTTGTTGCAGCGCTATCTGCGTTTCGCCCCGGGGGCGGTCTACGATCCCGATCTGCTGCTCGAGCTGCAGAGCAGGCTGCTCGGCAGCGAGTACTACAGCGAGGTCGAGATCGTGCCGCACAAGGAGGCGCGCGACGATGAGGGGCGTATCCCCATCGAGGTCATCGCCACCCGCAACAAGGCCAACAAGTACCGTCTCGGCGTCGGCTTCGCCACCGACAGCGGGCCGCGCTTCAGCATGGACTGGCGGCGGCGCTATCTCAATCGCTGGGGCCACAAGTTCCGCACCGAGCTGATCCTCTCGCCGCGTCACTCGGAATGGAACCTCGACTACCGTATCCCGGTCCAGGACCCGACCCGCGACTATCTCACCATCAGGCCGCAATCGGTCTATGACGATACCGCCAGTCGCAAGGGCTGGGTCCACACCGTGCAGTTCGCCCACTCGCGCCTCACCGGCGAGGGTTGGCGGCGCACCGGCGGGTTCGACTTCCGCTACGAGGACGTCGCCATCAACGACGCCCCGGCGCAACGCACCAGCGAGCTGGTGCCCAACATCTCCTGGTCGAAGACGGTCTCCGACGACCCGGTCAACACCAATCGCGGCTATCGCATCAAGTACACCCTGCTCGGCACCTTCGGCGGCGTGCTCGCCGAGCACTCCTATCTGAGCGGTCAGATCCAGTTCAAGTGGGTGCGCCGCTTCGCCGAGCGCTATCGGCTGATCGCCCGCACCGATCTCGGTGCCACCCTCGCCGATTCGGTCGACGACCTGCCGGCGAGCCGCCGCTTCTATGCCGGTGGCGATGCCTCGATCCGGGGCTGGGACTACGATGCCCTGGGCCCGACCGACCCGCTCACCGGTCAGACCGTCGGCGGGCGCTATCTCGCCGTCGGCAGCCTCGAGCTCGAGCGCGAGATCCGCGGCCCCTGGAGCGCGGCGCTGTTCACCGACTTCGGTAACGCCTTCGATCCCGACTACGATCAGCAGCTCGCCTACAGCGCCGGGGTCGGGGTGCGCTGGGCCTCGCCGATCGGGCAGGTCCGGCTCGATCTCGCCTTTGCGCTCAGCAAGGACAACGACAACGGCGGCTGGCCCCCGGCGCGGCTGCACATCGTGATCGGTCCCGACCTATGAACGACGCCGCCCGCGCCGCGCCACCCGCCGCGCCGTCCCCGCCAGCTGCGCGGCCCCGCCGCCGCTGGCCGCGCCGGCTGCTGCTCGCGCTGCTCACCTTGCTGCTCGTCTTGGTGTTGCTGCTCGGCTGGCTGCTCGGCACCCAGCGCGGGCTGCACGGCCTGCTCGCGCTGGGCGAGCGTCTCGCCCCCGGGGTGGTGCAGGTCGAGCGCGCCGAGGGGCGGGTGCTCGGCCCGCTCGATCTCACCGGGCTGGCACTGCGCCTCGACGGTATCAGTCTCGACGTCGAGCACGCCCGGCTCGACTGGTCGCCCGGCGCGCTGTTGCGCGGTCGGCTGCGGGTGCGCGCACTGACCGTCGCCGGGGTCGATCTCGCGCTCGCGCCGAGCCCGGAGGAGCCCGACCCGACGCCGCTGACCCTGCCCGATCTGAGCCTGCCGCTGGCCGTCGAGGTCGACTCGCTGACCCTCGAGCGGCTGCGGCTCCGCGCCCCGGAGACGGCCCCCTGGCTGGTGCTCGAACGCGCCGAGCTGGGCGCCGCGCTGACCCGGGGGGCGCTGACGCTGGAGGTGCTGGAGGTCGAGCTGAGCGAGCCGCGCGCCGCGCTCACCGCCGCCGGTGGGGCGACCCTGAGTGGTGACTATCCGCTCGATCTTGCCCTCGACTGGCGCCTCGGGCTGGACCCCGCGATCGCGCTCCGGGGCGAGGGCTTTGCGCGGGGTGATCTCGCCCGGCTCGCCCTCGAGCAGCGTCTGAGCGGCACGGTCGAGGCGCTGCTCCGAGGCGAGATCGAAGGGGTGCTGGAGGCGCCGCGCTGGTCGGCGACGCTGGAGCTGGCCGGGGTGCGTCTGGCCGACATCCAGCCCGACGCGCCGGCGGTCGAGCTCAGCGCCAGCCTGCGCAGTGCCGGCGATCTCGATCGCGCCACCCTCGATGGACAGCTCGACGCCCGCGCCCCGGAGCTGCCCGATTTCGGTCATCTGGCGCTGCGGCTCGACGGCGACTGGCTGGCCCCGGCGCTGGAGCTGCGCGCGCTCGAGATCACCGAGCGGGTCTCCGGGGCGCGGCTCGCCGCCAGCGGTCGGGTGGTGCTCGACCCGGCGCCGCCGGCGCTGCAGCTCGAGGCCGACTGGTCGCGACTGCGCTGGCCGCTGAGCGGCGCGGCGCTGGTGCGCGCCCCCGAGGGCTCGCTGCGTCTCGACGGCACCCTGGAGGACTTCGCCTATCGTCTTGCCGCGGCGATCGAGGGGGAGTCCTTCCCCGCGCTCGAGCTGCGGGCGTCGGGGCAGGGGAGTTCGACCCAGGTCGCGCTCGACAGTCTGCGTCTGGAGACGCTCGACGGGACGATCAGCGGCGAGGGCGAGCTGGTCTGGGCGCCGGGGTTGCGCTGGCGTCTGGCGCTCGACGGCGAGGGGCTGGACCCGGGGCAATGGATCGACGGGCTCGACGATCGGGTCGCGCTGTCGCTGGCCAGCACCGGCGACCTCGCGGCCTTCGACTACCGGCTGGAGGCGAGCACCCGGGGGCCGGGTCTGCCGGTACTGGCGCTGCACGCCGAGGGTGCCGGCAGCGCCGAGCGGATCGCGCTCGAGCAGTTCACCCTCGACGGGCTCGATGGCCGGGTCAGTGGCGAGGCTGAGGTGACGCTCGCGCCCGAGACGGCATGGCAGGGCGCGGTACGGATCGCCGGGATCGACCCCGGGGTGCTCGACCCGGCCTGGCGCGGTCGGCTCGATGGCGCCATCGATCTCGACGGCGGGCTGGGTGCGGACGGGCTGCGCCTCGATGCCCGGCTCGAGCGGATCGCCGGCACCCTGCGCGGTTATCCGGTGGCGCTTGCCGGCCGGCTCGCGCTCGCCGGCGAGGTGCTGCAGATCGACGGGTTGCGGCTCGACTCCGGGCCGACCCGCGCCAGCCTCGCCGGCAGCCTGGCGCGCGAGCAACTGGCACTCGATCTCGGCTTCGACTCGCCCGATCTCGGCAGCCTGCTGCCGGACGCTCGCGGCCAGCTGCGCGTCTCCGCTCGGCTCGGCGGCAGCGTCGCCGATCCGCGCCTCAAGCTGCGCGCGCTGGCGCGCGATGTGCTGGTGGCGGGGCAGGGGGTGGCTCGGCTCGAACTCGACAGCGCGCTCGGACTCGACCCCGCCGCGCCGCTGGAGATCCGGCTCGATGCCCGTGATCTCAGCCTCGGCGGTGCCTGGTCGCGGCTGACGCTCGCCGGGAGCGGGACCACCGCCGCGCACCGGCTCGATGCCGAACTCGCCGGTGAGCTGCTCGAGGCCCGCCTCGGCCTTGCCGGTGGACTCGATGCCGAGGGCCGCTACGATGGGCGTCTGGCGGCGCTGCGGGTGGCCGGCGAGGCACTCGGCGACTGGTCGCTGACGCGTCCGGCGTCGCTGCGCCTGGCCCTGCCCGAGGCTGGGTTGGGGCCGCTGTGTCTGCGCGAGCGCGGCGGCTCGGGCGGCTGTCTTGACGCGGCGCTCCATGAGACCGGCTGGGAGGCTGGGATCGACGGACTGAGGCTCGATCTCGGGCTGGTCGAGCAGGCGCTCGACGACACGCTCGATCTCGCCGGGACGCTCGCCGTCGACGGCCGGCTGCGCGCCGAGTCGACGGTGCTCGACGGCGGGCTGGTGGCCCGGGTCGAGGACGGGCGGCTGCGTACCCTGATGACCCGGGGGGAGGAGGCGCTGGTCGAGTTCTCGGGCAGCGCGCTGCGTCTCGAGGCCGGTCCGGCTGCGCTCGTCGCACGGCTCGAGCTGCCGCTGCGCGGGCTCGGCGCCCTCGCCGGCGAGGTGCGTCTGCCGGACTGGCGGCTCGACGCCCCGGCTCGGCCCGATCAATCGCTAGGTGGTGAGTTGCGTGTCGATCTCGACGACTTCTCGCGTGTTCCAGACCTGTTGCCGGATATCGCCTCGATGCGCGGTACCCTGCGCGGGCGTCTCGCGCTCGCCGGCACCCTGGCCGCGCCCGGGGTGAGGGGCGAGGCGCGGCTGGCCGGGGTCGGCTTCGAGGTGCCGCTGGTCGGGCTCGAGGTCGATGACCTCGGGCTGACGCTGGAGGCGCGCTCGCGCGAGCGGCTGACGCTCGGCGGTTCGGCCCGGCTCGGCAAGGGGCTGCTCGAGATCGAGGGTGGCGCCGATCTCGGCGCCCTGGACGGCTGGGTGACCCTCGCCGGCGAGCGGCTGACGGTGGCCGACACCGCCGAGTACTTCGCCCTGGTCTCGCCCGAACTGCGTCTCGAGGCGGGTACGAGTGGGGCGCGGTTGCGCGGCGAGATCCGCGTGCCGGAGGCGCGTATCCGCACCCGCACCCTGCCCGCGGGCACGGTCTCGCCGTCGAGCGACGTGGTGCTCGCCGGCAGCGAGACCAGTCCGCCCTATCCGCTCGACATCGATCTGCGGCTGGTGCTCGGCGATGAGGTGACGATCGATGCCTTCGGCGTCAATGGCCGGCTCGCCGGCGCGCTCGGGGTGAGCCAGCGTCCCGGGCGCGACATGCTCGGCGACGGCCAGCTGCAGATCATCGACGGTCAGTACCGCTTCTCCGCCGGCTTCGGGCTCGGCGCCGAGCTGGGGGTGCCGCTGACCATCGAGCAGGGCCGGCTGATCTATGCCAAGAGCGTGATCGACAACCCCGGGCTGTTGCTCCAGGCGCAGCGCGAGGGCGGTGACACCTCGGCCGGGGTGCGTGTGCTCGGCACCCTGCGCGACCCGCGGCTGGCCTTCTTCTCCGACACCGATCCGGAGATGAGCCAGTCGGAGATCATCAAGTATCTGGTCACCGGCATCGCGCCGCAGGACAATGACCGGATCAACGACACCGGCCTCGCGGTCGGGACCTATGTCGCGCCCAAGGTCTACATGGAATACGAGAGCGGTCTCGGCGATGAGCCGAACAAGGTCAGATTGCGGTACGATCTCTCGCGTCGCATCGAGCTGCAGACCGAGACCGGTGAGAGCCAGGGTGCGGATATCTTCTTCAAGTTCGAGAACTGATGCTTGCGCACCCGAAACACTGGCCCAGCTGGTTGCTGCTGGGGCTGATCTACGCCCTCGGGCGTCTTCCATTCCCCGTACTCTGGGCGCTCGGCTCGCTGGCCGGGCGGCTCGGCTACCTGCTCGCGCGCGAACGGCGCGAGGTGGCCCGACGCAATCTCGCCATCTGTCTCGCCGATCGCACCCCGGCCGAGCGTGAGCGGGTGCTGCGCGCGCACTTCGGCTGGCTCGGCGTGGCTGCGCTCAGTCAGGGCGTCGGCTGGGGCATCTCGCGCGCGCGCCTGCAGCGACTGGTGCGTATCGAGGGGCGCGAGCGGATCGATGACGCAGTGGCCGAGGGGCGCGCGACGATCGTGCTGGTGCCGCACTTCGTCGGGCTGGAACTCGGCGGCGCGGCCTTCACCGCACTGGTCCATCCCGGCGTCTACATGTACCAGAAGATCCGCAATCCGGTGGTCGACTGGCAGGTGCGTCGTGCCCGGCGTCAGTACGGCAGCCGCTCGATCGAGCGTCACGACGATCTGCGCGGCCTGATCCGCGCGCTGCGCGAGGGCATCCCCTTCTTCTATCTGCCCGACCAGGACGGCGGACGCAACGGGGTGTTCGTGCCCTTCTGCGGGGTGAGTGCCTCGACCGTGCCCATGCTCGGGCGTTTTGCGGCGATGTCCGACGCCCAGGTGATCCCGACCTTCGCGCGCTATCTGCCCTGGGGGCGGGGGCTCGAGCTGCGCTTCGCGTCGCCGCTGGAGGACTTCCCGACGGGCGACCGCGAGGCCGATACCGCGCACATGAACCGGGCGATCGAGGCCGAGGTGCGGGCGATGCCGGAGCAGTACTTCTGGGTGCACCGGCGCTTCAAGACCCGTCCTCCGGGCGAGGCGCCGATCTATCCGCCGAAGCGCAGACGCAAGCGCAAGCGTCGATGAAGCGCGCGATGTCGTTGCGTCTCGGGCGGCTGCGCGACTGGCTGATCGGCGCGCTGCTGCTGGTCGCGTTGCTGGTCACGGTCGAGCTGGCGGTGGGCTGGTCGACCCTGCTCGCGCCCTGGGCGAGCTTCCCGCCGCTGACCCTGATCTGGCTGGTCGCGCTGCTGGCATTGAGCTATGTGCTGCGCGCAGTACGCGTCTACGAGTATTATGTCAGGCGCCTCGAAGGGCGTTTCGTGTTGGTGCTGCGCCTGAGCGTGCTGCACAATGTCGCGAACAATCTGTTGCCGATGCGCGCCGGCGAGCTGGTCTTCCCCTGGCTGATGCGGCGCTATTTCGGTCACGATTTCCTCGGGGCCGCCTTCTCGCTGGTGTGGATCCGCGTGCTCGACCTGCATTTTCTGGGGTTGATCGGGCTGTGGATCCTGTCGCTGCGTCATCCATCCTGGATCTGGTGGGGACTTGCCGGGTGCTGGCTGGCCATGCTGGTGGTGCTCGCCTGGGTGGGCCGTGGCGGCGCGCGCTGGTCGCCGCGTTCCCGACCGGGCCGTGCGCTGGCGCGGGTGGCCGAGGCCGCGCCGCGCGATCTCGGCGTGGTTGCACGCGTCTATCTGTGGACCGCCGCGAGCTGGTCGCTGAAGTTCGCCGCCTTCGCCGGCGTGCTCCAGCACTTCATGGCGGTCGACTTCTGGCGCGTGCTGGCCGGCGTGATGGGGGCGGAACTCTCGAGCGTATTGCCGTTCCATGGCATCGCTGGCAGTGGCAGTTATGAGCTCGCCGCCGTGGCCGCGCTGGTACCCCTTGGCGTGGATCCGCGGCTGGCGCTGAGCGGTGCGGTGAACCTGCACCTGTTCCTGCTCGGGGCGACGCTCCTGTTCGGGGCGCTCGCGCTACTGCTGCCGAGAGCGAGTATCGACGAAAACGATTGATGGTGCCGAAGAGGCCCGGATATCCTGTTGCGGACCACGAACCGGATGCGGTAGATCGCCGACCCGCACTGGCCCGCCGCTGGGACCTCTTCGTTTGCTGACAACTTACCAGAACCGCGCAAACGCCGGTGGTCGAATGATCGGCGTGCACCCTGCGCATCACCAAAGGTTCGAGAATGCACATCACTAGACCTGTCTTTCTGGATCTGTGGCGGATCAAGCTGCCGATTCCAGCATTCGTCTCCATCCTGCATCGTGTCAGCGGGGTGCTGATGATCCTGGCGATCCCGGTCGCCGCCGTCCTCTTCGATCGCGCGCTGTCCGATCCCGAGGGCTTCGCCCTCGCCGCGGCGCTGTTCGATTCCTGGTTCATCAAGGCGGCGCTCGCACTGATGATCTGGAGCCTGCTCCACCATCTGATCGCCGGTCTCCGCTTCCTGGTGCTCGACCTGGGCCTGGGGCTCGACCGTCCGGTGGCGCGCGCCACCGCCTGGACCGCGCTGCTCGCCGCCCTGGCCGCGCTGGTTGCCGTGATCGCCCTGGGAGGGACCTTCCGATGAGTCGACAAGCTTCCGGTCTCATGGCCTGGCTGATCCAGCGCGCCTCGGCCGTCTATCTCGCCCTGTTCCTGGGCTATGTCCTGGTGTTCTTCAGCTTCGCCGCGCCGGCCGATCATGCCGCGCTGGTCGACTGGATCACCACCCCCTGGGTCACCGCCGGCTGGCTGCTGTTCCTGCCGCTGCTGCTCGCGCACGCCTGGATCGGCATCCGTGACGTGCTGATCGACTATGTCCATCATCTCGGCGCCCGTGTCGCGCTGCTGACCCTGTTCGCTTTCATCTTCGTCGCCTCCGGCCTGTGGGCCTTCAAGGCGATCATTACCGCCGGTCTCGGGGAGTAAGGTCACGCATGAGTATCCCAACACGCCATTTCGACGCGCTGATCATCGGAGCCGGTGGCGCCGGCCTCAACGCCGCGTTGCAGCTGGCGAGCGCCGACGTGCGCGTCGCCGTGGTCTCCAAGGTCTTCCCGACCCGCTCGCACACCGTCGCCGCGCAGGGTGGCGTCAACGCCGCGCTGGCCAATGTGCTGCCCGACTCCTGGCACTGGCACATGTTCGATACCGTCAAGGGTTCGGACTATCTCGGTGACCAGGACGCCATCGAGTTCATGTGTCGCGAGGCCATCCCCACCGTCTACGAGCTGGAGCACGCCGGCGTGCCCTTCTCGCGGCTCGACAACGGCAAGATCTACCAGCGTCCGTTCGGTGGCCAGAGCCAGAACTTCGGTGGCGACCAGGCCGCGCGCACCTGTGCCGCGGCCGACCGCACCGGTCACGCCATCCTCCACACCCTCTATCAGCAGAACATCCGCTCGCGCACCCACTTCTTCGACGAGTTCTTCGCGCTCGATCTGGTGCGCGATGCCGAGGGCGTGATCTGCGGTGCGCTGGTGCTCGAGATCGAGACCGGCGAGCCGATGCTGATCGAGGCCAAGGCGACGCTGCTCGCCACCGGCGGCTTCGGCCAGGTGTTCCGCACCACCTCCAACGCCCACATCAACACCGGTGACGGCGTGGCGATGGCGCTGCGCGCCGACATCCCGCTGATGGACATGGAGTTCTTCCAGTTCCACCCCACCGGCATCGCCGGCAAGGGCATGCTGATCACCGAGGGCGTGCGCGGCGAGGGCGGCTATCTGATCAACAAGGACGGCGAGCGCTTCATGGAGCGCTATGCCCCGCGTGCCAAGGACCTCGCCAGCCGCGACGTGGTCTCGCGCGCCATCGTCACCGAGGTCAAGGAGGGTCGCGGCTGCGGTCCCAACGGCGATCACGTGCTGCTCAAGGTCGACCACCTCGGCGAGGACATCATCTCCAAGCGGCTGCCGAGCATCCGCGAGTCGAGCAAGATCTTCGCCGGCGCCGACCCGGTGCGCGAGCCGATCCCGGTCTTCCCTACCGCCCACTACGCGATGGGCGGCATTCCCACCGACCGCTTCGGTCGGGTGGCGGTGCCCGCCGGTCACGGCGCCGAGGAGATCGTCCCTGGGCTCTACGCCGCCGGCGAGTGCGCCTGTGCCTCGGTGCACGGCGCCAACCGTCTCGGCGGCAACTCGTTGCTCGACATCCTGGTGTTCGGCCGCCTGGCGGGCAAGAACATCATCGACTACGTGCGCGAGAACCCCTATCAGCGCACCACCGACTCGGCCAGCCTGGAGCAGGCGATGTCGCGCCTGACCCGCTGGGAGCAGAAGGGCGAGGGCATCCCGGTGTCGCAGCTGCGCGCCGAGTTCCGCAAGTGCATGGAGGACCACGCCGGGGTGTTCCGCACCGAGGAGATCATGACCGAGGGCTACGAGCGGCTCTGCGAGCTGCGCGAGCGTCTGCCCGAGGTGCGCCTGCACGATCACTCCAAGGTGTTCAACACCGCGCGCATCGAGGCGCTCGAGCTCGAGAACATGATGGACGTGGGCATGTCGATCGCCGTCTCCGCGCTCAAGCGCCAGGAGAGCCGCGGCGCCCACTCGCGCCCCGACTACCCCGATCGCGACGACCAGAACTGGCTCAAGCACAGTCTCTACTATCGCGAGGGCGATCGCATGGACTACAAGCCGGTGCGCACCAAGCCGCTGACCGTCGAGTCCTTCCCGCCGAAGGAACGGGTGTACTGAGCCCCGCCTCGCGCCGCCGCGTCCAGGGTCCGTTTGCCGGGCCGTCGGGCGCGGCGCTGGTTGAACTCCATTCCGGTCGGGGCGGCGCCGCGTGCGTTCACCGCCCCGACCCCATCAGGTACCGAGCATGAAAATCAGCGTCTATCGCTACAATCCGGACATCGACGAACGGCCGCGGATGCAGGACTTCGAGGTCGAGCCCTTCCAGGGCATGATGCTTCGCGACGCCCTGCTGGAGATCAAGAAGCAGGACGAGAGCTTCAGCTTCCGTCACTCCTGCGGCGAGGGGGTGTGCGGATCGGACGCCGTCAACGTCAACGGGCGCAACATGTTGGCCTGTGTCACCCCGGTCGCCGAGCTGGGCAGGTCGATCAAGGTGCGCCCGCTGCCGGGTCGCCCGATCATCCGTGACCTGGTCGTCGACATGACCCAGTTCTACGAGCAGTATCGTGCGGTCAAGCCCTATCTGGTGCGCAACGATCCGCTGCCGGAGCAGGAGATCCTGCAGTCGCCGGCCGATCGCGACAAGCTCGACGGACTCTACGAGTGCATCCTCTGCGGTTGCTGTTCGACGGCCTGTCCGTCGTTCTGGTG
The DNA here is from genome assembly GCF_004343155.1 of Marichromatium gracile. Taxonomy (GTDB): domain Bacteria; phylum Pseudomonadota; class Gammaproteobacteria; order Chromatiales; family Chromatiaceae; genus Marichromatium; species Marichromatium gracile. The sequence continues at coordinate 324,462 of NZ_SMDC01000003.1, forward strand.
GAATCCGGAGAAGTTCCACGGTCCGGCGGCGCTGCTGCAGTCCTGGCGCTTCCTCGCCGACAGCCGCGACCAGGCCACCGAGGAGCGGCTCGACGCCCTCACCGGGCCTTACAAGCTGTTCCGCTGCCACACCATCATGAACTGCGTCGAGGTCTGCCCCAAGGGCCTGAACCCGACCCGCGCCATCGGTCACATCAAGGACCTGATGCTCGACAAGGGGATCTAGGCCCGCGCGACCATGCCGTCCCCGGCCCGCCGCCTGTCGCGCCGGGCCGGGGCGTCCGACCGATGCCGCTTCACAGGAACCTCGTTCATGACCGATTCCACCCCCGCGTCCGAGCGTCAACGCCTGGCCTGGCAGTGTCGCCGTGGCCTGTTGGAACTCGACCATCTGTTCTCCCGCTTTCTCGAACTCGGCTACGATGACCTCGATGCCGCCGGGCGCGTGGCCTTCCAGCGCCTGCTCGGCGAGCAGGACCAGATCCTCAACGACTGGTTCATGATGGGCGTCGAGGCGCCCGACCCGGAGATCGCCGTCATGGTGGAGCGGATCCTCGCGGTGGTCAGCGTACAGCGCGACTGACGCCGTCCTCCGGCACGCGTCTCTGCCCCGCGTGCCGGTCCCGCGGGCGTCGTCTCCAGCCTCATGGAGTCCGCCGATGTCCGCCACCCACTTCCCGCCACTGTCGATCCGCCCCCGTCGCTCGTCCCGTCTGCTGCTCTGGATCCTGCTCGTGCACACGCTCGCCGTTGCGGTGGCGCTGGCCTTGCCGCTGGGCCACTGGCGCTGGGCGCTGGCCGCGCTGATCCTGCTCGGCGCCGGTTTCGCGCTGCTCGATCGTGTCCATGCCCGACTGCCCTGGTCGATCGTGGCGGCGCGTTGGGAGGCCGACGGCGGCTGGCGGCTGTGGTTGCGCGACGGGCGCGAGCTGAACGCGCGACTCAGTGCGGCGAGCTTCGTCGCGCCCCGACTGGTGGTGTTGCACTGGCGCGTCGGCCGGCTGCGGCGGCGCTCCCTGGTGCTGTTCGTCGATGCGCTCGACGCCGATACCCTGCGCTGGCTGCGGGTGCGGCTGCGCCATCGGGGCGTGGCTGAGGGCGCCGGGGGATTGGGTTAGACTGCGGGCGCTCGGAGAAGGATCGTCCATTGATCGAGAGGAGAGAGTCGATGCGTGTTCTGGTCACCGGCGGCGCCGGTTATATCGGCAGCCACACCTGTGTCGAACTGCTCGAGGCGGGCAACGAGGTGGTGGTCGTCGACAACCTCAGCAACAGCAGCGAGGTCTCGCTGCATCGGGTGCGGGAGATCACCGGCCGCGCAGTCGCGCTCCACGCCATCGATCTGCGCGATCGCGCCGCGCTCGCCGCGGTGTTCGCCGCCGCGCCGATCGACGCGGTGATCCACTTCGCCGGGCTCAAGGCCGTCGGCGAGTCAGTCGAGCAGCCGCTGCGCTACTACGACAACAACCTCGGCGCCACCCTCACGCTCTGTGAGGTGATGGCCGAGGCCGGGGTGCGCGATCTGGTGTTCAGCTCCTCGGCCACCGTCTACGGCGATCCGGCGCGGGTGCCGATCACCGAGGACTTCGCGCTCTCGGCGACCAACCCCTATGGCCGCTCCAAGCTCTTCATCGAGCAGATGCTCGGCGACCTGCATCGTGCCGACCCGCGCTGGAATCTGGCGTTGCTGCGCTACTTCAACCCGGTCGGGGCGCACCCGAGCGGGCGTATCGGCGAGGACCCGCGCGGCATCCCCAACAACCTCATGCCCTACGTCGCCCAGGTCGCGATCGGGCGACGGCCCCGGCTGCAGGTGTTCGGCGACGACTATCCCACCGCCGATGGCACCGGGGTGCGCGACTACATCCATGTCGTCGACCTCGCGCGCGGTCATCTCGCCGCGCTGCGCCGGTTGCGCGAGGCGCGCCCCGGGGTCGAGGCGATCAACCTCGGCACCGGACGCGGCTACAGCGTGCTGGAGATGGTCGATGCCTTCGAGCGGGTCAGCGGACGCCCGGTGCCCTACGAGATCGTCGCCCGCCGTCCCGGCGACATCGCCACCTGTTACGCCGACCCCGGCCGCGCCCGCGCGCTGCTCGGCTGGGAGGCCGTGCTCGACATCGATGCCATGGTCGGGGATGCCTGGCGCTGGCAGTCCGACAACCCCGGGGGCTATGCCTGAGGGCGGTCAGCGCCGTGGCGGCCAGGGTCGGGGCCAGGGGCGTGGTGGCCAGGGGCGCGGCGCTGGTCGCATCGGCACCACGACCTCGACCCGGGGCGGCGGCATGACCAGCGGCGGCGGTGCCGGCTGACGCTGGCTCGGGCGGGTGCTGTAGTGCTTGTCCTGTCGCGGCGCCGGCGCGTCCTCGAGCAGCGGGTCCACCCCGGCGATCGCGCCGGGGGCGCCGAGACCGAGCGCCAGTACCAGGATCGGGTCGAGTCGCCGTCTCATCCTTCCCCTCCCAGGATCTCCGCCCCCAGTGCCTCCAGGCTCAGCGGGGCGCAACCCTCGGCCTTGTTGTTGACGATCACATAGACCGACTCGCCGGCGCCGAGTGCCGCACGCACCAGCCGGGCGATCGCGGCGCGACTGGCCGGGTCGGGGTCGTGGAGACGGTCGAAGGGGGCGTAGCGCCGGCGCGCGGCCTCGTAGCCGAACCCGGCGTGGAGCATCCAGCGGATCACCACCGGACCCGGCGGCAGGTCGGCGAAGCATTGCTGTTGTGCGGCGAGGTCGGGGAGACGCGGGTGCAGGGCATGGGCCGGACGGGCACCGCCGTGACGCAGCGCCTCGGCCAGATCGCGGGTGAGCAGGTCGCGATCGCGCACCTCGACGGCATAGCAGGGCCCCTGCGGCAGGCGGTGGAGGAAGCGGTAGAGCGCCTCGGCGAAGCGGCGTGGTTGCTCGGCGAGGGCGCGCCCGAGCGGCGGGAACTGGAACAGCAGTACCCCGGCGCGGTCGCCCAGAGCCTCGACGAAGGGGGCGACGGCCAGCTCGGTGGCGCGCGCCGGATCGAGAAAGCCGGGGTTGGCGGCTTGGGGGACCCCGCCGCCGCCCCGCTCGAAGGGATCGGTGACCAGCGCCGGGGCCTTGACCAGAAAGCGGAAGTCGGGCGGTACCTGCTCGGCATAGCCGGCCAGGCGCGCGCGCGGCAGCGGCGCATGGTAACCGCTGTCGACGCCGACGGTGCGATACCAGGGGTGGGCGGCATAGGCGCCGAGCCCGTGGCGCGAGAGCCGGCTGCTGGGGTGGGCGCCGGCATAGACCAGTCCGTCCCAGCCGGGGAAGGACCAGGACGAGGTGCCGAGGCGTAGCCCCGCCGGGAGTGACTGCTCGGGTTGGGACCGGGGGGCGGGGGCGACGGTCTCGGCCGCCGTCGGGGCGCCGAACAGATCGAGCTGCTCGGTCATGGTCTCAGCGCCGCGACAGGCGCACCAGCTCGTCGCCGCGTTGCAGGCTCAGGCTGTAGAGCCCGCCGGCGCGGCGCAGTACGCGCGCCAGGGTCTGCAGTGCGTCGATGCGCACGCCGTTGGCGTTGAGGATGCGGTCGCCCTCGCGCAGCCCCGCCGCCCAGGCCGGCGAGTCGGGCTCGACCCTGCCCACCGGCAGCCCGGGGACGCCGCCGCTGCGATCGAAGGCGCCGATCAGCGCGCCGGCGAGGGCCTCGTCGATGCGCGCGCCGGGGAGGTAGTCGCGGTAGGGATCGGCGATCAGCCCATTCAGGCGCAACGCGCGCCCGTCGCGGACGATGTCGAGCGCGACCCGGCTGCCGACCCGCAGCACGCCGAAGCGGTTGCGAACGTCGCTGGCGTTGGCGATCGGCTCGTCGTTGACGCCGAGGATGACGTCGCCGACCCGCAGCCCGGCCGCGGCGGCGGCCGAGTCGGGGTCGATGCGGGTGACCACGGCGCCGGCGCGGTGCTCGAGTCCGAGCGCGGCGGCCAGGGCGTGATCGATGTTCTGTACCGCCGCGCCGAACTGGCCGCGACGCATCTCGCCGTGCTCGACGAGCTGGGTCATGATCGCGCGCGCCATGTCCACCGGGATGGCGAAGCCGATGCCGATGTTGCCGCCGCCGGGGGCGAGGATGGCGGTGTTGATGCCGATCAGCTCGCCGCGCAGGTTGACCAGCGGGCCGCCGGAGTTGCCGGGGTTGATCGAGGCATCGGTCTGGATGAAGTTCTCGTAGCCCTCGATGCCGAGCCCGGAGCGCCCCAGCCCGCTGACGATCCCCGAGGTCACCGTCTGGCGCAGCCCGAAGGGGTTGCCGATGGCGACCACGAAGTCGCCGACGGCGAGTGTGTCGGCGGCGGCGAAGGGCAGGGCGCTGAGCCCCGCGGCGGGGATCTCCAGCACCGCGATGTCGGTCTCGGGGTCGGTGCCGATCAGGCTGGCCTCGAGCGCGCGCCCGTCCTGCAGGGTGACGCGGATCTGGTCGGCCTTGTCGATGACGTGGTGGTTGGTCAGCACCAGCCCGCGGCGGGCGTCGACGATCACCCCCGAGCCGAGACTGCTGTTCTCGCGCTTGCGTTCGCGCGGCAGATCGAAGAAGCGGCGGAAGAAGGGGTCGCGCAGCAGCGGGTGGTCGGCGGTCTCGATCGCGGTGACGGTGGAGATGTTGACCACCGCCGGCAGCACCCGTTCGAGCATCGGCGCCAGGCTCGGCAGCGGCTGGCCGTCGACGGCCAGCGGGAGCGCGGCCTGGGGGAGCGGCGCGGTGCAGAGCAGCACGAGCGCGAGCGCGAGACGGGGGAGCGCGGAGGAACGCCTCATCGGTTGTCTCGATGTCCTCGGGATGGGCGAAGCAAGGGGCTGGACCGGTCGGGGGCGCCCCGGGAATGCGGCACGGGCCGGGCGTGCGCCCGGCCCGTGGTCCGGTGCATGGTCCGGGAGGACCCTCACCGGTATCAGGCGGCCTCGACCTTGCCGCTCCCCTGGTCGGCGAGATAGTGCTCGCCGTCGGCGCCACGGATGGCGATCCTGCGCGGCTTCATCGCCTCGGGGATCTCACGGCGCAGCTCGATGTGCAGCAGACCGTTCTCCAGTCGCGCATCCAGCACCCGCACGTACTCGGCGAGCTGGAACTTGCGCTCGAAGCTGCGGTTGGCAATCCCGCGATAGAGATACTCGCCGGGCTCCTCGGCCTGCTCCGGTCGCGATCCCGAGACGGTGAGGATGTTCTCCTTGACCTCAAGCCCGAGGTCCTGCTCGGAGAAGCCGGCCACCGCCATGGTGATGCGATAGTCGTTCTCGCCGCGCCGCTCGATGTTGTAGGGGGGGTAGCCGCCGGGCTCCGAGTGATAGGCGTTCTCGAGCGCGGAGGTCATGCGATCGAAGCCGATCATGGAACGCAGCAGCGGGGAGAAGTCGATGGTCGTCATGTGCATATCCTCTTCATTGAGCAATATGGGATCGAGCGTTCCGTGGAACCGCCCGGTTTCAGTCAGCAGGCCTCGATGAGCGCCTGCGTTATGTAAAGTAGAATCGACCGAAAACGATGTCAAGGGGTGTCGGCAAATTTTTTATGTCAATTCGATCGACAGCCCTCGGCACCGTGATCTGGGGGCTGAGGCGCGGGTTGCAAGACGACTGTGAGATGAGGACGAGGGGAGACGAGGCGGACCGCTCGCGGGGATGTGCGCGATGGGGCCGCCCTGGACGGGCGGCCTGAAGTGAAGGGCTCAGGTGCGGCGGTTGCGGCGCTTGCTGCTTGCAACCAGACCGAGTGCGCCCACCGCCGAGAGCAGCAGGGTTCCCGGCAGGGGCACGGTCCCTGGGTTGGAGACCTGCTGTTGGATCTCGGTGGCCTTGATGTTGACGAAGGCGGTGCTGAAGGAGTCGGCCATCAGGCCACCGGCGCGCAGTTGGTTGAGGTCCCAGGCCGCGCCCTTGGTGGCGAGCGCGAGGTCGACATAGTCGGGGATGGTGGAACCATAGCCGTTCAGTGCCGAGGCGCCGCTGAGCATGGTGAAGCCGCCGTTGCCGTCGGCCTGGTAGCCGGTGCCCTGACTGTCGAACCCGAGCAGGTTGCCGACGGTCTGGGTGCCGAAATCGGCCTCGACGACGACGTTGAGCATGGCATTGATGCTGTTGAGGTCGCCGAGGATGCTGCTGTAGTCGAGCGCGCTGTTGGTGTTGTCGCGATCCTCGTCGGTGATCAGGATGACGTTGAGCGCGGCGTCCGCGCGGGGTGTGTAGTTGTCGAGGAAGTAGTCGATGGCCGAGTAGCCGTCCTCGGTGCCGCCGGAGGTGACCAGGTTGCCGGTGGCCGAGCCGAAGGTGCCGGCGGACATCCAGGTGTCGTTCTCGCGCGCCTGATCATCGATGCCCACCCCGCCGGTCTGCCCCGAGGAGCTGGCGCCGAATCCGATCAGCGCATAGCGGTTCTCGCCGTCGGTGCCGTCACCGATGCCGTGTGAGATGAGCTGGCTTTCGAGCGAGCTGATCGCGCCCGACAGCCAGGCCTGTTCCCCGCCCATTGAGCCTGACTCGTCGATCAGGATGGCGATGTCGGCGATCTTGCCGGCCTGCGCTGCGCCACTCATGCAGAGTCCGGCGAGCAAGGCGACGCTCAACAGTTTGGGTGTGTGTTGCATCATGCGTGACTCCATGTTCCGTTTCTTTTGCTTATCGATTCCGCGATCCCTGAGACCTGCTGGATAGCCGCCCGCGTTGCAACCCAAGCCTTTCAACATGCGTTTTTGCCGGCGATCCGTCAGCGGCTCATAACTCAATCAAGCATGAATTGTGCCTTTGATGGCATTCGGTTTATATTTTTTTAATCAATTGCTTATGATCCAACGCGCTGCGATCTGCGCAACGGTGTCAAATAATTCGACAGGTTTGGTGTTGTGTCGGGCGGGATTGATCAGCCAAGTTCAAGCTGAATCAATCAGATAGATAGAGGAGGGTGGTGTCGGGCGCTGTTACAGGGTGCGCGATGCCCCGTCGGCGTCTTTGCTGGCCAGGAGTCTGGCCTCGGCGTGGTGTCGCTGCTCGGGGGTGTTGAGGTTGAGATCGGGCCAGGTGGAGGCATTGTAGTGGGCGTGTGCAAGGCGATGGCGCGTCAGCCATGACCACAAGCGGCGCTCCCCGTCGGCGAGATAGCCCGCCAGATCGGGGGCCAGTGCGGTTGGCAGCAACGCATGCAGGGGTTGAGGCCGCACGCCATCATGTGCGCAGGCGACGACGGCTCCCTGTTCGGTCAGTGCGGTGCGTAGTCGTGCGAGCAGGTCACGAGGCGGGAGGGGGGCGTCACAGGGCAGGGTGAGGATCCAATCGGTCGATGCGGTGCGCATTGCGCCGAGGATGCCGGCGAGCGGTCCCGGGTAGTCGGGCAGTGGGTCGCGGATCACCGGGTGGCCGTAGGCTGAGTAGCGTTCGAGGTTGCGATTGGCGCTGATCAATATGCTGTCGACCTGGGGGTGCAAGGCCGTCAGTGTCCACTCGATCAGCGGTCGTCCGGCGACTGCAACCAACCCTTTGTCCATTCCGCCCATGCGCCTTGCACGCCCACCGGCGAGGATGACACCGGTGATTGCGTCATGAGCACTGGGTGGATGCATCCTGTCTACCCTCGGTGGTCTGGTGCGTGGTCCCGCAGCCGTTGCTTCGGGCGACAACAGTGAGGTGATCATGACCAGCAGTCGATCAGCCGCAGCTCGCCCCCGAAGTCGCGGATTGCCGATCGTGGGGTTGATGTTGGCATCCCTGCTGGGCGCCCCGGCACAGGCGCACGAATCACCGGTGACGCTGCAGCTGAAGTGGCGCCACCAGTTCCAGTTCGCCGGCTACTACATGGCCGAGCACCTCGGATTCTATCGCGAGCGCGGCATCGAGGTGCGCTTTCGCGAGGCTGGCCCGGAGACCGACGTGGTTGCTGCAGTGGTCTCCGGCGAGGCCGAGTTCGGGGTTGCCGCAAGCGAGCTGCTGCTCGCCGCTCAGTATGCGCCGGTCGTCGCCCTGGCGCCGATCTTCCAGCACTCGCCCTATGTGCTCTTGACCCTCGACGGCACAGCCGATCTGGCGACGCTTGCTGGCGAGCCGGTGATGCTCGATCGTGGTGCCGCCGAGATTCGTGCGCTCCTGCTGAAGATCGGGGTCCCCGCCGAGGCGCTCACCATCCGCGGCTATCAGGACGGTGTGGCGGCGTTGCTCGCCGGCGAGGTCGCGGCGATCGCGGCCTATTCCACCACCGAGCCCTACTGGCTGCGCCGGGCCGGGGCCGCTCCGCGGATGTTCTCGGCGCGTGATCACGGTATCGATCTCTACGGTGACATGCTGTTCACCCGCAAGGCATTGCTGCGCGATCATCCTGATCTGGTGCGCGACTTCGTCGCCGCCAGTCTCGCCGGCTGGAAGGCGGCGCTGCGCGACCCCGAGCAGGCGATCGCGCTGATCCTCGCCGACTACAACACTCAAGGTCTCGATGCCGCGTTCTACCGTTTCGAGGCCGCCGAGACCCGGCGGCTGATCCAGCCCGAGGTGATCGAGGTCGGGCACGTCAACCCCGGTCGCTGGCGCCATATCGCCGAGGTCTATGCCGGGCTCGGCATGTTGCCCGAGACGGTCTCGCTCGATGGCTTCGTCTATGACCCCGGACCGATCGATATCGCCCCGCGGGTGGTGCTGGCGCTGATCGCCGCGCTGCTGATCGCCGCGTTGCTGGGTCTGCTGAGCTGGCGGGTGCACAGCCTCAACCAGCGGCTGCGCCGCGAGATCGTGCAGCGTGAGAGCGATCATCGTCGACTCGCCGAGAGCGAGGCGCTGCATCGCCTGCTCACCGAGAACAGCGGGGATGTGATCTGGATGCTCGATATCGATCGCTGGCGCTTCGACTATGTCAGCCCCTCGGTGCAGCGACTGCGTGGCTTCAGCCCGGAGGAGGTGATGTCCGTGCCGATCGACGCATCGCTCACCACCGAGTCTGCGGCGCGTCTGCGCCAGCAGTTGTTGGAGGGGGCGATGCGGGTCGCCGCCGGGGACCACGAGGGGCTGTTCGCTCTCACCGAGATCGAGCAGCCGTGCAAGGGGGGCGGATCGGTACAGACGGAGGTGGTGACCTCGCTGTTGATCGATGGCTCCGGGCGGCCCTCCAAGGTGCTCGGGATCACGCGTGACATCACCGTGCGCAAGGCATTGGAGGCCAAGCTGCGGATCCGCGCCGCTGCGATCGAGGCCGCCGCCGATGCCATCATCATCACCGATGTCGAGGGCTACCTGCTCTATGCCAACCCGGCCTTCACCCGTCAGACCGGCTATCGGTTGGAACCGGGGCGACGGTTGCACTCGCGGGTGCTCAAGAGCGGTCGCCACGACAGCCATTTCTATGCCGAGATGTGGCAGACCATCCTCGCCGGTCGGGTGTGGCGCGGCGAGCTGGTCAACCGTCGTCGCGACGGCGAGTTCTACGAAGAGGAGATGACCATCTCGCCGGTGGCCAACGAGCGCGGCGAGATCGAGCGTTTCATCGCCATCAAGCGCGACATCAGCGTGCAGCGGGCGATGGAGCGGGCGTTGCGCACGGCCAACCAGCGTCTGCGCGAGAACCTCGACGAGATCAGCGAGCTGCAACAGGAGCTGGCCGAGCAGGCGGTGCGCGACCCGCTCACCGGACTCTACAACAGACGTCATCTCGACGATGCGCTGGCCCGCGAGCTGGCGCGGATGCGGCGCGAGGCATCCACGCTGGTGGTGCTGATGGCCGATATCGACCACTTCAAGCGCATCAACGATGGTTGGGGCCATCCGGTCGGCGACGGAGTGCTGCGCTCGCTCGCCGCCACGCTGCGCGATCACTTCCGCGAGTTCGATCTGATCTGTCGCTATGGTGGGGAGGAGTTCCTGGTGGTGCTGCCGGGGACCGATCTCGAGCAGGGCCTGGCCCGGGCCGAGTCGGTGCGCCGCTATTTTGCCGCGCAGCGCATCGCTCTGGGCGAGCAGCGCGAGCAGATCACCATCTCGATCGGTCTCGCCGTCTTCCCGCTCCATGCCACCGATCAGATGGCGCTGATCGCCCAGGCCGACGCCGCCCTCTATCGGGCCAAGCACGCCGGCCGCGACCGGGTGATGGTCGCCGACCCCGAGGTCGAGCCCGAGGGGCTGGTCGGCTGAGTCCCGACCACGACTCAGCCCCCGGTGTGGTTCATGTGACGCCGGATGCGCGGTGGCGCGACCAGCGAGAAGTCGTGGCCGCGCGGTTTGAGCGCCATCGCCGCGACGATCGCGCGCCTGACCGGCTGGTCGTCGTCGGGGTGGGCACGCAGTACCCGGCGCAGGTCGACCGAGTGCTCCTGGCCGAGACAGAGCAGCAGCCGGCCCTCGGTGGTGACGCGTACGCGGTTGCAGTCGGCGCAGAAGTTGTGGCTGTGCGGCGAGATGAAGCCGACCCGGGTGGCGGTGCCGGGAATGATGAAATAGCGCGCCGGACCGCCTTCGTGGGCGGTGCTGGGGATCAACTCGTGGTGTCGCGCCAGGTCGGCGCGGATCGCCTCGCTCGGATAATAGAGCGCGGCGCGATCGTGCTCGGTGATCGCGCCGAGCGGCATCTCCTCGATGAAGCGGATATCGAGGCCTCGTTCGATGGCGAAGGCGACCAGGTCGCAGACCTCGTCGTCGTTACGCCCCTTGAGGATCACGCTGTTGAGGCTCACCCGGCGAAAGCCGGCGGCAAGTGCGGCCTCGATCCCGGCCAGCGTGGGGGCGAGTTCGCCGCGCCGGGTGAGTGCGCGAAAGCGCGCCGGGCGCAGGGTGTCGAGGCTGATGTTGACCCGGTGCACCCCGGCGCCCACCAGCGCCGGGGCGAGGCGTGCGAGCTGGCTGGCGTTGGTGGTTAAGGTGAGATCGTTGAGGCCGGGCAGGGTGCCGAGACGCTCGAACAGCCACAGCGCGTTGCGTCGCATCAGCGGCTCGCCGCCGGTGATGCGCAGCCGGCTCACCCCCAGCGCGCTGAAGCAGCGTCCGAGCCGGGCGATCTCCTCGAGGGTGAGCAGCTGCGCGCGCGGCAGGAACTGCTGACGCTCGGGCATGCAGTAGACACAGCGCAGGTCGCAGCGGTCGGTGATCGAGATCCGCACATAATCGATACGTCGACCGAAGGGATCGACGAGTATGGCGCGGTCGGCAGCCTGGGGCGAGTGCGATCGGGTCATGCAGGCCCTCCTCGTGGATGCGGTCGCCCGGGTTGGGGCAGTCAACACTGTCTCAGCCCGTGGCGTGTACGGCAACCCGGCCCTTTGGGGTATTGAAAACCGGCGTGGCCTCTCGCCGGTTCTGTCGGTCGTCCCGCTGCCGTGCCCTGGCTGGGCCGGACCGCGTTGACGGCCACGCCGGCCTTACTCTAGCCTCGATCCTTTGGTGCGCCCCGGACAGGGGCCGTATCCGTCCACGATAAAGGCGCATCGATCGCGGTAGACAGGGGACCTTATGGCAGATTTCTTCAAGTCGGCGATGCAAGAGGCCGCGCGGCTCACCCAGGCCGGGCGCGTGGCCGAGGCAACCGCGCTGGTGCAGCGCGCCATGGGGTTGAGCGGGGCTGCCGACGGCGATGCCGCGGTGATCGAGGGTGAGTGCCGGCGGGTCGACCCCGCCGCCGCCTCTGGTGGCGAGATCGCGCACGGGCGCTGGATCGAGGACAGCTTTGCCAATACCGCCGGCGTGCGCCGCTATCGGCTCTATCTGCCCGAGCGTGCCGATGGGCTGGTGGTGATGCTGCACGGCTGCGGCCAGGGGCCGGAGGACTTCGCCACCGCGACGCGGATGCACCTGTGCGCCGCCGCCCAGGGACTGGCTACGCTCTATCCGGCACAGTCATCCGAGGCCAATGGCGCCAGCTGCTGGAACTGGTACGAGCCGGCCGACCAGGGACGCGATCGCGGCGAGTGCGCCATCCTCGCCGGCATGACCGAGGCGGTGATGATGGCCCATGGACTGGACGATCGGCGCATCTACATCGCCGGGCTCTCGGCCGGTGGGGCGATGGCCGCGACCCTGGCGGCGGCCTATCCCGAGCGCTATGTCGCGCTCGGGGTGCACTCAGGGCTGCCCGCCGGCTGCGCCCACGACCTGATCTCGGCGATGACGGTGATGCGCCAGGGCGCCTCGCCGCCAGCGCATGGACCGCTGCCGGCCTGTCCGACCATCGTCTTCCACGGGGATCGCGACACCCGGGTCAATCCGAGCAATGCGCTGGCGCTGATCGCCCAGGCGCGTGCCGGGGCGATGCAGGGCGCCGTCGAGATCGAACGTGGGTGCGCGCCGGCCGGACTGGCCTTCAGCCGTACCTGTTATCCCCAGGTCGCCGGGCGTGCCGAGGCCGAGCTGTGGCTGGTGCATGGTGCCGGGCACGGCTGGTCGGGTGGTGCCGCCGAGGCGAGCTATACCGAGCCGCGCGGTCCGGACGCATCCAGTGAGATGCTGCGCTTCTTTCTCCGACACGCGCGCTGAACCGTGCTCTGGCGTGATTCCATTGTGTTTGCATGGTCTCATGCCGCCGGGCGTGCCAGAATTCCTCGCGCCGGTCCCCGCCCGCGGCGGTACGCCGGTCACAGCCAGGTCGGCGCCGGCTCATCCCGGTGCTACCCCCGCAACCCCGCAAGAGGATCTCGACCTTGACCCAATCATCCGATTTCAAGCGCTATGGCCTGATTGCCCAGGCCTTCCACTGGACCATCGCCATCCTGCTGCTCGGTCTCTTTCTCAGCAATGCCATGCGCGAGATCACCCCGCGCGAGTCCGAGCTGCGGATGATGTGGCTGAACCTGCACATGTCGCTCGGCTTCCTGGTCTTCGGCCTGACCCTGGCGCGCATCGCCTGGCGTCGACTGGTGCCGCCGCCCGCGCTGCTCGATGCCCCGGCCTGGAGCCGCTTCGCCGCCAATCTCGGTCACGTGCTGCTCAACCTCGCCACCCTGCTGGTGCCGATCTCGGGCTATCTGCGCATCGCCTCCAAGGACATCCCCGCCGATTTCTTCGGCACCCAGGTGCCCTCGATCATCGGTGAGATGCCGGCGCTGCACGCGTTCGTCAAGGCGTGGCCGCACGGCGAGCCGATGGAGCTGTTCTTCTACGCCCTCATCGGCGTGCATGTGCTCGCCGCGCTCTGGCACCAGTACATCCGTCGCGACAACGGTCTGCACCGCATGCTGCCCTGGTAAGGGCGCGCGTTACGCCGACAGGAGGGACCCCGCGATGTCTCATCTCGCCGCCGTCATGGCGACGGTGCTCTTGACCGTGTCCGCGACCGTCTCCGGCGCCACACCACTCGAGCATGGTCGAACGCTCGCCGAGCAGGGCGATGCCGCGCGCGGCATCGTCGCCTGCGCCGGGTGTCATCGCGCCGACGGCGGCGGCGACGAGGCTCTGGGCGCGGCACGCCTGGCCGGTCTGGAACCGGCCTATCTCGCCACCCAGATCGAGCGCTTTCGCGCCGGCCAGCGCAGCCACCCGGTGATGAGCCCCTGGGCCGAGCGGCTGGAACCGGCCGACATCACCGCGGTGAGCGCCTATTACGGTGCGCTGGCGCCGGCCTCCAACGCCAGGGCGCCGAGCGATGTCGATGCCGTCGCCGGCCGGGCGCTGGCCGAGACCGGCGACTGGTCGGGGCGCGACCTGCCGGCCTGCGTACGCTGTCACGGCCCCGGTGGGACGGGTGCGGGCACGGTCTTCCCGCCATTGGCGGGGCAGCCCTACAGCTATCTGCTCGCCCAGCTCGAGGCCTGGGCGTCGGGGCGGCGCCACGGCGAGCCGATGGCGCTGATGGGCGCCGTCGCCGGGCGACTCGACGCCGACGAGCAGCGCGCGCTCGCGGCCTATTTCGCGACCCGCCCGCTGGCCGTCGCCGATCCCGTCGACGATCTCCCCGATCCGGCGCCGGCGCCGGCGCCCGTGACCGCCAGCGCCAGCACGCCCGCGACTGCGGTGGCTGGCGCGGACGCCGCCGTGCCCGAACACCTCGGCTCGGTGCCCGCCGGGCGCGCCGAGGCCGCGTCGCGCTTCACCCCGCCGGGCCGTGATGCGCTGCCCGAGGGGCCGTTCGGCGAGATGGTGCGACTCGGCGCGCGACTGTTCCGTCATACCAACACCGATCCGCGCTCGGCGTCCCATGTCGGCAACGACCAGACCTGCGCCGGTTGTCATCTCGACAATGGCCGTCGCGCCGACGCCTCGCCGATGTGGGCCGCCTGGGTGGCCTATCCGGCCTATCGCGGCAAGAACCAGCGGGTCGACACCATGGCCGAGCGCATCCAGGGTTGCTTCCGTTATTCGATGAACGCGCAGGACAGCGCCAGCGGCCAGGTGCCGGAGACCAACAGTGTGGTGATCGACGCCCTGCAGACCTACATCTACTGGCTCGCCACTGGCGCCCCGACCGGCGACACCGCGATGTCCGGGCGCGGCTATCCGCGTCTGCAGCCGCCCGCCGAGGGCTTCGACCGCACCCGTGGCGCGGCGCTCTACGCCGAGCACTGTGCGCTCTGTCACGGCGCCGAGGGCGAGGGGCTGCTGGTCGAGGGCGAGGTGGTGTTCCCGCCGTTGTGGGGGCCACGCTCCTACAACTGGGGTGCCGGCATGCATCGCGTCGATACCGCCGCGGCCTTCATCGCCGCCAACATGCCGCTGCTCGATACGGTGCGACTCACTCCCCAGGAGGCCTGGGACGTCGCCGCCTACATCAATGCTCACGAGCGGCCGCAGGACCCGCGCTTCGACGGCTCGGTGGAGCGGACCGCCGCGCGTTTCCACACCAGTCCCTTCGACCTCTACGGCGAGCCGCTCGGTGACGGTGGCGCCGTGCTCGGTCAGGGCACCACCGCGGACTGAGGACCGCTCGCGCGCCCGGGCGTGCGGCGGCGGGTTCGATTCCCGCGGCCGCCGTCGGTTCAGCCGCGCTCGCGCAGCAGGGCGTCGAGCGCGGCGAGACGCTCCGGGGTGCCGATGTCGAACCAGCGTCCGCGATGGTGCAGTCCGCCCACCCGGTCGTCGGCCATCGCCGCGCGCAGCAGGGGCGCGAGCCGGAAGGCGCCCTCGGGCTGCTCGGCGAACAGCGCCGGGTGATAGAGCCCGATCCCGGCGAAGGTCAGGCGCGGCGCGTCGCCATCGCGCACCCGTCCGTCATCCAGCGAGAAATCGCCCTCGGGGTGGTGCAGCGGGTTGTCGACCAGCGCGAGCTGCGCCAGATCGCCCGGGGCGAGGCGCAGTGCGCCCGGGTCGAGGTCGCACCAGACATCGCCGTTGACCACCAGGAAGGGCGCGTCGCCGAGCAGCGGCAGGGCGCGGCGGATGCCGCCGCCGGTCTCCAGCGCGCGCTCCTCGGGCGAGTAGCGGATCTCCACTCCGAGGCCCGAGCCGTCGCCGAGCGCGCGCTCGATCTGTGCGCCGAGATGGGCGTGGTTGATCACCAGCTCGCGGATACCCGCCGTGGCCAGACGCTCGATGTGATGGACGATCAGCGACCGGCCGCCGGCCTCGAGCAACGGCTTGGGGGTGTGGTCGGTCAACGGGCGCATGCGGGTGCCGCGCCCGGCGGCGAGGATCATCGCCTTCATGATGGATGACACTCCTGGAAGATACGTTGCTCGCAGCCGGCGCAGACCCGTTTGTCGAGCTTCTGGTAGATGGCGCGGATGGCCGCGGTCTTGGACTGGAAGACGTTGCGCGCCTCGGTCTCCTCGAAACAGCCGTAGCGCTCGAGCGCGTCCCACAGCCCCTGCTTGACGTGGATCAGATACATGCCGCCGCCATCGAGGCGTCGGCGCCGCTCCTCCTGCAGCAGCGCCTGGCCGCCCTGGTAGTCGACGAAGTTGATGCCGCTGCACACCAGCGCCAGATGCTTGCGCTCCGGGTGCTGGCTGCGCAGCTGGTCGAAGGCCTGCTCGACATGGGGCACCGAGCCGAAGAACAGCGAGCCATCGACCCGCATGATGTGCAGCTGCGGGCACTGCGGCAGCTCCGGGTCGCTGGAGAAGGCGCGATGGGCCAGACGCGGGTCGGGCGCGCGGGTATGGATCCGCGGCTTGGAGGTGCGATCGAGATAGAGCACCAGCGACAGCAGCACCCCGGCGAAGATCGCGAACTCCAGCTCGAGGAGGATCGCCGAGAAGAAGGTGACGGCGAGCACCGCGGTCTCGCGCTTGGAGGCGTGGAGGATATGGCGGATCTCGGCGCGATCGATCAGCCCCCAGGCGACCAGGAACAGCACCCCGGCCATCGCCGCCTTGGGCAGATAGCTCGCCAGCGGCGCGACCAGCAACACGATCACCATCAGCAGCACGCCGGCGAGGATCGCCGCCAGCGGGGTGCGGGCGCCGGCCTCGTAGTTGACCCCGCTGCGGTTGAACGAACCGGTGGCGACATAGCCCGAGAAGAAGGAGCCGGCGAGGTTCGACAGCCCCTGGCCGATGAACTCCTGGTTGCCGTCGATGCGGTAGCCGCCGCGCGCGGCCAGCGCGCGCCCGATCGACACCGCCTCGGTGAGCGCGAACAGGGTCACCGCCAGCGCCACCGGGGCGAGTTCGCGGATGTGGTCGAGGGTGAGCGAGGGCGCCGAGAGTGGCGGCAGGGTCGAGGGCAGGGCGCCGACGGTGACGATGCCGGTGCGCGCCGCCCCGAACAGCTGATCGAGCCCCAGCGCCACCAGGCTGCCACCGAGCATGGCGACGATCATGAAGGGGATGCGCGGCACCCAACGCCGACAGGCGAGTCCGATCAGCACGGTGGCGAGCCCGACCAGGGCCGCGGCCGGGTTGATCTCGGGGAGATGCTTGAGGAACTCGAAGAGGATCTCGTGGAGGTGGCCGCTGCTGTCCATCTCGACGCCGAAGAAGTGCTTGAGCTGCTTGGCGGCGATCAGTACCGCGGCGGCGGCGGTGAAGCCGACCACCACGGCATGCGAGATGAAGTTGACCAGCGCACCCATGCGCGCCAGCCCGAGCGCCAGTTCCAGCACCCCGACCATGAAGGTCAGGGTCAGCGCCAGGGCGACATAGTCCGGCGTGCCCGGCACCGCCATCACCGAGAGCGATGAGAACACCACCACCGAGGCGGCGGTGGTCGGCCCCGAGACCAGGTGGCGCGAGGAGCCGAACAGTGCGGCGATGATTGCCGGCACCATGCCGGCATAGAGCCCGTATTCGGGCGGCATCCCGGCGATGGTGGCGAAGGCCACGCCCTGGGGCAGCACGACGATGGCGCCGGTGAGCGCGGCGACGAGATCGGCGCGAAGTTCGGCGGGGCCGACGCCGGGGAGCCAGGCCATGAAGGGCGTCAACCAGGACCAGCGGGAGGGCGGGGACGACTGCATCGGCGAGACCTCGGGTGATGGTTGGCGGAGCGGGGCGGGTGCGGGCGGCCCCGTTGGCGGGCATCGAGCGCTGCATTCTAAGTGAGCGACGGGACGATGAAAAATCCTCTCCCGGCGCGGCGGGCATCGGTGCGGCGCTTGGGTGCCCGGTCGACACATGCTAGCCTCGCGGCGATGGCACCCGGCCAGCGTCTTCCGTCACCACCGATCAACGAGCGTCCCCGATCCCATGTCCAGTCCAGCCACCGCCCTGCCGCCCGATCAGCTCCTCGACCGTCTGTTGGCGTTGCTCGAACGGCTCTATCGCGACACCGCCGACTATCGCGCGCGTTGCGACGAGGCCCAGTGCTGGTACGACCGTGGCTATGCCGACGGCATGCGCGCGGCGCTCGCCGCACTCGGTCACGGTGCGGCGCTCGCCGCCCGCCCGTTGCCCGAGATCGAGCCGCTGGCGCCGACCGAGCGGGTGACGCCCTGGGGGCGGGCCCATGCCCATGGGGTCGAGGTCGGCGGGCGCGAGACCCGCGACGTGCTGGGAGGTGCCTGAGATGTTCAAGATCGTCTCCTTCAA
Organism: Marichromatium gracile; assembly: GCF_004343155.1. Lineage (GTDB taxonomy): Bacteria > Pseudomonadota > Gammaproteobacteria > Chromatiales > Chromatiaceae > Marichromatium > Marichromatium gracile. The sequence goes on from NZ_SMDC01000003.1 coordinate 342,333, forward strand.
CATCAATGGTATCCGTGCTCGCCAGCATCAGCTCGAGGCGCTCAGGGAGGCGCACGACCCCGACATCGTCGGGGTGCAGGAGTGCAAGGTCGCCGACGAGCAGTTCCCGCGCGCGGCGGTCGAGGGGCTGGGGTATCACGCCCGCTTCCACGGTCAGAAGGGACACTATGGCGTCGCCCTGCTCAGCAAGGCCGAGCCGCTGGCGGTGGTCAGGGGGCTGCCGGGCGATGCGCCGGACGCCCAGCGGCGGCTCATCACCGGGCGCTATGCGCTGTCCGACGGCACGCCGATCACGGTCATCAACGGCTACTTCCCCCAGGGCGAGTCGCGCGATCACCCGCTGAAGTTCCCCGCCAAGCAGCGCTTCTATGCCGGACTGCTCGAGTATCTGCGCGGTCAGTTCTCGCCCGCCGATCTGTTGGTGGTGCTCGGCGACATGAACGTCGCCCCCTCGGACCTCGACATCGGCATCGGCGCCGACAACGCCAAGCGTTGGCTGCGCAGCGGCAAGTGCAGCTTCCTCCCCGAGGAGCGCGAGTGGCACCGCGCGCTGACCGACTGGGGGCTCTGTGACGCCCATCGCGAGCTGCATCCCGACAACGCCGAGACCTTCAGCTGGTTCGACTACCGCTCACGCGGCTTCGAGCGCGAGCCCAGGCGCGGACTGCGCATCGACCAGCTACTGGTGACCGCGCCCTTGCGCGAACGCCTGATCGAGACCGGCATCGACTACGAGATCCGCGCCATGGAGAAGCCCTCCGACCACTGCCCGGTGTGGGCGAGCTTCGAGGGCTGAGGGGGCGGTCGGGCGCTTTCAGCCGCCAGTCGGCAGCCGCCAGGAATTTGAACCGCGAAGCCGCGAAGGGCGCCAAGGGGAATAAGCCGCCAGCCGTCAGAGATCAGCCACCAGAGGGTGCGGACTCGCGCCGTCTGTGGCCTCACGCCGACATCACACAGCATTCACTTTGCGCGCTTCGCGCCTTCGCGGTTCAATCTTGGCCGCTGGCCGCTGGCCGCTGGCCGCTGGCCGCTGGCCGCTGGCCGCTGGCCGCTGGCCGCTGGCCGCTGGCCGTCCCGGCGCGGTTCAATCCCCCGGCGGCCGGCGTCGCCACCGATTGTCAGGTCGTCGGGCGCGGCCTACACTCGTGCGGGTCTCGACCTACTCTTCGCTTCCTCAGGCCACTCCAGGATGATCCGACAGCAACCGATCGGCGTATTCGACTCCGGCGTCGGCGGGCTGTCGGTGCTGCGCGAGATCCGTCGCGAGCTGCCTGGCGAGGCCCTGCTCTATGTCGCCGACTCCGCCCACGCTCCCTATGGCGACAAGCCGACCGTGACGATCGAGGCGCGCTCGCTGGCGGTTGCCGAGTTTCTGATCGCTCAAGGGGCCAAGGCGATCGTGATCGCCTGCAACACCGCTACCGGGGTGGCGGCGCGAGTGCTGCGGGCGCGTCATGCGCTGCCGGTGGTGGCGATGGAGCCGGCGGTCAAGCCCGCCGCCGCGCGCACCCGCAGTGGTCGTGTCGGCGTGCTCGCTACTCGTCAGACGCTGGCCAGCGCCAACTTCGCGCGCCTGCGTACCCGTGTCGCCGGGCAGGCCGAGGTCCTTGCCCAGCCCTGTCCCGGACTGGTCGAGCGCATCGAGCAGGGGGATCTCGACGGCCCGCTGACCCACGCTCTGCTCGAGGGTTATCTGACGCCGCTGCTCGAACGAGGGGTCGATACCCTGGTGCTCGGCTGCACCCACTACCCGCACCTGCGCCCGCTGATCGAACGGCTCGCCGGGCCGGAGGTCGCGGTGCTCGACTCCGGGGCCGGCGTCGCCCGTCAGGTGCGCCGCCGGCTCGCCGAGGCCGGTCTGCTCGCCCCGCCCGGTCGGATCGGCGGCGAGCGCTTCTGGACCAGCGGCGAGCTGGAGCGCGTCGCGCCCCTGATCGCGCGCCTGTGGCCGGGGGCGCCGTCGTTGGCCGTGCTGCCGGAGCCGATCGAGTCGGGTGTCTCGCTGCTGCGCGAGGGGGCTTGAGCGCGACGAATCAACCAACCCCTTGTTTCAATCGGGGTTGTGTCGGGTTCTTCCTTTCTGGATGTTGATTCCTGCGCTTCTGGCCCTTCAGGTCGGGCCGTGGTCGATGGCGCGATGGATCGTCTCCAACACGACGTCGGTCTCGTTCAGGGCCTGACGGCTGTCGAATCGCAGCACGGTCAGACCGATATCGGCCAGCGCCTGATCGCGTCTCGCGTCCTTGGCCCTGTGCTCGGGGACTCGGTGCTGACCGCCGTCGATCCCGATCACCAGTGCGGCCTTGGGGCAGTAGAAATCGACGATGAAGCCGAGCAGCGGTTTTTGTCGGTAGAGCCGCGGACCGTGGACCTGTTTGCGACGCAACCGCTGCCAGAGCGCCTGTTCGGCCTCGGTCATGTTGCTGCGGAGGTGACGGGAGAAGGGCTTGAGCGACTTGTTGTAGGGTTGCAAGTTCGACCTTCCTGCCCCTTGGCTGAATCGGGCGTCAGTTCATGGCCTGTGGAGAAGGTGGTTGCTCGTCGCGTGAAGTCCGGTTTTGTGTTGATGCTCGAAGGCTGGGGGATGGTCGGGGGTCTCCTTTTACCTTGCTTTTTTGATGGGAAATCCCCCCTAGCCCCCCTTTTCCAAAGGGGGGTACCTCAGGGTGTTCAAAGGGGAAGCCTCAGGGGGGTGTCCCCGCAGTTGCTGCACTGGCTCATCGCGCAACGCATGGCGTAGCGGCGCAGGTTGCTGGAAGGCGCGGCTGGCGTACTGGTGAGTAACGTCTCCAACCCAGATCTTCCTCTGACGCAGGAGGGAGCATCCCCTCATTGACGTCTCCAACCCAGCTCCCCCTCCGGCGCAGGGGGCATCCCTCATTAAACGTGTCCAACGCAGTTCCCCTTTGACAAAGGGGGGTAGGGGGCTCGCTGAGCTGGGCGTCACCCGTCTGATCAACGCGCCCGGATCGCCCGCCCGAGCAGATGTTCTCCATCGTCGTCGACGCCGGTGATCTCGACCTCGACCAGGGTGTTGGTGTCGATCGGGTCGGGCAGGGCAGTGAAGCGGACCGGTAGGTAGTTGGGGGTGTAGCCCTGGCCCGGCAGGGCGCGTGCCGGGTCGGGGGGCTGCTCGCAGAGCACCTCGAGACGGGCGCTGCGCTGTTCGTGCAGCAGCTGGGCGCGGCTGGCGGCGGCCAACTGCTGCAGCGCCTGGCTGCGCGCGCGCTTGGTGGCGGTATCGACGCGTCCGGGCAGGGTGGCGGCCAGGGTGCCGGCGCGGGGCGAGTAGGCGAAGGCGTGGATGTGGCCGAAGCCGACGGTCTCGACCAGCGACAGGGTCTCGCGCCAGTCCTCCTCGTCCTCGCCGGGGAAGCCGACGATGACGTCGGTGGTGACGTTGAGCTCGGGGCGCGCCGCACGGCCCGCGGCGACCAGTTCGATGAAGGCCTCGCGCTTGCAGCGTCGGGCCATGCGGCGCAGCACCCGGTCCGAACCGCTCTGTACCGGCAGGTGCAGGTGCGGCATCAGTCGTGAATCGGCGAACAATTCCCAGAAGCCTTCCGGCAGGTCCCAGGGTTCGAGCGAGCCGAGCCGCAGGCGCTCGATGCCGGTATCGGCGAGCACTGCGGCGATCAGCTCGCCGAGGTCACTGCCCTGGTCATGACCGTAGCCGCCGAGGTGGACGCCGGTGAGCGCGACCTCGCGCACCCCCTGGCGCGTCAGACGGTTGATCACACTCACCACCTGAGCGATCGGACGGCTGCGCTCCTCGCCACGGGCGCGGGTGGTGATGCAGAAGGTGCAGTTGTAGCGACAGCCGTCCTGCACCTTGACGAAGGCGCGTTGGCGCCCACGCGCGAACAGCGCCTCGGCGCCGCCGGCGGTAGCGCTCTCGGGCATCAGCGGCAGCGTCAGGGTGGCGCGCGCGATCTCCACCAGCCGGTCCTTGTCGGCGTTGCTCACCACCAGATCGACGCCGGACTCGCCGGCCAGCGCCTCGGCCTCGAGCGCGGCCAGACAGCCGCTGACGATCAGCCGCGCGCGCGGGTTGTCGCGCTGGGCGCGACGCAGCAGCTTGCGCGACTTGCGCACCGCCTCCTGGGTGACGGCGCAGGTGTTGATCACCACCAGGTCGGCGCCCTGGTCGTCGTCGGCGAGCTGGATTCCGGCGCGGCGGAACTGCTCGGCCCATTCCTCGAGTTCGGCCTCGTTGAGACGGCAGCCGAGGCTGTGTAGGCGGATGGTGGGAGCGGGGGCATTGGTGCGGTGCATGATCGGCCGGGACTGCGGTGGAGCTGGTGTTGCGCGGAGCGGCAAGTATTATAGGGGGTTGTCGGGACGAGGGCATCCGCTCGGTCGTGCGCTGGGCCAGGATGCGACGAATCCCGGGCAGGGCGTAGCGCCGGCCTTCGGTCGATGATGCTGGGATTGGGGGTCTTGCGCGGATCGGACGATCCAGAAGGGAAGATGGCGGAGAGGGTGGGATTCGAACCCACGGACCCGCAAGCGAGTCACTTGATTTCGAGTCAAGCCCGTTCGACCACTCCGGCACCTCTCCAAGTGCTGGCGGTCCGCGCATGGCGCGGCAGCGAGTCGGCAATATTAATGGTGTCGTCCCGGCTTGTCTACCCCTGTTTTGCGGGTTGGTGTCTCCGTCCCGCGTCTCGGGGCGCGCCGGGACCGCTCAGGGCAGGATCTCGATCGGGGTGCCGTCGGCCACCAGCGACCAGATCTGCTCGATCGCGGCGTTGTCGACGGCGATGCAGCCGGCGGTCCAGTCGCCGTTGCGGCGGGTGTCGGGACCGGTGCCGTGGACCATGATGGCGCCGCCGGGGTCATCACCGTGGAGACGCGCGCGCAACCGGTCGCCGGGACCGGGGTAGGAGATGTGCAGGGCGCGGTGGAAACGGCTGGCGGGGTTGCGCCAGTCGATGCGATAGCGTCCCTCGGGGGTGCGCCCATCGCCCTCGCGGCGTTTGTGGCCGAGCGGCTGGAAGCCGAGCGCGATGGCGTAGCTTTGCAACACCGCGCCGTCACGCAGCAGATAGAGTCGGCGCTCGGCCTTGCGCACGAGGACGCGGTCGGCCATGTCGGGGCGCGGGGGGCGGAAGTCGTCGGGCGCGCTGGTCGGGCGCAGTGGCTGGGGGAGGGCGAGCAGCGACATCGCGCGAGCCGATGGCAGGAGCGTCAGCCCGAGCAGCGTGCCGAGCAGCGCCCGGCGCCCGGGGGTGGGCGATGGGCGTTGCTCGGCGGTGTGGATGACGCGGGACATGCGCGCATCCTCGCGATCGGATCAGCTCTTGCGATAGATGCGCAGGGTGTCGCCGATGTCGAGACGCGAGTCGGAGAGGGCGTTCCAGCGCTGGAGGTCGTCGACGGTGACGCCGTAGCGGCGGGCGATCACGCTCATCGAGTCGCCGCTGCGCACCCGATAGGTGACCAGCGCGTTGCTGCCGGGGATGCGCAGCTTCTGCCCCGGGCGCAGGGTGTCGTCGAGATCGAGATGATTGCTCTCGGCGAGTGCGCGTACCCCGAGGTCGTGACGGCGGGCGATGGCGCTGAGGGTCTCGCCGCGCTTGACCACGTGGACCAGTGCCTTGGGCGTCGTGCGCACGGGCTTGGCAACGGCGACCGCCGGGCGTGCCTGCGGGGTGGTGCGCTCGCGGATATGGACGCGGCTCGAGGCGCTGTAGGCCGCGGGCGTGACCACCTCGGCCTGGGCCAGCGCCTTGCGCAGCAGCGCACCGCTGCCGGCCGGCACCAGCAGGTTGGCCTGGGCGCCGGGGGCGGTACGCGCGCGCTTGAGACCGGGGTTGAGTCGCTTGAGGGTGGCCAGTTCGACGCCGCTGGCGCTGGCGAGCTTGGCCAGCTCAACCGCGCCCGGGGTGCGGATCAGCTCGAGCTGGGGGCGATCGGGGAGCGGCGGCAGGGCCAGGCCGTATTGCCCGGGGGTTGCCACCAGACGCGCGGTGGCGAGGATCTGCGGCACATAGTCGCGGGTCTCGGTGGGCAGTTGCAGCGACCAGAAGTCGGTCGGCTTGCCCTGGCGGCGATTGCGCTCAACGGCGTTGGCCACGCAGCCGGGGCCACAGTTGTAGGCGGCCATGGTGAGCGCCCAGTCGCCGTCGAACTGGGCGTTGAGCTGTTCGAGATAGTCGAGCGCGGCGCGGGTCGAGGCGAGCACGTCGCGCCGCTCGTCGTACCACTGGTCCTGGCGCAGTCCCATCGCACGTCCGGTATAGGGCATGAACTGCCAGATCCCGGCGGCGGCCTTGGACGAGGTGGCACCGGGGTTGTAGCGGCTCTCGACCTGGGGCAGCAGCGCCAGCTCCATCGGCAGGCCGCGCCGTGCGATCTCGTCGACGATCAGGCGCAGATAGGGGCGGGCGCGGTCATTGAGTCGGGTGAGATAGCGCGGATCGCGCTTGAAGCGTGCGATGACCGCCTCGACCCGCGGGTTGTGCTGGTCTTGCAGCCGCATGCCGGCGCGCACCCGCGTCCACAGGTTGCCACCGCCGCCGGTGGTCGCGAGACCCTTGCCGCTGTCGGTGGCCTCGAGGCTGCTGATATCGACCGCGGGTCGGACGAAGCCGTATTCGCGGGCCGAGACGATCTGGGGGCGTGCGTCCGAGTCCTGTTCGGCGCGGGTGAGTGGTGAGTCCTTGACGCAGCCCGAGAGGACGGGCGCGAGCAACAGGGGCAGCGCGCACAGCGTGCGTGCCAGACGTGAAACATCAGGCATTGAATCCCCGGGAGGCGTTAAGTGTTTGTAAAGAAGGATTTTTTGAATTTTCGCGCGTCATCATAAGCCAAACCCGGGGGGGATTTCCAGACCCGAGGTCGGGAATTGGGTGCGCCTGAGGAGACGACAGCGCGGGGCCGCTGCGGTTACCATGGCCGCCTCGAAGAGGCTGCCGCATGACTGCTTGCAAGGGGCCAGACTCCCCGCTCGCCCAACTCCAGCGCTGGTATCGCTCGCCGCTCGGCACCGAGCTGGCGCGGCTCGAGTGCGCCTGCGTACAGCAGTTGCTGCATGACACCTTCGGCTATTATCTGGTGCAGGTCGGCGTCACCGAGAGCTTCCGCGACGCACTCGCCACCAGCCGGATCCGGCATCGCATCGCCATGCCCTGCGATCCGCCGCCGCTGGCCCGGGCCCCGGCGATCGTCGGACTGGCCTCGCAGTTGCCGTTGGCCTCCGACAGCATCGACGCGCTCTTCCTGCCCCATACCCTCGATTTCTCGCCCGACCCGCAGGCGGTGCTGCGCGAGGCCGAGCGCACCCTGATCCCCGAGGGACGACTCATTGTCATCGGTTTCAACGCCCTCAGCACCTGGGGTCTGCGCGCTCTGCTGCGTGGCGCGCGAGGGCCGGCACCCTGGTGCGGTCGCTTTCGTACCCATTATCAGATGGAGGCCTGGTTGTCCGATCTCGGTTTTGCGCTCGAACGGCGCGAGTTCCTGATGTTCCGTCCGCCGCTGACCCGGGCGCTTGGCCCCGGCGGGCCGCGTATCGAGACCCTGGGGCGGCGTCTGCTGCCGGCGCTCGGCGGGGTCTATGTGCTGCGCGCGGTCAAGCGGGTGTCGACGCTCACCCCGCTGCGTCCGTCGTGGCGGGGTCGCCGACAATTGTTGCCGGGACGGGTTGAACCGACCGCACGGAGGAATCCACATGTCTGAGGCGGTGCACGCCTATACCGATGGCGCCTGCAAGGGCAATCCCGGCCCCGGCGGCTGGGGGGTGCTGCTGTGCTGGGGCGAGGCCGAGAAGAGCCTTTGCGGCGGCGAACGCGAGACCACCAACAACCGCATGGAGTTGATGGCGGTGATCATGGCGCTGGAGTCGCTCAAGCGGTCGAGCGAGATCGAGATCACCACCGACTCGCAGTACGTCAAGCGCGGGGTGGGCGAGTGGATGCCGCGTTGGAAGCGCAACGGCTGGCGGACCGCCAGTCGCCAGCCGGTGAAGAACCGTGACCTGTGGGAGCGGCTCGATGCCGCGCTCGCCGACCATCAGGTGCGTTGGCACTGGGTCAAGGGGCATGCCGGCCACCCCGGCAACGAACGCGCCGATCAGCTCGCCAATCAGGGTATCCCGAGGTAGATGGCCATGCAGCAGACACGTCAGATCGTGCTCGATACCGAGACCACGGGTCTCGACCCGCAGGACGGGCATCGCATCATCGAGATCGGCTGTGTGGAGCTGGTCGACCGACGCCTGACCCGCAACAACTTCCATTGCTATATCCAGCCCGATCGCGAGATCGATGCCGGCGCGGTCGAGGTGCACGGCATCACCAACGACTTTCTCGCCGACAAGCCGCGCTTCGGCGAGCTGGCCGAGGCCTTTCTCGACTATGTGCGCGGCGCCGAGCTGATCATCCATAACGCCGCGTTCGATGTCGGGTTCCTCGACCACGAGCTGCGGCTGTGGCAGCCGGAGGCGCCGCGTATCGAAGCGCTGTGCTCGGTCACCGATACCCTGATGATGGCGCGCCGCCTCCATCCGGGACAGCGCAACAGCCTCGATGCGCTGTGCAAGCGCTACGACGTCGACAACTCGCAGCGCGACCTGCACGGCGCCCTGCTCGACGCCGAGATCCTCGCCGATGTTTATCTGGCGATGACCGGTGGGCAGGTGAAGCTCGGGCTCGGCGAGGTCGAGACGGCGGGCGAGGGCGCTCAGGGCGCGACCGGGGAGCACGGCCGGATCAGCGCCGAGCGCCCGCCGTTGCGGGTGGTGCGGGCCGATGAGCGCGCGCTCGGGGCGCATGCGGCGCGGCTCGAGGCGATCGACAAGGCGAGTGCCGAGGGCTGTCTGTGGTTGCGCGAGCCGGGTTGAGCGGCGGTGTTCCGTGTGCCGGGGCGTGAGTTGCGCTCACCCCCGCTCGCGTCTCAGTGGAGCGGTCCGCGCGCGCCTGAGGGTAGGCGGACTCGGTCGCTCCAGTGCGCTCAGCGCTGCTGGTTCTGGCGTCGGCCCTGACCGTTGCCGCCGACCAGCGCCTCGAGCGCGGGCAGGTCGAGCAGTTCGATGTGCTTGCGGTCGACGCGCATCAGGCCGTCGTCCTGGAAGCGGGTGAACAGCCGGCTGACGGTCTCCACCGCGAGCCCGAGATAGTTGCCGATCTCGTGGCGCGACATGCTGAGATAGAAGTCGGAGGGCGAGAGCCCGCGTTTGTGCAGGCGCTGCGAGAGGCTGAGCAGGAAGGCGGCGAGACGCTCCTCGGCGTTCTTCTTGCCGAGCAGCAGCAGCATGTCGGTGTCGTGACCGATCTCCTTGCTCAGCAGCCGGTACATCTGATGCTGCAGACTGGGGATGGAGCAGGTGAGCTCCTCGAGTCGCTGGAAGGGGATCTCGCAGATCGCCGAGGTCTCGAGCACCTTGGCCGAACAGGCGTGCTCATCCTTGTCGATGGCGTCGAGACCGATGATCTCGCCGGGCAGGTGAAAACCGAGTACCTGCTCGCCGCCCTCGGGGCTGGGGGCGAAGGTCTTCACCGAGCCGGTCTTGACCACGTAGAGCGAACGGAAACGATCTCCGTCGCGAAACAGGAAATCCCCCCGATGGAGCGGTCGGGTGCGCTTGACGATGTCGTCGAGGCGCTCGACGTCCTCCTGTGTCAGCCCCATGGGCAGACACAGGGATGAGAGCGTGCAATTCTTGCATGCGACCCGAATCGTCTCTAACGAAACCACTTTTCGCTGGCTCACGACAACACACCTTTCCGCCGACTCACCCGGAATGAGTGGTCGTATTGATCTGGATCAAATATCTTCTTTTTTAACCGGAACCATCCTGGATTACAAGCCGGTTAACGTGTCGGCGTACTCGTCATGGCGACGATTACCCACAAAAAAACCGCGCCAGGACTGGCGCGGCTTCTTGTCGGCGCTGCGCTGAGCGCAGCTGCGGATTACTTGGAGCCGCTCTCCGCAGGGGCTGCCGGCGCGGCCGGTGCGCCGTAGGGCGCATAGGGGACGCCACCGTAGTAAGGCGCGCCGTAGCCGTAGGGTGCGCCGTAGCCGTAAGGTGCGCCATAGCCGTAGGGGCCGTAACCGCCGTAGTAGGGGTAGTCGTAGCCATAGCCGTAGCCACGGCCCCAGCCGCGCCCGCGGCCCCAGCCGCGCCCGCCGCCGCTCATGTTCATGTTGAAGTCGCCCCAGCCGTCTCCGAACATGTCGTTGAACCAGTCACCCCAGCCGGAGCCGTAGCCGGGGCCGTAGCCACCCCAGCCGGGGCCGCCCCACCATGCCTGGGCGGTGTTCATCGAGAAGGCAGCGGTACCGGTGATGGCAGCGATACCGATCACTTTCGCAAGCTTATGCATATTGCCACTCCTGACTATTGAAATGCTTCAGCCGTTGTGGTCCGCCCGCCGGGGCGGAGGGGCGCGTCGGTCTGCGAGACGAGGCGCAAGCGGAATATACGCGGCACGCCTGGCTTTGTGAAGGCGACGGGGTGGCGAATCGTGTACGTCGGGTCGGACTCGGCAACCCATGATGCGCCGCGGATTGAGCCGAGCACGCGATTTTGGTAGTTTGTCCGGGCATTCGGGCGACCGCCCTCGACTCCCTCCTGCTTCCATATGACAAAGTATATTTTCATCACCGGCGGTGTTGTCTCATCGCTGGGAAAAGGCATTTCCTCGGCATCGCTCGGCGCACTCCTCGAGGCGCGTGGCCTGAAGGTCACGATGATCAAGCTCGACCCCTACATCAACGTCGATCCGGGCACCATGAGCCCGTTTCAGCACGGTGAGGTCTACGTGACCGATGATGGGGCCGAGACCGATCTCGATCTGGGCCACTATGAGCGTTTCCTGCGCACCCGCATGGGTCGCAACAACAACTTCACCACCGGCCAGATCTACGAGAGCGTGCTGCGCAAGGAGCGCCGCGGCGAGTATCTGGGCCGCACCGTGCAGGTCATCCCGCACATCACCGACGAGATCAAGCAGAGCATCCGGCTCGGCGCCGAGGGCGCCGATATCGCGATGGTCGAGATCGGCGGCACCGTCGGCGACATCGAGTCGCTGCCCTTCCTCGAGGCGATCCGTCAGATGCGCGTCGAGGAGGGTCGCGAGAACGCGATGTTCATGCATCTCACCCTGGTGCCCTATATCCGCACCGCCGGCGAGATCAAGACCAAGCCGACCCAACACTCGGTCAAGGAGCTGCGCTCGATCGGCATCCAGCCCGACATCCTGCTGTGTCGCGCCGAGCATCTGCTGCCGGAGGACGAGCGGCGCAAGATCGCGCTGTTCACCAATGTCGACGTGGCGGCGGTGATCTCGGCGATCGACGCCGACAACATCTACCGCATCCCGCGTCTGCTCCACGCCCAGGAACTCGACGCCCTGGTGGTGCGCCAGTTCCAGCTCGACGTGCCCGAGGCCGACCTCAGCGAGTGGGATCGGGTACTCGACGGCTTCGACAAGCCCGAGCACGCGGTGCGCATCGGCATGGTCGGCAAGTACATGGACCTGACCGAGGCCTACAAGTCGCTCTCCGAGTCGCTGGCCCACGCCGGAGTGCACACCTCGACCAAGGTCGAGGTGGTCTATGTCGACTCCGAGCAGGTCGAGCGCGAGGGCACCGCCTGTCTCGAGGGGCTCGACGCCATCCTCGTCCCGGGCGGCTTCGGCGAGCGCGGCGTCGAGGGCAAGATCGCCACGGTGCGCTATGCCCGCGAGAACCGCGTGCCCTATCTCGGCATCTGTCTCGGCATGCAGGTGGCGGTGATCGAGTACGCCCGCGATCTGGTCGGTCTCGAGGGCGCGCACAGCACCGAGTTCGATCCCAAGACCCCGCATCCGGTGATCGGCCTGATCACCGAGTGGCGCGACGACCAGGGGCGGGTCGAGACCCGCGACGCCGACGGCGACCTCGGCGGTACCATGCGTCTCGGCGGTCAGAACTGCCGGCTCGAGCCGGGCAGCCTGGCGCGCAGCGTCTACGGCGAGCCGCAGGTGCGCGAGCGTCATCGTCACCGCTACGAGTTCAACAACCGCTACCTCAACCAGATGAAGGACGCGGGGATGCGTTTCTCCGGCTGGTCGCTCGACAACCGGCTGGTCGAGATCGTCGAGATCCCCGACCACCCCTGGTTCATCGCCTGCCAGTTCCACCCCGAGTTCACCTCGACCCCGCGTGACGGCCACCCGCTGTTCCGTGGCTTCGTCGAGGCGGCGCTCAAGCAGCGCCAGCTCACCGGCGGGCAGGACGACTGATGCGCCTGGCGCACTTCGAGGTCGGACTCGACCGGCCACTGTTCCTCATCGCCGGCCCCTGCGTGATCGAGAGCGCGGGGCTGGCCGAGGAGACGGCCGGACGGCTCAAGGAGATCACCGACGCGCTCGGCATCCCCTTCGTCTACAAGTCCTCCTTCGACAAGGCCAACCGCTCCTCGCTCGGCAGCTTCCGCGGCCCGGGCATCGAGCGTGGTCTGCAGATCCTCGAGGCGGTGCGCCAGCGCATCGGCGTGGCGGTGCTCACCGACGTGCACGAGGACACCCCGCTCGACGAGGTCGCGGCGGTGGTCGACGTGCTCCAGACCCCCGCCTTCCTCTGCCGTCAGACCAACTTCATCCGCGCCGTGGCCGCGCAGGGCAAGCCGGTCAATCTCAAGAAGGGGCAGTTCCTCGCCCCCTGGGACATGAAGCACGTGGTCGACAAGGCCCGTGACACCGGCAACCAGCAGATCATGGTCTGCGAGCGCGGCGTCTCCTTCGGCTACAACAACCTGGTCTCGGACATGCGCGCGCTGGCGGTGATGCGCGAGACCGGGTGCCCGGTGGTGTTCGACGCCACTCACTCGGTGCAGCTGCCCGGCGGCCAGGGCACGAGTTCGGGCGGTCAGCGCGAGTTCGTGCCGGTGCTGGCGCGCGCGGCGGTCGCCGCCGGCGTCTCCGGGCTGTTCATGGAGACCCACCCGGACCCCGATCAGGCGCTCAGTGACGGTCCCAACGCCTGGCCGCTGGGACGGATGCAGGCGCTGCTCGAGACCCTGGTCGAGCTCGACCGCACGGTCAAGCGCAGTGGTCTGATCGAGCAGAGCGGGTCCGAGTCGTCGAGTTGAAGGGGCCCGCGTCAGACCTGGCGCGCGCCAGACATCCCAGAATTCATCATCGACCCTAATTTCTGAGGAGAATCGAAGCATGTCCGAGATCGTCGACGTCCGTGCCCGCGAGGTACTGGACTCCCGGGGTAACCCGACCGTCGAGGCCGATGTGATCACCGCCGATGGTGCCATCGGTCGCGCCATCGTGCCCTCGGGCGCCTCCACCGGCTCGCGCGAGGCGCTGGAGCTGCGCGACGGCGAGGCCGAGCGCTTCTGCGGCAAGGGTGTGCGCACCGCGGTGGCCAACATCCAGGGCGAGTTGCGCGAGGCGCTGATCGGCATGGACGTGCTCGACCAGCAGGCGCTCGATCGCCGCATGATCGAGCTCGACGGTACCGACAACAAGGGCCGGCTCGGCGCCAACGCCCTGCTCGGGGTGTCGCTGGCCAACGCCCATGCCGCCGCGCAGGAGAAGGCCGTGGCGCTGTTCCGCTCGATCTCGAGCGGTCCCTACCGCCTGCCGGTGCCTATGATGAACATCATCAACGGCGGCGAGCACGCCGACAACAGCGTCGACTTCCAGGAGTTCATGATCATGCCGGTGGGTGCCACGAGCATCCGCGAGGCGGTGCGCTACGGCGCCGAGGTCTTCCACGCGCTCAAGTCGGTGCTGCACGCCCGTGGCCTGGCCACCAGCGTTGGCGACGAGGGTGGTTTCGCCCCCGACCTGGAGTCCAACGAGGCGGCCATCGAGGTCATCCTCGAGGCGATCGAGAAGGCCGGCTACAAGGCCGGTGAGGACATCTTCCTGGCGCTCGACGTCGCCGCCTCCGAGTTCTACGAGGACGGCCAGTACCACCTCAAGGGCGAGGGCCGCACCCTCGACGCCGAGGGCATGGTCGACCTGCTCGAGTCCTGGGTCGATCGCTACCCGATCCTCAGCATCGAGGACGGCCTGGCCGAGGGTGACTGGGACGGCTGGAAGACGCTCACCGAGCGTCTCGGTGCGCGGGTGCAGATCGTCGGCGACGACCTCTTCGTCACCAACACCAAGATCCTGCGCGAGGGCATCGACAAGGGCATCGCCAACTCGATCCTGATCAAGGTCAACCAGATCGGCACCCTCACCGAGACCCTCGAGGCGATCGCCATGGCGCACGCCGCCGGTTATACCGCGGTGGTCTCGCACCGCTCCGGCGAGACCGAGGACACCACCATCGCCGACCTGGTGGTCGCCGCCGGCACCGGTCAGATCAAGACCGGCTCGCTGTCGCGCTCCGATCGCATCGCCAAGTACAACCAGCTGATGCGCATCGAGGACCAGCTCGGCGACGAGGCCGTCTACGCCGGTCGCGACGCCTTCAAGTGGCTGTGAGCGACGATCCTGGTCGTCGCTGAGCCTGCTCCGGGCCACCGTTCTCGAGCACCTCATCCATGCGCCTGCTGATCGCGTTGCTGGTGTTCGTGCTGTTGGCGCTCCACTACCGGCTGTGGGTCGGTGAGGGGAGTCAGGCCGAACTCGCCGCGCTGCGCCAGGAGATCGCCGCGCAGCGCGGCGAGCTCGAGCGTCTCGGTGCGCGCAACGCCAAGCTGCGCGCCGAGGTGGTCGATCTCGGCAGCGGGCTCGAGGCGCTCGAGGAGCGTGCCCGCGCCGAGCTCGGCATGATCCGGCCCGGAGAGACCTTCCTGCAGGTGATCGAACCTCGCCGCTCCGAGGAGCCCCCGCATTGACCGCCACACCCGCCTTCTGGGCGGTGATCCCCGCCGCCGGCGTCGGCCGACGGATGGGGAGCGCCATCCCCAAGCAATACCTCGAACTCGCCGGCCGACCGGTGATCGAGCACACCCTCGAGTGCTTCATCGACCACCCCGCCATCGCCGGGGTGGTGGTCGCCGTCGACCCCGCCGACCCCTATTGGCCGGAGACCCGCTACGCCACCCATCCCCGGGTGATCCGCGCGCCGGGCGGCGCCGAACGCTGCAACTCGGTACTCAACGGGCTCGAGGCGCTGAGCGCGCACGCCGCCGCCGACGACTGGGCGTTGGTGCACGATGCCGCGCGCCCCTGCCTGCGTCGCTCGGATCTCGACGCCATGCTCGACGAGCTGGCCGATGATCCGGTCGGCGGCATCCTCGCGGTGCAGGTGCGCGACACCATGAAGCGTGCCGGGACCGAGGGACGGATCGAGACCACCGTCGAGCGCAGCGCCCTGTGGCACGCCTTCACCCCGCAGATGTTCCGCCTCGGGACGCTGCGTCAGGCGCTGCGCCAGGCGCTCGCCGAGGGCGCGCTGGTCACCGACGAGGCCTCGGCGATCGAGCGTCTGGGGCAGGCCCCGCGGCTGCTCGAGGGGCAGTCGGACAACCTCAAGATCACCCGTCCCGAGGATCTGGCGCTCGCCCGCTTCCATCTGCAGCAGCAGGGTCGCCTCGACTGAGGCCCGCCGCTGCACCGGGGCGAGGGACGCGTCCCGGTTTCCTTCAATCTGCCTTCGGAGAATGCGCTCCATGTTGATTGGTCAGGGTTTCGATGCCCATCGTTTCGCCCCCGGATGCCGACTGGTGCTCGGCGGTGTGGAGATCCCCCACGAGCTGGGACTGACCGCCCACTCCGACGGCGACGTGCTGATCCACGCGCTGTGCGACGCCCTGCTCGGCGCCGCCGGGCTCGGCGACATCGGCCGTCACTTCCCCGACAACGATCAGGCCTATGCCGGGATCGACAGCCGCATCCTGCTGCGTCGGGTGATCGCCAGCCTGCACGAGCGCGGCCTGCGGGTGCACAACGCCGACATGACGCTGATCGCCCAGCAGCCCAAGCTCGCCCCCTATATCGACACCATGCGCGAGGTGCTCGCCGGGGACCTGCAGTGCGATCCGGCGCGGGTCAACGTCAAGGCCACCACCATGGAACAGATGGGCTTCACCGGTCGCGGCGAGGGCATCGCCGCCTCGGCCTCGGTGCTGTTGGTCGAATGAACCAGCCGCCGCTGCCCGGGCACATCCCCTTCGCGCGGTTGCCGCGCGCCCATGGCGCGCCGCTCGGGCGCGGCCGGCTGCGGGTCGAGCCGGAGGACTTCCAGGTCGAGGAGCGGCTCGCCTTCGACCCCGACGACGACGGCGAGCACCTGCTGCTGTGGGTGCGCAAGCGCGAGGCCAATACCGAGTGGGCGGCGCGGCGGCTGGCCGCTTGCGCCGGGGTGGCGGTCTCGGCGGTCGGCTATGCCGGGCTCAAGGACCGTCACGCGGTCACCTGGCAGTGGTTCTCGCTGCCGCGCCCGCGTGCCGGCGAGCCCGACTGGTCGGTGCTCGCCGCCGACGGCATCGAGGTGCTTGAGGTCCACGCCCATCGGCGCAAGCTGCGTCGCGGCGCGCTGATCGGCAATCGCTTCCGTCTCCTGGTGCGCGACCTCGCCCCCGCCCCCGAGGCCCTGGCCGAGCGGATCGCGGTGATCGGTGCGCGCGGCGTGCCCAACTATTTCGGCGAGCAGCGCTTCGGGCGCGATGGCGGCAACCTCGTTCAGGCCCATGCGCTGTTCAGCGGGGCGCCGGTGCCCCGGGTCTCGCGTCATGTCCGCGGTCTGTGGCTGTCGGCGGCGCGCTCGCAGCTGTTCAACGAGGTGCTCGCCGGACGGGTGGCCGACGCCTGCTGGGATCGGCCGCTCGCCGGGGATCGCATGCAGCTCGACGGCTGTAACTCGCACTTCGCCGTCGAGGCCGTCGATGAAACGCTGCTGACGCGCTGTGCCCGACTCGACGTACACCCCACCGGCCCGCTGTGGGGCGAGGGTGCGCCGCCGAGCCGGGACGCGGTGCTGGCACGTGAGCAGGCGGTGGCCGCGGCCTTCCCCGGCTGGCCCGAGGGGCTGGCCGCGGCGGGGCTGGCGCAGGAGCGGCGCGCGCTGCGTCTGCCGGTGTTCGATCTCGTCGCCGAACAGGTCGACGGCGGCGTGCGCCTTGCCTTCGAGTTGCCCGCCGGGGCCTATGCCACCGCGGTGCTGCGCGAGCTGCTCGATGACTGGAACGACGCCGCTTAGCGCGGCCCGAAGCGTGCGACGAAGGCCTCCGGGGTGAGCGGCGGCGCGCACAGATAGCCTTGATAGGCCTCGCATCCCCGCTCGCGCAGGAACTCCAGCTGCGCCTCGGTCTCGACGCCCTCGGCGACCACGCGCAGTTTCAGGTTGCGCGCCATCGCGATGATGGTGGCGGCGATCTCCATGTCGTCGCGCTGTGCCGGGATGTCGCGCACGAAGCTGCGGTCGATCTTGAGTTCGTCGATGGCGAAGCGACGCAGATAGGCCAGCGACGAGTAGCCGGTGCCGAAGTCGTCGATCGACAGACGGATGCCGAGCGCGCGCAGTGCCTGGAGGCACTGCTCGGTCTCGTCGCCTCCCATCAGCATGCTCTCGGTGAGTTCGAGCTTGAGCCGGTGCGCCGGCCAGCCGGTCGCGCTGAGCGCCTGCTCGATGCGACCGACACAGTCGGGCTGCAGCAGCTGGCGCGCCGAGAGGTTGACCGCGATGGTCTCGAGCACCAGCCCGGCGTCGAGCCAGCGCATCCCCTGACGGCAGGCGGTGTGCAGCACCCAGTCGCCGAGTTGCAGGATCAGTCCGGTCTCCTCGGCCAGGGGGATGAAGCGCGTCGGCGCGATCAGCCCCTGGTCGGGCGTGTTCCACCGCACCAGTGCCTCGCAGCCGACCAGCGCGCCGCTGACACAGTCGAGCTGCGGCTGGAAGTGCAGCAGGAACTCCTCGTTTCCCAGTGCATGGTGCAGTCGCGCCTCCAACTCGAGTCGCTCGGCGGCCTGGGCGCTCAACTCCGGGGTATGGAAGCCATAGCTGCCGCGTCCCTGCGCCTTGACCTGATAGAGCGCGACCTCGGCGTGCTGGATCAGCTCGCTGGCCGAGCAGCCGTCCTGTGGATAGACCCCGATGCCGATGCTGGCGCCGACATGGACCTCGTGGTTGCCGGGCAGGGTGAGCGGCCGTCGCAACAGCTCGAGCAGGTCGCGGGCGACGCTCGCCGCCTGGCGCGGCTGGTGCAGCCGTTCGAGCACCAGCAGGAACTCGTCGCCGCCGAGCCGCCCGAGGGTGTCGCCCTCGCGCAGCCGGGTCGCGAAGCGTTGCGCCAGGCGTTCGAGCAGGTTGTCGCCGGCGGGATGGCCGAGGCTGTTGTTGATGTGCTTGAAGCGGTCGAGATCGATCAGCAGCACGGCGATGTGGTGACGATGACGCTGCGCGCGCTCGAGGGCGTGGCTGAGTCGTGATTGCAGCAGCAGCCGGTTGGGGAGCCCGGTGAGCGGGTCGAAGTGCGCCAGGCGTTCGCGTGCCGCCTCCGAGTGCCTGAGCTGGCTGAGATCGGTCATCACCCCGACATACCGCTCGGGGTTGCCGGCGGTGTCGGTGACCAGGCTGATCGACAGCAGCACGGGGCGCACCTCGCCGCTCTTGGTGCGGTTCCAGATCTCGCCTTGCCAGTGTCCGTGTTCGAGCAGGCTGGCCCACAGTTGTTGGTAGAAGGCGCGTCCCTGACGCTCGGAGCGCAACAGGCTGGGATTGCGACCGATGACCTCCGCGGCGCTGTAGCCGGTGATCTGGGTATAGGCCGGGTTGATCGACAGGATCCGGGGGCTGAGATCGGTGATCACCACGCCCTCGTGGGCGCTCGCCAGGACCGCGGCCGATTGGCGTAGCGCGTTGGCGGTGCGCGCACGGGTGACCGCCAGCGCGGCGAGCTGGGCGAACTCGGCGATATGCACCTGGGTGGCGGCATCGGGCAGGCCGGGGGTGGAGCGATAGACGGCGAGTATGCCCAGCGCCTCGCCGGTGTCGTCGTGAAAGGGGAAGGACCAGCAGGCGCGCAGCCCCGCCGCCTGGGCCTGTTCGAGGCAGCTTCGCCAACTGGGGTGCGTGCTGATGTCGGCGACCAGCGTCGGATGGGCGTCGTGGAGTGCCGTGGCGAAAGGCGCCTGCTCCGGGGCGCAGTCGTCGAGTGCTGCGTTGAACTGGGGGGCGAGCCGCGGCGCGGCACAGGTACGCAGGCGCGTGTCGAGCGGAGCGCGAACCAGTACCGAGACCCGCAGCCGGTGGTCGACCTGCTCGAGCCGGGTGGCGATCTCGCCGAGCAGCTCGGGCAGGCCGCGCTCGTTGAGCAGGCCATCGAGTACCGTCATGCGGGTCTCGCGGAAGTGTTCGGCGCGTTTGCTGTCGCTGATATCACGCCAGGCGCCGATCACCTCGGTGCGGGCTTCGTTGTCATGGCGTAGTACGCGCAGCTCATCCTCGATCCAGTGTACGTCTCCGGCATGATCGAAGAACCGGTACTGGTGCCGCAACTGCCCCAGGGTGACGAGTTGGTCCATCGCGCGACAGGCCTGCTCCCGGTCGTCGGGGTGGAGCTGGCCACGCCACCAGGCGGGGTGCAAGGCCTGGTGGCGGGTGAAGCCGAGCAGTGCGGTGACGTTGTCGCTGACCCAGGTCGGCTGTATCTGGTGCTGGTCGATGCCCAGGGTGTAGAGCACCACCGGACTGGCCTCGAGCATCAGCCCGAGATGGGTCGAGGTCTGGCGCAGTGCGGCACGCTCGCGGGCCAGTTCGGCCTGGTGGGCGATGCGTTCGAGCGTGGCGGTGAGCTGGTGGAGGTAGCCGGGCTGCTTGAGGACATAGGCGTCGACCCCGAGCTGGAGCGCGCGCGCGACCACGCGTTCGCCCCCTTGCCCGGAGACGATCACCACCGGCAGTGCGAAGTCGCGGTCGTCGCGCAGCTGCTTGAGCGCCTCCAGCGCATCCAGACCGGGGAGGCGGTAGTCGAGCAGCAGCACGTCGAAGATCGAGGTGTCCTCGGTGGTGCTCGGTAGCTGGTCGAGCGCCTCCTCGGCGCTGCCGACCAGGGTGAGGTGGATGTGGGGGGCGTGACGGGCGAGGTGGCGGGCGGTGAGGTCGGCGTCGTCGGCGTTGCGCTCGGCATAGAGGACGCGCAGCCTGAGTCCGTGACGCGCCTCGGCGTTGCGGAAGCGTCGCAAGGCGCGGGCGAGCCGACCGGGGAGTTCACGGGCCTCGATCTCATCCTTGATCAGGTAGTCGTCGGCGCCGGCCTGGAGCGCGCCGGCCGCACTGTCGGTATCACCCGCGCCGGTGAGCACGACCACGGCCAGGGGGAGGTGCTGCTCACGGATCCAGTCGAGTAGCTCCAGCCCCGAGCCATCCGGCAGCCCCAGATCGAGCAGCACCAGCTGGTAGCGCTCCGGGTGGCGCAGTCGCGCCCTGGCCTCGGCGAGCGTTGCCGCATGATCGACGCCGATCCGGGGTGCCGAATGGGCCAGCCGCTGGCGTGTCAGCTCGAGGTCGGTGACGTCGTCTTCGACGTAGAGGATGTCCATGGTCCTAGCTTGGGGGCCTGTTGATGCAGCACCAATAGCGATTGATCTGATGCAGACCTTCGAGAAAGCGCTCGTAGTTGATCGGCTTGACGACATAGGAATTGGCGCCGAGGTCATAGGCGGCCTGGATGTCGCGTGGCTCGTCCGACGAGGTCAGCACCACCACCGGGATCAGGCGCCCGGGCTCGCTGCGCCGCAGTCGTCTCAGAACCTCGAGCCCGTCGATCCCCGGCAGCTTGAGGTCGAGCAGGATCAGTTGCGGCGGGGGCTGGGTGCCGCGCTCCCAGTGCTCGACCCTGGCCAGGACCTCCTCGCCGTCGCGTGCGACGCTGATCCAGTCGGGGTCGATGTGGGGGGTGAGCGCGCGCAGTATGAAGTCGAGATCGACCGGGTCGTCCTCGACCAGCAGCATCGAGCAGTGCGGTCCGGCACTCATCGTGATAGCTCCAGATAGAAGGTTGCACCATGCCCGGGAGCGCTCTCGGCCCAGACCCGCGCCCCCATGCGTTGGGCGGCCTTGTGTACGATTCCCAGGCCGACTCCGGTGCCCGGATAGTCCTCGGCGCGGTGCAGGCGCTGGAAGACCTCGAACAGGCGGTCGTGGAAACGCATGTCGAAGCCGATACCGTTGTCCGAGATCGCCATCACCACCCGCCTGCCCTGATCCCGGGCGAGGATCCGGATGCGTGGTCGTGGGGTCGCGTCGCGGCTGAACTTGATGGCGTTGTCGACGAGGTTGCGGAGGATGATCTGCAGTCCGTCGGGGTCGGCCCTGACGGTGAGTTCGGAGACATCGACCTCGAGTTCGATGTCGCGCTCGACGATCAGCGCGTGTCGCTCGGCGAGCACCATCTCGATCACCCCGCCGAGTTCGACCCGGCGTCCGGTCAGCACCTGGCGCTCCATCCGCGAGTAGGTCAACAGGTCGTCGATCAGCGCGCGCATCTGCTCGACGCCACGGCGGATGTTGGCGATGAAGGTGGCGGCCTCGGGCGAGAGTTCGGCGCCATGCTGTTCAAGGAGTAGCTGGCTGTAGCCGTCGATGCCGCGCAGCGGCGCCTTGAGGTCGTGGGAGACGGAGTAGGTGAAGGTCTCGAGTTCGCGGTTGAGCGCGGCCAACTCCTCGGTGCGGGTCGCCACCCGTGACTCGAGCTCGGCGTTGAGCCGCCGGATCTCGTCCTGCTGGCGTTGGCGCTCGGTGATGTTGCGGGCGATGCCGAGGACGCCGGTGAGACGCCCGGCGCCATCGTAGACCGGGGTCTTGATGGTCTCGGCAAGCTCTTGGTGACCGTCGCTGGCGAAGGTGATCCACTCGTCGTTGCGTCTGGCGCGACCGGCGGCGAGTGCGGCCTGATCCTTCTCGCGGAAGAACCTTGCCTGTTCCGGGGCGACGAAATCGGCGTCGGTACGGCCGACGATCTCGTGCTCGGGGGCACCGAAGAAGGACTCGAAGCGCGGGTTGCAGATCAGATAGACGCCGTGCGGATCCTTCAGCCACACCAGGTCGGGGAGGTTGTCGAGCAGGGCGCGCAGTTGCGCCTCGCTGTTGGCACGTCGCTGACGGCTATTTAGCAGCAGGTGCAGTAGTCCCCCGGTCACGAGCGCGGTGATGATGCCGCCGAGTCGAATCAGCCAGCTCGGCCAGGACGAGGAGTGCCAACCCTCGGTGGGAATGGCGGCAAGCTCCCAGGTGACCCCTGGTAGAGCTACCGTCGCGGTCACCGGGGCGAGCCGAAAGACCTCGGGATCGCCGAATACCATCCGTGGTGGGGCGATGTGTTCGTGTCGAGCGCGCAGCCCGAGACGTAACTCGGTATTGGCTGCGGTCAAGCCGCTGACGCGGTAGAGTCGCTCGACATCGATCACCGCTGAAACCACTCCCCAGGTCCCCGGTCCTTGCGCGGTGGCGACGAACACCGGGGTGCGGGCGATCAGCCCGACGCCCCCCTGGATCAAGGGCAGTGGGCCGTCGACCACGGTCTGGCCGCTCTCGATCGCCTGTAGCGCAGCGAATCGCTGCTGCGGGTGGTTGCGGTAGTCGAGTCCGAGCGCCGCTTCGTTGCCGTTGAGCGGGTGGATCATCCTCACCACCAGGTCGGGGGCTGCGGCGACATTGCGCAGCAACTGTTGGTGCTTGGTGAGGTCGGTGACGATCTCGGTGAAGGCGGTCTGGTCGAGATCGGGCTGGGAGGCGATCAGGGCGCTCAGTGCGCGGGTGAGTAGCAGGTCGCTCTGCAGCATGCCCTCGAGTCGGCCGCGCAGCGCCGAGACGCGATCGACGACGGAGTGACGGAGGAGCTCCTGCCGGTGGGCCGTGGCGAAGTGATCGAGCAACCCCGTGGTCGCCAGAATCGGCGCCATCACCAACACGACCGCCAGCGGATGTTGCCAGCGGTGGGGTGCGCCGTGGGGGGCAGGGGGGGGCGGCGACTCCATGAGTCAGGTGTTGTTGATGTGTGCTGGGCCACCAATTGATTTGGCTCGGTGGTGCTGATGAGCCCTGGTTGGTGGTGAGACTCGAAGATCGTTGCTGAGCTTGGTACGCATGGCTTCCTCGGGACAGGAGTGCTATCGACTAGCATAATCCACACCTTGCACAGGGCGCCGGTGGACTGGCGCGCTGACGGGGTGATACCGTCGACACTATTTTCATCCATTGCAATCGCTCAACGGGGCTGCCAGCCTCTCATGCATATCGTCGATGGTGTCCTCTCCATGCCGGTCCTGCTCGGCTCCGGTGTCCTGGCGCTCGCCGGGGTCGGTCTCGGGCTGCGCGCGCTCGACGAGTCGAGCATCCCGCGCGCCGGGCTGCTCACCGCTGCCTTCTTCTCCGTCTCCCTGATTCATATCCCGTTGGGACCGACCAGTGCGCACCTGTTGCTGACCGGGCTGATGGGCGTGCTGCTCGGCTGGGCGGTGTTCCCCGCGATCTGTGTCGGCCTGCTGCTGCAGGCGCTGTTCTTCGGCTATGGCGGGGTGACGGTGCTCGGCGCCAATACCCTCAATCTGGCGCTGCCGGCGTTGCTCTTCGGTCTGGCCGGCCGCGCCGTGTTGGCGCGGCTGCGCCCCGCTGCCCTGTCCTGGTGGGTGATGCCGCTCGGTGCCTTGGTCGGGGCCGGCGCCTTCGCCGGCTCGGCGTTGCTGGTGGCCGGGTCGCTGGCGGCCAGCGGCGAGGGGTTCTGGGCGGCGGCCCGTCTGGCGCTGATCGCGCAGCTGCCGGTGGCGCTGATCGAGGCGGTGGTGACGGCCGCGGCACTGCGACTGCTGTGGACGGTTCGGCCCGAGCTGCTGGCGCGACCGGCGCGCGCCTGCTGAGGCGATGCCGGGGAGCCGTGCCGGTGCCGCGTCGCGCGGGCCCGATCCTCGGGTGCGGCTGCTCTGCTGTCTGGGCTGGGCGCTGGTGGTGGTGGGGCTGGAGGGCTGGGCGGCGCTGTCTGCTGCCTTGCTCGCCGGCGTGCTGCTGACACGGTGGGCGGGCATCGCGCCGCGCCGTCTGGTGCGCCTGGTGCTGGTCTTCGAGGGCTTGATGCTGCTCACCCTCGGGCTGTTGCCCTTCACCGTTCCGGGGCAGCCGCTGTGGCAGGGCGGTGGGTTGGTGCTCAGCGAGCAGGGACTGACCCTCGCCGGGGTGATCGCCGCGCGCGCCAGCGCGGTGGCGCTGGTGACGTTGGCGCTGCTCGCCGGGGTCGGCGCGGACGGGCTCGGCGCGGCGCTGCGCGCCCTGCGGGTGCCCGGTGCGCTGATCGAGTTGCTGCTGCTCAGCGCGCGCTATCTCGATGTGCTCGCGCGCGAGCAGACGCGGTTGCGCGCGGCGATGCGCGCCCGTGCCTTTCGTCCACGCAGCGATCTTCATACTTTGACCAGCTATGGTTTCCTCGTCGGGATGCTGTTGGTGCGCGCGCTCGAGCGCGCCGAGCGGGTGGGAGCGGCGATGCGCTGTCGAGGTTATGCCGGGCGCATGCCGCTACCCGAACTGGCGCCGCTGCGTGGCGCTGATCTCGGGTTCGCGGTCGGGTTTGCGCTGCTGCTGGCGGTGTTGATGGTGCTGGAGCATGGTTGAAGGGGATGGCGTGAGCGCGCGCGCCGGCTCGCCGCCGGCACGCGCCGAGCTGGTGGGAACGGGCGCGCGCGCGGTGTTGCGTCTCTCCGGCGAGTGGCGGCTGGCCGGCGCCCCGCCAGCGGCCGAGGTGGTGGTGGCGCGTCTTGCGCGCGCGCAGGTGAGTGAGCTGGCCTTCGACACCACTGGTCTCGGGGGCTGGGACTCGAGCCTGCCGAGTCTGCTGCTGGCGGTGCGCGCGCACTGCCGGGCGCACGACATCGAACTGGCGCCTGCAGGACTACCCGAGGGGGTCGGCGCGCTGCTGACGCTGGCCGAGGCGGTGCCCCTGCAGTCCGCGCCTCCCATCGATGCGCGCCCGCGCGTGCGCCCGCTGGCCCGGCTCGGCAGGCGGGTGATCGACGCGTCGCGTGCGAGCGGGGCGCTCTTCGCCTTCGTCGGCGAGGTGGTGCTGGCGCTGGGGCGACTGGCGCGGGGGCGGGCGCGCTTCAGACGCGCCGAGTTCTGGCTGATCGTCCAGCAGGTCGGCGCCGAGGCGCTGCCGATCGTCAGCCTGGTGAGCTTCCTGGTCGGGCTGATCCTCGGGTATATCGGCGATCAGCAGCTGGCGCGCTTCGGCGCGCGCATCTATGTCGCCGACCTGGTGGGGCTGGCGGTGGTGATGCAGATCGGCGCCCTGGTCACCGCCATCGTGCTCGCCGGACGTACCGGCGCGGCCTTCGCCGCCCAGCTCGGCAGCATGCAGGCCAACGAGGAGATCGACGCGCTGCGCACCCTGGGGATCGACCCGGTCGAGTTCCTGGTGCTGCCCAGGCTGCTCGCGCTGATCGCGATGACCCCGCTGCTCGCGCTCTATGCCGATCTCATGGGCATCCTCGGCGGCGCCTTCGCCGCCGCCGTGGTCGGTGGCATCAACCCCACCGAGTACGCGGTGCAGACCGTCCAGGCGGTGGGCTGGAACCACTTCGTCCAGGGTCTGATCAGCGCCGGGGTCTATGGCGCGGTGGTCGCCGTCTCCGGCTGTCTGCGGGGGATGCAGAGCGGGCGCGACGCGGCGGCGGTGGGCGCCACCACCACCTCGGCGGTGGTCACCGCGATCCTCCACATCGTCATCGCCGCGGCGGTGCTGACGGTGCTGTTCGACGCGGTGGGGCTGTGAGCGCGCGGGCGCAGATCCGTCTCGAGGGGCTGAGCGTCGGCTATGGCGGGCGCGCGGTGCAGCGTGATCTCGACCTGGAGATCCGGCGCGGCGACATCTTCGTGATCATGGGCGGGAGCGGTTGCGGCAAGAGTACGCTGATGCGCGCCATGACCGGGCTGTTGGCGCCGCTGGCCGGGCGTATCCTGTTCGACGGCGAGTCGTTCTGGGAGGTCTTGCCGGCGGCGCGCGCGCGTCGCATCCGCCGTCACGGGGTGATGTATCAGGGCGGGGCGCTGTGGAGTTCGATGACGCTGGAGGAGAATGTGGCCTTGCCGTTGCAGCAGTACACCGACCTCGGACCGCGCCAGGTCCGTGAGCTGGTCGACTACAAGCTCGCGCTGGTCGGGCTGGGCGGGTGCGGGGCGCTCTATCCGGCCGAGATCAGCGGCGGCATGCGCAAGCGCGCCGGGGTGGCGCGGGCGATGGCGCTCGACCCCGAGGTGCTGTTCTTCGACGAGCCCTCGGCGGGGCTCGATCCACTGAGCGCACGCCTGCTCGACGAGCTGATCGTCGAACTCAAGCACAGTCTCGGCACCACCATGGTGGTGGTCACCCATGACCTGGCGAGCATCTTCGCCATCGCCGACGAGGCGGTCTTCCTCGATGTCGAGCGCGGCACCATGCTCACCACCGGTGACCCGCGCTGGTTGCGCGATCATGCCGCCGATGCGCGGGTGCGCGCCTTCCTGCGCCGGGGGGTGGCATGAGTCGTCGCGCCAGCCCCACCCTGATCGGCGCCTTCGTGCTCGGCGCGCTGGCGCTGTTGGTGTTGGCGCTGATCCTCTTCGGCGGCGGCGCGCTGTTCCGTGAGCGGGTCGGCCTGCTGACCTATTTCCCCGGCTCGGTGCAGGGGCTGTCGGTCGGCGCCGAGGTGCAGTTCCAGGGGGTGACGGTGGGGCAGGTGACCGCCATCGAGCTGGACTTCTCACCCAGCGACGGTGCGGTGCGCATCCCGGTGCGCTACGAGGTCTGGCCCGAGCGGGTGCGTATCAGTCAGGGTACCGAGCCGCGTGATGCGCGCGTGGTGCTGCGCGAGCTGGTGGCGCGGCGCGGGCTGCATGCCCGGCTCGAGTCGCTGAGCTTCGTCACCGGTCAGTACGTGGTCGCGTTGAACCTCGATCCGGCGCTGGTCGACGAGGTTCCCGCGGTGGCTGCCGCCGCGGGCGGGGACGATGTGGTGGTGCCGGCGCTGCCGGCAATCCGCGATCAACTCGGCGAGATGCTGGGGAACCTGCGTCTGGACGAGCTGGTCGATGAGGCGAGCGCTGCCTTGCGCGGTCTCGGCACCTTGCTCGGCTCGGACGAGGCCGGCGCACTGATGGGCAATCTCGACGCCACCCTGACCAGAATCCGCGCCCTGGCCGAGACCCTGGAGCGGCGGCTGCCGCCGCTCGTCGGACGGCTCGACCAGACCCTGGTCGCCTATGAGCGCCTGGCGCGGCGTATCGATGGCGAGGTGGTGCCGGTGGCCACCCGTATCGGTGAGACCAGCGCGGCCCTGACCCGGCTGGCCGAGACGCTCGAGGCCGAGGTCGGACCGCTCTCCGGTGCCGTGCGCAGCACCCTGGGGCAGGCCAGCCAGACGTTGCGTCATCTCGATGGACTGGTCGAGGATGGGCGTGGCACCCGCGTGCGACTCGACCGCGCGCTCGCCGAGCTGACGCGCTCGGCGCGTGCGCTGCGCGAGCTGGCCGACTATCTGGAGCGCCACCCCGAGGCGTTGCTGCGCGGCAAGTGAGTGCTCAGTCCGGTGACGCGGGCGTGGTGACGGCCTGCGCCTGGATGTCCTGGGTCTGGGGTGACTGGGGCGCGAGTGTGGTCTGGACCCCGCCGAAGAGGACGGCGGCGAGTGCCAAGGCTCCGAGAATACCCATGTTACGGCTCCTGGGTTGGTGGTGGATCGCATCGAAGAATCTCACCGTCCCTGGCGTGGATCGGTCGAGTCAATAATATAAGAATGCACTAATATTTTGAACCCATCTCGATGGAGGCTTGCCATGACCGACTCCGGGGGGACCAGGGATGGACGCCGGCGCGCCCGCCCGATCCTGATCTGGACGATCGTCGCGGTGCTGGTCGCGCTGCCGGCCGCCTGGCTGGGGGGGCGTGGACTGCTGAGTGGTCTCGGTGCCGATGCACGCTGGGCCGATCCCGATCCGCGTTGCGATCTCGCCAGCCGCGACTGCACGCAGGCCCTTCCCGGCGGTGGCGAGGTCCGTCTGGCGGTAGCACCGCGCGACCCCATCCCACTGGTCACGCCCTTGCGGCTGCGGGTGGAGGTCGAGGGGCGCGAGGTCGGCGCGGTAGCGGTCGACTTCGTCGGCGTCGACATGGAGATGGGCTATAACCGCGCGCAACTCGACCCCATCGGCGCGTCGCGTTTCGCTGGCGAGGCCATGCTCCCGGTCTGTGCGCGCACCCTGATGCGCTGGGAGGCGCGGGTGCTGCTCGAGACCGCGGACGGCCTGCTCGTCGCCCCCTTCCGCTTCGAGACCCGGCGTTAGCCTTCAGCCGCCAGCCGCCAGCCGCCAGCCGCCAGCCGCCAGCCGCCAGCCGCCAGCCGCCAGCCGCCAGGATTCAACCGCAAAGCCGCGAAGCACGCAAAGTGAGTGACGTGTGATGTCGGCGTGAGGCCACAGGCGGCGCGGGTCCGCACCCACTGGCGGCTGATCGCTGACGGCTGGCGGCTTATTCCCCTTTGCCCCCTTCGCGCCTTTGCGGTTCCGTTCCTCTGATAGCTGATAGCTGGTAGCTGGTAGCTGGTAGCTGGTAGCTGCAAAAGGAACGCCGCCCGACCCCGAGGGATGCGAGCGGCGCAGGGAGAACTCGGGGGCCTGGTGGTGGCCAGGCCCGGTGCGGTCGCCACGTCCCTGTGGCGGTCGACCGCGGGTGGTCAGGTCGGGTTCAGCCGACCCATTCGTAGAGTTCGATCGCGGTCGGGTCGCAGCTGCAGCAGCCGCTGCAGGGGGTGCCGCCGGGCAGCTTGCGCACCCGGCCCTTGCGTTCGAGCAGCTCGAGCATGCCGCGCAGCGCCTCGGGGTCGGTATCGAACCGGTAGGAGAGGTCGCGCAGCGCGGCGCGCCCCTGGGTGCGCAGATGACTGGTGAGATCGGACATGATCATGGGTGTCCCTCCGTCGGTTCAGGCCGGGTCGCGCGCCGGCGTGGCGAGTGCCGGGTCACGTCGCGACCACCAGCGCATCCCCAGCACGGTGGCGAGGAAGAGCGCGGTCATGATGCCGATCCAGATCGACGAGCTGACCGGGTCGCGGGCGAAGATGGCTGCCTGGTAGAAGATGGTCGCGCTCACATACCCCAGGCCGGTGGTCCAGAGGGCGGCGAACAGCGCCCAGCCGCCACTGGTCTCGCGGGCGATGGCGCCGATGGCGGCCACGCAGGGGAAATAGAGCAGGATGAACAGCAGATAGGCGAAGGCCCCGGCGGCGCCGTCGAAACGCTCGTGCATGGCGCCGAAGGTGGCGCTGGTGACCTCCTGCTCGGCAGCGGCCAGTTCGGGGTCGCTGACCTCGCCGATGCCGACGCCGAGCGGGTCGGACCAGGTGCCGAGCGCATCGCCCAGTGCCGCCGGGATGGTGGCGAGCGCCTCGGTGAGACCGGCGCCGAGGTCGTAGGGCGCGGCCTCCTCGTCGCTCGCCTCGGGGTCGGCGCCGAGCGCCGAGTAGGTGGCGTCCAGGGTGCCGACCACCGCTTCCTTGGCGAGCACGCCGGTGAAGATGCCGACGGTGGCCGGCCAGTTCTCGGCGTCGAGACCCATCGGCGAGAAGGCCGGAGCGATGGTGCGACCGATCTCGGCGAGCATCGAGCTGTCGCTGTCCTCGTTGCCGACGCTGCCGTCGGTGCCGAGGCTGTTGAGCACGTTGAGCACCAGCACCATCGGCACGATCACCTTGCCGGCGCGGAACATGAAACCGCTGGTGCGCTCCCAGGTGCGGCGCAGCACGCCGCCGAGGGTCGGCAGGTGATAGGGCGGCAGCTCCATCACGAAGGGCATCGCCTGGCCCTCGAGCAGGGTGCGCTTGAGCAGGAAGCCGGTGAGCACGGCGGCGAGGATGCCGATCAGATAGAGTCCGAAGACGACGTTCTGACCGCCGACCGGGAAGAAGGCGGCGGCGAACAGGGCATAGACCGGCAGCCGCGCGCCGCAGGACATGAAGGGTGCCATCAGTACGGTGAGGATGCGGTCGCGCGGCTGCTCCAGGGTGCGCGCGGCCATGATCGCCGGCACGTTGCAGCCGAAGCCGACGAGCAGCGGCACGAAGGACTTGCCGGGCAGTCCGATCGAGCGCATGAAGCGGTCCATGACGAAGGCCGCCCGCGCCATGTAGCCCGAGTCCTCCAGCACCGACATGAACAGATAGAGGAAGGCGATCACCGGGATGAAGGTGGCCACCACCTGGATACCGCCGCCGATGCCGTCGGCCAGCCCGAGGACCGCCCACTCCGGAGTGCCGAGACCGGCGAGCAGGTGCGCCACGCCGTCGACGAAGAGGGTGCCGGCGGCGATGTCGAAGAAGTCGATGAAGGCCCCGCCGATGTTGATGGTGAACATGAACATCAGGTACATCACCGCGAGGAAGATCGGGATGCCCAGGGCGCGGTTGAGGATCACCCGGTCGATGCGGTCGGAGAGGCTGCGCGGCATCTCGCCGCTCTGTGTCAGCGAGGCCTGGGTGACGGCGTGGGCGAAGCCGTAGCGGGCGTCGGCGATGAGGATGTCGATCTGCTCGGCGTCCTCGCCGAGCAGCGCGGCGACCTCGTGCGCGGGCACGGTGTCGCCGATCAGCTCGCGGGCGAGGTCATCGCCTTCGAGCAGACGGGTGGTCAACCAGCGCGCCGGATCGCCGTGCCTGCTGGCGATCGGCTCGATGCGCTCGTGCAACTGCTCGATCACGCGCTCGAGCGCCGGGGCGTAGTCGATCCGCGCCTGCGGGATCGGCGGGTGCTCGACGGCCTGTTGCAGCGCCGCACGCAGGGCGTTGAGCCCGTCGCCGGTGGTCGCCACGATCGGCACCACCGGACAGCCGAGGCGCTCGGCCAGTGCGGCGGCGTCGACCCGCAGCCCGCGTTCGGCGGCGACGTCCATCATGTTGAGCGCGACCACCATCGGTCGCTCCATCTCCAGCAGTTGGGTGGTGAGATAGAGGTTACGCTCGAGGCTGGCGACGTCGACGATGTTGAGGATCAGGTCGGCCTCGCGGGCGTGGACGAAGTCGCGGGCGATGCGCTCGTCGAGCGAGACCGCGCCCTCGCTGACATCCAGCGAGTAGGTGCCGGGCAGGTCGATGAGGGTGTAGTCGGCCCCCTCGAAACGGAAGTGACCGGTCTTGCGTTCGACCGTCACCCCGGGCCAGTTGCCGACGCGCTGACGCGAGCCGGTCAGCGCGTTGAACAGGGTGGTCTTGCCGCAGTTGGGATTGCCGATGACCCCGATGCTGTGCGTCGTTGATGTCGTCATGCCCGCTCGACCTCCAGGATGGCTGCCTCCTCGCGGCGCAGGGTCACGCGGGTGCCGCGCACCCGCACCTCCACGGGATCGCCCATCGGGGCCACCCGGACCACCTCCAGGGCGGCCCCCGGGGTCAGTCCCATCGACAGCAGCTTGCGGCGGTAGGCATCGGCGCCCGGGCGATAGCCGCGGACGGCCCCGTGGTCTCCGACGACGAGGTCTTTCAGGGTCGTGTTCATGGTGACGTCTTGAGCGGTTGCAGTGGAGTGCGGACGGCGTGAGGGGTCGAGGCTCAGGCGGTGGCGGCGTCGGTGACCAGGATCTTGGCGGCCATGCCGCCGCCGAGTGCGATCCGGGTCTCGCCGCGGGCGACGATCAGACCGCCGCCCTGGCGCTGGACGACACGCAGTTCGGCACCCTGGTTGAGCCCGAGCTCGGTGAGTCGGCGCACCAACTGGCGACCGCCCAGTAGGTTGCAGACCCGCACCAGGGTGTCGTTGTCGGCCATGGTGAGCGGATAGGAGGGGTGCGGGGACTGCTGCTGAAGGGGGAGCGAAGTCGGTGCCATGTGCATGCGGGTGCCGCCTCGTGCGTCAATAAGAATGATTCGCAGCATATTCCTCCGGCTGCTTTATTGCAAATCGTTCTCAATGACGGGGTTCGGACGGTCTCCGCGCCGATCAGCCGAGCAGCCGGGCGAGATAGAAGCCGGCGGCGCCGACCAGGGTGCACAGCACCACGCCCCACAGGGTGTCGACCAGCACCAGGCGTAGCGGCCAATCGGGCAGCGTGGCCATGTTGGTCAGCTCGTAGGTGATGTAGGTGAAGAAGCCGAAGCCGGCGGCCAGCAACAGGGTCCTGTCGAGCGAGCCCGCCTCCACGCCGGGGAGGATCGCCATCACCAGGATGCCGGCGACATAGATGAGATAGAAGGCGATGGCCGCCGGCCAGCGGGTGGTGTCGGCGAGCAGATGAGCGAGCTGAGCGCGGTAGAAGCCGCGCGCGACCACCCCCAGCCACAGCAGGTCGATGGCCATGAAGACCGTGAAGGTGAGCAGATAGAGCTTGATGACGAACCACGGACCCATGACGCGCTCCCGGGGTGATGATGGGCCTTCGTCGATGCCGGGAGGCAGCCCCCGGCCTCGGCCTCGATCAGTGTTCCGGCAGTGTCTGCAGGAAGTCGGTGAGGGTCGCGACGAAGGCCTGTGGCGACTCCTCGTGTGGCAGGTGGCCGCTGTCGGCGATGACTTCAAGCCGGGCGCCGGGGATGGCCGCGGCGATGCGCTCGCTCTCGGCGACCTTGACCGTCTGGTCGTGGGCGCCGGTGACCACGAGCGTGGGCGGCGTGACCCCGGCGAGTCGGGGTTCGAGCCCGAGCTTGCGGGTGGCGAGGAACAGCTCCCAGAAGGCGCGCGGCCAGGGGCCCTGCATCATGTCGGCGCGGAAGGCGGCGAGCACCTCGGGGTCGAGCCGCTCGGGGCGGTACCAGAAGGCGCGGATCGCCTTGTCGTAGAGCCGTGCGATCAGTCGGCCCATCAGCCAGGAGAAGAAGGGCGTGAGGGCGCGCATCAGCGGCTTGACGAAGCCGGGGATCTCGCTGGTGGCGTAACCGCTGAGGATCATCGCGTCGACCAGCGCCAGCGCCTCGACCCGCTCGGGGTGTTCGAGCGCGGTCATCAGCGCCAGGGTGCCGCCGGTGGAGTTGCCCACCAGCACCGCGCGCTCGAAGCCGAGCGCCGGGATCAGCGCAGCGATCAGCGCGCTCTGGTCGTGGGCACTGTAGCCGGGTTGGCCGTCGGCGCCGGGCAGCGGTTTGGAGCTGGCGCCGAAGGCGGGGCGGTCGAAGGCGACCACGGTGTAGCCGGCCTCGGCCAGCGGCGCCATCACCGCGCGCCAGGAGCGCAGGCTGAGGAAGCTGCCGTGCAACAGCAGCAACAGCCGGGGGCCGTCGCCGAGACGGCGGTAGTGGAGACGGAAGCCGTTGCAGTCGATGAACCGGGCGGTGTCGGCGGCCGGGTCGGTGGGGGCGATTGGATCCATGACGATGATGCTCTCGCTCTCGGGGTTGCGGGCGGCGCCGTGGCCGCTCGGGGGGTCAGGGGGCGGGCGCCGGGGTGCGGCCGAGATAGGCGCGCGCGGCGTCCGCGTCGAGCTGGATCTGGTGCTTGAGCGCCTCGAAGGAGGCGAAGCGCTGCTCGTCGCGCAGCTTGAGACAGAACTCGACCTCGACCTGACGCCCGTAGATGTCGGCGGCGAAGTCGAACAGATGGACCTCGAGCTGATGGGCGCGCCCGTCGACCGTGGGGCGGGTGCCGATGTTGGCGACCCCGGGGCGGGGCGCGGGGCCGAGTCCGTGCATCCGCACCGCGTAGACGCCGTGCAGCGGGCTGACCCGGCGGTGCAGGTCGATGTTGGCGGTGGGGAAGCCGATGGTGCGTCCGCGCTTGTCGCCGTGCCCGACCCGTCCGGCGATGCGATAGGGCCGCCCGAGCAGGTGCTCGGCCTGCTCGAGATCGCCTCGGGCGAGCGCCTCGCGTACCCGGGTGCTGCTGATGCGCTCCTCGGCGTGGGTCACGGTATGGAGGTTCTCCAGGCTGAAGCCGTGTGCCGCGCCCATGCGCCGGAGCAGCGCGAAGTCGCCCGCGCGACCGTGACCGAAGCGGAAGTCGTCGCCGACGAGCAGGTGATTGACCCCCAGCCCCTCGATCAGCAGCTCGTGCACGAAGCGCTCGGCCGGCATCGCCGCGAGCCTGGGGCCGAAGCCGAGCACCATCACCCGCTCGATGCCGCAGTGGGCGATCGCCGCGAGCTTCTCGCGCAGCCGGGTGAGCCGCGCCGGCGCGGTCTCCGGCGCGAAGCACTCGAGCGGCTGCGGCTCGAAGGTGATCACGGTCGCCGGCAGCCCGAGCGCGCGCCCCTGTTCGAGCAGACGCTGGAAGATGCTGCGGTGTCCGAGGTGGACGCCGTCGAAGTTGCCGATGGTGGCGACACAGCCCCGGTCGCCGGGACGCAGGTTGTGAAGACCGCGGATAAGCCTCATGGCAGCAGTGCAGGGAACAATGGGCAAAGGTGCTGAGTATACGCGTCGTGGGACGACGATGGGGCGTGAGAGGCTCAGCCGCCAGCCGCCAGCCGCCAGCCGCCAGCCGCCAGCCGCCAGCCGCCAGCCGCCAGCCGCCAGCCGCCAGCCGCCAGCCGCCAGCTGCCAGCTGCCAGCTGCCAGCCGCCAGCGAAGGATCGAACCACAAAGGCGCCAAGGACGCCAAGGGGGTGAGACGTAGGCTGGGATGAGTGACCAAGCGAAGACCGCGCGCATCGGCATCCGGCCTGTCGGTTATAGCCGCCAGCGATCAGCCCCCAGCCCCCAGCCGCCGGAGGGGAAGGGTGACCGCCATGATCATCGATTGATCCTTCCTCTCCCTTCGCGTGCTTTGCGGCTTTGCGGCTTTGCGGTTCAATCCGCTGGCCGCTGGTGTCAGCGCCGTCGCTCGGGGGCGGCGAGGTGGCGCGGACGCACGCCGGCGAGGAGGACGAGGGCGGCGTAGAGGGTGGCGCCGGCGAGGATGGCGCCGCCGAGGTGCCAGGCCCGGTCCCAGGGGGCGAGCGCGCCCCAGTCGAGTGTGCCGAGCGCCCAGTGCAACATCCCGGCCATCGCCAGGCTGGCGCCGAGCACCGCGGCGCCGAGCGCGGGCCAGCCCGGGCGCGGGCGGTAACTGCCGTCGCGTCTCAGCGCGCGCAGCAGCAGCAGGGCGTTGAGCAGGGCCGCTAGGGTGGTGGCCAGCGCCAGTCCGGCGTGTCCGAGCGGCCCCATCAGCGCGAGGTCGAGCACCAGGTTGATCCCGAGGGCGATCAACGCGATCCGTACCGGGGTGCGGGTGTCGTGGCGGGCATAGCAGCCGGGGGCGAGCACCTTGATCGCGATGAAGGCGAGCAGGCCGAGTGCATAGGCGCTCAGCGCCCTGGCGGCGTGGGTGACATCGGTGTCGCCGAAGGCGCCGGACTGGAACAGGGTGGCGATCAGCCCCTCGGCGAGCACCGCGAGCCCCACCGCCGCCGGCAGTCCGAGCAGCAGCGTCCAGCGCAGTCCCCAGTCGAGGGTGGCGGAGAAGCGTCGTGCGCTTGCCGCGCCGCTGCCACGGGTGAGTCGGGGCAGGATGACCACCCCGAGCGCGGCGGCGAGCAGCCCGAGCGGGAACTCCATCAGCCGTTCGGCGTAATAGAGCCAGGAGATGCTGCCCGGGGTGAGGAAGGAGGCGAGCAGGGTGTCGAGCAGCAGGCTGAGCTGGACCACCGAGACGCCGAGCAGCGCCGGTCCCAGGCGGCGCAGGATGCGCCGCACCACCGGCGAGTCGAGGGCGAGACGCGGGCGTGGCAGCAGGCCGAGCCGGGCGAGCGCGGGGAGCTGCAGCGCGAGCTGTGCGGCACCGCCGAGCAAGACCCCCCAGGCCAGCGCGAGCACCGGACGCTCGAGTCGGGGGGCGAGCAACAGCGCCGCGCCGATCAGCGCCAGGTTGAGCAGCACCGGGGTGAAGGCGGGTACGGCGAAGCGCTCGTGACAGTTGAGCACCGCACCGGCCAGCGCGGTGAGGCTGATCAGCAGCACATAGGGCAGGGTCAGGCGCAGCAGCTCGGCGGCGAGGGCGAGCTGGTCGGTGTCCGCGCCGAAGCCGGGGGCGAAGAGCAGGATCAACAGCGGCGCGACGAGGGTACCGAGCGCGGTGAAGAGCACCAGCAGCAGCCCCAGGGTGCCGGCGAGTTCGTCGACGAGTCGTGTCAGGCCGGCGCGCCCGCCGTGGCGACGGCGTTCCTCCAGTGCCGGTACCAGGGCTGCGGCGAAGGCGCCCTCGGCGAACAGCCGGCGGAGGAAGTTGGGGATCTTGAAGGCGACGAAGAAGGCATCGGTGGTGGCGTCGGCGCCGAAGGCACGGGCGATCACCAGATCGCGGACGAAGCCGAGGATGCGCGAGAGCAGGGTGTTGCCGCCGACCACGAGTGCTGAACCGGAGAGCGATGACACCTGGCGGGACTCCTCGTGAAATCGCACATTATAATGGCGCAAGAAGCATTTAGCGCATCAAGGTCCTTGACAATGGACAGAGATGGCGGAAGAATGCTCGGTCTTTATCCGCTCTTAAGATCAATTCGCCGGATTTCCAGGAGACCCCCGTTGGCCAACTCAGCACAAGC
Source organism: Marichromatium gracile (assembly GCF_004343155.1). GTDB lineage: Bacteria > Pseudomonadota > Gammaproteobacteria > Chromatiales > Chromatiaceae > Marichromatium > Marichromatium gracile. The sequence continues at coordinate 378,688 of NZ_SMDC01000003.1, forward strand.
CCGCAAGCGCGCCCGTCAGGCCGAAACCCGCCGCCAGAGCAACATGGCGCAGCGCAGCACGTTGCGCACCTTCGTCAAGAAGGTGATCAAGGCCATCAAGGCGGGCGACAAGGAAGCAGCCGTCCAGGCCTTCCAAGACGCCGCTCCCCGTATCGATCGTGCCGCCCGCAAGGGTCTGATCCACGCCAACAAGGCCGCTCGTCACAAGAGCCGCCTGAACGCACACATCAAGGCGATGGGCTGATCCGTCGAAGCAACCGCTTCCGGCACCGAAAAAACCGGCCACTGGCCGGTTTTTTTGTGTCCGCGTCCCGGCGCTCCGGCGCCCGCTCCGGGCGCGCAGTCCGGACCTCGGGCGTACCCCATCAGGCCCGCTCGCCGGTCGGGCGCCGATAGGCAAGCGCCAGCAGCAAGGCCCCGGCGAGGATCATCGGCAGGGTGAGCAGCTGGCCCATGGTCAACCAGCCGAAGGCGAGATAGCCGAGATGGGCGTCTGGCAAGCGCACGAACTCGACACTGAAGCGCGCCGCCCCGTAGCCGACCAGAAACAGCCCGGAGACGGCCATGGTCGGGCGCGGCCGGCTGGAGAACAGCCACAGCACGACGAATAGCACCAGCCCCTCGAGCAGCGCCTCGTAGAGCTGCGAGGCGTGCACCGCCGGGCTCAACAGCGTGGTGGCCGGCTGATCGAGGCACTGGCGGGGGAACTGCTCGCAGGGCAGCTGAATCCCCCAGGGCAGATTGGTGCGGTGTCCCCAGAGTTCGCCGTTGATGAAGTTGCCGATCCGCCCGGCGAGTAGTCCCAGCGGCACCAGCGGGGCGAGGAAGTCGGTGGCCTGGAAGAAGGTCAGGCCCTGGCGGCGCGAGAACAGCGCGGTGGCGATCAGCACCCCGAGCAGCCCGCCGTGGAAGGACATGCCGCCCTCCCAGACCCGGAGCAGGGCCAGCGGGTCGGCGGCTACCTGGTCGAGCCCGTAGAACAGCATGTAGCCGAGCCGCCCGCCGAGGATCACTCCGATCACCCCGTAGAAGATCAGGTCGTCGACCATGACCCCGCTCCAGCCGCTGCCGGGACGGGCGGCACGCCAGCGTCCCAGCCCCCAGGCGGCGGCGAAGCCGAGCAGGTACATCAGGCCGTACCAGTGGATCTGGAGCGGGCCGAGGGCGAGGGCGACGGGATCGATGTCGGGGTAGGTCAGCATGAGGGCGATGGTCTCACTCGGGGATGGCGGTTGGATGAATGCTCAGCGGCGCTGCTGACGGCGCGACTTGTCGGGGTTGCGCAGCAGCACGTAGAGCGCGCCGGTACCGCCGTCGCGTCGCGTCGCCGAGCAGAAGGCGAGGACCTGATCGTAGAGCCGCAGCCAGTAGTTGAGCTTCTGCTTGAGCACCGGCTGGTTGCCCGATGAACGGTAGCCCTTGCCGTGGATGATGCGCGCGCAACGGATCCGGCGATGTCCGCACTCGGCGAGGAAGTCGCCGAGCAGCGCCTTGGCGTAGGTGGCGTTGAGGCCGTGCAGGTCGACCTCGAGCCCGACCTCGATGGCGCCGCGCTGCAGCTCGCCGAGCACCCTGCGCTGGATTCCGGGGCGCGAGAACAGCAGGTACTCCGGGGTCTCGAGATTGACCTCGGAGAGTCCCGCGATGGGTTCCGGATCATCGAGCTCGGGTTCGCGCGGGCGCGGCACGGGCGGCGGTCGGCGCCGCTCGCTCGGTGGTGGCGTCTCGATCTCCAGCCGGGTGACCTCGCCGACCGTTTGCAGGAACAGCTCCACATCGGCTTGCTCGATCTGTCTCTTCATGCGGGGGTCCGGGCTGTGGGTTGTCCTGGGCATTGAATGAGGATGGCCGTGGCCAGGCGCGGGGCAGTATATCAGGGGCACGCGCCGGGGCACGGGTGTCGGCGCCGCGCCTTTTGCGTATGATCTGCGCTCATCCTGCCGCTCTGTCACCCGGTCCCTGTCCGCGTCTCCGGGGGCGTCGGCGCCGACGCTGGCGTGCCCCGTCAGCCTGTCCGCATCCATCTCAGTAATCGACAGACAACCAACGCATGAAGATCCTGGTCAGCAACGACGATGGTTATCAGTCACCCGGACTGGTGGCATTGGCCGAGGGGCTGCGCGCGCTCGGCACCGTGCACGTGGTGGCGCCCGAACGCGATCGCAGCGGCGCCAGCAATTCGCTGACGCTCGACGTCCCGCTGCGCGTCAGGCGCCGGCCCAACGGCTACATGAGTGTCGACGGCACGCCGACCGACTGCGTGCATCTGGCGCTCACCGGGCTGCCCGAGATCGAGCCCGATATCGTGGTTGCCGGGATCAATCACGGCCCCAACCTGGGTGACGACGTGATCTACTCCGGCACCGTCGCCGCCGCGACCGAGGGACGCTTCCTCGGGCTGCCGGCGATCGCGGTGTCGAGCGCGGTGCATGCGCCGCGTCATCTCGACAGCGCCGCGCGGGTCGCCGTCGAGCTGGTGTCGCGACTGCGCGAGCGGCCGCTCGAACCGAACCTGATCCTCAACGTCAATGTGCCGGATCTGCCCTATGAGTCGCTCGCCGGCTTTCGCGCGACGCGTCTGGGGCAGCGTCACAAGGCCGAGCCGGTGGTCGCCGCGCAGGATCCGCGCGGACGGACCATCTACTGGGTGGGGCCGGCCGGCCCGGAGCAGGACGCGGGCGTCGGCACCGATTTCCATGCCGTGCGCAATGGCTTCGTCTCGATCACGCCGCTGCAGGTCGACCTGACCCGACACAGTGCGCTCGAGACCCTTGATCGATGGCTGGACGGCGAACGCCGTTGAGCGTCTGTCGCCCCACCCCTTGTCTATCGCGCGTCGACACCCATTGAAGGATGACTGGAGGCGACACTGTGGTGACTTGTCCCCGAGGAATGGCCCCCGACCGTACCCCGAGCAGGCGCTCCGGGGTCGGGTGGCTGGTGCTGCTGGCGCTGGTCTCGGCGCTCGGGCTCGGTGGTTGCGGCTCGACCGGGCCGGCGCCGGTCTATGACTGGGACTGGCAGGGTCCGGTTCCCGACGGCTTCTATCTGGTGCGCCCCGGCGACACCCTCGGCGAGATCGCCGCGCGACGCGGCCAGCGGCTGCGCGCCCTGGCCGAGTGGAACCGACTCGAGGCGCCTTACACCATCTATGCCGGGACCCTGTTGCGGATCGACCCCCCAACCGGTGCACGGGCCCGTTCCGGTCCTCCGGCACGCGCCGTGACGCAGCACGCCGGCGCCGACAAGGCGACGACACCGCCCCGTCGGCCGTCGTCGTCCAGGCCGGTGGTCGCGCGCGTCGACACCAGCCCGGCGGGCGCGCCGGGGAGTCGTCGGGCCGCTTCCGGGGTGGACTGGGAGTGGCCGATCGACGGTCCCGTGGTGCAGGACTTCCGCAACGCCGACCGCACCCGCCAGGGGATCCGCATCGGTGGTCGCGTGGGTCTGCAGGTGCGTGCCGCGGCACCCGGCAAGGTGGTCTACAGCGGTAGTGGACTCAAGGGATACGGCAACCTTATCATCGTCAAGCACAGCGAGAAGTATCTGAGCGCGTACGGATTCAACCGCAAGCTGTTCGTCAAGGAAGGGGCGCAGGTCAAGCGCGGCCAGCCCCTGGCCGAGATCGGACAGTCCCCGGATGGCGCCTATCTGTTGCATTTCGAGATTCGCCGCCACGGCACGGCTGTCGATCCGGTACTCTACTTGCCCGTGCGTAAACAACCCCGTTGATTCAACGGAGGGAGAGGTGGATGCCAACCGCCAAAGGTCGACAGGCCCACGACAACCCCAACGCGACCGAGGACGATGTCCCGGTCTCGGGCTATGAGCGTGACGACGAGGATGGTCAGGAAGAGGGTCGCGACTCTGACACTGTCGATCAGAGCGACGCTGAAAACGATGGTGACAGCGACGGGGCGGGCGAACGGGCGCGCAGTGCGACGACCGCCCGCCTGCCATCGAGTGACGCCGACTTCGACGCCACCCGGCTCTATCTGAACGAGATCGGCGGCTCGAAGCTGCTCACCGCCGAGGAAGAGGTGCACTACGCGCGCCTGGCGCAGGCCGGAGACAATGCCGCGCGTCAGCGGATGATCGTGAGCAACCTGCGGCTGGTGGTGAAGATCGCCCGGCGCTATCTCAATCGCGGTCTGCCGCTGCTCGACCTCATCGAGGAGGGCAACCTCGGGTTGATCCGCGCGGTCGAGAAGTTCGACCCCGAGCGTGGCTTTCGCTTCTCGACCTACGCGACCTGGTGGATCCGTCAGACCATCGAGCGGGCGATCATGAATCAAACCCGCACCGTGCGCCTGCCGATTCATGTGGTCAAGGAGATCAACGTCTATCTCAAGGCCGCACGCCAGCTCGCCCAGCAGCTCGATCACGAGCCGACCACCGAGGACATCGCCGAGCTGCTCGATCGTCCGATCACCGAGGTCAAGCGCATGCTCGGGCTCAACGAGCGCATCGCCTCGGTCGATACCCCCTTCAGCAAGGATGCCGACAAACCGCTCGTCGACATGCTCCAGGACGAGGGCGCCGACGACCCCACCGAACGCATCCAGGACACCGATATCCAGACCAATCTGGAGCACTGGCTGGGCAAGCTCAACGACAAGCAGCGCGAGGTCGTCGAGCGCCGTTTCGGGCTGCACGGCTATGAGCACTCGACCCTGGAGAGCGTCGCCCAGGAGCTCGGTGTGACCCGTGAGCGGGTGCGTCAGATCCAGATGGACGCGTTGCGCCGGCTGCGTGACATCCTCGAGAAGGAAGGGTTCTCGGTCGACGCGTTTTTCAAATAGTGTTCCTCGTGCATTGAGCACTTTTCGTGACGGTTGCGACATGCCCTGCGTCTTGTCGCATGCCTTTGTGTTTGCTGCACCGATGTGGAATATTGGGCCTTGGCGCTGCGTGGCCACTGCGTGAACGGACGATCTTCGTTGTCGCCGCGTCGTTGATTCGTGTTGCTCCCGCTCCAGTTTCTCCCGGTGTCGTCGTCATGGAACAGTGTCCGCAGTGTGGAAGCTACAACACCCGCAAGTCGCGCTTGCAGTCCGGTGGGCGGAGGGCACGCCCCTGGTTTCGATCCTGGTTTCGCTGCTGTGACTGTGGTGCGCGCTTCCTGAGTACCGACTACCTGCTCATCCAGCAGTGGGCGATGGCTGGCATCGCCCTGGCGGTGATCGGGGGCGCGGGGGTGTGGGCGGCGCTGCGCCAGCCCGATGGCGGCGCGGTCGAACGTGAGCGCCCCGCGTCGGAGGACCCGGTGCTGGCCGTCCTGGCGCCCGAGCCCTATGGTTTTTCGCTTCCCTACGCCAATCCCGAACTGCTGGCAGCGGCCGAGTCCGGCGATGCCGAGGCGCAGTACCAGCTGGGGTTGGCGATCGTGCAGCGGCACTGGGAGCGTGGCGAGCAGCGTCGTCTCGGCGAGGCCGCCGAGTGGGTCGCCAAGGCCGCCGAACAGGGGCACGTGCGCGCCCAGTTGGTGATGGGCGGACTCTACGAGAAGGGACGCGGGGTGATCCAGGACTACGAGTTGGCGCTCGCCTGGTATCGGCGCGCCGCCGCCCAGGGTAATCCCCAGGCGATGGCGCGACTGGGGCGGATGCTGCGTACCGGTCGTGGTGTCGAGAAGAACCTGGTCGAGGCCTATGTCTGGCTGAATCTCGCCTCGGCGCGCGGCGATCCCCATGCCGAGATCGATCGTGACCGGCTGCGCCGCATGCTCTCGACCGAGGAGGTCAATCGCGCCCAGGATCGTTCGCGCCATATCGATCGCGACCTGCCACACCCCACCGGCCCCGTCCAGCCACTGCCGCTCGGCTTCTAGTCCTCGGCGCCATCGCTTGCGCCCTTGCCGACGAGCGGTGCTCCCCGATCCGTCGCGCCGCCCTTGTGCGCATGCCGGGATGGACGCAACTTCTCCGTGTGTGATCCCGCTCCCGCCCGGTTCGCGGCGGCAGTCTTGCAACCGCGCTCGCCGCTGCCAGCGCTTGGAGGACGGCGGTGGGAATTACCTGAGCGTTTTGGTTGACTTTGGGGCGCGGATCCAGTGTTATTTGCCCGGCGGTGTCGGGGCCGACGGCAGCGGATGGATCGGTTTCGAGTCGACCGTCGGGGCGTGATCGGTGGCATCGCCGGGACGCCCGAGCAGGGTGGTGCGCGTTCGCACCTCGGGAGTCGTCACGGATGCGGCGCTTCCCGGCTCATCCATCGTCGTGTCCAGAGGAGCCGTTATGGATGCCAATCTGGAGCAGAAATACGACCTCGACGTCGTACGCTGGTTCACGGTCATGGCCGTGGTCTATCTGGTCGTCGGTGCCGCCGTCGGGGTCTACATCGCCTCCGAGCTCGCCTGGCCGGCGCTGAACTTCGACTCCCCCTATCTCTCCTTCGGGCGGCTGCGCCCGCTCCACACCAACGCCGTCATCTTCGCCTTCGGCGGCTGTACCCTGATGGCCACCGCCTTCTACACCGTGCAACGCACCTGCGGGGTGCGGTTGTGGAGTCCGCGGCTGGCGCGCTTCACCTTCTGGGGCTGGAACCTGGTGATCCTGCTGGCGGTGATCACCCTGCCGCTGGGGCTGACCCAGTCGAAGGAGTACGCCGAGCTGGAGTGGCCGATCGACATCCTCATCGCGGTGGTGTGGCTGGCCTTCACCATCAACTTCATCATGACCATCGCCCGGCGCAAGACCTCGCACATCTATGTGTCGAACTGGTTCTTCCTCGGCATGATGGTGATGATCGTCTATCTCCACGTGGTCAACAGCCTCGCCATCCCGGTCGGGCTGTTCAAGTCCTACTCCATCTTCTCCGGGGTGCAGGACGCGATGATCCAGTGGTGGTGGGGGCACAACGCCGTCGGCTTCTATCTCACCGCCGGCTTCCTCGGCATCATGTATTACTTCGTGCCCAAGCAGGCCGGTCGTCCGGTCTACTCCTATCGCCTCTCGGTGATCCACTTCTGGTCGCTGATGTTCGGCTACGTCTGGCTCGGCGCCCATCATCTGCAGTACACCGCGCTGCCCGACTGGACCGGCTCGCTCGGTGCGGCGGTCTCGATCGCCATGATCATCCCCTCCTGGGGCGGGGCGGTGAACGGCATGATGACCCTCTCCGGGGCCTGGGACCGGTTGCGCACCGACTATGTGCTGCGCTTCCTGATCATCGCCCTGGCCTTCTACGCGATGTCGACCTTCGAGGGACCGGTGATGTCGCTGAAGACCGTCAACGCGCTCTCGCACTACACCGACTGGACCATCGGTCACGTCCACTCCGGGGCGCTCGGCTGGGTCGCCGGTATCTCCATCGGCGCCATCTACCACCTGATGACCCGGCTCTATCACACCGAGATGTACTCGATACGGCTGATCAACCTGCACTTCTGGACCGCCACCATCGGCACCGTGATCTATATCGTCGCGATGTGGGTCTCGGGGATCATGCAGGGGCTGATGTGGCGCGCCTATGACGAGTACGGGACCCTCGCCTACACCTTCGTCGAGTCGGTCGACGCCATGCATCCCTATTACGCGATGCGCGCCACCGGCGGCATGATCTTCCTGTTCGGTGCCGTGATCATGCTGTTCAACGTGCTGATGACCGTGCGCAAGTCGCTCGCCGAGGGCAATCTCGATCGTGCCCGCGCGCTGCCGGCGCCGGCCTGAACCGGAGTTGTCCCATGAGCAGGCAGAAGACCAAGCCGAAGAGCTTCCAGGAGTGGATGGAAGTCAATATCTGGGGGCTGCTGATCGTGCTCGCCCTGGTGCTGTCGGTCGGCGGGCTGGTGGAGATCGTGCCGCTGTTCTACATGAAGAACACCATGGAGCACGCGCGCTTCCCCGAGATCGTCTGGGCCAAGGCCGGCGAGGCGCCGATCGTCACCGTCGATGCCGACGGGCGCGAGCAGTGGAACTGGACCGCGGGCGAGGGGGTGCGACCCTACACCCCGCTGGAGCTGGTCGGGCGTGATATCTACCAGCGCGAGGGCTGCTACACCTGTCACTCGCAGATGGTGCGCCCCTTCCGCGACGAGAAGGAGCGCTACGGTCACTACTCGCTCGCCTCCGAGTCGATGTTCGACCACCCCTTCCAGTGGGGCTCCAAGCGCACCGGGCCGGACCTGGCGCGGGTCGGCGGCAAGTACTCCGACGCCTGGCACCGCCAGCACCTGCGCGACCCGCGTGCGGTGGTGCCCGAGTCGGTGATGCCCGGCTATCCCTGGCTCGATACCCGCTACCCCAGCGGCTGGCGGATCCAGTGGCACATGCGCGGGCTGCGCTCGCTCGGCGTGCCCTACACCGAGGCCGACATCGAGGCCGCCCCGGCGCTGCTCGAGGGCAAGACCGAGATGGACGCCCTGGTGGCCTATCTGCAGGTGCTCGGCACCATGGTCGCACTCGACGAGGCCAAGACCTACCGTGAATAGCCTCAGCGATTACTTCCACACCGACTGGCAGGCGATGACGGTCAACGACTGGATCGGCACCATCCTCACCGTGGTGGTCTTCGTGCTGATGGTGGTGGCCTACTTCCTGGTCTTCCGCCCGAAGAACCGCGACCGTCTCGAGTCCATGAAGCACATCCCCTTCGATGACGACGACGACGACGACGAAGGCACGGGAGCGCGCGATGGCCGACCATAACCCCTTCCCCGGCGAGAACAACACCGGTCATATCTGGGACAGCGACCTGCGCGAGCTGCAGAACCCGCCGCCGCGCTGGTGGATGATCGGCTTCTGGACCTCGATCCTGTGGGTGATCGGCTACACCATCCTCTACCCGAGCTGGCCGGTGGGCGAGGAGCCCACCCCCGGCATCCTCGGCTGGACCCAGATCGAGGAGTACGAGCGGGGGGTGGCGCAGATCGAGGCGCGGCGCGCCGAGTTCGAGTCACGCATCGGCGCGCTCGGGGTCGAGGAGATCCTCGCCGACCCCGGGCTCACCCAGTACACCCTGGCCTCGGCCAAGGTGCTGTTCGGCGACAACTGCGCCGCCTGTCACGGCAGCGGCGGTCAGGGCAACCCCGGCTATCCGGTGCTCGCCGACGACGACTGGCTCTATGGCGGCAGCACCGCCAAGCTCACCGAGACCATCACCCAGGGGCGCAAGGGCAACATGCTGGCGCATCAGGACATCCTCAGCGCCGAGGAGGTCGACACCCTGGCGCGCTGGACGGTCGAGATGAGTCAGGGCGAGCCGGGCAGCGAGGCCGGTTGGCAGCTGTTCTCGACCAAGGGCTGCAGCGGCTGTCACGGACCGACGGCCAACGGCGTGCTCGCCGAGCTGCCCGGCGGCGAGGTGATCACCGTCGGCGCGGCCGATCTCACCGACCGCATCTGGCGCTTCGAGCCCGGCGGCTACGAGAGCGCGCGTCATACCATCCTCTACGGCGTCAACCAGTCCGGGGTGGAGCAGACCCGCGAGGCGGTGATGCCCGCCTTCGGCCCGACCGCGCGGGTCGAGGACGTCGAGATCCGCCGTCTCGATCCCCAGGAGATCAAGAAGCTGGTGGTCTACGTGCGCCTGCTCGGCGGTGGTCTCTGAGACGCCGGTGCTTGGTCACGGGGTGCCGCGCCCCAATGCTCTGACCGGTACGCTGCCCCTGACCGCCGAGTCGTGGGGCATCAATCGGGGCGGTCGTGCCCCGTCGCAGCGGGGTCTCGCCCCGAGGGATGTCGATGAGTAGCCGAGATCGCGCCACCGAGGTCGAGGGTCTGTACGCCGAGGCCGCGCAGTGGCATGTCAACGCCGGCGGCGAGACCATCCACGCCAAGCGGCTGGCGGGTCGCTGGCGCACCTTCAAGTGGCTCACCGCCTCGGTCTGGCTGGTGTTCTTCCTCGGACCCTATGTGCGCTGGGACGGTCGTCAGGCGGTGCTCTTCGACATCCCCAACCGTCAGTACCACCTGTTCGGCGCCACCGTGCTGCCGCAGGACTTCTGGATGCTGTCGCTGCTGCTGCTGTTCTTCGCCATCCTGCTGGCGGTGGTGACGGCGGTGGTGGGGCGCGCCTGGTGCGGGTACTTCTGCTTCCAGACGGTGTGGACCGATGTCTTCACCTGGATCGAGGAACGCCTCGAGGGGCCGCCGGCGGCGCGCCGTCGGCTCGACCAGGCGCCGTTCGCCGTCAGGCTGCGGGCGCGCCTGCCCAAGCACCTGCTGTGGCTGGTGATCGGCTGGTTCACCGGCTTCAGCTTCGTCGCCTGGTTCGTCGACGCGCCAACGCTGTGGCGGACCTTCTTCACCGGCGAGGCCGGGGTTGCGGCCTATGTCACCGTGGCCCTGTTCACCGCCGGTACCTATGTGCTCGCCGGCTTCCTGCGCGAACAGGTCTGCTTCTGGCTCTGTCCCTATGCGCGCATCCAGGGGGTGATGCTCGATCCCACCACCCTGGTGCCGGCCTATGACACCGGGCGTGGCGAGCCGCGCGGACGGCTGCGGCGGGGCGGCGAGGCCGCCGCCGGGCAGGGCGACTGCATCGACTGCAACCAGTGCGTCGCGGTCTGTCCCACCGGGGTCGACATCCGCCAGGGGCAGCAGGAGGGCTGCATCACCTGCGCGCTGTGCATCGACGCCTGCGATCAGGTGATGGACAAGGTCGGTAAGGCGCGCGGACTGATCCGCTACGCCTCGCTCGACGAACTCGAGGGACGACCGACCCGGCCCCTGGCACTGCGCCCACGGGTCTGGCTCTATGGCGGCATCCTCACCCTGGCGCTCGCCGGGATCGTCTACGGTCTGGCCTCGCTCGCCGCGCTCGATCTCAAGGTGCTGCACGAGCGCGCGCCGCTGTTCGTGCGTCTGAGCGACGGTTCGATCCAGAACCGCTATACCCTCAAACTGCTCAACAAGACCCCGGACCCGCTCGCCGTCGAGATCCGGGTGAGCGGACCGCCCGGGCTCGAGGTGAGCGGGCTGGAGCGGCCGATCCAGGCCGCCGCCGGGGTGGTGACCCCGGCGCTGGTGTTCGTGCGGGTGCCGGAGTCGGCGCTCGCCGCCGAGCAGCAGCCGGTGGTCTTCCATGCCGAGGCGCGCCGGCGCGACGGCCAGCGGCTCGACACCGCGCGCGAGAGCGTGTTCATCGCCCCCGCGCCCTGAGTTGCCGTGCCCGTCCCGACGGGTGCGGAGGAGGTCAAGATGCCGATACAGTCGGGCGCCGTCCATCCGGCGCAACCCCTCCCGGCCTGGCGCAGCCCCTGGGTGATCGCCTGGGTCGGGCTGATCGTGGTGGTGTTGCTGGTCAACCTGCTGATGGTCTATCTCGCCGTCGCCACCAACCCCGGTCTGGTCAACGCCGACTACTACGAGCGCGGTCAGGACTACGAGCGCACCCTGGTCTCGCGTCGCGCGCGCGATCCGGGTTGGGTGATGCAGGCCGACATCCCGCCGCTGCAGCCGGGGCGCGTCGAGGCGATCCGGCTGTTCCTGGTCGATCGCGCCGGCCAGCCGGTCGAGGCCGACGCCGTCACCCTCCACGCCTATCGCCCGGCCGACGCCGCGCGCGACTTCAGCGTACCGATGCGCCGCGAGGGCGCGGGGCGCTATGTCGCCGAGGTCGCCTTCCCGCTGCCCGGGGTCTGGGACACCCTGATCGCCGTGGGTCACGGCGAGGACGAGTACAGCCTCGACCAGCGTCTCGAGGTCGGCACGCGCTGACGCCTGGGCGATGGACGCGATCATCGAGGAGCATGCGCCGACGACCGGGGAGGCGCCCGCGCGCTGCCATCACTGCGGTCTGCCGATCGGGCCCGGCGGTGGCGAGCGGGCACGGATCGCCGGGGTCGAGCGCCGCTTCTGTTGCAGCGGTTGCAAGGGGGTGTGCGAGGCGATCCACGCCGCCGGGCTCGAGGGCTTCTATCGCCGTACCGGCGCCGACGAGCTGCTGGCGCCGCCGCCCGAGCCGCCGCGCGACCTCGAGCACTACGATCTCGACGCGGTGCAGCAGGCCTTCACCGACACCAGCGCGCGCTGCCGCGACATCCAGCTCCAGGTCGAGGGCATCCACTGCGCCGCCTGCGTGTGGTTGATCGAGAACGGTCTGCAGTCGCTGCCCGGGGTCGAGGAGGCGCGGGTCAACCTCACCGGACGGCGGCTGCGACTGCGCTGGGACAGCGAGCGGCTGCGCCTGTCGCGGGTGCTCGCTCGGCTCGCCGCGCTCGGCTATGCCGCCGTCCCCTTCGACCCGGAGGCCGCCGAGGGTGCGCTGGCGCGCGAGAACCGCGACCTGCTGTTCCGTCTCGCCTGGGCCGGGTTCGCGATGATGAACCTGCTGTGGATCTCGATCGCGCTCTACAGCGGCGCCGATCAGGGCGAGTTCCGCGGGCTCTTCCACTGGCTCGGGTTCGCCCTGGCCACCCCGACCCTGCTCTATTCGGGCGCACCCTTCTTCCGTGGCGCCTGGGCCGGGCTGCGCCACGCCCGACTGGGCATGGACCTGCCGATCGCCATCGGGGTCAGCGTCACCTACGGCTATTCGCTCGCCGTCACCCTGGGGTTGGGCGACCAAGGTCACGTCTACTGGGACACCGTGGTCAACTTCCTCTTCGTGATCCTGCTCGGGCGTTATCTCGAGGCGCTCTCGCGACGACGCGCGGTGGCCTCGACCCAACGTCTGTTCGACCTCCAGCCCCGGGTGGCGACGGTGCTCGACGCGCACGGCGAGCCGTGCCTGGTTGCGGTGCGCGCGATCACCCCGGGGATGACGGTGCTGGTGCGTCCCGGCGAGCGCATCGCCGTCGACGGCGAGGTCATCGCCGGCGAGAGCGGCGTCGATGAATCGATGCTCAGCGGCGAGTCGCGCCCGGTCGCCAAGGGGCCGGGCGCGACGGTCGCCGCCGGTACCCTCAACGGCGCCGGCGCGTTGCGGTTGCGCGTCGGCGGGGTGCTCGCCGAGACCGCGCTGGGGCGGATCATCGCCCTGGTCGAGTCGGCGCAGAGTTCGCGCGCACCGATCCAGCGTCTCGCCGACCGGGTGGTGCCCTGGTTCGTCGCCGCCACCCTGGGGCTGGCGCTCGTCACCTTCATGATCTGGGTGCGTCACGACCTCGAGTCGGCGCTGATGGCGGCGACCGCGGTGCTGATCGTCACCTGTCCCTGCGCCTTCGGGCTGGCCACGCCGATGGCCGTGGCGGTGGCCTCGGGGCGGGGTGCGGCGCGCGGCATCCTGATCAAGCACGGCGCGGTGCTCGAACGGCTCTCGGCGATCCGTCATCTGGTCTTCGACAAGACCGGCACCCTCACCGAGGGCCGGGCGCGGGTGGTGGCGTTGCGTGCCCCCGATGAGGACTGGCGCGCACCCGAGACCGGGCTGACCGAGGCGCAGCGCGCGGCCCTGGCCGCGCTCGGCGCGCTCGAGCAGCACTCCGAGCACCCGCTGGCGCGCGCCGTGGTCGCCTGTTGCGCGGCGCTCGGCGTGGCGCACGGCGGGCTGCCGGTCACGGGGTTCGTCGCGCTGCCCGGTCGCGGGGTACGGGGGCGGGTGGCAGGGCGGGAGGTGCTCGCCGGCAGCGCCGAGTGGCTGGCCGGGGCGGGTGTGGCGCTGCCCGAGGACGAGCCCGGCGAGGTCTGTTGCGCGATCGACGGCGAACTGGTGCTGGCGCTGCGTATCGAGGACCGGCTGCGCGCCGATGCCGTGCAGGCGTTGGCGCGGTTACGCGCCGCGGGGCTGCGCCTGACCCTGCTCAGCGGCGATCGCGCAGCGCGCGCGCGCGCCGTGGCCGAGCGTCTCGGCGGCATGGCGACCATCGCCGAGGTGTTGCCCGAGGACAAGGCGCGGGTGGTCGAGCGGCTGCGCGCCGAGGGTGCGGCGGTGGCCATGGTCGGCGATGGCGTCAACGACGCCCCGGCGCTGGTGGCCGCCGATGTCGGCATCGCCATGGGCAGCGGCACCGATGTCTCGATCGAGTGCGCCGACATCGTGCTGATGGCGGGCGAACTCGAACGCGTGGCGGAGGCCGTGGTGCTGGCGCGGCGCACCCTGCGCGCGATCCGCCAGAACATCGCCATCTCGATGACCTACAACCTGATCATGGTGCCGCTGGCGATGGCCGGTATCATCACCCCGCTGATCGCCGCGGTGTCGATGCCGCTCAGCTCGCTGGCGGTGATCGCCAACTCTGCGCGTATCCGCCCCGGTCTCGACGACTCACCGGGACCGGCGCGCGCACCTCGCTGATTCGCGGAGACCGACCGATGGACGTCATCTATGCACTGATCCCGGGCATGCTGGTGCTCGGCCTGGCCGCGGTCGCGGTGCTGTTCTGGGCCGCGCGCAACGGCCAGTTCGACGACCTCGACGGCGACGGGCGGCGCATCCTCATGGACGAGGACGAGATCGACCCGCGCCGCCTCCCCGACGCCGACCCCGACGAGGAGTCGTCGGGGTCGGCGTCGGAGGATAGGCTTAGGTACTGAAGCCGGCGACCTGGGTGTTGAGGGTGCCGACCTGGGTGCGCAGCCCGGTGGCGCTCTCGGCGATCAGCGCGCTGCCCTGACTGCTCTCCTCGGAGACGTCGTGGATCGCGCGGATGCGGGTGTCGACCTGCTCGGAGAGCGCGTGCTGCTGCTCGACCGCCTCGACGATCTCGCGGTTGACCGCGCTGATCTCGGCCACCGACTCGACGATCTCACCGAGCGCCTGCATCGTCGCCGCGGCCTGCTCGGCGCTCTGGTTGGCCTCGGTCATGCCGCGTCTGAGCGTTTCGGCGGTGCGCTGGCTCTCGCTCTGCAACTGCTCGATACGCTCGCGGATGTCGTCGGTGGCCAGCCGGGTCTTGGTGGCGAGCTGACGGATCTCGCCCGAGACCACGGCGAAGCCACGCCCGTGCTCGCCGGCGCGCGCTGCCTCGATTGCGGCGTTGAGCGCGAGCAGATTGGTCTGATCGGCGATCTCGCGGATCAGGTCGACCACCTCGCCGATCGACTGGCTCTGCGCCGAGAGCGATCCGGCCTGCTCCGAGGCGCCGTCGAGCTGGCCGGCGAGCTGGCTGACCAGGGTGTTGAGCCGGCCGATCTGGCCGCTGCCGTGCTCCACCCGTTGCTCGGCGCTGTGTCCCGAGGCCAGCCCGCGCTGGGCGCTCGCCAGGGTGTGTCCGGCGTGGCCGAGCATCTGCTCGACGAAGCGTCGCGCCTCCTCGGCGTCCTGGCGCTGACGCCGCGCGCCGTCGCGGGTCTGGTGGGCGAGGGCGGCGAGCTGGTCGCTGTCGAGCTGGACCCGACCGGCGACCTCGGTCATCACCCGGATGCTCTCCTGGAAGCGATCGAGCATGCGGTTGAAGGCGAGCGCCGTCTCGCCGGCCTCGGTGGCGTTCTCCACCGGCGCGCGCAACCGCAGGTCGCCGCTCTCGACGATCTGTTGCATGGTGCGCATGGTGTCGAGCCAGACCGTGCGGGCACCGTGCTCGACCACGTTGAGCCCCTCGTCCTCCTCCTCCGGGCTGACCCGCAGGTCGTGGAACAGCCGCAGTCCGAGGAACACCACCAGGCCGCTGCCGAAGGCCCAGGCGAACACCGCCGCCACCCCGATCAGCTGCACCCCGAGCTGACTGAGGTGGCCGCCGGTGGCGAGCTGGTCGGCGGGGGCGAAGAGGGCGAGCGCCAGCGTCCCCCAGACCCCGCCGAAGCCGTGCGCGGCGATCGCCCCGACCGGGTCGTCGAGCCGCGCGAGATGGAGCAGCGCCGATTCGATGCCATAGACCAGCAGACCGCCGATCGCACCGATCCACAGCGCGTTGCCCGGCTCGACGAAGGCGCAGCCGGCGGTGATCGAGACCAGCCCGGCGAGGGTGCCGTTGAGCACCCGCTCGACCGGGACCCGGCCCTGATTGAGGGTGAGCGCGAGCAGCAGGCTGGCGAGCCCGCCGGCGCACGCCGAGAGCACGGTGTTGAGGATGATCTTGGGCACCGAGGCATCGGCGGCGAGGGCGCTGCCGCCGTTGAAGCCGAACCAGCCGAACCAGAGGATGAAGATGCCGAGGGTGGCCAGCAGCAGGTTGTGACCGGGGATGGGCTGCGGCTCGCCCTGCGCGTCGAAGCGCCCGCGGCGGGGGCCGAGCACGATCACCCCGGCGAGCGCCACCCAGCCGCCGACCGAGTGCACCACGGTGGAGCCGGCGAAGTCCATGAAGCCCATTGCCTCGAGCCAGCCGGGGGTGGTGTCGGCGAAGGCGCTGCCCCAGGCCCAGTGTCCCGAGACCGGATAGATCAGCAGGCTGATCATCGCCGAGATGATCAGATAGGCGTTGAACTTCATCCGCTCGGCCACGGCGCCGGCGACGATGGTCGCGGCGGTGCCGACGAAGGTCGCCTGGAAGAGGAAGAAGGCATAGTCGCCGGGCGCGTCGAGCAACGAGCCGTTGAAGCCGTGCAGCCCGATCCAGCCGTTCTGGCTGGTCCCGAACATCAGCGCGAAGCCGATCAGCCAGAACAGGATCACCGCGACCAGGAAGTCGCTGATGTTCTTGATCGCGACGTTGTAGCTGTTCTTGGCGCGCACCAGGCCGGACTCGAGCGCGGTGAACCCGGCCTGCATCAGGAACACCAGTCCGGCGGCGATCAGTACCCAGATGAGATCGAGTCGTGCACCGACATCGAGCGCTTCTGGTGGTGCGGCGAACACATTGGGGCAGAAGGCAAGGGAAAGAATAATAAGGGCTTTGTGCATGTCCGGGTCCGATCCTTGATGAGTGACTGATCGATATTGGTGCATGTCGATCGGGCGTCACCTCGATGCCCCTTTTTAAAGCATGGGATATGCCAATCTGGTGTTTGTCCTGCCCTTATCAGGGCAAGATGCTGTCGTTGCCGGTGAGGTCAAGTCGGGGTTGATGGACGGCGGACGAGTGGTCTGGTGTGCGGCGAGGGACCATGTGGTGTGGCGGGAGGAGCGGGTGCAGCCCTCAGGCGCCGAGCCGCAGCGCCGGGGCCAGGGCGCTGCCGAGTACGAGCAGGCCGGTGAGGATGGCGCCGGCGGCGGTGCGCCATTGCAGTTGGTCGATCAGGGTGGCCTCGTCGCCGCTGGCGATCAGTGGGCGCAGTCGGGGGTCGGGGCCGCGTCCCACGCGTGGTCGCGGCGGGGTCGCGGCGAGCTGGCGCTCGGCGTGCTCGGCGAGCCGCGCGGCCTTGGTGCGTGCCCGCTCCCACTCGTCGAGATCGATCTCGCCGTCGCCGTTGCGATCGAGCGCACGCATCCGCTCGGGATCGCGTTTCCAGCGGTTGAGCAGCGCGCGGGTGAGGCGATCGCGCGCCTCGGGGCCGCGTCGCGGGGTCTCGAGATGACCGAGGACATAGAGCAGGTCGTGGTGCTCGATGCGCTCCTCGCGCATCCGCCAGCGCCGCGCGCCGCCGAACAGTTGCTGCCAGGCGCTCGGCGCGGTGCCGGGGGGCGCGCCGCGGTGTGGGCCATACCAGACCCGCGCGCGATGACAGCGTATCTGGGCGCCGCGTGGGTCGACCAGACACTGCCCGCTGCCGTCGTCGATCAGGAAGGGGGCCTCGGAGCTGTCCGCCTCGACCTTGACCCAGCGCTGCTGCCGGCCGCTGTCGCGGCGCTCCTCGATACGGTAGCGATACCACAGACAGGGGGCGCCGGTGAGCGGTGCCAGCAGGGGCGCCTGGTGGGGCGCGGCCAGTCCCTGCAGCTCGACCTGTCCCTGGGCGGCGGAGCGGATCCGTGCCGTCGGGGTGTCGGTGACCCGGCGCAGGTCGTGGTAGCGGCCGAGGGTCCAGCGCAGCGCGAACAGCGCCGCGGCGGTGACGATCGTCCAGCCGATCCAGAACTGCTCGGCCGGGGGCTGCGCCAGGGCATCGGCGAGCGTCTCGAGCATGGTCGCCGGCTCAGCCGAACAGGGCGTCGAGATCGACGTCGGCGCGTGCCTCGCTGAACTCGAGGAGGCTCGCCGGGGTGAAGCCGAGCCGGCGCGCGATCAGCAGATCGGGGAACTGCGCGAGCCGGACGTTGAGCAGATTGACGCTCTCGTTGTAGAGCTCGCGACGGTCGGCGATGGTGTCCTCGAGCTGGCTGATCCGCGCCCCGAGGTCGCGGAAGGCGCGGTCGGCCTGCAGCTCGGGGTAGGACTCGGCGATCGCCAGCAGCTGACCGAGTCCGGCGCGCAGCGCGGTCTCGGCGGTGCCGAGCTGGCGCAGGTCGCCGCGCTCGCGGGCGGCGAACACCGCCCCGCGCGCCTCGACCACGCGCTGCAGGGTCTCCTGTTCATAGCGCATGTATTGACGACAGACGCTGACCAGCTTGGGCAGCTCATCGTGACGCTGCTTGAGCACGACATCGATGTTCGACCAGTTCTTGGCCACCTGATGCTTGAGCCGCACCAGGGCGTTGTAGACGGCGATCGCGTAGATGGCGAGCAGCGCCAGGGCGACCAGCAGGATGACAAGCGTCAGGCTCATGGCTGTGACCTCGTGTGGTGTCCGTCGGGCCGTGTGCATCCGCGTCCGGCACGCACGCCATGCTACACGCCCCTCCCGACCCTGTCCCGGATCCGGTCTATGCTTTGGGGGGATCGTCACGTCGGTGTCGGTCGATTCCGTGATAAGGGCACGAGCCCCTTGCTGAGACGGTCGTCGGTCGTCACGGCAGGGGCGGGACAGGGATGCTTAATGATGCTGCGGATGTTCATCACTGGGGTACTGTTGCTGCTGCCGGAACTGGTCGGCGCCGAGTCGCCCCTGCCGGTGACCACGGTCGAGCTGGGGGCGGTGCTGGTGCATCCGGTGCGCGAGGCGCCGGCCGAGGCGGTGGCACTCAACGACACCCGGCTCGGTGCCGAGATCAACGGGGTGATCGCCGCGATCGATGTGGCCGTCGGCGATCGGGTCGAGCGCGGTCAGGTCCTCGCCCGGGTCGACTGCACCCCGCACCGCATCGAGGTCGCCCGCGCCCGCGCCGCGCTCGATGCCGGGCGTGCCACCCTGGAGTTCAGCGAGCTGCAGCTCGACAACGCGCGCCGGCTCTCGGAGCGACGCAGCATCTCGCAGGAGGAACTCGACAAGCGCGAGGCCGACGCGCGCACCCGCAAGGCCGAGCTCGACCGGCTCCAGGCCGCGCTCGACGCCGCCGAGTACACCGCCTCCAAGTGCACCATCGCCGCGCCACTCAATGCGGTGGTGATCGAGCGCATCGCCAGCGTCGGCGACTATGCGGTGCCCGGTACCCAGATCCTGCGTCTGCTCGACGACGAGAACGTGGAGGTCAGCGCCAAGGTCCAGGAGCAGGATCTCGACGGTCTGGAGGCCGCTGCCGAGATGCGCTTCGCCGGTCGGTTGCGCGACCATCCGGTGCGGCTGCGCACCGTGCTGCCGCTCCTCGAGCGGCGGCTGCGCACCTACGAGGTCCGGCTGCGCTTCGCCGCCGAACCGGCGCCACCGGGTGCCACCGGGCGGTTGCGCTGGCGGGTCGGCGGCGGGCGCATCCCCGCCGATCTGTTGGTGCAGCGCGATGGCGGTCTCGGGGTGTTCGTGCTCGCCGACGGCCACGCACGCTTCCTGCCGCTGCCCGAGGCGCGTGCGGGCCACCCGGCGGCCACCAGTCTGGCACCGGCCACCCGGCTGATCGTCGACGGGCGCTTCCGGGTCGAGGACGGTCAGGCGGTGAGGGTGGATTGAGACGGCCATGTTCGCGCTGCTGATCCGCAACCACGTCCTCACCAACCTGACCTTTCTGCTGGTGGTGGTGCTCGGCGCCATCGCCTATCTGCAGCTGCCGCGCGAGCAGGACCCGAGCGTCAACTTCAATTGGGTGACGGTGCGGGTGATCTGGCCCGGGGCCTCGGCCGAGGACGTCGAGACCCGGGTGACCGAACCGCTGGAGGAGGGCATCGAGCGGGTCGACGACACCAAGTTCGTCAGCAGCAACAGCCGCCAGGGGATCGCCTCGATCCTGGTGCGCTTCGAGGACATCGGTCCCGCGGCCTTCGACAAGCGCATGGACGACCTCAGGCGCGAGATCCAGAGCCAGCTGCGCGAGCTGCCGGCCGATGCGCGCCAGCCCGAGATCGTCGAGGTCAGTAGCGCCAACGCCTTCCCCACCGCCACCCTGGCGCTGGTCGGGCGCGCCGCCGACGAGCAGCTGCGCCGCTCGGCGGTGCAGGTGCGCAAGGACCTGCAGCGGATGTCCGGGGTCGACCGGGTCGAAAGCATCGGTCAGACCGACCCCGAGCTGCAGGTCGACTTCTCCCCCGAGCACCTGGTCGGGCTCGGCGTCTCGCCGGTCGATCTCGCCGATACCGTCACCGCCTATTTTCGCGATCTCGCCGCCGGCAGTATCTCGCTGGGCGATCAGCAGTGGTTTGTGCGCGTGGTCGGTACCAGCGACGATCCGCGCTATCTCGAGGATCTGCCGATCGTCACCGCCTTGGGTGAGTTGCCGCTGCGCTCGGTGGCCGAGATCGTGCGCGGTCATGACGAGCCCGACGAACTGGTGCGCTACGGCGGGCATCCGGCGGTGTTGCTGTCGGTGTTCAAGGCCGACCAGATCAACAACATCGAGCTGCTCGCGCGCATCCGCGACTACATGGACGGGGCCAACGCCGGGTTCGCCACCCTGGGCCTGGAGTTGGTGCTGCTCGAGGATCAGACCCTGGCCACCCAGCACGCGGTGCGGGTGATGGAGCGCAACGCCCTGGTCGGGCTGGCGCTGGTGCTGGTGATGGTGTGGCTGTTTCTCGGCCTGCGGGTGGCGGTGCTCACCAGCATCGGCATCCCCTTCGTGCTCGGCGGGGTGTTCATCCTGCTCGCGTTGTTCGGCCAGACGCTCAACTCGACCACCCTGCTGGCGGTGGTGATCAGCCTGGGGATGCTGGTCGACGATGCGGTGGTGGTGGTCGAGGCGATCTACTACAAGCTGCGCGAGGGCTACGAGGGGGTGGCCGCGGCCGTTGCCGGGTTGCAGGAGGTGGCGGTGCCGGTGGGCTCGGCGGTGCTCACTACCATCGCCGCCTTCCTGCCGTTGATGCTGATTCCCGGGGTGCTCGGCGATTACATGAAGTTCGTCCCGGCGGTGGTCACCCTGGCGCTGTTGATCAGCCTGGTCGAGGCCTACTGGATGCTGCCGAGCCACATGCTCGAGGCGCGCGTCGACCCGGCTCATCCCGGCAAGGTGCAACGCGCCCGGTTGCGCGCCACCGACTGGTTGCGGCGGCGCTTCGCGCGGGCACTGGTGCGTTTCCTCGGGCTGCGCTGGTGGATCGCGCCGCTCGGTGCGGTGCTGCTCGGCGGTGCGGTGGCGATGGTCGCCGGCGGGCTGGTGCGGGTCGACTATTTCGCCACCGATCTCTATCGGCTGTTCTACATCAACGTCGAGATGCCGCCCGGCACCAAGGTCGAGAAGACCCTCGCCACCCTCGAGACGATCGAGCAGCGGGTGCGCGCCGAGCTGCGTGAGGGCGAGGCGCGGGCGCTGATCAGCTATGCCGGGCAGCGCTTCACCGAGACCGAGCCGATGTTCGGCGAGGAGAAGGGGCAGGTGTTCGTCAGCCTCGAACCGGCCGCGCCCGGACGGCGCGGGGTCGAGGCGCTGATCTCGGCGGTGCGCGCGGCGGTCGAGGCGGTGCCGGGACCGCTCGAGGTCTCCTTCCTGCGGCGCAAGATCGGGCCGCCGACGCTCAAGGCGATCAACGTCAAGGTGCGTGGCGACGACGTCGCCGAGCTGCGCGCGGCCAGCGCCGAGATCAAGCGCTTCCTCGCCGCCACCCCGGGGGTGGTCGACATCAGCGACGACGACACCCGCGGGCGCATGGAGCTGGAGGTGCGTCTCGACCCCGATGCCATCGTACGCGCCGGGTTGAGCCCGGCCGAGGTGGTGCGGATGGTGCGCCTCTATGCCGACGGCGAGGTGGTGGCGAGCATGCAGCACCAGGGCGAGCGGCTCGAGGTGCGGGTGCGCGGCGCGCCGCGCGCGCTGCTCGATACCCGCTCCTTCCTCGATCATCCGGTGGGGCTGCCCGACGGCAGCGAGATCGCCCTCGGCAAGCTGCTGCGGGTCGAGACCCAGCGCACCACCAGTAACATCCGTCACTACGATTTCCGGCGCGCGATCACCGTCGAGGCCGACATCGACAGCACCCGGACCGACACCGTCAGCGCCAATCTCGCCATCCGCGCCTTTTGGGCCGAGACCCGTGATCGCTACCCCGGCGTCGACATCGATCTCACCGGGCAGAACGACGACATCGAGGAGAGTCTCAATGCCATCCTGGTGCTGTTCGTCGTCGGTCTCGGGCTGATCTATCTCATCCTCGGCGCCCAGTTCGTCAGCTACCGCCAGCCGCTGCTGGTGCTCGCCACCGTGCCGATGGCCTTCATCGGCGTGGTGGTGGGACTGTTCGCCAGCGCCAATCCGCTGAGCCTCTACACCCTCTACGGGGTGGTGGCGCTGGCCGGGATCGCGGCCAACGACTGTATCGTGCTGATCAGCACCGCCAACCGCTATCTCGCCAACGGGCTGGGGGTGGCGCGCGCCGTCGTCGCCGCCGCGCGCCGCCGGGTGGTGCCGATCATCATCACCTCGCTGACCACCATCGCCGGGCTGGTGTCGCTGGCCACCGGGCTCGCCGGCGAGTCGTTGATGTGGGGGCCGGTGGCCACCGCGATCGTCTGGGGGCTCGGCTTCTCGACCCTGCTGACGCTGTTCTTCATCCCCGCGCTCTATCTCGTCTTCACCCGCCCGCCGCCCTCGCCGCTGCAGCGCCTGGCACTGCTGCCGCTGCTCGTCGAGGGCGAGCCCGGGCCCTGGGCGCGGTGGTCGGAGCGGCTCGGTGGCGGGGCCCGGCGCGCGCGCGTCGCGGCCGCGCGCATCCCCGATCTGGAGTGGCGCGAGCGCTATCGCGCCGCGGTCGCCGCGGTCGACGCCGGCGAGCTGGAGCCGGCGATCCGCGAGCTGCAGTGGCTCGCCGACCAGGCCCCGGAGTCGACCCTGTTCGCCTCCGCGCTGGTGCAGGCGCTGTTGCTCTATCTCCACCGTCTGGGTGGCGATGCCGGTTATGTCGAGCGCGCCCGGCGTTATCTCGCGCGTGCTCGCCGGCTCGACCCCCAGGCCCGTCACCTGCTCGAACTCGAACGCGTGCTGCGCGGTTTCGAGACCGAGAGCGCGGCCTGAGCGGTCATCATCCATGCGCCGATAGCCTATACTCTTTGGTGTATGACCCGATTGAAGCGGCTGCGTGCTGTTGACGCCGAAGGGGGTGCGCGACGGTGCAATCGAAGGGTCTCGAGCGGCGCATGTGCCCTCGGCGACCCGACCGGGCAAGCGGGCTGGGCGCGCTCCCCCTGCCACCGAGCGCGATGATGCATGATCTCCTGGTGAGGAGCCGTAGTATGCGCATTCGTCTCAAGCTCATCGCCCTGGCCGTCGTCGTCTTGCTGGCGTTGACGACGGTGCTGGGCGCCACCTGGTGGGCCTGGCAGCGGGCCGCCTCGCTCGACGAGTCGAAGGAGCAGTTGCTCGAACTCGCGCTCGAACTGACCGGTCTCGAACGCGAGGCCCGTCTCTTCATCGACCAACTCGATCCGGCCTCCATCGATCGCTTCCAGGCGCGAGCGCAATCGCTCGTGCGTTTGCGTGCCGCGCTGCGCGCGCGGCTCGATCGGCAGGGGCTCGGAGGGGAGGTCCTGGAGCCCTTTACCGGCGCGTTCGACCAGGCCACCGACGCCTTCGAACGCCTGGTGGCGACCTACCGCGAGGTCGGGCTGGATCCACGCTCGGGGCTCTACGGCAGCCTGCGCGAGGCGGTGCATCAGGCCGAGGCGGCGGTCGAGGCGCTGGGGCGTGACGATCTGCTGGTCGGCATCCTCCAGCTCAGGCGCAACGAGAAAGACTTCATGCTGCGCGACGTGCGCGACTATGTCGCCCGTTTCGAGGACAACCATGCCCGGCTGCTCGCCGACCTGGGGGGCGCGGAGACGACGACCCGTGCCGCCCTGGAGCGTTACCGGCGTGATTTCCTCGCCCTGGTCGAGGGGCGCGAGCGGATCGGACTCGCGCCCGACGCCGGGCTGCGCGGTACCTTCGAGACGCGACTCGCCGAGAGCCAGAGTCGGCTCACCAGGGTCGTCGATGAGGTCGACGCGCTGCTGGGGGTGGCGCGCCAGCGCACCGCGCTCGCCCTGATCGGGCTGGTGACGACGGTCTCCGTGCTGGTGGTGGCGCTGGTGTTGGGACTGGCCCGCCAGCTCGATCGAGGCCTCGGGCACAGCGCCCGGGTGATGCAGCGGATTGCCGAACAGCGCGATCTCACCCAGACCATCGCCCTCGCCGGGCGTGACGAGCTGGCGCAGATGGGGCGTTATTTCGACGCCATGATCCAGCTGCTGCGCGAGTTGCTCCAGCAGGGCGGGGAGGCGAGCGCCGCGCTGCGCGGGGCGACCGCGACGCTCAGCGAGAGTTCGGCGAGCACCATCGCCGGGCTGCGCACCCAGCGCGCCGAGACCGAGCAGGTGGCCAGCGCGGTCACCGAGATGGCCGCCACCATCGAGGAGATCGCGCGCAATACCGACGCCACCGCGGAGCAGGCACGCGAGGCCAGCGGCAATGCCCAGGCCGGTCAGCGGGCGGTCGGTGAGACGGTGGCGCGGATCGAGGCGCTCACCGAGCGGCTCGCCGAGTCGGCGCGGATCGGTGCGACCCTGGTCGAGCACGCCGAGCAGGTCGACTCGGTGCTGGCGGTGATCGGCGCCATCGCCGAGCAGACCAATCTGCTCGCGCTCAACGCCGCGATCGAGGCGGCGCGCGCCGGCGAGGCCGGGCGCGGTTTCGCGGTGGTCGCCGACGAGGTGCGCGCGCTCGCCGATCGCACCCAGGGCTCGACCCGCGAGATCGGCGAGACGCTCGAACGGGTGCGTGCCGAGGCGCGCGCGATGATGGGCGAGATGGATGCCAGTCTGGAGCAGGGGCGAGGGAGCGTCGCCAAGGCCCGCGAGGCCGGTGAGCTGCTCGAACGCATCGCCGTGGAGATGGAGCGGATGCTCGACATGACCACCCAGATCGCCACCGCCGTGGAGCAGCAGAGTCAGGTCGGTCGCGCGCTCGATGCCAATCTGGTGACCATCCGCGACCTCACCGAGGAGACCGCCGCGCGCGCCGAGGACGACGCCCGCACCGCCGGGCAGGTCGCCGCCCAGGCCGAGGTCCTGGCGCGCAACATCGCGCGCTTCGAGACGTGAGGCGGCAGCGGTCAGCAGGCGGCAGCGGTCAGCCGCCAGCCGCCGGTCGCCAGCCACCAGCCACCAGCCGCCGGTCGCCGGTCGCCAGCCACTAGCCACTAGCCACCAGCCGCCGGTCGTCAGCCACCGGTCGCCGGCCGGACTATGCTAGCCACTGGCGGCTGATCGCTGGACGCTGGTGGCCGAGCGCGTTTTCGCCCCTGGGGTTGCCGGGTGCGTCGGTGTAGCATAGCGCGCTTTTCTCCGACGACTTTGAATCGAGCATGATGGATGATTTCGTACCCGGCCAGCGCTGGCTGAGCGAGACCCAGGGTGAACTGGGTCTGGGCATCGTCTCCACCGTTGACGCGCGTTGCGTGCAGATCGCCTTTCCTGCGGTGGGCGAGACGCGGCTCTATGCGCGCCAGAGCGCGCCCCTGGTCCGGGTCGAACTCGCCCCCGGTGAGCGGATCCGCGACCGTGCCGGGCGCGAGTTGGTGGTGGTCGATACCCGCACCCAGGGTGGACTGATCAACTATGTCTGCGAGGACTGTGAGGGGGCGCGCTGCGAGCTGCCCGAACTCGAACTCGACGACCGCCAGCGCTTCAACCGGCCGCAGCAGCGGCTGCTCGCCGGGCGCATCGACAGCGACCGCTGGTTCAGTCTGCGCTATCAGACCTGGCTGCGCGGACAGCGCGAGGCCGACTCCGAGGTATTCGGTCTGCTCGGCGCACGGGTCGCGCCGGTGCCGCACCAGCTCCATATCGCCGCCGAGGTCGCCGAGCGCGAGGCCCCGCGGGTGTTGCTCGCCGACGAGGTGGGGTTGGGCAAGACCATCGAGGCGGGCCTGATCCTGCACCGCATGTTGCTCACCGGGCGTGCGCGTCGGGTGCTGGTGGTGACCCCGGAGCCACTGCTCAACCAGTGGCTGGTGGAGATGCGTCGACGCTTCAACCTGCGCTTCGCGCTGTTCGACCGCGCGCGCTTCGACGCCATCGAGGAGGACAACCCCTTCCATGCCGAACAGCAGGTGCTCTGCAGCCTCGATCTGATCGCCGGGGAACCCGATGCCGCGCGTGCGGTGCTCGACGGGCAGTGGGACCTGCTGGTGGTCGACGAGGCCCACCACCTGACCTGGGACGAGGAAGACGCGAGCCTCGAGTACGAGCTGATCGCCGCGCTCGCCGAGATCACCCCCGCGGTGCTGCTGCTCACCGCCACCCCCGAGCAGCTCGGGCGGGCCGGGCACTTCGCGCGGCTGCGGCTGCTCGACCCGGCGCGCTTCCACGACTATGCCAGCTTCCAGGCCGAGGAGGCCGAGTACGCGCCGGTCGCCGAGCTGGCGGCGCGGTTGCTCGACGAGGCCCCGCTCGAGCCGGACCAGGCGGCGCTGCTCGCCGGGCTGGTCGGTGACACCGAAGGGGTCGATCGCGCCGAGCTGATCGAGCGTCTGGTCGACCGTCACGGCACCGGGCGGGTGCTGTTTCGCAACACCCGCGCGGCGATCGAAGGCTTCCCCGCGCGCGAGCTGATCCCGCACCCCCTGCCCGAGCCCCCGGCCTTCGCCGCGATCCCGGGCACCGGCGCGCGGCTCAACCCGGAGCGTGGCTTCGGGCCCGACTGGGAGACACACGACCCCAGGGTGGACTGGCTGATCGAGACCCTGCGCGCGCTGCGCCCGGCCAAGGTGTTGCTGATCTGCGCCGATGCCGCGACCGTGCTGACCCTGCGCGAGGCCCTGCAGCGACGCGCCGGGATCCATGCCGCGGTGTTCCACGAGGGCATGTCGATCGTCGAGCGTGATCGCGCCGCGGCCTATTTCGCCGCTGCCGACGAGGACGGAACCCAGCTGCTGATGTGTTCGGAGATCGGCAGCGAGGGGCGCAACTTCCAGTTCGTCCATCATCTGGTGCTGTTCGATCTGCCGCTCGAGCCCGATCTGCTCGAGCAGCGTATCGGTCGGCTCGATCGTATCGGTCAGACCGAGACCATCCGCATCCACGTCCCCTATCTCGCCGGCGGTCCGGGCGAGACCCTGTATCGCTGGTATGCCGAGGGGCTGGGTGCCTTCGAGCAGCCGCGACCGGCGGCCACCACGGTGTTCGAGTCGCTCTCCGATCAACTGCTCCAGGTCCTGCGCGACCCCGAGGACCTGCCGGCACTGATCGACGCGGCGCGCGCGCGCAGCACGGCGCTGGAGCAGGATCTGGCCGGTGGTCGCGATCGCCTGCTCGAGCTGCACTCGCACCGTCCCGAGCGCTCCGCCGCGCTGGTCGAGGCGATCGAGTCCGAGGACGGCGGTCGCGAGGTGGCCGACTACATCGGCCGTTTCTGGGATGCCTTCGGGGTCGAGTACGAGCCCGGCAGCGGTGGCTCGGTGATCGTGCGCCCGGGGCAGAAGATGCTCCAGGAGCACTTCCCCAGGCTCGACGCCGAGGGGCTGACCGCCACCTTCGATCGCACCGACGCGCTCGCCCACGAGGATCGCGAGTTTCTCACCTGGGAGCACCCGATGGTGCGCGAGGCGATGGAGCTGCTGTGCGACTCCGATCTCGGCACCTCGGCGGTGACGCTGATGCGCGACGCGCGCTTCGAGCGCACCACCATGCTGCTCGAGGTGCTCTATGTCGCCGAGTGCGTGGCGCCGCGCGAGTTCGATGTCGGGCGCTTCCTGCCGCCGACCCCGTTGCGCCTGCTGATCGACCCCGAGGGCAATGATCTGGCCGATACGCTCGCCCACGACACCCTCGTCGGCGAGTGCCTCACCCGCAACATCAAGCTCGCGCGCTCGGTGATCAAGTCGCAGACCCCGAGACTGGCGGCGATGCTGCTGCGCGCCGAGACGCTGGCCCAGCAGGCGTGCGAGCGTCTCGAGGTGGCGGCGCGGGCGCGGATGCGCGAGGGTCTCGATGGCGAACTGGCGCGGCTTGCCGCGCTCGCCGAGGTCAACCCCAATGTGCGTGCCGATGAACTCGAGGGGCTGGCGGCGCGGCGCGCGCAGCTCGAGCGCTATCTCGGCAAGACCCACCTGCGACTCGACGCGGTGCGGGTGGTGGTGATCGCCTAGAAGCCGATACCGATGCCGCCGCCGACCCCGTGGAAGCCGCCACTGCCGATGCCGATACTGATCCAGGGACGGGTCACCGGCCGGCTGGCGGGGCGCTGCGCGTCGGCTGTCGGCCAGAGTTGTAGCGATGCCTGATCGAGCCGTGGCGGGTCGTCCGTGACCAGGGTGACCCGTCCGGTGGCGGTGAGCGTCTGCCCCGGACGATATTCGGCCGGATCGAGGAACCCCGGTCGACGGATCAGGAAGTGCCCGCGCGCGGGGAGGCTGGTGCGTGGACGACCGCAATCGTCGAGCGGGTGGGCCTCGACCATCAGCTCGGTGGTGGTGGCGAGGTTGCGGGTGCTGAGCAACACGCCGCCCCAGCTCACCACCGTGCCCTGATCGCTGGCGCGTGCCGTCTGTGGGGCGAGCGCGGTGTCGCCGACGGGGTGATGACAGTGCTCGGGCGTCCCGGCGCAACCCTGTAGCAGCAAGCTCCCGAGCAAGAGCCCCGCAGATCTCCCGAGGCGCATCACCACGGACCGTACCAAGGGCCTCGCCAGGGGCCGTACCAAGGGTAGGGCGCATAGACCCCGGCGGGATAGCGCGGCACCGGGATCGGCTCCGGCCACAGGTGCGACTGCTCGACCGCGACCACCGGGTAGCGATAGGGATAGTCGCCGACCGGGCGGGTACGGGGCGGCAGCAGGATGCCGACGACGGTCAGGGTGCGCTCCTCGGGATAGCCTGCAGGGTCGACGAAGCCCGGGAACTCGGCGAGGAAGCGTCCCTGGCCGGGGGTGTCCGGGTTGGGTTCGCCGCTGCTGTCGAGTGCTCGGGCGAGCAGCTCGATGGTCGTGTGCTCCGCGTGGTTGTGCACCGCGAGGATGGTGCCGCCCCAGCGGACCCGCTCGCCGAGATGGGCCGTCGGGGCCTGCTGTGCCGCGGCCGGGGTGGTGGCCACCCCGGTGGCGTGGCGGATGGCCTCGGGCACACCGCTGGCGCAGCCGGCGAGCCATAGCGGCAGGCCGAGCGCGAGGATGGCGCCGAGCCGGCGGGCCGGTTCAGCCCGCCTTGGCTTCGCGGTAGGTGTCGAGTTCATCGGCGGAGAGCCTGCGTGCCTCGTCCTCGAGCATCACCGGGATGTCGTCGCGGATCGGGTAGGCGAGCTGGGCCGAGACCGAGATCAGCTCGTTGCGCGCCTTGTCGAAGATGAGTGGACCCTTGGTCACCGGGCATACCAGGATATCGAGCAGTTTCTTGTCGAGCATTCTGTTCTCCTCAGCAATGGATGGGGGCTGGCCGCGCCGCTGCCCCAGGTTGGGCTGAGTTTACCCGCCCGACGGTTGCGCTGGCGAGCGCGCCGGGCGGACGGAGACGAGCGTCGCGAGGGCGTGATCGGGTTGCAGGGGGCGACTGGCGGTCGCCAGCCACCAGCCATCAGCCACCAGCCACCAGCCACCAGCTACCAGCCACCAGTCGCCAGCCACCAGTCGCCAGTCGCCAGTCGCCAGCCGCCAGCCACCAGTCGCCAGCCGCCAGCCACCAGTCGCCAGCCGCCAGCCACCAGTCGCCAGCCGCCAGCTACCAGCCACCAGTCGCCAGCCGCCAGCCGCCAGCCGCCAGCCACCAGTCGCCAGCCACCAGTCGCCAGCCACCAGTCGCCAGTCGCCAGTCGCCAGTGGGTAGGCGCCCTCGACAACAGCACGGCGTACCATCAGCCGTCGCGCACGTCCTTGACGTCCGTGCTTGAGGACAGGCGGCCACCGGCCGGCTGATCGCTGGCAACCTGAACACCTCTTTGCGTTCTTTGCGGCTTGGCGGTTCAATCTTCTGGCCGCTGGCCGCTGGCCGCTGGCCGCTGGCCGCTGGCCGCTGGCCGCTGGCCGCTGGCCGCTGGCGGTGGAGATCGCGCCCGGCGTCGTCTTAGAATGCCTCTCCAATGTGTTCGTCCCGGGACTTCGGGTGTCGGGGCGGCCCCTGCAACCACTGGGATCCTCCGCATCGCCCATGTCCATGCCATCGCTTGCCCGTTGTCGGGGGCGCTGTCTGCTGCGCCTGCTCGTCGCCGTCATCGCCCTGGTCGCCATCCTCGGTTCACTGTGGCGGCTGCATGCGGCCAGCGCCGGGGTCGAGATCAGCACCCAGCGCATCGACGGGGTGCCGCTGACCCTGTACCGGCCCGCCGGGGTCGAGCGCGCCCCGGCGGTGGTGATCGCCCACGGCTTCGCCGGCTCGCAGCGGATGATGCAGCCCTATGCCCTGACCCTGGCGCGTAACGGCTACGTCGCCGTCACCTTCGACTTCGCCGGTCACGGGCGCAACCCGGCGCCCTTCGTCGCCTCGCTCGAGGATCAGCAGCGGCGTCTCGCGATCCTCACCGCGGGGCTCACCCCGGCGGTGGCGCTCGCCCTCGAACACGCCGACCCGAGCGGGCGGGTGGCGCTGCTCGGTCATTCGATGGCCGGTGACGTGCTCGCGCGCCATGCCGCGGCCCACCCCGAGACGGTGGTGGCGAGCGTGCTGCTCTCGCCCTATCTCTCGCCCGAGACCGAGGTGGCGCCGATCCGCAACCTGTTGCTGGTCTACGGCGCGCTCGAACCCGAGATGCTCCACGCGCAGGGACTCGAGCGGCTTGCGGCGGTGCTCGACACCGAGGTGGCGCCGGGCGAGGTCCACGGCGCGCCGGAGACGGGCGACGGGCGCGGGCTGATGTTGGTCGAGGGCGCCGAGCACATCGGTGTGCTCTATGCCGAGGGAGGCCAGCGCCTGGCGCTCGACTGGCTCGATCGCAGCTTCGGCCATGTCAGCCAGGGCGGTGTCGATCGGCGCGGCGGCGCGCTGGCGCTGCTCTTTCTCGGGCTGGTGGCGCTCGCCTGGCCGCTGGCGGCGCTGCTGCCGCGTGCGGCCGCGACGCCGCGCGGCGCCGGGCTCGGCTGGCGGCGGCTGTGGCCGGTTGCGGTGGCCCCCGCGATCCTGACCCCGCTGCTGCTGTGGCCGCTGCCCACTGGCTGGCTGCCGATCCTGCTCGGTGATTATCTGTCGCTGCACTTCGGGCTCTACGGGCTGCTCACCCTGGCCGGGTTGTGGTGGGTGCGTCGGCGCGGCGGGGGCGGCGAGACGCCCGCGTTGCCGCCGGTCGACTGGTCGCGGCTGGCGTTGGCCACGCTCGCGGTGATGTTCTACTTCGGGGTGGCGCTGACCCTGCCGATCGATCGCTTCGTCACCACCCTGGTGCCCGACGCCCACCGTCTGCCGCTGGTGCTGGCGATCCTCTGCGGCACCGCGCTCTATTTCGCTGCCGACGAGTGGGTGACCCGGGGACAGGGCGCCGGGCGCGGCGCCTATGCCGCGACCAAACTGCTGTTTCTGCTGTCGCTGGCGCTGGCCGTGGCGCTCAACCTCGCCGAGCTGTTCTTCCTGGTGATCATCATCCCGGCGATCCTGGTCTTCTTCCTGGTCTACGGGCTACTGAGCGGCTGGGTCTATCGTCGCGTCAACCATCCGCTCGCCGGCGCCCTGGCCAACGCCCTGGCCTTCGCCTCGGCGGTGGCGGTGACCTTCCCGGTCGTGGGGTGAGGAGGAGCTGGCAGCTATCAGCCGCCAGCCGCCAGCCGCCAGTCATCAGCCGTCGCGCAGGTGTCTGGCGAGGGGAGGCCGCTGGCGGCTGACCGCTGGAGGCCCTTCCCCCCTTTGCGCCCTTGGCGCCTTTGTGGTTCAAACTTTCGCTGGCCGCTGGCCGCTGGCCGCTGGCCGCTGGCCGCTGGCCGCTGGCCGCTGTTACGCGCTTCGCACCTCGGTCGCTCTGGATGTAGACTGACCGAACGCCGGCGGACAGGATGATGAGCCGCGATCCCACACAAACGCGGCCACGCCGGTTGTCTGTTCACGACAACGATCGCGCTTACCACCAATCGAGCCGGAGGAGCATGGCCATGGTCGCGTTTGCCCAACTGCATGCCCAGAACCACAAGATCATCGAGCTCTCGAACGTCTTTCTGTATCTGGTGCGAGAGCGTTCGATGTGTGACACCGAGGTCGCCTGCGATCTCTTCTTCGATCTCACCACGCGCATCCGCGAGCATATGGAGCTGGTCGATCGCGAACTCTGCGGTCGGCTCATCGCCCGCCCCGAGCAGCAGGTGAAGAACACCGCCAACCGCTTCCTCTCGGGCTCGATCGAGATCAAGCGCATCTTCGCCGCCTATGTGAAGCAATGGTGTTCGCAGCAGCGTCACAGCCTCACCATCGGCGATCACGCCGCCTTCCTCCAGGACACCGAGCAGATGATGGCGCTGGTGATGGACCGTATCCAACGCGAGACCGAGCACCTCTATCCGCTGATCCGTCAGGTCCAGGGCAACGACAAGGAAGTGGCCTGAGCCAACCGACTCAGGCCACCGCGCCGGCTTCATGCAGCGCGGCGATCCAGTCGCGCTGGCGTCGCCGCGCGGCCTGCTCGCCGAGCTGCGTGCGCAGCCGTTCGCGGACCGCGTCGAGCGGGATCGTCTCGGCCGGGTGGATACGCTCGCAGCGCAGCAGGTGCAGGCCCAGCGGGCTCTCGACCACGGTGCTGATCTCACCGCGGGCGAGCGCGAACAGCGCGGCGTCGAGTGCGGGGTAGAGCTGGCCGGCAGTCAGGGTGCCGAGCCGACCCTCCTCGAGCGCGGTCGGGCACTCCGAGTGACGCTTGGCGAGCGCGCCGAAGGCCTCCGGGTCGGCGGTGAGCCGCTCGGCCAGCGCCGCGATGCGCGCGCGCGCGGTCTCGGGGCGGTTCTCCGCGTAATCGGGGTTGATGGTGATGAGCAGGTGGCGGGCCTCGCGACGCTCGGGCTGGACGAAGCGCTCGCGGTGGCGCTGATAGAAGGCGGCCAACTCGTCCTCGCTCGGTGCCGGGGCCTGGGCGCCGATGCGACGCAGCACGGCGTCGAAGCGCAGCTCGCGCTCCAGGGCGCGGCGCAGCGCGGCGACATCCAGCCCGCCATCGGTGAGCGCCGCCTCGAAGGCGACCTCATCCTCGTAGCGCTCGAGCAGCTCGGCAAGGCTCGCGTCGAGCTGTTGGTCGGTGATCTGCGTGGCCGCCGCCTCGGCGGTGGCGAGCACCAGCGCCTCGAGCTGCTGACTGCGCTCGGCCAGACGCTCGGCCTCGGCGCGCTGGACCGCGTCGAGCTGGGTCGGTGGACACTGGAAGCGACTGGCCGAGGCGCGGATCAGGTGGTAGGGGTCGATGCGCGCCTTCATCCGGCCTCCTGGGGTTCGGGTTGGTCTTCGGGTTGGTCCAGCGCCGACTCGGGCACCAGCAGCGGCGTACGCCCGGCGAACAACACCTGATAGCACACCCCCTGCGGGTGATCGCGCTCGACCCGCAGCACCTCGCCGACCTCCCCGGGCTCGACCAGTACCTCGCCGCGCAGCGCCAGTCGGCGGGCGGCGGCGACCCGCTCGCGCGCCTCGAAGCGGCTCGGGGTCCAGGGCGCGTCGGCCGCCTGCAGCTCCTCCTCGCGACAGCCGACCACGCGGCCCTCTTCGATGAAGTGCACCGCGTAGATGATCTGGTCCTGGAGGAAGGTACCGACGTCACGCACGTGGCCGACGGCGCCGCGACGTACCAGCAGATCGCCGCGCGCGCCCTCGGGGAAGGTGCCGTCGTTGCGCAGGTTGCGGATCACCCGCACCGCATCGCCGAACTCAAAGTTGGGGCGCATGGCCACCTCCCGCCGGGTCGAGTTGGAGATCGACCCGCACGCCGCTGCGCGGCCCGTGCAGATGGAAGACCCGGAACACCCGCTCGGTGCGCGCGTCGGACGCGACGAAGTCGTGATAGGCGCGGGTGAGCAGCTCGGCGCGCCGCCGGTGACGAGCCTCGGCCTGTTCGGGCAGGGGCTCGGCGTCGGCCAGATAGTCGTGGAAGCGCTGCAGGATGTGCAGCCGGTTGACCCGGACCACGGCCGGGTCGTAGTCGATCTCGAAGTGCTCGAGGAAGTCCTCGGCGCTGACCAGGTCGTGCAGATCGCTGTCGTCGTTCATCGGCGGCTCCGGTTCAGGCGGTGTGGGCGGTTGCAGTGGGCAGTTCGCAGAGGAAGCGCTGCAGGTCGGCGGCGACCGGGGCGCGCTTGGTCGCGGTGACGAAGCGCCGCACCAGCGGCAGCAGTCGCTCGGCCTGATCGAGTCCGACCTCCTGGTGCAGCAGCTCGGCATAGGCCTGGCGCACCGCCTGGCGGCCCGAGTGCTTGCCGAGCACCAGGCGGTGATGGCGCCCGAGTTCGGCCGGGTCGATGCCCTGGTAGTTGAGCGGGTCCTTGAGCAGGCCGTCGACGTGGATCCCGGCCTCGTGGGTGAAGGCACCGTCGCCGACCAGGCTCTTGTGCCAGGCCACCGGGCGTCCCGAGGCCTGGGCGACCAGGGTCGAGACCTGCTCGAAGGCGTGCAGGTCGACCCCGGGGTCGATCCCCTGGGTGTGTCTGAGTCCCATCACCACCTCCTCCAGCGCGGCGTTGCCGGCGCGCTCGCCGAGTCCGTGCACCGTGGTGTTGAGGTGGGTCGCCCCGGCACGGGCCGCGGCCAGGGTGTTGGCGGTAGCCAGCCCGAGGTCGTCGTGGGCGTGCATCTCGATCTCCAGGTCGCAGGCGGCACGCAGCGTGGCGATGCGTGAATAGACGCCGAAGGGCTCCATCAAGCCGACGGTGTCGGCGAAGCGGATGCGGCGCGCACCGGCTGCCTGGGCGACCTCGGCGGCGCGGGCGAGGAACTCGGGATCGGCGCGCGAGGCATCCTCGGCGCCGACGCAGACCTCCAGCCCGAGCGCGCGCGCCTCGGGCACGCAGCGCGCGATCTGGCGCAGCGCCCAGTCGCGATCACGGCCGAGCTTGCACGCCAGCTGCTGGTCGGAGAGCGGGATCGAGAGGTCGACGAGATCGGCGTCGAGCCCGGCGCAGCGGGCGATGTCGTCCGCGCGCATCCGGCACCACAGCATCAGCCGCGCGGCAAGCCCGAGTCGGGCGATGGCCTGGATCGCGTCACGCTCGTCGGCGCCCATCGCCGGGATGCCGATCTCGAGCTCGGGGACGCCGAGGGCGTCGAGCGCGCGGGCGATGGCGAGCTTCTCGGCGAGCGAGAAGGCGACCCCGGCCGACTGCTCGCCGTCGCGCAGGGTGGTGTCGTTGATGGTGATCGGGCGGACTGAATCCTTCATCTGTGGGCTCCGTACAGCACTTGACGAGACTTGTTAGCAAAGGAAGTGCCAGCGTCGTCGATGACGTGGGTTCAGCGGGTTGCGCGCCAGGAGACCGGGGCGTTGCAGGGTTTGCGACAGGGTGGAGAGGGCGGGCGTGTCGCAGAGCCGACGCGTCGCGGCACCGGCATGGTGCGTCGGTGCCGCGCGTCGGGTCAGGCGTAGGCCGGCGAGAAGCCGGGCGTTTGCGCGTCGCCGAGCGGACCGTCCTCGCCCCAGTAGGGCGAGAGTCGGCGCAGCTGTTCGATCACCGGGACGAGGGTGTCCACCGCGCGATCGATCTCGGCGGCGCTGTTGTAGCGTGAGAGCGAGAAACGGATGGTGCCGTGGGCGGCGGTGAGCGGGATGCCCATGGCGCGCATCACGTGCGAGGGCTCGAGCGAGCCCGAGCTGCAGGCCGAGCCGCTGGAGGCGGCGATGCCGTGACGGTTGAGCAACAGCAGGATCGACTCGCCCTCGATGAACTCGAAGGCGATGTTGCTGGTGTTGGGCAGACGGTTGTCGGGATCGCCGGTGACGAAGCAGTGGGGCACGGCGGTGAGGATGCCGCGCTCGAGCCGGTCGCGCAGCGCGCGCACCGTGGTGCGCTCGTGCTCGAGCGCGGCGCCGGCCAGCTCGCAGGCGAGCCCGAGCCCGACGATGCCGGCGCTGTTCTCGGTGCCGGCGCGGCGACCGCGTTCCTGGTGACCGCCGCGCAGCAGCGGTCGGAAGCGGGTGTTGCGACGCACGTAGAGCACGCCGACGCCCTTGGCGGCGTGGAGCTTGTGCCCGGAGAGCGAGAGCATGTCGATGGCGCTGTCGGCGAGCGCGATCGGCAGCTTGCCCACCGCCTGCACCGCGTCGGTGTGGAACATCACGCCCGCCGCGCGCGCCATCTCGGCCATCTCCTCGACCGGGAACAGGGTGCCGGTCTCGTTGTTGGCCCACATCACCGAGACGATGGCGACCCGCTCGGTGAGCAGCGCGCGATAGGCATCGAGATCGAGTCGCCCGTGGCCGTCGACGCCGAGACGATGGATCACATAACCCTCCTTGGCGAGCTGGTCGCACAGGCTCAGCACCGCCGGGTGTTCGACCTCGGTGGTGATGATCTCGCGCCGCTCGGGCTGGGCGCGCAGCGCCGAGAGGATGGCGGTGGCGTCGGACTCGGTGCCGCAGGAGGTGAAGATGATCTCGGAGTCGTGCGTCGCGCCGAGCAGGGCGGCGACCTGGGCGCGTGCGGTGCGCAGCGCGCGCCCGACGCGATCGCCGTAGCGATGGATCGAGGAGGGGTTGCCGAACTGCTCGGTGAAGAAGGGCAGCATCGCCTCCACCACCTCGGGGGCGACCATGGTGGTGGCGTTGTTGTCGAGATAGATGCCGGGGGTCTGTTCGCTCATCGGTGGCTCCTCGCTGCGGATGGGGATGGGTGGCGATCGCGTCGCGCCGTGGGACGTCAGCAGGCGATCTGCTGGGGCGCGGCGGGGATCACTCGCAGCGGTTCGCCGAGCTCGGCGCTGAGCCGCTCCTGGATGCCGGAGAGGGTGAGCGAGGCCATCTGACAGCCGGCGCAGGCGCCCTTGAGGCTGACATAGACCGTGCGGCCGTCGACGTCGACCAGTTCGAGGTCGCCGTGGTCGCGCTGCAGCTCGGGGCGCAGGGTGTCGATCAGCCGCTCGATGCGGCGGATGCGCTGCAGGGTGTTGACGCGGGGCGCGGCGGGTTGCGGGGGTTCGGGGGCGCGCGGCGCCTGGACCGCCACGGCGGTGGGATTGACCCGGGCGATGATCTCCTCGATCTCCTCGTGACAGGCCGAGCAGCCGCCGCCGGCCTTGGTGTAATGGGTGACGGCGGTCACCGAGTCGAGCCCGTTGGCGCGTACCGTCTCCTCGATCATCCCGGCGTCGACCCCGAAGCACTTGCACACCAGCGCGCCCTCGGCGTGGTCGTCGTCCTCCCAGCGCTCGCCGCGATAGTTGGCGATCGCCGCCTGCAGCGCCTCACGCCCCATCACCGAGCAGTGCATCTTCTCGGCGGGCAGGCCGCCGAGGACATCGGCGATGTCCTGGTTGGTGACCGTCAGCGCCTGATCCAGGGTCATGCCCTTGATGATCTCGGTCAGCGCCGAGCTCGAGGCGATCGCCGAGCCGCAGCCGAAGGTCTGGAAACCGGCCTCGAGGATCACCTCGCGCTCGGGATCGACCCGGAGCGAGAGCCGCAGGGCGTCGCCGCAGGCGAGCGAGCCGACCTCACCGACGCCGTTGGCGTCCTGGACCGGGCCGGCGTTGCGAGGGTTGAAGAAGTG
The DNA here is from genome assembly GCF_004343155.1 of Marichromatium gracile. Lineage (GTDB taxonomy): Bacteria > Pseudomonadota > Gammaproteobacteria > Chromatiales > Chromatiaceae > Marichromatium > Marichromatium gracile. The sequence goes on from NZ_SMDC01000003.1 coordinate 416,404, forward strand.
GTCCTGGACCTGCTCGGAATAGTCCCACATGGATTGCTCTCCCGTGTCATTTGGCTGGGGCCGGCGCGTTGCTGCCCGGGGCTTGTCGAGTCAAAAAGCAAGCTCCGCGCCAGTCTTTGAAGAAGGCCGGAGGGCGCGGGTTGAGCGGGCTGCGACACGGTTGCATGAGGCGGGTTGTCGGGTCCTGGACAAGTGGTGCGCGCCCCGGTGGTGGCAAACCCGACAGCGGCGTCTCAACCGAGCAGCGCCTCGTAGGCATGCCGCAGCAGGTCGAGTTCGACCGGGGGGAGGGCGCTCGCCTGGGTCAGCGCGATGAAGCGCGCGCCCTGGGCGCCGACCTCGGCGATGGGTGGGTCGTGGTCGACGAAGCGGGCGAGGAAGACCGGCGCGGTGGTCTCGTCGACGGCGAGCTGGACCGGGAAGCGCAGGGTGATGGCCAGCGCGCCCTGGGCCAGCGCCAGCTCGCGCTCGAGCGCGCGCAGCAGCGCGCCGGGGTGGACGACGACCTGAGGCGTCGTTCCCGACTCGATGATCCGGCTCCCCGGCGGCAGCGGCCCGGGGGCGCAGATACCGCCATGGCCGAGACGCAGGAAGCGCGTTCGGGCACTGACCGGGTGTTGGTGATAGAGGATGAGGTGGGGATCGCTCATGGCACGGCCCTCCTGGATGGCTCGGGGGGATCCGTGCGGTATTGCACGAGGCGTGCCGGGACCAGCGAGCAGGCGCCAGCCGTCAGCGACCAGCCGCCAGCGACCAGCCACCAGTCGCCAGTCGCCAGTCGTCAGTCGTCAGCCGCCAGCGACCAGCCGTCAGCCGTCAGCCGTCAGCCACCAGCGACCAGTCGCCAGCCGCCAGTCGCCAGCGATCAGCCACCAGTCGCCAGTCGTCAGCGACCAGCCGCCAGCGACCAGCCACTAGCGACCAGCCGTCAGCCGTCAGCCGCCAGCCACCGGCCGCCAGCCGCCAGCCACCAGTCGCGGCCTGTCCTAGAGCGTTGACGCCGAGAACGCTCGCTGACCGGTGCCGACAGTTGATGGGACGTCACGCCGTCGTCGCGGCCGCACACTCACGGATGGCCGGGCGCTTGAATCCCTTTGCGGTCTTTGCGGCTTGTATCTTGCCACCCCGTGGTGGTTAGCTCCCACCGCGCGAGATTGAGGCAGCTCGATTGCGACTGAAGGCCTGGACCTTGCCGCCAAGATTCAGCCCTCGATCTCTCTTCTCATGCCAGTCTCGACACTGAACGGTATCCAAGGGGCGAACCCTGCATGGACAAGGCGAGTGGGTATGAGGACTGGCCCAGGATCAAGGAGTGGACGACGATGATGTCTCTCGGAATCGATGTCTCGAAGGCGAAGCTGCACACCGCGCTGGAGCTGAGCGAGCAGGAGCGGGTTAAGCTCAAGACCAAGACGGTGCCCAATACCGCCGCGGGGGTGGAGGCGCTGATCGACTGGCTGGGGCGTCAGGGGGCGAGGCCGGAGGCGGTCCA
>NZ_SMDC01000004.1 GCF_004343155.1 Marichromatium gracile
TGGGCGCGCCAGTGCACTCGCGCCGGTTCGCCGTGACGACGGTTGTAGTCGCGATAGGCCGCGTAGATCGACTCGGCCGGAAGATCCGGATGGTAGTTGAGGGTGAAGAGACGGCTGCTGTCGGCAGCGAAGAAGTCGGGGGACAGCGCCAGCGCACGCTCGCGCGCGGCGAGCGACGCGTCGATCTCACCCAGGTCCTGGATCAGACAACCGAGGTTGTTCAGCGCCTCGGGGTAGTCGGGACGGATGGCGAGCGCGCGCTCGTAACAGGCACGGGCCTCGCTGATCCGATCGAGATCACGCAACACGTTGCCCAGATTGAGGCTGGCCTCGGCCAGATCGGGCGCGAGCACGAGTGCGCGTCGATAACAGTCGATCGCCTGCTGCGGCTTGCGCGCCAGGTCGAGGACATTGCCCAGATTGCAATAGGCCCCGGCATAGTCCGGGCGCACGCGGGTCGCGGCGACATAGCTCTGCTGTGCCTCCTCGATCCGACCGAGCGCGACGAGCACATTGCCCCGATTGTTGAGCGCCTCGGCATGGGCGGGGTCGAGCGCGAGGGCACGGTCGAGACTCGCCAGCGCGGACTCGAACAGACGCGCATCGAGCTGGGCGCTGGCGAGATTGCTGTGGATGTCGGCGTTGTGGGGTTGCTGCACCAAGGCCCTGGCGAACCAGTCCATGGCCTGCTGCAAGCGCCCCAGGGCACGACAAACGTTACCGGCATTGTTACAGACCTGGGGGAGTTCGGGAGCAAGCGCATGTGCGCGCACGTAACGCTCCAGCGCCTCATCGAAGCGCCCTTGCTCGTGCAACACCAGCCCGAGGTTGTAGTGGGCGTCGGCATAGTGCGGAGCAATCGCCAGGGCGCGCCGATAGTGTGCAAGCGCCTCCTCGATCCGACCGAGCCGGGCGAGCGAGGTGGCGATGCTGTTATGGATCTCGGGGTCGTCTCCGTCGAGTACGAGCGCCCGCTCGAGGGCCGTGCACGCCTCGGCATGGCCCTGCCGACGCCCGAGGATGGTACCGAGCGCCTTCCAAGCAAAGGCATCATCGGCATAGCACGCGACTAGCGTCCGAGCCTCGGCCTCGGCGCCGGCCAGGTCGCCAGACTCAATCCGCACCGCGAGTGCAGCACGAGCAGCCCTTGGAACCTGAGTCTCACTCCTAAGCGGAACAAGCTCATGAAGCTCAGCGTTGGCTTCGACATGGCCCGGCTCGATCGCCAGCAATGCACGATAAAGCGCCTCGGCCACCTCGCGTCGGCCAGCGTCCCGATTCGCCCTCGCCTGCTCGAGCAGCTCCCTGCTCATTGCTTGATCTCCCCTTCCCACACGATTTAACAGCGGCGCAAATAACCTTCAGGAGACCCGGTCAACACCAGCTTGCGTTCGATCAGGGTATCAGCCTCGAAGGCCAGTGGCGCACCATCGGCGGCACTCCGCCCCTCCTCGTGCAGTCGGCGAAGATATTCGCGCGCGGCGGTCTTTGGATTGTTCCCCTTACCCCAAGGACGTTCACTAGACATCGCCCCGGGGGCGTCCTCGATCACGGTATCGCCAACCAGGCAGTAACTGCCGGGCGCAACCAGCGGCGCATAGGCTTCGAGCTCGGCGAGGACATGATCATGTGTATGGTTGCTATCGAGACAGACCAGCGGGCGTCGATAGTCACGCGCGAGCATATGCACCTGATCGATCACCGCCGAATCGATGCTGGAGCCTTCGATCAGAGTGAGCTTTTTACTCAGCGGATGTTTCTCGAGCGAAAGCCGGTTATGGGCACGGATATCGACGTCGATACCAATCACATGGCCACGCTCGATCTCCTCACAGGCCTCAAGGATGGCGAGCAACGAGGCGCTGTGCACCAGAGTGCCTCCCCAGGCAATCCCCGTCTCGATGATCAGATCCGGTTTGACCTCCCAGATGATCTCCTGCATTGCCTGTAGATCCTGGGGAATCTGGATGATCGGCACACCGAGCCAGAAAAAGTTGTAAACATAATTGGCGCGACCGACCCCGATCTCCTCGAAGAAGCTGCGCGATGCCCGTTGCAGCGCCTCGTTGCGCGGATACTCGGCGACCCGCTCACGGATCTCCTGCTTGAACTGATCGAGTGGATGCATGGTCATGGATCAATGCTCAGGGATTGCAGTAGAGAACGAAATCGCCGAACAGCGGGGCGTGCTGGCGCAGCCTTAAACGATAATCCGGCACCAGTGCGCGGACCGCCTCGGGGATGGTGAAGAGATCGCTCGGATAGTGGTAGACACAGAGCGCGAGCTTGGGGCGATGCCGCCGGATGGTCTCGCGCGCGCCCTCGAGCAGCGCCAGCTCCATGCCCTCGACATCGGCCTTGATGAAGGTTGCCGGACGGCCATCGAGAAACGCATCGAGGCTAATGACCTCGGCGCGTGGCGCTTGGTCATCGAGCACGGCCTGGTCGTCATCGGCGACCAGACCATGACGCAGCGGCGCGTCGGCAACGAATGAGCAGCTCATGGTCTGCGATGACGCGCCCAGCCCGGCACGCACCAGCTCCAGGGAAGCCGGCTCGAAGGCCCACTCCTCGGCTAGGCGCACGGCCCGTTTCTCGAGCGCAGCGAACTGACGCTCCCCCGGCTCGAAGGCATAGATGCGCCCAAAGGTACCAAGGTTTTCCCAGATAAAACGCTCGATGGTGTCGCCGACAAAGGCCCCGGCATCGACAAAGGTATCTTCGAAGTTGCCACTGAACTCGGGCAACGCGAAGTACATATCCTTCTCCATCACCGCCAGACAACTCTCACGCGACCCCGTAAGCATGGCGATCATTAGGGCATTGAAGACCTCGACTGAGCGCGCATCGTCAAGATATTCGTCACGCACCCGTAGCAGCCGCTCACGGTGCCTGCAGACGAAGTAGCCATCGAAGGCGCACAACGGCAAACCACGCGAGGCAAGCCCCTTGCTCACGGCGGAAACCGCGTGACGGGCAGTAATCAGCACTGCGCCGACATCATCCAGCATCGGGTCGGCGGGGGCGATAATCGGCACACCGCGCAGGCGGCGCCCGATCTTTTCCGGATCGCGATCGACGAACAGGCGCACCTCCACCCCCTGATCTCGCAGATGGTTGCACGCCCAGGCACCGAGGAAACCAGCGCCATAGAGTGCCACACCATGCTCGGCAATCGCGGCATCGATCTCGCTCACCAGGGGCGACAGCGTCTCGATATGCCGATCGACGGCCTCGTTGTCCCAGCGCATCGGGTTTTGCTCCTCATCAAGCAGTAGTCAATCAGGGGGGGACTATTCGCACTCGATACTAGCCGGGGTGGCGACATCCATCATGGGTGTATCTACCGCCCCCAGCTCGAAGATCTGCTCCGGTCGCCAGCCCAGGGCGACGGCGGCACGCCGGATCTCGACGGCATAGAGATAAGGCGCAATCACCAGCGCCCCACGCGGAGCGAGCAACTCTGGCGCATAAACCACGCGCCCCCGGTAACCCTGACGTTGTTTCAATGGGTTGGCATCGCAGAGACGGTCGACATCAGTATCGAGCCGTGGCAGCAGACTCAGCAGCTCGGCCGAGCACCCCCAAAAGGTCAGCCCACCATGGCGCGCGCGCAAAGCAGCAACCCACTCAGCCTGGCACTCCAGCGCACGCGCCGATGCCTGTAGGTAATCGACACATCCGACACATCGTCCCGGTTTCACTGCATCCTCACCGGCTTCGGCTTTGCGCGCGGCAAGCAGCAGCGAGGCATAACGAAACTCCGGAGTCGGCAATACCCCACGCTCAAGATGTTCGACATGCAATCCGTGGCGCGCCAGCGCAAGCGTTAACGCGCAGGGAGTGATATGCTGCACATGCTCACGGATCGCCAGCCAATAGGCGGGGCCAATCGGTGTTTCAGCATAGCGCTCGGCATCAGGCACCTCGATCACCAACAGCCCACCTGGCTGCAACACCCTCGCCAGCTCCTCTAGGGTCGAATCAAGCACGCGCAGATGTTCGAGCACATGGAAGCAAGTCAGCAGAGACTGTGAGTCGTTGGCCAACGGCAGCACAGCTGAAGTGGCGGCGGCAAACATCACCGCCTCGGCGCGGGCCTCAGGATCACCAGGCGCGATATCGATGCCCAGGACCCGTACGCCAGGATGCGAGCGTCTCGCCAGACGCAGAAAGCCGCCGCGTCCACAGCCGATATCAGTGACTTCGGTAAATCCCGGCCTGAGCTTGGCGATGAAATCGAGGTAGCGTCGCGCCTTGGCGATATTCTCCGGGCGATCGACCGCAAAGTGGGCGCTGGTGTGATAGGCACACTCTTCGTGATAAAAGCGCGCCAGCCGCGCATCATCGATATTGGCGACATACACCAACCCACATTGCGTACAATGGCGAAAAGCGGCGACATAGTTAAATACCGACTCGCCAAGACCTCCGAAGGGCCAATCAGCGAGTGCCACGGTATCGGCACGACAGGCAGGACAGCAGCGCTCACTCATGCTCCGCTCTCCACCTTTTCGGGCAAACTGAGACGCTCAAGCAGCTGGTCGCGATAGGGGTCGATATTATCGATCTGGGCATACTGCAGATGACCACAGTCGCGGCAGGTCGAATTGTCGCAGCGGCGACCCGAGAGGTGCTGAAGGCGCAGCGCACGCAGTGACTCGGCATTCCAGATCTCGCGTAGCGACTGAGTGCGCAGGTCGCCGATCAGCTGCTGCTGCCCCCAATCCGGACAGCAGGCGCTGACCGTACCGTCGGCATTGATCGCCATAGCGTAGAAGATATAGGCGCAGACATCCTTGGACTCGAGCTGCTGCTGGTACTGACCGCGCTCACGGTTGAGCGCCACCCCCGCGCGTGACTCCAAATCGAAACCGGGCCAGATCGGCGCCAAGCCCTCGACGAAGATCCGGTCACAATGATCCCCGAAAGTGTCGAAGAAGCGCTGCTGATCCTCAGCACTCAGATAGTCGCCGGGAATCTTGATGGTTACCTCGCAGTCGCCACGATGGCGATAGAACCAGGCGATCTGCTTGACCAGCCCGTCGAAGTCGATCTCGACCTTGGCGTGAGTTCGATATTGTGCCGCGCTCATGCCCTCGAGCGAAATATTGATACGATCGAGGCCAGCCTCGACGAGGGCCTCCCCTCGCGCAGGAGTCAGCAGCGCGGCATTGGTGGCAAGGTCGACATGTGCAACCCGACCACTATCTTTGGCCAACCGAATCATCCGTGGCAGCGACTTGTTGAGCAGCGGCTCGCCGATCTTGTTCAACCGTAGCGCCCGAATCGGCTCGGGAAAGTCGGCGAGATCCGCGACCAGTTTCTCGAACACCGCCAAGGGCATGATGCTGCGCCTATAGGCCTCGGGATCGCGCGTCAGGTCACGGTGCCCGGTCGGGCAAAAATTGCAGCGGAAATTACAAGCGCTCGACGGATCGGCATAGAGCAGAAAGGGGGTCGCCAGCGGAATGACCTCCTGCAAGGCGACACGCTGGGCGCGATCGAGCTTGGAGGCGAGCTTGGCTTTCATGGTGTGCTCCGATCCTGTTTGGCCACGTCACGCTCGCGCGGCAGTGCATAGATCACCGCCCCGGTCCCGCACCAGGCGTGGAGCCGGAACAGCAGTCGGTAGTCATCGAGCCGGGTGGCCAGCCAGTCGGTCATGCGCCACAGCCCGAGGGCGTTGTGATAGCAGGTCGCGGCAATGATCGGACGGTGCCGGCGCAGGGTCTCGAGCCCGCCCTCGAGCACCTCTAGCTCGGCGCCCTCGAGATGGAGCTTGAGCAGGCTCGGCGCGAGCCCCAACCGATCGAGCGTGGTCTGCTCGCGCGCAGCGCCGCCGGGGGCGCGTTGCGAAGCATAACCGAGTCCGGCGCGAAACCGCGTCGGGCCGGGGTGCGCGCCGAGCACCGCATCGATCAGCCGCACCCGCGCGCGCAGCGCCGTGGGGAGCGCCGCGCGCCAGACATCGAGCCGGACCAGGTGATCGGGATCGGGCTCGACCGCGTCGATCCGCTCGACCTTGCCCCCGAGGAGCGCGAGCAGACGCTCGCAGACCTCGCCGTGATGGGCGCCGAGGTCGACCAGGCGCTCGCCGGGACCGAGCCGCTCGCACACCTCGGGGATAAAATAGCGATCGTCGACCGTCACCGGGGCGTCGTCGAAGACCCATTCCTCGCGCCGTCGATGCCAAGCGATGAACTGCAGATGATGGGCGCGCGAACGATCGTCGGCCCAACGCGTGAGCACCCGCCGCATTCCCACGCGATCGCGTTCGGTCAGATCAGTGGCAAACCAGCCGTTGCCGAGCGGATGACGGTCGCGATAGGCCTCGGTGATGTCGTAGAAGGGCACGCAATCGGCCCAACCCTCGGCGCACAACCGCTCGGCGAGCGGCGCATAGGGATGGGTGGCGATACAGACGGCGAGCAGCGAAGTGGCACGCTGCTCGGGCGAGACCTCGTCCGGCGCGAACAGCGCGACACCCCGCCAGACAGGATCGGCGCGATGCCGCGCGGCGGCGACATCGACCACCCCGAGCAGCGGGATACCCAGGGTGGCGAAATACGCGCGCGCCATCCGCCCGAGGTTGCCGGCACCATAGAGCAACAAGGGCCGATCGACCGTGCGCGGCTCGCCCACCGGCGGGCGCGCGCAGAGCTCATCGAGCAGCGCCTCCGCCCGGGCACGATCCGGCACCCTCATCGCCGCGTCTCCAGCGCACCGGCCCAGCGGGCCAGCAGCGAGTCGTCGGGGAAATAATCGCGGAAGTGCAACAGGCTGCCCTTGGTCGGCTCGAACAGCGCCGGGGCGAGCGGACCGGGGCGGATCGTGCCGTCGGCGAGAAAGGGCGCGCCGGGCGGCTGGCAAGCCATGAACCAGTGCGCCGGGGCACGACCGAAGCGCGCGGCGAAGTCGATCTCGCGCCGCGGCTCGGCCATCAGCAAGGCATAGTACTCGCGCATGCACTCACGCATCCGCGCCCCGGTAAAGCGTGTGCGCGCCGCCACGCTGGCGGCCTGACCGAGCGCGGCACGACGCGCCGGATCGGCCGCCAGCTCATCGATCGCGGCGACCAGCGCCGCACCGTCGGCGGCCACCAGCCCGGTGACGCCGTGCTCGACCAGGACGCGCTCGGCGGGGTGATCGATCACCACCGGCGTGAGCCCCAGGGCCATGGCTTCGACCAGGGCGTTCTCGGCGGTGCCGTAGTGCTCGGGGTGGAGCGGGTAGATCAAGGTGTTGAAGTCGGCCAAGGCGCCGGGCACGTCCTCGGTGAAGCCCTCGAGCACCAGCAGCTCGGGCCGTCCCAGCGCGCGGGCGCGTGCCAGCAGCGGCGCGCCGGCCTCGGGGTCGCCGAACAGGTGGACGCGGAAACCGGGCAGCGCCACCGCCGCCATCAGCTCAACGAACTCGGGGTGCAGCTTGCTCGGGTTGAGGCTGCCGAGATAGGCCGCGCGCAGCGGCGCCTCGGCATCGATGCGCGGCGCCGGCAGGTCCTCGACCCCGGCGGCGCTCGAGCACACCCCGAGACGCACCCGCTCCTCGCCCGAGAGGCTGGCGATCTCGGCGATGTCGAAGGAACAGGCCGAGGTGAACACCGTGCGCCCGGCCGCGCGCAGCAGCCCGAGCGGGATGCGTGGGGCGTGCAGCCCGGAGACGTGCGACCAGACCAGCAGGCGCAGCGGCGGCAGCGGTGCGGGACAGAGCGCGGCGAACAGCGCCGGGTGGTTCCACCACTCGAGCTGCACCAGGTCAGCGGCATCGATGCGGGCGCGCAGCTCGGCATGGCTCGGCGTGCAGTCCACCCGCACCCCGTGTGCGCGCACCCGATCGAGCGCGCGCGGCTTGCGCGGCGCCTCCAGACAGAGGACCTCGTGCTCGACCCCGGGGGTGGGCGCGGTCAGACAGGCGAGAGCCCGCCCCACCCCACCGCCGAGATGTGCGCTGAGGTGCAGGACCCTCATGACGGGTCGGCGGCGGCCAGATGCGCGCGCAGCCGTTCGAGCAACTCCGCGCGGTAGGGATCGATATTGTCCGGCAGGCAATGGGTGAGCTGACCACAGCTACCGCACACCGGATGCTCGCGCCGCCGTCCCTCGAGGTGCTGGAGGCGCAGCGCGTTGAGCCGCTCGCCGTTCCAGATCGCGCGCAGCGACTCGCGCCGCGCATCCCCCACCACCAGCTTACGCCCCCAGTCGAGGAAGCAAGCGCTGGCCAACCCGTCGGCGTTGATCGAGAAGGCGTAGAAGATGTAGGGGCAGGTATCGGTGTCCTGCAGCGGCTGCTGGTAGATGCCCTGGGTGATGCTGAAGCCGGTCCGCGCCTCGACGTCGAACTCCGGCCAGCAGGGGGCGAAGTTCTCGATGAAGATACGGTCGCAGTGATCGCCGAAGGTGTCGTAGAAGACCTGCGGCTCGATCCCATCGAGCAACTCCGAGGGGATCTTCACCACGATCTCGCACGCGCCCTTGTTGCGATGGAGCCAACGCACCCGCTCGACCAGCGTGTCGAAGTCCATGTCGAAGCCGGTGAAGCGACGGTACTGAGCATTGTTCATGCCGTCGATCGAGATGTTGATCTTGTCGAGTCCGGCCTCGATCACCGGACCGATGCGCTCGGGGGTCATCAGCGAGGCGTTGGTGGTGGTGTCGATGTAGTCGACCCGGTCGCTCGCCTTGGCGTAGGCGACCATCTCGGCGAGACGCTTGTTGAGCAGCGGCTCACCATCCTTGTAGAGACGCAGCACCTTGATCGGGCGCGGGAATTCGGCGAGGTCGTCGATCAGCTTGCGATACAGCTCGAAGCTCATCACCCCCTGGAAGCGTCCGGTCTCGCGGATCAGCGCGCGATCACCGGTCGGACAGAAGGGACAGCGGAAGTTACAGGCGCTGGCCGGGTCGACGAACACCACGAAGGGGGTGTCGAGCGGGATCACATCCTGCAGCGCGGTGCGCTCGTCGAGGTTGATCCGGGGTTTGATCTTGGCCTTCATCGGCTCGCCCTCTCAATCATCATCGGTTGGATCCAGCTCCAGCAGTTGTCGCAGTCGCGTGCTGTCGCCCCAGAAGGCCATCGCCTCGTGCGCCGCATAGGGCAGCGCGCCGAGCGCGGGCTCGATCTCCAGCCCGTGCTCGGCGATCCAGCGCTCGACCAGGGCGCGCACCGAAACCGGTCGTCCCGAGCAGAGGTTGACGATCCCGCTCGCCTCGGTTTCCAACGCCAGCCGGACCAGTCGCTCGGCGGCCTCGGTCACCGGCAGATAGTCGCGCAACTGTTCCCCGCCCGACATCGGGAAGCGCCGCTCGCCACGCCGCGCGGCAGCGAGCAGCTGGGGATAGAGCGACCCGGCCGCCTGCCCCTCGCCCCAGAGATAGAACAACCGTGTCCACAACAGCTGGGTGCCGTGACGCGCGGCGGCGAACTCCAACCCCCGGCGCAACGCGTCCTTGGCGAAGCCGTAGGGGGTATCCGGGTCCGGGCACAGGGTCTCGTCGCAGGCGCCGCCGCGCCGACCGTACTCGAGACAGGTGCCAGCCACCACCAACCGCTCCAGCCCGGCGTCCATCAGCCCCTCGAGGAAGCGGTAGTGCGCCGGCAGCTCGCGCTCGTAATGGCCGGGGTCGCCATAGTTGGGCAGGCCGCCCCAGGCCAGATGGATCAGCACCCGGGGCCGCCCGAGCCGCGCGAAGGCAGCGGCGGGCGGGCGCCGGACATCGAGTGGCACGAAGCGCCCCGGCCCGCTCCAGGACCGCTCGCCACGGGCGCTGCACACCAGCGCGTGGCAGCGCTGCGCGAGCGCCACGGCGAGATGCCTGCCGAGGAAACCGCTCGCCCCGGTCAACGCGACCTCGGTCATGGATAACGACATCCCTGGTGAAAACTTGAGTGAAAGAGCCGGAAATAACTCAAGCGTACTCCTCGATCCCGGGCACCGCGACGACGAAGCGCGCGCCCCACTCGCGGACATAGCCGAGCTGCGCGGTGAGTTCATCGCGCAGGTTCCAGGGCAGCAGCAGCACCCGGTCGGGGCGGGTCTCACGCAGACGCGACTCGGCGACGATGGGGATGCGGCTGCCGGGGAGATGGCGCCCCAGCTTGCCGGGGCTGCGGTCGACCACATAGTGCAGCAGATCGGGCCGCACCCCGGCGAAGTTGAGCAGGGTGTTGCCCTTGGCCGCGGCGCCGTAGCCGACCACCTGGAGCCCCTGGCGCCGCGCCCGGATGAGATAGTCGAGCAGCTCGAGACGCAACCGCTCGGCGCGCGCCTGCAGCCCCTGGTAGGTCGCCGCCCGCTCCAGCCCGGCGGCCAGCTCCTCGGCGCGCAGCGCCGCCACCCGGGGCGTGGTCGGACGCGCGCCGTGGTCGGCACGCTGGGCGAACACCCGCAGGCTGCCGCCGTGGGTCGGCAGGGTCTCGACATCGAACACCGCCAGGCCGTTGGCCGCGCACACCCGCCCCACCGCGCCCAGCGACAGATAGGAGTAGTGCTCGTGATAGAGGGTATCGAACTGGTTGCCCGCGATCAGCCGCAGCAGGTGCGGGAACTCGAAGGTCGCCACCCCGTCCGGGCGCAGCAGCAGGGCGATGCCGGCGACGAAATCGTTGATCGCCGGGACATGGGCGAGGACGTTGTTGGCGACCACCAGATCCGCACCCCAGCCCTCGGCGAGCAGCCGCGCGGCGAGCGCGCGGTCGAAGAAGGCCTCGACGATCTCCAGCCCGCGCTCGCGCGCCGCGGCGGCGACCGCCGCGGTCGGCTCGACCCCCAGACAGGGGATGGCGCGCGCCTGCAGGTGCTGGAGCAGATAGCCGTCGTTGGCCGCCAGCTCCACCACCCGCGAGTCGCCGTCGAGCCCGAGACGCTCGACCATGGTCGCGACATAGCGCTCGGCATGGGCCACCCAACTCGTCGAGACGCTGCTGAAATAGGCGTAGTCGGCGTCGAACAGGGTCTCGGGGCGGGCGAAGTCCTCGGTCTGCACCAACCAGCAGCGCTCGCACACCAGCACCCGCAGCGGGTACCAGGACTCGGGGCGGTGCAGCGCCGCGGCGCTCAGATAGGCGTTGGAGGGCGGCGCGCTGCCGAGGTCGACGAAGGGCAGGCGCAGCGGCGCGCCGCAGTGACGGCAGTTCACGGCGCAATCCCCCGAAACTCGTCGTCGAGCAACGCCAAGGCGCGATCGCGCGCCGAGCGCTCGCCGAGCGGCAGCGGCCAGGGGATGGCCAGACGCGGGTCGTCGACGCGCACCCCGCCCTCGGCCTCGGGGACATGGGGCGCGGTGTGCAGATAGAGCAGCTCGCAGTCGTCCGTCAGCGTCTGGAAGCCGTGGGCGCAACCCTCGGGGATCACCAGCGTGGTCGGGCGCTCGGCCTCCAGCCGCTCGGCGTGCCACTGCAGGAAGGTCGGCGAGCCGGCGCGCAGATCGAGCGCCAGGTCCCAGACCGCGCCGCGCAGACAGGTGACGAACTTGGTCTCGGCGTGCGGCGGGCGCTGGTAGTGGAGCCCGCGCACCGTGCCGCGCGCACGCGTCAGCGAGCGGTTGATCTGGACGATCGGACGCCCGCCGCCGAGCGCTGCCAGATCCATCGCGCAATAGAGCCGCTCGAAGACGCCGCGCGCATCGGCGAGCGGCGTCCGCGCGATCACCTCGACCCCGGCGATCGCGGTCGGGTGACGCACCAGGCGCGCGCTCATCGCGGTGGCTCCGTGGCCATGTAGTCGGCGATCTGCGCCAGGGTGCGCACCTGCATGTCCTCCCCGGCGCGCCAGGCGCGGTGCCAGTCGAGGGTGCGCGCCAGCGCCTGCTCCAGCGGCCAGCGCGGACGCCAACCGAGCGCGGCGCGCGCCTTGCTGCTGTCGAGTCGCAGCACCGATGCCTCGCGCGGCTGAGGACTGTCATCGAGCCGCCACTGCGCCCCCGGCACGGCGGCACACAGCCACTCGACCAGCCAGCGCACCGGGCGCGCGTCCGCGGCCTCGGGACCGAAGTTCCAGGCGCCGATGTACTCGCCATCGTCCGCGCACAGCCGCTCGGCGAGATCGAGATAACCGGCGAGCGGTTCGAGCACGTGCTGCCAGGGCCGGATCGCCCCGGGCGCGCGCAGCACCACCGGCTCGCCGGCGTCGATCGCGCGCAACACGTCGGGGACCAGCCGCTCGGCGGCCCAGTCGCCGCCACCGATGACGTTGCCCGCACGCACGGTGGCGAGCGCCGTCCCGGCCTCCTCGAGGAAGGCGCGACGATAGCTCGCGCTGACCAGCTCGGCGCAGGCCTTGCTGCTCGAATAGGGGTCGTGACCGCCGAGGGCGTCGTCCTCGCGATAGGGCCAGACCCAGTCGTGGTTCTCGTAGCACTTGTCGCTGGTCACCACCACCACGGCGCGCACCCCGGGGTGCTGGCGCACGGTCTCGAGCAGGTCGACGGTGCCCATCAGGTTGACCGCGTAGGTCTCGACCGGGTCGCGATAGGCCGCGCGCACCAGCGGCTGGGCGGCGAGATGGAACACCACCTCGGGCGCGGCGGCATCGAAGGCGGCGGCGAGCGCGGCGCGATCGCGCAGGTCGGCGATGTGCTCGCCGGCGAGGCGCTCGCCGACCCGCGCCGCCCGGTACAGGCTCGGCGTGGTCGGCGGCGCCAGCGCATAGCCGTGCACCCGGGCGCCAAGCCGTGCCAGCCAGAGCGCGAGCCAGCCGCCCTTGAATCCGGTGTGGCCGGTGATGAATACCCGCCGTTCTCTCCAGAACTGCTGTTCCATCGTCGTCACCAGGTCTTCCAGGGCGCCGCCCCGGAGCGCCACAGCGCCTCGAGCTGGGTGCGGTCGCGCAGCGTGTCCATCGGCCGCCAGAAGCCCTGGTGCTCGAAGGCCATCAGCTCGCCCATGGCGCTGAGCCGCGCCAGCGGCTCGCCCTCCCAGCCGGTCTCGTCACCGGCGATCAACTCCAGACAGGCCGGCGAGAGCACGAAGAAGCCGCCGTTGATCAGCCCGCCGTCGCCGCGCGGCTTCTCGGTGAAGGCGGCCACCCGCGCGCCCTCGCGCTTGATCGCGCCATAGCGCCCGGGGGCCTGCACCGCGGTGACCGTGGCGAGATGGCCGTGGTCGCGATGGAAGGCGACCAGCGCGCCGATGTCGACATCGCTCAGGCCGTCGCCATAGGTGAAGCAGAAGGGCGCCTCGGCGTCGAGATAGTCGGCCACGCGCTTGAGTCGGCCGCCGGTCTGGGTGTGCAGCCCGGTGTCGACCAGGGTCACGCGCCAGGGCTCGGCCTTGCGCTCGTGGACCTCCATGCGGTTGTTGGCGATGTCGAAGGTGACGTCGGACATGTGCAGGAAGTAGTTGGCGAAGTACTCCTTGATGACATAGCCCTTGTAGCCGCAGCAGATCACGAAGTCGTTGATGCCGTGAACGGAGTAGTGCTTCATGATGTGCCAGATGATCGGCATGCCGCCGATCTCGATCATCGGCTTGGGGCGCAGGTGCGACTCCTCCGAGATCCGCGTCCCGAAACCGCCTGCCAGAATGACCGCCTTCATCAGTGCTCCTCAATCAGGGTGTCGACCGCAACCGACGCATGCTGCGAATAACGGCACGACCGGCGACGAGATGAGCGATCGCCTCGGACGCCCGCCTCTATCTGGCCCCCATGATAACCAGCACGACGGGGATCGCACAGCATCGCGCGCGCGATACATCACTCCAGCCGCAGCAGTTGCTCGCGGTAATAGCGCAGCTCCTCGATCGACTCGCGAATGTCATCGAGGGCGAGATGGCGCGAGGCCTTGCGCACCCCGGCGGCGACCTCCGGGGCCCAGCGCTGGGCGAGGATCTTGAGGGTGCTGACATCGAGATTGCGATAGTGACAGAACCCCTCGAGCCGGGGCATCCAGCGGGCGAGGAAGCGACGGTCCTGACAGATGCTGTTGCCGCACAGCGGCGAGGCACCGGCCGGCACCAGGTCGGCGAGGAACTCGAGGGTGGCGCGCTCGGCGGCGGCCTCGTCCTGTGCGCTCAGCCGCACCCGCTCGATCAGCCCGGAGGCGCCGTGGTGTTCGCGATTCCATTCATCCATGCCGGCGAGCTGCGCCTCGGACTGGTGGATCGCGATCACCGGCCCCTCGGCCAGCACCTTGAGCTGGGTGTCGGTGACGATGGTGGCGATCTCGAGGATGCGATCGGTGTCGGGGTCGAGTCCGGTCATCTCCAGGTCGATCCAGATCAGGTTCTGCGGGCTCTTGGTCATGAGCGTTCCTTGAGCAATGGGGCCTGTCGCAAGGCCGGGTGACGGAATCAAGCCGCAGTGTACTGCAAGGAGCGGCATCGTGCGGAGCGCCGGCGCTTTCCCTAGAATAGCCCCACCCCAGCCAGGAGCCCGAGCATGCACACCGACCACCCGCAGCCTCCCCGCCCCACCCCGCGCCAGCCGCGTCGGGTCGCCCGATGACCCGGCGGCGGCTGTCGAAGCGACAGATCGAGCGCATCCGCGCGATCCAGGAACGGCGCCGCGAGCGCCTTGCCAACCGTCCCGAGCAGGCGCTCGCCGACTGCGAGGCCGAGATCCCGCCCGAGGAGGGGCTGGTGGTGGTGCGCCACGGCGCGAGCCTGGTGGTCGAGGACCATGCGGGCGAGCTGCACCTCTGTGTCGCGCGCCAGCACCTCGGCCACCCGGTGTGCGGCGATCGGGTGGTGTGGCAGCGCGGCGAGCCCGGTCGTGGGCTGGTCAGTGCCATCCTCGAGCGCCAGACGGTGCTCAGCCGCCCCGACTACAGTGGTCGCGACAAGCCGATCGCGGCCAACCTCACCCGACTGGCGGTACTGATCGCCCCCGAGCCCGAACCGAGCGGCTATCTGGTCGACCAGTACCTGGTCGCCGCCGAGGGCATCGGCGTCGAGCCGATGCTGGTGGCCACCAAGATGGACCTGCTCGACGCCCCGGCGCGCGCGGCCTTCGAGCAGCGCTATGCCCATTATTGCGCGATCGGCTACCGCACCCTGTGGATCAGCCTGGAGCAGCCCGAAACGCTGGCCCCGCTGGTCGAGGCGCTGCGCGA
This sequence comes from Marichromatium gracile, assembly GCF_004343155.1. Taxonomy (GTDB): domain Bacteria; phylum Pseudomonadota; class Gammaproteobacteria; order Chromatiales; family Chromatiaceae; genus Marichromatium; species Marichromatium gracile. The sequence continues at coordinate 15,054 of NZ_SMDC01000004.1, forward strand.
CCAGACCAGCATCCTCGTCGGTCAGTCCGGGGTGGGCAAGTCCTCGCTGGTCAAGGCGCTGCTGCCCGATCGCGACATCCAGGTCGGGCGCCTCTCGGCGGCCACCGGGCTGGGGCGTCACACCACCTCGGCGGCGAGCTGCTACCGCCTGCCCGGCGGCGGCGTGCTGATCGACTCGCCCGGGGTGCGCAGCTTCCGCCTCGGCGCCATCGGTCTGGCCGAGCTGCAGTGGGGCTTTCGCGAGTTCCGCCCGCACCTCGGCGGCTGTCGCTTCGCCAACTGTCGTCACGATCAGGAGCCGGGCTGCGCCATCCGCGCCGCGGTCGAGCGCGGCGAGATCGCAGCCGCGCGGCTGGACAACTTCCATCATCTGGCGCGGGGGGTGAGCGCATGACCCACTGGCTGTTCAAGTCCGAGCCCGGGGTCTTCGGCATCGACGACCTGGCCGCGCGCGGGGTCGAGCCCTGGGACGGGGTACGCAACTATCAGGCGCGCAACCTGCTGCGCGATCGCACCGCCGTCGGCGATCCGGTGTTCTTCTATCACTCCAACTGTGCCCGCCCGGCGATCGTCGGACTGGCCGAGGTCGCCAGCAGCCCGCGCCCCGACCCTACCGCCTTCGATCCCGCCTCGCCCCATCACGACCCCAAGGGCGACCCGGCGAAACCGCGCTGGTATCTGGTCGACGTACGCTATCGCCGTCATCTCGCCCGCCCGATCACGCTGGCCGAACTCAAGACCCACGCCGAGGGCGCACTCGCCGGGCTGGCGCTGGTGCACCGCGGCAACCGCCTCTCGGTGATGCCGTTGAGCCCGGCGCAGTTCGACTTCATCCTCGCGCTCGAACACCGCCCGGCGCCCTGAGCCCGGGCGCCGGGGGCGGCGGCTCAGATCACCCCGCGCGCGGCGAGCAGCTCGACGACCTGCTCGGCCAGGGTCTCGGGGTCGGAGCCGTTGGCATCGAGGCGCAGCTCCGGGGCCTCGGGCGGCTCGTAGGGGCTGCCGATCCCGGTGAAGTTGGGGATCTCGCCGGCGCGCGCCTTCTTGTAGAGGCCCTTGGGGTCGCGCGCCTCGCAGGTGTCGAGATCGGCATCGACGAAGACCTCCAGGAACTCGCCGTCATCGAGTCGCTCGCGCGCCAGCCGCCGCTCGCTGCGAAACGGCGAGATGAAGCTGACACAGACGATCAGCCCGGCCTCGACCATCAGCCGCGCCACCTCGGCCACCCGACGGATGTTCTCCACCCGGTCCTCGGCGGTGAAGCCGAGATCGCGGTTGAGCCCGTGACGGACGTTGTCGCCGTCGAGCGTCATGGTGTGACGGCCCATGGCGTGGAGGCGCTGCTCGACGAGATCGGCCACCGTCGACTTGCCCGCGCCCGACAGCCCGGTGAACCAGAGCACGCAGGGCTTCTGTCCCTTGGCCGCGGCGCGCGCGCTCTTGTCGATCTCCATCGCATGGTGGTGGATGTTGGCCGCGCGGCGCAGCGCGAAGTCGATCATGCCGCAACCGACGGTGGCGTTGCTGATGCGATCGACGAGGACGAAGGCGCCGGTCTCGCGGTTGTCGACATAGGGGTCGAAGGGCACCGCGCGATCGAGCGCGAGGTTGCACACCGCGACATCGTTGAGCGCGAGGTGCTTGGCCGCGGTCTGCTCCAGGGTGTTGACGTTGACCTTGTGCTTGATCTCGGTGACCTGGGCGTTGAGCGCGGCGGTGGCGGTGCGCAGCAGATAGGGCCGACCGGGCAGCAGCGGCTGCTCGTCCATCCACACCAGGTGGGCGGCGAACTGGTCGGCGACCTCGGGGCGCGCCTCGGCGCCGGCGATCAGGTCGCCGCGCGAGACGTCGATCTCGTCGTCGAGCACCAGGGTCACCGCCTCGCCGGCACCGGCCCGCTCGCGCTCCCCGTCCATGGTGACGATGCGCGCGAGCGTCGAGCGCTTGCCCGCCGGCAGCACCACCAACGGCTCGCCGACGCGCACCTCGCCGCCGGCGACGGTGCCGCTGAAGCCGCGGAAGTCGAGGTTCGGCCGGTTGACCCACTGTACCGGCATGCGGAAGGGCCCGGCGCGCAGGTCGCGCTCGACATCGACCCCTTCCAGATAACCGAGCAGGGTCGGCCCGTCGTACCAGGGCATGCGTTCGGAGGCGGCGGTGACATTGTCGCCGGTGAGCGCCGAGACCGGGATGCAGGTGACCGCATCGATCCCGAGCCGCGCGGCGAAGGCGCGATAATCGGCGCTGATGCGCTCGAAGGTCTCGCGGTCCCAGTCGACCAGATCCATCTTGTTGACCGCCAGCACCAGATGGCGGATGCCGAGCAGCGAGACGATATAGCTGTGGCGCCGGGTCTGGGTGAGCACCCCCTTGCGCGCGTCGGCGAGCAGCACCGCGGCCTCGGCGGTGGAGGCGCCGGTGGCCATGTTGCGGGTGTACTGCTCGTGCCCGGGGGTGTCGGCGACGATGAACTTGCGCCGATCGGTGGTGAAGAAGCGGTAGGCGACATCGATGGTGATGCCCTGCTCGCGCTCGGCGGCCAGACCGTCGACGAGCAGCGCCAGATCGAGGTTGCCGCTGCCGGTGGTGCCGAAGCGCGCCGAGTCGTTCTCGAGGCTGGCGAGCTGGTCCTCGAACAACAGCTGGCAGTCGTAGAGCAGCCGTCCGAGCAGGGTCGACTTGCCGTCGTCGACCGAGCCGCAGGTGATGAAGCGCAGCAGCGTCTTGTCTTCCTGGGCGCGCAGATAGGCCTCGACCTCGGCGGTGGCGCCGGCGTGTTCCGGTGTCTGGGTCATCAGAAGTAGCCCTCCTGCTTCTTGGCTTCCATGGAGGCGCCGGCGTCCTGGTCGATGACCCGGCCCTGTCGCTCGCTGGTGCGCGCCAGCAGCATCTCGCGGATGATCTCGGGGAGCGTCTGCGCGCTGCTCTCCACCGCGCCGGTGAGCGGGTAGCAGCCGAGAGTACGAAAGCGCACCATGCGCGCCTCGGGCCTCTCGCCCGGGGCCAGCGGCATGCGCTCATCGTCGACCATGATCAGGGCGCCGTCGCGCTCGACCACCGGGCGCGGCGCGGCGAAATAGAGCGGCACCACCGGGATCTCCTCCTGATAGATGTACTGCCAGATGTCGAGCTCGGTCCAGTTCGACAGCGGGAAGACGCGGATGCTTTCGCCCTTGTTGATGCGGCCGTTGTAGAGGTTCCACAGCTCCGGGCGCTGGTTCTTGGGGTCCCAGCGGTGGCTGCGGGTACGGAAGGAGAACACCCGCTCCTTGGCCCGGCTCTTCTCCTCGTCGCGCCGCGCGCCGCCGAAGGCGGCATCGAAGCCGTAGAGATCGAGCGCCTGCTTGAGCGACTGGGTCTTCATCACGTCGGTGTGCACCGCCGAGCCGTGGGTGAAGGGGCCGATGCCCTGCGCCACCCCCTCCTGGTTGATGTGCACCAGCAGATCGAGCCCGAGTTCGGCGGCACGCCGGTCGCGGAAGGCGACCATCTCGCGGAACTTCCAGGTGGTGTCGACATGCAGCAGCGGAAACGGCGGCTTGGAGGGATAGAAGGCCTTGAGGGCCAGGTGCAGCATCACGCTGCTGTCCTTCCCGATGGAGTAGAGCATCACCGGGTTGCGGAACTGGGCCGCGACCTCGCGCATGATATGGATGCTCTCGGCTTCGAGGCGTTGCAGATGCGTCTGATATGACATGGCTTCCCTGATCTCGTGCACGGATCGTGAGCGCCGACGGCGCACACAGGGCCCAATGGTAACGGTTCGGTGTGAACTGGAGAAAACCGTGACCGATTTCAAATCCCGCAAGGCACCGCTAGAGCAGCCGCTGCGCCGCGCCGCCGCGCAGCCCGAGCACCTGGCGCCCGAGCGTCAGCGCCTGCTCGGCGAAGGCGTCCGGGCCGTCCCAGGCCAGCCCCTCGGCCATCACCTCGTCGAGCAGCGCGCTGACCACCCGCAGCCGGTCGCCCTCACCACCGCGCTCGGCGCAGACATAGAGGCTCGGCTCGCCCTGCCCGGCGGGGACGAAGGCGAGGATGAAGCGATAGGGACGCGGATCGGCGCTGTCGATCTCGCCGAGCAGGGTCGCCTCGCAGCCGTCGAGGCGGTAGCGACGCTTGGGAATCGCGGTACGGATATGGGGTCGGTGCTCCATCGCCGGTGCTCCTCTCTTGGGTGACGGGGCTCAGCGCCCCCGGTAGAAGCGATTGGGGCGGACCATCACGGTTTCGATCCGGCGGCTGATATCGCGCAGGCTCAACCGACGCACCGGCTGGCGACTGGCGGTACGCGCCGCCTCGGCGGTGTCGAGACGCGCCTTGACCACCCCGGCGAGGCGCTCGGCCAGCTCCGGGCGCGCGGCGACGATACGACGCACGCAGTCGAGATCGACACGGATCAGACTGACATCGCTCTTGGCGGTGAATTCGAGGAAGGAGGGATCGTTGGTCAACATCGAGGTGATGCCGAAGTGCTTGCCCGGCCCCAGCGTCTCGGTGACCTTGCGGCTGCGGTCCGGGAGGGTGACCACCGCCTCCACCAGACCACCGGCGACGACGTAGAAGGCATCGCTCTGGGCGCCGTCGGCGAGGATCACGTGACCGCTGTCGTAGTGACAGTAGACCCCGCGCGCGGCGACCTCCTCGAGTTCGTCGGCGGTGAGCAGGCCACTCACATCCAGCCCCTTGAGCGCGAGCAGGATGCTCGGCGGCTCGGCGTGACTGACATGGGCGCGACGGGTGCGCATCTCGCGCACCTCCGGGGCCATCTCGATGCCCGCGTCCTGGAGGCTGCGATGGATCTCGCGAAACAGCTCCTCGCGGGCGCGGAACATCGCCGGATAGTTCTTCAGATGCACCCAGACCATGTAGACGTAGGGCACCGTGGTGGCCTCGCTCAGGCGCACCACCGGATAGGGGAACTTGAGCACGCTCTCGCAGCGCATCGCCGCCTCGAGCATCAGCGCGGTGGCGAAGCGCGGATCGATCTCGGCGGGCAGCTTGACGAAGTACCAGGGGGCGTAGAGGTGCTGGTCGTCGTGCAGGTTCTTGATCGGCTGCCCGGCCATCTGCGAGTTGGGGATGATGTGGGTGGAGTTGTCCCAGCCGCGCAGCCGGGTCGAGCGCCAGTTGAGATCGATCACCTGACCGACGATGCCGTTGTTGAGCTCGACCCAGTCGCCGAGCCGGAAGGGCCGCTCGACGCCGAGGGCGATGCCCGAGAACAGGTCGCCCAGGGTCTTCTGCAGCGCCAGACCGAGCACCGCCGCGGCAACGCCGGTCGAGACCCAGATGCCGGTGAAGGAATAGCCGCGCTGCCACAGATAGATCGCCAGCCCGAAGAGCATCATCGCCACATAGATCAGACCGACCACCAGCTTGGGGACGCGCTCGGAGAGATCGTCGTCGGCGCGCACCAGCAGCACCACCTCGATCAGCCGCGCCACCGCCCAGCCGGCGGCCAGATGTGCTACCAGCAGGGTCAGCGAGCGGATGCCGGCATCGACGTCGGGCACCTCGAGCACCGCCGCGCCGAGCCTCAGCAGGGTACCGGCGACGATCACCATCCCCGGCAGCACCAGCAGGTCGAGCAGCGCCACCAGCGCGGGGAAGCGGCTGGCCACCGGGCGGTTGTCGACCCGCCAGGTGACGAAGCGGATCACCAGGAAGGCGAGCAGCACGCCGAGGAAGAGGTGCCAGTTGTCCTGCGCCAGGGAGTCGAACAGTGCGGTCATGTCGTGGGTCAGCCTGGATCTTGCGTGGGCTCGGGTCGGTCCGCCCGCCGCCGGGCGAGCCCGGCAACCGACGGCGCATCCGACCGGCGGGATCGTGCATGCGCACGGCGCCGCCGCCCGAGGGCGGCGCCGTCGCGAGCGCCCCGGAGCGGGCGCTCGCCTGGGCCGTTCAGCCCTTGCGCGCCTTGGCGAAGGCCTCGGCCATGGCGCCGCCGAGCGCGGCAGCGCCCTGCCCGGCGCCGCGCTGACGCCGCTCGCCGCCCCCCTGGCGGCGCTCTCCGCCCTGACGCGGCTTGTCCGACTTGGCCTTGGGCCGGGCCGGGCGCTGGCCCGACCTGGCCGCCTCGCCCGCGGCACGCGCCGGCGCCTTGCCGCGCCCGCTCGCCCCGCCCTTGGTGCCATCCTCGTCGCCGAGGCGCCGGGTGAGGGCGATGCGCTTGCGCTCGAGATCGACCTCGAGCACCTTGACCTTGACCAGATCGCCCGACTTGACCACCGCATGCGGGTCCTTGACGAAGCGATCGGCGAGCGCCGAGATGTGCACCAGACCGTCCTGGTGCACGCCGATGTCGACGAAGGCGCCGAAGTTGGTGACATTGGTCACCGTGCCCTCGAGCACCATCCCCGGCTTGAGATCGGCCAGGGTCTCGACGCCGTCCTTGAACTGCGCGGTCTTGAACTCCGGGCGGGGGTCGCGACCGGGCTTCTCCAGCTCGGCGAGGATGTCGCGCACCGTCGGCAGACCGAAACGTTCGTCGGTGAACGCGGCCGGGTCGAGCGCGCGCAGCGTCGCGGTATCGCCGATCAGCGCGCCGATCTCCTTGCCGGTGTGCGCGACGATGCGCCGCACCACCGGATAGGCCTCGGGATGCACCGCCGAGGCATCGAGCGGCTCGTCGCCGTCGGGCACCCGGAGGAAGCCGGCGCTCTGCTGGAAGGTCTTGTCGCCGAAGCGCGACACCGCCATCAGCGCCTTGCGATTGGCGAAGGCGCCGTGGTCCTCGCGGAACTGGACGATGTTCTCGGCCAGCCCGCGGTTGAGCCCCGAGACCTGGGCGAGCAGCGGCACCGAGGCGGTGTTGAGATCGACGCCGACGGCGTTGACGCAGTCCTCCACCACCGCGTCCAGGGTGCGCGCGAGCTGCCCCTGGTTGACATCGTGCTGGTACTGGCCGACGCCGATCGCCTTGGGCTCGATCTTGACCAGCTCGGCGAGCGGGTCCTGCAGCCGCCGCGCGATCGACACCGCGCCGCGCAGCGAGACGTCGAGGAGCGGCAGCTCCTTGGAGGCGAACTCCGAGGCCGAGTAGACCGAGGCGCCGGCCTCGCTGACCACCAGCGAGCGCAGCCCCAGCTCGGGGTGACGCTCGATCAGCTCGCGCACCAGCCGGTCGGTCTCGCGCGAGGCGGTACCGTTGCCGATGCTCACCAGCTTGACCGCGTTCTGTCGCGCCAGCTCGGCGAGCCGGGCGATGGCGTCGTCCCACTGCTTGCGCGGCGCGTGCGGATAGATGGTGTCGGTGTCGACCACCCGCCCGGTGGCGTCGACCACCGCCACCTTGACCCCGGTGCGCAGCCCCGGGTCGAGCCCGAGGGTCGGCAGCCGCCCGGCCGGCGCGGCCAACAGCAGCGCCTTGAGGTTGAGACCGAAGACGCGGATCGCCTCGCCCTCGGCGGCCTCCAGCAGCCGCCCCTTGAGCTCCAGGTCGAGCCGGGTGAGGAGCTTGACGCGCCAGCACTTGCGCACCGTCTCGACCAGCCAGTCGTCGGCGGCGCGGCCCTGCTGGGCGATGCCGAAGCGCGCGGCGATGCGCGCGCGGCAGGGGGCGTCGGGGTCCTCGCCGGGACCCGACAGCAGCTCCAGCGCGAGCACCCCCTGGTTGCGACCGCGAAACAGCGCCAGGGCGCGGTGCGAGGGGATCTTGGCGATCGCCTCGCGATAGTCGAAGTAGTCGGCGAACTTGTTGCCCTCCTGCTCCTTGCCCTCGAGCACCCGCGAGACCAGGATGCCCTGCTCCCACAACCGGTCGCGCAGCTCGCCGGCGAGTTCGGCGTCCTCGGCGAAGCGCTCCATGAGGATCTGGCGCGCGCCCTCGAGTGCGGCCTCGGCATCGGCCACCCCGCGCTCGGCCTCGACATAGGCCGCGGCGCACTGCTCGGGCACCTGGGTGGGATCGGCGAGCAGCGCCTCGGCCAGCGGCTCGAGCCCGGCCTCGCGGGCGATCTGCGCCTTGGTGCGACGCTTCGGCTTGTGCGGCAGATAGAGGTCCTCGAGCCGCTGCTTGGTCTCGGCCGCGACGATCTCGGCGTGCAGCTCGGCGGTGAGCTTGCCCTGCTCCTCGATGCTCTTGAGCACGGTGACGCGGCGCTCGTCGAGCTCGCGCAGATAGACCAGCCGCTCCTGCAGATGACGCAGCTGGACGTCATCGAGACCGCCGGTGACCTCCTTGCGATAGCGCGCGATGAAGGGCACGGTGGCGCCCTCGTCGAGCAGCCGCACGGCCGCCTCCACCTGCTCCGGTCGGACCGCGAGTTCCTGGCTGATGGTCTCGGTGATGCTGATCATTGACTCTCGTTCATCGTTGCGAAAAGGGAAAACCGGGCGCGGCGTCACGACCACGCCGGCGTCGCGCCCGTGGCATCATACCCGAGCACAGCGGCGGCGATCTCCCGGCGCCGCGCGACAGGACCCGAACGATGACCGACGAAGACCTCCACTGGCAACCGGCGAGCACCGCGCCCGCACTCGGCGACGACGAGATCCATCTGTGGCGGATCGATACCGGCGAGCACCACGGCCAGGCGCTCGAGACGGCGCGCGCCGTGCTCGAGACGGCGCAGCTGGCGCGGCTCGCGCGCATCCGCGACCCGGCCCAGCACGCCCGCGCCGTTCGCGCCCAGGCCGGGCTGAGACGGGTGCTCGGGCGCTATCTGGGCGAGCCGCCGCAACTGGTCAAGGGCGCCAACGGCAAGCCCTATCTCGACGCGAGGCAGGCGGCGCTCGCCTTCAATCTCACCACCAGCGGCGAGCTGGCGCTGCTCGGGGTGCGCCGCGGCAGCGGGCCACGGGCCGAGCTCGGCGTCGACTGCGAGTGGATCCGCCCGCGCGCGCGGCTCGCGGCGGTGGCGCGGCGGATGTTCGACCCCGCCACCTGCGCGGCGGTGCTCGCCCACCCCGAGGAGGCGCGGCTGGTGCCCTTCTGTCGCGCCTGGACCGCGCTCGAGGCCGATGCCAAGTGCGACGGGCGCGGGCTGATGCGCCCGCGCGCGGCGGCAAGCCCACTGCCGCGCATCGCCCACTGCCGCCCCGCCCCCGGCTACATCGCCGCGCTGGCCAGCCCGACCTTGCCGCCGCGCGCGCGCTGGCGCGCGCTGGCGCTCGTCGATGACTGATCGGCAGTATACTGCCGCCCCCGTATCCAGGAGTTACCCTTGGTGGACACCCTAGAGATCATCCTCCTCGCCCTGGTCCAGGGCATCACCGAATTTCTCCCCATCTCCAGCTCCGGGCACCTGATCCTCACCCCGCTGCTGTTCGGCTTCGAGCTGCAGGAGCTGGCCTTCGACGTCGCTCTGCACCTCGGCACCCTCGGCGCCGTGACCCTCTACTTCCGCCGCGAGATCGCGCGCATGACGGTCGCCGTGCTCGGCTCGCTGCGTCACCGTCGGTTCGATGATCCCGACGCCCGGCTCGGCTGGATGATCGTGCTCGCCACCGTGCCGGTGGTGGTGCTCGGGCTGCCGCTCAAGCTGGTGCTGGAGTTCCTCCGCGACGACCCGACGCTGATCGCCACGGTGATCGCCGCCACCAGCATCGGCTTCGGCCTGCTGCTGTGGTGGAGCGACTGGCGCGGCGCGCGGCGGCGCGACGAGTACAGCCTGGGCTGGCGCGGGGCGCTGGTGGTGGGGGTGATGCAGGCGCTGGCGATCATCCCCGGCACCTCGCGCTCGGGCATCACCATCACCGCCGGGCTGCTGCTCGGGCTGACCCGGCGCGCCGCCTCGCGCTTCTCCTTCCTGCTGGCGATCCCCACCATCCTCATGGCGGGCACGGTCGAGGGTATCGAGCTGGCCGGACAGGGCGCTGCGGTCGACTGGATGGGGTTGGCGCTCGGCGCGGTGTGGTCGATGCTCTTTGCCTATCTCACCATCCATCTGTTCCTGCGCTTCATCGAGCGCGTCAGCATGCTGCCCTTCGTGCTCTACCGCGTGGCGCTCGGCGGGCTCATCCTGTTGCTGGTGTGGTAGCGTCGGGGAGCGGGCCGCCATCCGGTGACCACGCGCCAACCGCCCCGAGGAGAAGGCATGACCCGACCCGAGCCCCGCTCGCTGCTCGAGAATCACCGTCCCGACTACGCCGGCGGCGGCATCGTCAACCTGATGAGCACGCTGATCGCCGCGCGCGGCGGCCAGCCGGAGACGCCGACGCTCACCGCCCTGCCCCCGGCGCGACTGGCCGACACCCGCAACCTGGTGCTGCTGGTGATCGACGGGCTGGGCGCCGACTGGCTGCGGCGCCACGCCCCCGAGGGGCTGCTCGCGCGTCATCGCATCGCTACCCTGAGCACGGTGTTCCCGGCGACCACCGCCGCGGCCATCACCACCTATCTCACCGGCGACGCGCCGCTGCGTCACGGGCTGACCGGCTGGCACACCTATCTGCGCGAACTCGGCTGCGTGATGGCGGTGCTGCCCGGCACCCCGCGCTACGGCGGTGTCTCCTACGCGCGCGCCGGGATCGACCCGGCGCGGCTGTTCGGCACCCGCCCGGTGTTCGACCGCATCGCCACCCGTTCGAGCGTGATCGCGCCGCAGTTCATCATCGACTCCGACTTCAACCGCGCCCACAGCGGGCAGGCCGAACGGCTCGGCTTCCAGGGGCTCGACGACATGTTCGGCCAGGCCGCGCGGGTGATCCGCGCCGCCCCCTGGCGTCCCGGTCGGCGCCGTCACGACACCGCCCCGCGCTATCTCTATCTCTACTGGCCGAGGCTCGACACCATCGGTCACCAGCAGGGTATCGAGAGCGCGGCGGCGGTCGGTCATCTGGCGCAGATCGAGGCCGCGCTCGCGCGCTTTCTCGAACAGATCACGGGGACCGACACCCAGGTGCTGGTGTGCGCCGACCACGGCCAGGTCGACAGCACCCCCGAGACCCGGGTCGATCTCGACGACCACCCGGAGCTGGCCGAGTGTCTGGCGCTGCCGCTGTGCGGCGAGCCGCGCGCGGCCTTCTGCTATCTGCGCCCGGGGCGCGAGCGTCAGTTCCTCGACTACTGCGAGGCGCATCTGGCCGAGCGGGTGGAGGTGGTGCCGAGCAACCGGCTGATCGAGCTGGGGATGTTCGGCAGCGGCGAGCGCAACCCGCGACTGGCCGAGCGGATCGGCGACTACTGTCTGCTCGCGCGCGACAACGCGATCGTCGTCGATCGCCTGCCGAACGAGCGCCCCCACCCGGTGGTCGGGGTGCACGGCGGGCTGAGTCGCGCCGAGCTGGAGGTGCCGCTGGCGCTGCTGCGCCCGGACTGAGCGCCGGGCGCGGGCGGGATCACATCAGCCCGAGCTGGAGCCGGGCCTCGTCGCTCATCCGCTCCTGGGTCCAGGGCGGATCCCACACCAGCGCGACATCGACCTCGCCGACGCCCTCGACCCGCGCCACCGCCTGTTTGACCATCAAGGGCATCATCCCGGCGACCGGACAACCGGGGGCGGTGAGGGTCATCTCCACGGCCACCGCGCCGTCGGCGGCGATGTCGATGGTGTAGATCAGGCCGAGGTCATAGATGTTGACCGGGATCTCCGGGTCGTGGACGCCGCGCAGGGCGGTGACGATCGACTCGCGCAGGGCCTCGGCGTCGACGACCGCCGGCGGTGCGTCCTCGACCTCGGTGGCGTCACGCCCGGCGTCGGCGGCGAGCGCCGCCACCTCGTCCTCGTGGTCCTGCTCGCGTTTGCCGAATCCGGCGAGGCGGGCCAGTCTGTTCATGGATGCGAACCTCTTCGACTGCAGATGATGCCGACGGGCCGGCGCCCGCGCGGGCGCCGACACCGCTCAGTCCAGGGGCGCGGCCTCGAGCCGGTCGCCGACCAGGGCCGCGATCTCGGCGCGCAGCGCCTCGTCGCCGAGCCGCCCGATGATCTCCTCGGCGAAACCGAGACAGAGCATGCGCCGGGCGCTGGCCTCGGGGATGCCGCGGGCGCGCAGATAGAACAGCATCTGCGGGTCGATCTGACCGACCGTGGTGCCGTGGCTGCACTTGACGTCGTCGGCGTTGATCTCGAGCTGCGGCTTGGTGTCGATCTCGGCGCGCTCGGAGAGCATCAGATTGCGGTTGGACATCGCCGCGTCGGTGCGCTGGGCGTCCTGGGCGACGAACACCCGACCGTCGAACACCGCGCGTCCCTGACCGTAGAGGATGCCCTTGAACAGCTCGACGCTGGTGCAGTCGGGCACCGCGTGGTCGACATCGAGGTGATAGTCGATGAGCTGACCGTCGCCCGAGAGATAGAGCCCGTGGAGCACGCACTCGGCCCCCGGCCCGGCGAAACGGGTGTTGATGTCGGTGCGCGCCCAGCGCCCGCCGAGACCGATGTTGAGCCCCTGATAGCGGCTGCGCGCCTGCTGGTGCAGATAGAGCGTGCTGAGATGGAACGACTCGGCCGAGTCGTGCTGGATGCGCTCATGATCGAGCCGCGCCTCGGCCGCGAGGTCGATCTCGAGCACGGCGTTGGTGGCGTGCGCGATGCTCGGCTCGGCCCCGACATAGCGCTCGACGAGCCGTGCCTCGGCGCCCTCGCCGAGCACGATCAGGTGGCGCGGCTGGGCCAGCGTCGGGCGCTCGCCGGTGGTGACGTGGAGCAGTTCGAGCGGGCGCTCGAGCCGCGCGCCGGGCGCAAGCAGCACCACCAGCCCGTCGGCGCCGCCGGCGGCGTTGAGTGCCGGGAAGAGCGCGGCGGGATCGTCGGCGAGCGCACCGAGATGGGGGCGCACCGCCTCCGGATCCTCGGCGAGCAAGCGCGCCAGCGAGTCGATCCGCACGCCCTCGGGGAGCGCGCCGAGACGGCCGTGCTCGGGGGCATACCGGCCATTGACCAGCACCACCCGATCGGCCTCGAGGCCCTCGACCAGCAGCGGCGCCAGCGCCTCGGCGGCGAGCACCGCCGCGCCCTCGTCGAACGCCTGCTCGAACAGTCGGCGCGGGTTGGTGTAGCGCCAGGCCTCCTGCTTGCTCCCCGGGACACCGAGCGCCGTCGCCCGCTCGCGCGCACTCGTGCGCCAGGCCTCGAGCCACGCCGGGCTGCCGTTCGGGGTGGCGGCCCCGAGCCAGGTCGCCAGCTCGCCACTCATGCCGCCGCGCCCTCGTCGGTGATCCAGCCGTAGCCGTGCTGCTCGAGTTCGAGCGCCAGCTCCTTGCCGCCGGAGCGGATGATCCGGCCCTTGTAGAGGACGTGGACGAAATCGGGCTCGATGTAGTCGAGCAGACGCTGGTAGTGGGTGACCACGATCATCGATCGCTCGGGGCTGCGCAGCGCGTTGACGCCCTCCGAGACCACCCGCAGGGCGTCGATGTCGAGTCCGGAGTCGGTCTCGTCGAGGATCGCCAGCTTGGGCTCGAGCAGCGCCATCTGGAAGATCTCGTTGCGCTTCTTCTCGCCGCCGGAGAAGCCGGCGTTGACCGCGCGCTTGAGCAGCGAGTCGTCGAGGTGCAGCACCTTCAGCTTCTCCTTGATCAGGCGCATGAAGGAGACCGCATCGAGCTCGTCCTCGCCGCGCGCCTTGCGGATGCTGTTGAGCGCGGACTTGAGGAAGTAGGTGTTGTTCACCCCCGGCAGCTCGACCGGGTACTGGAAGGCGAGAAACAGCCCGAGCTGGGCGCGCTCCTCGGGCTCGAGCGCGAGCAGGTCGCGCCCCTCGAAGCTCGCCGTGCCGCCGGTGACGGCATAGCCCTCGCGGCCCGAGAGCACATGCGCGAGCGTGCTCTTGCCCGAGCCGTTGGGGCCCATGATGGCGTGCACCTCGCCGGGGCCGATGCGCAGGTCCAGCCCGCGCAGGATCTCTTTGTCGCCGACGTTGGCCCGCAGGCCAGTGACAGATAGCATCGTCCTCTCCCAATCGTCCGGAACCCGCGCGGGTTCCCTGTCCGAATCTTGCGTGTTGTTTCGCCGAGCCCGCGCGGCGCTAGCCGACCGCACCTTCCAGGCTGATGCTGAGCAGCTTCTGCGCCTCGACCGCGAACTCCATCGGGAGCTCGTTGAAGACTTCCTTGCAGAACCCGTTGACGATCATCGACACCGCATCCTCCTCGCTGAGCCCGCGGGCGCGGCAGTAGAAGAGCTGGTCGTCGCTGATCTTGGAGGTGGTCGCCTCGTGCTCCATGTTCGCCGAGGGGTGTTTGACCTCGATGTAGGGCACGGTGTTGGCGGTGCAACGATCGCCGATCAGCAGCGAGTCGCACTGGGTGTGGTTGCGCGCGTTGGCCGCGCGCTGACCGATCCGCACCAGCCCGCGATAGGTCTGGCGCCCCTCGCCCGCCGAGATGCCCTTGGAGACGATGGTCGAGCGGGTGTTGGGACCGATGTGGATCATCTTGGTGCCGGTGTCGGCCTGCTGGCGACCCTTGGTCACCGCCACCGAGTAGAACTCGCCGACCGCGTCCTCGCCGCGCAGCAGGCAGCTCGGATACTTCCAGGTGATCGCCGAACCGGTCTCGACCTGGGTCCAGGAGATCTTCGAGCGCGCGCCGCGGCAGTCGCCGCGCTTGGTGACGAAGTTGTAGATACCGCCGCGTCCCTGGGCGTCGCCCGGATACCAGTTCTGCACCGTCGAGTACTTGATCTCGGCGTCATCGAGCGCGATCAGCTCGACGACGGCGGCGTGGAGCTGGTTCTCGTCGCGCTGCGGTGCGGTACAGCCCTCCAGATAGCTGACGTAGCTGCCCGCCTCGGCGACGATCAGGGTGCGCTCGAACTGCCCGGTGTTGCGGGCGTTGATGCGGAAGTAGGTGCTCAGCTCCATCGGGCAGCGCACCCCCTCGGGGATGTAGACGAAGGTGCCGTCGCTGAACACCGCCGCGTTGAGACAGGCGAAGTAGTTGTCGGTGTGCGGCACCACCGAGCCGAGGTACTGCTTGACCAGCTCGGGGTAGGCGTGCACCGCCTCGGAGATCGAGCAGAAGATCACTCCGGCCTCGGCCAGGGTCTCGCGGAAGGTGGTGGCCACCGAAACGCTGTCGAACACCGCATCGACCGCCACCCCGGCGAGCGCCTTCTGCTCCTCGATGGGGATGCCGAGCTTCTCGTAGGTCTCGAGCAGCGCGGGATCGACCTCGTCGAGGCTCTTGGGGCCGTCCTCGGGGCGCTTGGGCGCGGAGTAGTAGGAGATCGCCTGGAAGTCGATCGGCGGATGATCGACATCGGCCCAGTTCGGCGGCGTCATGGTCAGCCAGTGGCGATAGGCCTTGAGCCGCCACTCGGTCATGAACTCGGGCTCGCCCTTGCGTGCCGAGATCGCGCGCACCACGTCCTCGTCCAGCCCCGGCGGCAGGGTATCGGACTCGATCTCGGTGGTGAAACCGTGCTCGTACTCGGATCCGACGATGTCTTCGACGGCTGGGGTTGAGGTCATCGCTCCAGGCTCCGCTTATTCTCAGTAATTTGCTCAGTTATTAATATACGCCGCCAAGGGCACGAATCAACACCCCGCGCAACGCGGCAGTTCGTCTCGTCGACCTCGGGGGGCTGGACGGTGCCGGACATCGGCCCGCGTGCGGTGATGTCCACCGGATATTGCAGATAAACGGCGATTATATTCCAACTCGACGGCTGCTTTCACATCGAACTTGCAAATGCGAGGCGTTCACGTGGCAGCGGCTTCCCCGGCGGGGGCGCTCGAACCGGGTCGGGGACCCAACCATACAGCGACGCGCACCGGCCTGTCTCGTCCGCCATGCACCGGCATCGACCAGGCTCCGCCCGATCCGTGGGCAAGGACGCCTCCCCCGAGCGCACCGCAGCGCGCACGGTGCGTTCGCGCTGTTCTCCGAAGCAAGCGACGGGCCAGCGCCGGCGACGAGGGTCAGTCGGTGCCGAGCAGCCGCTCCAGGTGGGCGACGATGCGCTCGCCGGCGCGCCCGTCCCAGCGCTCGGGAATCTCGCCGCGCGGCCAGCGACCATCGAACAGTCGCGCCAGCGCCGGGCCGAGACGCTCGGGATCGGTGCCGACGAGCAGGTTGGTGCCGATCTCCACCGTCTCCGGGCGCTCGGTGGTGTCGCGCAGGGTCAGGCAGGGCACCCCGAGCACCGTGGTCTCCTCGGTGATGCCGCCGGAGTCGGTGATCACCGCGCGGGCGTGACGCACCAGATGGTTGAACTCCAGATAGGGCTGGGGCTCGATCAGGTGCAGGGTCTCGGGCACCGCGTCGAGCCGCTCCAGGGTGCGCGCGGTGCGCGGATGCACCGGGAAGACCACCGGCTGCCCGCGGGTGTGCTCGGCCACCGCGCGGAGCAGGCGCGCGAAGGCGCCGTCGGCGTCGACATTGGCCGGGCGGTGCAGGGTGAGCACGAAATACTCGCCCGGCCTCAGCCCCAGGTCGTCCCAACACGGCGGCGGACGCAGCCGGTCGAGATTGGCCAGCAGGGTGTCGATCATGGTGTTGCCGACGAAGAAGATCCGCTCCTCGCCCACCCCGGCGGCGCGCAGATTGGCGTTGGCGTGCGCGCTGGTGGTGAAGAACCAGTTGGTGATCGCATCGGTCACCATGCGGTTGATCTCCTCGGGCATCCCCCAGTCGCCGGAGCGGATGCCGCCCTCGACGTGCGCCACCCGCACCCCGAGCTTCTGCGCGGCGATGGCGCAGGCCATGGTCGAGGTCACGTCCCCCACCACCAGACAGAGCGCGGCGGGGTGCTCGAGCAGCAACCGCTCGTAGCGGGTCATGATCGCCGCGGTCTGCTCGGCCTGGGTACCGGAGCCGACCTCGAGATTGATATCCGGCGCGGGGATCCCGAGTTGTTCGAAGAAGTCGCCCGACATCCGCCGGTCGTAATGCTGTCCGGTGTGCACCAGACGATACTCGAGCCCGCCGCCGTCCGCGCGCCGCTGCTCCAGGGCGCGGATGATGGGCGCGATCTTCATGAAGTTCGGGCGTGCACCGGCGATGATGTCGATCAGGGGCATGGATCCGGTCCCTCGTTGGCGATGAGGCGCGACAGTACGGGCCGCGCGCGCAGAGCCTAACGCGCCGCTCGCGGCCCGTCACCCGCCGCCGCCCGCGCCTCTCGCCACGCGCTACCGGGCAAAGCTTGTCCACTCCAAAAAGACTTCAACATCGGCGGACACTTAAGCGCGTCGCGCACAGGTTATCCACAGATGGAACCACAGCAACTGTGGATAACCGAATCGTCATCCACACCCGGCCCCCGACCGTGACAGGAGCGAGCCATGCGCCCAGACCCATCCACCGCCCTGCTGATCGACATGGACGGCGTGCTCTACCAGGGCGAGCAGGCCATCGCCGGCGCCGCCGAGACCCTCGACTGGCTGCGCGCCAACGCGGTGGCCCACCGCTTCGTCACCAACGCCAGCTCGCGCCCGCGCGCGCAGCTTGTCGCGCGCCTCGCCGGTCACGGCATCACGGTCGAGGAGACGCACATCCTCACCCCGCTGGTGGCCGCCGCCGACTGGCTGCGCGAGCAGGTCGACGGCCCGGTCGCGGCCTTCGTCCCCGACGCCACCCTGGCCGACCTCGACGGGCTCGCCCTCGCCCGCGACCCCGAGCACGACCGCGCCGGCGCCGTGGTCGTCGGCGATCTCGGCGCCGGGTGGGACTTCGCCACCCTCAACCGCGCCTTCCGCTTCCTCATGCAGCCCGACGCCCCGCCCCTGCTCGCCCTCGGCATGACCCGCTACTGGCGCGCCGAGGACGGGCTGCGCCTCGACACCGCGCCCTTCGTGATGGCGCTGGCGCATGCCAGCGGGCGCGAGCCCCAGGTCTTCGGCAAGCCCGCCGCGGCCTTCTTCGAACGCGCCCTCGCGGCGCTCGGCGCCAGCCCCGCGACCACCTGGATGATCGGCGACGACCTGCGCGGCGACGTCGGCGGCGCCCAGGCCGCCGGGATGCGCGGCCTGCTGGTGCGCACCGGCAAGTTCCGCGCCGACGAGCTGGCGACGAGCGACATCCGCCCCGAGGCGGTGCTCGACTCCATCGCCGAGCTGCCGCGCTGGTGGAGCGGCGGCGACTGAAGCGGTTTGCCCGGGGACGATTTTGTGCGATGGTCGGGGTAACAGCGGGCTCCGGCCCCATCGTCAGATCATCGAGTCAGACCCCATGAAACCGGCTCCATCGCCACAGGTCCTGGCCAACCCGCGCTTCCGTCGGCTGTTCACCGCCCAGGTGATCGCCCTGGTCGGCACCGGGATGAGCACGGTGGCGCTCAGCCTGCTCGCCTTCGCCCTCGGCGGCGCCCAGGCCGCGGTCATCCTCGGCGCCGCGCTGGCGTTGAAGATGGTCGCCTATGTCTTCTTCGCCCCGGTGTTCGGGGGGCTGGCGCACCGCCTGCCGCGCCGCCCCTTCCTGGTGACCATGGACCTGATCCGCGCCGCGGTGCTGCTCGCCCTGCCCTGGGTCGACGCGTTGTGGCAAGTGCTCGCGCTGATCTTCCTGCTCAACCTCTGCGCCGCGGGCTTCAAGCCGGTGTTCTCCGCGACCATCGCCGACCTGCTCCCCGACGAGGCCGAGTACACCCGCGCCCTGGCGCTCTCGCGTCTGGCCTACGATCTCGAGGCGCTGCTCAGCCCGCTGCTCGCCGGTGCGGCGCTGCTGTTGATCAGCGACGACGGGCTGTTCGCGCTCAACGCCCTCGCCTTCCTCGTCTCGGCGGTGCTGGTCGCGCGCACCCTGCTGCCCGCGGCCAGAGCGCCGGAGCGCACCGGCACGCTCGGCGCCGAGATCCTCTTCGGCGTGCGCGCCTATCTCGCCACCCCACGGCTGCGCGGACTGCTCGCGCTCTATCTCGCGGTGGCCGGTGCCAGCGCCATGGTGATCGTCAACACCGTGGTCTATGTGCGCGACACCCTCGGTGCCAGCGAGTCGATGGTGGCCATCGCCCTGGGCGCGACCGGCGCCGGCTCGATGCTCACCGCGCTGGCGGTGCCGCGACTGCTCGAGCACATCAGTGAGCGGCGGTTGATGCTCGGCGGCGCGGCGCTGCTCGGCGCCGGGCTGCTGCTCGTCGCCAGCGGCCCCGGCCTCGGCGGGCTGCTCGCCATCTGGGTGCTGGTCGGCGCAGGTCTCTCACTGGTGCAGACCCCCGCCGGTCGGGTGATCAACCGCTCGGCCGCCGCCGGTGATCGCGCCGCCTACTTCTCGGCGCACTTCTCGCTCTCGCACGCCTGCTGGCTGGTGTTCTATCTGCTTGCCGGCGCGCTCGGCGCCGCGCTCGGCACGCCCGCCACCGCGCTCCTGCTGGGACTGGCCGCGCTCGCCTGCACCGTGCTCGCCGCCCGGCTGTGGCCGCGCGACGATCGCGCGGTGCTCGAACACCACCACCGGGCGCTCGACCACGACCACCTCCATACCCACGACAGCCACCACGACCACCCGCACGCGGGCTGGGAGGGGCCGGAGCCGCACCGCCACCGGCACCACCACCGGGCGCTGCGCCACGCCCACGACTTCGTCATCGACACCCATCACCCGGTCTGGCCCGACGCGCGCCCGGCCTGACCCACACCGGAGAGACCATCATGCTTCACCCTCACACCATCGGCATCGTCGGCACCGGCCAGGTCGGCATGGCCGCCGCCTTCTCGCTGTTCCAGCAACGCATCGCCAACGAGCTGATCCTGGTCGACCGCGACCAGGCGCGCGCCGAGGGCGAGGCGATGGACCTGATGCACGCCCAGGGCTATGTCGGACGGCGCCGGGTGCGCGCCGGCGACTATGCCGATCTGGCGCGGGCGCAGATCGTCATCGTCACCGCCGGGGTCGCCCAGCGCCCCGGCGAGAGCCGACTGGAGCTGCTGCAACGCAATGTCGCGGTGTTCCGCGAGATCGCCGAGCAGCTCGACCGCCACGCCCCGGAGGCGCTGCTGCTGATCGCCTCCAACCCGGTCGACCTGCTCACCTACGCCATGGAGCAGCTCTCCAGCCGTCCGCGTCACCGCGTCATCGGCACCGGCACCATGCTCGACACCACCCGGCTGCGCACCCTGCTCGCCGAGCACTTCCAGGTCGACCCCCGCTCGGTCCACGCGCTGATCCTCGGCGAACACGGCGATTCCGAGTTCGCGGTGTGGAGCCAGGCCAACATCGGCGGCACCCCGATCCGCGGTCACGACATCCTCGGCAAGCGCTGCGACCGCTCCTGCCGCGACGCTCTGCTCGCCAAGGTGCGCGGCGCCGCCGGCTCAATCATCGAGCGCAAGGGCTACACCAACTGGGCCATCGGCCTGGTCATCGCCCACCTGGTGCGCACCATCCAGGAGGACCAGGGCAGCGTGCTCCCGGTCACCACCCGGCTCGACGGCGCCTACGGCCTCCACGACATCTGTCTGAGCATCCCGGTGCGGGTCGGCATCGAGGGCGCCGGCGCGCCCCTGCCGCTCCCGCTCGACGACGAGGAACGGGCGGCGCTGGCGCATTCGGCGGGGGTGCTGCGGGGGTTCATTGATGGGCTGGGGCTGGGGTGAGGCCGCTCCAGTCCTCCGCCAACGCGCGCCCAGTCGCGAGGCCGAGAGGCAGGCGTTCCAGGGCTCACCCGAATACCTCCGGCAACTCGCCCAGATCGGCCACCACCCGATCAGGCTCGTCGCCCCAGGGGTCGAAGGGCTGCTCGGGGTCGCGCCGGACCCAGGCCGCGCGCATGCCCGTCGCGCGGGCGCCGATGACGTCGAAGGGGTTGCTCGAGACCAGCCAGGCGTGCTCGGGCCGCGCCCCGGTGGTGGCGAGGAAGTGGGCGTAGACGGCCGGATCGGGCTTGAACGTGCGCACCGCCTCGACACTGACCACACCGCTGAACCGGTCCCTGATCCCGGCATGATCGAGCAGCGTCTCGACCGCCTCGGCGGTGCCGTTGGAGAAGGCGTAGAGCCGGTGTCCGGCGCGCGCCAGCGCGGCCAGCCCGGGGGCGACGTCGGCGAAGGCCGGCAGCCGCCGGTAGCCCTCGATCAGGGCATCGAGCCGCACCGCGTCGGGGGCGATCCGGTAGGCCCGACAGGTCTGCTCCAGGGCGTCGCGGGTGCAGCGCTCGAAGGTGTCGTATCGCCGCATCAGCCCGCGCCGGAAGGCGTATTCGAGCTGGCGGGCACGCCAGTCTCGAGAGAAGGCCGGGGCGGCCTCGCCCACCAGCGGGGTCAGCGCCGGGATCAGCCCGTGGGTGTCGATCAGGGTGCCGTAGACGTCGAAGGCGAGGGTCTGGGTCATGGTCGTCTCCTGTGGTGTGGTTCAGCGCGCGCCGGCCTCGAGGTCGATCAACGCCTGCTTGGTGCGCAGCCCGTGGGCGAAACCGGCAAGCCCGCCGTCGGCGCCGATCACCCGGTGACAGGGGATGATCAACGGGATCGGGTTGCGGCCGATGGCCGCGCCCACCGCGCGGGCCGCGCCCGTCCGCCCGATCGCACGGGCGATCTCGCCATAGGTGTTCAGCGTGCCGTAGGGGATCTCGCCGAGCCGGGCCCAGACCCGGCGCTGGAAGTCCGTGCCGGTGGGGTGGATGGGCACCGTGAACGCCGTCCTGTCACCGTCGAGATAGGCCCTCACCTCGGCCCGGGCGACGGCGAAGCGCTCGGGGCGATGATGCCAGTCGGGCTCGATGCTGAACGCGCGCGCGCCGCGCTCGCCGCTGTCGAGATGCAGCTGTGTCAGCCCGCGCGCGTCGGCGACGAGGACGACGGCGCAGAGCCGGGTGTCGAATCGGGTGTAGTCCATGGTTCGGCTCCAGGGTGAGCGGGCGCGCGCGTGCGCGGCGCCGGGTCAAGGCTCGGCGGGCGCGGCACGCACCGCGTTGGTGTTCCACAGGCAGAGCGCGGCATAGGCCCGGTAGGGCCGCCAGCGCTCGGCGTGACGCAGCGCCTCGGCGCGTGTCATCGGGCGCTCGCGGGTCAGTGCCTTGACGATCCCCAGATCGGTGACCGGGAAGCTGTCGACCAGCCCCAGACCGCGCATCGCCACATAGTCGGCGGTCCACTCGCCGATGCCCTTGACCGACAGGATGTCGCGCTTGAAGGACTCGGCCGGCTGGTGGGGCGAGAGCGAGAACACCCCTTCCTCCAGCGCCCGACAGAGCGCGTGGACGGCGGCCTGACGCGCCCTGGCGAGCCCGATCGTGGAGAGATCCAACCCCGCCAGTCGGGCGCGATCGGGGAAGAACCAGTCGAATCCCTCGGGATAGTCCGCCGGGGTCGGCTGCGCGGCGCACGCCGCCAACCGCGCCGCCAGCTCCCCGGCGAAGCGCACCGAGACCTGCTGCCCGAGGATCGCCCGCACCGCGAACTCGAACGGATCGAAGGCGACCGACAGCCGGGGCACGGCGCCGTCCTCCAGTCCCGGGCGCAGCAGGTCGTCGGCGGCGAAGCGCGCCTGGATCTCGGCGAAACGGGTCTCGAGATCGAACATCTGCCTGACCCGCGCGGCGATCTCCATCGCGCAGGCGATGTGCGCGGAGTGGATGCGCAGCGCCAGCGCCGAGCGCGCCGGGTCGTCGGTGACCACGAAATAGCCCTCGGCGATCTCCGCGCGTCCGAGCAGGGCGACGCGGAAGGTGCGCGCGTACTGTGTCGCGGTGACGACCTCGACGCCGCGGATGGCGCGGCGGCGGAGGAAATCGAGGACACGACCGAAGTCGAACCCGGGGTCGTAGTCGAGGGCATAGGACAGACAGCTGTCCTCGAGCCCCTGATGGCGTCTCATCTCGCGCAATGCTCCTGGTGTCTGACCGAAGACCTTCCTGAACACCTCGTTGAACTGCCGCACCGAGCCGAACCCCGAGGCGAAGGCGATGTCGGTGATCGGAAAGGTCGAGTCGAGCAGCAGCCCCTTGGCCAGCACCGCCTTCTGCAAGGCCCCGACCTTGACCGGCGGGACGCCGAGGAAACGCACGAACAGGGCACGGAGCTGGCGGGCCGAGAGCAGCAGCTCGGCGGCCAGGTCGTCGACGCCGTGGTGGTGCAGATAGCCGCGCTGGATCAGGTCCAGCGCCATGGCGACGAGCTGTCCGCCCTCGACGTGGGCGTGGCGCGTCCACGAACGCATGTCCGGGCGGCAGCGCAGACAGGGCCGGAAGCCCTGCTCGACGGCCTCGAACAGGGTCGCGAAATAGGCCACGTTCTCCTCCAGCGCCCGCGGCGCGGGACAGGAGGGGCGACAGAAGACGCCGGTGGTCCTGACCCCGAAGTAGAAGCGACCGTCGAAATCGGCATCCCGGCGCAACCGCGCGCTGCGGTAGAGTGCGAGATCATCGGGTGCAATGGTCGAGGTCATGTTCGCTCCGAGCGCGGATGTGCGGGTGCTCGGCGAGAATTCTCCGACCGGGCGGCGACGACGAACAAGCGATTTTCGGAAGTCGCTCTCGCCCTCAGCGCCCCCGACGGCGCGACACGACAACCACCTCGGTAGCCCGCAACGATGAAGCACCACTCCCCCACCCACGGCGCCTTCCTCATGGTGCTGCTCGCCAACGCCGGCTTCGCCTTCAAGGGCGTCTTCGCCAAGCTCGCGCTGACCAGCGGGATCACCCTCGGCGGGATGCTGATGCTGCGCATCGCCCTGGCCATGCCGCTCTACTGGATCGCCGCGCGCACGCTCAGCCGCGCCGCCGCGCCGCTCACCGGGCGCGATTGGCGCGACGGCTTGCTCATCGGCCTGCTCTTCACCCTGGCGACGGTGGCCGACTTCATCGCCATCGACCGACTCGGCGCGGGCCCCTCGCGGATGCTGCTGTTCACCTATCCGCTGATGGTGCAACTGCTCGTCGCCTGGCGCGCGCGGCGCTGGCCCACCCGGCGCGAGCTGGCGGTGTTCGTGGTCTGCTACACCGGACTGGCGCTGCTGTTCGCGCCCCGGGGCCTCGCCGGCGATCTCGGCCCGGCCGGGTGGATCGGCATCGCCTGTGGGTTCGCCTCGGCGGCGAGCTATGCCTGCTTCCTGGTGTGGGTCCAGGACACCGCCCGACGCATCGGCTCGGCGCGCTGCACCGCGCTCACCAACACCAGCACCTTCCTGGTGTTCTGCGGCTATGCGCTGTTCGGCGCCGCGCCCGCGGACTTCACCATCCCGGCCGAGGGCCTCGGCTGGGTGGCGCTGATGGTGGTGGTCGCCACCGTGCTCCCCTTCCTGCTGCTCTTCGAGGGCATCCGCCACACCGGCGCGGCGCGCGCCAGCCTGATCGCGCTGAGCGGCCCGGTGATCACCCTGGTCGCCGCCTGGGCGATCCTCGACGAACGTCTGCTGCCGCTCCAGGGTCTCGGTCTGGTACTGATCATCGGCGCCATCGGCTCTCTCCAGCTCGGCGGCGACGCGCTCGCGCGGCTCGTCCGTCGCCTGCGACCGTCGTCGCGCCCTGACGGCGGGCGAGCGATACGATAGGGACGCACCCGATCAGCCGGACCACACCGAGGACGACAGCCATGAAGGCGCTCGCGACACCCATCAGACAGGCAGCGGCCAGCGACCGCGAGGACCTCGCAAGGCTGCACATCGCATCCATCCAGGGTCTGTGCGCCGGGCACTACGAGGCCGAGGCGCTGCGCGCCTGGACCGCCCTGCTCACCCCGTCCGTCTATGATCAAGCGCTGGCGGAAAAACTGGTGCTGGTCGCCGAGCAGCCCGGACACGGAGCGGTCGGGCTGGCGATCCTCGATCCCGAGGCGGCGGAGATCAGTGCCCTCTACGTCCACCCCGAGGCCGTCGGCAAGGGGGTCGGCACGGCACTGCTCGAGGCGATGGAGCAGCGCGCCGGGGCGGCCGGCATCCTCACCCTGACGACCCGTGCGACGCTGAACGCACGGGGCTTCTACGCCGCGCGCGGCTATCTCGACGTCGGCCCCGGCCACCATCGACTACCGGGCGGCGTGCGACTCCCCTGTGTCGCCATGACCAAGACGCTCGGCTGAAACCGGACCGAGCCCGGGCGGCGAGGCCGGACGCATCTGCTAAGGTTCAGGGGCGTGCCCCTGCATTCCATACCCATTGAACCGGCACGCGCGTCCATCGCCCGCCAATTCAGGAGCAGGAATCCAGCCATGATGAGCCAGATGAAGATGCTTGCCGTTGCACTCACCCTGTCGCTGAGCGCGCCGACGCTGGTCGCGGCCGACGATCAGGCGCTGCGCGTCAAGGCGCAGACGGCGAGGTTGCAGCCCATCCCCGAGGTCATCGAGGATCCGGTGGACAACCCGGTGACGCCGGAGAAGGTCGCGCTGGGCAAGCTGCTGTTCTTCGATCCGCGGCTCTCGGCGAGCGGGCTGATCAGCTGCAACACCTGTCACAACCTGGGGATGGGCGGCGACGACAACCTGCCGACCTCGGTCGGTCACGGCTGGCAGCGCGGGCCGCGCAACGCACCGACGGTGTTCAACGCCATCTTCAACGTCGCGCAGTTCTGGGACGGACGCGCCGCCGACCTCAAGGCCCAGGCCAAGGGACCGATCCAGGCCGCCGTCGAGATGGCCAACGAACCCGCACAGGTGGTCGCCACACTGCAGAGCATGCCCGAGTACGTCGAGCACTTCGCCGCCGCCTTCCCGGACGCGCCCGAGCCGGTCACCTTCGACAACACCGCCAAGGCGATCGAGGCGTTCGAGACCACGCTGGTGACGCCCAACGCCCCCTTCGACCGCTTCATGCGCGGCGAGGACGACGCGCTGAGCGCCGAGCAGAAGGAGGGGCTGGCGCTCTTCATCAACCGCGGCTGCACCGCCTGTCACGGCGGCGTCAACCTCGGCGGTCAGGGCTACTTCCCGTTCGGTCTGCTCAAGCGCCCGGGGGCCGACATCCTGCCGCCGACGGACAAGGGACGCTTCGAGGTCACCCGTTCGGCGACCGATGAATACGTCTTCCGCGCCGCGCCGCTGCGCAACATCGCGCTCACCGCGCCCTACTTCCACTCCGGCGCGATCTGGGACCTGAAACAGGCCGTCGCGGTGATGGGCACGGCGCAGCTCGGCAGCGAGATCGGCGAGGGCGAGGCGACCAAGATCGCCGCCTTCCTCGAGGCCCTGACCGGCGAGGTCCCCACGATCACCTATCCGATCCTGCCGGCCGAGACCGAGACCACGCCCAAGCCCCAGCCCTGAGTACCACCCAGCGCCGCGCCCCTCCGCCGCGAGGGGCGCGCGCCGACCCACCCCGCCCGGCTGGCAGCCGATTTGACCCGCATCAAGGCCGCCGCCGCGCCGTCCTCGCTAGCCTGATCGACGCTGCCTGCGGTCCCGCGCCGCGCCCAGCCGACAACCGCCGCCGCGCGGCGGCTCATCCAGCGATCGAGATCCCCCATGCCCACACCCGCCGTCCTCGGACAGGGCTTCCGCCCCTTCTTCCTCGCCGCCACCCTCGCGGCGATCGCCGACATCGTGCTCTGGCTGGCGATGCTCCACGGGTACTGGCCCTGGCCGCACCACCTCAGCGGGGTCGGCTGGCACGCCCACGAGATGCTCTTCGGCTATTTCGCTGCGGTGATGGCCGGCTTCCTGCTCACCGCCGCGCGCAACTGGACCGGGGTCGCCACCCCCACCGGGACCACGCTCGCCGCGCTGCTCGCGCTCTGGCTCGCCGGACGGGTCGCGCCCTGGCTGGGCGGGCCGCCGCTGCTCGCCGCCGCGCTCGATCTGGCCTTCCTGCCGGCGCTCGCTGTGGCGCTGCGCGACGCGCTGTGGCACGGGCCCAACCGCGCCAACCGTGCCTTCATGGCGCTGCTCGCGGCGATGTCCCTGGCCGGGGCGATGGCGCACCTCGGCGCGCTGGGCTGGCTCGCCGGGGGCGAGACGCGCGGTCACCGGCTGATGCTCGATCTGGTGGTGATCCTGCTGGTGCTGATCTCCGCGCGGGTGATGCCCTTCTTCATCGAGCGCGGGCTCGCCGGGGCGCGACCGCGCACCTGGCCCGCGCTCGAGCGCGCGCTCCCGGCGCTCGGCCTCGCCCTGGCGCTGACCGACCTGATCGCGCCGCTCGGCGTGCTCGCAGGTGCCCTGGCCATCGCCCTCGGCGGCGCGCTGCTGGTGCGTCTCGCCGGCTGGCACGACCGACGCCTCTGGCGCACGCCGATGCTCGCGGTGCTCTATGTCGGGCTGCTGTGGCTGGCGCTGGGGCTGGTGCTCGACGGACTCTCGGCGCTCGGCGCACTCGCCCCGCGCGGCGCGCTGCACGCGCTGACCGTCGGCGCGATCGGGGTGGTGACGCTGGGGATGATGGCGCGGGTCACGCTCGGGCACAGTGGTCGGCCGATGCGCGCCGGGCGGACGACGCGCGTCGCCTTCGCGCTGATCAACCTCGCGGCGCTCGCGCGCGGGCTGGGGCCGGTGGTACTGCCGGAGGGCTACAGGCTCTGGCTGGTCGTCGGCGGCGCGTGCTGGATCGGCGCCTTCGCGCTCTTTCTGTGGGTCTACGCGCCGATGCTGGTCAGACCGCGGGCCGATGGTCTCATCGGCTGTCGCGCCGGCGCGAAGGACGCCCCGAGGCAGCCATCGGCCGGCGCGCGCGCACCCCTCACACCCGGAACTTCTGCATGATCCGCGTCATCGCGCCGTGAGAGGACTCCAGATCGGCGATCAGCGAGCGCAGATCGGCCATGGCGCTGGCGATCTCGCCCGACTCGCCCTTGACCGTCGCGACCTCGGCGGCGATCTCCTCGGCGGCGGCGTGCTGACGCTGCGCGGCCTCGGCGACCAGCTCGATCTGCTCGCGGATGCCCTCGATCTGGGCATGAAGGTTGTCGATGTTGCCGAGCGAGCGCGCGCTGCGCTCCGAGGTGCGCTGGCTGGTGTCGCGGATCTCTTCCATGATCTGGCGCAGCGCCTCGGCCTCGCTCCTGATCGCGGCGAGCACCCCGCCGATTTCACCGGTGGCGGTCTGGCTGCGGATGGCCAGTTGCCGCACCTCGTCGGCGACCACCGCGAAACCGCGCCCGCTCTCGCCGGCGCGCGCGGCCTCGATCGCGGCGTTGAGCGCGAGCAGGTTGGTCTGCTCGGAGATGGCGTTGACGCTGTCGAGAATCCGCGCGATCGACTGGCTCTTGTCGTTGAGGCTCGCCGTCGAACCGAAGGCGCGCTCGTTCATCCCCGCCAGCGCCTCGATCGCCTGCTGGGTGCCCTGGGTCATCTCTCGCGCCTCCCGCGACAGCTCGGTGAACCGCACCGTGCTGTCGAGCGCGCCCTCGGCGGCCTCGGTGATCCGCCCGGAGGTCTCATTGAGCGACTGCGTCACCCCGGAGATGCCATGCACCGCGCCATCGGCACTGGCCACCTGGGCCACCACCTGGTCGGAGACGCTCTCGACCTTGTGGATGCTCGCGCTGGTGGAACGGTCGCTGACCACCAGCTGCTCGACCACCTCGCGCAGGTTGGCCACCATGCGATCGACCGCGCGCAGGATCAGCCCCAGCTCGTCGCGCGAGTCGTCGGCCAGACGCAGCGACAGATCGCCGGTCGAGGTGATGCGATCGAGCGCCTGTCTGACACGATCGATCTTGCCGGTGAGCTTGCGCGCCACCGCCACCGAGACCAGCGCGACCAGCGCCAGCAGCACCCCGAAGACGACGAAGGAGACCGCCACGGTCAGCTGCGCCCGCGACTGGCGCTGCTCCATGGCGGCGAGGATGCCTGTCCTGACCGCGTCCATCAGCGCCTTGACCTCGCCGATATAGCGCGTTGCCGCAGCAAACCAGTCGGCGGGTGACGGGTACTCGCCGGTGAGCGTGCCCGACTCGGCGAGCAGGCGATTCTGCACCCGATCCATCATCCGCGCGGTCTCCGAGTTCACCACGACGTTGAACTGGCGCTGCAACCCAGGGGCGGTCTCCGTGCTGAACTGCCCCACCGCGCGGCGCAGATCGGCGACATAGAAGCGCAGCGCCTGCTGCGCGGCCGGGGTGATCTCGCCGGCCGAGAGCACGCCGTTGACCTTGCCGCGGAGCTGGCCGAGCTTCTCCTTGACCCAGGCGAGGTGCCAGGACATCAACAGCTGGCGACGGGCCAGATCGTCACCGATATGACCGATGCACTTGACGAAGAGATCGAGGGCGTTGGCGTTGATATCGGAGTAGAAGCCGAAGGCCTCGGCGCCGCTGCGCGCGTCGACCTGGGTGCGGATACGCGAGCGCCCGGCGGCAAGCTCCACCAGCCGGCGCAGGCCATCGACCAGATCGCCGTAGCCGAGCCGCGCGGGGTCGATCAGCGCCTCGACCCGGGCGAGCGCCGCGTCGGCACGCTCGCGCTGGGCGAGGATCTTCTGGTGCAGCGCGGCGTCGCCCGAGCCGATATAGCCGGCCGAGAGTCCACGCTCGACGGCGAGGTTATGGGCGACCGCCTCCACCGCATAGGCGACGTCGACGAGATGACGGTTGTGCCGGGCCTGCGCCACCTGATCGAACTGACGCGAGATCACCAGCCCGGAGAGCGACAGCAACGACAACAGCGCGATGGCGAGGATGACGGCGAGCGCGACCTTCAGGCTCAGATGCTTGAACATGGAGCGATTCATCCCTTGACTGATGAGGCAGGCGCGCGCGCCACACCAGTGCCCCCGGAGGCGGAGACGGCGGCCAATTCATCATCGGCGGGAGGGGCCTGGCACGCGACTCGGTGAGACCTATCTGTGTACGGATGCTCGCAGTCACAAGGTCGTGCCGGACGGCGGCGGACGACTGACCTTCGCCCTCCCGATCATTGATCAAGGGGGGGGGCAAAGGCGGGACGACGGTCTCGGCCCCGCGCCTGGGCGGCGCGGCGAACCACACGAAAAGGACACGAAAAGTCAATCCATCGCGCGTCTGTCCGTGCGGACGGCGCCGCACGGACAGCGCGGGCGAGGTCAGTCGGGCCTAGTCGGTCGCGGCCAGCTCCAGCATGACCTCGTTGCGACGCAGGAAACCCGGGGTGAGGGGGTCGTTGTAGTAGGCATAGGTCGGCGCGCCGGCGACGGCGAGGCCGCGCGTCTCGAGCCAGGCGCGCAGCCTCGACTCCTGCTCGGCGATCAACGCATCGGTGGCGCGTCCGGAGAAGCGGATCGCGGCCACGCGACGCGGCTCCAGCGCGCGCAGCCGCACCGTCTCGCCCGCCGGTGCCGGCAGGCTGTCGAGGTCGTAGCGCGCCGGCATGATGAAGCGCACCGCCCACTGACCCGCCGCGTCGGTCGGGGTCTGGGTGACCGGAACCGTCATCGCGATCGGCTCGTCGGCGGGCGTCTGGGTCACCGGGGCGGTCATCGACACCGACTCGCCCTCGCGCTCCTTGGCGAAGATATAGCCGGCCAGCGGCCCGAAACCCGCGCTCAGCGCCGCGCGCCGGTCGCCGTCGCGGCGCACCTCGGCGACGATCAGCGCCGGGTAGTCACGGATCTCGATCGTCTCGTCGCGCTCGACCACCCGGTAATCCGGGGTCTCGACGTTCTGCACCACGAACACGAACACCGCCATGGCGACCACGCCGAGCACGGCCATGGCGCCGATCAGGATCAGCACGAACTTCATTGATCAAACCTCCGGGGTCGGAAACAGGGGGGATTCAACGCTCGCCGGACTCGGGACCCAGCCCGCCGATGCGCAACAACTGGCTGACCAGCTCGCCGGTGTCGTCGTCCGCACCGAGCTGCTCGGCGGGGGTCCAGGAATAGTCGGTCTCGAGCCGGTAGGAGCCGACGAACGCGTGCGGCACCGCGCCGCCCCAGTCCTCCGGCGAGAGCATCGAGAAGAAGGTGCGACCATCGGCGCGACGATAGAGGTGATAGGTCTTGCCGGGGATACGCTTGAAGGCGCACTGGGCCTGGTTGAGCGCCTGCTCGACCTGGGCGTCGGCCAGCACCTTGCGCGCCTCCTGCTGGAGCAGCTTGATCTGATCGGCAATGACGCGCAGCTTGGCCCCGGTGCGGGCACCGAGCATCGCCTCGGCCCGCTCGACCTCGGCGGTGAGCTCGCGGGTATCGAAGGCCGGGGCCAGCCGGCTGACCGGATAGGGGGCGCTGCGCTCGTCTCCGGTGTGCAGCACCGGCTTGTGGTCGTCGCTCATGCAATCTCCTGAATCACTGATCTCACCGGCAACAGATGGCGCTGGCGGACGAAGAACTCCAGCCACATCCGAGGCCCGGTGGTGCACATCGAGGGTCGATGCCGGGTATTCTACCCACCAATCCAGCCCCATCGCTTCGAGCCGGCCATACCATGCACGCCCCTGAAGAGACCCGCCACGCCCAACGCATCAGCACCGCGCTCAGCGCGCGCATCGACGCGGAGATCGCCGCCAGCGCCGACGCCCTGCTGCCCTTCGACCGCTTCATGGAGCTGGCGCTCTACGCCCCCGGGCTCGGCTACTATGTCGCCGGCGCGCCCAAGTTCGGCCGCGGCGGCGACTTCATCACCGCCCCCGAGTACTCGCCGCTGTTCGGCCAGTGCCTTGCCGCGCAGTGCGCCGAGGCGCTGGCGCGGCTCGGCGGCGGCGACGTGCTGGAGTTCGGCGCCGGCAGCGGCGCGCTCGCCGCCCAGGTCATCACACAACTCGCCGCGCTCGACCGGCTGCCCGAACGCTATCTCATCCTCGAGCCCAGCCCCGACCTGCAGGCCGCCCAGCGCGAGCGCCTCGCCACCCTGCCCGCGCCGCTGGCCGCGCGCTGTCACTGGCTCGAGCGGCTGCCCGAGGGGTTCAACGGGGTGGTCATCGGCAACGAGGTGCTCGATGCCATGCCGGTGCACCGCTTCGCCATCGGCGCCGCGGGCGAGGTGCTCGAGGTCTTCGTCACCGGCGAGGACGGGCAGTTCCGCGAGGTCCAGGCCGCGGCGCGCTCGCCGGGGCTGGTCGAGGCGGTCGAGGCGCTGCAGGCGGCGGGGCTGGCCCGCGCCCCCGGCTACGGCTCCGAGATCAACCTCCGGCTCGGTCCCTGGTTCGCCGCGCTCGACGGCGCACTCGAACACGCCCTGGTGCTGCTCGCCGACTACGGCTATCCGCGTCCGCTCTACTACCACCCCGAGCGCGACATGGGCACGCTGATGTGTCACCACCGCCATCGCGCCCATGACGACCCCTACCGTCACCCCGGGCTGCAGGACATCACCGCCCATGTCGACTTCAGCGCCGTGGCCGAGGCCGCGACGCGCGCCGGCTTCGGGCTGGCCGGGTTCACCACCCAGGCGCATTTTCTCATCGGTTGCGGCATCGACACCCTGCTCGCCGCCGCCCCCGACCCGCTCGATCTCGCCCAGCAGGCCAAGCAATTATTGCTGCCCGACGCCATGGGCGAGCGCTTCAAGGTGATCGGGCTGACGCGCGGACTCGACGGTCCGTGGCGCGGCTTCGGCGAGCGCGATCTCGGCGATCGACTCTGACCGGTGCGGCCACGGCGGGCTATGATGGCGGCTTTGTCGCCGTCACAGGACCCGCACCATGCCGCTCGTCGAAGTCATCGCGCTGATCGCCCTCGGTCTCTGCTCCGGCCTGCTCGCCGGGCTCTTCGGGGTCGGCGGCGGGGCGGTGATCGTCCCCGCGCTGATGCTGCTCTTCCCGCTGTTCGACCTCGGCGGCCCCTGGCTTGCGCACCTGGCCGTCGGCACCTCGCTGGCGACCATCATCGGCACCGGGATCGCCTCCACCCTCGCCCACCACGGTCGCGGCGGGGTGCGCTGGGAGCTGGTCGCGCGTCTGGCCCCGGGGATCGTGCTCGGCGCCTGGATCGGCGCGGCGCTCGCCGGGGTGCTGCCCGAGGTCTGGCTGCGGCGGCTGTTCGCCGTCTTCCTCGCGGTGATGGGGCTGCGCATGGTGCTGCGCGCACGCGCCCCGGCGGGCGATCGCCCGCTGCCGGGCTGGCGCGGCATGCTCGGCGCCGGCGGCGGCATCGGCGGGCTCTCGGCGCTGGTCGGGATCGGCGGCGGCACCCTCACCGTGCCCTTTCTCGGCGCCCACGGGGTGGAGATGCGCCAGGCCGTCGGCACCTCGGCCGCCTGCGGACTGCCGATCGCCATCGCCGGGATGATCGGCTTCGTGGTGGTGGGCTGGGGACGCGAGGGCCTGCCGGTCGGCAGCACCGGCTTCGTCTACTGGCCGGCGGTGCTCGCCATCCTGCTGGCGAGCATCCCCAGCGCCCCGCTCGGTGCGCGGCTCGCCCACACGCTGCCGGTGGCGCTGCTCAAGCGGCTGTTCGGCGCGCTGCTGCTGTTGATCGCCACCCGGCTCGCGCTCGGCGGCTGAGTCCCGCTCAGCGCTCGGCGCCGAGCACCAGACGACGGTAGAGAAAGATCTGGCCGCTGGCGTCGCGCAGCGCCAGCCGGCCACGGTCGAGCGCGAACTCGAAGCGATGATCGAACTGGGCGCGCGGGTTGGTCAGCTCCAGCCAGCGCTCGGCGATGCGCAGCTCGCCGTCGATATAGCCGCCGTGGGCCGAGTAGAGCCGGTAACGATCGCCCTGCACGATCAACAGACTGCCGTCGCTGCCCTCCCACTCGCCATCGAGCGAGGTCACCCCGGCCGCCTCCCCGAGCGAGCGCGCAAACCGCTCCATGCCTCCGGCGCCGGGCATCCCCAAGGTATCGAAGGCCGAGGGCCAGCCCGGCACCCCGGCCTGCCCCGACCAGCCGCCGCGCTGCGGCGCGAACAACCCCATCGCCTCCATCATCTGCGCCATGGCATCGGCCATCGCCTCGCGCGAGATCCCCCCCGAGGCCAGCGCCAGCGGCGCGACGGCCAACGACGCGCACAGCGCGCAGACCCACGAGGAACGACGGAGGGACAGCATGGACATGGACAGGGAACGACAACGGTGACCACGGAAGGCGCGCTAGTGTAGCAGACGGGACCGGCGCGGCGGGCTGTCCAGCCACCAGCCGTCAGCCACCAGCCGTCAGCCGCCAGTGGGGAGGGTTGGCGCACTGACGACGGCAGAGGCCGATGTCTTGCGGCGACGGTGGGGGAAGAGCGCCCGCTGGTAGCTGACGGCTGACGGCTGGCGGCTGGTCGCTGACGCCCCGCCTCACTCCCCCGCCGGTGCGACCCGGGGCGCCAGCCAGTCGCGGACCCGGGGGCGGTCGCTGTCGAGTCGGGCGGCGTAGATGGCGCGGTAGGTGAGCACCCGCTCGACATAGCCGCGGGTCTCGACGAAGGGGATGGTGGCGATCCAGCGGTCGGTGGCGAGCGCGCGCGTCGGGCGCCACCGCGCGACCCGCGCGGGGCCGGCGTTGTAGGCGGCGGTGGCCAGGGCGACATGCTCGAAACGCCCCTGCATCCGCGCCAGATAGGCGCTGCCGAGACCGATGTTGCGCCCCGGGTCGAGCAGCGCCCAGCGCGACTCGAGCGGCGTGCCGAGCGCTTCGGCCATGTCGCGCGCGGTGCTCGGCAACAGCTGCATCAGCCCGACGGCGCCGGCGTGCGAGGCGAGCGTGCGCGCGAACACGCTCTCCTGGCGGATCACCGCGAACACCCACGCCGGGGCGAGCCCCTGGGCGCGCGCGGCGGCCTCGACCTCGGCGCGATGGGCGAGCGGGAAGCGCAGCGCCAGATCGTCCCAGTAATCGGTGCGCGCCAGGGTGCGGATCGCCTGATCGTGCCAGCCGAAGACATCGGCGACATAGGCCGCGGCGAGCAGGTCGGCGCGGTCGAGGTCGCGGGTCAGC
Source organism: Marichromatium gracile (assembly GCF_004343155.1). Lineage (GTDB taxonomy): Bacteria > Pseudomonadota > Gammaproteobacteria > Chromatiales > Chromatiaceae > Marichromatium > Marichromatium gracile. The sequence continues at coordinate 49,586 of NZ_SMDC01000004.1, forward strand.
GCGCGCCACTCGCGGCGCATCTCGGTGTCGCGCCCGAGGGCGTCGAGTTCGCGCATCCGCCGCACCGGCGCCAGCGCGGTGAGGCGGGCGATGCGCGCGGGCTCGGCCGGGGTCACCCGGTGGTGCATGCGATAGGGCAGGTCGAGTCGGTCGGCGGCCATGAAACCCCACAGGCTGCGCGCGCGGGCGGCGCGCGCGAACAGCGCCCGCGCCGCCTCCGGGTGCCCCAGCTCGGCCTCGGCGCGGGCCTGCCAGTAGAGCCAGCGATCGGTCTTGACCTCGCCCTCGGGCATGCGCTCGACCCAGCGCGCCACCCAGTCCCACTCGCCTCGCGCGAGCGCCGCGCGCAGCCGTCGCTCCTGCGCATCGAGCGTCTCGGGCAGGGCGTGCAGCCCGTCCCACAGGGCGAACCCGCCGGCGGCATCGCCGCGCTCCACCAGCGCCTCGCCGAGCGCGGCGCGGACCCGGTCGGCGGCCTCGGCGTCGAGGTCGAGCGCCGCGCGCCACCGCGCGAAGGCAGTACGCGCGCGCTCGGCATCGCGCGCGGCAAGCCGTGTCAGCACGTCGGCGAGGATCACCGCGCGCAGCGGCTGCGGGGGCAGCGCGGCGCCGGTGTCAGGCAGCCGCTCGGGGGCGGCGCGCAGCGCCAGCCAGCGTTCGAGCCAGGGGCGCTCGCGCGCCGGCAGATCGGCGCCGAGATGACGCGCGAGTCCGTCCTGGCCGGCCTCGAGCGCGAGCCGGATGCGCGCCCACACCCGCTCCGGGGTCAGTCCCCCGGCGGCGCGCCAGGCATCGAACACCGGGTCGCAGGCATCCGGCTGAGAACGCCCGCTGCGCCACAGCGGCTCGACCTCGGCGAGTGCGCGCGCGCTCGCGCCGGTCTCGATCAGCGCGCGCAGATAGAGACAGCGCCGCTCGACATCCTCCTCGGGCCGATAGAGCCTGCGGTAATCGGCCCAGCGCCCGGCCGCGGCGAGGCGTTCGAGATAGGCGCGGCGCAACCGCCAGGCGAGCTGGCTCTCGGGCTCGACGGCGAGGAAACGCTCGATGGCCGCGTCCGGCGTGTTGTCGAGGTCGGCGGTGAGCTCGGCGAAGCGCAGATAGGGATGGAGCGGATAGTCGCGCAACGCCCGTTCGAGCCGGGCGAAGGTCTCGCCATCGCCCTGCTCGAGCGCGCGCTCGGCGGCGAGGAAATCGGCGCGTGCCTGGAGCGTGTCGAGACCACGCGCCTGCGCCGCGCCCACCGCCAGCATCAGCACCAGCAAGGGCGCGCGCCAGAGACGACGAGGCCAGCGACGGGCAAACGGCGCCACCACGCTCACCCGCGCATCCGGGAGGGCGCGACGGCGCGGGCGTTGCCCTCTCGCCGACAACGACGATAATGGAACAGGGGATGCGGTCGCGCATCACGATCGATTCGCACGGTAACGGACTCCCGCGCCAGCGCATCAGTCAACGGGCATGGTCCCGGGCGACGGCGCCCGGAGTCGCTAGCATAACCAAGCCCGACCAGCAGCGTCGATGGGTCCCGATCGGGAGAAACCGACATGCCACAGACTCGACCACCCGCCGTTGCCGGGCGCTTCTACCCGGCCAGCCCCGAGGCGCTCGGCGCCGAGATCGACGGCTATCTCGCCGTCGCCGCCACCGGCCCGACGCCCAAGGCGATCGTCGTCCCCCACGCCGGCTATCGCTACAGCGGCGCGATCGCCGGACACGCCTATGCGGCGCTCGGCGAGGCGCGCGCGCGCATCCGCCGGGTGGTGCTGCTCGGCCCGGCGCACCGGGTGGCGGTGCGCGGCATCGCCACCAGCGCGGCGACGGCCTTCGCCACCCCGCTCGGTGAGGTCGTGCTCGATCAGGTCGCCATCGCCCAGGCGCTGGCCTTCGACTGGGTGCACACCCTCGAGGCCGCGCATGCCGAGGAGCACAGCCTGGAGGTCCAGCTGCCCTTCCTGCAGCGCGCGCTCGATGACTTCTCGCTGGTCCCGCTGGTCGTCGGCGAGACCCCGACGGCCGAACTCGTCGCCCTGCTCGAGGCGCTGTGGGGCGGCGCGGAGACGCTGATCGTGGTCAGCTCCGATCTCAGCCACTACCAGCTGCGCGCCGAGGCCCAGGCACTCGATCGCGCCACCTCGACGGCGATCGAGCGGCTCGACGCCGCGGCCATCACCCCGGATCACGCCTGCGGCTGCTATCCGCTGCGCGGCCTGCTGGCGCTCGCCCGACGCCACGGGCTGGCCGCGCACACCCTGGCGCTCGGCGACTCGGGCGCGGTCTCGGGGACCCCGCAACAGGTCGTCGGCTATGGCGCCTATGCCTTCCACTGAACGCGCACTCGACGCCGCGGCCCGCGCCCTGCTGCTGCGCGTGGCGCTGCAGGCCATCGACCACGGGCTCGCGGGCGGCGCGCGGCTCGACCCCGACCCCGCGCGCTACCCGCCGCCGCTGCGCGCCGAGGGCGCCTGCTTCGTCACCCTCGAGCACGCCGGTGCGCTGCGCGGCTGTGTCGGCAGCCTCGAACCGCGACGGGCGCTGGTGCGTGATGTCGCCGCCAACGCCCACGCCGCCGCCTTCGCCGACCCGCGCTTCGCGCCGCTGGACGGCGCCGAGCTGGACGGGCTGCACCTGGAGATCTCGGTGCTCTCCCCGCCGGTCGCGATCGACTGCACCGACGAGGCCGGGTGCCGCGCCGCGCTGCGCCCCGGTGTCGACGGCGTGGTGCTGCGCGCGGGACGGCGCCGCGCGACCTTCCTGCCCGCGGTCTGGGCGCAACTGCCCGAGCCCGCCGCCTTCCTCGCCGCGCTGCGTCTCAAGGCCGGGCTCGGCGCCGATGACTGGCCGCCCGAGCTGCGTCTGGAGCGCTACACCACCGAGCACTTCGGTGCCACCGTCGCAGCACTGCGCGAGACCCCGGCCCCACCGTCCTAGCCCGTCTCAGTGCCCGGCGGTGCGCGAGAACAGGTTGATCACCAGTACCCCGGCGAGGATCAGCCCCATGCCGAGGATCGCCGGCCAGTCCGGGACCTGACCGAACACCAGGGCGCCGATCACCGCGATCAGCACGATCCCCATCCCCGCCCAGATCGCATAGGCGACACCGATGGGGATGGTACGCAGCACCAGCGCCAGACAGTAGAAGGCGGCGGCATAGCCGATCACCACCACCAGACTCGGCACCAGCCGGGTGAAGCCGTCGGAGAACTTCAGCGCCGAGGTCGCGATCACCTCGGCGATGATCGCCAGCCCGAGATACACATAACCCATACGTAGACTCAAGAATCACAGTGCCGCGCCGGCCCCGCCGTGCGGCGGCCCGGTCGAGCAATCGGTTCAATGGATCGGGGTCCGGTCGAGGACCCCGGAGAGCATGCCCGTGCGAGCGCGCGCTCAGCCCGGCAGCAGCGTCTGCAGCCGCATGCGGTCTTCGAGCAGGATCGGGCGCGCGGTGCCATCGGGGCCGAGCAGCGCATCGATGCGCGCCACCGCCGTCGGGTCCTCGGGCAGCGCATAATGATCGAACACCGAGCCGATCAGCTCGCTGCGATCCTCGAAGCGCCAGCAGCCACTGAACCCGGCGTCGTAGGCGAGGCGCAACGGACAGCGCGCCACCGCGCGCTGCGCCGCGGCGACCTCGGCACCCTCGTCGACGAGTTGGGCGAACACCCGCTCGAGCCGCCCGCTCTCGTCGGGCTCGATCACCAGCACCCGCCCGCCCGGGGCCAGCACCCGCGACGCCTCGGCGAGCGCCCGCGCGGGATCGCGATGATGGTGCAGCGACAGGGTGAAGACCACCAGATCGAAGCGCGCCGGGGCGAACGGCAGGCGCTCGCCGCTCGCCGCCACCAGCGCCTGAGCGGGCAGGCGCGCGCGCGCCGCATGCAGCGCCGACTGTACCGGATCGAGCGCCACCAGCGCACCGGCACGCGCGGCCAGGCGCGCGCTGACCCGGCCACTGCCGCAACCGATCTCCAGTACCCGCGCAGTCGCGAGATCGGCCTGCTGTTCGATCTGCTCGAGCATCCGTCGGTCGGTATCTCTCTGCATCACCCCTCCACGCTCGAAGTCGTTCAACCGCCCGCCACCCGCGTCTCGATCCACTGTCGCGCCTGCTCGCGCAACGCCACCGCGGCGCCCCAACCGGCGCCCGCGGGGACCAGCGGCGGCCCAATATACACCCTCACCCGCCCGCGCCGCGGTGAGAAAAGGCGGGCGCCGGCGAGCAGCTCGCGGGTGCCGTCGAGCGCCACCGGCACCAGCGGCGCCGCCGTCTCGGCGGCCAGCGCGAAGGCGCCCATGCGGAAGGGCAGCAGGCCGGGGCGGACGCGGAAGGTCGCCTCGGGAAAGAGCGCCAGCGGACACCCGGCGGCGAGCCGCGCGTGCAGCTCGGCGAGCGCCGCGCCGCCGGCGCGGACATCGAAGCGATCGACCAGCACGCAGTCGAGCCGCCGCAGGAAGTAGGCGGCGAGCCGGTTGCGTCCCAGCTCGCGTTTGGCGACGAAGCACAACGGACGGCCGATCGCCTCGGCCAGCACCAGGGCATCGACATAGCTCTGGTGGTTGGCCACCAGCACCCAGGGCGCGCCCGGCGGGGGCAGCCGCTCGCGCCCCGCGACCTCCAGGCGCACGCCGACGAGCCGGCGCAGCAACCCGGCGGCACGCCGCGCCACCGCCCAGCGCAGCCCCCGCCCCGGCAGCAGCGCCACCGCCAGCCAGCACGGCGGCGCGATCAGCGCCAGCATCAGCCAGACATGGACGGCGTAGAGCCGCTGCGGCAGCGTGCCGAGGTCGGCCAGCATGCGCACCCGCAGCCCGGCGAGGGTGACCCGCGCGAGCTGCCACCAGGGCGAGGCCGGCGTCGTCTGGATGCGCCCGGCGAGATAGCGCGCGCGGGTGTCGCCGCGCCGCAGCTTGCCGCTGGAGGTCTTGAGCACCGCTCGCGGCGGCGCGAGCACGATCTCGTCCGGCGGCGCGCCGAGCACCTCGCCGGCGCGCGCGAGGATGCGCTGGCGCAGCAGCGCGCGCCGCCCGGGGTCGCGCTCCTTGGTCTCGGCGACCACCACCAGGCGCTCGCTGCCCTGCCCCGAATCGCGCGCGGCGAAGGCCACCACGCAGCCCTGGCGCACCCCGCGCAGGGCGCCGATGGCCTGCTCCAGCTCGTAGGGGTAGAGGTTGCGCCCGCCGCGGATGATCAGATCCTTGACCCGGCCGGTGAGATGGATCTCGCCGTCGGCGAGATAGCCGCGATCGCCGGTCTCGTGCCAGCCGTCATGAATCAGCTCGGCGCTCGCCTCGGGGTTGCGGTAATAGCCCCGGGTCGCCGAGGGCCCCTGGAACTGCACCAGCCCCTCGTGACGCTCGGGCAAGGGCACGCGCCGAGCGTCGACCACCCGCAGCCGATACCCCGGCAGCGGCCGACCGCAGCCGACCACGCGCTGCGCGCCGGGGTCGTCACAGTCGACGCGCAGCGCATAGCCGCTCTCGGCGAGGCGCTCGCGATCGATGCAGTCGATCCTCGGCCCCCGGGTCGGCGGCGGGAAGCACAGCCCCACCGCCGCCTCGGCCAGCCCATAGACCGGGGCGAGCGTCTCGGTGCGCAGCCCGCAGCGGGCGAAGCGCGCGGCGAAGCGCTCCAGGGTCTCGGCGCTCACCGGCTCGGCGCCGTTGAAGGCGCGGCGCCAGCTGCCGAGGTCGAGCCCGGCGAGCTGCTGCTCGCCGATGCGACTGAGACAGAGCTCGTAGGCGAAGTTGGGCGCCGCCGAGAGGGTGGCGCGATGATCGGCGATCGCCTGCAGCCAGCGCCGGGGCCGGGCGAGAAAGGCCAGCGGCGAGAGCGAGACCAGCGGGATGGCGAAATAGAGGCTGCCGAGCCAGGCGCCGATCAGCCCCATGTCGTGATAGAGCGGCAGCCAGCTGACGAAGCGGTCCTCGGGGGTGATCGCCACCGCCTCACCCATGGCGCGGATGTTGGCGAGCAGCTCGGCGTGGCTGAGCATCACCCCCTTGGGCGCGCCGGTGCTGCCCGAGGTGTATTGCAGGAAGGCGAGGTCGTCGGCCGTCGCCGCCGGCGCCTCGATCACGCTCGGCTCGCGCTCGAGTCCGTCGAGGGTGAGCACCGCGCCGAGCGCCGGCAGCTGCAGCCGCAGCACCGCCGCGACCCGCGCCGCCGCGCCCTCGGTGAGCATCGCCACGCAGCCGGCGTTGGCGAGGATGCGGGCATGCCGGCGCAGATGATCCTCGATGAGCTGGGGACGCGCCGGCGGGTAGATCGGCACCGGCACGGCACCGGCGCGCAGCACGCCGAAGAAGCTGAAGAAGTAATCCGGCCCGCTCGGCAGCATCAGCGCCACCGTCTCACCAGGACGCACCCCGGCGCCGCGCAGCCGGTTGGCCACCCGTGCCGCGCCCTCGGCAAGCTCGCGATAGCGGATCGGGTGGACGCGGTCCTCGGCGTCGTACCAGTGGATGTGCACCCGCTCGCCCTGACGCGCGCAGTGCCAGTCGAGCACCTCGAGCAGGGTTTCGGCCTCCGCCGGGGTGCCGGCGTGGGCGTCGGGGTCGGGCACCAAGCGCAGGGTCGGCCCCGGCCCCACCGCGCCGCGCGCGCGCGCCAGCGCCTGCAGTTCGGCGACGGTGGCGGCGAGCAGCGCGCGCTCGGGCAGCTCGATCCCGAGTCCCTGCTCGATGCGGGCGTTGAGCTCGGCGCGGCTGAGGCTGTCGAGCCCGAGGTCGGTCTCGAGCCGGGTGTCGGGCCCGATGGTCTCGGGGGCGATGGCCAGGCGCGAATCGCGGGCGAAGGCGCGCACCAGCGCCAGCAGCGGGTCGGCGGGGTCGGACATGAGGCTTTTCGCTCCTGGCGCCGCGCGCGGCGCCCGGCATCAGTCGTGGATGGGCTCGGCGGGCGCCGCCAGCAGTCCCTCGCGCACCAGCACCGCGTGCACCCGGCGGGCGCTGCGCGCGAGCGCCGAGAGCTCGGCAAGCCCCGGGCGGGCACCGGCGGCCAGGCGCCACTCCCAGTCGTCGAGCTGTTGCTCGATGAACTCCAGCAGCTTGGGCGCGCAGCCACCGGCGCAGGCGCCGTGACAGACCCGGGCTGCGGGGTCGTCGAGCGGCAGCTCGCGGCGGATGCGCGCGATCAGCGCGCGCATCGCCGTGGGGCTATCGGGTGGCATCGGCGCGGCGGCGCCAACCGGCGCCCTTGAGCCACTCGCGCAGGGACTGCATGACGAAATAGGTCACCGGGATCAGCAGGATACCGACCACGGTGGCGGCGAGCATGCCGCCGAACACCGCCGTGCCCAGCGCCACCCGCGAGCCGGCCCCGGCCCCCGAGGCGAACACCAGCGGGAGGATGCCGAGGAGGAAGGAGAGCGCGGTCATCATCACCGCGCGAAAGCGCAGCCGCGCGGCCTTGACCGCGGCATCGTAGATCGACAGCCCCTCGACCTCGCGCTGCTCCTTGGCGAACTCGACGATGAGGATGGCGTTCTTCGCCGCCAGCCCGATCAGCATCACCAGCCCGATCTGGGTGTAGAGGTTGACGTCGAGCCCGGCGGCGCCGACCGTGGCGAGGGCGCCGAACACCGCCACCGGCACCGCCAGCAGCACCGCCAGCGGGATCGACCAGCTCTCGTACTGGGCGACGAGGAAGAGATAGACGAACAGCAGCGCCAGACCGAAGATCAGCGGCGCCTGCCCGGCGGCCTCGATCTCCTGGTAGGACATGCTCGTCCACTCGTAGCCGAAGCCGCTCGGCAGGGTCTCGTCGGCGGTGCGCTCCATCGCCGCGATCGCCTGCCCCGAGCTGTAGCCGGGGGCGGCCGCGCCGGAGATATCGGCCGAGCGGAAGAGGTTGTAGCGGGCCATGATCTGCGGCCCGGTGATGGTCTCGACCTCGGCCAGGGTGGCCACCGGCACCATCTCGCCGTCGCTGCTGCGCACGAACAGACGGAGGATGTCGCTCGGGGTGTCGCGGAACTCCCCTTCGGCCTGGGCCATCACCCGCCAGGTGCGGCCGAACTTGTTGAAGTCGTTGATGTAGACCGAGCCGAGCTGGGCCTGGAGGGTGGCGAACAGCTCGTTGAGCGGCACCTGCAGGGTCTCGACCTTGTCGCGATTGACCTGGAGGAAGAGCATCGGCACGTCGGCGCGGAAGGTACTGAAGGCGCTGCCGATCTCGGGCTGGCTGTTGGCTGCGACGATGAAGCCGCGCATCGCCGCGGCGAACGCCTGCAGGTCGCCGCCGCTGTAGTCCTGGAGCACGAAGGAGAAGCCGCCGGAGTTGCCAAGGCCGGGGATCGCCGGCGGCACGAAGGGGATGACGTTGGCGTCGATGGTGCGCGCGGCCACGCCCTGGGCGGCGGCGACGATCGCCGGCAGGCGCAGCCCGGTGTCCTGGCGCTCGTCCCAGGGCGCGAGCACCGGGATCACCAGTGCGCTGTTGGAACCGAAGGCGCCGTTGAGCATCGAGTAGCCGGACACCGAGATGACGTTGGTCACCCCGGGGATCTCCAGCAGTTGCTGCTCGACACGCCCGAGCACGGTCTCGGTACGGGTGAGCGAGGCGGCGTCGGGGAGCTGCACCTCGATGAAGAAGTAGCCCTGATCCTCTTCGGGCAGGAAGCCGCTGGGCAGGTGGGTGAACAGCCAGCCGGTGGCGGCGATCAGCCCGACATAGAGCAACGAGATCAGCGCGGCGCGGCGCACCGTCATCTTCACCGCGGCGGTATAGCCCGCGGTGAGCCGGCCGAACAGCCGCTCGAACCAGTTGAGCCAGCGCAGCGGCTTGCGCCCCGGGCGCAGCAGCACCGAGCACAGCGCCGGGCTCAGGGTCAGGGCGTTGATCGAGGAGATCGACACCGCCACCGCGATGGTCACCGCGAACTGCTGGTAGAGCTGGCCGGTGATCCCGGGCATGAAGCCGACCGGCACGAACACCGCGAGCAGCACCAGGGTGGTGGCGATCACCGCGCCGCCGACCTGATCCATCGCCTTGGCCGTCGCCGCCTTCTGGTCGAGCCCCTCCTCGGCCATCAGCCGCTGCACGTTCTCGACCACGATGATGGCATCATCGACGACGATGCCGATGGCCAGGATCAGCGCGAACAGCACGATGGTGTTGAGGGTGAAGCCGAGCACCGCGAGCACCGCGAAGGTACCGATCAGCGACACCGGGATGGCGATGCCGGGGATCAGCGTGGTGCGCCAGTCGCCGAGGAACAGGAACACCACCAGCACCACCAGGCCGACGGCCTGATAGAGCGTCACCTTGACCTCGTCGATCGAGGCCGAGATGAAGTTGGTGGTGTCGTAGAGGATGGCCTGCTCCATGCCATCGGGGAAGCGCTCGGCGAGTTCGGCAAGCTGCGCGCGCACCGCCGCGGCGGTGGCCAGGGCGTTGGCGTCCGGGGTCTGGTAGACGGCGAGCACCACCGAGGGGCGCCCGTCGAGCCGCCCCGAGGCGGAATAGGCCTGGGCGCCGAGCTCCACCCGGGCGACGTCGCCGACGCGGATCGCCGAGCCGTCGGGATTCATGCGGATGATGATGTCGGCGAACTCCTCGGGCTCGGTCAGCCGCCCCTTGGTGGTCACCGTGTACTGGAACTGCTGATCGACCGGCGCCGGCGGCGCGCCGATCTGACCGGCCGGCACCTGCACGTTCTGTGTCGCCACCGCGTTCTGGAGATCGGCGACGCTCACCCCCAGCGCGGTCATGCGATCGGGCTTGAGCCAGAAGCGCATGCCGTAATCCATCACCCCAAGGATCTCGGCCTTGCCGACCCCGTTGACGCGCCCGAGCGCGTCCTTGATGTTGATGGTGGCGTAGTTGTTGAGATAGAGCGCGTCGAGGCTCAGATCGGGCGAGTAGAGGTTGACGATCAGCAGCATGTTGGTCGACTGCTTCTCGGTCTTCACCCCCTGGCGGCGCACCTCCTCGGGCAGCTTGGGCTCGGCCTGGGCGACGCGGTTCTGCACCTTGACCTGAGCCATGTCGGCGTCGGTGCCGATCTCGAAGGTGACGGTGAGGCTGTAGCGCCCGTCGTTGTCGGACTTCGAGGACATGTAGATCATGCCCTCGATGCCGTTGACCTCCTGCTCGATGGGGGCGGCAACCGTCTCCTCGACGACCTCGGCGCTGGCCCCGGCGTACTGGGTGCTGACGCTCACCGTCGGCGGGGTGATCTCGGGGAACTGCGCCACCGGCAGCCCGAGCAGCGCCAGCACCCCGGCCAGCGAGATCACGATGGAGATGACGAAGGCGAACTTCGGCCGGTTGATGAAGAACTTGGACAGCGTCATCGCAATGCTCCGGTCGGTTCGCCCATGGGCTCAGTCGCGCGCGGCGGGCGCGGCGTCGTCGCCATCGCCGCCACCGTTCTCGCCGCTCGAACCCGGCCCGGTCGCGGCGAGCGGGTCGCCGGGCGGCGTGGTGGTCTCCGGGCGCACCTGGATACCCGGGCGCACCTTCTGGATGCCGTAGAGCACGATGCGCTCGCCGGACTCGAGCCCCTCCTCGATCACCTGACGGGTACCGAAGCGCTGCCCGGTCTTGACCCGGCGGCGCTCGACCTTGTCGTCGTCGCCGACCACCAGCACATAACTGCCGCCCTGGTCGGTGAGCAGCGCCGCCTGCGGCACCACCACCGCCGAGACCGCCTCGCGCCGTTCGATCACCACGGTGACGAACTGCCCGGGCAGCAGCAGCTGGTCGGGGTTGGGGAACTGGGCGCGGATCAGCACCGTGCCGGTGGTCTCGTCGACCTTGTTGTCGAAGAAGTCGAACCAGCCGTCGTGGGGATAGAGCGAGCCGTCGGGCAGGCGGATCTGCGGCACGAAATGCTGCTTGCCGGGGGCGGCCAGCTCATCCGGGTCCTGTCCCTGACGTGCCCGCGCCCCGGCCTGCGCCAGCTCCAGGTACCAGGTCTCGGCGATCGAGAAGGCGACCTTGATCGGGTCCATGCGGTTGATGGTGGCCAGCACCCCGGAGGCGGGTTCGACCAGGTTGCCGACATCGAAGGCGGCCAGGTCGATGCGCCCGGCGATCGGCGCGCGGATCTCGGTGTAGTCGACGTTGAGCTGGGCCTTCTGGATGTCGGCCTGGGCGGTCTCGACCGCCGCCTCCTGCACCAACACCTCGGCTTGGGCCTCGTCGACCTTCTGCTGGCTGACGTTCTTGGCCTTGGCCAGCTCCTGATAGCGCGCGAGATCGACCTGGGCGCGGTTGAGCGAGGCCTCGGCGGCACTCAGTTGCGCCTCGGCCTGGGCAAGACTCGCCTGATACTGCTCGGGCTCGATGCGAAAGAGCAGATCATCGGTCTCGACCTGGCCGCCCTCCTGGAAGGCGCGCTCGAGCAGGAAGCCGGTCACCCGCGCGCGCAGCGCCACGGTATCGGCCGCGCGGGTCTTGCCGACGAACTCGAAATAGGGATTGACCCGCTCCTCGGTGACGGCGATCACCCCGACCGAGGGCGGCTCGGCGGCGGGCGGCGCATCACCGCCGGGGACACAGCCAAGGATCAGCAGCGAACACAACGACAACACCGCCCCCGAGCGACGGGCAGACCGGAGCGGCACGGCGCCGCGCGGCATCGAAACCATGGAACATCCTCCGCGCGAGGTGGCATGGGGGCGCCGGGCAAGGCGCCGGGTGCAACCGACCGAGCCAGACCGGACCGGGGAAGTCGCACACTCACTGGGGACAAGGTTAGCCCGCCACCGCAGCAACGCAATAACCTTATTTTCGCGCATGACGCGATCGCACATCGCGCCCTTATGAAAACAACCGCTTAGCCTCATGACGGCATGCGCCGGGCTCGGACGAACGCGCTCAGCCCGTCTCGGCAGCGCCGAGAGCGCTAACCACTCGCCCCATGCAACCCACAAGATCGGGGCGGTTTTGCTAGACTGACGCGACCCAAAATCCAACCTGCCCAGACCACCGAGACCATGCGCCTGCTGACCCTGCTGCTCGTCGCCCTGTTCGCGCTCTCGACCACTGCCTGCGGTGGCGCCGCGCGGGCCCAGAAACGCGCCTACAAGGCGCAGGAGACCGTCGCCAAGGAACGCCTGCGACTGATCGATGAGTATCAACGCTGTGTCGACAAGGCCGGCACCGACGCGCTCAAGCGCGAGGGCTGCGAGAGCCATCTCAAGGCCGCCCAGGCGCTCGACTGAGCGCGACGTCGAGACCGACCGCGGACACCCGGCGGCGGCGCCCCGGCGCGGCGGTGTTTGCCGTCCGACAACTTCGGTTGTAGGCTTGTACGGATGCGTTGGCGCAACCGGCTTGGCCAGCGGCGCTGCGCGCAGTCGCCGACCCGGCGCGAGCCGGTCGCACGCGGCGGCACATCGCGGCAGATGACCTCGCGGCCCGTGCCGACACCGCCCGGGCGCTAGCCCTTAGGTGGCGCATCACTGCCGAGCGGCGAAGAGCCGGCAGGCCCCGCAGCGACCACGCCGCCCTCCCCGTCGTCGTCCACCGCCGACGCGCCGCCCAGGCACCACCGGGCGCGCGCCGCGTCCGTGCGCAGTGCGACGGTGCTCGACGGCGGGCGGTCGGGCGCGGCCGATCTCGAACTACTGAACCAGATTGCGGACCCCCTGGCCCGCAAGGAGTGAGCCCCCTCATGCAGGGACGCCTGTGGCCCTTGGAAATCGTGCGTCTCGACCCCGTCGATCTGGGCGAGAACGACCTGCGCGCGATCGGCGTCGGCATCGACGGCCTGACCTACGCCATCAAGCGCAGCAGCGACGCCGCGCTGCTCCCCGCCACCGAGCTGATCTGCACCCGCCTGGCGCTGGCCTGCGACCTGCCGGTGCTCGGCGGCGAGATCGCGCAACTGCCCGACGGCACCATGGCCTTCGCCTCGCCCTGGGAGGGCGGCACCCTCGCCACCCAGGAGGCGCGGGTGTTGCTGATGACCAAGGGCGGGGTGTCGAGCCAGGTGCTCTCGGCGATCCTCGCCTTCGACCTCTTCGTCGGCAACCAGAACCGCCATCTCGGCAACTTCCTGGTGCGGCGCGACCCCAACCACAGCGTCGCCGCGGTGGTCGCCACCGACTTCAGCCGCGCCCTGCTGATGGCCGGCTGGCCGGTACCGATGCTCTCGCCGACCTGCAACACCCTGGTGGTGGCGCACGCGCTGATGCGCCTGCACGGCTTCGATCGCGACGCCGCGCTGCGCGTCACCGGCCGGCTCTACTCACTCCCCAACGATACCCTCGAACGCTGCTGTCGCGACCTGCCGCCGCACTGGCTGCCGCACGGCATCGCGGTCAAGCTCGACGACTGGTGGCGCAACCAGCGCATCGCCCGGCTCGAGCAGGTCGCCACGGTGATCGATCATGCCTTCTGAACGTCTCAAGTACGCCGTCATCCGCGTCGTCCCCGACACCCGCCGCGGCGAGACCGTCAACATCGGCGTGGTGGTGTTCCGCCCCGCGGGACTCGACGTGCGCCTGCTGCCCTCGCTGCACAAGGTGCGCGCGCTCGACCCCAGGTTCGACGAGCAGATGCTGCGCGACTACCCGCCCTACTTCTCTGCCCTGATCGAGGGCATCGAGCGCCCCGAGCAGCAGCACCAGGTGCTCGCCAACCTCGGCAGCATCCGTCTCTCGGCGCTCGGCGAGTTCCATCTCGAACAGGGCCAGGACTACGAGCAGCAGGTGCAGTCGATCCTCTCCGACCTGGTCAAGCCGCCGCTCAAGCACAAGCGCGTCGAGCCCGTCACCCGGCTCGAGACCGTCATCCGCCAGCAGTTCGAGGTGCTGCAGCTGCTCGCCAAGCAGGAGGACGACATCGACCGCGGCATGGTGGTGCCCAAGTACCCGATCGAGGGCCACGGCAACCTCTATGTCGACTTCGCGCTGCGCAAGGAGCGCTGGATCGTCACCGAGACGATCGACTTCAGCGGCTCGCCGAGCACCCTGCGCGGGGCCAAGTTCAAGGCCTCGGCGCTCAAGGCGCTGACCCTCGACGCCGCCGCGCGCAAGCTCAAGGGCGAGACCGTGCCGCTGGTCGTCTACCAGGCGGCCACCGACGAGATCCTCGAGGCGGTGCAGCCGAGCATCGACCTGCTCTCGGACTACGCCCAGCAGCTCTACAACTACGCCGACGCCGACGAGCGCGCCGCCTACTTCGACCGCATCGCCTACGCCGCCGGCCAGATCAAGGCCCCGCCCTACTGAGCGCGGCGCTAGTCCGCCCCGCCGACCTCGGCCCGCGCCCGCTGCTGCTCGCGCAGCAGATGGGCCAGCTCGTCGTCGATCGCCGCCTTGCGCCGCGCCTGCTGCACCGCACCCTCGCGCCGCACCGACTGCTCCAGCGCCACCGCCATCTCCATCGGCGAGCGATGGTCCAGCGCGCGCGACTGCGCGATCAAGCGATCGAGCGACAGATCCCCGGTCTCCGGCACCCGCAACAGGATGCAGGCCAGCTCGTGCCGGGTGAAAAGCTCATTCATACCTCTACCTCGTTAGCAACCGCGCCGTCCCGTGCGCCACCGTCGATGGGCATCGAACGACACCCGAGCGGGGCATTCTAACCGCTGGCGCCGGAGGGGGATGCAATCGGCTTCCAGCGATCAGCCGTCAGCGACCAAGCGGCAGGCGGCTGATCGCTGGCAGATGATTTGAACCGCAAAGACCCAAAGGGCACGAAGGGGGAGTGAGATCGTAGGATGGGTTGAGTGGCCATGCGAAGACACCGAAGGCCCGCCTGCCGGTCCGGGCCGAGCATGAGGGGACGCCCCTTGGATGGCGGATCGCGGTGCCCGGTGCTTTACCCCGGCTGGTGCAAGCTGAGATCCTTGCGTGTCAGTCCACCAGGAGCCGTTACGTCATGGATGCCCTGCTCAAGGGATTTCGGGACATCGCCCCGCTGCTCAAACACCCACTGGTGCTGGTCGGGTTCGGCCTGCTGCTGTTCTTCTGGTCGGTCAATACCCTGCTCGACAGCGGCATCATCCCGCAGCTATCCATCCCAATCGGTGGCGCACTCCTCCACCGCGTCATGCAATACGGCTTCACCATTGCGCTGCCGCTACTCGTGCTCGGGCTGGCGCTGCATTTCGTCAGGGCGGAACGACGCCCCTGGGTCTACGGCTTCTTCCTCTTGATCCTAGTGGTCGTGTTCGGCTTCGTCTGGAAGATACACGAGGCAGAATCGACGCCAGCCCCCGACGTCGAGGCCATCGTCGCGCAACTAGAGATCCGCTACGCGCAACGGGAAGCCGACCACCGGCAAACGATCGACGACCTCCGCGCGGAGAGAGACAGTTGGCGGGAACAGGCCCGCGAGGCCGTCGGCGCTCTGGCCGAACGTGCCAAGGCCCCAGACGCCCCGCCCCAGCTCGAACAGGCACTCGCCCAACTCGCCGAAGGCGAGACCGGCGCGGCCAAGGCGCAACTGCGCGAGATCGCCGAGCGCCACGAACACGCCCGACAACACGAGGCCAAGGTGGCCGCGGCCGCCTACCGCCACCTCGGCGCCATCGCCTTCCTCGACGACACCCAGCAGGCACTCGCCGCCTACCGCCGCGCCACCGCACTCGACCCGACCGACATGGCGAGCTGGAACCAGCTCGGTCATCTGCTCCACCGTATCGGCGAACTCGATGACGCCGAGGCCGCCTATCAGCAAGTCGAGTCACTCGCCCGGCAAGCGAATGACCAGGTCGCATTGGCGGCGGCCTACGGCAACCTGGGCATCGTCTACCAAACCCGGGGCGACCTCGATCAGGCCGAGGCGATGTACAAGAAGTCTCTCGCGCTCGAAGAAGCACTCGGGCGCAAGGCGGGCATGGCCAGCGACTACGGCAACCTGGGCATCGTCTACCAAACCCGGGGCGACCTCGGTCAGGCCGAGGTGACGCACAAGAAAGCCCTCGACATCTACGAAGTTCTCGGACACAAGGAGGGCATGGCCAACCAGTACGGCAACCTGGGCCTCATCTACCGAATCCGAGGCGACCTCGATCAGGCCGAGGCGATGCATAAGAAGGGACTCGAAATCGACAGAGAACTCGGGCGCAAGGCGGGCATGGCCAAGCACTACGGCAACCTGGGCATCGTCTACCAAATCCGGGGCGACCTCGATCAGGCCGAGGCGATGCACAAGAAGGCCCTCGACATCAACGAAGCACTCGGGCGCAAGGCGGGCATGGCCAGCCAGTACGGCAACCTGGGCCTCGTCTACCAAACCCGGGGCGACCTCGATCAGGCCGAAGCGATGCACAAGAAGTCTCTCGCGATCGAAGAAGCACTCGGGCGCAAGGCAGGCATGGCCAACCAGTACGGCAACCTGGGCATCGCCTACCAAGTCCGAGGCGACCTCGACCAAGCCGAGGCGATGTTCAAGAAGACCCTCGACATCAACGAAGCACTCGGGCGCAAGGCGGGCATGGCCAGCGACTACGGCAACCTGGGCTCCATCTACCACTCCCGGGGCGACCTCGATCAAGCCGAGGCAATGTACAAGAAAGCCCTCGCCATCGACGAAGCACTCGGGCGCAAGGAGGGCATGGCCAGCCAGTACGGCAACCTGGGCATCGTCTACCGAGTCCGGGGCGACCTCGACCGGGCCGAGGCGATGTTCCAGCAGTGCCTGACACTGTTCCAGGAGATCGGTGCCCGCGCCCAAGTCGAGAAGGCTCAAGCACTGCTCGACGGGCTGCGCGAACAGCGCCGACAGCAGGTCTCCGCCGCCCCCAGCGAGACGCGCTGAGGTGTTCTGGACCGTGCCGGGGACAACCCTCGATCATCGCCGAAACGGCGCGATGGCTTGATCTCCCCCACGCCATCGCGTCTGCCCCCCCGGCCGGGTCGCGCCGCGCCGGTCGAGGTCGACCGGGGCCGCGCGACGCCTTACGCCCGCGCAGGCCGCGCCGATGCCCTCCGCACCGAGCGGGCGGGACCGGCACCGAAGCGCGCCCGACACCGGCAAGGGCGCAACCGCGCCCCAGCCGGTCAGGGCTGCGGGGGGCCGTCCGTCCGTGCCGCCGCCACCCGCAATACCTGTGTCGCCCACTGGTTGAGGCTCTGCCCGGCGGCCTGGGCGGCGATCAGGGCGGCGCTGTGCACCTCGGGCGGAACGCGCAGCATCAGCCGCCCGCTCGCGGGTTTCTCGGGTGTCTTGCCGATGCTGGCACAGGTCTCCAGATAATCCTCAACGGCCTCCTCGAAGGCCGCGCGCAGGTCGGCGACGCTCGCGGCGTGGAAGCTGACGCGATCGCGCAGCCCGAGCAACCGCCCGACGAAGCAGTCGTCGCGCTCGTCGAAGTCGATTCTGGCGGTGTAACCCTTGTAATGCATGCTGTTCATGGCGTCACTCCGAGCTGTTCGAGAAAGGCGCGCGCCTCCTCGACCTGATAGGGCTTGGCGTCCTTCTCCGGGTGCGGGCGATGGAAGGTGGCGATGGCATCACCGCAGACGAAGCGCACGCGCGAGCCACGCCCCTCGACCACGCGACACCCGACCGCGATCAATAGCGCCTCGACGCGAGCCCACTCCAGCGAGCGCGTAGTCGGCTTCGTGAAGATCGCTTGAAGCGTCTTGCGGTGCTTGCTGTTCATGCAAGCAATCTAGATCTAGCAACACCGAAACGCAATCAAAAACTGCAATCAAGAAAAGGCCCAGCCTCGCTGGTAGACCAACCCCGAGCCGGTCGGTCGGCACCGCCAGAGCAACACGCCGCCCCGCCCTACACCTCAATCTCCACCGTCTGCAACACCGGCGCCGGTCCCTGGATCACCCCGTCTCGGATGTAGACCGGATCGCCGATGCTCCCCCTTCCCCGTACCTGGGCCTGCTCGCCGCTGAGCAGGGTGACGGTGCAGCCGTCGCTGCTGGTGGCGGTGATGGTGCCGACGTCGGTGGGCGGCTCAGGGAGGAGCTGGAGGAGACGGCGGTAGGCGTTCCAGGTGTTCATGTCGGGTGGCTCTCGATGCGGATGGATTGCCACACCTCGGGCAGGCGGCAGTCGAGTTCGACCGCGCGCGAGAGCCCGAGGCGGGTGGTGCCGCCCTCGGTGTAGCGGATGAGCTGGCCGGGGTGGATGATGCCGGTCTCGGGGTGGACCGGGGCGCGCAGGGTGATGTGGGCCTGGCGGCCGGTGTCGGCGAGCAGGCGCAGGCCGCGCTGGCGGGTCATGACGACATCGGTGGCGAGCGCATCGACGCAGGTCGGGGCCTGGGTGTCGCCGGCGCGCCCGGCGCGGCGCACGCGATCGCGCCGACCGCCCTCGCCGCCGGTGATCCACACCGCGTCGTAGTCCGGGCGCGCGATCCACTCGATGCGCTCGGTGTGACAGGCGTCCTCGGGCAGCGCGATGTCGGGGGTGGTCTCGGCCCAGGCCCAGGGCGGGCGCGGATACCAGGGCAGCAGGCGCAGCACCGGCTCGGTGTCGTGGCCCTGGACATAGCCGCCGCCGGCCTCGGCGATGCGCGCGGCGGCCTCGATGAAGGTGCCGGTGTGGCTCCAGGCGCCGGCCGGGACGGTCCAGTCCTCCAGTTGCCAGTCGAGCGTCCAGCCGATCGGCACGCCGTTGTCGGTGAGTGCCGCGTCGAGCAGTTGGCGGGCGCTGCGCGACTCGGCGTTGGTGCGCGCGCGCGGCGCGGCGTTTGGCGCACCGAGCACGGCGGCGCGACCACGGCCGCCGAGGTCGAGCCAATTGCTGCCGAAGGCTCGCGAGCGGGCGATACTGTCGAGACGCAGCCGGATCGGGTGGGCGTTGACGGTGGCGATCAGCTCGACGGCCTCGGGCTCGGCCCGGAGCCGCGCGAGCGCCGCGCCAGGCACCCGCGCCGACCAGCTCCACGCCCAGGCGTCGGCCTCGAGCGCGAGGCGCAGCGACTCGGCGGGGATCTCGGTGCCGTCGAGCAGGGTCAGGGTGGCGGTGTTTCTCACGAGATAGAGCCTCCGGATGGGGACGATGCGGGTCGCGGTCGGCGGCTCGGGCACCCAGGGCGGGCGTGGTCGCCCGTCGCAGCAGCCGGGTAGCTCGACATCAGTGCCGAGCGACGGGGTCGCGCTACAGGACACCCGGGTGCGTAGCAGCACCGCCGGCATGTAGCACGGCGTCCAGCGCCCGGGAAGCGGCCACATCGCTTCGGTGTGTGGGGTGCCGAGCGGGGTCTCGACGCGCCACGCAGCGTGGTGCCCGACATCGAGGTGGACGCTGATCGGGCGCGCGTCCTGCTGATCAAGCCGCAGCCGGTCGCGGGTGCGCTCTCGATCGCGGTGCCCTGCCCTAGCCGCGGCCTGGACCGGGGCGGCCTCGGTGTGCGGTGCCCGGGTCGCCCGCCGCAGCCGCCGGGTCTCGGCATGGGGCGCGGTGCGCGCGGCGCGGATCGGGCGCGCCTCGGCATGCGGGACCTGGGCGACCCGGCGCAGCCGTCGGGTCTCGCTGTGGCGCAGCCCGAGCGCCGGCCCCGGACGCGCCCGCGCCTGCCGGTGGCCGAGCGCTGCCGCGTGGCGGGTCGCGCGCATCTCGGTGCCGATGAGCCGCCAACCGCGGGCGGTGGCGCGCTGGTCACGCGCCGGGGCCTCGGCGCTGGGTCCGGTGGCGGCGGGGAGGGCCTGATCCCGCGCCAATGTGGCGCGACCGCCGAGCCCGAACGAACCCGCCGGCGACGGCAGTACACTGGCGAGACGCGCCCGCTGGACCGTAGCGACCCGGACGGCAAGCCCGAGACTCGGCGCAGAGGACGATAGCGTGGCGGTGACCCGGATCGGGATCGAGCGCTCGCGCGCTCGCAGCCGCAGACTCAGCGCCGACGCCGGCAGTAACACGCGCAGCCAGGAGCGATCCCGGGCGCCGCGCGCGACCATCTCCAACCTCGGACGTGCCGACGCCGGCACCACGGCCCGTAGCGTGGCGCGCACCACGTCCCCATCGGCGCACAGCCACACCCGGTCATCGAGCGCCGGTGGCTCATACCCCGCGAACAGGGTGACCAGTTGGCCGGGGGCGGGCGGCGCATAGACCACGACCGCCCCCGTCAACCCGATGCGGGAACGGTATAGGGACCGTGACAGACCGGGGCGCACCCGGTGGCGAGATAGGTGAT
The DNA here is from genome assembly GCF_004343155.1 of Marichromatium gracile. Classification (GTDB taxonomy): domain Bacteria; phylum Pseudomonadota; class Gammaproteobacteria; order Chromatiales; family Chromatiaceae; genus Marichromatium; species Marichromatium gracile. The sequence goes on from NZ_SMDC01000004.1 coordinate 69,652, forward strand.
GTCGTACTGCCCCGGCACCAGACGCACCGACCAATCGCCGGCGGCATCCGGGGTGGCGATGGCGACCGGCTCATGGCTGATCCAGTCGCGAACCAGCACCGAGTCGGCCGGGGTGCCGTCGCCACGACGCGCGCTGCCGTTGATCGGCTCGCTCGCCTCGCTATAGGCCTCGGCGCGATATCCGCCGTCGGTCAGCGTCAACAGCCGCCCCGGCGGCTCGAAGCCCGCCTCGTAACGCACGCCCAGGGTGACGCGCAGGTCCTCGACATAGCCGTGCCAGAAGTCACTCGGCGAGGCCCCGTCCCACTCCTGGCCGACGGAGAAGCGATCGGTCACCTCAAGGGTGTTGGGTGCGGCCGCCAGGTCGAGGATCCGCGTGCCATCGAGATAGACCTGCCAGGCCGAGGGACGACGGACCACGGCGAAGTGGAACCAGACGCCGATCGGCATCGCGGAGGGATATGACGTCGTCGCGGCGGCCTCGTCGCCGAAGTACTTGCTCGCATCGAACACCGCGCGATTGGCACCCAGCGAGGAGTGGAAGCCGAACAGCACGTCCTGACCGGCATTGTCCGAGGCACGGAAGAACCAGCCCTCGATGGTGAAGGCAGGCACCCCCGCCAGACGCCTCGACAAGTCGTTGATCGTCACATAGGCACCACTGCCATCGAGATAGAGCGCGCCGGCCTCGGAGCGCGCGCCATCGACCGAGACCATCGCGCCACCGCGCAGGGACACCGGTAACCTCGCCCCGGAGTAGTCGACCAACTGCTGGGCGCCATCGCCACCCCAACACGGCAGCAGCAAGACCACGTCGCGCCACATCGGATCGATCGCCATGCTCAGCCCTCCAGGATCGCGCTGGTCAGTCGGCAGAAGGCGCCGTTGTAGAGCAGCGTGTCGATCAACCGGATCTCGCCGGCACCGGCCTCGTCCGAAACCGTGGCATCGGCCCACCATTGCCCTGCCCCATCGGTGATCCGCGCCCAGGTGACGGAGGTTCCGACGGCGAGGTCTGCGCCGTCGATCTGCCCCTCGAGCGGGACATCAAGGACGATCCAATGGGCACCTTCGTCGACTTGGCCGGCGGCGGCGGTCAAGGTCAGGACGACCACCGGCGGCTCGGCGGGCGGGTCTCCCGGGCTGGCCGGCGGCGGGTCGCCATAGAGCCCGAGGGTGGCGCGTTGCGAAGACTCGACGAGCAGCGCGAGCGAGGCGTGCAGGGCCGGGAGCCGGCAGGCGGCCTCGCGGGTTGCGAGATGGCTGGGCGATAGCTCCATGATGTCCTCAGGGTCGGTCGATGTTGCCGAGCGCATGGATCTCGCAGCCATCGGCGGCGGCGGGGTCGGCGGGCTCGTCGGATTGCTGGATCGAGCGCGCGACCCAGAACTCGGCGATGGCACCGACGGTATCGATGCGCACCACGTTGCCGGTGCTCCAGCCGCCGCCGTTGGCCGCGGCGGGGATGGTCATGTAGGGGGCGCCGGTGCTGTAGGCGCCGCCGCCGAGGTCGATCCGGGTGCGCGGGTTGATCGGCGCGATGTCTTCGCCGCCGGGGGCGTAGACGCCCTGCCAGACGAGCCCGCGGTTCTCGCTGATCAGCTCCCATTGGTCGCTGGCCGCGTTGGCGCAGCGCAGCACCCAGCGGTCGGTGTCGCAGCCCTCGTTGGTGACCTGGATGGGGTGGTCGATCAGGTTGAGGGTGGCGGTAGCGGCGCTGCCGCTGGGGGCGTCGGCCCACGCCCCGCTCCAGCTCGCCTGATCCCAGGTCGCCGAGACCCGGGCGCGGCGATCGCCGATGATCAGGCAGCCGGCGACGATGGTCTCCCCGGCCGGGTAGTCGTGGGTGAGCGGGCGCGAGAGCGCGAGCCAGCCGCTGATCTGGGCATCGGTGACCTGGCGCAGGTCGCCGACGGTGTGGCGCACGGTGAGCGGCAGGGTGAGGCCGTCGAGGTCGGGGAACATGATCTGCCCGGAGGCGCGGTCGAGCTGGTAGCGATCGCCTTCGATCACCGCGCCCGTGGCGTCGGTCACCCGCACCCAGGCGAGCCGGGTGCGACCGATCGCGGTGGCCACCCCGGCGCTGGGGCTGAGGGCGGTCTCAGCGGCGTGGAGGATCATCACCAGATCGCCGGGGCGGTAGATCGGCACCCGGCCATCGGCGGGCAGCCGGGTACCGTCGATGCCGAGGATGTCGGCGTCCAGCGGCAGGTAGCTGTAGGCGACGGCGTTGTAGCGCAGGGTGGTGGGGTCGACCCGTCGAGGCACCCAGACCTGCGACCCGGGATGCTCCGGGTCATCCGCCATCGCCCCGAACGCCATCGCCGCCGTACCGAACTCGTAGTTGACTGACCCCGAGACGGCATCGCCCACGAGGTTGCCATCGGCATCGGCGCTCGCCGTGAGCCGCGCCCCGTCCTCGGCCGTGACCGTGATGCTCAGGGCCTCGGGCTTGAGCGGGGCGATCCGGGTGCGGAAGCTGGCCTCGGTCGCGACCCAGAAGCCATAGCGTGTCAGACAGGCGGTCACCGTGGGCGGTGCGTTGGCCCCATCCGACCACCAGGTCAGCGAGGCGATGCCGGTGTCGTAGTCGAGCGTGCCGAGCCGAAGACCGTCGCCGTCGTAGAGCACCCCCGTGCCGCGATCCTCGTAGCGCATGCCGCCCAGCGACAGGCGAACCGAGCCGGGTACGATCCGGCTGGTGTGGAGATGCGTCAGGTCGAGATCCAGCCCCCCGTCGAGGAGGTCGAGCACGATGGGGTCAGCGACGAGGTCGGACGAGGGTGCGCCGGTGGCGGCTACACCCAGGACCTCGTTCGTCGGGGAAGGGAGGGCAGACTGCCTCCACGTATACCAGTAGCCTGCCCTAGCGATGCTCCCGTCAGGATTGAGCACCGCTGGCGCCCAGTGCTGGTAATTGACCTCGATCGGGATGTTGAGCGTCGCCAGACCCGCCGCGTAGTCGATCGTCCCCACCGGCAGGCCAGTTACGGGCTCTGCGGGATCGCCCACCGCTTGCCCGGTGGCGACGACGAGCCCCCCCTCCCCGTCGTCATTGATCGTCACTGCGGCGCTAACAGGGTAGCTGTAATAGGCTGCGATACTCACGCCCTCGGGGGCGACGGAGCCGCCAAAGTCGAGCGTGTAGTTTGCCCCCAGCGCGGCCTCGACGCGTCGTTCCGCGGGCTGCTCCGGGTCGTCGGGGTCGGCGTAGGCATGGTCGAAGCGGATGCTGGTCTCCCGATCCGGGAGCTGGGTGAACCACAGCGAGCCCGCCCCGCTGGTCAGGTTGAGCACGCCGCTGACCCCGGCGCCGCTGATCGTCCCGTGGCCGTCCTCGGTGGCGGTGAGCGGGCTCCCGCCGCGCGTGAAGGTCACGACCAGTGAACCCGGGATATAGGGGACCTGCTCCAGCGCGAAATCGAGCCGCGCGCCGCGCGCGTCGGTATCCTGCGTCGCCCCGGCGCGAATCCTGTAGTGAACAGGGCTCGCCCAGGTGTACAGGATCTGCGAGCCCGCGTCTGGCAGTGCGCCGAGCGTGACCGCACTCACCCCGGTGGTGGCATCGATGGTCCCGGAGCCGAACGTGCTGTCCGATCCGCGAATGATGCCCGTGCCGTCATCGGTCAACTCGTACCAGTGCCCCTGGGCCATATAGGCGATGTTGAGCGCCCCCCGTTGTGGTACCGGGGAGAGGGTCTCGACCCAGTTCAGGCGGCGGTTCTCGGGGGTGACGGCGAGCGCTCGGGTGTGCGGGGCCTGGGAGACCTCGACCCGGTGTCCGCCCCCGGCATCGATCTCGGTGACGAGCTGGTCAGCCATGACCTGGTTGACCAGCGGCGTCTCGGTCTGGCTGGCCGGGACGAGCTGGCTGTAGAGGCTCGCCGCGCGCACCCGCAGATCCCCCGATTGGGCGGGCTCGGCCAGCGGCTGGGCGCCGCTGTAGCGCGCGGCGTCGGCCACCGTGGTGTCGCGCAGCCGCGCGCCCTGGTCGTAGTCGTAGAGGTCGTCGCGGCGCGGGGTGTGGCCGGCGAAGTCGTGGCGCAGCGCGTCCTTGAGGGTCAGGGTGACGACCCAGCGGGTGTAGTCGCCGTTGGCGTCGGTGAGGGTGGTCTCGACGGTCTCGACATCGGTCACCCGCACGTATTGCTCGACGGCATCGGCCGCGCCCTCGTGATGGATCAGCACCAGGGTCTTGCCGATCGGCGGCAGCGTGGTGTCGACGCGCTGGATGATGCGGATGGCGCGCATCCCGGCGATGTGGTCGTCGTAGAGCACGCCCGGCCACATCGGCCCCTTGTAGAGATAGGCCTGGACGCGGTCGGCGGCCTGGGCGCGGGTGTCGAAGGGGTCGGCGGTGCGAAACAGGGTGTAGCCGACGGCGGGGTCGCGCGGCAGCGCGGTGAGGGCGAGCTTGGCGCCGCCGTAGAGGCTGGTGTCGAGGCTGCGCACCGCCAGCGCGAGCTTCCTCAGGTTGAAGCGGCCGTAGGCGCGGTCGAGATCGGAGATGTCCTCGAAGACGTTGTTGAGCACGCCGTCGACGGCGCGCCCGGTGGCGGCGCCGCCGCCCTCGGGGACGTCGTCCATCACCTGACTCTCGACGAAGACGATGTTCTCTTCTTGGATGGGCATCGGTAGGGTCTCAGGCCGCCACGGCGGCGGCGGTTTCGAGTGACGCGAGGAAGGACTCGAGGGTGTCGGCGCTGGCCGTGTCGGCGACGCTGACGGTGCCGCCGGATGCGCCGTTGACGCTCAGACGCACGTCGATCGCGCGGCTCGCGCTCGCCGTGCCCGTGCTCCCCGTGGCGCCCGAGGTCGTGCCAGCGGTGCTCGCCGCATCGGTGCTGGTGCGTGCCGCGGACTCGGCCTCGAGGTTGGCCAGGGTCTCCTCGTGGCGCTGTCGCTCGGCGGCGATCTGCGCGGCCAGGGCGTCCTCGAGCGCCTGGTCCTGGGCGCGCACCGCCTCGAGCAGCCGCGCCTCGAGCGTGGCGATGCTGTCCTCATAGGCGCGATCGGCATCGCTCAGCGCGGCGCGGCGCGCGGCCTCCTCGGCCTCGGCCTCCGCCGCCTCGATCGCGGCCTGGGCCTCGGCCTCGGCGGCGCGCTCGCGCTCGACGGCCTGGATCTGCTCGAGCACCTCGAGCTGGTCCTCGAGCGCGCGGATCGCCTCGGTGTTGCCGTCGCGCTTGGCCTCGGCGAGCGCCATCTCGATCTCCAGGCGTTGCGCCTCCTGCTCGAGGAGCAGCGCCTGGAGTTGCTGGCCGTTGAGCTCGGCCCACTCGGCCTGCAGGTCGCGCAGCCCGGCTTGGGCTGACTCGGTGAAGTCGGCCATCTTGCGCCGCGCATCGTCGAGCGCCGCGCGCAACGGCTCCAGCTCCTCCTCGCCGAGGCGCTGGTTGGTGTTGATCAGGCGCTCGAGGCCATCGGCGAACGCATCGAGGCCGATCTCACCGGCATCGAGCTGGTCATTGAGCGCGGCGAAGGTGGCGCCCTGCTCGGCAAGCGCCTTGTTGTAGCCGATCTGGGCCTTGGCGGCGCGGACGGCCGCCTCTTCGCGGGCACTGAGCAGATCGACATAGCGGTTCGTGCCGATCGCATCAGTGATATCGAAGGCGTTCCATGCCTCCTGGAAGGCCTCGGCGGCGCCACTGGCATGGTCTGCCAGCGCCTCGGCCGAGACCCCGGCGGCGCGCAGAATCTGTTCGAGATCGCGCACGCTCGCGCCCGATTGCTGCGCTGATGCGTCCAACGCCTCCGTCGCCTCGGCGGCATCGGTGGTCTCCTCGGCGGCCGCTTCGGCGGAGCTTGCGGCGGCGCGATTTGCCTCGGCCAGTGCTCGCTTGTGGCGCACGGCTTCTTGCAGCGTCTGGATCTCGGACTCGGTGGCCTCGATGGCCGCGCGTTGGGCATCGAGCTGTTGCTGCTCTTCCTCGGTGACTTCACCGTCCACCGCGATCTCTTGCTGCTTGGCGGCAAGGAGCGCCTGCTGGGCGCCAAGCTCGGCCTCGCGCGCGGCGATGAGCGCCCGAATCCCGTCGATCTCGGCACGCGCCGCTTCTTCGTTCAGGCGCGCAGCCTCGGCGGTGTCGCCGCGCGCCTCGGCCTCCTTGGCGAGATTCTTCAGGTGGGTGACGCGCGCATCCGATTCGGCCCGTGCCGCCTCGGTCGCACGCTCGGCGGCTTCGAGTTCGCGCGCCTTGGCCGCGACCAGATCCGAGGTGGCGTCGGCCAGCCGCGCGGTATTCTCGGCGATCGCTTGCTTGAGTTCGGCATCTTGCTCGGCGGCGACATTGCCGGCCTCGATCTTGTCCTTGAGATCGAGGACATCGCCCTGAGCGGCCTTGGCTGCGGCCGACAGCTCGCCGGTGTTGTCCGCGCTTTGCGCCTGCGCCTGGGCGTAGGCCTCGGCCGCGACCCGGGCGCGCGCCTCGGCGTCGGCAAGTTGCGCCTGCGCCTCGGCCCCGGCCCGCTGCGCCTCGGCACTGGCCTCGAGCGCGGCGCGCAGGCGTTCATGCTCGGCGGCAAGCTCGGCGAGCTTCGCGGACTGGTCGCCATAGGTGTCGGCGGCAAGGCGTGCGGCGTCCGCCGTGGCACGTTCCTGCACGGCGAGCAGCTGCGCCTCTTGCGCTGTTGCCTGCTGGTTCTTCGCCGTCTCCTGCAGCGCGGCGATCTGGCCCTGTCGTACCGCGATCTGCTGCTCGATCTGTTCGGTCTCGGCACCCTCGACGGTCTTGAGGCGTTCGAGCTCGGCGATCGCCGAGCGGATCTTGGCGATGTGACCGGTCGTCACCGCGGTCTCTGCGGCGCGCGCCTCGGCGAGCCGCTCGCTCGTCTCGGCGCTGACGCGCGCGACCTCGGCCTGCGCCCGCATCGCCTGCTCGGCATCGCCGCTCAAGCGCGCGAGCTGGAGGTTGGCCGCGGCGGCATTCAGCGCGGCCTCGCCCTGGGACGCGACGACTGTGCTGTTCTCTGCCGCACGCTTCGCCGCCTCGGCGTGTGCGGACGCGCCTTCGAGCGCAGCGGTGGCGAGCTGCTGAAGTGTCGTCGTCGAGGCCGCACTGGCGGCTTCGAGCGCGACCTGTCGATCGAGATACGCCTGCCCCTCGGCGTTGTTCTCCGCGATGGCGGCGGTGTATTCCTCCCACGAGGGCAGCACGCCGGTGATCCATGCCGCCGTGGCACCGATGTTCTTCCCCAACGTGACGGTGCCCGCCGTCAACCCCTCGACCCCATCGGCCGCACGATCGATGACGGCGGTGAACACATCGGACAGACCGTTCTGCCCGACCTCGGTGAAGGTTCGAGAGAGCGCGTTCTGCAGGCGCGCCACGCTCGCACCAAGGGTGTCGACCTGCTCGGCCTGATCGAGGTCGAAGGTCTCGTTGAGGCCCTTGGCGAGCAGTGGCAACACGTCGGCAGCGAGCAGCTCGCCGCTCTCCAGCAGGGCCTCCAGCTCATCGGTGGTGAGGCCGCTGGCCTCGCTCAGCGCGCGCATCGCACCGGGCAGCGCGCCACCGAGCTGATCACGCATCTGCGCCGCGCTGACCGTACCGGCGTCGGCGATCCGCGCAACCGCCGTCAGGGCCTGCTCGGTCTCGGCGCTGGACTTGCCGAGCGTCCCCATGGCACTGACCACGGCGGTGAACACATCAGCACTGGCCTGACCGGCGAGCGCGGTGTCCTGGGTCGCCGAGGCGAAGCGCGCGTATTGCTGGGAGAGGGTCGCACTCGATTGGCCGAGTCGATCGGCCAACACCGCGGTAGCGGCCATCGCCTCGGCGGCGGCCTGTTGACCGCCGAGCACCTGGGCCAGGGCCCGCTGGGTGGTCTCGAACTCGGCATTGAGGGCGACGAACTGCTGCGCCAGCTCGACGACCTGCAGCGCCTTCATCACAGTGCCCAGCTTGCCGAGCGCGAGCGAGGCGCCCCCGGCCCCCTTGTCGGTCGCGCCGAGCGCCCCGGCAGCGTCGGCGCCCTCCTCGACCAGCTGGGCGGAGGCCGCGCGGGCACGCTCGATGGCATCGGTATAGACCCCGAACCCCGCGCCCGCGCGCCGCCCGGCCTGCTGGGCGCTGATGGCCCAACCATCGAGCGACGCACCGAGCTGACCGAACACCGACTCGACGGCACTGGCGTCGACAGCGATGCGGACCTTCAGTTCGAGATCGGAGAGATCAGCCATGCCGGTAGGATGGCTGGTGGTGAGGTGGGGGTCAGTCGAGACGGGTTAGTGGTCGTGGACGTGATGTCAAGCGGTGAGGCTATCTGGCTGTAGCGTCTACATCGAGCAGGCTCATTCATCCAATCTTCACCGAACGCAGTTTATTTTGAAGCATTCCAAGAATGCGAGCTTTACCCTTGATGAGCGCTGACGTCGGAAAGAAAAAACCGCCCATCAGGGCGGTTTAAACAACAGCGGACAAAGGGGCTAATCTGAGCCAATTACCCGCAAAAAACCAGACATCAACCGCCACCAGCGCCAATCGTCGAACGGCAAGAGCCAGGCAAGTATTTCGCTGGAACAGTACCACTACCGGTAGCGCCAGCACACTCAAATCCATAAAGCTGCGTCGGCATATCAGCGGTTGTCGCAGGAACACCGGCAGCAGTAGTTGGAGTGAGGACGATTGTAGTGCCATTCAACGCCGCATCAATACTGTTATCGGCGACTGTTACAGTGATGACACCATTCGCATCTGTCGCGACTGAAGCGACATACTGGGTGCCAGAAGATGACTCACAACCCCACGCATTTGCCGCAGGTGCTGTTGCTGCCGTTCCTGATTGATAGACTTCAGCAACCGTGGTTCGACACTGACTCGCCGCCAGAATGACCTCGGACATCTTGGCCTTGGCCATATAGTCCTGATACGCCGGCAGCGCGATCGCTGCCAGGATGCCGATGATGGCCACCACGATCATGAGTTCGATCAGGGTGAAGCCGGCCTGTAGTTGCTTCTTCATGGAGTGGTTCTCCGGTTTTGGGATGAACTGAGCCTGTCTCGTCGGGAGACGGGGCCGACATGGCGGTGCCGGTCCTGGTGCCCCTGTTATCAAGTTTCGGGCCAACCATGCGAGGTCTGTGCAAGCCTTTGTTTTTGCGATCAGGGGATGAGCGCGGCAGTGGCTGTCACCCGAACACCCGCGACAATCCACAGGCCCGCGTCCGGCCAGCAGGGGTGACAGTCCACAGACTGACATGCCAAGGGGGTGACAGTCGCGTCACCAGCCACCAGTCGCCAGTCGCCAGTCGCCAGCCATCAGCCGCCAGTGGGCGCGGGTCGGGGGCGGTGGCGCGGGACCGATCGGAGGGCGTGGGCGGTGACGGGGGACAGGGTCGAACCACGAAGGCACGAAGGACGCGAAGCACACCGCCAAGCGTCGGCCGGGCAAAGCGCGGCGTGCCCGGCGATCAGTCGCCAGCCACCCGTGAGGAGACCGGTTGACTGGCTCCCGCGCCACAGCTGGTCGCAACCGTCCGCTGCGGGGAGGCTGACCGCTGACGGCTGCTCTCCTCGCCTCTTGGCATGCTGCGCGACCTTGCGGTCCAATCCCCTGGCGACCGGCGACCGGCGACCGGCGACCGGCGACCGGCGACCGGCGACCGGCGACCGGCGACCGGCGACCGGCGACCGGCAGCTGACAGCTGGCGACGGGCGGCTTTTCCGCCTTGTCTCTTCGCGTCCTTCGCGGCGTTGCGGTTCTCCCCCCTGGCAACTGATCGCCGAAGGGGTCTCATCCTCGCCCTCGCGCCTTTGCGCGCCTTGACGCTTTGCGGTTCAATCCGGTCGGGGGGACGAGGAGGCGTCGCAGCGAGCGATGGCTCGGGCAGGGAGTGCCGACCACCACACGCAAACAACCCAACCTTGCCAATCAAACAGTGACCACTCGCCGGCGCGATGGTCGGCGACGCGTTGGGCGGTGTCGCGCCAACCCCAACCTTTAGGACCACGACCACGGACGGGCCAGCGTCGAGCAACCGGGAGAACACTGGAGATGCCATCGATCTGTCTGAACACCGCGAGCGCCGTCACCGGACTGAGCCGACGCACGCTGCAGCGCTACATCCAGGAGAGACGGCTGACGGCGATCCGTGACGGTGACGATGGCAAGACCCGGGTGGAGTTGAGCGCGCTGCTGACGCTGACCGGCACCAGGCTCACCGAGCCGGAGCGGACGCTGGCGCTCGCCGCCGACCAGGGCGACCCCGGCGCGCAGTACGAGTTCGGCGTGTGGCTGCTCGAACGCGCGCGCCCGCCCCAGGCGCGCGACTGGTTCCAGCAGGCCGCGCGCGCCGGACACGCCGATGCGATGTGTTGGCTGGGGCGCGATCTGGTGCTCGGCGAGGGCGGCACGCGCGACGAGGCGGCGGGCAGCGCCTGGCTGGGGCGCGCGGCGGCGCGCGGCTCGGCGCTGGCGCAGGCGCTGACTGCGGAGTTGGGCAGCCCGAGCGGGCTGCAGGCGCGTGCGCGCGAGGACCTGGGCGCACTCGAACAGCTGCTCGACGCCGCCGAGCGACGGGTGCTGCTCGAGGCGCTGCAGGCGACCGCCGGGTAGGTCTCTCGCGCGGACCGAAGTCAGGCCGCCGGCTGACGCCGCACCGGGTCGCGGCTCAGCGCACGTGATGCTCGATGATGGCCTCGATGTCCGCCGGCGCCCAGCGCGCGCGCCGATCGGCGGGGTGCATGCCCTTTCGGTTCATCTCCTCGGCGATCGCCGCCGGCGCGCGCGACGCCGCATAGCGATCGGCGATCAGCGCGACCTGTGAGCGGGCCGGTTCCTGGAGGTAGGGATAGCGCGTGCCGCAGTGCTTGCAGCGCCTGGCGTCGAAGGCGATCGGCTCACGGCACTGGCTGCAGGCGATCGACCTTGGCGCGAGCGCGCCCCGCCCGGGCCGGGGCGCGAGCGACGGCAACAACCCGACGACCAGACCGAAGGGCCCGAACAGCAGCCCGACCAACCCCCAGCCCAACACGTCCCGCCCGCGGGCACTCGCGATCACGCCGCTGAAGACCGGGAACAGGACCCACAGCATCAGCAGTGCCATTGTTCAGCCCCTCGCCGTCGAGGCCGGATCGCTCACCCCGGCTTCGGTCGCCCGATCGCGATTGTCCTCGGTGAAGGCCCAGACCAGCGCCCCGACCCAACCGAGGAAGGTCCAGCCGAGGAACAGATCGAGCACGAAGATGGCCACGGCCTTGGTGTGACGTCGCTCTTGCGCGACCAGAGCGGGGAGGAAGTACAGGACGAGCGCGAACACCATGACGCCCAGGTTGAGCAGCGCGGCCCAGGAGACGGATTCCACGGCCGTCAGCCCGATCAGCGTGACGACGAGCAGACCGACCAGGAGGATCAGCACCCCTCGGACGGCCATGCCAAAGACCTTGCCGACGGACAGCGTACCGCCCCCGCCGCCCCTGGCGCGACGCCCCCCGTCGCGCCTCGTCCGCACGCGTGCCGCGCTGTGCCGCACGCGACGAGGGCTCTGCCCGGAACGGGCCGTCTGGGGGCGGTGGCCCGGATGCCCGCCGTTCTCCGCCCCACAGTTGCGACAGACCCAGGTCGACGCGTCTCTCGCGACCATCGTCTGACACTGGCACGCGCGGCAACGCCGCCATTCGCTATCGTCGAGTGTATCGCCCATGCCCGCGCTCCTTTGCAAATCATCGGTTGTGCCACCCGAGAGACCCGCCCGGCCACGCGCACAGCACGGTCATCGGCCAGGCCAGGCCTCCACTCGGCAATATATAGCGCACGGTTCCATGCGGGGCGGGCGCGTCCGTCGCCGCAGCGCCGCCGGATCGACGCCCGAGCGTGTCGCGGCACGCCCGCGCCGAGCAGCAAAGAGGGTGGATGCCGAGACGGCATTGGGTGTCCAGCAGACGCCTGGTAGTGGATCGCCGAGCGGTGTTCCCGGTCGTTGCGCGCCTTGCAGCGGCAAACCCTGCAGACACTGGCCTTTCGTACAAACGGCAAGGCCGTTGCGCGGCACGATCAGACGATCGTGCCGCAGCGGCCGCTACCGCGCGACGACCATGAACACCTGATTGCTTGCGCGACTGAGGTAGCAGTCGTACCAGGTCGCACCGCCGTATCCACCGTAGCCGTTGCGCGCGTTCACCTTGATCGGCAGCCGTTGCGCAACGATCTCGCGATTGGCATAGGTGATGATCTTTGAGCCCATATCACCGATCTCGACGATTTCGGCGCTCGCAGGATCCTTGAAACGGGCCTCTTTGACGCAGTGCTCGGCAAGCGCCTCCATGCTCGGGCGAGACGTGTCGCGGGCCGAAGCGGCCCAGACCTTGACGCGCTCGGACTCGCCAGCACATGGCACCTGCGAAAACGTCACCGCCCCGGTGTCGGGGTCCGTGCACGTGTAGACGCCCGCCCACACCGCCGCTCACCAGAGCGTGGCGACGACGGTCAAGGTCATTGCTGTCCCGTGCATGATTCACCTCCCTTGCGATTGACCTGAGAGGCGTGTGGATCTACACCACCAGCAGCATCAAGGTCATCCGCCAATAGGGCGTCTGATCCGCGGCATAGAGCACAGGCTCGGCAAGGATGGCGCGTCCGTCACTATCGTAGCGCCAGCCGACCTGGTGGCTGTGGCCGTGGCGTTCGAGGGTCATCGCCAGCTCGGGGAGCGCGGCCCAGGCGCTGAGGGTGTCGAGCCGGTCGCGGTCGATCCAGGCGGCGTCCTCGGCCCAGGGGCGGAGGGTGAGGGCGCGATACTGCAGGGTGGCGACCTGCACCAGGGCCGCGCCGCCGAGGCTGGGGGTGATGCTCTGGCGCACGCCGGTGCGGGCGTGCTCGTCCTCCCAGTAGAGATCGTCCGGGAGGTCGACCCAGGCACCGCTGTCGAGCCGGGTGAGGCGCATCAGACCATCTGCACGCGGAAGTACCTGGAGCGGCCCGCGCCGGTCTTGGTCGGGTCGAGCAGCACCTTGCCGATGACCTCGAGCGCGGCGAACTCGGCACCGAGCATCGAGAGGTTGGTCGCCGCGCCGATCTTGAGACGGAAGATGTCGAGCACCACCGGGCTGTTGGAGTTGGCCTCGTTGAGACCGCCGAAGGACAGCTCGTAGACCGCGCCGCCGCCGGTCAGCGCCTCGACGGCGTCGTAGCCGTCGTGGCTGTAGTCGATCAGCAGCGGACAACCGGCGGGGATCGCACCGTCGAGGATCAGCACCCCCTCGGGGCGGACCTCGTAGTCGGTGCCCGCCACCGCGGCGAAGGCGCCGCGATGGGTCCAGGTGACGCTGCCATCGCTCACCGTCTCGCCCTCCCCGCCCGGCCAGCTCGGCTCGCCGACCCCGGTGGTGCCCGCGGTGGTGGCCGCGAAGAGCGCGCCGCCGGCCTCGACGTAGGCGCCGAGGGCGATCGCGGTCTCGCCGCTCCAGGGCGCTGCGGCGCTGCGCAGCACCACCGCGCTCGGCCCCGGGTGGGCGAGCCGGATCAGCCCGCCGGGGTGGGCGCGGTGGGCCTCGCCGCTGACGCTCGCTCCGGTGACGGCGTTGGTGGTGCCGTAGACGGCGCGGGCGAGGTTGTCGGGGTCGAGGTCGTGGAGGGTCATCTTGGCGCTGACGGCGGTGATGCGCGAGACCGAGGCCCACTGCCCGCCGCCGGGCTGGGTGTAGTCGGTGAGGGTCTTCTCCTCCTCGCTGATCTCCAGATCGAGCGCCGAGACGTTGCCGATAGCCTTGAGCGGGGCGTCGCTGCCGGCCGGGCGCAGATAGACCTGGCCGGCGTTGAGGGTGGGTCGATAGCTCTGGGTGGTGGTGCTCATGGGGCACTCCGTAGGATGTCGGTGGTGAAGGTCAGGGGGATGCGCTGCAACCCGGCCTGGTGCGCGGGTTCGGGCAACTCGACCAGGGTGAGTGGCCGGGCGGCCGAGGGCGGACGCCAGCCGAGCAGGGCGGCGAGCACGCGATCGACCAGCGCCCCGGCCTCGGCCCGTGCCGGTGCGCCGGAGCGCGGGCGGGCGACGTTGCGCGCGCCGACCACGACGCGCCAACGCTGCTCCAGTCGCACCGCCCGACCATCGGGGCGTGACTCGCACACCCGGCCGCCGTCGTAGACGACCACCACGCCGGCCCCGCCCCCCGGCAGGTCGCGCACGTCTTGCGGCGAGGCGCGATCACGCACCCGCGCGGTATCGCCGAGCACCTGCTCCAGGCGGTCGAGGATCTCCGGGCCGACGGCGAGAAAGCCCATCAGCACAGCCCGTCGAGGGCGCGCCGGGTCAGCCGCCGGGGGGCGCTGTCGAGCCGCGCGCCGAGGCGCGGCACGGGTGCCCCCCGGCCGAGCCGCAGCCGCCCGGCGGCGGCCTGTTCGAGCACCCCGATCGCCTCGGCGTAACGCACGCACACCGTCTCCGGGGCGTCGTCCGACCACAGGCGATAACGGGCGATGTCGCAGGCGATGCGCGCCAGCTCCTCGCGCTCGGTGTCGCTCAGCCCGGCGAGCGGCAGGCGATGGCGCACCCCGAGATAGAGATCCATTTGCCCACTGGCGGCGGCGAGCGCTTGGCGCAGTCGATCGAGGTCCGGCGCGTCGGCCCCCGCCCCGGCGGTCAGCTCGGTCAGCTCCGGGTGCGCGGGGCGGTCGTGGCGCGCGCGCAGGGCGTCGAGGTCGGCGTACATCAGCGCCCCTCCCCGCCCAGCCGCTCGACCCGCAGTTCGGGGTGAGCGGCGAGCGTGGCCAACTGCGCGGCGCTGAAGAAGCCGTCCGGGTAGCGCATGACCCGCGCCGGGTGACTGACCCCGCAGCAGTAGAGCCCGGGGCGCGCCGACTCGATGCGGCAGGCGGTCCCCGAGGCGGCGGGCGCGGCGGCGCGGCGGCGTGGTGTCGCGGCGGTCGTCATGCCGATCAGCCCTCCCCGGTCGAGCCCCAGGCGAGCTGCGGCAGGGTGTAGCCGGCAACCGCATCAGCCTCGATCGAGAAGATGAACTCACCGCTGCGCACCACGTGCGAGTCGTTCGGGTCGGTGACCTCGGCGGTGGTCGGGCGCTTGCGCTGCACCAGCACGATCGGGCGCAGCCCGCCGGCCTCGCCCATCAGGAACCAGGCGGTGTCGCTCGTCAGCTCCTCCCACACCTCGACCTGCACCACGCCCTTGTAGGGGTTGGGCTTGCCGTCCTCGAGGCGGTCGTTGGTGGCGAGCACGTTGGCGACATCGGCCAGCGCCGTCGGCACCAGCAGGCGAATGTCGCGGATACGCACCGGGCGGCCGCGGTCGTTCTTCATCCCGCGCAGCGCCTGCAGCCCGGCGCCGAGCGAGGCGATGGCGGCGGCCTGGGTGGCGGCGCTGAGCGGCGTGGCGCCCATGTTCGAGTAAGTCGCCGGGGTGCCGTCCTTGTGCTCGGTGGGGTGGTCGGTGGCGAAGAAGGGCTTGCCGTCCCAGCAGGTCGCGGTGAACGCGTCATTGATCGCGTCGGCGACGCGCTCGTCGGGGAAGTAGGCCGCAAGCTCCCCCTGGCTGGTGGCCTGGATGCGATAGATGCCGAGCCGGTCGGCCTCCAGGTCGCGACGCTTCACCGCGATGCTCGACTCGTACTCCTCGCAGGTCAGGCTGTAGGTGTGCGCGGCCATGGCGTTGAGCACCTTGTCGCCGACCCACTTGCGCCAGTTCGGCAGCGACCCGACCCAGTCCATCTTCTCGACGATCTGATCGGTGTCGAGCACGGTGGCGAAGTGCTGGTGACGGGTCTCGGCGGCGGCGAGCGCGCGGTTGAAGGTCGCCCGCACGTTGCGGAAGACCTCCTCGACATTGGTCTGGTTGATGAGCATGGTGGTCAGACTCCGATCCTGATCCAGACGCCGAGCGGCTCGACGTCGACGATGCGCCCGGCGCGACTGCGCGTGCCGCCGCCATCGCTCAGCGCCACCGTCTGATCGTCGACGATGTAGCCATCGGCGCCGATGGCGGTGCGGTCGATCGCCTCGGCGGCGACGTAGCGGAAGACGCCGGTCTCGACCAGCACGCTCACCGCGCCGGGCTCGGCGCCGCCGGCGACGTGCTCGACGAAGCGCCCGACGGCGGTCAGCCCGGTGGCGCTCGCCCCCGGCGTGGCGTGACCGCTGGCGTCGAGACAAGCGATGGCCCCGGCGTGACAGACGACCCCAGCGGCCACCGGGAAGCCGTAGTCACGGCCGTCGCGGCGCGGGGTGTCGCGATCGGCGGTCAGCGCGCTCATGCCGCACCTCCCCAGCGCTCGAGGTCCTCGGCGCCGAGCCCGAAGGCGGCGGCGATGCGCCGCTGCGCGGCGTCCAGGCCAGGCGGTGTCGCGGGCGGCGCGCCGCCCGCGCCGGGAGCGGTGCCGACCAGCGCGGGAGCGGTGTCGAGATAGGCGCGCAGCCGTTCGAGGCCCCCGGCGGTGGCCGCCTGGGCGCGGTGATAGTCGACGGTGGCCGGGGTGATGCGGGCGCGGTTGAGCCCCTCGGCGATCAGCGCATCGATCTCGCGCGCCAGCTCGGCGCGACGGCCCTCGGCCAGCGCCTGCTCGGCGGCCTGGGCGCGATTGAGCGCGGCGTCGAGATCGGCGCGCGGGGCGAAGCGCGCCAGATCGGGCGTCGCCGCCTCGGTCCGGGCGTGGTCGAGGCGGGTGCGGAGTGCCTCGATGGCCGTTACGGCCTGCGCGGGCGTGGCGCCCTCGGGCAGGTCGAGGGCCTGACGGATGGTCTCATCCATGGCGGGGTCCTCGGGTCGGGTGCGCTGGTTGAGCGCGGGTAGGCGGAGGTTGGGTTGGTTGGTCAGGCCGACGGAGAGCAGCCGGGTGACGCGCCCCTCGGCGTCGAGCCGATAGGCCGGGCTGTAGTAGCGGTAGGCGCGCGCGCGCACCGCCTCGGCGCCGGCGGCGGTCCAGGCGACACGCCCCCACACCGCGCCGTCGCACAGCGCCAGCGCGCTGATCCAGCCCGCCGCCGGGGCCTGCTCGCCGCGCGGCGCGCGCAGATGGGTGGCGTGCTCCCAGTCGAGCGGAATCTCAGCTTCGGGCTCGAAGGCGGCAACCACCGCCTCCGGGCGATCGTTGCGATAGGCGCGCCCGTCGCGCCCCGCGATCTCTCCGGCGGGTACCAGCAGCAGCCACTCGGGCGGCGCGCCGCCGGCGCTCGGCGCCAGCGCCTGGGCGCATGCGGGGGACGACGTGAAAGGGTGCGATTCCATGCCGTCAGGATCGCCGCGACGGCGGCCGCGGTCAGTTGAGACGGGTGAGTCGGCCAGGCGCCAGCTTCCAGTCGCCAGTCGCCAGTCGCCAGTGGGCGCGGGTGCGCGGGACCGATCGGAGGGCGTGGGCGGTGACGGGGGACGGGGGACGGGGGACGGGGTTGAACCACGAAGGCGCGAAGGACGCGAAGGGGGATAAGCCGCCAGACGTCAGCTTCCAGTCGCCAGTGGGCGCGATCACCCGACGGCGGTGCGAACCCGCGCCGTCCGTGGTCTCACGCCGACATCACGCATCATTCAGTTCGCGTGCTTCGCGGCTTTGCGGTTCACCACCAGCCACCGCCCGCCGCCCACGCAACCCTGACGGTCCCGCACCCACTGGCGGCTGGTAGCTGGCGGCTGGTGTGATCGCTGGCGGCTCAGTTCAGTCTCGCGTCGCCGCCCCACCCCGCCCGAGCAGCTCGACGCCCTCGCCCGTCGCCGGCTCCGGCAGCCCCAGGCGATCGCGCACCACGCTCGCCTCGACACGCAGCCCGAGCGGGACCAGTGCGGCGAGGGCCTCGGAGAGGGCGCGGATGTCCTCCGGCTCCTTGGCGCGGATGACGATCGCGGGCGCGGCCTCGGGGTCGATCGGGCCGTGGTTGAGCGCGAGATAGGCGCCGACCAGATCGCGGTTGAGGGTGTCGGCCAGCTCCTCGGCGTCGGCGTCGCGGATGTCGTCGCGGACCTCGTCCTGTGCCTGCTGGCCGCCGAGCGCGCCGGGGGTGCCGTCGGCGCTCGCGGTCTGGCCGAGCACGGCCTTGCTGATCTGCTTGTCCGCCCACTCAGCGAGGCGCTCGAATACGATGTTGCCGCCAGACAGGCCAGCCGTAGCGCCGATCAGCTCGATCTGCATGCTGTCGGGGATTGCCGCGGCGGCATCGCTGCCGAGGTTGGCCACCGCGCCGACCAGGGTGGCGATGTCCTCCTCGGTGGCCGAGGGCCCCCACTTGCCGATCCGGATCGGCATGCCGTAGACCTCGGCGAAGGCCAGCCAGTCCTTGAGGGTGTAGGCCTTCGCCATGTAGGCCACCGCCGCCACCCGCGCCAGACCGCGCCCGAGCGCCGGGCCGCTCATCAGCTCGGGCTCGTGGATGAGATAGCGATAGGGCGGCAGCGGCAGACCGTCGAGCGGCGCGGTGTCGTCGCGCAGCCGCAGGGTGCGCCCGTCGTGGCGGTCGTAGCGAAACCAGCGCGGGTCGATCCACTCATACCCGCGCACCAGATCGCCGCTGGCCGGATCGCGGTGATCGCGCGGCACCCAGGGGGTGCGGCTGGTGTCCCAGCGCAGCTCGACCGCGGCAAAGCCCTTGCCGAGCCCGTCGAGCAGATGGGCGAGCATGGCGCGAAAGCCCGGGACGCGCACCAGGGCGCGGATCTCGTCGGCGAGCGCGACGTCGGTCGCGGCATCGCTGGCCGCCTCGACGGTGACCGGCAACCGGGTGACAGCGCGCTTACGGGTGCCGAGCACCGAGCGGTAGTGGGCATCGCGCTGCTCCATCTCCAGCGCCAGACGCAGGTAGGCGTCGGCCTCGCCCTCATCGACCTGGCGCAGCACCCGCGCGAGGCGCTCCGGGGTGAGGCCGGAGGCGATGCTCGCGGCGTCCCACAGGCGGCGCACGCCGGTGGTGGTCGGGGTGGCGTGCGGTCGCGACAGCGCCCGGCGCGCCGGGGTGCGGCGCAGCGGCGCGCCGTCGGCGCCGAGGATGGTCGGTTCGGCCATCAGATGATCCCTCCACGGCGGCCGCCGAGGCCGAGCCGTCCGGTGTTGACGCGTCGCTCAAGGGTGTCGCCCTCTCGGCGCGAACGCAGATGATCGCCAGCCCCCGGCGCCTCGGGGCGCACCGGCAGATAGCGATATTCGGTGATGCCCTCGGCCAGCGCCTGATAGGCCAGCGCGGCGGCATCGACGCCGTCGTCGTGCGCGCTCTCGGGGAAGGCGAGCAGCTCCTCGCGCAGCCACGCCGGCACGCCGCTCGGGTCGTGGCGCACCAGCCCTTGCTCGTAGCGGCTGAGCAGCGGCAGGAAGCGGGTCACCTTGTCGCGATCCGGGCGCACGCCGCGCACCGGCAGCGCGCTGTGGCGGGCCAGCTCCTGTACCACCGCCGCCTGATACTGCACCTGCTCGACGGCGATCAGCACCGGCCGCCAACGCGCCGCGGCGGTGCGGATGCGCTCGACCACGGCATGGAATCCGGCGCGGAAGCGCTCGGCCTCGCGCAGATGGATCAGCCCGGTCTCGGGGTCGCGGCTCATCGCGACGATCACCGTGTAGTCGGCGCCCTCGCGCTCGCTGATCGCGAGATCCACCCCGAGCACCACCGGCAGGCCCACTGGGGCCGCGCCCTCGCGCAGGTGCTCGGGCCGGACCAGCCCGGCGCCGAAGGTGACGAACTCGGCGAGCACCTCCTGGGCGTAGACCAGCGCGGGCATCTCCTCGCGCTTGGCCTCCATCCAACCGGGCGGCAAGTGGGGGTTGTCGAAGCTCGGCGCGTTGTGGCTGACCCAGGCCGGATCGCCGGGGTCGGCGCCGCGCTGATGCAGGGTGTGGAAGTAGTTCAGCCCGTTCGGTGTGGAGATGAACCAGGCGTCACCGTCGAGATCGGCAAGGGTGAACTCGATGGTCTTCTCCCAGGCCTCCTGGAGATGACGGGCGTGGGCCGCCTCGTCGATCACCACCCGCGCATAGTGACGCCCCCGGCCGCACTTCATCGGCGTCTCCAGGGTCCAGAAGTCGACCCGGCCACCGTTGACGAACTCGATCACCGGGCGCGGCTGCGAGGTCGCCTTGCGCACGACCGGCGCATAGGTGCGGGCGATCGACTGGAAGACCTCGCTGAAATAGGCATCGTTGGGCGCATACCAGGCGGTCGGCAGGCCGCGCCGCCCGTCGCCGCGCGCCCCGGCCAGGGCGCCGCCGGGTTGGTTGAGGATGACATCCTGCATCAGGTGCGTCTTGCCGAAGCGCCGCCCCATGCAGGCGACGGTACGCCCCCGGTGGGCGGCGAGGATCTCGCGCTGTCGAGGGTGCGGGGTGAAGGGCGGGAGGACGAGGCGGGTCATGCGTCGGGCTCGGCGCGGGGGTTGGCGATCACCAGGGTGGTCTCGGGCGGCGGGGTGTCGTGGAGCCCGAGATGGCGCCCGAGGGCGTCGAGCGCGGCCTGCTTGGAGGCGAGCTTGAGCTGCACCCCCTGCGGCCCCTGGCGCACCTCGACGATGGCGCGCCGGCGCGCGGCGTCGAGCGCGCGGCTGTCGCGCACCCGCACCCCATCGGCGTCCCAGTCGACGAACTCGACGAGATCGGCGAAGGCGATCAGCGCCAGCTCGCGCACCACCGCCTCGGCGCTCACCCCGGCGCGCGCGCCCCAGGCGGCGCGGAGCGCCGCGCCGAGCGCGGGGTCGCGCAACAGTCGCCGGGCGGTGGCCGCGGCGCGCGCCGGCGCATATCCGGCGCGCCGCGCGGCGGCCTCGGGGTCGAGATCGCGCAGGTACTCGCGCACGAAGCGCCCGCGCCGTCCGCCCGGCGCGCCGCCCTCAGCCGCCGCCACGGCCCACGCTCCACAGCAGCACGGCGAGGGTGCCGAGGGTACTGATGGTCGCCGTCATCGAGCCGACGAGCTGGCGACGGCGGTCGCGCGCCTCGTCGGTCATGTGCCGTTGCAGCGCGAGCTGGACCTGATGGACATCGCCCCGTGCGGCGCCGAGCTCGGCGCGCACGTCGTCGACCAGCTCGGTGAAGATCCGTACCGACTCGCGGGTGATGGCGTGCTCCTGAGCGAGCGCGGTCAGCGCGTCACGCAGCTCGCGCGCCTCGGCCTCGAGGCGCTCGACGCGCAACCGCAGCTCGCCGAGTTGGTGCGCCAGCGATGCGGTCACGGATACACCGCCCGATCCAGCTCGAAGTGCGGGCCGTCGCGAAATCGCGGCCAGTCGCCGCCCCAGCGGATCGCCACCCCCAACTCGACGGCAGCGGCCTTGAAGGCGGCGGCGATGCGCGGATAGAGCGGCCAGTCCCAGCGCACGCCGCCATCGACCCAGGCGGCGACATCGAGCGCGTGCCCGCTGAGGTGACGCGAGCGCAGGGTGCGCGAGGCCCCGGCGGCGACCAACGCGCGCTGCCGCGCCTCGGTGCGTCGCCCCTCGGTGACGACGAAGTCGACCTCGGTCAGCTCGAGCGCGCGGCGCGCCACCCGCACCAGTTCGTCATGGACACCGGCGAGGGCGCGCTCGGAGCGCTTGGAGAAGCGGAATCCGCTGGCCATCAGCGCAGCCGCAGCGGCACGCGTGCGCGCACCCGCCCCCAGATCGCCACGCCAGCACCGACCAGGCTGATGAGTTCGACCAGGGCGTCGGTGAGCGCCGCGCTGTCGAGCGTGATCCCGGCGGCGCTCGCCACCTGGGCGAGCACCACCACCAGGGCGCCGATCACGGCGCGCGAGCGCCACCACGGCTTGGCGGGGGTCGGTTGATCCATCCTCGGGCTCCACGCGTCTGTTCACATGCCCCCAGCATCGTCGCCCCACCCCGTCGGGGTCAGTGGAGACGGGTTAGCGGGCGTCCAGCTTCCAGTCGCCAGCCGTCAGTCGCCAGGCTTGAACCGCAAAGCCGCGAAGGACGCGAAGTGCATGATGTGCGATGTCGGCGTGAGGCCACAGACGGCGCAGGTCCGCACCGCCGTCGGGTGATCGCGCCCACTGGCGGCTGACCGCTGGCAACTGGCGGCTGATCGCTGGGCACGCTGCGCTTTGCCCAGCCTACGCTTGGCGGTGTTCTTCGCGCCCTTCGCGCCATTGCGGTTCACGACCCCACCCCCATCGTCGCCCGCGCCCACCCAGCGGTCCCGCGCCACCGCCAACAGCACACACCCACTGGCGGCTGACGGCTGGCCGCTGCCCCCCGGCTACCGCCGCCGATCGGCGCGTTCGCGGCCCTGGGCGCGGGCGATGATGCGGTAGACGTGCATCTCGTGGATGTCGTAGCAGGCGGCCAGAGCGCGGGCGCTGGCGACGGTGCCGTCGTGTTGTTCGACGATCATGCGGTCGCGGCGACGGCGCGCGATCGCCGCCTCGGAGTGGACGTAGAGCTGCGCGCCCCGGTAGCGCTCGAGCAACCCGATGGCGATCTGCTCGGCGGCGAGCAGCGCCTGCTCGCGCTCGAGCAGCGGCGCCAGGGTCTGTAGCGCCAGCCCTTCCAAGGTATCGGCCAGTTCCATCCAATGTACCCCCTGTCGTGTCATCCTCGTGTCTCCTCCGGCGCGGGTCGGGGCGCGTGGTTGCCCTCGCCTCGCCCCGCGCCCGTCATCAATCGGTCCAGCCCGGCGAGCGCCGCACGGCGGCGCGCGGCGATCTGCTCGGCGCGCGGTGCGGGCTGGGGTGGTGCGCGCCCGGCCGCGACGATCGCCGCGCGCAGCGTCGCCAGGCGTTGTCGGGTCTCGGCGTCGTCGGCGCACGCGGTGGCGGCCTCGGCGCGACCGCTGAGCAGCCCGGCGACGGCGGCGGCCGCGCCGCGCGGCGCGGGCGGCGGCAGGTGGACAGCGACGCGCGCGCGCTCGAGCAGGCCGCGCTGCACCGCCTGCTCGGCGACGCGGGCGCGCTCGTCGCGGTCCCAGCCGAGCGAGAGCCGCCAACAGGGCGCGCGCCCGGCCTGGCGGCGCGAGCGCACCACGCGCTCGTAGGCGGCCCGGAAGGCCAACCGCGCGCCGATCCGGTCGCCACCGGCGGCGACCACCCGGGCGGCCGTCATCGCCTCTTCGATCTCGTCGTTGGTGCACACCGTGCGCCGCTCGTCGAGCGCCTCGAGCGCCACCGCCCAGGCCTCGTCGGCATCGGGGCGCACCGTCTCTGGAGCGCGCGCGAGACAGCCGAGCACCGCCGCCGGGCTCGGCGGGTAGCGCCCCTGCTCGGGGTCCTGGGTATAACGCGAGAAGGCCGCGCGCACCGCGCCGAGCGGGTGATCCTCGAAGGCCGCCCACCACAGCGCGGC
This sequence comes from Marichromatium gracile, assembly GCF_004343155.1. Taxonomy (GTDB): domain Bacteria; phylum Pseudomonadota; class Gammaproteobacteria; order Chromatiales; family Chromatiaceae; genus Marichromatium; species Marichromatium gracile. The sequence continues at coordinate 92,846 of NZ_SMDC01000004.1, forward strand.
GGCCGCCGGGGTGAGCGAGCGGCCATAGAGTTCGAGCAGCCCCATCAGCAGCTCGCCGAAGGCGCCGCGCTCCTCAGCCCTCATGGTGACAGGCCCCATCGATCACCGCGCCGCCGGGCTCGGCCGCGCCCAGCCAGGTCTCCACCGCCGCGCGGTTGCGCGCGGCGAGCGCCGCGCCGCCGTTGCCACCGCGCCTGGCGCTCCCGGGCGGCGCCTCGCGCCGCACCCAGTTGCGCCAGGTCGCCAGCCAGTCGGCCTTGACCCCCTCGCGCCCCGGCTTGGCCACCCAGTAGTCGCGAAACTGCGCCCAGGTGTGCTCGGGGTCGAGGTCCGGGCGGGTCTGCTCGGCGAAGGCGCGCCACGCCGCCGGCAGCCGGGTGAGGGTCAGGCGCGCGCCGCGCGCGTTCGGGCGCGCCGCGCGCGACCGCTCCGGCTCCGGTTGCTGGTCCTGTTGCTGCTCCTGTTCCTGGTTGGCGCGGGGGTCGGGCGAACCCTTTGCCGAACCCTTTGCCGAACCCTTTGCCGAACCCTTTGCCGAACCCTTTGCCGAACCCTTTGCCGAACCCTTTGCCGAACCCTTGTCGAGCCCCGTCCCGTCGGCCGTCTCGGTGGCAAGCCGCGCGGCGCCGAGCAGGGTGTCGGCATAACGCCCGGCGTGGGCGCGGATGGCCGCGCGCAGCGCCGCGAGCAGCGTGGCCGTCGGCGGCACCTTGGCGATGAGCTTGAGCGCGGCCTTGGCCTGGTTGCCGTTGTCGATCGGGTTGTACTTGAGATAGTTCGGCAGCAGCAGCCAGCCGGTGACGGCGCAGCGGTGCACCAACCCCAGCCCCTCGAGTTCGGCAAAGGCGCGCTCGAGCGCTGCGTCGTCGAGACGCAGATCGTCGGCGACATAGCCGTTGGGCAGGCGGTAGCAGCCGAGCAGATTGGAGTGCGGGCTGCTGAGCAGGTAGACGGCGAGCAGCCGTGCCTCGACGCTCAGCGCGGTGATCTCGGGTTGCTCCCAGAAGCGGGTGTGGATGCGGCCGTAGTCCCTCATCGCCGCCCCCGGGCGGGCGCCGGCGGGTGATGGGGGCGGGGTCTGGTCGGTTGCGGGGTCATCGACGCCTCCCTGGCGATCGCTGGCGGGGTGGCGGCGGGGAACAGGTCGGGGCGTAGCTGGTGCAGCGACCAGCGCCCGCGCGCGGCGATGCGCACCGCGCTGCGCAGCGGCACCACCTCGCCCCACTGCGCCACCGCCTGTCTGCTGCAGCCGGCCTCGGCGGCCACCGCCGCCGGCGAGCCGAGCGCCGCGATGAGGGCTGTCTTGGTGATCATGGGGCGAAGTAAAGAGCGCTTTACACAAAAAGTCAACAAAGGTTGACCTTTCGTCAAGTAAGCTTGACGCCATGCACCAGACCATCGCCGACCGGGTCAAGGCCCTGCGCCACCGGCTGAACCTGACCCAACACGCCCTCGGCCAGCTCGCCGGGGTCTCGAAACAGGCCGTCTCGCAGTGGGAGCGCGCGCTCACCGAGCCCCACTGGGAGGCGCTGCTCGCGCTCCAGGCCAGCCGCGGCGTCAACCCGCGCTGGCTGCTCCACGGCGAGGGGCCGATGCTGCTCGGCGAGGGCGCCGAGCCGGCGACGGCGGGCGGCTGCGCCGGGCTGGTCCACCCGATCGTGGTGTGGGACGATCCGGCCGACCTGCCCGAGGGCCAGTACGTGCTGATCCCGCGCCGACGCGTCGCCCTCTCGGCGGGCAACGGCAACCTGGTGTTCGAGGAGGAGGAGGCGCCGCCGCTCGCGTTCACCTCCGACTGGGCGCGCCAGACCGGGGTGCGCCCCGGCAACGCCGTGGTGGTCTACGCCAAGGGCGACAGCATGGAGCCGGGGATCCGCGACGGCGACGTGCTGCTGGTCGATACCGACATCGAGTGCGACCGGGTGCGCGAGGGGCGGGTCTACGCCCTCCGCTACGGTCAGGAACTGCGGGTCAAGCGGCTGTTCCGACGCTACGACGGGGCGCTGATCCTGCGCTCGGACAACGCCGGGCGCTATCCCGACGAGATCATCCCGCCCGAGCACCAGAACGGCCAGGTGCATGTCATCGGTCGGGTGGTGTGGCGCGGCGGCGGGGTCTAGGGTTGGCGCACGCGCGGCGTCGCGGACAACGTCGACGCGTGCCGCTCGTCAAGTCTTGTTGACCGCAAAAGTAAAGCGAACTTTACTTGCTCCCATCCGCCGCCCCGCGCGGCCCGTCAGGGAGTCTCCGACGATGCTCGATACCCACACCGCCCCGCCGGTCGCGCTCGAGGCCGAGTACCGCCGCGACCTGCTCGAGACCGTCACCACCGAGGCCGCGCTGCGCGCGCGCTTCCCCCGCGCCACCGAGGTCGAGCACACGCACGAGGCGACGCTGCGCGTCTACGCCCTCGGCGCGGGTGTACTCGCCGCCGTCTGCACCGACTGCGACCGGGTCTTCGAGTACCTCCCCTGGCAGCGCGAGGGGACACGCTGCCCGGGCTGTCGCGCCCGGGCCGAGCGCGCGCTCGCCACCCTGCTCGACCAGCTCGCCACCCTCGCCCCCGCGCTCGACACCCTCACCGACCAGGACCTCGCGCGCCTCGGACGCCGCCTCGACACCACCCGCCATGCCCTCCACGACACCCTCGCGCGACGACCCGGTTAGCGTGCGCCGGGGGATTGGGGAGCGATAAGCCGACAGCCGGAAAGACTGAACCACGAAGGCGCGAAGGACGCGAAGGGGAATAAGCCGCCAGCAGCCAGCCGCCAGCGGGCGTGCACCGTTGGCGGCGGCGCCAACCCGCCGTCGATGGCCCCCATGCCGACGTCACGCATCCATGTCTTTGCGCGCTTCGCGGCTTTGCGGTTCAATCGCCCTGGCCGCTGGCCGCTGGCCGCTGGCCGCTGGCCGCTGGCCGCTGGGCACGCTGCGCTTTGCCCAGCCTACGCCTGGCGGTGTTCTTCGCGCCCTTCGCGCCATTGCGGTTCACGACCCGCACCCATCGCCACCCACGCCCTCCCAGCGGTCCCGCGCCACCGCCAACGGCGCACGCCCACTGGCGACTGGCGACTGGAAATCGCAGGCAATAAAAAAGGCCCTCCGCGAACGGAGGGCCTTTCTCGTATTTGGTGGGCCGTCTAGGATTCGAACCTAGGACCAATGGATTAAGAGTCCACTGCTCTACCAGCTGAGCTAACGGCCCGTTTTTCTAGAGCCGTTAAGCTTAAAGGACTTTTGCTGCCTTGTCAACTTACGTACTCTTTAATTTGGGGTGGACGATGGGGATCGAACCCACGACCACAGGAATCACAATCCTGCGCTCTACCAACTGAGCTACGTCCACCATAGCTACTTCGCATTCGTCGATATCGCCGATGCGATGAGCTGTGCATTATACCCAATCCTTGGAGAGATGCAAGCTCTTTTTTTCGCCAAGCCCGATCTTCGTTGCCGTGGCTTGCGATTGGCACGCCCGGCAGGATTCGAACCTGCGACCCACGGCTTAGAAGGCCGTTGCTCTATCCGACTGAGCTACGGGCGCTCGTGGCGGCGCAGCGGCGGGCAGGACATCTGTCCGTGCTCGCGACCTGGCGGCTGACCTTGGTCGGGGTAGAGGGATTCGAACCCCCGACATCCTGCTCCCAAAGCAGGCGCGCTACCAGACTGCGCTATACCCCGGTTTCGATCGAATCAGTTCGACCCGAAATCGAAGAGCGCTTAATTTACGCAGCCGCCTCCCCGCTGTCAAGCACCAATGATCGTCCGATTCGCCGACGACGGATTCCATCGCCACCGTCGCGCACGATATCATGCGCCATTGACCCCGTATCATTAGGAAGACCATGACCGCACAACTCCTCGACGGCAAGTCGATCGCCGCAGACATCCGCCAGCAGATCAAGACCCGGGTCGACGCCCTGCTCGCCGCCGGCCAGCGCGCCCCCGGCCTGGCGGTGGTGCTGGTCGGCGAGAACCCCGCCTCCCAGGTCTATGTCCGCAACAAGCGCAAGGCCTGCACCGAGGTCGGCTTCCGCTCCGAGCTGCACGAGCTGCCGGCCTCGACCACCCAGGACGAGTTGCTGGCGCTGATCGACCGGCTCAACGCCGATGCGACCATCGACGGCATCCTGGTACAGCTGCCGCTGCCCGAGCAGATCGACGAGGCGCTGGTGACCGAGCGCATCCTGCCGACCAAGGACGTCGACGGCTTCCATCCCTATAACGTCGGTCGCCTGGTGCTGCGCATGCCGCTGCTGCGTCCGTGCACGCCCAAGGGGGTGATGACCATGCTCGCGCGCACCGGCCAGTCGCTCGCCGGGCTCGACGCGGTGGTGATCGGCCAGTCGAACATCGTCGGTCGGCCGATGGCCCTGGAGCTGCTCGCCGCGCGCTGCACCGTGACCATCTGTCACAGCCGCACCAAGGACCTCGCCGAGAAGGTGCGCGGGGCCGATATCGTGGTCGCCGCCGTCGGTCGGCCGGGCTTCGTGCCGGGGGAGTGGATCAAGGCGGGGGCGACGGTGATCGATGTCGGCATCAACCGCACCGATGAGGGCAAGCTGGTCGGCGACGTCGACTTCGCCGGTTGCGCCGAGCGCGCCGCCTGGATCACCCCGGTGCCCGGCGGGGTCGGTCCGATGACCATCGCCAGCCTGCTCGAGAACACCCTCCAGGCCGCCGAGCTGCACGCCGCCGGCTGAGGCCGCGCGCCGGGCCGTCGCGCCCGGCGTCCGGCGCCCGTTCAGGATCCCTGTCACCATGATCGAAACCGCACTGCACTGGGTGGAGGTCCACCAGGCGCTGAGCGCCTGGGTCGCCGGCCTGTCCGTCGCCGTGTTCCTGCTCTCGCTGCTCTCGCTGCCCTTCCTGGTGGCGCTGATCCCGGTCGATTACTTCGCCGCCCCGGCGCACCGCCCCGACCGGCTGCGCCGTCATCACCCGCTGGTCCACGCCGTGCTGCGCCTGGTCAAGAACCTCAGCGGCGCGTTGCTGCTGCTCTGCGGCCTGCTGATGCTGGTGCTGCCGGGCCAGGGGTTGCTGACCATGCTGATGGGGCTGATCCTCCTCGACTTCCCCGGCAAGTATCGGCTCGAGCGCCGGCTCGCGGCCAACCCCCAGCTGCTCGGCGCGATCAACTGGCTGCGCCGCAGCCGGGGTCTGGCGCCGGTGCTGCCACCGGCCCCGGACGAACACGCCGGGCGCTGAGCCGCCCCGCCCCGCCCGGCACGGTCCCCGTTCCCGTCCGGGCACCCCCGATCCGCGCCCCATTCCGGGGCATGCCGCACGCGCGACGCCCCTCAGCGTACGGCGCGTTGTATACAAAACGACATAACGCTCCCTCGTCGAGCGCCGCGACGCCGCCTGTCGCTCACCCAAAAACTCCTACCAGACAATGCGATAGCACCTCATCGACCGCCGATGCCCGATGGTTGGCACCGATCCTGCTTCAAGCCCCTCGCACGACGACCGCAGCCGAGGGGTGGCCACGTCTAGCGTTATATAACAACGAATATAGCGACCCTCCCCGGCCCTGATCCCCGGGCGCCCCGGCGCCCCGACCGGAGGAACGACAGTGAACGCGTGGACGCAACGCCTCTCCCTGGGCGGACTGCTGGGCCTCGGCCTCGGCGTCCAGGCCACCCCCGCCGAGCAGGTCTACACCCTGGGCACCATCACGGTGAGCGCACCGACCCCGGCGCTCGGCGCGCTCGACAGCGGCCAGGTCGCCTCGGTGCTGACCAGCGAGACCCTGCGCCGCTTCGACCGCGACACCCTCGGCGAGGCCCTCGACCTGCTCTCGGGGGTGAGCGTCACCACCAACAGCCGCAACGAGCAGACCCTCGACCTGCGCGGCTTCGACGCCCGTCAGGTGCCGATCTTCATCGACGGCATCCCGGTCTCCGTCCCCTATGACGGCTATCTCGATCTCGGCCGTTTCACCACCACCGATCTCTCGGCAATCCAGGTCGCCAAGGGCTTCAGCGCCATGGCCTATGGCGCCAACACCCTCGGCGGCGCCATCAACCTGGTCTCGCGCCGCCCCGAGCGGGCGCTCGAGGGCGATCTCTCCGTCGGTCTCGCCGCCGACCACACCCGTACCGGCACGCTCAACCTCGGCACCAACCAGGGCCAGTGGTACCTGCAGTTCGGCGCGAGTTGGCGCGACAGCGACGGCTTCCCGCTCTCCGACGACTTCCAGCCGACCGCCACCGAGGACGGCGGACGACGCGACAACTCGGATCAGCGCGACGCGCACCTCTCGCTCAAGCTCGGCTGGACACCCCGGGGCGACGACGAGTACGCCATCAGCTACTACCGCCAGCACGCCACCAAGGGACAACCGCCGTCGACCGACGCGCGCTCGGCGCGCTACTGGCGCTGGCCCTATTGGGACAAGGAGGGGGTCTACTTCCTCTCGCGCACCGCGCTCGGCGAGCACGAGCGACTGCGCCTGCGCTTCTATCTCGACGACTACGACAACGCCGTCGACGCCTACACCGACGCCAGCTACACCACCCGCAAGACCTCCGGGCGCGGCAGCCTCGGCCCGAGCGGGCGCAGCATCTACGACGACCGGGTGTTCGGCGGCAGCATCACCCTCGAGAGCACCCGTCTCGACCACCACCAATTGCAACTGGCGCTGCACCACAAGCACCAGCGCCACCACGCCGACGACACCATCGAGCGCACCGAGGCCTTCGAGGACGCGCTGAACTCGATCAGCCTCGAGGACAGCATCACCCTCGGCCCACGGCTGCGTCTCGCCCTCGGCCTCGCCCACCACCGCATGCGCCCGCTGCGCGTCGACAAGATCAGCGACCCGGTCGCGCTGCCCGACGCGCAATCGGCCACCGACGCCCAGGCCGGGCTGTTCTGGTCGCTCGACGCCGACGGCGACGACCTGCTCTATGCCACCGTGGCGCGCAAGAGCCGCTTCCCTACGCTCAAGGACCGCTATTCGCTGCGCCTCGACACCGCCATCCCCAACCCCGACCTGCGCACCGAGCACGCCCTCAACTACGAACTCGGCTATCGCGGCAGCCCGCGCCCGGGGCTCGAACTCGAGGCGGCGCTGTTCGCCAGCAGCATCACCGACCTGATCCAGCGCGTCGACGACGTCGAGCCCGACCGCTACCAGATGCAGAACGTCGGCGAGGTCCAGGTGTTCGGGATGGAGTTCGGCGCCAACGCCGACCTCGGCGCGCGCTGGCAGCTCGGCGCCCACCTCACCCTGATCGACCGCGACAACCGCAGCGACCCCGACCAGCGCCTCACCGGGGTGCCCTCGCACAAGCTCACCGCCCACGCCCGCTTCATCCCCGCCGAGCGCTGGGAGACGCTGCTCTATCTGCGTCACGAAGGCGCGCGCTGGAGCTCCGACAGCGAGCGCCTCGACGCCTTCACCAGCCTCGACCTCAAGCTCGCCATGCACCCCGCCAGCGCGGTGACGCTCGCCGCCGGGGTGCGCAACCTCGCCGACAGCAACTACGCGCCGAGCGCCGGCTACCCCGCCGCCGGGCGCACCTGGTTCGTCGAGGCCAACTACCGATTCTGACCCCAACGCCCACGGAGGACTCCCCCATGCGCCCATCACCCCGTCTCATCGCCCTGCTGCTCGCCCTCGCCGCCGCCCCGGCGCAGGCCGTCAACCCATTCGTCTCGCACCGTCTGGCGATCGACGGCGCGGTCGAGCAGCCACAGCAGCTCACCGTCGCCGACCTCGCCAAGCTGCCGCTGCACCGCATCGAGCGGGTGCCGGTGATCTGCCACACCGGCGCGCACATCGCCGACAAGCACCACCTCGAGGGGGTGCTGCTGCGCGACCTGGTCGCGCGCGCCCACCCCAAGGTCGACACCCCGCGCGGGCTGCGCACCCTCGCCGTCACCGCCGGGGCCAGCGACGGCTATCAGGTGGTGTTCTCCTGGGGCGAGCTGTTCAACACCCCGATCGGCGAGCAGGTGCTGGTGTACTTCCGACACGACGGCCAACCGCTCGACGACACCGAGGGGCGCATCGCGCTGATCTCCAGCGCCGACCAGCAGACCGGCGCACGCCACGTGCGCTGGCTCGACCACATCGAGGTGCGCCAGTTGGCGCGCTGAGGCGACGGAGACCCACCATGCCATCGCTCGATACCCTCGCGCGCCTCGCCGCGCACACCGGCGGCCTGCTCTACCCGCTGGCGCTGCTGCTCACCCTCACCCTGGCGGTGAGCCTGGAGCGCGGCTGGGCGTTGCGCAGCCTCGATCGGCGCGGCGAGCGCCTCGCCCGCGCCCTCGCCGGGCTCGACGCGGCCGATCGCGGCGGGCTCGCCGGGCTGCTCGAGGCCCGCCCCCACGCCGTCCACGCCGCGCTGCTGCGCTGCGCGCTGACGCCGCCGGAGACGGCGGCGCCAGCCGGCGCCCTCGCCGCCCGGCTCGACGAGCACATCCTCGCCATCCAGCCACAGCTCGATCGGCGCCTGTGGGTGCTCGACACCGCCGTCACCCTGGCCCCCCTGCTCGGTCTGCTCGGCACCATCGTCGGCATGTTCCACGCCTTCGCCGCGCTCGGCGGCGAGGCCAGCGGGCGCGCCCAGGCGGTCACCGGCGGGGTCGCCGAGGCGCTGGTCGCCACCGCCGCCGGGCTGCTGATCGCGGTGCTCGGACTGGTCGCCTTCAACGCCCTCGGCGAGCGCGCGCGCCGCGCCGGGCACCAGCTCGAGGTCATCAAGGTGATGCTGGTCAACCGCTTCGCCGGCGCCGCGTGCGGCGCGGGGGCGGGCTGATGGCCTATCCTCCCCGCCGGCGCGCGCGCATCGAGGTGGTGGCGATGATCGACATCATCTTCTTCCTGCTCGCCTTCTTCATCCTCGCCACCCTCGAGACCCTCCCCGCGCGCGGGCTCGACGGCCAGCTCCCGGCGAGCGCCAGCGCCACCCGCCTCGACCCCGCCGACGTGGTGATCGTGCTCGCCCGCAACGGCGCGATCAGCGTCGCCGGCGCGCCGCTCGACCACCAGCGGCTCACCGCGCTGCTCCGCGACAAGGGCCCGCGGACCCAGGTGACCATCACCGGCGCCGGCGCCGCCGCGCTCGCCGACCTGGTGGCGGTGATGGACGCCTGTCGCGCCGCCGGGATCACCGCCATCGCCCTGGCCACCCGCGAGGTCGGGGCATGACTCCCCCCGCGCCGCGCTTGCCCGAGATGCCCTGGTGGCTCGCCGGCACCCTCGCCCTGGTCCTCCAGGGCGCGCTGCTCGCGCTCGCCGCCGGGCGGGTACCGATGGCCGAGGGCGGCGAACGCGCCGCGGACACCCCGCTACGCCTGCGCCTCGCCGCCGCGCCCGCGCCGACGGCGGACGCGCGGCCCGAGCCGCCCCAGGCCGCGGCGCCGCAGCCGCAATCCGAGCCCGAGCCGGAACCGGAACCGGAACCGGAACCGAACACCGCCCCCGCGCCGCGCGCCGCGCCGCAACCACAACCCGACACCCAACCCACGCCGCGCCCGGCACCGACGCCGAAGCCGGAGCCGGAACCGGAACCGAAATCGCCGCCGAGACCGACGTCGCCACCCAAGCCCGAGCCGACCCCGAGCGCCCGATCGGCGCCCGCCGAGACCCCCGCGCCGTCACGGCCACGCCACGCCGCGCCCCCGGCGACGCGCGACGCCGCGCCGGCGCGCGAGACGGGCGCCGGGCGCGCCGCGGGTGGCCGGGCGACACAGACCACCCCGGATCAGCCGGTGGCCTATCTGCACACCCCCAGACCGGCCTACCCGGCGCGCGCGCGAAGGCTCGGCCAGCACGGCGAGGTGACGCTTGAGGTCCTGGTCGGGCGCGACGGTCGCGCCGAGGAGATCCGCCTCGCCCACTCCTCCGGGGTCGAGAGCCTCGACCGCGCCGCCCGCGAGACGGTCGCGCACTGGCGCTTCCGCCCGGCGCGGGTCGACGGCGCCGCGCGGGCGAGCTGGGTGCGCATCCCGGTCCGCTTCACCCTGAACCACTGAGAGGCGAGGAGATCCCGATGCACCACATGCCACGCTTCACCCTGTTGCTGGTCGCCCTGATCACCACCCAGACGCACGCCGCGCCCGCACCGACGGTGCCGGTCGCCGTGGTCGGCGGGCTGGTGATGTGCGGGGTGTGGCCGGCGCTGGCCGAACGGGCCGAGCGGGCCACCGGGCTGGCGATCGCCACCGTCGCCGCCGCACCCAAGGACCAGGTGGTGCCGCGCTTTGCCAGCGGCGAGGCCGACCTGCTGCTGATCCACGGCGGCGAGGCGGCCTTCGACCTGGTCGCGCGCGGGCTGGCCGCGCCGCTCACCACCTGGGCGCACAACCGCTACGTCATCCTCGGCCCCGAGGCCGATCCGGCGGGGGTGCGCGAGGCGCCCGACGGCATCGAGGCGCTGCGCCGCATCGCCCGCGCCGACGCGCCGATGATCGGCTACCGCGACCCCGGCAGCTATCTCGTCGCCGCGCGGCTGTGGCGCGCCGGCGGACTGCGCCCCGGGGTGCGCCAGCAACTCCCGAGCGGCGCCGAGACGCGCCACGGCGCGCTGATCGACGCCGGCGCGCGCGGCGCCTATGTGATCGCCGGCGAGATCCCGGTGGCCTTCGGCCGTCTCCCCCACCCCGGGCTCGCCGTGCTGCTCGACGACGATCCGCAGATGCGCCGGCACTTCGTCCTCGCCCTCCCCGGCCCGGCCCACCCCGCCGATGACGCGCGGCGCGCGCGCGCCCGCCGGCTCGCCGACTACCTGCTCGGCGCCGAGGGCCAGGCGGCGCTGCGCGCGGCCAACCGCGACGGCCCCTGGATCCACCCCAACCCGACATCGCCCCACTGAGGCGCGCACACCATGGACGAGACCCCAAGAATGCGAACCCTCGGATGCTGCCTCGCCCCGCTGTGCTGGCCGCTCGCCGCCGGCGCCGAGCCCGCCCAACCGCTACCCGCGATCGAGATCAGCGCGACCCGGATCGCATCGGACGCGGGCGACTACGCCACCACCGAGCTCGACGGCGCCACCCTGGAGGCGCGCGGCGGCGCCGCCCAGGTCAATCCCTACCGCGCGCTCGACCTCACCCCCTCGGTCAACCGCGCCGAGGCCGACCCCAACGCGCTCAGCACCGAGCAACAAACGCTGCGACTGCGCGCCATCGCCGCCTCCACCGCCACCGGGCTGGCGGTGACGATCGAGGGCACCCCCTCCTCGACCAGCGCCGGGCGCGGCGGCGTCGGCAACCTCTACGACCTGGAGAACCTCGAACGACTCACCCTGTGGCGCGGCCCGCAACCGGCCGGGGTCGGCCTCGGGGTCGGCAACCTCGCCGGCAGCCTGGCGCTGGGGCTGCGCGCGCCGCGCCAGCAGCCGGGGGTGATGGCGCGGGTGGCACGCGCCGATCACGACTTCCACCGACTGTTCGCGCGGCTCGACAGCGGCACCATCGGCGCCGCCGCGAGCCGGCTGTTCCTCTCCGCCTCCAGCGCCGCCGGCGAGCAGTGGCGCGGCCCCGGCGGGCAGAGCCGCGACACCCTCAACCTCGGCTGGGCGCAACCGCTCGGCGCCGACCTGTCGCTCAGCCTCTACGGCGCCCACAACCGCTTCCACAGCGACGCCTATCGCCCGCTGACCCATGCCGAGAGCCAGGACCTCGAGCGCTACGGCACGCTCGGCTACCACGCCACGCTCACCGGCTCGGCGCGCGAGGACGCCAACTATTACGCCTACAACACCCAGCACTACACCGAGGACAACCTGCTCGCCACCCTGAGCTGGCAGCTCGGACCACGCGCCCGCCTGCAACTGCGCCCCTACTGGCTGGAGACCCGGGGCGAGCGGCTCACCGGCAAGCGCACCGGCATCACTCGCGTCGAGGTCGACCAGCGCCAGTATGGCGCCGTCGCCGAGCTGCAGCTCGAACTCGACGCTGCCACCCTGACCCTCGGTCACTGGAGCCAGCGCCTCAGCTCGATGCCGCCGCCGCTGAGCCAGCGCCTCTACACCGTCGATGCCGAGGGCGCGCTGCGCTTCTCGCGCTGGGGCATCCTCGCCGAGCAGGGCGAGCGCGCCTACGAGAGCCCCTTTGCCATGATCGAGGGCGAGCGGCGCGGCTGGCGCTACACCCTGGGGACGCGCTATCTGCGCCTGCGCCTGCCGGCGATCACCGGTTACGACGCCAGCGCCCTGCCCGATCTCGACCACGGCGCGGCGCTCGACCTCGACCCGCCGGTCGACCCGGCGCTCGGCACCGCGCCCGTCACCCTCGCGGCCTGGCTGCCGAGCCTCAGTCTGAGCCGTGAACTCACCCCGGGGCTGGAGGCCCGGCTCGCCCTCGGACGCACCATCGGCAACCCCTGGCTCGGCCCGCTCTACAGCGGCTACATGAACGCGCGCGAGCGGTTCGAGGCCGCCGGGATCGACCTCCAGTCGCTGTGGCAGCGGCTGCGCTTCGAGCGCGCCGAGACCATCGAGGCCGGGCTGCGCTGGCGCCACGGCAACCTCACCCTGGCGCCGACGCTCTACTGGGGCCGGCTGCGCGACAAGCAGGTGATGGCCTACGACCCGGCGCTCGATCTCAGCTATCTCCAGGGCGGGGTGCGCGCCCACACCCAGGGCGCCGAGCTCGAGGCGCACTGGCGCGCCGACGCGCACTGGAACCTGGTGGCCAGCCTGTCGTGGAACCGCAGCCGTCTCGACACCGACATCCGCACCGCCGCCGACAGCCTGCTCGCCACCCGGGGCAACCAGGTCCCGGACGCCCCCGAGTGGCTCGCCAGCCTCGCCCTGGAGTACCGCCACGGTCCCTGGACCCTGACCCCGGTGGTGCGTCACGTCGGACGACGCTACGGCGACGCGGCCAATACCGAGCCGGTCGACGCCCACACCCTGTTCGATCTCGGCCTCGGCTACCGCCACCGCGCCATGAGCCTCTCGCTGGCCGTCGACAACCTCTTCGACACCCGCTATGTCGCCGTCATCGACGCCGGGCGCGACGACGCCCAGCCCGGCACCATCGGCTACTACCCGGGTGCGCCGCGCACCCTCTCGCTCACCCTGACGATGCAACTCTGACCCCGTGGACAAGGAGACTCCATCATGCCCCTGCTCATCGCCCTGCTGATGCTCTGCTGCGCCCTGCCGGCGCACGCGGCCACCGACGACGACGGTCTGCTGATCGCCGCCGGGGCCGGCTACAAGCGCCCGCTGCTCGCGCTCTACCAGGCCTTCGAGCGCGACAGCGGCATCGGCGTCGAGGCCGCCTTCGGCAACATGCGCCAGGTGCTCGCCCAGACCCGCGCCAGCGCGCGCGTGGCGCTGGTCGTCGGCGAGCGGCGCTTCCTCGCCGAGAGCGGGCTGTTCGCCCGCACCCAGCCCTTCGGTCGCGGCCGGCTGGTGCTGGTGCGCACCGCCGCGCTGGCCGGTCGACCGCTCACCGACCCGGCCTTCCGCCGCATCGCCCTGCCCGATCCGGCGCGGGCGATCTATGGCCGCGCCGCGCTCCAGTCACTCGAACACGACGGGCTGCGCAAGCCGCTCGCCGAGCGCCTGACCGTGCTCGCCACCGTCCCCCAGGTCGCCGCGCACCTGCGCGCCGGCAGCGTCGAGGCCGGCTTCATCAATGCCACCGAGGCGCGCGCGCTCGACCCCGAGCGGCTGGTGGTCGAGACCATCGACCCGAGCCACTACGCGCCGCTCGAGATCGTCATCGGCGTGCCCACGCACCGCGCCCCCGGAGCAGCGGCAGAGCGCTTCCTCGACTTCGTCGCCACCCCCGCCGCCCGCGACCTGCTCGCCGGATACGGGCTGTGAGGCCCGGTCACCACCGGGGCGCGCGCCTCGCCCCAAGGATCTTTGCCATGACCGACTCGACCAGGATGCGCGCGCTCGCGCTGGGCGCCGCGCTGCTTGCCCCCGGACTCGCCCCCGGACTCGCCCAGGCGGCCAACTGGCTGCTTCTCCAGGGCAGCGAACCCGAGCAGGGGACGCGCGCGCTGCGTCCCTGGGGCTTCGCCCAGCTCGCCTATCAACGGGGCGAGGACACCCCGATCCCGGTCGGCGGCTGGACCGGCCAGGGGATGGCGGCCAACCGCCTGGGGCCGGACAAGCGCGCCGCCGAACGCTGGCAGTTGCACCGGCTGCGCCTCGGCGTGCGCGGGCGGGTGCCGGGCGGCGCGCCGCTCGATTATCTGGTCGCGGTGGAGGCCGGCGACAACGGCGCGACCCGCGAGGGCGACGAACTGCAGCTGATCGACGCCAGCCTCAGCTATCGCATCGACCCGGCGCTGCGTCTGCGTCTCGGCCAGTTCAAGCCGCCGGGCAGCGAGGAGGCGCTGCGCCCGGCCCCGCGCCAGCCCTATTTCGCCGTCTCGACCGCGGTCGATCAGTTGCTCAACGAGACCTTTCTCGACCACGACGGCAGCGACCCGCTCGATGCCAACACGCCGCGCGGCCCGCGCTCGCTCTATCACGACATCGGCGCGCAGCTCTTCGGCGTGCTCCCCGGCGGCGGGCCCTGGGCGCACAGCTACGCGCTGATGCTCGGCAACGGCAACGGCGTCGCGCGACTCGACGACGACAGCCACAAGGATCTCTATCTCTACTGGTCGAGCGAGCACGTCGAGGGCGGGCGCGGCGCCGCGCGCCAGGGCACCAAGCTGTTCGGCTGGTGGCAGCAGGGACGGCGCGAGCTCGACGGCGCCGACCCCGGCAGCCACCTGCGCACCCGCGCCGGCGCCGGGGTCATCCACCAGGCGGCGCGCTGGCGGCTGAGCGGCGAGTACCTCGTCGGGCGCGGCATGATCCTCGCCGGCAGCGACGGCGGCGCGGTGCCCGGCAGTTGGAACAACGCCGCCACCCGCATCGCCGGGCGCAACCTGTTGCCCGAGGGCGAGGCCGAGGGTTGGTATCTCGAGGGCGGCTGGCGGCTGGCCCCGCGCACCTGGCTCGATCTGCGCTACGACCGTTACGACCGCGGCACCGAGTCGGCCGCCGACCATCGTCGCTTCACCACCTGGACGCTGGGATTGCGCTACCGCATCGACCGTCACTGGCAGGTGATGGCCAACTATCAGTGGCGCGAGGCCGAGGCCCCGGGGCTCGATGCGCGGGCCGACGCCAACCGGCTGCTCGCCGCGCTCGACGACCGGCTCGCGCTGCAGCTCCAGTTCGTCTACTGACGGGATCGGGGGATCATCGATGTCCGCGCTGCTCGCCTGCTCGCCCGACGCCCTGCTGCTGAGCCTGCGGGTGGTGGCGGTGACCCTGGCGCTGTTGCTCGTCGCCGGGGTCGGGCTGGGCTATCTGCTCAGCCTGTCGTTCCCGCTGCGCTGGCTGCTCGATGCGCTGGTGTCGCTGCCGCTGGTGTTCCCGCCGATCGCCATCGGCTTCTTCCTGCTGATGCTGTTCGGGCGCCACGGCGTGCTCGGCGCACCGCTCCACGCGCAGCTCGGCTGGGAGCTGGTGTTCTCCTTCCCGGCGCTGGTGCTCGCCGCCTTCATCGCCGGGCTGCCGCTGGTGGTCAAGCCGGTGCAGTCGGCGATCGAGGGCAGCGCGCGGGTGCTGGTCGAGGCCTCCTACACCCTCGGCAAGGGGCGCCTGGAGACGCTGTGGCGGGTGGTGATCCCGGCGGTGCGCCCGAGCCTCGCGGCGGGGCTGACGCTCGGCGCCGGGCGCGCCTTCGGCGAGGTCGGCATCACCCTGATGCTCGGCGGCAACCTCATCGGCTCGACCGAGACGCTGTCGCTGGCGATCTACAACCATGTGCTCGACGGCGACTTCACCTGCGCCACCCGGCTCTCGCTGCTGCTCGGGGGGATCTCGCTGGTGTTGTTCCTGCTCCTGCGCCGACTCGGACGACTGTGATGACCGAACTCTCCGCCCATCTCGCCTTCCGTCGCCCCGGCTTCGACCTGCGCCTGCGTCTGGCGCTGCCCGGCGCCGGGATCACCGCGCTGCTCGGCCCCTCGGGCGGCGGCAAGAGCACCCTGCTGCGGCTGCTCGCCGGGCTCGAGCGCCCGCGCGCCGGGCACATCCGTCACCGCCAGCGGCTGTGGTACGCGCGCGCCGCCGGCATCGACCTGGCGCCGCGCCGGCGCGACCTCGGCTTCATGTTCCAGGACCACGCCCTGTTCCCCCACCTCAGCGTCGCCGAGAACATCGGCTACGGGCTCGCGCGCGCGCCCGATCGCGCCGCGCGGGTGACGCGCTGGATCGAGCGGGTCGGACTCGGCGGGCTGGCGCAGCGACGCCCCGGGCAGCTCTCCGGCGGTCAGCGCCAGCGCGTCGCCCTCGCGCGCGCGCTCGCCCCGGCGCCGGCGCTGCTGCTGCTCGACGAGCCCTTCTCGGCGCTCGACGCCAGTCTGCGCCAGTCGCTGCGGCTGCTGTTGCAGGAGCTGATCGCCGAGACCGCCACCTGCGCCCTGCTGGTCAGCCACGACCTGGAGGACGCGCGCCAGTGCGCCGACCGGGTCGGGGTGATGATCGGCGGGCGGCTGCGCCGGCTCGACGAGGCCGAGGCGGTGTTCGCCGCACCGGGCGATGCCGAGGTCGCGCGGGTGCTCGGCTGGCCCAACACCCTGGCGGTGACGCGCTGGGAGGGGCGCGCGGCCTGCGGCCCCTGGGGCCGGGTCGAGTTGGCGCGCGCACCCCGCCGCGAGGACAGCGTGGTCGCGCTGCTGCCCGACGGCCCGCGCCCCGGCGCCCGCGCCGGGCTCGCCGTCGAGATCGCACGGGTGATCGACATGGGCCCCTATCGCGCGCTGAGCTGTCGCCTGCCCGACCGCACGGCGCTGCGCATCCACCTGCCGCGCGCCCTGCCCTGTCCGGCGCGCGGCGAGCGCACCCTGCTCGACGTCCCCCCGGGCTGCGCCATCGCGCTCCCGGCGGGGACGGCTAAAACCATCCAATCCACGAGGTATTGACCATGATCCGACCCCAACCCCTGGCGCTCGACGACCACCGCCTGCAGCAGCTGCTCGCCGAGGACGTGCCCTACGGCGACCTCACCACCGAGGCGCTGGAGATCGACGCCCGCCCCGGCCAGATCCGCCTGTTCGCCCGCGACCCCATGGTGGTGTGCGGGATCGAGGAGGCGGCGCGGATGTTCGAGCTGTGCGGCGCGCGCGCCACCCTCCACGCCGCCTCCGGTCAACAGGCCGCGCCCGAGACCCTGCTGCTCGAGGCCAGCGCCGAGGCAGGCATCCTGCACCGCGCGTGGAAGAGCGCGCAGACCCTGGTCGAGTGGTGCTCGGGGGTGGCCAGCCGCGCCGCCGAGATCCAGCAAGCGGCGCGCCGCGGCCACCCCGAGGCGCTGGTCGCACTCACCCGCAAGAACGTCCCCGGCACCCGCCGCCTGGCGGTCAAGGCGGCGCGCGCCGCCGGCGCGGCGATGCATCGCACCGGGCTCTCCGAGACCCTGCTGGTGTTCGCCGAGCACCGTCTGTTCCTCGACGAGGAGCCCGCCGCGGCGATCGCGCGACTGCGCCGCCGCTGCCCGGAGAAGCGGGTGGTGGTCGAGGTCGAGGACGGCGCCGAGGCGCTCGTCTGGGCCGCGGCCGATGTCATCCAGCTGGAGAAGTTCAGCCCCGCGGCGGTCGCCGAGACGGTCGCCGCGCTCGCCGCCGCGGGCTCGACGGCACTGGTCGCCGCCGCCGGCGGGGTCAACGCCGCCAACGCCGAGGACTATGCGCGCGCCGGGGCGCGGCTGCTGGTGACCAGCGCGCCGCATCTGGCGCCGCCGCGCGACGTTCAGGTCCGCTTCGCGCGCGGGGTCTGACCCCCGGGGCGCGCATCGCTCAACACCAGCGGGAGGACTCGCCATGCGGGCATCATCCACCATCGAGCTCGACCACCCCGATCACCCCTGTCTCGCGCCCTGGCGGGCGCTGCTCGGGCACCACTGGCGCGCGCGCCTGATCGCGCCGCGCCGGTTGCGGATCTATCGCGAGTACGAGGTGACGGCGCGGCGCATCATCGGCAACGATGCCGCCGGCGCGCCCTGTCTCTGCGTCTGCGACTACCGCCGCTTCGAGCCGCGCTCGGACGACGGCGAGACCTTCTACGCCGCGCTGGTCCACGCCGAGTCGCACCTGGCCTGGCGGCTCGACGACGGGCGCTGGCTGTCGCTGCGGCGGATCGCGCCCCAGGGCGAGGACGGCGCGCTGCTCGAACAGCGCGCGCTGCGAGCCGAGATGCCGCGCTGAACACACCCGCGGCGGCGCTGGCAAGGACATCGGTCGTTGCGTCCAAGGCCCCGTTCTGGGCGCTCCCGGCGCCCGCCGAGACGGCTGGTCAGGGCCCGACGCGGGTTGGTATAACTAGCCCGGAGCCGACCGGCGCAACCGGCTCAGGGACACGTATGCGCCCGCGTCGCGCACCGCCGTCGGGCGGCGACGCGCGCCCCCGAGCCCCGGCCAGCTCCCGACCCTGTCGTCACCACGACAGACCCAGCATCCCGATCGCGAGGTAACAACCCTTGGCCCAACCGCGTTACACCTTCACCCAACGCCTGCTGCACTGGCTGGTCGCCCTGCTGGTGCTCGGCCTGCTCTGCTCCGGCACCCTGTTCTGGGCGCTCGGCTACGAGGGCATCGCCAATCTCTTCGGCGAGGACTTCGCCGCCACCCTGGTGACCATCCACAAGAGCGTCGGCGCCACCGTGCTGCTGCTGACCCTGCTGCGTCTGGTGCTGCGTCGCCGCTCGCCGGCCCCGGCCTACGAGCCGCCGCTCGGCAAGGGTGAGCAGTTCGTCGGCGGCGCGCTGCACGTGCTGCTCTATCTCGGTCTGCTCGCCATCACCATCGGCGGCGCCGTCGCCGTGGTCAGCGCCGGCTACCCGCTGGAGTTCTTCGGTCTCAGCATCGAGCTGCCGCTGGCCGAGAACCCGGAGCTTGCCAAGACGCTGTTTTTCTATCACGGGCTGGGCGCGCTGGCGATCTTCGTGCTGGTGCTGATCCACACCGCCGCCGGGCTCAAGCACTGGCGGTTGAAGGACGGGGTGATGACCCGCATCAGCCTGCCCTGAGGCAACGGGCGCCCGGGGCAGCCCGGGCGCGCGGCGGGGCGCGACGCCCCGCCCTCACCCCTCACCCCTCACCCCTCACCCCTCACCCGCCCCCGACGATGATCCTGCTCACCCTTCTGCTGCTCCCCGCGACCCTGCTCGGCCTGCTCGCGCTCGCCGTGCAGCTCGGTTTCCGCGCCCCGCGTCGACGCGCCCGCCACGACCCGGCGGCGCTCGGGCTCGACTTCGAGACCTGCGTCATCCCCACCCGGCGCGGTCGCCGGCTGTTCGCCTGGCTGCTGCCCGCGCCCGACGCCGAGGCGACCCTGGTGGTGCTCCACGGCTGGGGCAGCAGCGCCGAGTTGATGCTGCCGCTGGCCGCGCCCTTCCGCCGCGCCGGGCTCAACGTGCTGTTGTTCGACGCGCGCAGCCACGGCAACAGCGATGGCGACACCTTCTCCTCGCTGCCGCGCTTCGCCGAGGACCTGGAGGCGGCGGTCGACTGGTTGCGCCGCGTCCATCCCACGCGCTGTCGCCGTCTCGCCCTGCTCGGGCACTCGGTGGGGGCCGGCGCGACCCTGTTCTACGCCGCCGACAACCCGCTGCCCGACGCGGTGATCAGCATCGCCGCCTTCGCCGACCCGGCCGAGGTCACCGAGGGCTATCTGCGCACGCTGCGCCTGCCGCGCTGGCTGGCGCGGCTGGCCACCCGGCACGTCGAGTGGCGCATCGGCCACCGCTTCGCCGAGATCGCCCCGCTGCACACCGCCGCGCGCATCGGCTGTCCGCTGCTGCTGGTCCACGGCACCGCCGACACCAGCGTGTCGCCGCGCGACGCCCGACGCATCCTCGAACGTGCCCCCACCGGTCGGGCGCGGCTGTACGAGGTGCCCGGCGCCGGGCATGATTCGGTCGAGCACATCGAGCGTCATGTCGGTGCCCTGATCGACTTCCTCGCCGCGCACGGGGTCGGGGGGACCTCCCATCCTGGTGCAGGGGCGACCGAAGATGCCTCGATGCGGTGCACCGCCACCCGCCGTTCGCCACCCGTCGCTTCCTAAGCATCCGGATCACGGGGACTTCCTTTTTTGGCATCGGTATTGCTTGGCTAGGCCCGTCGTTATATCGCCCTCGATATAACCCTTGTCACCGAGTCAACAGAGGCCGCGATCATGCCCCATGCCGCAGAGACCCACGCCCGACTCAAGACCTCGGGCGCCCTACGGCTCGATCTCGACACCAGCCGCTTCGCCGGGCACGAGCGCATCGCACTGCTGCGCCGCATCGACGAGACCGGCTCGATCTCGCAGGCGGCGCGCGCCCTGGGCATCTCCTACAAACAGGCCTGGGACGCGGTCGACGCGATGAACAACCTCTCGGCCGCGCCCCTGGTGCAACGTCGCACCGGCGGACGCCACGGCGGCGGCACCGAGCTCACCGCCGAGGGGCGACGGCTGATCACGGTGTTCGAGACCGCCGAGCGCGAGCACCGGCGCTTTCTCGAACGACTCGGCGAGGGCGTGCGCGACTTCGACCATTTCCATCGTCTGTTAGGAGTCATCAACATGAAGGTCAGCGCAAGGAATCATCTGCACGGCGTGGTCACCGCGGTGCGTCGCGGGGCGGTCAACGCCGAGGTGGTACTCGACCTCAAGGGCACGCCGCTGGTGGCGATCGTCACCAACGAGAGCGTCGAGGCGCTCGGCCTCGAACCCGGGCGCGAGGCCTACGCCCTGGTCAAGGCCTCCTTCGTGCTCATCACCACCGAGGACGGCGGGCTGCGCACCTCGGCGCGCAACCGTCTGTGCGGCACCGTCGAGCGGATGATCGAGGGGCCGGTGAACACCGAGGTGGTGCTCGCGCTCGACGGCGGCGCACGGGTCACCGCGATGATCACCGCCGAGAGCGCGCATCAACTCGAACTGGCCGAGGGCAAGCGTGCCTGCGCGCTGATCAAGGCCCCGCACATCATCCTCGCGGTCAGCGACTGAGACCCACCACGCCACCCATCCCCGTCAGCGACAAGGAGTATCGAAGGATGTCGACCCCATTGCGCTCACTCACCGCCGCCGTGCTGCTGCTCGGCTCCACCACCCTGGTCCAGGCCGAGGAGGTCCGGGTCGCGGTCGCGGCCAACTTCACCGCGGCGATGAAGGAGATCGCCACCGCATTCGAGCAAGCCACCGGACACAGCACCCGGATCAGCTACGGCTCGACCGGCAAGCTCTATACCCAGATCGTCAACGGCGCGCCCTTCGACGTCTTCCTCGCCGCCGACCAGCGCCGCCCGGCGCTGCTCGTCGATGAGGGCCGCGCCAGCGCGCCCTTCACCTACGCCATCGGTGAGCTGGCGCTGTGGAGCACCGACCCCGCGCTGATCACGGACGGCGCGGCACTGCTCGAATCGGGCGCGTTCGACCGCCTGGCGATCGCCAATCCCAAGACCGCGCCCTATGGCGCCGCGGCGATGGAGGTGCTGGAGTCGCTGGGGCTGGCCGAGACCCTCGCGCCCAAGCTGGTGCGCGGCGACAACATCGCCCAGACCTACCAGTTCGTCGCCACCGGCAACGCCGAACTCGGCTTCGTCGCCCTGGCGCAGATCGCCCTCGACCCCAGCGGCTCGCGCTGGGAGGTGGAGCAGTCGCACTACAGCCCGATCCGTCAGGACGCGGTGCTGCTCGAGGGCGCCGAGGCCAACCCCGCCGCCCAGGCGCTGCTCGACTACCTCCAGGGTGAGGCGGCGCGCGCGGTGATCACCCGCTACGGCTACGCCACCGACTGAGCGTGACGAGGCCCGGCGCGCGCCGGGCCTCACCGCCTCCGCCCCATCCCCGCCCGGAGCACCGCCGTGTCACTCGATCTCACCCCGGTCTGGCTGACCCTCAAGCTCGCCACCCTCACCACCGCCGTGCTGCTGGTGGTGGGCACCCCGCTGGCCTGGTGGCTGTCGCAGACGCGCTCGCGCTTCAAGCAGATCGTCGCCACCCTGGTGGCGCTGCCGCTGGTGCTGCCGCCGACGGTGCTCGGCTTCTATCTGTTGCTGCTGCTCGGCCCGCACGGCCCGATCGGCGCGCTCACCGAGCGGCTCGGGCTCGGCACCCTGCCCTTCACCTTCGCCGGGCTGGTGGTCGGCTCGGTGCTCTACTCGCTGCCCTTCATGGTGCAGCCGGTGCACAACGCCTTCGAGGCGATCGGCCAGCGCCCGCTGGAGGTCGCCGCCACCCTGCGTGCCTCGCCGCTGGCACGCTTCTTCGACGTTGCCCTGCCGCTGGCGCTGCCCGGGCTGCTCACCGGCGCGGTGCTCGCCTTCGCCCACACCGTCGGCGAGTTCGGGGTGATCCTGATGATCGGCGGCAACATCCCCGGCGAGACCAAGGTGCTCTCGGTGGCGATCTACGACCACGTCGAGTCGCTGGAGTGGGCCCAGGCGCACTGGCTCGCCGGCGGCATGGTGCTGTTCTCCTTCCTGGTGGTGCTGATGATGAACCTGCTCGGCCAACGCATGCGGCGGATCGGTCATGGCTGACGTGCTCGACCTCGCCTTCCGTCTCGATCGCGGCGACTTCAGCCTCGATCTTGCCTGTCGCGTCCCGGCGCGCGGCGTCAGCGCCCTGTTCGGGCGCTCCGGCTGCGGCAAGACCACGGTACTGCGCTGCGTCGCCGGGCTGGAGCGCGCCGCCGGTCACTGCCGACTCGCCGAGGCCTGCTGGCAGGACGACGCCAACGAGCGCTTCCTGCCCACCCATCGCCGCCCGATCGGCTACGTCTTCCAGGAGCCGAGCCTGTTCCCGCACCGCTCGGTGCGCGCCAACCTCGACTACGGACGCCGCCGCATCCCGGCGCGCGCGCGCTGCGTCGACTTCGACGAGGTGGTCGAGCTGCTCGGCATCGCCCCGCTGCTCGGGCGCGACCCGGCGGGGCTCTCCGGCGGCGAGCGTCAGCGCGTGGCGATCGCCCGCGCCCTGCTCACCAGCCCCCGGCTATTGCTGATGGACGAGCCGCTGGCCGCGCTCGACCACACCAGCAAGCGCGACATCCTGCCCTATCTCGAACGTCTCCACGATCACCTGCAGATCCCGATCCTCTACGTCAGCCACGACCCCGACGAGGTCGCGCGGCTGGCCGATCACATCCTGCTGATCGAGGCCGGGCGGCTGCGCGCCGCCGGCCCGGCGCCGCAGATGCTCACCCGTCTCGACCTGCCGCTGGTGCGCGAGGAGACCGCCAGCGCCCTGCTCAGCGGGCGGGTGCGCGCCCATGATGCGCGCTACGGCCTCACCCGCGTCGCCATCCCCGGCGCCTCGCTGATGCTCGAACGGCTCGACCGCGCGGTGGACGAGACCGTGCGCGTACGCATCCACGCCCGCGACGTCAGCATCGCCCTCGACGACCCCGGCACCTCCAGCATCCTCAACGTCCTGCCCGCGCACATCGTCGAGATGCACCCGCTCAGCGCGTCCCAGGTCCTCGTCGGCCTCGCCGTCGGCACCACCCCCGAGAGCCGCCTGCTCGCCCGCATCACCCGCCACTCCTGGGAACGCCTCCGCCTCCATCCCGGCCAGCAGGTGCATGCGCAGGTCAAGGCGGTGGCGGTGATGGATTGAGCCCCGCCGCTCGACTCGTCACACTGTTGTCGCCGTCTTACCAGCGACCTCGATGAGTGAAAACGGGAGGCACGCATGCAACGCGTCAAGATCTGCTGCATCAGCTCCAGCGAAGAGGCCGCACTGGCGATCCGCTGCGGCGCATCGGCGCTCGGGCTGGTTTCGGAGATGCCCAGCGGGCCCGGCGTCATCTCCGAGGCGGAGATCGCCGAGATCGCCGCGCGAATCCCGCCGCCGATCGCCACCGTCCTCCTCACCAGCCGCACCGATCCGGCCGAGATCATCGCCCAGCAGAGGCGCTGCGGCGTCAATACGCTGCAATTGTGCGACCGGCTGCCATGCGGCGCGCACCAGACGATCCGCCGGGCGCTCCCCGGCGTGTCGCTGATCCAGGTCGTCCACGTCAAGGGCGCGGCGTCGGTCGAAGAGGCGCAGACCCTCAGCCGCGAGGTCGATGCCATCCTGCTCGACTCCGGGAACCCATCGCTGCGGGTCAAGGAACTCGGCGGAACAGGCCGCACCCATGACTGGTCGCTGAGCGCCGAGATCGTCAAGAGATCCCACACCCCCGTGTTCCTGGCGGGCGGCCTGAACCCCGAGAACGTGCGTCAGGCAATCGCCCAGGTCCAGCCCTTCGGCCTCGACATCTGCACCGGTGTGCGCACCGCCGGCGCATTGGACGAGGCGCGGCTTGTTGCGTTTATGGAGGCTGTCGGACGATGTCAATCCTTGGGGGGACGAAATTCCGGGAGAGCCTCAATGACGCGAACGCGCCCCGCCTGAGGACATCATCGCCTGGTCGGGTTGGCGACGACGATATCAGATGCGCGCCAGGGCCTGTCAGTATCGAGCGCGCGGGGTTGGGCCGCCGTGAAGATATGCGGCTGTAGTCGTAGTCGAGCGCTTCAACGGACGCATCGCCGAGGTGCTGGCCACCACACGCTTCGACTCCGCCCTGAGTCTGGAGCAGACCATCACCCGCTATGTCCAGGTCTACAACCAGCACATCCCCCAGAAAGCACTCGGGCACATCGCACCGATTCAAGCACTCAAGGAGTGGGCGCAGAAACGCCCGGAGCTATTCAATAAACGGGCTTACAATCTCAGGGGGCTTGATAGTTATGCCATCTATTTCCAGGGAACAGGTCAAACCTCGATTGATATCGCGCTTAATATTCGCGCTTCGGCGGGGCCCATTCGACACACTCTCGTCGCACGTCGATCAATGGATCAGAGAATGGAGCCAGACCAATCCTGAGCGACGCGCTTGTTGTCACGGCTTCGCCCCCCGGATTCTGCATTCCGCAACCGAGCATCCCGTCTGGTTTGTACTCGCAATCCTTGAACTATCGACGCTCCTCGCCTTGCTCTGCGTGTTCGCTGTTCTCATCATCACCGGCCATCAGCCAAGCTTTCTCAGCAGTGAGTTTAGCAAGGGCGTCAAGCCCTATTTCGATGTCGTCTGGACGATTCAGGCAACCATTACCGCCGTCGTCTATCCCATCATCATCGCCTTTGTCGCGATCTTGCTGCAAAGACGGCAGTCTTCAAAGGTTGACCTGCAGATCTATCTGTATTCCACGGCGGCACTACCTGCAGGACTCAGCGCTCTCGGACTCATCGGTGCTTTGGGTCTCCAGTATCTCGTCGCCTTCACGCTGGCCCCGCAAGGGGCCGCTTGGGGGATGATCGCAAGCCTCTGTTGGTTTACGATCAACGTCTGCCTGACCGGCTGTTTTCTCTACTCCACCATCAGCTTCTTGCACGATGACAACCGACTGCGTGCCTTCGAGCAATATGCAGTGCATATCGCGTTGCCTCGCGAGGTAAGACAATACCTGAATAAGCACATCATGTGGGATGCGCAGCAGCTAGGACTCTTACCAGGCCGGCCCAGCTATCAACGCCTTGACTCTGGCGCAGACCAAGGGCCGTCTATCGATCTGATGCCTTACGGTACAGACGGAACACCGTGCGTCACTCGACGGTTACGCAGGCGTAGCCAATTATCCGACGTCCGAATGCGGTTGTTCGCCGCCGGATTGAGTCGATGGTTGGCTCAGGCACGCACTCACTGGCAAGGCGACCTCTCCCATGACGCCGATGCAAGAGCGGCTGATCTGGAATTAAGGGTCGAGCCGGGAGACATGAAGAGTGGCAACGTTACCCTGCTTGTCGTCAAGAATGGTCCACAACCTGACTGGTTGGCGCGCTTGCTCATCCGCCGAGCGTTCATGTTCCGTTCCTCGCCCGGCTCTGTTCAGACTTACAACACGGGCAAACTGCTTCAGGAATTGGTTTCAGACCTCAAGAACGAGACAGCGGCCGGCCGCGAAGACGGTACTCAGGAGAGGTTGCTTGCGCTTACCCATGTCCATACTGCGCTGTTGGATGCAGGTCGTTTCGTCGATGAAAATGGTGCAGCTGCGAATGTAGCTTGCATGAAGGTTCCAGCCGGATTCGGCAGTCTTTCTCTTTATCAGACCTGGGTCTCTGACTATTCGCCCTGGCTCGAATGCGTGATCGGAATGCTCGAATCCAACCCGCGTGGGTTTGAGCTCGCCTGCCACGTGACTCATCGGCTGGCCAGGGAAGTCGAGCGAGAGCCGTTAGAGATTCCGAACGATCTGCTCCGTCTTCACGGACGATTGATCTTTCTCCTCGGCTTGTGGTGGCTGAGTAAAGTTGAGGACCAAGGGTCCATCTCGCATGATGCCGCGCATGAGGCACAGTTGCGGGCTCCGCGTGCCGGGATCTACGGCAAGGCGCTTCGCCAGTGGGTTGGCGGATGGGAGCTTATTCGACTGCGAGACGCGCCTGAGCCCATCACGTCCGTCGAGGCCGCCTGGAAGCACGCGACGCTCGAGGCGAGATTCTCGATGGAGCGCATCCAACAAACCGCAGAGATGGTATTTGCGGCTGTCGTGCGCGGCGACACTCAGGCCGCTCGTCTTGTCCTCGGCTCTTTCTTCAACTGGTTTGCCCAGACAAGCCACCGTTACCAGAATACCTTCCTGGATGGTTACCTTCCACCAACCTTGACAGTATCAGCACTCGATGCGGGGTGGGCTGAGATCTGGGCGCAATATCATGTATCGCTGGTGGAAACAGAACCGAGCCTTGACGCCCCGACGAACATTTGCGGAATCCTGGTAAAGCGATTCTGGGAAGATCTTCGGCACTTGCTGATCTTGTTGTTGCTCGAAGCGAGCAAGGATGGAAAAAGGGAAGAGCCTGCTATGCAGGTCGTCTTGTTCCTGTTGCGAGGCTACGTCGATGATGAAGAGTCGCTCGAGTCGGCACGAGCTTATCGTGATGCGCAGCAAGTTCTGCTCCTGCTGATCCGGCAGCACTATGCAAGTCAGGAGTACATGCTACGCCTGAATGATTTCTTAAATAATGTTCAGCGACATCAATGGTCTGAGCCGATTCCCGGTCGCGTCTATACCTTGCCCGAGAGTGAGGACCTAAGTTCGCTGAGCCGCAGTCTACTGCTGCTCTTACTGTCTCTAGCGCCGGCTCGGGAGTTTTCGGTGGACACGATCGAAAGGTTTGCTTTATCTCAGAATAGTGAATTCGACGCACGTCTCCACTGGAAAGCCCAAGAACTGGCTCGCGAATTGAGCAAAGAGCTAGAAGACAGACGACAGTCCAATAGCGGGACAGTCGGCGCAATCTTGAAGCATGCCTCCATCATCAGGGAGATTCGTGCAGGACTTAGTCCTAGTCCAGACGCGATATCCATCCATATCGGGAATGCGCCACCCAAACCCATCGATCCGCTCACTGAGGAATGGGTTACAGAGGCAACCAAGTGGCTGGGAGAGCTTCCGGAGAAGGTTCAGTGGGTGTGAGGTTCCCCTGTTTTTTCCTCCCCCAAGGGGTTGGTCTCATGCGACCGCTTGGTCGCGGCGCTGGTTCGCCTCCCACTGTTGCATGAACTCGACGGGTAAGCGATAGCCGAGCGTCGAGTGCAGTCGCTTGCGGTTGTAGAAGACCTCGATGTACTCGAAGGCCGTTGCGCGCATCGCCTCGCGGGTCGGGAAGCGCTCGCCGAAGACGCGCTCGTGCTTGAAGCTGTTGAACCAGCTCTCGGTCGGGGCGTTGTTCCAGCAGTTGCCGCGCCGGCTCATCGAGCAACGCATGGCGTAGCGACGCAGGCGTTGCTGGAAGGCGTGGCTGGCGTATTGGCTGCCCCGATCGGAGTGGTGCAGCAGCCCCGGTGGCGGCCGGCGCCGGGCATGGGCCATGTCGAGGGCGCTGATGACCAGCTCGGCGTCGATGCGTGCACGCATCGACCAGCCGACGACATCGCGGTTGAACAGGTCGAGGACGACGGCCAGATAGAGCCAGCCCTCGTCAGTCCAGAGATAGGTGATATCGGCGCTCCATACTTTGGTTCGGGGCGCTGGGCCGGAAGTCCCGGGCGAGCAGATTCTCGGCGACGGGAAGGCGGTGGCTCGAGTCGGTCGTGACGCGATCGCGACGCCGATGACGGCCGCGTAGGCCGTGCGCACGCATCAGCCGCTCCACGCGCGCCTTACTCGCGCTCAGGCCACGAGCGCGCAGCGCCCGGACCATCCGTGGACTGCTGTAGGCGCCACTGGTCTCGGCGTGAAGGGTCTGCAGCAGCAGCGTTAACTGCGCGTCACTCAGCCATTGGCGCTGGCCGCCGCGCTGCCAGGCCCGATAGCCGCTCACGCTCACGCCCAGCAGCGCACACAGCCGACGCAAGCCGCACCCAGTTGCGTACCGTCTGCTCCACCAGGTCCATAGCGCCACCGAGGCGATGCTGCGCCCCGACTGCAATCGTTTGACCGCCTGCTCCTTGAACTCCAGCGTGTATACCCGCTTCGGGATCTTCTGCATCCTGCTTTCCAAGCATTGATCGTCAGTCTACGTCAATCCTTGGGGGACGAAGTTCGGGAGGGGGGAACTCACTTTCATGTAAACGCAAGTTTTGATGACTCTTGTGCGCAAGGCAGAAACCGACTGCTTCTATCTAAAAAGCCCGTTCCCGTACGGAAGCGTTCTCTGAGCGATCAATGGTTCCAAAGGGTTCGGACGACTACCCTTCCCCACTCTGCCAAGCCTGCCGCTTCCGATACAGCGTCGAGGGGTTGACTTCGAGGAGGGCGGCGGCGCGGGGGATGTTGCCGTCGCAGTGGGCGATGGCGCGTTCGATGGCCTCGCGTTCGACGCGCCACAGGGGTTGGATGCCGGGGTCGGGCGTGGTGGTGGGGGCTGCGGCGGGCGCCGGTTGGGCGGGTTCGGTGGGGGTGGCGCGCGGCGGGGTGATGAGGTGTTCGGAGAGCGGCGGCGGCAGCATCTCGGGGTCGACCGTCTCGCCCTGGTGGAGCACGACGACGTTGCGGATGACGTTCTGCAGCTGGCGGACGTTGCCCGGCCAGTGGTAGTCGCGCAGCAGCGCCGCGGTGGCCGGGGCGAAGCGTTGGAACGCCTTGCCCTCCTCGGCGGCGAAGCCCTGGAGGAAGTGTTCGGCGAGCAGCAGGATGTCGTCCTGGCGGGCGCGCAGCGGCGGCAGTTCGATGGGGATGACGTGGAGACGGTAGTAGAGGTCCTCGCGGAAGCGCCCGGCGGCGACCTCCTTGAGCGGGTCGCGGTTGGTGGCGCAGACGAAGCGCACGTCGACCGCCTCCTGGCGGGTGGAGCCGACGCGCTGGAAGCTGCCGGTCTGGACGAAGCGCAGCAGCTTGGTCTGCAGATCGAGGTCCATCTCGCCGATCTCGTCGAGAAACAGGGTACCGCCGTCGGCCTGTCCGGCGGCGCCGACGCGGTCGCGCGCCGCGCCGGTGAAGGCGCCGCGCACGTGACCGAAGATCTCCGACTCCATCAGGTCGTGCGGGATGGCGCCGCAGTTGAGGGCGACGAAGGGCGCCTCGCGGCGCGGTCCCTGGCGGTGGATGGCCTCGGCGCAGACCTCCTTGCCGGTGCCGCTCTCGCCGGTGATGAAGATGGTGGCCTTGCTCGCTGCGGCGCTGTCGATCACCCGGTAGACGGCCTGCATCGCCAGCGAGGCGCCGATGAAGCCGTGGTAGCGGTCGCGGTCGAAGGTCTCCTGGATGGAGTCGAGCAGGCTGGAGAGACGCTGGCGCTCGAGCGCGTTGCGCAGGGTGACGCGCAGGCGCCGGGCGTTGAAGGGCTTCTCGATGAAGTCGAAGGCGCCCTCGCGCATGGCGTCGACGGCAAGGTCGACCGAGCCGTGTCCGGTGATGATCACCACCGCCGTCGGCAGCCGTTGCGCGCCGACGTGACGGAGGATCTCCATGCCGTCCATGTCGGGCAGGCGCAGGTCGAGCAGCATCGCGTGCGGCGGGTGCCGGGCCAGCGCGGCGAGCGCCTCGGCGCCGGTCTCGACGGCCGCGACGCGATAGGGTTCGGTGGCGAGGTAGCCGCTGTAGACCTCGCGCAGGACCTGACTGTCCTCGACGATCAGGATGCTGGGGGGTGTCTGCTCCATGGCGGGCGTCCTGGTCCGTTGGCGCGTCGGCGACCGCCCCGCGCGGGAGCGGTCGCCACTCCGATGGTCGAGCCTCAGATATAGGGATCGTGCGCGGCGGCTTCATCCGCCGCGCCGTCCGACGGTTCGAGCAGCACCAGGGCGCGCTCGTCGCGCGGCGCCGTCGAGGCCGAGGGCGAGCTCAGTCCCGAGCAGGACCGCGCGGGCCGTCCCCGCCCTTCGCGAAGCATTGCACGAGCGCCTCCAGCGCCTGCTCGGCGCAGCCGCGCAGCCGCGCGATCAACGGCGCCAGACGGTCGCGGTCGGCGGCGCGGGCGGCCTGCTCGCAGTCGAAGGCGAGCGCCTGCAGCGCGCGCGCGCCGAAGGTGCCGGAGGCGCCCTTGAGGGTGTGGGCCTCGTGTTCGAGCTGGGCGATCTCGCCGGCCTCCCAGGCCTGTTCGATGCACGCCACCCGGCGCCGGGTCTCGATCTCGAAGGTCTGCAGCATGCCGACGAGGAAGTCCTCGCCCATCTCCTCGGCGAGTTCGTCGATCACCCCGAGATCGAGCACCCCGACCGCCTGCGCCGGCGCCGCGCGCTCCCCGGCCGATGCGCCGACCGGCGCATCCTCGGGGCGCTCGCCACCGAGCCAGCGCGCGAGGGCGGCGAACAGCTCGGCGCGCACCACCGGCTTGCTCAGATAGTCGTCCATGCCGGCGGCCAGACAGCGCTCGCGATCCTCGCTGAAGGCGTTGGCGGTCATCGCCACGATCGGCACGCGGGCGCGCTCGCCGGGCAGCGCGCGGATCGCCCGGGTCGCCTCCAGCCCGTCCATCCCCGGCATCGAGACGTCCATCAGCACCAGCGCATAGGGGCGCGCGCGCAGCGCGGCGAGCGCCTGATGACCGTCGGCGGCGGTCTCGACCCGGTAGCCGGCGCGCTCGAGGATCGCCAGCGCCACCAGACGGTTGGCCTCGCTGTCCTCGACCAGCAGGATCGGGCCGGTGGCGGCCGTTGCCGTCGGCGTCGGCGCCGCCGGCTCGGGGCGGGGCGAGTCGGGCGCGGGGAAGAGTTCGGGGGCGCCGAGCGCCATGCCGAGCTGCCAACACAGTGCGCGCGGCATCAACGGCAGGGTGGCGGCCTCGGACGTCGGCGCGCTCGTCCGGTCGCGATGGATCGGGATCTCGCGCGCCGCCCTCCCCGCGCCCGGCGGGGCCGCCAGCCACAGCCGCGCGGGCACGGCGGCGGCCTCGGCGAACCAGCGCTCCTCGCCGACGATCACCGTCTCCAGGCCGAGCAGCCGGAGCTGGCGCGCCAGCCCCTCGGCGAGCGGCGCGCTGGCGGCCCACACCTGCACCCGCCAGCCCGCGGCCCGGCGCGCCAGACGCGCCCGCCGATCGTCGGCCGGGGCGCGCGCGCGCAGCGGGAGGCGCACCCAGAAGCGGGAGCCGACGCCGGGCTCGCTCGCGCAGCCGATCTCGCCGCCCATGATCCGCGCCAGCCCGCGACAGATCGCCAGCCCCAGCCCGGTGCCGCCAAAGCGTCGGCGGCGCGAGTCGTCGACCTGGACGAACTCGTTGAACAGCTCCGACAGACGCTCGCGGGCGATGCCGATACCGGTGTCGCGCACCTCGATCGAGAGTCGCTGCTCGGCGCCCTCGCCCACCACCCCGGCGCACAGCTCGATGGCGCCGTGCTCGGTGAACTTGAGCGCGTTGCCGAGCAGGTTGAGCAGGATCTGGCGCAACTGGCCGGGGTCGAGTTCGCCCCGCACCGGCAGTTGCGGGTCGAGGGTCAGCAGCAGCTCCACGCCCTTGGCGAAGGCGCGCGCGGCGAACAGCCCGAGCACCCCTTCGAGCAGGGGTTCGAGGGCGCAGGGCTCGGGCCGGGTCTCCATCCGTCCGGCCTCGATCTTGGAGAAGTCGAGGATGCTGTCGACCACCGACAGCAGACTGTGCCCGGCCTCGCCGGCCACCCGCGCATGGGCCGCCTGCTCGGGGTCGAGACCGCTCTCGAGCAGCAGCTCGTTCATGTTGAGGATGGCGTTGAGCGGGGTGCGGATCTCGTGGCTCATGGTGGCGAGAAAGCGCGACTTGGCCTCGCTGGCCTGTTCGGCGCGGGCGCGCTCCTCGATCAGCGCCGCCTCGGTGCGCTTGCGCTCGCTGATGTCGATGAAGTTGGCGACATAGTTGGTCACCCGGCCGTCCGGGTCGCGCACCGTGGTGATGCTCAGCCATTCGGGGAAGATCTCGCCGTTGCGGCGGCGGTTCTCGATCTCGCCCTCCCAGTGACCGTCGCGCTGCAACCGCGCCCACATCTCCCGGTAGAAGCGCTGCGACTGGCGCCCGGACTTGAGCAGTCGCGGCGTCTCGCCGATGGCCTCGTGCGGGGCATAGCCGGTGATCGCGGTGAAGGCGCGGTTGACGCGCAGGATGCGACTCTCGGCGTCGGTGATGAAGATCGCCTCCTGGGCCTCGAAGGCCTGGGCGGCGAGACGCAGCTCCTCCTCGGCGCGGCGCCGCGCGCTGATGTCGCGGATGAAGGCGGTGAAATAGACCGTCTCATCGGCCTCGACCTCGGTGATGGCGATCTCGATCGGGAACTCGTGACCGTCGCGGTGCAGCGCCTCCATCTCCAGACGCTGGCCGACCACCCGCCCCTTGCCCTCGGCGCGAAACCGCGCCATGCCGCGACGGTGGGCGGCGCGATAGCGCTCGGGGACGATCAACTGTTCGAGCAACTGGCCACCGACGTCCTCGCGCAGATAGCCGAAGATCTGCTCGGCCGAGGCGTTGAAGTCGACCACCCGGCCATCGAGGTCGATGGTGACGATGGCGTCGAGCGCGGCGTCGAGCAGCGCGCTCTTCTGCGCCTCGCTGCGACGGATGCGCTCGGCGAGCTGACGGGCGGCGGCGAGCGCCTCGTTGAGATCGGCATAGCTGTCGGCCAGGCGCGCCGACATCAGGTTGAAGGCGCGGATCGCCTCGCCGATCTCGTCGTTGCCGTGCTGGGGGATGCGCACCCCCGGACCCTCGCGGGCGATGCGGTTGGAGGCATCGCGCAGGCGCAGCAGCTGACGGCTGAGATAGGTGCCGAGCAGCAGCGAGAACAGCGCCACCAGCGCCATCTCGAGCAGCGCGATCCCGATCGCCCCGGAGCGTGCCGAGCTGAGCAGCGCGAGGAAGGGCTCGACCGAGACGCCCAGCTCGACACGACCGAAATAGGCCCCGCCGGCATGGATCTCGGCGCGGGTGTCGAACACCCCGTCGGCGGCGTGCGAGGGGTCCTGGTCGGCGACGAAGCGGCGCGCCAGCGCGCGCGCCGCACCGGCCTCGGCGAGGATCAGGCCATCGCGGTCGCGCACCCGCGCATAGACGATGTCGGCGTTGGTCAGCACCTCGTCGAGCAGGCTCTCGAGCCGGGCCAGGTCGGTGGCCAGCACCGCGTCGGTGGCATTGGTCGCCACCAGGCTGGCGGCGGTGGTCGCGCGCTGGACCAGCTGCGCCTCGTTCGACTCGCGCAGCCAGCTCAGCGCGCTGAACACCAGCAGCGCCAGCAGCGCCGCCTCGATCAGCGCGATGCCGAGGATGGTCTTGAGACGGAAGCTCACGGGGCCTCGGCGCGCAGGTCGTCGAGCAGGTCGATACCGAGGGCGCGCACGTCGTCCCAGTCACCGTCCTCGGCGGCCACCAGCCGGGGCATCCCCAGCGTCTCGATCAGCGCCCGCCCCTCGGCGTCGGCGGCGAGCCCGAGCATCGCCTCGCGCACCCGCGCGACCACCTCGGGTGCGACCCGCGGATGGCTGGCGAAGGCGTGACGGGTATAGCCCTGGGTGGTCATCAGCACGCGCAGCTCGGCGCGGCGCGGCGGGTCGAGCGCCTCGAGCGTGCGTACCACCCCGCCGCCGGCGGGATAGAGCCCGACGCTCACGGTACGGTAGACCGAATCGTGCGAGGCGACATAGCGCGGGGTGAAGGCGATGCCGCGCTGGGCCAGCTCGGCGCGGATCAGCACGCTGGCGGCAAAGGCCGCCGGGGCCGGGAAGGCCAGGGTCGCGCCCTGCAGCGACCCGACCTCGCGCAGCGGGCTGTCGGCGCGTACCACCAGCACCCCGCGCAGCCGTCCCTCGGCGCGGGCGAGTGCGCGATAGCCGGGGTCGCGGGCGAAGACCGTGTAGTGATAGGGGTTCATGTAGGCGAGATCGTACTCGCCCTGCGCCAGACGGCGCTCGAAGGTGGGGATGTCGGCGGCGGTCTCGAAGCGCAGCGCCAC
Organism: Marichromatium gracile; assembly: GCF_004343155.1. Taxonomy (GTDB): domain Bacteria; phylum Pseudomonadota; class Gammaproteobacteria; order Chromatiales; family Chromatiaceae; genus Marichromatium; species Marichromatium gracile. The sequence goes on from NZ_SMDC01000004.1 coordinate 127,169, forward strand.
CCCGGCGCGCGCGCCGAGCGCCTCGAGCAGCGGCACCCAGGCGCGCGCCAGGGTGCTTGCCGATTGCTGCGGCACGATGCCGAAGCTCAGCTCCGTGGCCGATGCGGCCAGCGGCGCCACGAACAGGGTCAGCAACAGCAGCGCCGCGCGGCCACGGCGCCGGGTGCGCTCAGAAGCGGTAACCGAAGAGTTCGATGTCGCGCCGGAAGCGGCGCGCGATCCAGTCGCGGCTGTGTGTGTCATAGAACTCCCGATAGTCGAGCCGGCCATGCCGGGAACGGTTGAAGTGCTCGGGCGCCGGGGGCGCAAGACCGAGATGGTCGCACAGTGCGGTCAGATCCTCCTGGTAGTGCTCGAAGCGGGCGAGGAAGTCGATCTGCAACCGCCCTGCTCGATCGGTCAGATAGTCGCTCTGGGAGCGACCGATCATGAAGCGATGAACGGGCGCCTGGCTGGCCCAGGCGAGCCAGTCTCCGGGCGCGCGCGGGCGCAGCGCGCGACGCAGGAACTGCTTGAAGCCGGGGCCGGAGAGGTGCGTCGAACCCAGGGTCTCGTCGGGGGAGGCGCGGGCCAGCGCGGTGTACCACGACAGCGCCAGATCCCAGGGGTTGCGCACGAAGGCGAAGCGGAAGTAGTCGGGATATCTGGCCAGCAGCCGGGCGTTGTCGCGATAGGTGCTGTGCTGGCGACCGTCGAAGTGACAACGGTCCTGCCAGCCCGGGGCGCGCGCATCGAGCCCGGCGAGCGAGGCCCGAGTGTCGAGGTCGTCGCGAAACACCGAGGTCAGTGAACTGCCGCCGGTCTTGGGGATGTGGAAATAGACGAAGCGACGGTGGTGGGAGAGCAGCATGGTGTTCTGGCTCCGGGGGCAGACGTTCAGGGTGAGCAGATGGCATTTCCAGATCGCCTTGCGCAGGCGTCTGCTCAACCTTGGCAACCACCGTGCCAGGCGATCGGTCTCGCGCACCGGCCCCGCGGCCAGCGACGGGTTGCAGCGGTCACCGAGCACGCCGCCGAGCCACCGCGCCGGCCCCGCGCAGCCGCTCCAGCGTCGCGGCCACACCGGCGGCGAAGTGGGCCGGTGCGCGCCGCACCGCTGCAGGCCGCAGTGCAGGATGCGACTCGATCCGCAATGGCCGCGCCCGGCCAACCCCGAGACCGTCGAGAGCGTCCCCGATGACCACCACCGCCTCGTCCTCGACACCATCGCCCATCGGCGCCCCTCCTCTTCGTCCAGGGCGGTCGGGGCGCGAGAGACCCCCGTCAGAACATCTGTAGGCACCCGCGCCGGCGCACAAGCCGGCTCCGGCGCTCGGCCACGCGCCCCGAGGCGGCGCGCGTGACCGCGCCGATAGCACAGGACGCCCGCCACCCCGGTGCACCACGCCGACGGCGCCGCGGAATACACAGGGTGCGAGGAACAGTACCAAAAACAGCGCCGCTCCGACCATCGACGCCAGACGACCGATCCAGCCCGGCAGCGAAGGGAGTCTCGGCAGTCAGGGTGAGCAGCGCGAGCGGGCTGGTCCGCATCGGGACTCAGCTCGCAACGGGGTGACGGAGGGCGGCATAGGCGGCGGCCATCGCCCGCACCTCGGCGCGGGCGAGGACATAGGGGCGTGGGTCGAACGGCACGGCGCGCGCGATGGCCGCGAGCTGCACCGCCAGCGCCACGCTGAGGATCGCGACATCCCCGGCCGGCACCACCCGGGCGGTGTCGGGACAGGCGGTCTCGGGGACGCCGCCGACGGCGCTCACCACCACCGGGATGCCGCAGGCCTGGGCCTCCAGCGGCGCCAGCGGCAACCCCTCGGCGAGCGCGGGCAGGCAGAACAGGTCGAGCGCCTGGTAGAAGGTCGGCATGGCGTCCAGCCGCCCGATGAAATGCACGCGTTTCGCCAACCCCTGCCGGGCGACCAGGCGGCGCAACGCGCCCTCCTCCGGGCCGCTGCCGGCGAGCGCCAGATGGGTGTCGGCGTCGAGTCCGAGCAGCGCCTCGATCAGCAACCGCTGGCCGTTGACCGGGTGCAGCGGCGCGGCGCAGCCGATCAACCGCACCTCGCGCGGCAGGTCGAGCTGCGCGCGCGCCACGGCGCGATCGCCGGGGATGAAGTGATCGGTATCGACGCCGTTGAGGATCACCCGTGGCCGCCACCCCGGCAGTCGCGCGCGGATGCGCGTGGCGACGTGCTCGGCATCGGCGACCAGCCGGGGTCGGGTCAGCGCCAGCGTCGTCCACTGCAGCCAACGCTGCGGCAACGACTCCAGGTGCCGGGCCTCGTGCTCGGTGTGCACCAGATGGCGCACCCCGGCCAGGCGCGCGGCCAGACCGCCGTAGATCAGCGGGCCGCGATGATAGGTGTGCACCGCCACCGCGCCCTCGGCGCGCAACAGCCGCGCCAGACGCGGGACCAGCCCCGGCGTCCAGCCCGGCGGCTTGGCGAGGAAGCGCAGCCGATCGACATCGGTCTGCAGCCGTGGCCAGGCGGCGACCGCCGCCACGCCCTCGCCCTCCAGGCTCATCACCAGATGGCGCTCGGTGGCGGCGCCGTGACGCGCCAGCTCCAGCACCATGCTCTCCACCCCACCGGGACGCAGGTGCTGCACGACATGAACGATGGTGGTCATCGGGATTTCTCCACGGGCAGATGATCGACCGCGCGGTCCGTCGAGCGGCACTCGATTCGGTACGGCTTGAGTGGTGGGGTGCGGCTGAGCACCGTCAGCGCGCGCGGGCGCCAGTCGCCGGCGGGCAGGTCGTATGCGGTCGAGCAACTCGATGGGCATGGTCGGGACCGATGAGCAGAGGATGACCGACCGTGAGCAGATCGCGTGCCATCCCGCATCCGCACGCGCCGGCGCGATCCCGCGCCGCTCGCCCGCCCCGGCGTTGCAGCGTGCAACGCAGCGGGCGCTGCATCCTGCAACACGCCTCAGGACGGCGTCGCGGCCAGCGCGAGCCCGTAGAGCGGCGCCCGGAGGCCGGGGCGCGCGCGGCGACCCTCTCACACCTCCTCGACCAGCGCCGAGAGCGCCCGGGCCTGACGCTCGGCGGTGAACAGCTCCAGCAACCGTCGGCGCCCCACCTGCCCCATCGCCGCCAGACGCAGCGGCGCCGTGGTCGCCACCGTCTCGATGGCGCGGGCGAGCGCGGCGCGATCGCCCGGCGCCACCCGCCAGCCGCTCTCCTCGGTCACCATCTCCTTGCAGCCCATCAGCGTGGTGGTGATCACCGGCAGCGCCATCGCCATCGCCTCCTTGACCACCACCGGGTCGGTGTCGCGGGCGCCGTTGGCGGCGATGCGGAAGGGCGCGACCAGCGCCCGGTAGCCGGGGCCGTGACGCGCCAGCCACTCGGCCGGACGCGCGCCGAGGAACTCCACCCAGTCGTCCAGCCCGAGCCGGGTACAACGCGCCCGCAGCGCCGCGCGCAGCGGGCCGTCGCCGACCAGATCGAGCCGGGGGCGGTGCGCCGCCGGGACCAGCGCCAGCGCCTCGAGCAGATCCGCCACCCCCTTGGTCTCGCACAACCGACCGATGAACAGCAGCCGATCGGCCTCCGCGGCGCCGCTCACCACCGGCGCGAAGGTGCGCGCATCGACCCCGCAATAGACCACCCCGACGCGCGCACGCGGCGCCAGCGCGGTGAAGTCGCGGCGCATGTCCTCGCACACGGCCACCGCGAAGTCCGCCCGATCGAGCTTGAGCGCGAGGTCGGCGGGGGTGGCGTAGACGTCGGAGCCGTGCCCCACGAAGGACACCCCGATGCCGAGCCAGCGGGCGGCGACGATCGCCGTGGCGGTGGTGGCCTGGGCGAAATGGGCATGGATGTGGGTACAGCCCTCGTAGCGCATCACCGCCGCCACCCGCGCGGCGCCGTAGAGCAGCGCGGCGCGCGGCAGCCCGCGCTGGCGCAACGCGAAGCCGAGCCCGCGCAACAGGCTCGGGCGGATGCCGCCGAGCGCCTCGGCGGCATCGGCCGGACCGAGATCGGAGAGATACCAGGTGCGCACCGCCAGACGCTGATCGCTGGCCTGGGCCGGTCCCGGATGACGGCGGAAGGCGATCGGCACCACCCGGTGACCGAGCGACTCCATGGCGCGGATCTCGGTGCCGATGAAGGTCTCGGAGAGGACCGGGAAGGCGGGGATGAGATAGGCGATCGTCTTCATGATGGTGATGTTTCCGTTTGGCATGCGAACTGCTGCGCCTTGAGCAACATCAATGCCAGAGGACGCGCCATGTCGACCCAGCCCATCCAGGTCTCGATCGTCATCCCCGCCCGCGACTGTCTCGAGCAGCTGCCGCGCACGATCGACAGCGTCCTCGCCCAGCAGCTCGACGCCTTCGAGGTGCTGGTCGTCGACGACGGCTCCGAGGACGGCACCTGGGACTGGCTGTGCGCGTACGCCAGACGCGCGCGCTGGCTGCACCCGATCCGGCTCGGCGGGCTGGGCGCGGCGCGGGCGCGCAATCACGCCATCGCCGCGGCGCGCGGCGCGCTGATCGCCTTCCTCGACGTAGGGGATCGCTGGTACCCGGGCAAGCTCGCCGCGCAGCTCGCCCTCCACCGGCGCGACCCCGAGCTGGTGATGAGCTTCACCAACTACCGCCATGTCGGCGCCGACGGCGAGGACCGCGGCGACTGCTTCAGCCTCTGGCCGGGGTTGCGGCTGCTGCTCGAGGGCGGCGACAGCTTCCGACGGCTCTCCCACCCGACGGCGCTGCTGTTCGCCGAGAACCTGGTCGGCACCTCGACGGTAGTGGCCAGAGGCGATGCATTGCAGAATGCGAAGGGATTCGACGGTGGACTGCATTCTGCAGAGGAGCGGGAGCTGTGGCTGCGCCTGGCCAGCGCCGGGGCGGTCGGCTTCAGCCCGCGCGTCTACTGCGACGACGAGCGGCGCGCCGAGACCGAGACCAGCCGCACCGAGGCGCGGCTCGCGGTGCTGGCGCGGATCATCCGGCGCGACCGCCCCGAACTCGGCACCGCGTACCCGGTCGCACTGCGCCGCGCCCGGCTGCTGATCGGCGAGGCCGAGGGACACCCGGCGCGGGTCTGCGCCAGCCGCCTGTTGGCACGCTCGCTGACGCCGCAGCGACGCATCCCGCGCGCCGCGCGCACCGATGGCCGACTGCTGCGCGCGCCGCGCGACTGAGGCCCGCTCGATCGCGCACCGCACGCGGCGCGGCCCCAGACCGCGAGCAGGCGCGGCGGCCTCTCCGCGGGCTCGGGGCGGCGCGCTTGCTCGCCTCGCGCTCCAGTCCGCCGCCGGAGGCGAGGTCGACGACCGGGGCCACTCGGCGCGCGCGAAGAGGACGGGGCGCGCGCCCGTCCTCTGTCAAACGGCATCGGGGGATGGGGGGGTGGTGCCGACACGGGGCCTGGCGTCCCGGCGAGAGGGCGCGCGGGGCGCCTCGGTCGCGAGGCGCCCCGCGTCACGCCCGGCCAGACGAAGGCCCGACCTCGCCCGACCTCGGCGCCCTTGCGCTGATCGTTCGTTCAGACCGCCGCGCCCGGCGCGGGCCCATCGACGCTGAGCGAGGCCATGTCGATGACGATGCGATGGGCGAACTCGCCCTCGGCCAGACGCGCGAAGGCATCGTTGATCTGCTCGATGCGGATCATCTCGCACTCGGGATAGATCTGGTGCTCGGCGCAGAAGTCCAGCACCTCCTGGGTCTCGGCGATGCCGCCGATCAGCGACCCGGCGACGCGCCGGCGACCGAACACCAGCGGGGTGGTCATCGGCGCCTCCAGCGGCCCGATCTGGCCGACGATCACCAGCGAGCCGTCGACGTCGAGCAGCGGCGTGTAGACATTCAGGTCGTGCTTCACCGGCACGGTGTCGATGATGAGATCGAAGGCGTTGGCGGCCGCCTGCATCGCCTGCCGGTCGGTGGAGGCGAGGAGGCCACGGGCGCCGCTGGCCTTCGCTTCCGCCTCCTTCCTGCTCGAGCGGCTGATCACCGTGACCTCGGCGCCCATCGCCGCGGCGAGCTTGACCGCCATGTGGCCGAGTCCGCCGAGCCCGATCACGCCGACACGCGTGCCCTCGCCCACCTGCCAGGTGCGCAGCGGCGAGAAGGTGGTGATACCGGCGCAGAGGATGGGCGCGGCCCTGGCGAGATCCAGACTGTCGGGGATGCGCAGCACGAACGCCTCGCGCACCACGATGTGCTTGGAGTAGCCGCCCTGGGTGATCTCGCCGCTGATGCGATCGGGCGCGCCATAGGTCGGGGTCATGCCGTTGCGGCAGTACTGCTCCTCATGGTTGTGGCACTGGTCGCAGTCCTGGCAACTGTCGACCATGCAGCCGACCGCGACGCGGTCACCCACCCGGTAGCGCTCGACCTCGGGACCGACGGCGCTGACCACGCCGACGATCTCGTGGCCCGGCACCAGCGGATAGGGCTGCGGCCCCCAGTCGCCGTTGACGGTGTGCAGGTCGGAGTGACAGACACCGCAGTACTGGATGTCGATGGCGACATCGTTCGGGCGCAGCGCGCGACGCTCGAAGTGATAGGGAACGAGCGTGGCATCGGCCGAATGGGCCGCGTATCCAACGGTTTTCATGGTCTTTGGCCTGTCTTCGTCAGTGGGTTGCGGAGGTGCCGCCGGTCTCGGCGAGCGGCGACGATGACTTGAACTCGGCGCCGAGGGCGCGCGATCGCGCGGACCCGGCACGGCGGGGTCGGCGAACGCACCTGTGTTGAGCCAGACTCGTGATGCTCGTGCAGGCGGGGCGAACGGGGTAGAGAACGGCGCCACCGCCGAGCAGTCCACACCTGCCAGAGCGGTCGCCACGGCGGGCCACATCATCGGCTGCATTGACGATGAACATAGGGCTCGATGCCCTCGGTTGAGAGACCTGATCCTCTCGATCTCTTGCCTATTCCTACCCGAGCGGTGATTTCAAGTTGCCCCGGCGGGGCCAATCCTGTCTAAAAGATCCATCTCCCGAATCAGAGCGCGCACGACATGTCATCGAACTCGATACTGCTGCAGCACTTCCCGGCGCTGGAGACCGGGGTGATGGAGTCGCCCCTCCAGGGGGTGCGCTTCTTCAAGTCGACACAGCCGATCCCGCGGCGCCCACTGGTCTACGACCCCGGCATCTGCGTCGTCATCCAGGGCCACAAGACCGGCTATCTCGGTGGCGAGGCGTTCCGCTACGACGCCGACAACTATCTGCTCACCTCGGTCACCATGCCCTTCGAGTGCGAGACCTTCGGGTCGCCCGAGACGCCCCTGCTCGGGCTCTACATCGATATCGACCTCGGCCAGTTGAACGCGCTGATCAGCGGCATGGGCCTGCAGGCTGAGATCGGCAAGGCCGCCGAGCGCGGCCTGCCGCGGGGGATCGGGCCGGCCGCGCTGGACGCCGAGATGGCCGACGCCATCGCCCGTCTGATCAAGGCGCTGGGCTCGGAGACCGAGGCCCGGCTGCTCGGCCCGGGGCTGGTGCGCGAGGTGCTGTTCCGCGCCCTCGGCGGCACCCAGGCGCCGGTGCTCCACGCCCTGGCGATGTACAGCGGCACCTTCTCCAAGGTCGCCCAGGTGCTGCGGATCATGCAGAGCCACTACGCCGATAAGCTCGACGTCGAACAGCTCGCCGAGCGCGTGCACATGAGTCCATCGGCCTTCCACCGGGCGTTCAAGGAGATCACCTCCGACACCCCCATCCAGTACCTGAAGAAGGTGCGCCTGACCAAGGCGCGCGAACTGATGCTGCACGAGCGCATCAAGGCCTACATGGCCGCCGACAGGGTCGGCTACGAGAGCCCCTCGCAGTTCAGCCGCGAGTTCAAGCGCTACTTCGGGCAGAGCCCGGCGGAGATGACGCGCGAGGCACGCGCGGCCTGAGCCGCGGCGGATCGCAGCGTCCTCGGCAGGCGCCATGGTGCATTATCCAATCGAGAGCGGTTGCACTCGACACTTGGCTATCGCTCCCCCGTCGGGATCATGCAACATTGGCAGGCGAGACAGAGCCGCGACCAGACGGTCGCATGAGACCAAACCCTTGGGGGGGGCGAAAATCAGGGGAACCTCAATATGAGGCGCGCATCAGGTCGACTCGAGTCGAGCAAACATCTCCTCGGCAGCGTTGTAGGCTGCCGTGTCTCGCCGCTCATCGAGCGGTGGAAGAGTCAAGGCATCCCGTCCGATGACAAAGGCGGAACCACCAACATCGTCGTCCCAGGATGATCCGTCCTCGTTGATCAGCCGGTAGTCGCTTCGGGTGAAATCGGTTCCCAGTCGACGTGCCAGGTAGATCCAGGTCCAGCAACGCTCGTGGTCTTGGTGATCGAAGCGCTCGATCAGCTCGAACATTGCCTCGGTATTGCCCTCTTCGGCGGCGATTGTCAGCCAATGATGCGTCTCTGCTCTGCGCCCGTGACGCTCGGCGATCTCGGCCACCCGCATCGGGTCCTCGTCGAGGTCGTCGTGGTCGCCCTCGAAGAAAGAAAGGTCACCGAACTTGTCCGCGAGATCAAGGAGCGCTTCGGCGCTACCCAGCTGGGCCGCTTGACGGAGGTGGAAGGCATGCTTCTCCTTGAGGGCAATGCGACCTGCATAGGCATCTGCCCAGGCTTTTTGCATGCCCTCAAGTTCGCGACCGTTCTGCTCTTGGGTGTACCAATAGGATGCCCCCAATAGCTCGTCATTGTCATCACCGGGGTCATAGATCAGGGCTAGCGCATAGTGGGCAATAGCACTCCCGCTGTTGGCGGATCGTACTAAGCAGTCCACCGGGAGCGCAGGCAAATCAGTCTCGCCGAAATCGTAACCGTCGTAGAGACCGTCGCGGAGATCCCTGACCAGGTCATTTAGACGAACGACTCCCAATCGATGCTGGGTCGCGAACGAGACCAACTCGGACACGACATGATCGGTCGTTGCGGTTGGGTACCCCAGATCGCTGTAGCGCTGGCGAAGTATTGCCGGCTCCATCGGGATACGGTCGAACTCGTCGTTGCCAGACGTGAACACGGACGAAGCGGTTAGTGCCGCGTAGGAGCGAAAACCGTAGAGTGCAGCCAGCAACTCGTAGATGTGCGCGCGCTTGAAGGGCGTTTTGGTGCTGGATTGCAGGTACTGCTGTGCAGCATATGCCAGCGCTTTGACCGTCATTGTCATCTCTATACCTCATGACCACGCCGATCTCGGGTTAGGCGCACACGTTTAAGTCCCCGAGAGCAACGCTCACAAAGAGAGATGTTCAATGACAGATAGCGAAGCGGCCTATTTTTACTCGTGTGCAAGTAGGGTGGGCACCCGGGTGAGAAAATAGCCCTGTTGCGCGCCTGCGTCAACGACCTTGGTTTGGATTGGCTGCGAGTTACTGTTCGACTGCGAGCTAGTCAAGGGCGCGCGGATCGCCGCCAGATGCTGCTTGTCTGGCTCGACGAGCCTCTGCGGGGTGGGTCGGCCGCGACTGTGGGCGCCTCAGGCGGTAAGATGCGGTGCACCACAAGCGTTTTTGCTTTGGCAGGTTAGTTAGTGGGCATAAAAAACGCGCCTGAAGGCGCGTTTTTACCGACAATTTGGCGGAGAGGGTGGGATTCGAACCCACGATAGGCTATTAACCTATACACACTTTCCAGGCGTGCTCCTTAAACCACTCGGACACCTCTCCGGAAAACACGGCGACAGGAAGGCCCGCGGCGCGTTTGAGCCGTGAACTTTAACCGAAACCCCGACGGCTTTCAACCCATTTCTTCTCGAACGCACAGCGGGCATCATCGGGGCACCCGTTTCCCTCAGGCCACCCTGCCCCATGCCCAACACCCGCGCCAGCACCGCCGACCGTCACCGTCTCTACGAACTCGCCGTCCAGGCCCCGGAGGCCGAGATCGACCTGCTCGATCAGCTCGTCACCGATCTGCGCGGTCGCCCGGCGCGACGGCTGCGCGAGGACTTCTGCGGCAGCGCCGCGATCTCTGCGGCCTGGGTGCGTCGCCGCCCCGACAATCAGGCCCTCGGCATCGATCTCGACGCCGCGGTGCTCGACTGGGCACGGACCCACACCCTCGCCGGGCTCGCGCCCGAGGCGCGCGCGCGACTGGCGCTGCGCCAAGCCGATGTCCGTGAGGCCGCCACCGCGCCGGTCGACCTGGTGGTGGCGATGAACTTCAGCTACTGGCTGCTGCGCAGCCGCGAGTCGCTCGGCGACTACTTCCGCGCGGTGCACCGCGCGCTCGCCCCCGACGGGGTCTTCCTGCTCGATGTCTACGGCGGCTACGACGCCCCGCGGGTGATCCGCGAGGAGCGCCGCGTCGCCGACCCCGAGCAGGGCGACTTCGACTACATCTGGGAGCAGGCGCGCTTCGACCCGATCAGCAGCGATCTGGAGTGTCACATCCACTTCGCCTTCGACGACGGCTCGCGGCTCGAGCGCGCCTTCAGCTATCAGTGGCGGCTGTGGACCCTGCCCGAGTTGCGCGAGCTGCTCGCCGAGGCCGGCTTCGGCGAGGTCGGCGTCTACTGGCAGGGCTGGGACGCCGAGGGCGAGCCCGACGGCGACTTCGTCGCGGTCGAGCGCGGCGAGCCCGACGCCGGCTGGATCGCCTATCTCGGCGCCACGCCGGCGCGCTGAGCGCGTCGCGCTCAGTCCTCGGGGTGCGGCAACCGTCCGAACAGACGACTGAGCGCGCGCAGCCGCTCGGCGCTACCGGTCTCGAGCATCTCCTCGCGGAAGCGCCACTCCCAGTTGCCCTCGGCGGTGCCGGGGCGGTTCATGCACGCCTCGGCGCCGAGCCCGAGCACGTCCTGCATGGGGAAGAGCGCCATCTCCGCCACCGAGCCGAGGGCGCAACGGATGAAGTCCCAGTGGATCTCGTGACCGTCGGTGTTGAGATAGACCCGGGCGTGGCGGCGCACCGATTCGTCACGGCTGTCCCACCAGCCGCGCAGGGTGTTGTTGTCGTGGGTGCCGGTGTAGACGGCCTGACGGCGGCGGTGGTGATGGGGCAGGAAGTAGGACCGCCCGAAGCCCTCGGGGATGTCCTCGAAGCCGAACTGGAGGATCGCCATCCCCGGCAGCTCCAGCCCGTCGCGCAGCGCCTCGACGTCCTCGGTGATCACCCCGAGGTCCTCGGCAATCAGCGGCGGGTCGTCGCCGAGCGCCTCCTGGAGCACGCCGAAGAGCTTCATCCCCGGCCCGGCGACCCAGCGCCCGTTGACCGCGGTCGGCTCATCGGCGGGGATCTCCCAGTAACCGGCAAAGCCCCGGAAGTGATCGATGCGTACCAGGTCGACCAGCTCGAGCACCTGACGCAGCCGCGCCACCCAGAAGGCGTAGTCGTCGGCGGCCAGCGCCGACCAGCGATACAGCGGGTTGCCCCAGCGCTGGCCGGTGGCGCTGAAATAGTCCGGCGGCACCCCGGCGATCACCGTCGGCTCGCCCTCGGCGTCGAGCTCGAACCAGTGCGGATGGGTCCACACCTCGCTCGAGTCGTGCGCGACGAAGATCGGGATGTCGCCGACCAACCGTACCCCGCGCGCGCGGGCATAGTCGCGCAGCGCCTGCCACTGCTCGAAGAAGCAGAATTGGACGAAGCGCTGCAGCGCCAGCACCTCGCCGTGCGCGGCCGCCCAGCGCGCCAGCGCGCCGGGGTCGCGCAGCGCGTAGTCACGCGCCCATTGGGTCCAGGGACGCTGCTCGTGGAAGGCCTTGAGGCCGTTGTAGAGGGCGAAGTCCTCGAGCCAGTCGCAGTGGTTCTCGCAGAAGGCGGCGTAGGCGGCGCGCTGCGCCGCCGAGGCGCGCGCCTCGAAGCCGCGGCGGGCGCGCTCGAGCAGCGCGCGCTTCCAGGCGCCGACGGCCTCGTACTCGACCCGGTCGGCGGAGAAGCTCGGCGCCGGTTCGAGGTCCTCGGGGTCGAGCCAACCGGCCTCGAGCAGCCGTTGCGGGCTGATCAGCAGCGGGTTGCCGGCGAACGCCGAGGTGCACTGATAGGGCGAGTCGTGATAGCCGGTGGGGCCGAGCGGCAGCATCTGCCACAGCCCCTGCCCGGCGGCGGCGAGAAAGTCGACGAATCGGTAGGCACCCGGCCCCAGGTCGCCGATCCCGAAGGGACTGGGCAACGAGGTCGGATGGAGCAGGATACCGCTGGTGCGGTGCATGGAGGGGCCTCCCGGTCGGCAGCTGTCCGCTGGTCGCATCCTAACGCCGATCGCCCCACGACAGCGACCACGATCCGCATGGACGGACACGTTTACATCTCTTCGGGCGCGCCGGGCGCACCCGGCGGGGGCGGCCGAGGCGCTCTGCGACACACCCGACCCCGAATCATGGGGGCGCGCACAAACCATTGAAAGTACGAGGGCGTCGCAACGCTCGAGCGCGCGACGATTGATCCGCGACCGCGCCTTGGGCTAGCGTGGGGAGGCTCGCGCGACGACGACGCAACGTCGACGCGCCAGCGGCGAGCCGGCGTCCGCAATCGTGACCGGGCGCACGGTTTCGGCACACACGCTTGGCTTCATCTCATTCGCCCGCACCGGGTGTCCGACGCCGGACGGACCTCTCCAACCCGGCCCCGACAGCAGTAGGAACCCATCGATCATGAGCAGTCCCGATACCTTCAAGCACTCACTCAGTCGCGCCCGCGAGTACGGGCTCGAGGAGTTCCTCGAGATCATCGGCGAGCTCTCCCAGGAGAGCACCAAGAAGGGCCGCATCGACCGCGCCAGCAAGGAGCTGATCACCCTCGGCATCGCCCTGGCCAAGCAATGCCGGCGCTGTATCGACATCCACGGCAGCGAGGCCAGACGCCTCGGCGCCGGCGACGGCGAACTCAGCCAGGTGCGCAAGATCGCGCTGTTTCTCAAGGCCAGCCCCAGCGGCGGCGGCGAGATGTGGGAGTCCTGGGAGGACTCCTGGCGCGAGTACGTGCTCGGGCGCGGCCCGATCGAGCACCATGTGCGCGAGCTGATCGCGCTCGGCATCGCCCTGGTCGAGCAGCGCCGCGACCACATCCGTCTGCACGCGCGCTCGGCGCTGGAGTTCGGCACGCCGCCCGAGGAGATCTTCGAGGTGATGCCGATCGCGCTGCTGATGGACGGCGCCCCCGCCCTCTCGCAGATCCCCCATCTGGTCGAGGCGCTCGACGCCCCGGCATTGCAACTGAGCGCCTGAGCGCGCCGCGCGGTCGCGCCCCGGGCGCGGCTGCGCTAGCATCCGCAGCTGACGCGTCGACCCACGCCCGCGGTGGCGGCGCCATCACGCCGGCCCCAGAGAGGCAGCCGGCCCCGCGGATCACCACGGAAGCCTGCGATGTTCAAGTATCTCCCGCTGTGGGCCAATATCCTGCTGGGCATGGGGCTGGCCATCGCCCTGGCCGTGGCGGCGCTCACCTACAACAACCTCCACGACATCGACCGTCTCACCGCCCAGGCCGAGCGCGAGCAGCTCGCACTCTATGCCGACAGTCTGCAGGCCGAGATCGCCGCCGAGACCCGGCTGGCCGCGGCGATGAGCACCCTGGTGGCGAACCTCCCCGATATCCAGTCGCACTTCGCCGCGGGCGACCGCGCCTGGCTGCGCGCGGCGCTCGAACCGGCCTATCGCAAGCTCCACGCCGACTATGGCGTGGTGCAGTTCCAGTTCCACACCCCGCCGGCGACCTCGATGCTGCGCCTGCACATGCCCGAGCGCTACGGCGACGACCTCTCCGGCTTCCGTCACTCGGTGGTCGACACCAACCGCGAGCGCGAGCCCCAGCGCGGGCTCGAGGTCGGGGTGGCCAACCTCGGCGCGCGCGGCATCGTCCCGGTGGCGTGGCAGGGGCGTCATGTCGGCTCGGTGGAGTTCGGCATGGCCTTCGGCGCCGACTTCTTCGCCAACTTCAAGCAGCATCACGGCGTCGACGCCGCGCTGCACCTGGCCCGTGCCGACGGTCTGCGCACCTTCGCCGGCACCTTCGGCGCCCAGCCGCTGCTCGACGACTCGCGGCTGCGCGCGGCGCTCGCCGGCACCCCGCAGCTCGTCCACGCCCGGCTCGGCACCACCCCGGTGGCGGTCTACGCCAGCGCCGTGACCGACTACTCCGGCACCCCGATCGGGGTCATCGAGCTGGTGCGCGACCGCAGCGCGGCGCTCGCCGCGATCGCTGCCAGCACCCGCGAGGCCTGGCTGGTCGCGGCCCTGGTCGCCGGCCTCAGTCTGGTGCTGACGCTGCTCACGGCGCGCGCACTCGAGCGGCGCATCCGCCGGCTCGCCGGCGGCATCAAGCAGATCGCCGCCGGCGACCTCAGCCACGAGATCGCCATCGACGGGCGCGACGAGCTCGCCGCGCTCGGTCACGACGGCGAGCGCATGCGCCGTCATCTCCACGGTCTCGTCGGCGAGGTCGAGCAGGATGCGCGCGCCGTCGACGAGGCCGCGCGCGAGATCGCCGGCGCCGTCGAGGGCCAGGCGGCGACCTCCAGCGAGATGTCGGCCTCGATCGCCGAGATCACCTCGACCATGGAGGAGCTGTCGGCCTCCTCGACCCAGATCGCCGAGTACTCCGGCTCGGTGGCCGAGATCGCCAAGCGCACCTACGACGACAGCCTGCAGGGGGCCGAGTCGATGCAGCAGCTGGCCGCGCAGATGGAGGAGATCCGTCGCGACAACCAGCACGCGCTCGCCGAGATCGTCGCCCTCGGGCACAAGTCCAAGGAGATCTCCAAGGTCATGGAGATCATCGACACCGTCGCCGATCAGACCAAGCTGATCGCCTTCAACGCCGCGCTCGAGGCCTCCTCGGCGGGCGAGGCGGGCAAGCGCTTCGGCGTGGTCGCCGCCGAGATCCGCCGCCTGGCCGACTCGGTCACCGACTCGACCAGCGAGATCAGCAACAAGGTCATCGAGATCCAGGACGCCATCAACCGTCTGGTGATCAACTCCGAGAAAGGCTCCCAGGGCATCGCCGAGGGTCTCGAAGCCTCCTCGCGCAGCTCCGAGATCCTCCGCTCGCTGGTCGAGGCCGCCGGCGAGACCACCAGCTCGGCGCAACAGATCAGCCTCTCGACCCAGCAGCAGAAGACCGCCAGCAACCAGGTGGTGGTGGCGCTGCGCGAGATCGTCACCGCCAGCGCCGACACCGCCCAGTCGGTGCAGCGCATCGCCCAGGTCGCCCAGCAGATGACCCAGCTCTCGACCAATCTCGGCCAACGCGTCGACCGCTTCGAGCTCGGCGCCGCCCCCGCCGCCGACACCCGGGATCCGGCATGAGCGCGTCCCGTCCGATCCGCGTGCTGGTGGTCGACGACAGCCCGCTGGCGCGCGCGCTGATCCGCACCCAGATCGAGGCCGCCGCCGGTCTCGAGGTCTGCGCCGAGACCGGCAATGGCCGCGAGGCGCTGCGTCTGACCCAGGAGCTCGCGCCCGACATCATCACCATGGACCTGCAGATGCCGGGGATGGGCGGGCTCGAGACCATCGCCGAGATCATGTCGACGCGCGCCACCCCGATCCTGGTGGTCTCGGACCTGGCCGACGCGGACAACGCCATGGCGGCGGTGGCCTACGGCGCGCTCGATGCCCTCCCCAAGGAGGCGCTCGGCGACGCGTCGCGCCTGGCGCAGCGGCTGCGCACCCTCGCCGGGGTACCGGTGATCCGCCACATCCGTCGCCCCCAGGCCCCCGCCGCCCTCGCCCCGACGGCCCCCGAGCCGCACCGTCACCGCGCCCGGGTGGTGGCCATCGCCGCCTCGACCGGCGGTCCCCACGCGCTCGCCCAGATCCTCGCCGCGCTGCCGCCCGACTTCCCCGCGCCGCTGCTCATCGCCCAGCACATCGCCGACGGCTTCGCCCAGGCGATGGCCGCCTGGCTCGACGGGCTCTGTCCGCTGCCGGTGGCCGTCGCCGAGCCCGGCGAGGCGCTGCGCCCGGGCCGGGTCCACATCGCCGACCCCGGCCAGCACCTCGGCGTCGACCACGAGCAGCGCATCCAGCTCTCGCCGCGCGCCGCCGGCGACATCTATCGCCCGAGCTGCGATCATCTGCTCGAGTCGGTGGCGGCGCACTACGGCGCGCGCGCCGTCGGCGTGATCCTCACCGGGATGGGGCGCGACGGCGCACGCGGGCTGCTGGCGATGCGCCGCGCCGGGGCCCCGACCATCGCCCAGGACGAGGCCAGCTCGGTGATCTTCGGCATGAACCGCGAGGCGATCGTCGCCGGCGCCGCCGCCGAGGTCCTCACCCTGGCCGAGATCCCGCCGCGCCTGTGCGCCCTGACCGGCGCCGTCGCGCCCGCCCCGTCGTGAACGATCTCTCCCCGCTGCGCACGCTCATCAAGGAGCGGATCGGGCTGCACTTCGACGCCGCCTCCGAGACGACGCTGCGCGAGGCGCTGGCGCGTCGCATCGCCCACACCGCGAGCGACGGCCCCGCGGCCTATCTGGCCCGGCTGCGCGCCGACGAGACCGAACTCATGGCGCTCGGCAGCCTGCTGACGATCAACGAGACCTACTTCTATCGCGAGGCGCAGCACCTCGAGCTGCTCACCGATCACCTCATCCCGACGCTGCGCGCGCGCGACCGCGCGCCCCCGGAGACGCCGATCCGCATCCTCTCGGCCGGCTGTTCGAGCGGCGAGGAGCCCTACTCGATCGCCATCGCCCTCGAGCAGCGTCTCGGCGCCGAGGCCGCCGCCGCGGTGCGCATCAGCGCCGGCGACCTCGACCCCGAGGTGCTCGAGCGCGCCCGCGCCGGGCGCTACGGCGCCTTCACCTTCCGCGCCCTCGACCCGGCACTGCGCGCGCGCCACTTCACCCGGCTCGACAACGGCCAGCACCAGCTCGCCGCCGCCATCCGCGCGCGCGTCGACTTCCTCGCGCTCAACCTGCTCGCCCGCGACTACCCGCCGGGGCTGCAGGGACAGGACGTGATCTTCTACCGCAACGTCTCGATCTATTTCGATCCGCCGACCCGCGCCCAGGTGCTCGCGCAGCTGGCGCGGCTGCTCAACCCCGGCGGCTTCCTCATCGTCGGCGTCGCCGAGACCCTCGCCAACGACATCGGACTGCTGCGCCAGCACGTCCATCGCGGCATCTTCTATTTCAGCAACGACCCGCTCGCGCCGCCCGCGCGCGCCCTCGCCCCGTCCCGCCCGGTGCGCCGCCCGCCGCCACCGCTCGACCCGGCGCGCTGCTATACCGAGGCGCTGGCGCTGGCGCGCGCCGAGCGCTACACCGAGGCGCTGACCCGGTTGGCCATGATCCCGCTCGAACGCCGCTCGGTGGCGGCACTGGAGCTGCGCGCGCTGCTCGAGTTCGAGACCGGGGCGATCGCCGCGGCGCAGGCGAGCTGCGAACAGGCCCTGGCCAGCGATCCCTGGTCGCTCGAGGCGCTGCTCGTCAGCGCGCGCTGCGCCCGGCGCCAGGGCCGCACGCAGGCGGCGAGCACGCAACTGGCCCGCGTCATCTATGTCCAGCCCGAGTGCTGGCGGGCGCACTATCAGCTCGCCGAGCTGCATCGCGACGAGGGCGCCGCCGCGCCCGCCGCGCGCGAGTACCGCATCGCCCGCAACCTGCTCACCGCCGAGCCGCCGCCCGGCGCGCCGCGCCCACTGCTGCCGAGCGCGCTGTCGCGGCGCGACCTGCGGTTGATCTGCGAGCGCCACCTGGCGCGGCTCGCCGCCCAGGGCACGGACTGAGACGGACGCCACGGGCATGGCCATCGACCTGCAACGCTTCCTGCAACGCTTCGTCACCGAGTCGCACGGCCATCTCGGCGAGCTCGAGGCCCAGCTCTCGGCGATGGCGCGCGACGAGCCGCTCGGACGCGACGACCTCGACGCCGCCTTCCGCGCCGCCCACACCATCAAGGGCTCGGCGCGGATGCTCAAGCTGGGGGTGATCGCCGAGATCGCACACGCCCTCGAGGACGTGCTCGGGGCGCTGCGCGAGGCGCGCCTGGCGCCCTCGCCGGAGCTGGCCGCGACCCTGCTCGAATGCCACGACGCCATCGGCGACCTGGTGGCCGCCGCCACCACCCCCGAGCGGCTGCCCGCGCACCCCGACCCGGCGCTGCTCGCGCGGCTGCTCGAGCACGCCGCGCCCACCGCCGCGGCGGCGCAGACGCATGCCGCACCCGCCCCCGAGCCGACGCCCGCCGCGGCGCCACCACCCGGCGATGCGCGCACGCCGCCGCGACTCGACCTGCGCCCGACCGAGACGGTGCGCGTCGGACTCGACAAGCTCGATGGGCTGATCCGCTTGATGGGCGAGCTGATCGCCACCCAGGGGCGCTATCGCCAGCGCCTGCTCGAGGCCCGCGCGCTCGACGTCGAGCTTGCACGATTGCTCGAGGACCACCCGGCACTGGCCGAGCACGTCGCCGGCCGACAGCGCTTCACCCGCGCGCTGCGCGATCTGGTGCAGGAGCAGGAGCGGCTCACCAGCGAGCTCGGCGATTGCGCCCTGGGGCTGCGCATGCTGCCGCTGGCAACCCTGTTCGAGCCGATCACGCGGATCGCCCGCGAGCAGGGCCGGGCGCTCGGCAAGCAGGTCGACTGTCACGCCAGCGGCGGCGAGATCGAGCTCGACCGTCATATCGTCGAGCGTCTCGGCGATGCCCTGGTGCACCTGCTCAGCAACGCCGTCGATCACGGTATCGAGTCGCCCGAGGCGCGCCGTGGCGCCGGCAAGCCCGCGCTCGGACGCATCGAGATCAGCGCGCGCAAGGACGGCGCCGGGGTGGCCATCGGCATCCGCGACGACGGGCGCGGACTCGATCGCGCGCGCATCCTCGAGCGCGCGGTGCGCCAGGGGCTGGTCGAGCCGGAGCAGGCCGCCGCCCTGGAGCCGACGCAGGTCGCCGAGCTGATCTTCCGCCCCGGCTTCAGCACCAGCGAGCTGGTCACCGAGGTCTCGGGGCGCGGGGTGGGCATGGACGTGGTCAGGCGCACCGTGGTCGAGGAGCTGCACGGCACCATCGCCGTCACCGACACGCCCGGCCAGGGCACCCGGCTGACGCTCAAGGTGCCGCTGTCGCTGGCGCTGATGCGGGTGCTGCTGTTCGAGGCCGGCGGTCGCGTCTTCGCGCTCACCGCGCAGCACGTCGAGCGGCTGATCCGGGTCGCGCTCGACACCACCCTGCAGGTCGCCGGACAGCCGACGCTGACGCTCGACGGCACCTGTCTGCCGCTCATCACCCTGAGCGCGCTGCTGGGGCTCGAGCGCGAGACCGGCGCGCCCTCACCGCCGGCGCCGCTGATCATCGTCATCGGCACCGCGCGCGCCAAGCTCGGGCTGATCGTCGATCGTCTGGTCGACGAGCGCGACATGGTGATCAAGCCGCTGCCGGCGCACATGCGCGCGCTCGCCCCGGTCGGCGAGCTGGTCGGCGGTTTCGTCACCACCGGCGACGAGACCCTGGTGAGCGTGCTCCAGGCCCCGGCGCTGCTCGCCGCCGCGCGGCTCGAGGCCGACGCACCGGCGCGCGACGCGACCACCGCGCCGGCCTCGGCACACCACGTACTGGTGGTCGACGACTCGCTCAACACCCGCGAGATCGAGCGCGACCTGCTCGAGTCCAGCGGCTATCGCGTCACCCTCGCCGAGGACGGGCTCGAGGCGCTCGACAAGGCGCAGCGACAGCGCTTCGACGCGGTCGTCAGCGATGTCGAGATGCCGGGACTCGACGGCTTTTCCCTGACCGCCCGGCTGCGCGAGAATAGCGACTATCGCACCACCCCGATCGTCATCGTCACCTCGCGCGCCGACGAGGCCGACCGACGCCGCGGCATCGAGGTCGGCGCCAACGCCTATATCGTCAAGGGCGACTTCGCCCAGTCGAGCCTGGTCGACACCCTGCGAGGATTGATCGGATGAGCCTCGCGCGCCATCCACCATAAGAACCATCGAGGACGCCACCGCATGCACATCCTGATCGTCGACGACGACACCCTCACCGGCGAACTCACCGCCGCCATCCTCGAGCAGGCCGGACACCGCTGCGAGATCGTCGCGCACGGGCTCGCCGCGCTCGAGCGCATCGCGGCCGCCACCAGCCCCTTCGACTGCGTGATCTCGGATCTGCACATGCCGCTGCTCGATGGCTTGGAACTCGAGGGCGAGATCCGTAAATTAGGCGTATCGATCCCCTTCATCCTGCTCAGCGGCGACGACCTGCGCGCGACCTCGGATCAACGCCCCGGCATCAGCGCCCACCTCTGCAAGGACGAGACCCTGGAAGAGGCCCTGCTGCAGGCAGTCGCCCGGCTGTGATTACCGCCGCCGCAACGCAGCAGCCCGCGACCACGCGCATGACGCAGCAGCAATCAGCAGACCTCCAGACGCGCAAGGCGCGACTGCGTGCCTCCTTCATCACCCAGCTGCCGAAGCGGCTCGGCGAGCTGCGCGAGCGCGTCTCGCGGCTCGATCCCGCACAGCCCCCGGACCGGCTCAACCTGCAGGAGATCCACCGACTCTTTCACACCCTCAAGGGCTCGGGGGCGACCTTCGGCTTCCCCGAGGTGATGGCCGCCGCGCGCGACGCCGAGCAGCACCTCAGCCAGGTGCTCGACGGCTACGAGGCGCTCGGCGAGGAGCTGCTCGACACCCTCTCCCACCAGCTCGACGCGCTCGAACACCTCGAGATCGATCGCGGCCCCTGCCTGCCCCAGGAGCCGCCGGCCCAGGTCGCGCTGCCGGCGCGACGCAGCGGTCGCGACATCACCACCAGTCGCGGCGAGCACTCCATCTATGTCTGCGACGACGACCCCGAGGTGGTCGCCGAGCTGGCGATGCAGCTCGGCTGCTTCGGCTACCGGGTGACCGCCTTCACCTCGCTGGCCAGGCTCCACCGGGCGGTCGCCGAGACGCCGCCGGCGGCGGTGATCCTCGACGTGGTCTTCCCCGAGGGGATCAACGCCGGACCCGAGGCGCTCGCCGAGATCAATCGGCTCACCGGTCAGCCGGTGCCGACCATCTTCATCTCCAACCGCGAGGACTTCGGCGCCCGGCTGCACGCCGTGCAGGCCGGCGGCAGCGCCTACTGCACCAAGCCGGTGAAGACGGTGGAGATGGTCGAGATCCTCGATCTGATCACCGACACCACCCCGGTCGAACCCTTCCATATCCTCATCGTCGACGACGACC
The DNA here is from genome assembly GCF_004343155.1 of Marichromatium gracile. Taxonomy (GTDB): domain Bacteria; phylum Pseudomonadota; class Gammaproteobacteria; order Chromatiales; family Chromatiaceae; genus Marichromatium; species Marichromatium gracile. Next base: position 148,263 of record NZ_SMDC01000004.1, read on the forward strand.
CCGACCTGGCGCAGTACCATGCGCTGATCCTCGAGGCCGCGGGCATGGTCACCCGGGTGCTCAACAATCCGGCGCTGGTGCTCCAGCAGCTCGAGACCTTCCAGGCCGACCTGATGCTGGTCGATCTCTACATGCCGCTGTGCTCGGGACCCGAGCTTGCCCAGGTGCTGCGCCAGGTGCCGGCGCACGTCGGCCTGCCGATCATCTACATCTCCTCCGAGACCGACGCCGAGCGCCAGTTCCGCGCGCTCGCCGCCGGCGCCGACGGCTTCCTCACCAAGCCGATCGCGCCCAAGCGGCTGGTCGCCGAGATCCGGCTGCGTGCCGAGCGCATGCGCACCCTGCGCTCGCTGATGGTGCGCGACAGCCTCACCGGGCTGTTCAACCACAACACCATCCTCCAGCTCCTCGAGATCGCGGTGGCCGCGGCGCTGCGCGGCAACACCCCGTTGAGCTTTGCGATGATCGATATCGACCACTTCAAGCAGGTCAACGACAGCCACGGCCACAACGTCGGCGATCAGGTACTGATGGCCCTCGGGCGCACCCTGCGCCTGCGCATGCGCGACTCCGACGTGGTCGGACGCTATGGCGGCGAGGAGTTCGCCGTGGTGATGATCGGCGCCAGCGCCGAGCGCGCGATGCAGGTGCTCGACGCGCTGCGCCAGAGCTTCGCTGCGGTGACCTTCGCCGGCGAGGGCGGCCAGCAGTTCCACAGCACCTTCAGCGCCGGGCTCGCCGCCTTCCCCGACTTCACCGACCCCACCACCCTGCAGGAGGCCGCCGACCGCGCCCTCTACCAGGCCAAGCGGCACGGGCGCAATCGCATCGAGTGCGCCACCGTCGCCACGGAGCCGCGACCGTGACCCAGGACGACGATCCGCTCGGCGTGCTGCTCGCCGCCCGCCCCGGGGAGGACGACCCGGCGCCGGAGAGCGAGTCGCAGGACCTGGTCAAGCTGGTGGTGTTCGCGCTCGGCGAGCAGCGCTTCGCCCTGCCCGGCGCACGCATCGCCGAGATCCTGCCGTTGGTGCCGATCCACCCGGTGCCCGGCTGCCCGCCGGCGCTCGAGGGGGTGATCTCGGTGCGCGGCGAGATCACCTCGGTGCTCTGTCTCGCCACCCTGCTCGGGCGTCCCACCCCGGCACCGGCCACGCGCGGGGCGATCCTGCTCGCCGGCGCACGTGAGATCACCAGCGGACTGCGGGTCGAGCGCGTGGTCGATGTCGTCGACATCGCCGGGCACGACATCCTCGAACCACCGCCGACACTGCCCTCGATGCTCGCTCGGGTGACCACTGGGGTGTTCACCGCCAAGGGACGGACGGTGGCGGTGCTCGATCTCGAGCGCTTGTTCATCGACTTCATGAAGGAGTCGGCCTAAGCGCATGGAAAACCAAAAAACGCAGAGCACGACTACGCCCCTGGGGATCGATCTGTTATCGTTTCATGCCAATCGGCTGGGCTTTGCCCTGGAGCGCCGTCGGGTGATCGCCCTGGAGCCGGCCGACAGCACCCGCGCGCCCCATATCGCCGAGCTGCTGCGACTGTCCTCGACGACGGACGAGCGCCCCGCGCAACACCAGCGCCAGCTGCTCCTCGCCCACCCCGCGGGAGCGCTCCGGGTCCGCGTCGACGAACCGATATCGCTCGACCGAGTACAGGCCGGCGACCTGCATCCGCTGCCGCCGCTGCTGGCGGCCCGCAGCCGATTGCCGTGGCTGCGGGCGCTGGCCTGGAAGAACACACCGGTGATGGTGCTCGACCCCTGGCACGACGCCGGCTGGACGGATCATTGGGGCCGAGACGGCCGGTAACAGGGAAGGACCGCGACACCATCGTCGCCACGCCCGAGCGGGCAGCGGAGGAAGCAACAGAGATGGCGCTACTGCTCCTGGGGCGAAGCCGCCCCGAGGCCGTCGAAACACGCGAACCCAGGCACCACGAGGCCTCACGGAGAGGGTGGCGCTGCCGCCGTGCCCGCACGCGCCAGGCCCCAACCGCGCGGAGACCCGGATGACGCCCAAGGACGCCACCACCAGTCACGGCCAGTTGCGCGAGCGCGCCCGCCAGATCCTGCGCGATGGCCGCCTCACCCCGGCGTTGATCGAACTCGATCAGGGCGGACTCGGGCTCGAGCAGCTCCTCGAGGAGCTGCATATCTATCATGCCGAACTCGAACTCCAGCAGCAGGCACTGCACGAGAGCCAGCACCTCAACGAGATCGCGCGCACCCGCTTCATGCGCTTTTACTACGAGCTGCCCATCCCGGTGCTGCAGGTCTCCGAGGACGGGCGCATCGGCGATCACAACGGCGCGGCCTCGCACCTGCTCAAGCTCGATCGTCGGCTGTTCACGCTGCTCGCCCACTCCAGACACCAGCCCTTCCTGCAGAGCGCGCTGCAGCGGGCGCTGCGCGAGGGCAAGGCCAGCTGCAGCGAGATCGCGCTGCGCGGCCGCGAGACCTGCCCGTTGCTCGCCGACCTGGTGCTGATCCGGCTGCCGATCCCCGAGAGCGACCGTTTCGAGTGCGTCTGCTGCATCATCGACCAGACCGAACGGATCGCCCAGCGCGATGCGCTGATCAGCGCCAACACCCGGCTGGCGGTCGCCGCCGAGGTCGTCGACGCCAGCACCACGGTAGCCTTTCGCTGGCGCCCCGAACCCGGCTGGCCGATCAGTTATGCCTCGCACAACGTGTGCCGCTGGGGCTATCCGCTCGAACGCATGCAGAGCGGCGAGCTGCAGTTCATCGAACTGGTCCACCCCGAGGACCGCGCCCGGGTCGATCAGGGCTTCAGCGACTATCTCAGCGCCACCGAGGCGGCCTTCAACCTGATCTATCGGGTGATCTGGGCCGACGGCTCGGTGCACTGGGTCGAGGAGGACACCAGCGTGGCGCGCGGCGCCGATGGGCAGGTGCTCTACTTCCAAGGCCTGGTGACCGACGTCACCGAACGCGAGCAGACCCAGCGCGCGCTACGCCGCCAGCTCCGTCTCCAGGGACTGCTCACCGAACTCTCGACGCTGTTCACCGAATCCCGCCACGACCAGCCCGACGCCTGCACGCTCGCCCAGGCGCTCGATCGTGTCGGACATTTCTTCGAGGTCGACCGCTGTCTGCTCTCGCACCTCGAGGACGCCCCCGAGGGCGGCACCCGCGCACGCTGCCTCCAGCAGTGGCGCAGCTCCGGCATCGCCGCCGCAGCGCAGTACCATCCCACGCCACTGCCCGCCGGCTTCGTTCCCGAACACCAGGCACGGCGCCCGGTCAGCCTGCCCGCGCGCGAACACCAGGCGCTCGGGGTCGAATTCGAGCGCCAGCTGCTCGAGCACCGCGGCATCCGCGCGCTGCTCGTCGCGCCGCTGCTCGACACCGACCAGCGCCCGGCGTTGCTCGAACTCGAGTGTCTCGCGCACCGGGTCTGGACCAACGACGAGGCGCAGACGCTCCAGCTCGTCGCCGAGACCCTCTCCAACCTGCGCGTGCGCCAGCACGCCCAGCGCGAGCTGTGCGCCAGCGAGACCCGTTATCGTCAGGTCACCTCGGTGGTGACGGACGTCGCCTACTCGGTGCTGCGCGCGGCGGACGACACCCCCTCGCTCGAGTGGATCACCGAGTCGATCACCACGCTCAGCGGCTACAGCGTCGAGGAGGTCCGCGCCCACGGCACCTGGCGCTTCCTGGTGATCGAGGACGACCAGGAGCTGTTCGTCTCGCGCATCCTCGAGCTGCCCATCGGCGCCAGCTCCACCTGCGAGCTGCGGCTGCGCCATCGCGACGGTACGCTGCGCTGGGTGCGCGCCACCACCGAGTGCTGCGCCGATCCGGCACAACCCGGCGCGCGCCGTCACTACGGCGGACTGATCAACATCAGCGACGAGAAGCAGCTGGCCTTCGTCTCGCACTACGACCCGCTCACCGGCCTGCCCAACCGCGCACTGATGCGCCAGCGCATCGAGCAGGCGCTGCAGATCGCCACCAAACGACGGCTGGGGGTCGCGCTGCTCTCGCTCGATCTCGACAACCTCAAGCAGGTCAACGACTCGCTCGGCCACCGCCTCGGCGATCAGGTGCTGCGCGAGGTCGCCCAGCGGTTGCTCGGGGTGCTCGGCAGCGACGACACCCTCGCGCGCTTCGGCGGCGACAACTTCATCTGGCTGGCCACCCGCAATCGCTCGGTGCAGGCCTCGGGAGAGCTTGCCGAGCGCATCCAGCAGGCACTGACCATGCCCTTCGTCATCGACGGGCACTCGCTGCTGATCAGCGCCTCGATCGGCATCGCCCTGCACCCCGATGACGCGCGCAGCACCGATGCGCTGATCAGCCACGCCGACGCCGCACTGCACACCGCCAAGGCCGAGGGACGCGGCGCCTACCGCTTCTTCACCCCGGCGCTCAACGAGCAGATGCACCAGCAGTTCCAGCTCGAACAGGATCTGCGTCACGGGCTCGAGCGCGAGCAGCTCTCGCTGCACTTCCAGCCCAGGGTCGACATGCGCACCGGGCGCATCCTCAGTCTCGAGGCGCTGGTGCGCTGGAACCATCCGCACCACGGCTGGATCCCGCCGGGACGCTTCATCCCGGTGGCCGAGGCGACCGGACTGATCCTGCAGATCGGTCCGCTGGTGCTGCGCCAGGCCTGCGGCCAGCTCGCACGCTGGCGCGAGGCGGGGATCGCGCCGGTGCCGATGGCGGTCAACCTCTCGGCCAACGAGCTCTACCAGGAGGCGCTCATCGAGTCCATCGACGGCATCGTCGACGCGTTCGCCATCCCGCCCGAGCTGCTCGAGTTCGAGATCACCGAGAGCGCCACCATGCGTTCGATCGACCGCGCCGTCGACATCCTCGCCGGGTTGCGCGAGCGTGGTTTCTCGATTGCGATCGACGACTTCGGCACCGGCTACGCCTCGCTCAACTATCTCAACCGCCTGCCGGTCAACGCGTTGAAGATCGACCGCTCCTTCCTCGCCGACATCGGCGCCGAGAGCGCCCGTCACGATCAGGCCGCCGCCATCGTCAAGGCGATCATCGGGCTCGGCAACAGTCTCGGTCTCGAGGGCATCGCCGAGGGCGTGGAGACCCGGCTGCAGCGCGACTTCCTGCTCCAGCACGGCTGTCACATCGCCCAGGGCTATCTCTACAGCCGCCCCCTGCCGGGCGCGAAGATCGAGCCGCTGTTGCAAGCCGGTCGTATCGCCCTGCCGACGCAAGCGGGGCTCGAGGACTGAACCAGCAACGACGAGGCCGCGACCAGATGGCCACGGCCTCGTCATCGGGTTCGGGAGAAGCGCCGCCCACGCGGCGGGCGGCGACGGGACGGGTCAGAGCAGCACGCGGTCGATCACGTGCACCACGCCGTTACGCGCGGCGATCGACTGCGAGACGGTGGCCTCGCCGACCTTGATCATCCCCGGCACGCTGATCGCGACGCGCTCGCCCGAGAGCGTCGGCGCGCTCTCGAGTTGCATCAGCTCGGTCGGACTCAGCCGCCCCGGCACCACGTGCGCGGCGATCACCTGATTGAGCCGCTCCTTGTCCGAGAGCAGCGCCTCGAGCTGATCGGGCGGGATGCGCGAGAAGGCCTCGTTGCTCGGCGCGAACACCGTGTAGGGACCACCCTCGGAGAACATCGCCTCGGCGCCGGCGGCCTCGATCGCCGCCTGCAGCTTGGTGAACACCCCGGAGCCCTCGGTGATGTCGGTGATCGACTTGTTCGAGGCATAGGACGGGCTGCGCAGACTGTCGTAATGGGCGAAACGATCGGTCGGGGTGGCGTTCTCCAGGCCGGCGCGGGCACGCTCCAGGGTCTCCTCGTCGGCGACCTTGCTGCCGATCGACAGCGCCGCCAGTGGGCCCACCGCGGCGGCGAGCACCAGGATGGCGGTCAGCGGGCTGATGGAGGTCACATTGTCGTTGCTCATGGCGCGAATCCTCTGGGCATGACTGAAAGAAACAGGATGGTCAGGCACAAGCCGTCGGCCTCCGTGCCGGGACGATACGGCTAATTTCCTACCTTCGCACTCAAGTATTAGTGCACTTCCAGAAAAGGCAAGCAAAACCCGATTCATTCCGCGGGTTCGTCGTGCGCCATACCAATCCGGCGCGACTTGACCCAGAATGGAGGGGCATCGACCACACCATCACCACGGGAGCCCGTTGATCATCATGCCCGCCCTGCCCCTTCGACTCGTCCTCTGCCTGCTCCTCGTCCTCGCCCCGGCGCTCGCCTCCGCCACCGAGCAGACCTACCGCCAGCAGGAGATCCTCGACAGCATCGAGACCTTCTTCGGCGACGGCGCCGAGAACCTCGGCACCGTGGTGCGCAAGGTCTTTCGCGAACAGGGCGAGCCCAACGGCTACATCACCGGCGAGGAGGTCGGCGCCGCGCTCGGCATCGGCGTGCGCTACGGCAAGGGACGGCTGTACATGAAAGACGGCTACACCCGCCCGGTCTACTGGCAGGGACCCTCGATCGGTCTCGACGTCGGCGCCAACGCCGCCAAGGTGTTCGTGCTGATCTATCGGCTGCCGAACCCCGACGCGCTGTTCCAGCGCTACCCCGGCGCCGAGGGCAGCCTCTACTTCGTCGGCGGGGTCGGGGTGAACTATCTGCAATCGGGCGATACCGTGCTCGCGCCGATCCGCTTCGGCGCCGGCTGGCGCCAGGGGGTGAGCGCCGGCTACATGGACTTCACCCGCAAGGCCCATCTCAACCCCTTCTGAGATCGCGATGCCAAGCACCGCCCCCCGCACCGTCCAGCCACCCCCGGCGAGCACCGCCGGGACGCCGCTCGACGGGCTGCGCGCGCGGCTCGGGCGCACCCATCTGCGCCAGCGCCTGGGGCTCGAGCGCGATCATGAGGTGTTCGTGCTCAATCGCCCCGGCGCCCACTTCTTCTATCCCGAGAACTGGTACTCGGTGCACGGCGTCATCCGTCACTGTCTGCGCCTCAGCGGGCTCCACGGCCGCGCCCGGCGCAACGCCCGCCGTCACCGCATCGTCGAGCACCCGCTGGCGCTGCGCGGGCTGCCGCCGGCCTTCGCCGGGCTGCGCATCCTCCAGCTCAGCGATCTGCACGTCGACATGGCCGCGGCGAACACCCACGCCATCGCCGCCGCCGTGCGCCGACTCGACTACGACCTCTGCGTGCTCACCGGCGACTACCGCGCCCGCACCTTCGGCCCGATCACCGCGACGGTCGACGGCATGCGCGAGGTCCGCGAGGCGCTCAGCGGCCCGGTCTACGCCGTGCTCGGCAACCACGACAGCCTGCGTCTGGTGCCCGAACTCGAGTGCCTGGGCATCCGCTTCCTGCTCAACGAGACCGTCACCCTCGAGCGCGACGGCGCGCGACTGCACCTCGCCGGGGTCGACGACGCCCACTACTACCAGCTCCACAACCTCGACAAGGTCGCCGGTGCGATCCCCGAGGACGAGACCGCGATCCTCCTCTCCCACACCCCCGAGATCTATCGCCAGGCCGCCCACGCCGGCTTCGCCGCGATGCTCAGCGGTCACACCCACGGCGGCCAGATCTGTCTGCCCGGCGGCATCCCGCTGATCTGGGACGCCCGCTGCCCGCGCCGGCTCGCCGCCGGGCCCTGGCGCCACGGCACCCTCGTCGGCTACACCTCGGTCGGTGCCGGCACCTCGGTGGTCAACGCCCGGCTCAACTGCCCGCCCGAGATCACCATCCACGTCCTCCAGCCCGACTGAGCCCCCGGTTCAGCGTCGCCAGCGCCGCCACAACCGGGCGATCAGCGGGGTCAGCGCCAGATCGATCAGGGTGAACCCCGCGACCACCGCCGCCACCGTCGTCCAGCCACCGCCGAGCACCGCCACCGCGAGCAGCGCCGGCAACAGCGCCTCGGCGAACTGATCGAGCCCCGGTCGCGCCGCGCTCGACCGGTCCCCCAGCCGACGCTTGAGAAAGCTCGTCGCCAGATCCCCGGTCATCGCCGCCGCGGCCACCCCCAGCCCGAGCAGGGGCGAGACCCCCAGCGTCCAGGCCACCACGGGCGTGCTCGCCAGCGCCGTCCCCACCCCGCGCCAGGTCTTCGACGGCCCGAGCAGCGCCCGCCCGTCGCGCCAGCGCGCGCCGCCATCGAGCGCCCGACAACCCCGCCGCCCGAACACCAACCGCGCCATCACCGGCGCGCCATTGGCCCAGCTCACCAGCACCAGGATCGACAGCCACTCCATCTCGCCCTCCGCCTCCACCGCCTCTCGACACCCCACCTGGCCCGCGCCGCGCGCCTGCGCCATGATCGCACGCACCGGCAACGACGCCACGCCCACATGGCCACGCGAGGAGGCAGCATCATGGAGACGACGACACTCGACCACTACTGGGCCAAGGCCGACACCACCGCCGAGCACGACCCGCCCTGGCACCCCTTCGCCCATCACGCGCTCGACGTCTGTGCGGTCGCCGCCGAGCTGTGGGCGGCCTCACCCCGCACCCGGGCCGCCTTCGCCACAATCTTCCCCGCAGAGCCCGACCCGGCGCGCCGCCGCGCCTGGGTGCTCTACTTCATCGCCCTGCACGATCTCGGCAAGCTCCACGCCTGCTTCCAGTGCAAGGCCCCCGACGTCCTCCCCCTGAGCTGGCCGACGCTCACCGCGCGCCCGGCCAGCGGCTGCGGCAGGTTCGACCACGGACTCGTCGGCTATGCGCTCGGGCGCAAACTCGCCCCGACCGTACCGGGCCGCCGCCCCCGTGGCTGCCCTCACTGGTGCGGCTGGTTCGGCGCCGTCACCGGCCATCACGGCGAGGTCTTCTACGACGAACACCCCAGACTCAACGACACCAAGACCCTCCTCGCCGGCTACGCCGACCCCGACATCGAGGCCCAGGATCACGCGGCCCGCCGTGACTGGCTGGCACAAGCGGCCAGCCTCTTTCTCGAACCACAGGGCATCGCCGCGGACGACTCGCCGCCGCCCTGTGATGACAGCGCCCGCGCCCTGCTCGCCGGCTTCTGCAGCCTGTGCGACTGGATCGGCTCGGACAGCGCCCACTTCCCCTATCGCGCACCGAGCGAGCCCGCCGCGGACTATTGGCAATGCCGCCGCCAGTACATCCGCGACACCGGACTCCTGCACCGGCTCGGCCTGCTCGGCGAGTCGCAGCCCTATCCGGGGCTCGCCGCCCTGCTGCGCGACGGCGAGCGCCCGCGCGGCGTACAGACCCTGATCGACGCATCACACGCGTCGCGCCCCGGCCTGACGCTGATCGAAGCCCCGACCGGCAGCGGCAAGACCGAGGCGGCCCTGGCGCTAGCCTGGCAGCTCCTTGCCGCGGGCGAGGCCGAGACCATCGTCTTCGCCCTGCCCACCCAGGCCACCGCCAACGCCATGCTCGGGCGCTGCGTGGACTTCGCCCGTCACGCCTTCGATGACGCCAACCTGGTGCTCGCCCATGGCCACAGAGACCTCAACGCCCGGTTCCGCGCACTCGTCGAGCGCGGCACGCACAGCGCCGCCGACACCCAGCCTCCGGCCAGCGTACAGTGCGCACACTGGCTCGCCAGCAGCCGCAAGCGGGTCTTCCTCGGTCAGCTCGGGGTCTGCACCATCGACCAGGTGCTACTCTCTGTGCTACCGGTGCGGCACAACTTCATCCGCGCCTTCGGTCTGCACCGCGCGGTGCTGATCGTCGACGAGATCCACGCCTACGACGCCTACATGCAGGGGCTGCTCGACGAGGTGCTGCGCCGCCAGCGCGCCACCGGCGGCAGCGCCATCCTGCTCTCGGCAACACTGCCGAGCCGAATCCGCGAGCGCCTGCTCGACACCTGGCGCGACACGCCCGCGACGGCCACGACGACGCCCGCCGTCTATCCCGCGCTGTGGCGCGACGACCGAACGACCCCGCAGAGCCTGCCGACGACCGAGCAGCCCCCTGTCCGCACCGTCGCCCTCGAACTCTGGCGCGACCCCGGGCTGCGCCCCGACGCGACGGGGATCGAGGCGCTGATCGAGGCCGCGCGCCGGGGCGCTCGGGTCGGGGTGGTGATGAATCTGGTCGACGATGCCCAGTGGCTCGCGCAGCAACTGCGCGATCGGGACGCGGTGCCGGTCGATCTGTTCCACGCCCGGTTGCGTCGGCGCGATCGCCAGGACATCGAGCAGCGGGTGCTCGAGCGCTATGGTCGCGACGCCGCCGAGGACGGCGGGCGCATCCTCGTCGCCACCCAGGTGATCGAGCAGAGCCTCGACCTCGACCTCGATTGGCTGATCACCCAACTCTGCCCGGTCGACCTGCTGTTCCAGCGCATCGGTCGCCTGCATCGACACCAGCGCGCCAGACCGACAGGTTTCGAGACCCCTCGATGCAGCGTGCTCGCGCCACCCGAGGGCACCGAAGACTATGGGCTGCATCAACTGATCTACGGCGATGCCCGGCTGCTGTGGCGCACCGAGCGACTGATCCGCGAACAGCACGAGGCACGCTTTCCCGCGGCCTATCGCGACTGGATCGAGACGGTCTATGACGACCGCCCCCAGGACGACGAACCGGACGCCATCTATGCCTGCCACTGTGGCTGGCGCGACGCGCAGCGTGCCGCGAACGACAAGGCGATCCAGCTGACACGGCTCAACCAGACCCAATTCCGCGACAACGACGAGCCGGCCCGCGCCCTCACCCGCGACGGCGAACTGGGTGTCGACGTGCTGTTGCTCGATGGCGCCGGACACACGCTCGAAGGCGAGTCCCTGCCCGCCGCCACCGATCCGGCGTGGGAGGAAGCGCGACTGCTGAACACCTGCCCGGCGCCGAGCAGTTGGAAGAAAACGACGCTGGCCGACTGCCCGTGCGACGAGCACGGCCTGGTCCCGCTCCACATGGAGACGATCGGCCCTGGCCGCTGGCGCTGCCCACGGAGCGGGCTGATCTACGACACCCGGCTCGGGCTCTCGCGCCAGCCCCTGGACTGAAGCCCAACGCGAAGAACGGGCGCGGGGAGCGCCCGTTACCCCGCCATCCCCGCTGATGCGGGGAACCCATCCGCGCACTTCGCGGCTCACACAGTGAAACGCGGATCATCCCTCACAGACGAGGGAACCGGCCCACCATAAACGCTTCGTCGACGACACGACAAACGCAGCGAGCGAGACAGATCCCAAAGTCTCCGTCTTGAGCCTGTATAAAACAGTTAAACGCTTCGTTGACCTTTTAGCACGGGGGGATTACCGTCGCGTCAGAAGCGAGATCAAGGACGATGGCCCGAGCGCGCCAGGAGATGGCGGCGTCGACACCCAGCGTCCGCGATCGCCCCGGACACTGTCACGGAGAGTTGACGCATGGACCTGCTCCAATCCCCCTGGATCCCGGTACGCGACCACCACGGCACCGGTGACTTCCGTCTCCTCACCTACCGCGAACTCCTCTGCGAGCCGGGCGCGTGGCGGCTGAGCCTGCCGCGCGACGACCTGGAGCTGGCCGCGCTGCAACTGCTGGTGTGCCTGACCCAGGCACTGTTCACGCCCGAGGACGACGAGGCCCTGTTCGACCTGCTCGACCAACCGCTCGACCCCGCCGCATTCGAGCACGCCATTGCCGAGGTCCTCGACTGGTTTCAGCTCGACCACCCGACCCAGCCCTTCATGCAGACCCGTGGGGTCAGCGCCAAGGAGGTCACGCCGATCCAGAAGCTGTTGATCGGGCTGCCCGAGGGCAACAACCACGCCTTCTTCAACGCCCCCGGCGAGGTTCGGGCGCTCAGCGCACCGATCGCGGCCATCGCCCTGTTCCACCAGGCCTCCAACTGTCCCAGCTTCGGCGGTGGCTTCCAGGGCAGCCTGCGCGGCGGGGCGCCGATCACCGTGCTGGTCGATGCCGCCGATCTGCGTCTCCAGGTCTGGTCCAACGTGCTCACCCGGCCGCGGCTGCAGCGGCTGCTGCCCAGCTGGCAACCGGACCACGCCCGCGATCGCCCGACCTGGGTCGAGCCGATTGCCGCGCAGTCGACCATCCAGTGGAACCTGATCGGGGTGGTGCGCGGGCTGCTCTGGCAACCGGCGCACGTTGAGCTGGTCGCGACCGAACCCGGTCCCTGCGACCTGCTCGGCATCGACGCCGGGCCGCGTTATCTCGGCTTCCGCAAGGAGAAGTTCAAGTTCACCGTCGACGGGCTGTGGCCGCACCCGCACGGCGCCGTCGAGACCCGCGCGAAGGCGGGCAAGCTGGAGCAGCGGTTCACCTCCTTCACCACCACCGCGCCGGCCTGGACCCGACTGGGCGAGCTGGCGATCGCGCGGCAATCGGCCAAGGGCGAGGGCGCGCGCCCGCCGCTCACCGTCACCCAGTTCGGCGCGCTGGAGGAGGAGGCACCCTTGCGTCTGCTCGTCGGCGGCTATCGCAACAAGCAGGCGTCGGTGCTGGAGCGGCGACACGAGCTCATCACCCTGGGCGTCGGATGGAACGCGGTCGACACCCGGCTGCACCAGTTGGTCGAGCTCGGGCTGCGGGCGAAGGGCGCACTACAGAACGCGCTCCGCTTCGCCGCGCAGGGCAAGCAGAAGAAGGGCAGCCACCACAAGGAGCTGCCCGGACTCGGCAACCCCGCCCTGCCCTCGATCGCCGAGCAGCGCTTCTACAGCCGCACCGAGCCAATGATCCTCGACACCCTCGCCGACCCGACCACCTTCACCGACTGGCGCAACGCCCGGCTGCGCTACATCGATCGGCTGGCGCGGGACTGCCGCCCCCTGTTCGCGCAACTCACCGATCCCTATGCCCACAACCCGGCGCTGATCCCGATCATCGCCTGGTCCAGACGCATCCTCGAACGCGACCTCAAGCACCTTCGGGAGGAATGATGGCCAAGGACACCCAATCGCAAGACGACGACCAAATGCAGGACTTCCGCGACCTCCACGCGCGCCACGCCGCCCTGCCCAACGGACTGCAGGCCGAACTGCGCCGGGTCGATCACCCCGACACCCTGCGTGACTGCGCCGGGCTCTACCGGCTGTTCCCGGGCGCGCGGCCCACGGCTCAACAACTGCGACAGGCCTTCCTGCTGCCCTGGTGCAGGGAGGTCGAGAGCGAGCAACCACTCGCCCGACGCTGCGCCGAGCACATCCACGAGCGGCGCATCATCCAGATGGCCCGCGACACCGCGCCACAGGACCTGATCGCCTTCCGCCGGCTGCTGATCCACCTGCACAGTCACGCTCCGGTCGGCTGGCTGGAGGTCGCCAGACTCGCCCAGTTCTGGGGCGACCGGTGTAAGCGCCGCTTCGTCGAAGACTTCTATCTCAACCTCTATTCGCTCGATCAAGGAGATGCCGCATGAGCCGCCCGAACTTCGTCAACCTCCACGTCCTCATCTCGCACAGCCCATCGTGTCTCAACCGCGACGACATGGGGCAGCAGAAGACGGCCATCTTCGGCGGCAAGACCCGGGTGCGCATCTCCAGCCAGTCGCTCAAGCGCGCCTTCCGCTTCAGCGACACCTACCGCCAGGCGTTCAGCCGCTCGACCCGCACCCGCCGTCTGCTCGACCAGTTGGTCGCCGACCTCGACCCGGATTCTGGCATCGACGCCGCGGCCTTCGAGCAGTGCGCCCTCTATGTCGCCGCGATCTTCGAGGGCAAGACCAAGGAGGCCGAGATCCAGAGGTACGCGCGCGCCAAGAGCGGTCACATCGAGACCCAGATCATCCCCTTCTCCAGCCACGAGATCGAGGCCATCGGCGGCCTGCTGCGCGAGGCCGCCGCGCTGGCGACGGAGAAGGCACGCATCACCCATCTCAAGCAGGCGGTCAAGGAGCTCGAGCAGCGCCTGCGCCACCAGCTCGACCTCGATGTCGCACTCTCCGGGCGGATGGCCAACTCCGAGCTGATCCACGGTGTCGACGGCGCCCTGGCCGTCGCCCACGCCCTCACCACCCACACCGTCGAGCCGCAGGACATCGACTGGTTCACCGCCGTCGACGACCTCACCCAGGACGCCGGCGAGAGCGGCGCCGGGCACCTCAACGTGCAACAGTTCTCGGCGGGCGTCTTCTACCGCTACGCCAGCCTCAACCTGCGCCAACTGCAGTACAACCTCGGCCTGCTCGACACCATCGACGCCCCCGAGACCGCCGCGGGCCGCGCCCGCGCGCTCGCCATCGCCGCCCATGTGCTGCAACTGATGACCACCGTGGTGCCGGAGGCCAAGCAGCAGTCCTTCGCCGCCCACAACATCGCCGACTGCGCCCTGGTCAGCCTCGCCGACCAACCGATCTCGCTGGCCAACGCCTTCGAGACCCCCGTCGCCAAGGATCGCGAGGGCGGCTATCTGCGCCCGTCGATAGAGACCATGCTCGACTACTGGCGGCGACTCAACCGCGCCTATGGACTCAATGAGACGGCGCGCGTCTTCAGCCTCGACGCCGCCACCGGCGAGACCCCGCCGCACCTCGACACCCTGCCCGCGCTCCAGACCTGGCTGCGCGAGGACGGCCACAGCTGAGGACACCGCAGATGGCCAGATATCTCATCCTGCGTCTCGACGGCCCGATGCAGTCCTGGGGCACCCACACCTTCGAGGACTACCGCCCGAGCAACGCCTTCCCCACCCGCAGCGCCCTGGTCGGGCTGCTCGGCGCCTGTCTCGGGATCGCGCGTGGTGACGCCGAGCGCATCAGCGCGCTCGCGGCGAGCATCGAGATCAGCGTGCGCGCCGACCGCAAGGCCCAACGCCCCGAGGAGAGCGAGTCGAGCCCCAAGTCGGCAATCCGCGAGCGCGACTACCACACCGTGCTCGATGCCCGGAAGGTCGACGGCTCGACCAACCGCCATCCCATCCAGTCGCACCGCGAGTACCTGTTCGACGCCAGCTTCACCGTCGCCATCGGCGCTCGACCCGATGCCGCGTTCGACCTCGATCGCATCGCCGCCGCGCTGCGCCGACCGCTGTTCACCCCGGTGCTCGGCAGACGTTCTTGCCCGCTCGCCCACCCGCTCGTTACCGACGGTGTGATCGAGGCCGAGGACGCGCTCGCCGCGCTCGAGGGATCTCCACCCACGGGTGGCCCGGTCTACACCGAGCAGCCGCTGGCGCACGGGCGCACCATCCCGATACGCGACGTCCCTCACGATCCGCGCCGGCGTCAGTTCGCCAATCGGGTGGTCTATCTGCACCGACAGGAGGGAGAGGCATGATCCTCAGTCGAGCCGAGATCCCGCCGCGCGCGGCCCCCGATCGCTACGCCATCCACCGCGCACTGTGGCGGCTCTTCCCCGAGCAACCGCACGAACCCCGGAGCGACCCCGAGCAACCCCGGCAGGGCTTTCTGTTCCGGATCGAGCAGCAACAGCCGGGGCAGCCGACCCGGGTGCTGGTGCAGTCGCGCCAACCACCCCAGCCCCACGCGGATCTGCGTCTGATCGCCAGTCGCGCGTTCGACCCCCGACCGAGCGTCGGCCAGCGACTCGCCTTCGTGCTCACCGCCAACCCGGTCAAGACCATCCGCGATGCCCACCATGCCGACAAACCGGGCAAGCGGCGCGACACCTGCCGCGTCCCGCTCACCCGCGAGACCGACCAGCAACAGTGGCTGATCCGCAAGCTCGCCGGTGCCGCCGAGATCGAGCACGCCGTCGTCCAACCACACCCGCCGAGCCATTTCAGACGCAAGCAGCGCGGCGGCAAGATCGCCACCGTCGGCTACGAAGGCATTCTCAGGGTGACCGATCCGGCGGCGCTGGTCGGACTGCTGGAGAACGGCGTCGGCCCGGCCAAGGGGCTCGGCTGCGGACTGCTGCTGGTCCGGCGCGCGCCCAGCGGCATCGACTGAGCGCACCGGCAGACCCAGGGAACAGGCCAACACGCGCACGGAGCACCACATGCTGCCACCACTCGAACCCATCCCGATGAAAGAGCGCATCTCGCTGATCTTCATCGAATACGGCGAGATCGACGTGCTCGACGGCGCCTTCGTCGTCATCGACACCAAGGGCGTGCGGACCCACATCCCGGTCGGCAGCATCGCCTGCATCATGCTCGAACCCGGCACCCGCGTCTCGCACCGGGCAGCGGCGCTCGCCGCCCGGGTCGGGACACTGCTGGTATGGGTCGGCGAGGCCGGGGTCCGACTCTACGCCTCCGGCCAGCCGGGCGGCGCCCGCGCCGATCGCCTGCTCCACCAGGCCCGGCTCGCGCTCGATGACCAGGCGCGATTGCGCGTCGTGCGACGCATGTATGCGCTGCGCTTCGGTGAGGAACCGCCGCAGCGGCGCAGCGTCGACCAGTTGCGCGGGATCGAGGGTATCCGGGTCAAGAAGATCTATGCCGAGCAGGCCAAGAGTTACGGCGTGCGCTGGAAGGGGCGCCGCTACGACCCCAAGGACTGGGACACCAGCGACCTACCCAACACCTGTCTCTCCTCGGCCACCGCCTGTCTCTACGGCATCACCGAGGCCGCGGTGCTGGCCGCCGGCTATGCCCCGGCGGTCGGCTTCATCCATACCGGCAAACCGCTGTCGTTCGTCTACGATATCGCCGACATCGTCAAGTTCGAGACCGTCGTGCCGGTCGCGTTCCGGATCGCCGCCAAGGCCCCGCAAAACCCCGAGCGCGAGGTCAGGCTGGCCTGCCGCGACGTCTTCCGCCAGACCAAGCTACTCGGCAAGCTGATCCCGATGATCGAGGACGTCCTGGCCGCCGGCGAACTCGCGCCACCACCACCGGCGCCGGAAAACATCCCTCCAGCCATCCCCACCCCGGAAGGACTCGGTGATGCTGGTCATCGTCACTGAGAACATCCCACCCCGGCTGCGCGGACGGCTGGCGGTGTGGCTACTGGAGATCCGCGCCGGCGTCTATATCGGCACCCCCTCCAAGCGACTGCGCGAGTTCATCTGGGAGCAGCTCCTCGCCGGCGTCGAAGACGGCAACGCGGTCATGGCCTGGAGCACCAACACCGAGTCCGGCTACGACTTCCGCACCATCGGCGAGAACCGGCGCATCCCCGTCGATTTCGACGGACTCAGACTCGTCAGCTTCCTCCCCCCACCCCCATCGGACCCTTCACGATGATCGAAAAACCAACCCCTTCGATAGACCCCGAAAATCTGGTAGATTTAGAGGCGCGTATTTTTCTTCGCTGAATCATGCAAATACGCGAAGAGTGTTCCCCGCGCATGCGGGGATGAACCGCCACTATGTTCATCGCCGGCCAGGAATACAAGGTGTTCCCCGCGCATGCGGGGATGAACCGTCTTTAGGGCTTCAGCTCGTCGACAAGATCGGGTGTTCCCCGCGCATGCGGGGATGAACCAGCAGCAGCGTCGTGCCGCGTTGCTGGTCCCAGGTGTTCCCCGCGCATGCGGGGATGAACCGCACGGTCGGCGAAGAGGGCCAGGGGTCGCGTCAGTGTTCCCCGCGCATGCGGGGATGAACCGCCCTTCGCCGGCCCCTGCCAGGTCACCGTGGTGTGTTCCCCGCGCATGCGGGGATGAACCGCGCCTGCCCGACGGCGACACCATCAGCGGCGCGTGTTCCCCGCGCATGCGGGGATGAACCGCGTCTGTGCAGCAAGGCATCGCTTGAGACGCGGTGTTCCCCGCGCATGCGGGGATGAACCGTCCCGGCGGGTCATCGTCGATGGCGCCGCGCCGTGTTCCCCGCGCATGCGGGGATGAACCGCCGTCGAACGCGGTGTTGGGGCGCCCCGGGTTGTGTTCCCCGCGCATGCGGGGATGAACCGGCCAACTGTGCTTCGTCAAGTCTGCACTGCCCGTGTTCCCCGCGCATGCGGGGATGAACCGTCTCCGGCTCGATCACGCACCACTGAAACAGGGTGTTCCCCGCGCATGCGGGGATGAACCGATCATGACGCCGGCCACACAGATGCACGAAGCGTGTTCCCCGCGCATGCGGGGATGAACCGTTTGTGTGCCTGGCCCATACGCGCGCACGGTCGTGTTCCCCGCGCATGCGGGGATGAACCGGCTATGCGCGCGCCCGTGCTGGTCCGCGTGAGGTGTTCCCCGCGCATGCGGGGATGAACCGGTCGAGGCATTCATCCTTGGTGATCTGGTAGAGTGTTCCCCGCGCATGCGGGGATGAACCGGCCTTGTTCGGCGCACTCCTGCTCGAGCGTGGGTGTTCCCCGCGCATGCGGGGATGAACCGGTAATCCATCGCTTCTGCTCTGGCGCGTAGTCGTGTTCCCCGCGCATGCGGGGATGAACCGTGCGTCCTGGCGGTCTGGTCTGCCTGATCGTCGTGTTCCCCGCGCATGCGGGGATGAACCGCAGGCCGTCGCCAACGGTCGACCAAGCGCCGGGTGTTCCCCGCGCATGCGGGGATGAACCGCAGTGCTTGAGCGGCGTCAACGTCCATGTCTGGTGTTCCCCGCGCATGCGGGGATGAACCGTCGAAAAGGTTGCCGAGCGCCTGGCGCGGTTGGTGTTCCCCGCGCATGCGGGGATGAACCGGCGCTATCTGGTGGTGTAACGCTTAAAACGCAGTGTTCCCCGCGCATGCGGGGATGAACCGTCCGTTGGCTCCGGTTTCCAGATGCGTCTACGGTGTTCCCCGCGCATGCGGGGATGAACCGGACTTTTCGGATTGGCCTTGCGCTGGTCGAAGAGTGTTCCCCGCGCATGCGGGGATGAACCGGCTTTGCGCGGCTTGGTGTAGAGCTTGCGTGCGTGTTCCCCGCGCATGCGGGGATGAACCGTAATACGGAAGTGATGCGAATGTAATGCGATGGTGTTCCCCGCGCATGCGGGGATGAACCGCTCGCGGGCGCGTGTCCATAGCCACGCATATCGTGTTCCCCGCGCATGCGGGGATGAACCGGCGCGCTCGCGAACTGCTTTGGGATACGCGCGGTGTTCCCCGCGCATGCGGGGATGAACCGGCCATGTCGAACTCGAGGGGGGTGTCGACGTCGTGTTCCCCGCGCATGCGGGGATGAACCGGCAGTTCTCCGCGCCGCGCCTTCGCCTTCGCGGTGTTCCCCGCGCATGCGGGGATGAACCGGCCTGGGCCGCAGAGCGCGAAGAGCAGATCAGGTGTTCCCCGCGCATGCGGGGATGAACCGGCCGGGACGCGGACGTGGCGCGGCTGCGAGAGGTGTTCCCCGCGCATGCGGGGATGAACCGGCGCGGACGGATCGGACAATCTCGACGACGGCGTGTTCCCCGCGCATGCGGGGATGAACCGGTCGAGCGCTTCACCGGGCTTCGCGTCGGCAGGTGTTCCCCGCGCATGCGGGGATGAACCGCAGCGAAAGGCGATCGAATAGGGTAGACATAGGTGTTCCCCGCGCATGCGGGGATGAACCGTCGTACAAGCGATTCTTGGCGAACTACGATGAGTGTTCCCCGCGCATGCGGGGATGAACCGACATCCTTTGGCCCGATTTCAGCATGAAGGCTGTGTTCCCCGCGCATGCGGGGATGAACCGTCTCGCCCGAGCATGCGGCCTGTTTCCGCGTGGTGTTCCCCGCGCATGCGGGGATGAACCGGAGCACCACCAATGACCAACACCACATTCCGAGTGTTCCCCGCGCATGCGGGGATGAACCGTTGTCGATCAGCCGGGATCTTCTCGATCAGCCGTGTTCCCCGCGCATGCGGGGATGAACCGCGCGCACACGCACACGCGCCGCTCGCGCACGCGTGTTCCCCGCGCATGCGGGGATGAACCGATGCCGTGCCGCCCTGCAATCTCGCGCAGGCTGTGTTCCCCGCGCATGCGGGGATGAACCGTTCGGTGCGGTCGGGGTGTTGCGTGTGCCGGTGTGTTCCCCGCGCATGCGGGGATGAACCGATTGCGGCTGATCTGCTGATAGCCGAGCACCGGTGTTCCCCGCGCATGCGGGGATGAACCGAAAAAATGGCTGAGGCGTGGCCCGGTCGTGTGGTGTTCCCCGCGCATGCGGGGATGAACCGCTCGGCCAGGCGGCGGCGCGTCTTGGCCTCGTGTGTTCCCCGCGCATGCGGGGATGAACCGTTCGGTGCGGTCGGGGTGTTGCGTGTGCCGGTGTGTTCCCCGCGCATGCGGGGATGAACCGATTGCGGCTGATCTGCTGATAGCCGAGCACCGGTGTTCCCCGCGCATGCGGGGATGAACCGCCTCGCTGACCCGGCGAGGCACAACCCACAAGGTGTTCCCCGCGCATGCGGGGATGAACCGTAATGGGCTTTCAGACTACCGTCATTGACGATGTGTTCCCCGCGCATGCGGGGATGAACCGCAGGCTGGCAGACCTGGAGCGAGAGACACACAGTGTTCCCCGCGCATGCGGGGATGAACCGCGATGCTTTGTTGCACAGGCGTTTGCGACTCATGTGTTCCCCGCGCATGCGGGGATGAACCGCCATAAACCACCAGGGGTGCACCCCGCACCCCGTGTTCCCCGCGCATGCGGGGATGAACCGCTCGAGGTTATCGAGGCCGATCGGCTCGAGACGTGTTCCCCGCGCATGCGGGGATGAACCGGCATTCAACAAGCCGGGCGGGATGTCGTCGTCGTGTTCCCCGCGCATGCGGGGATGAACCGGCGTATAACGGCTATCCATACCTAGGATTTCAGTGTTCCCCGCGCATGCGGGGATGAACCGCAGGCCGGGCGGGATGTCGTCGTCCTCGCCGGGTGTTCCCCGCGCATGCGGGGATGAACCGTTCGCCGACGCACTCTATAGAGGGCCGCACAGGTGTTCCCCGCGCATGCGGGGATGAACCGGTCAAGCGGCGCTCTGGCCGCCCTTGCCCTCAGTGTTCCCCGCGCATGCGGGGATGAACCGGTGTTAGGCTTCCCTACATGAAAACGACCTGGGTGTTCCCCGCGCATGCGGGGATGAACCGCCGCAACTAATGCGCAACCGAGGGAGACCACCGTGTTCCCCGCGCATGCGGGGATGAACCGGGCGTCGATTTCCATTCGCCAGGAAGACTTGCGTGTTCCCCGCGCATGCGGGGATGAACCGATCGACAGCTACCAGGGCGACGAATACGTGTCGTGTTCCCCGCGCATGCGGGGATGAACCGCCCTGGCATGGCTTCGAGCGCACTTCGACGCAGTGTTCCCCGCGCATGCGGGGATGAACCGTAACGACACGCTATTCCGTCCCTGGATCTCGAGTGTTCCCCGCGCATGCGGGGATGAACCGTGCGATGTCTACGGTCACGCACTTAATCCGCTGTGTTCCCCGCGCATGCGGGGATGAACCGAATAAACACACCGCAACCGTGATCGCGGCCAAGTGTTCCCCGCGCATGCGGGGATGAACCGATGGCGGTGATGCGGCCGGTGACGTCGACGAAGTGTTCCCCGCGCATGCGGGAATGAACCGAACATCCTCCCCTACTTGACCCAGCTCACCACATCACCGCACCACCCGCCAGCGCCGCCACCACCGGTCGCCCCACTCGAACAGGGCGAGGCCGGCGAGGATGGTGAGGCTGCCGAGCCAGATCCTCGGGGTCAGCAGCTCGTCGTTGACGAGGTGGCCGAGGAGCAGGGCGAGCACCGGGGTGATGAGCGGGATCAGCGCTACCCGGCTCGCCTGCATGTGGTGCAGCACGAAGTAGTAGAGGATGAAGCCCAGGGTCGAGCCGAACACCGCCAGGTAGAGGATCGACCAGAGCGCACGCGGCGGTAGCGTCGCCGGCGGCGCGAAGCCCTCGGTCAGCCCCCAGCTCAGCAGGAACAGCGGCACCGCGATCAGCAGCGCGCCGGTGGTGGTCTCGACCGGGTGCAGGCGCGTGCCGATACGCTTGATCCAGACCGCGCTGGCCGAGTGGATCATCACCGCCACCAGCACACCGCCTATCCCCACCAAGGCCTGACCGCCGAGCGCCAGCCCCTGGGCGAAGATCAGCCACAGCCCGCCGATGCCGACCGTGATACCGAGCAGACGCGCCGGGGTGAGCGCGCGCTCGCCGAGCCAGGCGGCGGCCATCAGCGCGGTGATCGCCGGCGCCAGCCCGAACAGCACCGAGATCAGCCCCGAGGCGATGAACTGTGCCGCCCAGTAGATACAGCTCATCGAGCCCCAGATGCCGAGCCCGGCGGCGACATAGGTCAGCAGCGCCGCCCGATTCCAGCGCATGCGTCGGCTCATCACCGCCACCAGCACCAGACAGAGGAAGACACCGAGGACCATGCGCGCGGTGACGCCGAACTGGGCGCCCGCCTCGCTGCTCCACTTGATCGCCAGTGGCGTGGTCGACCAGATCAGGACCACACCGAGAAACGCCGCTGGAACCGACACCTGAGACCTCCATTGCACGGAGACGGGAACGAAAAAGGCCGCGGGGGTGCCGCGGCCTGGGATGAGGGATCGAAGGAACGCAGGGACGATCGTCTTCGGTTCACCCGGGCACGCGGCGACGCGCCAGCCAGCGCATGAGGCGGGCGACGTAGCGGGGGCGATGAGCGAGGACGAGGACCTGTGACATGACTCGAGTCTCGCCGATTCGGCGAGCGCACACAAGCACGATCGGCGCGCGGCCCGCTCAGTCGCGGAAATCGCGCGCGGCCAGCCCCAGCCGACGCATCCGCGAGCGCAGGGTGTTGGGGTTGAGCGCGAGCAGGCGCGCGGCGCCGTGCGGGCCCTCGATCCGGCCCCGGGTGTGGCGCAGCGCGGCGGCGATGTGCGCGCGCACCGCCTGATCGAGCGGCGCGATGGCATCCGCCTCGGCGGTGGACACGACCTCGACGCGCGGGCGCGGCACCCCCGGCCCACCGGCACCGAGCGCCTGGGCGATGGCCAGCCCGCGCCCTTCGCCCAAGATGGCGGCGCGCTCGATCACCGCGCCGAGTTCGCGCACGTTGCCCGGCCAGGGGTAGTCGAGCAGCAGCGCCAACTCATCGGCGCTCGGCTGCTGCGGCGCCAGCCCGAGGCGCAGCGCCGACTTGCGCGCAAGATGCGCGGCCAGCGCGGGGATGTCGTCGCGGCGCTCGCGCAGCGCCGGCAGGCGTAGCGGGAAGACGTTGATGCGATACCACAGGTCCTCGCGAAAGCGCCCGTCGGCGACCATCGCGTGGAGATCGCGATGGGTGGCGGCGATCAGCCGCACGTCGGCGCGCAGCGGTTGCTGACCGCCGACGCGCTCGAAGCTGCCGTCCTGGAGGATGCGCAGCAGCCGCACCTGGACGGCGAGCGGCAGCTCGCCGATCTCGTCGAGCAGCAGGGTGCCGCCGTCGGCGCGCTCGAACCAGCCCTGACGCCGACTGGTGGCGCCGGTGAAGCTGCCGCGCTCGTGACCGAACAGCTCGGAGTCGGCCAGCTCCGGCGGGATGGCGCCGCAGTTGACGCGCACGAAGGGCGCCTCGGCGCGGCGCGAGCGGGCGTGGATGGCGCGCGCGATCACCTCCTTGCCCGAGCCGGTCTCGCCGAGCAGCAGCACCGGGGTGTCGGTGGGGGCGACCTGCTCGACGCCCTGCATCACCCCGCGCAGTCCGCCCTCGGCGCCGATCAGGGTGTCGCCGAGTCCCTGTCGACCGAGCCGGGTGAGCAGCGAGTGACGATCGGCCTCGGCACTCTCGCGCAGCCGCGCCAGCTCGCGCAGATGGTGGTCGTTGCGCAACGCCACCGCGCAGGGGTGGGCGATGGCGCGCAGCAGCCGCTCGGCCCCGGCGTCGATCGCGCCACCGAGCAGCAACACGCCCAGCGCCTCGTCGTCGAGCGCGAGCCCGAGCGCCCCGCCCCGCCCCGCCAGCCCCGTCGGCAGCAGCCCGGGGAGGTCGTCGGCGAGCGCGGCGAGCGACGCGACCCGTGCCTCGCCGCGCAGACACCAGCGCCGCAGCCGCGCGCGCTGATCGATGCTCGGCGTGCGCGCGCGCGTCAGCGCCGGTGGCGGCGCGCCGCCCCACCCCAGCGGTTGCAACCGCCCCTGCGCAGGGTCGAGTTCGAGCAGCAGCAGCCAATCGTGGGCGAGGTGCCCGGCGAGCAGCGCCGAGAGCGCGGGCGCGCCCTCGCAGAGCGCCGGGCGACAACAGAGCGCGCGCCACAGGGCGAGCAACATCGGGTCCTGATCGTCCATATCCGTTTTATTTCATGGCTAAGCCGTTCAATGAAACGGATTATCCGTGATATGAAACGGCATGAACAGCGGTCTGTCCTTAGCCGGATCTCTCCCGTGTTCCGTACAGTGTTTTCCGTTCAATGACTTGGGCGATCCCGGCACATCCTGGCCCGGTTCTTGTTCTAGGGGGAGCCAGTCTTCCACCAAACGAACCCAAGGAGTCCCGATCCATGAATGCCGCCGTCGCCACCGTCGCGACCCTCTCCGAGGTCTACCGCACCCATCGTCGTCGTCTGCTGCTGTGGGCGGTCCTGGTCTCGAGCGTGGTACTCGCGCTGCTGGCGCGCGACCCGCTGGCCGAGCAGGGGCTGTTCGACCCCGAGTGGATCAGCCTCGGCAGCGCGGCGCTGCTGGCGGTGTTCGCCGCCGCGCTGCTCTGCGAGTATCTCGATTCCAGTCTCGGCATGGGCTATGGCACCACCCTCACCCCGCTGCTGTTGCTCGCCGGCTTCGCGCCCTTGCAGATCGTCCCCGCGGTACTGCTCTCGGAGCTGTTCACCGGGCTCGCCGCCGGGCTGCTGCACCACCGCGACGGCAACATCGACCTGCGCCGCGACCATCAGGCGCGGCGCACCTTCTGGCTGCTGGCGACGCTGAGCGCGGTGGGGGCGATCAGCGCGGTGCTGTTGGCCGTCCGGCTCTCGACCCAGTGGTTTTCGGTGGCGATCGCGGTGATCGTGCTCGGCATGGGGCTGGTCACCCTGATCACCGCGCGCCGCCGACTGCGCTATCGCCCGGCGGGGATCCTCGCCATCGGCTCGATCGCGGCCTTCAACAAGGGGCTGAGCGGGGGCGGCTACGGGCCGCTGGTGACCTCGGGCCAGGTGGTCTCGGGGGTGGCGCCGCGTCAGGCGGTGGCGATCACCTCGATGGCCGAGGCGCTCACCTGCCTGATCGGGCTCACCGCCTATCTGCTGCTCGGCGGTGCTATCGACTGGTCGCTGGCGCTGCCGCTGAGCGCCGGCGCGCTGCTCTCGGTGCCGCTGGCCACGGTCACGGTGCGTCGCCTGCCCGAGGCGCTGATCCGGGGCGCGGTGGGCGTGCTGACGCTGACCCTCGGCGCGCTGCTCGCGTTCAAGCTGCTGCTCTGAGACGGCGCCGAGATGGTAGGCTGGACCCTTTTGCCGCGCCCCCGCGTCCGGCAAAAGGGTCCACACGCACACGGAGTCTCGATGTCCTTCAGTTTCGACCCCATCGGTTTCATCCGCTCGCCCTATACCGACAAGTTCGGCATCCCCCGTCAGCCGCGGCTGGTCGAGGCCGCCCACGCCCGGCTCGAACTCTGCCCCGAGTACGCCCGCGAGGAGGCGTTCAAGGCCCTGGAGGGCTTCTCCCACGTCTGGGTGGTGTTCGTCTTCCACGACGACTGTCTCGATGCCGGATGGCGCCCGACGGTGCGCCCGCCCCGGCTCGGCGGGCGCTCGACGGTGGGGGTGTTCGCCAGCCGCGCGCCCTATCGGCCCAACCCGATCGGGATCTCGGCGGTGGCGCACGAGGGGTTGGAGCGCGACGGCAACGGGCTGGCGCTGAGGCTGCGCGGGATCGATCTGCTCGACGGCACCCCGGTGCTCGACATCAAGCCCTATGTCCCCTACGCCGACGCGCTGCACGATGCGCGCAGCGGCTTTGCCCAGGAGCGGGTGGTGTGTCTGCGCCCGATCCGCTTCGAGGCCGCCGCGCTCGAGGGCATCGCCCAGGCCGACCCCGATGGCCGCCTGGGGCTGCGCGCGTTGATCGAGCAGGTGCTGACCCAGGACCCGCGTCCCGGTTACATGGACCGTTATCCGGAGCGGCGCCGCTTCGGGCTGCAGCTCTACGATCGCAATATCCGCTGGGAGTTCGACGAGCAGTACATCCGCGTACTGTCGGTGGAGCTGGCCTGCTGAGGGCGGCTCAGGGGGCGATGTCGAGGACCTGCTCGGCCCAGTCGGCGAGCGCTTCGAGCACCTTGGCGCGGGCGGGGTCGAGGCCCTCGGCGTCGAGTTCGGCAAGCCGCTGCTCGAAGTCGTCGATGGTGAGGCTCGCGCCCCCATCGGGCTCGGTGAGGCGCGCCAGACGATAGCCGTCCCAGCGCTCGCGCTCCTCCGGCGAGAGGGTCTCGGGCCAGTTGCGCGCGCGATAGCGGAAGAGCATCTCCGGCAGGCGCGGGTCCTCGAACGCCGGGGCGAGCCCGGCGAGCTGCGCCGGCGGCAGGCGACGCAGCTCGTCGAGCAGGCGGCGGTCGCGATCGCCGAGGAAACCGCCGCCGTAGAGCATCAGGTCGGGATCGGTCTCGGCCGCGGGCGGGGTGTCGAACAGCGCCCGCGCCCGCTTGGCCAGCTCGGCGGCGTGCTCGGCGGCGAAGCGGGCGTGCTGTTCGACCGCGGCGGGGTCGATCTGCCAGCGCGCGGCGGCCTCCCCCCCCAGGGTCTTGAGCGGGGCGAGCACCGGGGCGCGGTTGAGGTGCACGGTCTTGAGCGGCGGGCGCTGCACATCGGCGCCGCGCGCCGCGGCCGGGGTGAACAGGCGCGCGCGCAGCTCATCGATCGGGGGGTCGAGCAGCAGCGCCGGGTGGTGGCGCAGGTCGAAGCAGAGCACCCCGTTGGGGTTGCCCGGATGGGGGGCGAGCGCGGCGATCGGGGCGATGCAGCCGAGTGCGGCCGGGTAGCGCGCCGAGGCGTGGAGCAGCGGCTGTCCGCGATCGATCAGCGCGCGCGCCTGACGCTTGTCGCGCAGGGTCAGGGCGTAGTCGAACAGCCGCGGCTGGGCGCGCTTGAGCAACCGCGCCAGGGCGATGGTGGCGCGCACGTCGGCCAGCGCGTCGTGCGCCTGACCGTGCTCGATGCCGTTGGCCGCGCTCAGCGCCTCGAGCCGGAACGAGGTGGAGCCGTCCTCGTGTCGCGGCCAGGCGATGCCCTCGGGGCGCAGCGCGTGGGCCAGACGCAGGGTGTCGATCAGGTCCCAGCGCGAGTTGCCGTTGCGCCACTCGCGGGCATAGGGATCGAACAGGTTGCGATAGAGCAGATGACGGGTGACCTCGTCATCGAAGCGCAGGCTGTTGTAACCGACCCCGCAGGTACCGGGGGTGGCCAGTTCGGCATGGATGGCGGCGGCGAACTCGGCCTCGCACACCCCTTCGCGCGCGGCCAGCTGCGGCGTGATGCCGGTGATCAGACAGGCGTCGGGATGGGGCAGCAGGTCGGTGGCCGGGCGGCAGTAGAGCACCAGCGGATCGCCGATCTCTTCGAGCTCGACGTTGGTGCGCACACCGGCGAACTGACAGGCACGATCACGCCGGGGGTCGGCACCCCAGGTCTCGTAATCGTGCCAGAGGAAGGTCCGGGACAAGGCGTCCAGAACGCGCAGCCGCCCGGGCGGGCGGCCGCCACGAACCTCAGACCTTTTCCTTGATGCGGGCGGCCTTGCCGGAACGCTCGCGCAGGTAGTAGAGCTTGGCGCGACGCACGTCGCCCTTGCGCTTGACCTCGATCCCGGCGATGGTCGGGCTGTAGGTCTGGAAGACGCGCTCGACGCCCTCGCCGTGGGAGATCTTGCGCACGGTGAAGGCGGAGTTCAGACCGCGGTTGCGGATGGCGATCACCACGCCCTCGAACGCCTGCAGGCGCTCACGGCTGCCTTCCTTCACGCGCACCTGGACGACGACGGTGTCGCCCGGGGCGAAATCCGGCACTTCACGGGTGATCTGCTCGTTCTCGAGCTGTTGAATGATGTTGCTCATGGTTTCCTTAGGCTCCTGTTCTTACCCGGCGCCATCGGCATGATGGGCCCGGACGAAGTCATCGAGCAGCGCCTGTTCGTCCGCACTCAGGCCTCGCCGCTCCAGCATTTCCGGTCGGCGCAACCAGGTCCGCCCTAGCGCCTGGCGCAACCGCCAACGTTCGATCGCGCGGTGATCGCCGCCGACCAGCACCGCAGGGACCTCCTCTCCGTCGATCCGCTCCGGTCGTGTGTAATGGGGGCAGTCCAGTAGCCCGTCCATGTGTGAATCCTGACGCGCCGAATCGGCGTGCCCGAGCGCGCCCGGCAGCAGCCGGATCACCGCGTCCATCACCACCATGGCCGGCAGCTCGCCGCCACTGAGGACATAGTCGCCGATCGACCATTCCTCGTCGACGTGCCCCTCGATCAGCCGCTCGTCGACACCCTCATAGCGCCCGGCGAGCAGGATCCACCCCGGTTGCGTGGCGATCTCGACCATCGCGGTCTGATCGAGCACCCGCCCCTGGGGCGAGAGATAGGCGACCCGGCTCGCCGGCGCCGCCGCGCGTGCGGCGGCGATGGCCGCGCGCAGCGGCTCGACCTTCATCACCATCCCCGGCCCGCCCCCGTAGGGACGATCGTCGACGGTGCGGTGGACATCGTGGGTGAAATCGCGCGGATTCCACAGCTGCAACGCAGCCAGCCCACGGGTCAGCGCCCGCCCGGTGACGCCCTGCTCGGCGAAGGTGCCGAACATCTCGGGAAACAGGGTGATGACGTCGAAACGCATGGCGTATG
Organism: Marichromatium gracile; assembly: GCF_004343155.1. Classification (GTDB taxonomy): domain Bacteria; phylum Pseudomonadota; class Gammaproteobacteria; order Chromatiales; family Chromatiaceae; genus Marichromatium; species Marichromatium gracile. The sequence goes on from NZ_SMDC01000004.1 coordinate 176,808, forward strand.
GACCCTCTGTTCGGCCTCGGGGCCGCTCAGAAGTCGGGGTCCCAGTCGACCTCGACGCGGCCTGCGGCGAAGTCCACCTGCTTGACGACATCCTCCCACACGAAGGGGATCAGTCGTTCGCGCTCGCCCTTCACCACCAGCACGTCGTTGGCGCCGGTGGCGAACAGATGGCTGACACGACCGAGTGATTGCCCCTCGGTGGTGTGGACCTCGAGCTGTTCGAGGTCGCACCAGTAGAACTCGTCGGCACGCGGCGGCGGCAGTTGATCGCGGGTGATGGCGATCTCCTGACCGACCAGCGCGGCGGCCTGATCACGGTCGTCGCAGCCCTCGAGCCGGGCGACCAGACCCTTGCCGTGACGCTTGCCCTCGGCGAGCTTGCAGGGCCGCGCCTCGGGACCGAGCAGCCACTGGCTATAGTGGAGAATGCCCTCGCGCGGGTCGGTCTCGGAGAACACCCGCACCCAGCCGCGCACGCCATAGACGCCGGCGATGCGCCCGAGCACGATGCGCCGCGTCGACGGCGACCGATCAGTCATCGCGCTCGTCATCCCGTGCGGTCTCAGGCCGCGACGGCCTCGGCGTCCTTGGCAGCCTGCTTGAGCAGCTGCGCGGCGCGGTCGGTCGGCTGGGCGCCCTGGCCGAGCCAGTAATCGGCGCGCTCGCGGTTGATGCGGAGCTCGACCTCACCGCCCTTGGCGGTCGGGTTGTAGAAACCGAGGCGCTCGATGTAGCGACCGTCGCGCTTGGCGCGCACGTCGGCGACAACGACCTGATAGAAGGGGTTCTTCTTCGAACCACCACGGGACAAACGAATCGTGACCATGTGCTGTCCTGGCTCAGACTGAACTGTTAGCGATGCGGGACACCCCGCGGGTAAACGCGTAAATATACAGAATCTTGCGAGAAATGGAAGAGCGGAGTTCGATCGCAATCGCCCCGCCCGCCCCCGTTCAACCGCGCTCGACGCCGGTTCGGGCGCTGGCGGCACTGAGCGTGGCGCGCAGATCCGCCTCCAGACGCGTCAGCTCGGCGTTGGCCTCGGCGCGCGCGCGCTTGCCGGCATCGGCGATCTGCAGGCTCTCCTCGATGGTCTCGATCAGGCTGCGGTTGGCCTGCTTGACCGCCTCGATGTCGAACACCCCGCGCTCGATCTGGCGTCGCGCCTCGGCGTTGGCCGACTTGAGATTGGCGGCGTTGGCCCGGAGCAGCTCGTTGGTGAGGTCGGTGGCCGCCTTCAGGGTATCGGCCGCCTCGGCCGAGCGGAAGATGGTCACCGCCTGGGCGAGCTGCTGGCGCCACAGCGGCACGGTGTTGACCAGGGTGGAGTTGATCTTGTTGATCAGCCCCTTGTCGTTTTCCTGCACCAGCCGGATGCTCGGCAGCCCCTGCATCGCCACCTGACGGGTGAGCCTGAGGTCGTGGACGCGCCGCTCCAGATCATCGCGCGCGCCGCGCAGGTCGCGCAGCCGTTGCGCCTCGACCATGTCGGCGCCGGCCTCGACCTGGGCGACGAGCGCCGGGATCGCCCGCTCGTCGAGTTCGACGAGCTTGCGCTCGCCGGCAAGGATATAGGACTCGAGCGCGCGGAAGTAGTCGAGATTGGCGGCATAGAGCCGATCGAGCGCGGTGACGTCGGTGAGCAACTGGGTCTTGTGGCCCTCGAGCGCACGCGAGATGTCCTCGATCTGGTCGCGCACCGCCTCGTACTCCTCGAGGAAGCGGGCGATCGGCCGGGTCTTGCCGATGAGCTTGGAGAACCAGCCCTGACGGCGATTGGGGTCGAGCCCCTCGACGTCGAAGCCCTTGAGGGTGGTGACCATCTCGCTGAGCGCGGCGCCGGCCGGGCCGGTGTCCTTGGCGCGCACGCCCTCGAGCATCCGGTCCGAGACCTCGGTGAGACGCTGCTGGGCCTTGGCGCCGAAGAACATCACCGAGTGCGCGTCGCGGAGGTCGAGCTCGCCGAGCAAGCGCTCGACCTCGGCCTCGTCGACACCGGCGTGCTCGGGCAGCCCGAGCTCGGTCATCGACTCGGCCAGGGCGTCGGTGCGACCGGTGGTGGTCTGGGGATACTGGGATTGACTCACTGCGGTTGATCTCCGGGGAAAACGGGTGAGGACGGCGCGCGCCGGGCGACTAGCTCAGGCCCTCGCGTTCGAGCTGCTGCTTGAGCACCTCGATGCGCACGTCGAGGTCCATCAGGTCGCTGTCGAGCAGGCGCTGGTGCTGCTCGTCGAAGACCTCCTCGACGGTGACCAGCACGCCGCGGAAGTTCTCCTCCAGCGCCAGCACGTCGGCCTGACGGTGGGTGCGGGCATAGCCGTCGGTGACCTGACGCACGCCGTCGAGATAGACGTTGAGGAACTTGCGCGCGCGGAACAGATCGGTCGGACGCTCGGCGATCTGCTCGAGGATACGCCGACCCTTGAGCGCGATGCGCCCGAGCCGCGCCTTGAGTTCGGGGTTGGCGATGCGCGCGGCGGCGGTCTCGACCTCAATGAGCTTCTGCTCGGCCTCGGCGAGCGCCGCGGCGACCTTGCGCGCACGGGCATCGCTGAGGTCGAAGGGCTGCTCGGGCGCCTCCGGCAACAGCCCGTAGCTGAGATGGAAGCCGAGCAGCGCGACCGCGGCGAAGGCGAGCGCAAGCCCCGCCCCCTGCCCCAGCGAGACCAGCACGCACCAGCCGGTGGCAAGCGCCACCAGCAGCCCGCCGAGGGTCTGCAGCCGCAGCCGCGGCAGCCGCGCGAAGCGCCGGCGGCGATCGCGCAGGTGGGCCTCGCGGATGCCGCGCCGGGTGAGATAGGCCGCGGCCATGAACAGCGCGAAGCCGCTGGCGTCGGCGAGGAAGGACTCCAGCCGTCCGGCGCCGAGCGCGATCAGCGCGCCGAACAGCAGCGGCAGCGGCAGCACGAACAGCAACAGCCCGCGCAGCCGTGGCGCGCGCGGCGTCTCGCGCGCCACCACGCCCTCGCGCAGCAGCTCGCCGAGCCGTCCGGCCCCGCTGCTCACCATGAGAACAAGGCCTGACAGGAGACCAGGCCGACGCTGAAGAAGAGCAGCACCACCCCGAGCACCCTGGCGCCGAGCGCCGGACGAGCGGGGGTGGAGCGGTTGGAATCGGGATCGTTCATGGCGATGGGGTCTGAATGAGTCGGGTGACGCGAGGCGCCAGCGTCGGCCGCGCTGGCCGCCGCGCGCAGGTGCGCGTGATTTCATCTTCTGTGGTTTAAAGCCGTTTTTTCAATAGGGATATTCATTGCCGACGCCACGCGGGCGTCGGCGCTCAACCAGTGTTACGCATCCCGGCGGCGATGGCGTTGATCGAACGCAGCAGCGGGTCGAGCCACTGCTCGCGCTGCTCCGCCTCGGGCTCGCCGCGATAGCGCTCGAGCAGCACCACCTGGATGTGGTTGAGCGGGTCGAGATAGCGGTTGCGCCGCAGCAGCGAGCGGCGCAGCGCCGGCTGGTCGGCGAGCAGTCGATCGGTCTCGGTGACCGCCAGCACCTCGCTCAGGGTCAGCCGGTACTCGGCCTCGATGTGCGCGAGGAGGGCCGCGGCGCGCGACGGGTCGTCGGCCAGGCGCAGGTACTCGCGGGCGATCGCCATCTCGGCCTTGAACAGCGACATCTGGGTGTTCGACAACAGCACCCTGAAGAAGGGCCACTCGCGATACATCCGTCGCAACCGCGCCAAGCGTTCGGGATCGTCGCCGCGATAGCGCGCCAGCGCGGTGCCGATGCCGAACCACCCCGGCAGGGTCAGCCGCGCCTGTCCCCAACCGAACACCCAGGGGATGGCGCGGATCGAGCCGAGCGAACGATCGCCGCGGCTGCGGTGCGCCGGGCGCGAGCCGATGTTGAGCAACGCGATGCCGTCGACCGGGGTGCAGGCATAGAAGTAATCGAGCAGCCCCTCGGCGCCGACCAGGGCGCGATAGGCCGCCTCGCCGTGCGCGGCCAGCTCGGCCATGACCTCCAGGTCCTCGGCGCGCTCGGGCGCGGCGGGCTCGATCAGACAACGGCTGGCCTTGATCAGACCGCTGATCCCCATGGTGAGTTCATAACGCGCGGTCTCGGGGTTGGCGTAGCGATAGGAGAGCACCTCGCCCTGCTCGGTGAACTTGATCTGGCCGTGCACGGTATCGGCCGGCTGGGCGAGGATCGCCTCGTGGGTCGGGCCGCCGCCGCGCCCCACGGTGCCGCCGCGACCGTGGAACAGACGGCAGGCCACGCCGTGCTCGTCGGCGAGCGCGATCACCTTGCGCTGGGCCTCGTAGAGCCGCCAGCCCGAGGCGAGGATGCCGCCGTCCTTGCAGGAGTCGGAATAGCCGAGCATCACCTCCTGCTGATCGCCCGAGGCGCGCAACAGCGCGCGATAGGTGGGGTCGGTGAACAGCCGCCCCATCACCGCATCGATCCGCGCCAGGTCGTCGATGGTCTCGAACAGCGGCGCGATCTGCAGGGTGCAGAACCAGCCCTGACGATCGTGCCCGGCGAGCCCCGCCAGGCGCGCCAGCAGCATCACCTCGAGCACGTGACTGGCCTCGTGGGTCATCGAGATCACGTACTGGCCGATTGCCTGCTCGCCGACCTCGGCGCGCGCCCGGGCGATGGTCTCGAAGGTCTCCAGGGTCTCGCGGGTGGCCGCGCCGAGGGTCGCCTTGTCGATGACGAAGGGCTGGGGATGGGCGATCGCCTCGGCCAGGGCGAGCAGGCGCTGCGACTCGTCGAAGGCGAGATAGTAGGGCGCGCCGGGCTGGCGGGCGAACAGCTCGGCCACCGCCTCGGTATGGCGGCTCGACTCCTGGCGCAGATCGAGCTGCACCAGATGGAAGCCGAAGGTCTCGACCAGACGGATCAGGTCGTGGAGCGGCCCGGCGGCGGCGCTGGCATCGCCGTGATGGACCAGCGAGTCGCGGATCAGCTGAAGATCGACGAGAAAGGCGCGGGCATCGCAATACCCGGCCGCCGGCAGCGTCTCGGCCTCGGCGAGACGGGCGCGCACCCGCGCCAGGTTGGCCTCGAGCCGGTGGGCGATCATCGCCAGCTTGCGCCGGTAGGGCTCGTTGAGGAAGCGGCGCAGGCTCTGCCCCATGGTCTCGACCCAGTAGTCCTCGTCGGCGTCGAGGCTGTCGAGGAAGGCCGGCGCGGGCTCGCACAACGCGCTGGAGTGGCTGAGCATGCGCTGCAACCGCCCCACCCGTTCGAGATAGTGCTCGAGCACCAGCTCGGCGTGCATCCGCACCGCCAGCTCGGTGGTCTCGGGGCGCACGAAGGGGTTGCCGTCGCGATCGCCGCCGATCCACGAGCCGAAGCGCATCAGGCTCGGCACCGCCGCGGCGGTCTCGGCGCCGTGGACCCGGCGCACCGCCTTCTCGAGGATGCGATAGACCTCGGGCACGGCGCCAAACAGCGACTCGCGGAAGAAATAGAGCCCCTGGCGCACCTCGTCGGTGACCTGCGGCTTGTGCACCCGCACCTCGTCGGTCTTCCACAGGATCTGGATCTGGGCGCGGATCTCGGCGAGCTTGTCCTCGCGCTCCTCGTCGTTGAGCCGATGCCGGTGCAGGTCCTGACCGGCGAGGAAGATGCGGCGGAAGATCTCGGCGATGGTGCGCCGCCGCGCCTCGGTGGGATGCGCGGTGAACACCGGCAGATAGACCAGGTGCTCGAGCAGGCTCTGGAAGGGCGCGGGCGCCACCCCGTCGGCGGCGAGCCGACGCACGGTGTCGTCGAAGGAGCCGCGCCACAGCCGCTCGCCGGAGGAGACGCGCGCCATGCGCCGGAGATGGGCGTTGAGCTCCTCGGCGGTGTTGACCAGACCGAAATAGATCGCAAAGGCGCGGATCACCTCGGCCAGGGTCTGCGGGTCGAGCCCCTCGATACGCGCCCGCAGACGCGCGCGCAGCGTCTCGTCCTCGCCCTCGCGCAGCTGCATGAAGCCCTCGCGCAGGCGCTCGACCACCACCAGCACGCGCTTGCGACTGTGCTCGCGCAGCACGTCGCCGAGCAGCCGGGTGAACAGCTCGATGTCGTGCTCGAGCACGGGATCGTCCACGGTCTCGTTCATCAGCTTGGCTCCGGGGGATGGTGCGGCACTGCCGCCGGGGGCACGGGCGCGGGCGTCCAGGCCGCGCGGCCACCGTCAGCATCGACCGCGACGGCGGGAAACGCAAGCTCGGGGCCGCGCCGGCGGCGTCCTGCGAGAAAGATGACGATCCTGTTTCGAAACCCTTACCCGTGTGCTTTACTCAGGTATAGCCTTACCCCGCCGGAGTCGTGCCCATGCCCCACCCCGCCGCCACGTTCGCGCTGCTCTGCTGTCTGCTCGGCGTCCTGCCCCAGCCGCGGGCCGAGACGCCCGCCTGTCACCAGCCCTTCGCCCACCCCGAGGCTGGCGCCGAGCGGCTGCGCGCGATCGCCCGCGACTGCGACGACCCCGTCCTCGCCCGGCTCTATCACCACCGCGCCGCACATCGCGAGGCGCTCGGCGAGATCGCCCTGCTCGCCCGGCTGCAGCGCGCCCACGGCAATGCCGACCGACTGCGGCTGCATCAGGGACGCATCCACGCCGCGCTGCTCGAGGGCTTCGCCGCACGCGCCTGGCGCGGCGGGCGCGCCGAGACCCTCGACGCCCTCGCCCGCGGCTACGCCCGGGCGATCGACCGGCTCGAGCGCACCATCGCCGGCCAGGACCTGGCCTACGGCGGGCGCTGAGCCCCTCAGCAGGCCTCGACGCGCAGACAGTGCACGCTGAACAGCCGGTGCGGGTCGGTCCACACCCGCTCGGGGACGAAGCCCGCGCCGGCGGCCAGCTGGTGGAAGCCGGCGATGTCGTACTTGTAGGAGTTCTCGACATGGATGCGCTCGCCAGCGGCCAGGACGAATTGCTCGCCGGCGACCTGAACACGCTGCTCGCTCAGCGCCTCGAGATGGACTTCGATCCTGCCGAGTGCATCGTTGTAAAAAGATCGATGGACGAATGCCTTCAGGTCGAAGTCCGCCATGAGTTCCCGGTTGAGTCGCTCGAGCACATTCAGGATAAAGGCGGACGTCACGCCGCGATCGTCATCATAGGCCCTCTCCAGGGTTGCGCGATCCTTCTGTAGATCAATCCCCACCAGCAACCGCCCACCAACACCAATCAGTTTCGCCACCCGCCCCAGCAGGGCGCGCGCCTCCTCGGGCTCGAAGTTGCCGATGCTCGACCCGGGGAAGAAGGCCGCCAGGCCCTCTCGATCGCCCTCGATCGGCAGCTCGAAGGGGACGGAATAATCGGCGCAGGTGGCATGGATGGCCAGCGCCGGGAAGTGCTCGGCGAGCGACTCGGCGGAGGCGCGCAGGTGCTCGCGGGAGATGTCGATAGGGATGTAGATCTCGGGTTCGAGCGCGGCGAGCAGGATGCGGATCTTGAGGCTGCTGCCGCTGCCGAGTTCGAGCAGCACCCGACCGCGCCCGAGCAGGTCGGCCATCTCCTCGCCGTGATCGCAGAGGATCCCGATCTCGGTGCGGGTCGGGTAGTACTCGGGCAGTTCGGTGATGGCGTCGAACAGTTGCGAGCCGCGCTCGTCGTAAAGAAGCTTTGGCGACAACCGTTTAGGCATCGACGAAAGCCCGGCAAGAACCTCGGCGCGCAGGTCGTCCGGGGTCGGGTGGGCATCGAAGAAGCGTACCCCGGGCGCGACCCCCGGACGGGGCGAGTGCAGGTTGCTGGGGGCGAGCGTGGCCTCGGTGTTCATCATTCGACCTCCGCGAGTCTGAATCCCTTGAACTGCCAGCGTTCGTGGGGATAGAAGAAGTTGCGATAACTGAGCCGCAGATGGTCGCGCGAGCTGACGCAGGAGCCGCCGCGCAGCACCATCTGGTTGCACATGAACTTGCCGTTGTACTCGCCGATCGCGCCGCCGGGGGCGCGATAGCCGGGATAGGCGAGATAGGCCGAGGCGGTCCACTCCCAGAGATCGCCGAAGAGCTGGCGCAACCCGCTGCCGCGCGCCGGACGGGGATGGAGCAGGCCGCTGTCGAGGAAGTTGCCGGCGCGTTCGACACCGGCGGCGGCGTGCTCCCACTGCGCCTCGGTCGGCAGCGACTTGCCCGCCCAGCTGGCGTAGGCATCGGCCTCGTAATAGCTGACATGACAGACCGGCTCGGCGGGGTCGAGCGGGCGCATGCCGCCGAGCGTCAGCGTCTGCCACTGACCGTCGACCCGCTCCCAGTAGAGCGGCGCCTCCCAACCCTCGGCGCGTACCCGCGCCCAGCCGTCGGAGAGCCAGTGGGCGGGATCGTGATAGCCGCCGTCCTCGACGAAGGCGAGGAACTCGGCGTTGCTCACCAACCGGTCGGCGAGCGCGAAGGGTTCGAGGAAGGCGCGATGGCGCGGGCGCTCGTTGTCGTAGGCGAAGCCCTCGGGCCCGGCGCCGATCTCGACCAGCCCGCCGTCGAACGACACCCAGTCGAGCGGCTCGGGCACGCCCGGCGGCGGCGCCGCGAGATCGGCGCGATAGGCCGGGCGCAGCGGGTTGTGGGCGAGGTTGCGCTTGATGTCGGTGAGCAACAGCTCCTGGTGCTGCTGCTCGTGATTGAGCCCGATGCGCAGGCGCAGCTCGACGCGCGCCCAGCGCTCGGCGTCGCACTGCTCGATCAGGCGCAGCATGGCCGCGTCGACATGGCGGCGATAGTCGTAGACCTCCTCGACCCGGGGGCGCGACAGCAGCCCACGCTCGGCGCGCGGCCAGAAGCCGCTGCCGGTCTGCTCGTAGTAGCTGTTGAACAGATGCGCGAAGCGCGGATCGAAGGGGCGATAGCCATCGAGCGACGGCAGCAGCAGGAAGGTCTCGTAGAACCAGGAGACATGGGCCAGGTGCCACTTCGGCGGGCTGGCCTCGGGGACGACCTGGAGGCCGTAATCCTCGATGGCGAGCGGTTCGCAGAGGTGTTCGGTAAGGGCGCGGACCCGGCGGAACTCGTCCGCGAGCCCGGCGCGCGCGCCATCCGTTGGTGTTGGGTGCATCTCGTCCTCGCTTCGGCTGCAGGTGGGACGACGGCGGACCTCGGTCACACCGCCTGCGGACCTCGATCCCTGAGTGTGCGGTCACCGCCGAAGAATCCAAACCCGATGCCGCAAGGCTGGGGATGCGACGCACACACCCCAATGTGCTCGCTGTACAACCCGATTCGCGGCGCGCTCCGCCCGCGGCGCGGGGCACGTCCACCGAACCCCGGAGCAGTGAGATGACGCGCACCCCCTTCTTCCCCAAGTTCGCCGACCTGCCGACGGAACTCGCGGTCTTCCCCCTCCCCGGCGCGGTGCTGATGCCGGGCGTGCAACTCCCGCTCAATATCTTCGAGCCACGCTATCTGCGCATGATCAATGACGTCCTCGCCGCCGATCACCTGCTCGGCATGATCCAGCCGCAGGAGACGCCGGGCGAGGACGAGACGCCGACGCCCGCCCCGCTCCATCCGGTCGGCTGCGCCGGGCGCATCACCAGCTACAGCGAGACCAGCGATGGGCGCATCGTGCTGGTGCTCACCGGGGTGTGTCGCTTCCGCGTCACCGGCGAACTCGCCGAGCGCGCCGGCTACCGCCGGGTGGCGCCCGAGTGGCGGGACTTTGCCGCCGATCTCGACGAGCCGGTGTCCGGCGCGATCGCCGAGCGGCGCCCCTTTCTCGTCGCGCTCGAGCGCTACTGTCAGGTACGCCGGGTCGAGGTGCCGTGGCAGGACCTCGAGCAGATGCCCGACACCGACCTGGTCAACCTGCTCTGCGCCCACCTGCCACTGAGCCCGGAGGACAAGCAGGCGCTGATCGAGACCCTGGAGACGCCGGCGCGCGCGGTGCTGATGCGCGGCCTGCTGGAGATGGCGACGATCGCCGACATCGACGTCGACGACCAGCGTCACTAGCGACCGACGTCGGACTCAGCGCGCGATCTCCGGATGGCGACGATCGCCGACATCGACGTCGACGACCAGCGTCACTAGCGACCGACGTCGCGCTCAGCGCGCGATCTCCGGATGAGCGACGCGGATCACGATCCTGCCGACGTGCTGCTTGTCGAGAAAGGCGCGCTGCGCCTCGCGCAGTTGCGCGAGATCGAACGCGGCGGCGACCCACGGCCGGATCTCGTCGCGCTCGATATAGCCGATGTCGACGAGATCGCCGCCGCACTCCGCTGCCCGCCCGGCGCTCACCCGGGTGGCCTGAGCGCGGCGACGAGGATTGAAAACCCCGCCGGTCGGCGCCCATCTAGGCTCAACGCTTCAGTACAAGCCAGATGAGGTAAGCAACCATGGCAGTCACCCTGACCGAGGCGGCCGCGCGCCACGTCTCCCGGATGATCGAGCAACGCGGACAGGGGGTCGGGCTGCGGGTGGCGACGCGCAAGAGCGGCTGCTCGGGCTTCGCCTACGAGGTCGACTACGCCGACGCCGTCGCGCCCACCGATCAGGTGTTCGAGAGCCACGGCATCAAGATCGTGGTCGACGACCAGAGCCTCGCGCACATCGACGGCACCGAGATCGACTTCGTGCGCTCGAGCCTGCTCAACCTCGGCTTCGAGTTCCGCAACCCCAACGTCAAGGACCAGTGCGGCTGCGGCGAGTCCTTCAGCGTCTAGCACGGATCCGGTAGACTCGGTCGGCCGCGCGCCCCGCGCGACCGACCCCAGCAACCAACCGCAGCGATCCACCATGCATCAAGACGCCGCCATCCAGGCCATCATCGACGACTTCGACCTGCTCGACGACTGGGACCAGCGCTATCAGTACCTGGTCGAACTCGGCGAGCGCCTCCCGGCGATGGACCCCGCCGACAAGACCGAGGACAACCGCGTGGTCGAGTGCATGAGTCTGGTGCACGTCGTCGCCCGCCCCGCCGAGGGCGGACGGCTGGTCTATGCCGGCGACTGCGACACCGCCATCATCAAGGGCGTGGTGGCGCTGCTCGTCGGGCTGTTCTCCAACCGCAGCGCCGAGGAGATCGCCGCGCTCGACGTCGACGACCTGTTCACCGGGCTGGCGCTCGACGAGCACCTCAGCCCCAACCGTCACGTCGGCGTCTTCGCCATCGTCAACAAGATGCAGCGCCAGGCCGCCGCGCTCGCCGCCTGAACCTCCGCTCAGCCCAGGCGCAGCGGCAGCGCTCGCTGACGCTCGCCCCCGGCCGCCGCGATCGCCGCAGCCAGCGCCGGGGAGAGCGCCAGCGGCCCCAGATCCCCCACCCCGCCCGGGGTCGCGGCACCGGCGATCAGCTCGACCTCGACCTCGGGCATCTCGTCGAGACGCAGCAGCCGATAGTCGGCGAGCGCGCGCTGCTCGACCCGCCCGGCGGCGAAGCTGATGCGCTCGCCGAGCGCAACGCTCAGGCCGAAGGCGATGCCCCCCTCCATCTGCGCGCACACCCCGTCGGGGTCGACCGCCAGGCCGCAATCGACCACGCACCACACCCGCGCCACCCGCAGCCCGTCGCCCGCGGCGCGCGGCGCCACCTCGACGACCTGGGCGACCAGACTGTCGTAACCGGTGGCCAGCGCGATGCCGCGTCCGTGACCCGGGGCCGGCGGCTGCGACCAGCCGGCCAGCGCGGCGACGCGCTCGAGCACCGCGCGCGCGCGCGGCTGGTCCTCGAGCAGCGCCAGACGCAGCGCCAGCGGATCGCGACCGGTGGCCGCGGCCAGTTCGTCGAGGAAGCACTCGACGACATGCGCGTTGTGCGCCCGCGCGCCGCCGCGCCACAGCCCGAGCGAGACCGGCAGATCGGCGCGACGGTACTCGACGCGCAGCGCCGGCAGTGCGTAGGGCAGCGCGGTGGCGCCCTCGACCAGGGTCGGGTCGAGCCCGTCGGCGATCTCATCGGGCGCCAGCCGCGCCAGCACCGAGGGACCGACGATACGGTGATACCAGGCGCGCGGCAGGCCCTCGGCGTCGAGGGTGGCGCGCAGCCGGTGACAGGTCATCGGGCGGTAGTGATCCTGGGTGAGATCGTCGGCGCGGGTCCACACCACCTGCACCGGTCGCCCGAGCCGCTGCGCCAGCTCCACGGCGTCGGCGACGAAATCCTGCTCGACCCGACGACCGAAGCCGCCGCCGAGCAGGGTGGTGCGCACCTCGATGCGCTCGGGCGCGAGCCCGGTGATGCGCTGCGCCGTCTCCAGCACCCGTTGCTGGGCCTGGGTGGGGACATGGATCACACAGCGCTCGGCACTGACCTCGGCGGTGCAGTTCATCGGCTCCATGCAGACATGGGCGAGGAAGGGCAGGCTGTAGTCGGCCTCGACCACCCGCTCGGCCTGTTCGAGCACGGCCAGCGCATCGCCGCGCGACTCGGCCAGCGCCGCGCCGTGCGCATCCAGGCGCGAGCGCAGCCGCGTCTCCATCCGCGCCTGATCGGCCGCGGGATCGGCCGCGGGATCGCAATCGATCTCCAGCGCGGCGCGCCCGCGCAGCAGACTCCAGGTATCGCGCGCCACCACCGCGACACCGTGCCGCACCGCCAGCACCGCCTCCACCCCCGGCACCGCGCGCGCGGCATCGGCGCGCCAGGCGCTGACCCGCGCGCCGCTGAGCGGACAACGCGCCACGCTGGCATAGCGCATCCCCGGCAGCCGCACGTCGAGCCCGTAGCGCGCCGCGCCCACCACCTTGTCCGGGGTGTCGAGCCGGTGCTGCGGGGTACCGATCAGTCGCCACTGCGCGGGCGCCTTGAGCGCCACCGACTCGGGCAGCGGCAACCGCGCCGCCGCCTCGGCCAACGCGCCATAGCCGAGCCGGGTCTCGCCGTCGGGGTGATGGACCGCGCCCCGGTGCGCCCGGCACGCCTCCGGGGCGACCCCCCAGCGTGCGGCGGCGGCGCGCACGAGCAGGGTCCGCGCCACCGCGCCGGCCTCGCGCAGCGGTCCCCAGGCATCGCGCACCGAGGTGCTGCAGCCGGTGGCCTGCTCGCCGAGCAGACGATTGACATAGTCCGGCGCCACCGGCGCCGGTTCGAGTTCGAGCTGGTCGAGTCCGACCTCCAGCTCCTCGGCCACCAGCATCGGCAGCGCGCTGGTCACCCCCTGGCCCATCTCCGAGCGCGCCAGCATCAGCACCACCCGACCGTCGCCGTGGAGACGCAGCCAGGCGCCGGGGGCGAACGTGCTCGCAGCATCGTCGGGCGTGTCCGTCTGCTCGGCGTCGGCGGCACCGATGCCGAGCACCAGACCGCCACCGGCGAGCAGGCCGAGCCTGAGCAGGGCGCGGCGACTCAGCCGGAGACCGGGATCGGCATCAACCATTGTGCACCTCGGGGTTGGCCGCGCGCTGGATGGCGCGGCGGATACGCGCATAGCTGCCGCAACGGCACAACACCCCGGACATGGCCGCGTCGATCTGCCCGGGGCTCGGCTGCGGGTGCGCGGCGAGCAGCGCCGCGGCGCTCATCAGCTGGCCGGACTGGCAGTAGCCGCACTGCGGCACCTCCTCGACGATCCAGGCCAGCTGCAGCGGGTGACGACCGTCGGGCGAGAGCCCCTCGATGGTGGTCACCTCGCGCCCCGCGACCTCGCCCAGGGTCACGCCGCAGGAGCGCACCGGCTCGCCGTCGAGGTGCACGGTGCAGGCGCCGCACTCGCCCTCGCCGCAGCCGAAGCGGGTGCCGGTCAGCCCGAGATGATCGCGCAGCGCCCACAGCAGGGGCATGTCGGGGTCGAGATCGAGCCGCACCGGCTCGCCGTTGAGGGTCAGGGTGATCATGGCATCCATCGCGTTCGGGTCGCGACCGGGCGAGACGCACCGGTCCCCAACCGGCCGGACCGCGCCGCGGGGTCCGCCGGAACCTGCCGCGGGGCCCGCCTGACGGCGACGCCGGTCTCTGTGGCGAGCACCCGGACGGCGCGTTAGGATTGCAAATTTCCACCCCGGGCGAAAGGGAGTCGACCGCGCCCGCGCGCTGAACCATTGCTCGCCGGCACTGCCTCACTCGGGGTGAGACCGGTGCAGCGACACCCGCGCCACCGCCCCAGCCGTCACAGGATCGACGTCATGCCCGTACCGCACCGCGCCCCCCCGCCCCGTCCACTGCCGCTGCTGCTGACGCTGCTGTGCGTCGCGCCGCTCCTCGCCGCGGCGCCGCCGAGCGGGGTGATCGTGGCCACCGCCGCGCAGACCGAACTGGCCGAGCGCGTCGAGGCGCTCGGCACGCTGCGCGCCAACGAGTCGGTGATGATCACCTCCAGGGTCACCGAGACCATCGCCGCGCTGCACTTCGATGACGGCCAGCGCGTCGAGCGCGGCGCGCTGCTGGTGGAGCTGACCAGCGCCGAGGAACAGGCGCTGCTCGAGGAGGCGCAGGCGCGCCGCGCCGAGGCCGAGCGCCAGTACCGTCGGGTGAACGCCCTGGTCGCCCAGGACTCGGCCGCCGTGTCGCTGCTCGACGAGCGCCAGCGCGACCTCGAGACCAGCCGCGCGGTGCTGGTGGCGCTCGAGTCGCGGCTGGCCGACCGCGTCATCCGCGCCCCCTTCGCCGGGGTGCTGGGGCTGCGTCAGGTCAGCCCCGGCGCCCTGGTCGAGCCCGGCGACCCGATCACCACCCTCGACGACGACGCCGAGATGAAGCTCGACTTCACCGTGCCCAGCCGCTATCTCGCCGGGCTCACCCCGGGGCTGCGGGTCGAGGCGCGCACCCGCGCCCATGGCGAGCGGGTGTTCGTCGGCGAGGTGCGCGGCGTCGACAGCCGGGTCGACCCGGTGACCCGCGCGGTGCTGGTGCGCGCCATCCTGCCCAACCCCGAGCGGCGGTTGCGCCCGGGGCTGCTGATGCGTCTGGAGCTGCTGTTCGATCCGCACACGGCGGTGGTGGTGCCGGAGGCGGCGCTCCTGCAACGCGGTCAGCGTCACTTCGTGCTGGTGGTCGCGACCGACGGGACCGGACGGACGGTGGCCGAGCAGCGTGAGGTGCACATCGGCATCCGCCGTCCCGGCGCCGTCGAGATCCGTGACGGGCTGGACGTCGGCGAGCGGGTGATCACCGATGGCCACCAGCGGGTGCGTCCCGGCGCCGAGGTGCGGGTGCTCGCCGTCGATACGGGCGATGCGCCGCTGCAGAGGCTGCTCGAGGAGTCGGAGACGTGATCCTCTCCGATCTCGCCGTCACCCGCCCGGTGCTGGCCACGGTCTTCGCGCTGCTGCTGGTGGTCTTCGGGCTGGTCTCCTTCGACCGTCTGGCGCTGCGCGAGTACCCCGACATCGATCCGCCGGTGGTGTCGATCGAGACCGGCTATCCGGGGGCCGCGGCCAGCGTCGTCGAGACCCGCATCACCCGGCTGATCGAGGATCGTATCGCCGGGGTCGAGGGCATCCGCACCCTGGAGTCGAGCAGCGAGGACGGGCGCTCGACCATCACCGTCGAGTTCACCACCGATCGCGACATCGACGGCGCGGCCAACGACATCCGCGACCGCGTCTCCGGCGTGCTCGACCAGCTCCCCGACGAGGCCGAGCCGCCCGAGATCCAGAAGGTCGACAGCAACGAAGACGTGATCATGTGGCTCAACCTCACCGCCGAGGGGTTGAGCGTGCCGGCACTCACCGACTATGCCCGGCGCTATCTGGTCGATCGGCTCTCGGTGCTCGACGGGGTGGCGCGGGTGCGCGTCGGCGGCGCCCAGGTCTATGCCATGCGCATCTGGCTCGACCGCAACGCGCTGGCCGCGCGCGGGCTCACCGTGGCCGACGTCGAGCAGGCGCTGCGCGCCGAGAACCTGGAGCTGCCCGCCGGCAGCATCGAGTCGCGCGACCGTCAGTTCAGCGTGCGCCTGAGCCGCGCCTTCGCCACCGCCGAGGACTTCGCCCGGCTGGTGGTGACGCGCGGCGACGACGGTCATCTGGTACGTCTCGGCGACATCGCCCGGATCGAGCGCGGCACCGAGGAGGACCGCACGCTGTTTCGCGGCAACGGCGTGGCCATGGTCGGGCTCGGCATCATCAAGCAGTCGACGGCCAACACCCTCGCCGTGGCCGAGCGCGCCAAGGCCGAGATGCGCCGGCTCAACACCAGCCTGCCCGAGGGCATGGTGATCCGCCAGAGCTACGACTCCTCGGTGTTCGTCGCCGAGGCCATCGCCGAGGTCTACAAGACGCTGGCGATCGCCATCGCGCTGGTGGTGCTGGTGATCTATCTGTTTCTCGGCAGCGTGCGCGCGATGCTGGTGCCGGCGGTGACGGTGCCGGTGTCGCTGATCGCCACCTTCACCGTGCTGCTCGCGCTCGGCTTCTCGGTCAACATCCTCACCCTGCTGGCGCTGGTGCTGGCCATCGGGCTGGTGGTCGACGACGCCATCGTGGTGCTCGAGAACATCCACCGCCGTATCGAGCAGTATGGCGAGAGCCCGCTGGTGGCGGCCTATCGCGGCGCCCGTCAGGTCGGCTTCGCGGTGATCGCCACCACCCTGGTGCTGATCTCGGTGTTCGTGCCGATCGCCTTCCTCGAGGGCGACCTGGGGCGGCTGTTCGGCGAGTTCGCGCTGACCATGGCCGCGGCGGTGGCCTTCTCCTCGCTGGTCGCGCTCACCCTCTCGGCGAGCCTGGCCGCGCAGATCCTGCCCGCGAGCCACCAGCCCGGCGCACTGGCCCGCGCCGTCGACCGCGGCTTCGTCTGGCTGCGCCGCGGCTACGCGCGGCTGCTCGGGGTGCTGCTCGCGCGCCCCTGGGTGGTCGGACTGGCCTTCGCGCTGACCCTCGGCGGCGCCGCCTGGCTGCTCGACCGGCTGCCCCAGGAGTACACCCCGAAGGAGGATCGCGGCGCCTTCTTCGTGCTGGTCAATGGTCCCGAGGGCGCCTCCTTCTCCTACATGGAGGAGTACATGGACGAGATCGAGCGCCGCCTGCTGCCCTATGCCGAGTCGGGCGAGGCGATCCGCGTGCTGGTGCGCGCGCCGCGCGCCTTCGGCACCCTGGAGCGCTACAACTCGGGGATCGTGATCATGGTGCTCGCCGGCTTCGATGCGCGCCGCTCGGGCTGGGTGATCATGGACGAGGTGCGCGCGCGGCTTGCCGACCTGCCCGGGGTGCGCGCCTTCCCGGTGATGCGCCAGGGCTTCGGCGCGCGCATCCAGAAGCCGGTGCAGTTCGTCATCGGCGGCGGCACCTACGAGGAGCTGGCCGCGTGGCGCGACGCCCTGGTCGAGTCGATCGAGACCGACAACCCCGGCCTGGTCGGGCTCGACTGGGACTACAAGGAGACCAAGCCGCAGTTGCGCGTGGCGATCGACTACGACCGCGCCGCCGACCTCGGGGTGCGTATCGAGACCATCGGGCGCACCCTCGAGACCATGCTCGGCTCGCGTCAGGTCACCACCTATCTCGACGACGGCGAGGAGTACGACGTCATCCTCGAGGGCGAGCGCGACAGCCAGCGCACCCCCGGCAGTCTGGAGAACCTCTATGTGCGCTCGGCCCACGGCGACGCCCTGATCCCGCTCTCCAACCTGGTGCGGGTCAGCGAGCAGGCCGACTCCCAGCAGCTCAACCGCTACAACCGCATGCGCGCCATCACCCTCTCGGCCAACCTCGCCCCCGGGGTCTCGCTCGGCGCGGCGCTCGACGCGCTCGATGCGCGCGCCGCCGCGCTGCTGCCCGAGCACGCGCGCATCGACTACCGCGGCGAGAGCCGCGACCTGCGCAGCGGCGCGGCGGGCATGGCGCTGGTGTTCGGGCTCGGGGTGCTGGTGGTGTTCCTGGTGCTGGCGGCGCAGTTCGAGAGCTGGATCCACCCGCTGGTGATCATGCTCACCGTGCCGCTGGCGATGGCCGGGGCGCTCGGCGGGCTGTGGCTGAGCGGGCAGACGCTCAACATCTACAGCCAGATCGGGCTGATCATGCTGGTCGGGCTGGCGGCCAAGAACGGCATCCTCATCGTCGAGTTCGCCAACCAGCTGCGCGATCAGGGACGCGAGTTCCGCGACGCGCTCACCGAGGCGGCCGACGTGCGCCTGCGCCCGATCGTGATGACCGGCATCACCACCGCCGCCGGCGCCGTGCCGCTGCTGCTCTCGAGCGGCGCCGGGGCCGAGACCCGGGTGGTGATCGGCACGGTGATCCTCGCCGGGGTGATCGCCGCGACCCTGTTCACCCTGTTCGTGGTGCCGGTGGCCTACGACCTGCTCGCCCGGCGCACCGACTCACCGGCGGCGCTCAGGCGCCGTCTGCAGCACGAGGCGTCGGCGCGGCGCGACTGAGCCAGTCGCGCTCGAGCACCTCGGGGTCGAGCGGGCGGGCGTAGAGGAAGCCCTGCACCTGGTGACAGCCGTGACCGCGCAGGAAGGCCGCCTGCGCCTCGGTCTCGACGCCCTCGGCGATGGTCTCGAGGCCGAGCGCGACGCCGAGTGCGATGGTCGCCTTGACGATCTCGGCGTCGCTGGGGTTGTGGGTGACGTCCTTGACGAACTCGCGGTCGATCTTGATCTTGTCGGTGCGCAGGTTGCGCAGATACTGCAGCGACGAGAAGCCGGTGCCGAAGTCGTCGATGGCGAAGCGCACGCCGATCTCGGAGAGACGGATGATGTCGGCCTGGGTGCGGGCATCGGCCTGGATCAGCACCGTCTCGGTGAACTCCAGCTCCAGCTCATCGGGCCGCGCACCGGTGCGTTCGAGCACCGCCAGGATCTGCTCGGCGAAGGCCTCGTCGCCGACCTGCTCGGCGCACAGATTGACCGCCACCCGCCCGAAGACCAGCCCGCGCTCGCGCCACGCGCGCGCCTGCCGACACACCGCCTCCAGCACCCAGGCCGAGATCGGGCGGATCATGCCGCGCCGCTCGGCGACCTCGATGAAGGCGCCGGGGTGGAGCAACCCGCGCTCGGGATGGCGCCAGCGCACCAGTGCCTCGACCCCGACCAGCGCGCCGCTGCGCAGATCGACCTGCGGCTGGTAGTGCAGCCACAGCTCGTCGCGCTCGAGCGCGCGCACCAGCTCCGAGGCGATCTGGATCTCGTGGCGCAGCTGCTCGGTCATCGCATCGGCGAAGAAGGCATGGGTGCCGCGCCCCGCCTCCTTGGCCTTGTAGAGGGCGACGTCGGCGCGCGCGATCAGGTCATCGACGTCGAGGTCGTGGCGGTCGGCCACGGCGATGCCGATGCTGGTGTTGGTGCTGATCGCGCAGTCGGCGAGGGCGAAGGTGTCGGTAAAGCAGGCCACCACCTTCTCGGCCAGCGCCGCGGCCTCGCCGGGGTGCGTGATCGGCACCTGCAGCAGCGCGAACTCGTCGCCGCCGAAACGGGCGAAGACGTCGCTGGCGCGGACCACCTCGCTGATGCGCCGCGCCACCGCACACAGCAGCTCGTCGCCGACCGGATGGCCGAGGCTGTCGTTGACGTCCTTGAAGTGGTCGAGATCGAGCATGTGCAGCGCGAAACGCTGGCCCGAGCGCCTGAGCAGCGCCAGCGCCCGGTCCACCTCCTCCTTGAACAGCATCCGGTTGGGCAGCCCGGTGAGCCCGTCGTGGAAGGCCAGGTGCTGGATCTCGGCCTCGACGCGCTTGCGCTCGCTGATGTCGTGGAAGGTCACCACCGCACCCTCGATCCGCCCCTCGCGCAGGATCGGGGTCGACCAGTACTCGACCGGGAAGTGACTGCCGTCGCCGCGCCAGAACACCGCGTCGCTGACGTGATAGGCGCGGCCCTCGCGCATCGCCCGCAGCATCGGGGTGTCGGTCTCGCCGATCGCACTGCCGTCGGGGTGCGAGTGATGGATCAGGGCGTGGATGGCGCGCCCGGTGAGCTGCTCGGCCGGGATGCCGAGCAGCCGCGCGGCGGCCGGGTTGACGAAGGTCGCGCGCGCCTCGGGGTCGAGTCCGAACACCCCCTCGGTGCTCGAGTCGAGCAGCAGCCGCGCGCGCTCCTCGGCCTGGCGGGTGGCGCGCTCGACCCGGGCGTGCTCCATCACGATCGCCGCCAGGTCGGCCGCCGACTCGATCAGCTCGATGTCCTCGTCGCTGGGCACCGAGACCTCGGTGGCATAGATCGCGAAGGTGCCGAGCACCACACCGTCGGGGGCGATGATCGGCTGCGACCAGCAGGCACGCAGCTCGGTACTCAGCACCAGGTCGCGCGACGAGCGCCAGAAGGGGTGCGACAGCAGATCGGTGACCACGACCCGCCTGCCCTGGCTCACCGCATGGCCGCAGGAACCCACGCCCGGCCCGACCACCAGCCCCTCGGCGGAGCGCCGAAAGTGCTCGGGCAGACCGCGGGCGGCGGCATTGTGAAGCGTCCGGGTCGATGGCTCATAGCGATAGATCGCACACAGGGTCCGTGGCGAGACCCGATCGATATAGTCGATGATCGCCTCCAGCGCCTCCTGCTGGGGGCGGCCACGGGCGAGCAGTTCGAGCACCCGGTTGCGCCCGTCGAGCAGGGTCCGCGAGCGATGATAGTCGGTGATGTCGTGGGCGACGCTGACGAAGCCGATCACCCGGCCCTGCGCATCGCGCCGGTAGTTCCACTCCACCTGCAGATCGATGACCCGACCGTCGCGGGTGAAGTTGCGGTTGAAATAGGTCGTCGGCGGCGGCTGCAGCCGGGCGAAACGACGCAGATCCTCGGCAAGCCTGGTGCGCTCCTCGGCAACGACCAGCTCGGTGGCGTGCATCCCCACCAGCGCATCGCGGCGGTAGCCGAGCAGCCGCGAGGTGGCCGGGTTGACATACCGGATCACGCCGTCGAGATCGATCTCCATGACCGCGTACTGCTGCACCTCGACCAGGGTGCGGAATCGGCCCTCGCTCTCACGCAGCGCGCGCTCGGCGGCGCGCTTGCGATCGAGCATGCGCGCGGCGGCGCGGGCGATCAGCGCCGACTCGCGAAAACGCATCCGTACCGGTTGCAGCGCCAGCTCGGGATCGCTGCCGGCGCGGGCGAAGAAGCGTACGAAGGCGACGACATCGGCGCGGGCATCACGCCCGACACGCCATGCCAGCACCAGCACGACGAGCAGGATCAGCACCAGCCCGACGGCCAGGGTGAGCAGCTTGGCGCGCAGATCGGCAACGACGGCGCGACGACGCTCCGCGACCACCTCCTCGAAGCGATCGAGCAGACAGCCGGCACCGACATACCAGCCCCAGGGCGCGATCGACTCGACATAGCTCAGCTTGGGCGCGGCACGCCAGCCCGGGAAGGACGGCATCAGATACTCGACGAAACCGCCGCCGGACTGGGCCGTGGCGATCAGCTCGCGCACCACCGGGCGTCCGCTGGCATCGGTGACCGTGAGCACGTTGCGCCCGCGCACCGGACCGAGCAGCGAGATCCCGTCCCAGCGCCCGGCAAACAGCAGCGCCTCGCTGCCCTGGTTGCGGATCTCCAGCCATTCCAGCACCCGGCGTTGCGCCTCACGCTCCAGACGCGCGGCCTCGGCGCCGCGCGCCGCCTCCACCGCGAGCAGCTGGCGCTGATAATGGGCGAAACGCACCGCCTCGCCGACCCGCGCCTGCAGCCCGGCGCGGACCTCGCGCAGATGGTAGGCATGCAACGCTTCGGTCTCCTGGTGCAGGGCGTGGAGATCGAACACCACCACCGTGATCATGCTGAACACGGCAGCGGCGATGGAGACGACGAGGGTCTTGCGAGTCAGGCTCGCGACGAAGGAGGCTGAACTGGGCATGGGTTCGGGCACATCGGCATCGGCCAGCGACGCCGGCGCAGCGACGTCCGCGGAAGAGAACGGCGCCCGATCCCCGGACGCATGTCACACATCAACGGACGTCGCTTCCATGGCGTCACCCGATCAAGTCCTGCATTCTAGCCGCGCTGCAGCAAGCGGAAAACAGCAGCGCCGCCATCATCCCCAGGCCGCCGCGTCGACCAGCACCTCGGCCCCGGCGGCCTCGGCCACCCGCGCCACCGGCAGCCCCGCCCCGGCGCGCCAGCGCATCAGCGCCTCGCGCTTGCCCGCGCCGGTGACCAGCACCAGCGTCTCGCGCCCGGCGGCCAGCGCGCCCGGGGTCAGACTGACCCGGTCGGCGGGCGGCTTGGGGGCCTGATGGACCGCCATCGTCAACGCCTCATCCTCGGGCATGGCGTGCCCGGGGAACAGGCTCGCGGTGTGACCGTCCTCGCCCATGCCCAGCAACACCAGATCGAACGGCAGCAAGGGCGCGATCAGCTCGGCGTAACGACGCGCCGCCGGCTCGGCACCGAGTTCGGCGGGGATCGGCAGGTGGTTGCGCGGCGGCAGACCGACCGGGTCGAGCCAGGCGGCGGCGATCGCGTGGCTGTTGCGCTCCGGATCATCGGCGGGGAGACAGCGCTCGTCGCCGTGCAGCACCAGCCAGCGCGACCAATCGCTGCGCGCGCGCGCCAGCCGCGCATAGACCTGCAACGGGGTCCGCCCGCCGGCGGCCACCAGCACGAAGCGTCCGCGCGCGGCGATCGCCCGCCGCGCCGCCTCCAGAACGCGCGCGGCGACGACCTCGGCCAGCGCCTCCGGGGTGTCATGCAGCTGGAATCCGACACCGGTGACAGACATGCTAGGATCTCCTCCAGTCATTACACTAAATGCGGATGGGGGCGCGGGCGCGGCGCGCCAAGCCCGCACCGCGCGGCTCGACACCCGCCGGCACGCGCCGACACACCATATTCGCACGTCACCCCGCCCAAGGGACGGGGCTTCTCGCGGAGGATTGGATGAAGATACTGCTGGTCGATGACTCCAAGTCGGCGCGCTATGCGCTGCGGCTCCAGCTCCAACGCCATGATGTCGAGGTCGAGACCGCCGACTCGGCCGAGGCCGCCTTCGAGATCCTCGAACGCGAGCTGCCCGACGCCATCCTGATGGACCACATGATGCCCGGGCTCAACGGCTTCGAGGCGCTCGAGGTGCTCAAGCAGAACCCGCGCACCGCCGCGATCCCGGTGGTGATGTGCTCCTCGCACGAAGAGGCCGACTTCGTCGAGACCGCGCGCCGCAAGGGCGTGCTCGGGGTGCTGCCCAAGTCGGTCGCCCCGGAGCGCCTGCCCGAGATCCTCGAGGAGCTGCGCACGGCCCTCGCCCAGCCGACGGCCACCGCGCCCGCGGCCACCACGACGGAACCGACACTGCCACCGGCACCGACCACGCCCCCCCCCACGCCGGCCAGCGCACCGGCCATCGACATGGCCGAACTCGATGCCCGCGTCTCCGCGCAGATCACCCGCACCCTCACCCCGCTGCTCGAGGACCTGCGGCGCGATCTCAGCGAGCAGCTGCGCGCCGAGGTTCGCCAGCAGCTCGACGCTCGTCAGGACATCTCCGAGGCCGAGCTGCAGGCACAGATCCGCGCCGCCCTGCCCGACCTGCTGCCGGACCTGCTGCGCATCGAACTCGAGGGCGAGCGCGCCCGGGTCGAGGAGATGATCGACGCCAGCCACCCCCAGCCCGAGGCGCTCTCGACCCTGGTCGAGCAGGCGCTGCAGGCGCACCTCGACCCGCTCGCCGAGCGCACCACCCGCCAAGCGCTGGTCGCCGCCCGACGCGAGGTCCAGGAGCAGAGCGAGACGATCGCCACCCAGGCCCACGCCGAGGTCGCCGAGGGGCTCGCTGCGCTACAGGCGCAGCTCAAGGTGGTGCGGCTGTGGGCGCTCTTTGCCGCGCTCGTCGGTATCGCCGCCGCCACCGTGGTGTGGCTGCTGCTCGGCGGTCTGGCTGCGGGATAAGCCGCGCGCGCTCATCCCGCCCCGGGATATCAAGCCGCTTCAAGTTACGCGCTGATGGCATTGAGACATCAGCGCTTTTCTAGTGCACACTCCTTGTCATTTCGATGTCGCCCGCCTATCCTTTTGCGGGTTCGTCACGGCCCGTGACGAGTGCGATCATCACAACACCCGCCGGCGCCACGCCTCGCACCCCTGCCCGGCGTCTCGTACCGGCGGCACGCACGGCCCCCTCCATGCTCGACGCTCGCCGCCAGCGAGGAAGGCGTGGCCCGGTGAAACACACGCGGCCGCGCCCCGCCGACCGCGTCATGCAATCCTTGCCTCGGAGGGTTCGAGTTATGTATGAGTTCGCGGACGGCGGCGAGCAGCCGGCTGCCGACGACAACGGCTTCTTCATCGATCGTCGCAACTTCCTCGCCGCACTCGCCGCCACCTCGGCCGGCCTGCTCGGCGGCAGTCCCAGCTTCGTCGAGGCCGCCGCGCGCGATCACTCGCTCAACCACCAGGTCAACGACCTGGTGCAGCGACTCCGCCGCAAGGGCATCGTGCAGCCCAACGAGCAGACCTCCTGGTCGGTCTACGACTTCAGTACCGGCAAGAAGCTGGTGGCGATCAACGAGGACGTGCAGCGCCAGGCGGCGAGCATGATCAAGCCCTTCGTCGCCCAGGCCTACTTCTATCAGGTCACGCGATCGAGCCGGGTGCGCTACAACGACGATGTGCGCCATCACATGGAGCGGATGATCCAGCGCAGCAGCAACAGCGCCACCAACTGGCTGATCGATCGGGTCAGCGCAAACCGGGGGCGGCGCGGTCCGCGCGACGTCGAGGCCGAGCTCAAGCAGCACGCCCCCGGCATCTTCCGCCAGACCCGTATCATCGAGAAGATCCCGCCGGGCGGCGGCACCTACGCCAACAAGGCCTCGGCGCACGACTACAGCCGCTTCCTCTACGCCATCTGGAACGATCGCCTGCCCTACAGCGCCGAGCTGCGACGGCTGATGTGCCTGCCCAACAACGACCGCATCGTCACCCGGGTCTCGGCCATCGCGCACCCGCTACAGGTCTGCGACAAGACCGGCTCGACGGCCAAGCTGTGCGGCAACATGGGCATCATCGAGGCGCGCGACCGGCGCGGGCGCAAGCACGCCTACACCATGATCGGCATCATCGAGCGGCCCTCCCGAGCACAGAACTACACCCAGTGGATTCGCAGCCGCGGCGACGTCATCCGCCAGGTCTCCAACCTCGTCTACCTGCACATGAAGGACCGTCACGGATTGGTGTAGACGGGGCGCGGGCGGGTCCAGTCGGCAGTCGGCAGTCGGCAGTCGGCAGTCGGCAGTCGGCAGTCGGCAGTCGGCAGTCGGGTTGAACCGCAAAGGCGCGGAGGACGCAAAGGGATGCGGGGGGGCATCGTCGGTTGGATGAGCGGTGCATCGATTGGGTAGCCGATGGCAACCCAATCGACGTGCTCGGGAGGATGGGCCTTCAGTTTCCAGCCGTCAGCCGTCAGCCGTCCAAACAGCTTGAACCGCCAAGATACCGTCTTGCCCGTCAATCGCCGATCATGCACACCAACCTCCCCGACTGGAGGCTGGAAGCTGATCGCTGGAAGCTGGTTCGAACCGCCAAGGCGCGGAGGACGCAAAGGGATGCGGGGGTTCAGCGTCGCTGGTTGGATGATCGGTGCATCTAGTTGGGTTGCCGATGGCAACCCAACCCAGGTGATGGGCGGCTCGAGTCAGCGACCGGCTCACCTTCACGCCGACGCTCGGGCATCACACCCGCTGGCGGCTGAAGGCTGGTGGCTGGTCGCTCCCTCTCAACCGCGCCGCCAGGTGGTGCCCTGGGCGCCGTCCTCGAGGACGATGCCGGCCTCGGTGAGGGCGTCGCGCAGCCGGTCGGCCTCGGCCCAGTCGCGCGCGGCACGGGCGGCCTGGCGCTGGGCGATCATCGACTCGATGGCGGCGTCGTCGAGCCCGTCGGTGCCGCCGTCGCCGCCGCGCAGATAGCGCTCGGGGTCGTCCTGGAGGATGCCGATCACGCCCCCGAGACGGCGCAGCTCGGCGCCGAGCGCAGCGGCCTGCTCCGGCTCGCCGGCATCGCGCGCGCGGTTGACCTCGCGCGCCAGCTCGAAGAGCACCGCCAGCGCCTCCGGGGTGTTGAAGTCGTCGTCCATCGCCGCGGCGAAGCGGGTGGCGAACGCGCTCTCGGCCGGTGCCTCGGCCTCGGGCAGGCCGCGCAGCGCGGTGTAGAGGCGGGTGAGCGCACCGCGCGCCGACTGCAGCTGCTCGTCGGCGTAGTTGAGCGGGCTGCGGTAGTGACTGGTGAGGATGAAGTAGCGGATCTCCTCGGCCCGGAAACGCTCGAGCACCTCGCGCACGGTGAAGAAGTTGCCGAGCGACTTCGACATCTTCTCCTCGTTGATACGCACGAAGCCGTTGTGCATCCATACCTCGGCGAAGGGTTCGCCGGTGGCCCCTTCGGACTGGGCGATCTCGTTCTCGTGGTGGGGGAACTGCAGGTCGGCCCCGCCGCCGTGGATGTCGAAGTGGTTGCCGAGGCAGCAGGTGCTCATCGCCGAGCACTCGATGTGCCAGCCCGGACGCCCCTCGCCCCAGGGCGAGGACCAGCTCGGCTCGCCGGGCTTGGCGCCCTTCCACAGCGCGAAGTCGAGCGGGTCGCGCTTGGCCTCGCCGATCTCGACCCGGGCGCCGGCGCGCAGGTCCTGCGGGTCCTTGCCCGAGAGCTTGCCGTAGCCGGGGAAGCGCGAGACGGCGTAGTACACATCGCCGTTGTCGGCGGCATAGGCCAGCCCCTTGTCGATCAGGGTGGCGACCATCGCCTGGATCTCGTCGATGTGCGCGGTGGCGCGCGGCTCGCTGGTCGGCGGCAACACGCCGAGCGCGGCGGCATCCTCGTGCATCGCGGCGATGAAGCGCTCGGTCAGCGCGGCGCAGGATTCATCGTTCTCGGCGGCGCGACGGATGATCTTGTCGTCGATGTCGGTGATGTTGCGCACATAGGTCACCTCGTAGCCGAGCGCGCGCAGATAGCGATAGACCACGTCGAACACCACCATCACCCGGGCGTGGCCGAGGTGGCAGTAGTCGTAGACGGTCATGCCGCACACATACATGCGCACCTTGCCGGGCTCGAGCGGCTGGAAGGGGGTCTTCTGGCGGGTCAGGCTGTTGTAGATCTGTAGCATCGGGGTGACTTGGACTTCTCGCATTCCCGCGCGCGGCGCACGGACCAAAGCGTCAATGTTAGCAAAGGCGCGCCGTGAAGGGAGAGCCGCCAGCCGCCAGCCGCCAGCCGCCAGCCGCCAGCCGCCAGCCGCCAGCCGCCAGCCGCCAGGATTGAACCGCAAAGCCGCAAAGGGCGCAAAGGGCGCAAAGGGGTTCGAGTTGCAAGACCAGCCACCAGCCGCCAGCCACCAGTGGGAGTGCGCCCTCGACGACAGCACGGCTTGCCCGCATCCGTGACGCACGTTCTTGGCGCCAGTGTTTATGGATATCCAGCCACTGGCGGCTGGCGGCTGATCGCCGGCGGCTCTTCTTCCCTTCGCGGTTCAATCCCGGTTGCAAGCGACCAGCCCCCAGCGGCGTGCCCTCGACCTCGACGACAGCACGGCTTGCCCGCATCTGTGACGCACGTTCTTGGCGCCAGTGTTTGTGGATATCCAGCCACTGGCGGCTGGAGGCTGGAGGCTGATCGCCGGCGGCTCTTTCCCTTCGCGGTTCAATCCCGCTGATCGCTGACCACTGGCGGCTGGTCGCAGCCGGCCGCTCCACCTTTCACGTATCCAGCAAAGCCCTTACCATGTAACATCTGCGACCTTTGTGACCATCGGGTGGCCCCTGTGCCGACGGTGGTCGGGGTCCGGCCGAAGGGGTCAGACCAACACAGGCCGAGGGGCAATCCGTCCCCGGTGATGCGCCCCAGCGCCGAAGCACACAAAACCGTCGCCCTTGCGGGCGACCCGCTGTCCACCCCGTCCGCGAGGACGGGCCTCTCGCGGAGAGATTCATGATCAAACTCACCACCAATCACGGCGACATCCTGATCGAGCTCGACACCGAGCAAGCGCCCAAGACCTGCGCCAACTTCGAGCAGTACGTACGCGACGGCCACTACGACGGCACCCTCTTTCACCGCGTGATCGACGGCTTCATGATCCAG
Organism: Marichromatium gracile; assembly: GCF_004343155.1. Classification (GTDB taxonomy): domain Bacteria; phylum Pseudomonadota; class Gammaproteobacteria; order Chromatiales; family Chromatiaceae; genus Marichromatium; species Marichromatium gracile. The sequence goes on from NZ_SMDC01000004.1 coordinate 204,662, forward strand.
GGCGGCGGCATGAGCGCCGACTTCACCGCCAAGCCGACCCGTCGTCCGATCGAGAACGAGGCCAACAACGGGCTGAAGAACCTCACCGGCACCCTCGCCATGGCCCGCACCATGGAGCCGCACTCGGCCACCGCGCAGTTCTTCATCAACGTCGCCGACAACGGCTTCCTCGATTATCCCGGTCAGGACGGCTGGGGCTATTGCGTGTTCGGCCGGGTGGTCGAGGGCATGGAGACCGTCAACGCGATCAAGGGCGTGAGCACCGGCAGCCGCAACGGCCACCAGGACGTGCCCGTCGAGGACGTCGTCATCGAGCGCGCCGAGATCGTCGACTAGCGCGCCATCGCTCCCCGGCCCCCGCTCCGCCCCTGGCGCGGGCGGCCCCATCCCAGCCGATGCGACCCGACCCCATGGACGAGACACTCTTCGTCTCCGATGTCCATCTCTCACCGCAACGACCCGAGCTGACCCGGCTGTTCCTCGGCCTGCTGGCCGGACGGGCGCGCCGCGCCGAGCGTCTCTACATCCTCGGCGACCTGTTCGACGCCTGGATCGGCGACGATGACGACGAGCCGCTCCACCGCGAGGTCGCCGCCGCGCTCGCCGCACTCACCACCGCCGGCACCCGCTGCTTCATCCAGCACGGCAACCGCGACTTCCTCATCGGCAGACGCTTCGCCCGCGCCAGCGGCTGCCGGCTGATCGGCGACCCACACCCGATCACCCTCGACGGCGAGCGGGTGATCCTGATGCACGGCGATCTGCTCTGCACCGACGATCTCGCCTATCAGCGCTTCCGCCGCCGCGTGCGCAACCCGCTGGTACGGCGGCTGTTCCTGTGGCGCTCGCTGGCCTGGCGCAAGGCGCTGGCGGCCGACTATCGCCGCCGCAGCGCGGCGGCCAACGCCGACAAGAGCGCCGCGATCATGGATGTCACCGAGACGACGGTGGTGCGCTATCTGCGCCGTCATCGCGCCACCCGGCTGATCCACGGCCACACCCACCGTCCCGCCGATCACCGGCTGACGCTTGCCGGTCGCCCCGCCCTGCGCATGGTGCTCGCCGACTGGGACGAGCGCGGCGGCGAGCTGCTGGTCCACCGCCCCGGCAGCGGCTTCCATCGCGAGCCGCTGCGCCCCGCCGACTAACGCGACAGCGCCCGCGCGATCGCCGCGGCCAGCTCGTCCCAGGTCACCGGCTTGAGCAGCACCTCGGCGATACGCAACCGCACCAGATCGGCCTGCTTGATGGCGCAACCGTCGCCGGTGAGCATCAGCACCGCGATGCCGGTGTCGTTGCGACGGATCCGGCGCACCAGCTCCAGGCCGCTCATCCCCGGCATCATCTGATCGCTGATGAGCAGCTCGAAGCCGCCCTCGTCCTGCTCGAAACGGGCCAGTGCGGTGGCGGCATCGGCGCAGGCCTCGACCCGCGCGCCGGCACCGATCAGGGTCTCCTTGAGGTGGTGCAGGATCACCGGCTCGTCCTCGACCAGCAACACCCGCAGCCCCTCGATGTCGACCGGCTCGGCGCGCTCCGCGCTCGTCGGCTCGGGCGTCGAGCGGGGCTCGACCTCGGCGCTCGGCGGCAGCAGGATGTCGAAGCAGGCACCGCCGCCGGGCGCGGTGTCGATCAGCACGTGCCCGCCGTAGGTACGCATGATCCCGGAGACCACCGCCAGCCCCATCCCGGCACCCTCGCCGAGGCGCTTGGTGGTGAAGAAGGGCTCGAAGATCTGGTCGCGAACACTGGGGGCGATGCCCGGTCCCGAGTCGCTGACCCGGATACAGGCCCAGCCGCCCCGGACCTGCTCATGGCAGATCGCGCACTCGGCCTGTTCGAGATGACGCAGCCTCACCCCCACCGAGATCCGCCCCACCCCCTGCATGGCATCGCGGGCGTTGATGCAGAGGTTCATCAGCAGTTGCTGGAGATGGATCGGGTCGACGGTCACCGTCGGCGAGCGCGCCGGCCATTCGGTGACGATCTCCAACGTCGCCGGCAGCACCGAACGCAGCATCGAGAGGATCTCGCGCAACTTCGGCACCAGCAGCAGCGGTCGCGCCGACTCGGAGCGCTCGCCGCGCGAGCACACCAGCAGCTGACGCACCAGCGCGCGGGCGCCGTTGACCGCAGCCATGACCTGTTCGAGCTGGGCGTCGAGCCGTGGCTCTTGGGCGCCGAACTGACGCCGTGCCAGCTCCGCCACCCATTGGATACTGGCCAGGGTGTTGTTGAAGTCGTGGGCGATGCCGCTGGTGAGCTGGCCGATCGCCTCGAGCTTCTGCGCCTGCTGCAGGGCGCGCTGCAAGCGCGCCCGCTCGGTCTCGGCGCGCTTGCGCTCGGAGATGTCGCGGATCACCGTGACGATGTACTCCTCGCCCTCGGTGCTGGCGTGATGGGCGTTGACCTCGACCTCGAAGGAGCGCCCGTCGGCCAACTGGCCGTCGAGCTCGAAGGTCAGCCGACCGTCGCGCCGCACCCGTTCGAGCACGCGTGTCCAGCGTGCCGTCGAGCCCAGCGCGCCACCGAGATCGGTGACGCGCCGCTCGAGGATCTCCGGCGCCGAGCGCCCGACGAAATCGCAAAAGGTCTGGTTGGCGTCGAGATAACGGGCGGTGCGCGGATCGACCACCGCGATCATGTCGGTCGAGCAGTCGAGCAGATGACGGAAGCGGCGCAGCGAGCGCTCCGACTCGCGGTTGCGCTGGCGCTGACGCTCGCGCACGAAGATCGTGATCGCCCCCAGCAGCACGCAGAGAAAGAGCACCAGCGGCAGGGTGGCGAGCAGCGCATAACGATAGATCCGCCAGTTGGCGCGCTCGTGGACCATCAGCCAGGGCACGCCGTCGAGCTGGACACTGTGCACCCGCGCGCCGTCGAACATCTTGGTGACGCCCTGATAGGCACGCGCCAGGGCGAACAGCGCCGGGCGCGACTCGGCGAGCGAGGCGGGATAGCCGCCCGTCTCCGGCCCGGCGGCGGCGATCACCCGGCCGGTCATGTCGACGACATAGACCCGATCGCCCGAGCCCTGCTCGGGACCGAGATAGGCGCCGATCCGATCGAGCGTGAGATCGAAGCCGACGATGCCGTGGAAACGCCCCTCGCCATAGACCGGCGCACCGAAGGTGACCATCGGCCCACGCCCGGCGGCATCGAGATAGACCTCGGAGACATAGGGCCGACGCTGCGGATTGCGCGCCGGCAGCCCCTTGGCGTAGAGCTCGAAGTCGTGGATCGCCTCGGACATGAACAGCCGGTCGAACGGCAGATAGGGATAGAGCGACATGAAGCCGCGCGCCGAGATGTAATAGACCCAGGGCGTCTGCGGATAGGCGCGACGCACCCAGCGAAAGGCTGGCTCGAGCGCCAGCGCCATCGCCAGCTCGCGGTGCAGCGCCGGATCGTCCTCGAGCACGCCCTCCCCGGTGAGGTTGAGACGCGCCTCGGGGCGCGCCGGCGGCGCCAGCCCGACCAGACCATAGCCGTCCTGGTCGGGGACCGGGCCGAGCAGCCGCAGTCGATCGAGCGCGCGCGGCCCGGGATCGGCCAGCCCCGCCTCGGCGGCGGTGCGCAGCGCATCGGCGGTGTCCAGCGCGCGGTGGGTCACCGCGCCGAGCAGCAGCGCCAGACGCTCGCTGCGATGCTCGAAGCGCGCCACCTCCCCGTGGATGGCGACCAGGCCGTGGAGCACGACGCCCCCGAGCAAGGCCGCGAGGATCGCCAGCCGCACCAGCAGGGTCTGCGCCCGCGCCCGCGCCGGCATCAGCACAGCCCACGCAATGACAATGACGGCGCGCTCATCCCGCAGTCCTCAACGCCGCTCGGGATTGATCTGATCGGGCCGCAGCCTGGGGGTGAAATAATCATCGGCGGCCTCGGGGGCGACCTCGGTCCCGGCAGCATCGACCAGCGGCTGGTCGTCGTCCTTCCAGCCGCGCAGCCCGAGACGCAACGACACCACCTGCCGATAGCCGAGCACCTGCAGCGCGTGCGCGGCGAGCACGCTGCGATTGCCCGAGCGGCACACCACCACCACCTCGCGCTCGCGCGCCTCGACCAGCGCGGGGACGGTCTCCTCGTAGTCCCACTCGCAGGCCGACTCGAGGATGCCGCGCGGCACGTTGATCGAGCCCGGCAGGTGCATGGCGGCGAACTCCTCGGGTTCGCGCACGTCGACGATCAGCGGCGCCGGCGCGCGCTCGAGCCGCTCGGCCAGATCCCAGGGCATGACCTCGCGGACCTCGGTCAGACAGTGCTGGATCAGTTGCAGAAAACGCTTCATGCGGACACTCCCCCCTGCGCCTCGCACGCGATCCACCGCAGGCCGTCGCAGACGGACACGAAGCGAATGGACCGCGCTGCACAACGCCCGACGCTTCGGCTCGGCGCCAGGCAAAACGGTTCATTGGATCATCATTGCGTGGATTTTGTCATTGATAAACCGAAAGCGCTCAGGATTCTCCCGCGCCGCCACGCGCGCACAGCCCGCGCTCGACGGCGATCACCGCCGCCTCCACCCGCGAGTGCACCTCGAGCTTGCGCAGGATCGCCTTGACGTGGAGCTTGACGGTGCCGTCGGAGATCCCGAGGCGCCGCGCGATCGCCTTGTTGCTCTGTCCCTCGGCGAGATGACAGAGGATCTCCTGCTCGCGCGGGGTCAGCTCGGGCGCGCCGCCGCTCGGGGCCGCGCCGGCGTGCCCGCCCTCGGCCTGCACCGCGCGCGCCAGCACCACCGCCAGCTCGGGGGCGACCACGGTGCGCCCGGCGACGATGTCGCCGAGCGCGGCGATCAGCGCGTCGGGCTCCATGTCCTTGAGCAGATAGCCCTGCGCGCCCTGCTGCAGCGAGGTGATGACGTCGCGCTCCTCGGCGCTGGTGGTGAGCATCGCCACCGGCATGCGCAGCTCCGCGGCGCGCAGCGCGCGCAACAGCTCCAGCCCGGTGAGCTGCGGCATGCGCATGTCGAGCAACACCACGTCGGGGGCGTGCTCGCGCGCCCGCGCCACCCCCTCGGCGGCGTTGCCGACGGCCACCACCTCGATGCCGCGCCGTTCGAGCAGCGCCTGCAGCCCGAACCGGAACAACGCATGATCGTCGATCAGCAACACCCGCATCAGTCCGTCTCCCAGGCCGGGCGGCGCCCGGCGTCGAATACCACCTCGACCCGGGTGCCCTCGCCCGGCTCGCTCTCGATGTGCAGCGCGGCGTCGATGCGCCGCGCCCGCTCCTCCATGATCGACAGCCCGATGTGCTCGCCGGGGTGGGCGCCGTCGACCGGCGCGCTGAAGCCCACCCCGTCGTCCTCGATCAGCAGCACGTAGCGCGCCCCCTCGCGGGTGAGCAGCACCCGCACCGTGTGGGCGCGGGCGTGCTTGCGGATGTTGGCCAGCGACTCCTGGGCGATGCGCAGCAGTTGCAGCTCGGCGGCGGCGGCCAGCTCGAAGGGCCGGGTGTCGTTCTGGAACAGCACATGGATGCCGGTCTCGCCGCCGAAGCGCTCGGTGAGCTTGGCCAGCGCCGGCACCAGCCCGCGACGATCGAGCGGCGCGCGGAAGCTCGCCAGCAGCTCGCGCAGCTCGGTATGGGCCTCGTCGAGTCCGTTGCGGATGCGCGCCAGATCGGTGCGCGCTGGCGCCGGGATCGGCGCCTCGGCCAGCGCGTCGGCGAGCATCCGGCACTGGAAGCGCAGGCTCGCCAGGGTCTGGGCGAGCGAGTCGTGCAGCTCGTGGGCGAGCGCGTTGCGCTCCTCGACGATCGACAGGCGCCGCGCCTCGGCGTCCGAGCGCTGCTTGGCGATCGCCATGCCGAGATGATGGCCGACGGTGAACAGCAGATCCATGATGTCCTCGCGCATGCTCACCCCGGGGCGGTCGACGAAGATGCTGTAGACCCCGAGCAGCTCGTCGCGATGCTCCAGCGGCACCGTCACCACCTCGACCTCGGAGCTGGCGAACATCCGCCGCCCGTAGATGCGGGCGCAGTAGCGCGCGTCCTGATCGCAGAGGATCTCGCCGGGGGCGAGCACGTTACCGCACAGACAGAGATCGACCGGGGCCATGTCCTGCTCGCGCACCAGATCGTCGTCGAGCCCGATCGCGCCGACCAACCGGCGGCTGCCGTCGGGCTGCACCAGGCGCACCGTCGCCGCGCGACCGTTGACCATCTCCTTGAGCACCCGCAGGAAACGCAGCAGCAGCGCCTCCAGGCTCTCGGCCTGATGGATGCCGGCGGCAACATCGTAGAGGATCTTCAGCGAGGCGGTCTTCTGCGCCAGACGCCGGGTCTGGCGCGCGACGCGGTTGTCCATGTCCTCGTAGAGATCGGTCAGCTCGGCGTTGAGGTCGCGGATGTCCTCGGCGATCGGCGCCAGCACGCCAAGATCACGCAGCTGCTCGCTCGCCCCCGGCTCGCCCTGACAGACCCGCGAGAGCGACTGCTCGAGCCGCGCCAGCGGCGCCAGCAGACCGCGGCGCAGCCGCCGCCACACCAGCGCCAGCGCCGCCGCGCCGAGCAGCGCGGCGGCGAGCGCGAGCGCCCGCGTCCAGTCCGCCGGCGCCGGCGCCGCGAGCGCCGCCAGCGCCACCGCGCCGAGCAGCGCCAGCAGCGGCGCGCGCAACCCCAGCGCCGCGAGCAGCGCGCGCACCCGCCGCCCCTCGTCGAATCCCTCCGCGCTCAGGCGTCGCCGCGCGCCACCGATCCGCATCGTCCATCCTCCCTAGCTCGACTGCGCACCCTCGCGCTGCTGCAACTCCCACATCGCCGCGTACTGACCGCCGGCGGCGAGCAACTGCTGGTGGGTCCCCTGCTCGCGGATACGCCCGGCCTCCATCACCAGGATGCGGTCGGCCTCGACCACCGTCGAGAGACGGTGCGCGATCACCAGGGTGGTGTGGTTCTCGGCGACCTCGGCCAGGGTCTGCTGGATGGCCTGCTCGGTGTGGCTGTCGAGCGACGAGGTGGCCTCGTCGAAGACCAGGATGCGCGGGCGCTTGAGGATGGTGCGGGCGATCGCCACGCGCTGCTTCTCGCCGCCGGAGAGCTTGAGCCCGCGCTCGCCGACCACCGTCTCCCAACCATCGGGCAGCGACTCGATGAAGTCGCGAATGTGCGCCATCTCGGCGGCCTGCTCGATCTCGGCGCGGCTCGCCCCGGGGCGACCGTAGGCGAGATTGTAATAGATGCTCTCGTTGAACAGCACGGTGTCCTGCGGGACGATGCCGATGGCCGCGCGCAGGCTGTCCTGGGAGACGGCGCGGATGTCCTGACCATCGATCAGCACCCGCCCGCCGATCGGGTCGTAGAAGCGAAACAGCAGCCGCGACAGCGTCGACTTGCCCGCGCCGCTGTGCCCGACCACCGCCACCGTCTGCCCGGCGGGGATGGTGAAGTCGACATCGCGGAGGATGGCGCGCTCGGGCTGGTAGTGGAAATCGACGTGCTCGAAGCGCACCTCGCCGGTGCGCAGCGCCAGCGCCGGGGCGCCCGGGGCGTCCTCGATCTCGGGCTCGCGTTCGAGCAGCTTGAACACCAGATCCATGTCGGCCAGCGCGTACTTGATCTGGCGATAGACGATGCCGAGCATCCCGAGCGGGATGAACAGCTGCAGCAACAAGGCGTTGACCAGCACCAGATCGCCGATGCTCATGCTGCCGTCGACCACCCCGCGGGCGGCGAGGATCATGATCAGGGTGACGCCGACGGAGATGATCGCCCCCTGGCCGAAGTTGAGCACCGACATCGAGTTCTGGCTGCGTACCGCCAACCCCTCCCAGGCGTCGAGGGTGGCGTCGTAGCGTTCCAGCTCCAGGCGCTCGTTGCCGAAGTACTTCACCGTCTCGTAGTTCATCAGGCTGTCGAAGGCCTGACTGTTGCCCTGCGAGTCGAACCGGTTCATCTGGCGGCGGTAGTCCATCCGCCACTCGGTGATGGCAAAGGTGAAGACGAAATAGACCGCCACCGTGGCGAAGGTCACCAGGGTGAAGCTCAGCGCATACTGCCCGAGCAGCACCACCGCGATCAGCAGGAACTCGACCACCACCGGCAGCACGCTGAACACCACATAGTTGAGGATGGTCGAGACCGAGCGGGTGCCGCGCTCCAGATCGCGACTGATCGCCCCGCTCTGGCGCCCCAGGTGGTAGCGCAGCGAGAGCCGGTGCAGGTGGGTCAGCACCCGCGTCGAGAGCCGACGCATGGCGCGATAGCGCACCCGCGCGAAGACCACGTCGCGCAACTCGTTGAACAGCGAGGACGAGAGCTTGAGCGCGCCGTAGCCGAGCAGCAACGTCAGCGGCAGCACCAGCGCCTGGGCCTCGGGGTGCTCGAAGGCGTCGACGATCTCCTTGAGCAGCATCGGCACCCCGACGTTGGCCACCTTCGCCAGCACCAGACAGCCGATGGCCAGCGCCGCGCGCCCCCGGAACTCCCAGAGGAAGGGCAACATCGCCCGCAGATTGTGCCAGTCACGGCGGTCGCCGTGGATGCGCTCGGTGGCGGAGATTCGTTTCATGGGCATGGCTTGAGCCGGCGCGCCGGCTTGGCTGGAGGTGGAACAACGGACGTCGTGGCGCACCACGCCGGGGCACGAGACCCCGACCGGCACGTCCGGCGTTCAGGGGAAGCAATTATGCGGCCAAGCGCGGTTGGGCTCCAGCGTGGCCAGACAAGCCGCTGTCATGACGGCCCCATCCAGCGGGGTTGGTGCAGGAGACGGATTTGAACCACGAAGTCGCGAAGAGCGCGAAGGATTTTCGTGTCGGGGCCGGCGCCTCACACGTCTTGTGACACGCCCCGTTGTTCGGTCAGAATCCTGGAGGCCAATGGATGAACAGATTTCGGGAGCCGTCGCCGTCATGGAACACCCTATCACCCAACCTCCCTTCGTTGGCGCCTCGCGCATGCGGCTCGTTGACGGTTTGTTCTCGGTGCTGGATGAGGTCAAGGCACAGGGCGAGACCCGGTTGGTCTCACTGGAGGCGCCCTCCGGCTGGGGAAAGACGCGAGTCGCCCAGGAGTTCTACGCCCGGCTCGCCGCGCGCGAGGCCGAGAGCAATCCCGAACGCTACTGGCCGGCCAGCATCCTCGACACCATTCCGCAGGCCCGGCTCGATCAGGTCGGCTCGCGGCGCAAGCATGTCTACCCCAAGTGGGTCGAGCGCACGCCCAATGCCCTACCGAGCTTCTTCTGGTGGGGCATCGCCTGCGACATGCGCAGCGACGGCACCCCATCGGAGGCCTTGCTCACCGATCTGCGCCAACTCGAAACGCACGCCCTTTATCTGGAAGCGGCCTGGGCGGCGGCGGTCTCGTTCAAGGAGCGACATTTCCCCAGTCTCGAGCAGGCCCGCACGCGCTTTCTCAGCGCCCGAAAAGCGATCATGGAGGCAGGTTTTGATGAACTCGTCGGCTTCGGCATCGGAAAGGCACTGGAACTCACCCTTCCAGGCGGCGGCATCCTCGCGCAAATCGCCCGACTCACGGCGGGCAAGGCCATCGAAGGCAGACGCAACGCGGCCCACATCAAGGCCGGTGGCCGCCTGGAGATGGATCAACCGACGGATATCATCGACGGGTCGGTCAACCTCATCACCCGGCTCGCCCACCCCGAACTGCCATTCGTCATCTTCGTCGAGGATCTGCACCGCGCCACACCACTGGTCGAAGAGTTGCTGGCCCGACTGGTGCGCTCGAACGCCGCCATCCTCATCATCACCAGCACCTGGCCGGGAGAACTCGAAAGGCTCACGCAGCTCAACACGCTGCTGGAGGACGCAACCCTGCGGCAGCGCTGCCGACGTGTCCGCCATGATCAGCCACCGCCCCCGTCCTTCCCGGCTGATGCCTCTCTCGACGCCCTCCCCACCGAGTCCCTGGCCGAGCTGGTGAGCGCCTACTACCCAGGCACGGCCGCCGAAGTCGTGGATCATCTGGCGCGGCGCTACAACAACCCACTCCCGCTGGAGCTGGTCTGCACCATGCCAAAGCTCCAGCGTCGCTATGGCGGCCGCGCACTCGAACTCAGCCCGGAGACGATCGACGCCCTGCCCGACAACGACGTCCATGCACTCTATCGCGCACTCTGGGAGGAACTACCAGAGACTGCCCGCCAGGCCCTCGCCCTGGCCACGCTCGCCATCCCGGATCGCGCCAACGCCTGGCACAACGGCTTCACCGGTCAGGCCATCGCGGCCTGCAGCGATCTGACCGACAACACGCGCATCGCCGAGCACCTGACAACAGACCAAATCCCCCATGGCTGGGTGCGGGCCATCGAGGCCCTGCTTCGTCGCTTCAACGAGCCAGATCAGCGGCAGATCGCCGAGGAAGAGCGCGGGCAATTCCTCTTCGATCCTGACATCGACGCCTTCTATCGACACCTCGGGGAACAGATCCGACACCAAGCCCCCGGAGAGACCGAGCGCGAGACCCAACATCGGGCCTGGCTCACGCTCACGCTCCACCACCAGGGCAAGGGCGAGATCACCGACACCGAGGCCCTGATGGCCATTCGAACCCTCCAGCAAGCCCTGGCCGACCTGCCACGAGAACTGCCGACCCGGATCCGGCTGGGCGACTATCTGGAGCGATTGCAGGTCAACGAGGATTCGACTGAGTTACTCGAGGCAAGGGCAGCTTATAGTCGAGCCCTTGGAGAATCGGGAAAGCTTGAAAAGGCACTCAACAGCCTGCAGACCCTGCTCGCCGATCAGATCCGCATCCTCGGACCCGACCACACCGGCACGCTCACCACGCGCAACAACATCGCTTACTGGCAAGCAGAGTCCGGTGCCATCAAGGAGGCGCTCGCGGCCTTCGAGGCCCTGCTCGCCGATCAAACCCGCATCCTCGGGCCCGATCACCCCGACACGCTTACCACGCGCAACAACATCGCTCTCTGGCAAGCCGAGTCCGGCGCCATCGCCGCCGCGCTCGCCGCCTTCGAGGCCCTGCTCGCCGATCAAACCCGCATCCTCGGGCCCGATCACCCCGACACGCTCTCCATGCGCAACAACATCGCCGCCTGGCAAGCCGAGTCCGGTGCCATCGAGGACGCGCTCGCCGCCTTCGAGGCCCTGCTCGCCGATCAAACCCGCATCCTCGGGCCCGATCACCCCGACACGCTCAGAACGCGCAGCAATATCGCTTACTGGCAAGCCCAGTCCGGCGCCATCGCGGACGCGCTCGCGGCCTTCGAGGACCTGCTCGCCGACCGAACCCGCATCCTCGGGCCCGACCACCCCGACACGCTCAAAACGCGCAACCACATCGCTTCCTTGCAAGCCGAGTCCGGCGCCATCGCGGACGCGCTCGCCGCCTTCGAGGCCCTGCTCGCCGATCAAACCCGCATCCTCGGGCCCGATCACCCCGACACGCTCGCCACGCGCCACAACATCGCTTACTGGCAAGCACAGTCCGGCGCCATCGAGGACGCGCTCGCCGCCTTCGAGGCCCTGCTCGCCGATCAAACCCGCATCCTCGGGCCCGATCACCCCGACACGCTCAGGACGCGCAGCAATATCGCTTACTGGCAAGCCCAGTCCGGCGCCATCGCGGACGCGCTCGCCGCCTTCAAGGCTCTGCTCGCCGACCGAACCCGCATCCTCGGGCCCGATCACCCCGACACGCTCAACACGCGCAACAACATCGCTCACTGGCAAGCCGAGTCCGGCGCCATCGCGGACGCGCTCGCCGCCGCCGAGGCCTTGCTCACCGATCACACCCGTATCCTTGGACCTGATCACCCCGACACGCTCAGAACGCGCAGTAATATCGCTCTCTGGCAAGCCGAGTCCGGCGCCATCGAGGACGCGCTCACGGCCTTCGAGGCCCTGCTCGCCGATCAAACCCGCATCCTCGGGCCCGATCACCCCGACACGCTCACCACGCGCCACAACATCGCTTCCTGGCAAGCCAAATCCGGCGCCATCGAGGACGCACTCGCCGCCTTCGAGACCCTGCTCCCCGATTACACCCGCATCCTCGGGCCCGATCACCCACACACGCTCGCCACACGAGAAAACATCACTTATTTGGAAAAGAAAGTAAGTAGCGCAAGACACACAAAGATCTCTACCGATTTACAGATAGAATGGTCGACAACGTGGTGACAAGCGCGGATCGGCACGCCCAACGAGCGGTCTGACTCGCCCCGCCTCGTCATCTCCCAGGCACAACCAAGGAGCCCCCATGTCCCTTCCCGAACAATCCGGCTGCGCCCTGCACGAGCCGTTCGCGCTTCAGGTGCTGGGTGAGGAGATGGCGCCCGAGTTCCCCGATCGTTGCATCGTGGTGATCGAGCCGACGCCGCAGTGTGTCGACGGGGCCTATGTGTTCGCCGAGGTCGAGGGGGTGCGGTGGTTCCGGCAGTATCGGCGCGACGCGGCGGGCGAGCGGTTGGTGGCGCTCAATCCCCGCTATCCCGAGATCCGGCTCGACGGGCTGGAGTGGGCGGTGCTGGGGGTGATCATCCAGCGCAACATCCGCCGTCAGGTCAAGCACTACGACGACAGCCTCGCCACCGATCTCACCGGCCAGTGATGTCCCCTTCTCTCCGCGCGGCGCTGTCGTTGCCGCTGGTGTTGGCGCTGCTGCTCGGCGGCTGTGGCGATGAGACGCCCTCCCAGGCGCGCGCGGCGCGGCCCGCGCCCAAGGCGCATCTGGTCGCGGCGCTGCAGGTGACGCCGAGCGCGGTGCCGATCACCCACGAGCGCCCGGGCTCGCTGCGTTATCGTCGGTTGGTGCGGGTGTTCAATCAGGAGGAGGGGCGGATCACCGCGCTCGATCTCTACGAGGGCGACCGGGTCGAGCGCGGTCAGTTGCTGGTGGCGCTCGACGATCGGCTGCTGGAGGCCGAGATCGCCGCGGCGCACGCCACCCTCGAACAGGCCGAACTCGACCTCAAGCGACTCGAGGACCTGCGCGCGCGCCGCGCCGTCTCCGAGTCGGAGGTGAGCCTCGCGCGCACCGCGCTGCGGGTGGCGCGCGCCGAGCTGGAGCTGCTGGAGACGCGCCGCTCCTTCACCCGGATCGAGGCGCCCTTCGCCGGGGTGATCACCGAGCGGCTGGTCGAGCCGGGCGATTTCGTCTCCAAGAACACCCAGTTGCTCGCGCTCGCCGACCCGGACTCGCTGGTCGCCGAGGTCGCCGCCTCCGAGCTGCTGCTGCCGCATCTGGCCGTCGGCGACGCGGCGAGCCTGCGCATCGACGCGCTCGGCGCGCAACGCTTCCCGGCGCGGGTGCTGCGCATCCATCCCAGTCTGGAGCGGCGCACCCGCCAGGGCATCGTCGAGCTGGCGCTCGATCCCATCCCCGCCGGGGCGCGCGCCGGGCAGTTCGTGCGCGCGCGGCTCGAGAGCGCGCCGGTCGCGCGGCTGCTGATCCCCTTCAACGCGCTGCGGCGCGATCGCCAGGGCGAGTTCGTCTGGCTGATCGATGCGCAAGGTCGCGCGGCGCGGCGCGCGGTGCGCAGCGGTCTGCAGGTGGAGGACCGGGTGGAGATCCGCGACGGGCTCGCCCCCGGCGAGCGGGTGATCACCCGGGGTTTCCTCGGGCTGCGCGCGGGCAAGGCGGTGGATGTCGTGTCAGACTGAGTGATCCCATCGCCACTGACGACAGCCATGCCTATTGCACCGATGCACATCGAACGTCTCTATCAGGCCGTCGAGCTGGTCAGCGCCAGCCGGTTGCGCGCCAACGCCCCCGCGCTCACCCGGCTGCACAGCTACCCGGCGCTACTCGGCGCCGCCCAGGCGCCGGCGAGCGACACCACCGAGGCCTTCCTGCGCTGCGCCGCCCTCGCCCACGCCTGGAGCACGCAGGCGCTGCGCCTCGACACCGCCGAGCTGGGCGCGGCGATCGCCGCCTTCGACGCCGCGCGCGCGCCCGAGGCGGTGGTCGGCAGCGGTCTGATCGACCCGGTGGCGGCCTGTCTCGGCTCGCTGGAGAACGCCGCGACCCTGCTCCATCTGGCCAACCCCGCGCGCTTCTCGCTGTGGGACCGCGAGCTGGAGGCGGTGCACCTCGGCGAGCCGCCCTCGGAGTATCACATGGGGCAGGCGCGCAGCTATCTGCGCTTCCTCGCCACGGCGCAGGAGGTGATCGCCCACCCGCTGTTCCTCACCTTCCACCATGCCTTCTGCACCGCGCACCAGGCGCGGTTGCAGCGCCTCGGTATCCCGCCCTACCCGCTCAGCGAGCTGCGGGTGGTGGAGTCGGCCGCCGCCGAGCTGGCCCGCGCCGGGCGCTGAGGGGCGGCGGTGGTCGCGGCGCTGTCGAGCTGGTCGGTGCGCCACCCCATCGGGGTGGTGGCGCTGACGCTCGCGGTGATGGTGCTCGGCGCACTCTCGCTGAGCCGGCTTAACATCGACCTGTTGCCGCAGATCGTCTACCCCGACGTGCGCGTGCGGGTGCTCGACCCCGGCGTGCCGGCGGAAGTGATGGAGGACGAGTTCACCCGGCAGCTCGAGGAGCAACTGGCGATCACCGAGGGGGCGATCGCCATCCAGTCGCAGACCAGCGAGGGGCGCAGCGCGGTCGATCTCTCCTTCCGCTACGGCACCGATATCGATCAGGCGTTGCAGGACGCCAGCGCCCGGCTCGATCGCGCCAAGCGCTTCATCCCCGACACCGACGACCCGCCGATCATCTACAAGCGCGACCCCTTCCAGTTGCCGGTGGCCGAGTACGTGGTCGGCTCCGACAGCCGCGACCCGGTGGCGCTGCGCGCCTGGGTCGACTACCGTCTCGCCCCGGCGCTGCTCAACCTGCCGGGGGTGGCCGCCGCCGAGGTCGGCGGCGGGCTCGAACGCGAGGTGCAGGTGATCGCCGATCAGTACCGCCTCGCCGCGCTCGGGCTGGATGCGCGCGACCTGGAGGCGCGGCTGCGCGAGACCAACCAGGACGTCGCCGGGGGACGGCTGCGGATGCCCGAGGGCGAGATCAGCGCCCGCGCCCAGGGGCGTTTCGAGTCGGTCGCCGAGATCGCCGCGCTGCCGCTGCGCCTTACCGAGGCCGAGCGCCCGACGGCGCTGCTGCGCCTCGACGAGGTGGCGCGGGTGATCGACGGCGCGGCCGAGGAGCGGCTGCGCATCCGGCTCGACGACCGCCCCGGGGTCAAGCTCTCGATCCAGAAACAGCCGCTGGCCAACACCGTCGCCGTGGTCGATGCCGTCGACCGGGAACTCGAACGTCTCGCCGCGCAGCGGCGCATCCCCGAGGACATCGCCATCGAGCGCGTCGACGATCAGGCGCGCTACATCCGCCAGTCCCTGGCCAACGCCATCGGCGCGGCGGGCAGCGGCGCGCTGCTGGCGATGGCGGTGGTCTATCTGTTCCTCGGCAGCCTGCGCCGCACCCTGATCATCGGCTCGGCGATCCCGATCGCGGTGCTGGTGACCTTCATCCTGATGGCCGCCAACGGGCTGACCTTCAACATCATGACCCTCGGGGGGCTGGCGCTCGGCATCGGCATGCTGGTCGACAGCACCATCGTGATGCTGGAGAACATCCAGCGCCACCAGCGCGCCGGGCGCGCCCCGGAGGCGGCGGCCGACGCCGCCGCGCGCGAGGTGACCAGCGCGATCGTCGCCTCGACCTCGACCAACCTCGCCGCGGTGCTGCCCTTCCTGTTCATCGGCGGGCTGGTGGGGCTGCTGTTCGAGGAGCTGATCTTCACCATCTCGGCGGCGATCCTCGCCGCCATGGTGGTCGCGCTGACGCTGGTACCGGCGCTCGCCGGGCGCGTCCCGGCGGCCGCCGAGGGGCGCGTGCGCGCGGCCATCGACGACGCCGTCGCGGCCCTGCAGCAGGGCTACGCGCGACTGCTCGGGCGGCTGCTCGGCTGGCGCTGGGCGGTGCTCGGGGTGTTCGTCGTCGCGCTCGCCGCGAGCCTGCCGTGGCTGCTCGCCGCGCCGCAGAGCTTCCTGCCCGAACTCGACGAGGGCGATGTGCGCATCAGCCTCACCGCCGACGACTGGGTCGACATCGAGCACATGGACGCGCTCACCCGCGCCGTCGAGTCGGTGGTGGCCGAGCAGCCGGGGGTGCGCGCCATCTTCACCACCGTCGGCGGCTTCGTCTTCGGCCGCTCGAGCTTCGAGAGCCCCAACCGCGCGAGCCTCCAGGTGCTGCTCGACCCGCTCGCCGAGCGCGCGCTCGACACCCCCGCCTGGATCGCCGCCACCCGCGCGGCGATCGCCGAACGCGCGCTGCCGGGGCTGCGCGTGAGCCTCTATACCCGCGGTATCCGCGGCATCCGCTTCAACCGCGGTGACGACGACCTCAGCCTGCGCATCCAGGGGCCGGACCTGGCCGAGCTGGGGCGGCTCGCCGACCGGGTGGTCGAGCGGTTGGGCAGCGTCGAGGGGCTGAGCAACCTGCAACACAGCTACGAGGAGGTCGACCAGGAGATCGCCATCCGCCTCGACCCCGAGCGCGCGGCGAGCTTCGGGCTCGATGTCGAATCGGTCGGCACCCTGCTGCGCTATGCGCTCGAGGGGCGGCTGGTGGGCGAGTATCTCGACGGCGACCGCGCCATCGACCTGCGGCTGCGCCTCGATCGCGAGCAGCTCGACACCCCCGGCGATCTGGAGTCGATGATCCTGTTCAGCGCCACCGAACCGCGCCGCGCGCTGCGCCTGGGCGATCTCGCCGAGGTCGCCTTCCTGCCTCAGCCCTCGACCATCCTGCGCGAGCGCCAGCAGCGCATGGTCGAGATCAGCGCCTCGGTCGACCCCGCGCTCGGACTGGAGCGGGCGATCGGCGCGGCGCTGGCCGCCGCCGCCACGATCGAGCTGCCGCCGGGCTACAGCCTCTACGAGGGCGGCACCCTGGAGACCCTGCAACAGGGCCGCGAGATGGGCCGCATCCTGCTCGCCCTGGCGCTGCTGCTGGTGCTGGTGGCGATGGCGGTGCAGTACGAGTCGGTGCGCAACCCGCTGATCATCCTCTTCTCGGTGCCCTTCGCGCTGATCGGGGTGGTGCTGGGGCTGTGGCTCACCGGGCTGGGGGTGTCGATGCCGGTGTGGCTGGGGCTGATCATGCTCGCCGGCATCGTCGTCAACAACGCCATCGTGCTGGTCGAGTTCATCGAGCTGGAGCGGCGCGCCGGACACGCGCTGGAGACGGCGATCCTCACCGCCGCGCGGCTGCGCCTGCGCCCGATCCTGATGACCACGCTGACCACGGTGGTCGGCATGCTGCCGCTGGCGCTCGCCCTCGGCGAGGGCGCGGAGATGCTCCAGCCGCTGGCGGTGACCATCGTCGCCGGGCTGGCCTTCTCCACCCTGGTCTCGCTGCTGCTGGTGCCGGTGGTCTATCGGCTCGCCGCGCGCGGGTGAACACACCGGGCTTGTCGCCGTGCGTCTCGCAAGGGATGATGTCGTTCAAGGGATTGAGCCTGGACGGGCGGGTCTCCGCCAGGAGTGTGGCTCAGGGTCGCGGAACCGATCCACGCGGACATATCCGGTTCCGGAGTCAAACCACACC
Organism: Marichromatium gracile; assembly: GCF_004343155.1. Lineage (GTDB taxonomy): Bacteria > Pseudomonadota > Gammaproteobacteria > Chromatiales > Chromatiaceae > Marichromatium > Marichromatium gracile. The sequence continues at coordinate 222,152 of NZ_SMDC01000004.1, forward strand.
ATGCACCAGACCGATCCCAGCCAACGCAGGTTCGACACCGACCACGCGATCGAGATCGCCCCGCGGGTCTGGTGGGTGGGACACGTGCTCACCGACGACCCCTTCCAGTGCCACGTCTATCTCATCGAGCAGGGCGACCAGTCGGTACTGCTCGACCCCGGCTCGCGGCTGACCTTCGCCGCCACGCTGCGCAAGATCGAGGAGATCATCCCCTTCTCGGCGATCCGCTACTTCGTCTGTCATCACCAGGACCCCGACATCACCGCCTGTCTGCCGGTGATCGACGAACTCGTCGACCGCCCCGACGCCGTGCTGGTGACCCACTGGCGTTGTAGCGCGCTGTTGCGCCACTACGGCCTGGAGCGGCTGCCCTTCTGGCTGGTCGACGAGCACGACTGGCGGCTCCAGCTGCCCGAGCGCGAGCTGCGCTTCGTGTTCACCCCCTATGCCCATTTCCCCGGCGCCTTCTGCACCTTCGACGCCGAGACCGGGGTGTTGTTCTCCAGCGATCTGTTCGGCGGCTTCACCGAGACACCGGCGCTGATGGCCGAGGACATCGGTTACTTCGAGGCGATGCGCCCCTTCCACGAGCACTACATCCCCAGCCGCGACATCCTCGTCCACGCCCTCGACCAGATCGCCCGTCACCCGGTCAGGCTGATCGCCCCGCAGCACGGCTCGATCATCCCCGCGCCGCTGGTCGGGCCGATCATCGAGCAACTGCGCGAACTCGACTGCGGGATCTATCTCTTCGCCGGCGGGGTCGACACCGACATCCGTCGGCTCTCGCGGCTCAACCGGACGCTCGGCGAGATCACCCGCACCATGCTCTACTGCCGCGACTTCCACGACATCGCCGCGCGGCTGCTGGAGGTGGTGCGCCGCAGCCTGCCGGTGGCGCGGATCGATTACTATCTCGAACTCGCCGACGGCGAGGCGCTCGGTCTGGTCGCCGACGGGCAGGAGCAGCAGCGCGCCGAGCAGGTCCCGGCGTGGCTGCGCGCGCTGCTCGGCATCAGCCGCACGCGCTGGCTCGGCGACAGCGCCGGGCGCTGTCTGCACGGTCACCCCCTCCACGACGAACGCTTTTGCTGTCACACCGGTGACGAGGGCGCGATGAGCCTGCTGCTGCCGCTGTTCGCCCGCGAGAGCGAGCGGCTGGAGGCGATCGCCCATATCCATCTGGAACACCCGATCGAGATCGGCGCGCACGAGCGCCAGCTCATCGCCCAGCTGACGGTGCCGCTGCAGGTGGTACTCGAGCGCGAGGCGATCTACCGCTCGATCGAGGCCGAGCGCACCCGCACCTACCAGCGCTCGATCCGCGACTCGCTCACCGGGCTGTTCAACCGTTTCTACATGCAGGACATCATCGAGCGTCAGTGCCACGCCCAGGACCGCGGCGGTCCCCAGGTCGTCGCGCTGATGCTCGACCTCGATCACTTCAAGCGGATCAACGACCACCACGGTCATCCCGTCGGCGACGCGCTGCTGCGTCAGGTCGCGACCCTGCTCCACGGCTCCATCCGCGACGGCGACGTGCCGGTGCGCTTCGGCGGCGAGGAGTTCATCCTGTTCCTGATGGACGCCTCGGCCGAGCAGGGACGGACCCTCGCCGAACGGCTGCGCGCACGCATCGCCGCCCACCTGTTCGTCCTCGACGACGGGCTCGAACTCCGTCTGACGGTGAGCATCGGCGGCGCCCTGCGCCGCGCCGGCGAGCCGCTCGACGCCCTGGTCGAGCGCGCCGACAAGGCGCTCTACAGCGCCAAGCAGGCCGGACGCGACCGCGCGGTGTTCGCCGGCTAACGCCGGCGCGGCTCAGCGCGGCGGCAACGGCGGCGGTGGGGGTGGCGGCGGGGGCGGCGCCATGCCGAGCGGCTCGCGCACATAGGCCGGAAAGTCGGGGTTGACCCATTCGGCCGGCGCCACCTTCTCCGGCGGCAGCGGCAGACGCGAGCTGTAGTCGAGCACCGCGGCCTGCTCGCGCGGACCGAACTGGGCGAGCAGCTTGGTCATCTCCGCATCCGAGTTACGCCGCCGACCGGTGGCGATCGCCTCGAACTGACGCATCAGATAGGGGAAGTGCTGACCGGCGAGCTGGGGCGCGAGACGCTCGACATCGCCCTCGCCCTCGGCGCCGTGACACTCGGCGCACTGCGCCTCGTAGAGCTCGCGCCCGAGATCGAGATCGACCCCCGGGCCCCGGGCGTTGTCGGCGGTCATCGGCAGGGTCGCGACATAGGCGGCGACATCGGCGATGTTCTGCGGCCCGCCGAGGATACGCGGCAGCGCGAAGGGATACATCAGCGGGTTGTCGCGATTGCCCGCGCGGATGTCGGCGAGCTGCTTGATGACCACCTCGGGGAGCTGACCGGCGATCTGCGGATAGGCCCCATCGGGACTGCCCCAGCCCTCGGGGCGGTGGCACACGGCACAGGTCAGATAGACCCGACGACCGTTCTCGATATCGGGCGTGAGCTGGCTGGCCCGGTCGAACTCGGCCTGCGCGAGCGACTTCGGATCCGGCTGCGCCGACGCCAGCGGGGCGACGAGCAGCGCGAGCGCGCACAGGACCGGGCGCGCGAACACTGGCTGGGACATGGCATCTCCTTGCGAGTCATCGACAACGATCGCAGCAACCTAGGGCGCGGAGCCCGTCCCGAGCTTATGGGAGCAGGCTCCGGCTTGGCAAGCCGGGGAGTACACGGACCGCGCGCAGCGCATGCTCCACCGGGTCAAGTCATCAATATATTGTGGTTGACACCCGAGAAAACGCACATATATTGACACGCCATCCCGCACACCCCACCACGGCCACACCCCCAGATCGGCCGTGGACAGACACCTCACAAGGAGATCTCCATGTCCGCCGACAACACCGCAAGCCCGGATCAGCAGACGCGCGCGCCAGCCGGTCCCCAGGGCGGTCCGACCCCGGGCCGGTTGCAGGTGATCCGGCGCAACGGCAAGGTCACCGGCTTCGACCCGAGCAAGATCGCGGTGGCCATGACCAAGGCCTTCCTCGCCGTCGAGGGCGGTAGCGCCGCCGGCTCGACCCGCGTCCACGAACGCGTCGAGGCGCTCACCGAGCAGGTCGTCGCCGCCCTCACCCGCCGTCTGCCCGGCGGCGGCACGGTGCACATCGAGGACATCCAGGATCAGGTCGAGCTGGCGCTGATGCGCGCCGGCGAGCACCCGGTGGCGCGCGCCTACGTGCTCTATCGCGAGCAGCACGCCCGCGCCCGCGACCAGCGCCGCGAGCCCGTCCCGGCGACGAGCGACACCCGCCCGGCGCTCACCATCACCGGCGACGACGGCAGCCCCCGCCCGCTCGATCTGGCGCGGATGACCCGACTGGTCGACGAGGCCTGTCGCGGGCTCGACTGGGTCGACCCCCAGGCGATCGTCGACGAGACCCTGCGCAACCTCTTCGACGGCGTGGCCGAGCGCGACGTGCGCCAGGCGTTGGTGATGGCCGCGCGCACCCAGATCGAGCGCGAGCCCGAGTACAACCAGGTCGCCGCCCGGCTGCTGCTCGACATCCTCCGCCGCGAGGCGCTGGGCGCGCTGGGGCTGGCCGAGGGGGTCGAGACCCAGGCCGACCTCGGCGAGCGCTACGGCGCCTATCTCGCGGCCTATGTGGCACGCGCCATCGACCTCGAACTGCTCGACCCCGAGCTTGCCCGCTTCGACCTCGACCGGCTGGGCGCGGCGCTGCGCCCCGAGCGCGACCTGCAGTTCGGCTATCTCGGGTTGCAGACGCTCTACGACCGCTATTTCATCCGCACCCGCGACGCGGTGCGCCTGGAGCTGCCGCAGGCATTCTTCATGCGCGTGGCGATGGGGCTGGCGATCAACGAGTCCGATCGCGAGACGCGCGCCATCGAGTTCTACGAGCTGCTGTCGAGCTTCGACTTCATGAGCTCGACCCCGACGCTGTTCAACTCCGCCACCCTGCGCCCGCAGCTGAGTTCGTGCTACCTGACCACGGTGGCCGACGACCTCGACGGCATCTACAGCGCGATCAAGGACAACGCCCTGCTCTCCAAGTTCGCCGGCGGCCTGGGCAACGACTGGAGCCGGGTGCGCGGCATGGGCGCGCACATCAAGGGCACCAACGGCAAGAGCCAGGGCGTGGTGCCCTTCCTCAAGGTCGCCAACGACACCGCCGTGGCGGTCAACCAGGGCGGCAAGCGCAAGGGCGCGGTGTGCGCCTATCTCGAGACCTGGCACATCGACATCGAGGAGTTCCTCGACCTGCGCAAGAACACCGGCGACGACCGCCGCCGCACCCACGACATGAACACCGCCAACTGGGTGCCGGACCTGTTCATGAAGCGGGTGGCCGAGGACGGCCCCTGGACGCTGTTCTCGCCCGACGAGACCCCCGAGCTGCACGATCTCAGCGGCGCGGCGTTCGAGCACGCCTACTGCGACTACGAGGCGCGCGCCGCGCGCGGCGAGCTGCGGGTGAGCAAGACCCTCAGGGCGGTCGATCTGTGGCGCAAGATGCTCGGCATGCTGTTCGAGACCGGCCACCCCTGGATCGCCTTCAAGGACCCCTGCAACCTGCGCTACACCAACCAGCACGCCGGGGTGGTGCACAGCTCCAACCTGTGCACCGAGATCACCCTGCACACCAGCGACGAGGAGATCGCGGTGTGCAACCTCGGCTCGGTCAACCTCGCCGCCCACGTCACCGCCAAGGGGCTCGACCTCGAGCGGCTGCGCCGTACCGTGCGCACCGCCATGCGCATGCTCGACAACGTCATCGACTACAACTTCTACAACGTCCCCCAGGCGCGCGAGGCCAATCGGCGCCACCGCCCGGTGGGGCTCGGCATCATGGGCTTCCAGGACGCGCTCCATCGTCTCGGGCTGTCCTACGCCAGCCCCGAGGCGGTGCAGTTCGCCGATCGCAGCATGGAGGTGCTGAGCTACTACGCGATCGAGGCGAGCTGCGAGCTGGCCGCCGAGCGCGGGCGCTATCCGAGCTTCGAGGGCTCGCTGTGGAGCCGGGGCATCCTGCCGATCGACAGCATCGCCCTGCTCGCCGAGTCGCGCGGCGAGTATCTCCAGGTCGACACCACCACCACCCTCGACTGGAACGCGTTGCGCGCGCGGGTGCGCGAGGTCGGGATGCGCAACTCCAACTGTCTGGCGATCGCGCCGACGGCGACCATCAGCAACATCGTCGGGGTCAGTCAATCGATCGAGCCGACCTACCAGAACCTGTTCGTGAAATCGAACCTCTCGGGCGAGTTCACCGTGGTCAACCCCGACCTGATCGCCGAACTCAAGGCGCTCGGGCTGTGGGACGAGGTGATGGTCAACGACCTCAAGTACTACGACGGCTCGCTGCAACCGATCGAGCGCATCCCCGAGACGCTCAAGCAGCGCTATGCCACCGCCTTCGAGATCGACCCGCGCTGGCTGATCGAGGCCGCCGCGCGCCGCCAGAAGTGGCTCGATCAGGCACAGAGCCTCAACCTCTACATGGCCGAGCCGAGCGGCAAGAAGCTCGACAACCTCTACAAGCTCGCCTGGGTGCGGGGGCTGAAGACCACCTATTACCTGCGCTCGCAGGGCGCCACCCATGTCGAGAAATCGACCCTCGCCGACAACCAGCGCGCCAACCGCCTGAGCGCGGTCGGCGGCAGCTACGGCGCCGCCGAGCAGACGCCACGCGCCTGCGCCATCGACGATCCCGAGTGCGAGGCCTGCCAGTAGCAACCCGCGCGGACGGCGCGGCGGCGCCGTTCGCGCCTACGACTCAAGTCAACGCGAAGCGCTGTGGATTAAGAGACCACTGCTCGATCAATAACGGCCCAGGAGACCACCATGCCCTACGTCAACATCAAGATCACCCGCGAGGGGGCGAGCGCCGAGCAGAAGGCCGAGCTGATCAGCGGGGTCACGGAGCTGCTCGCCCGGGTGCTCGACAAGAACCCGCAGACCACGGTGGTGGTGATCGACGAGGTCGAGACCGACAACTGGGGGATCGGCGGCGAGACGGTGACACGCCGCCGCGCCGAGGGGCGCTGAGCACGGCGAGGCGGCGCTTGTCCGCCGCGCCCTCCGTCGCCATCATCAGGTGGTGATGGATACCCGACGACTGACCACGCACCGCCGACTCAACCAGCTACACACCGCCGCGCTGCTGGCGGTGCTCGCCACCCTGCTCTCGACCCTGGCCTGGATCCTCGGCGGTCCCGATCTGGCGCTGCTCGCCCTGGTGGTGGTGGCAGCGCTCTATCTGTTCACCCCGCTGGCCTCGCCCCGTCTGGCCCTTTCGCTCTATCGCGGCCAGCTGCTCGCGCCGCATCAGGCCCCGGCGCTCTATCGGGTGCTCGAGACCCTGGCCGCGCGCGCCGGGCTGCCTCGGGTGCCGCTGCTCTATTACATCCCCTCGCGGGTGGTCAACGCCTTCGCCACCGGCGGTCCCTGGTCCTCGGTGATCGCCGTCTCCGAGATGACCCTGCGTCGGCTCGACGAGCGCGAGCTGATCGCGGTGCTCGCCCACGAGGTCGGCCACATCGCCAACGACGACCTGCGGGTGATGGCCTTCGCCGATCTGGTCAGCCGACTCACCAATCTGTTGAGCCTGATCGGTCAGCTGCTGGTGTTGATCGCGCTGCCGCTGGCGCTGCTCGGCGGGGTCGAGGTGCCCTGGGCGGCGTTGCTGGTGCTGGTGTTCGCGCCGACGCTGAGCGCGCTGGCGCAGTTCGCGCTCTCGCGCAGCCGCGAGTTCGAGGCCGATCGGCGCGCCGTCGAGCTCACCGGCGACCCCGAGGGACTGGCGCGTGCGCTGGCGCGCATCGAGCGCCTGCAGGGCAGCGGCTGGGAGCGGCTGCTCGCGCCCCATTGGCGCCTGCCCGAACCTTCGCTGCTGCGGACCCACCCCTCGACCGAGGCACGCATCGAGCGACTGCGCGCACTCGCCGCGCCACCTCGCCCGAGGCTGCCGACCGGCCCCGGCGGGCTGCACCCACCCCTCTCCCCGGCGCCCGCACCGCGGCGCTCTCATCTCTGGGGGCTGTGGTCGTGAGTGATCGCTCACGTGCCCTCCCATGTCGGGCCGATATCCAGACGGCGATCAAGGAAAATAGCCACCACACGCTTGACGCCCCTCCGGGGGCCGTCAACCATCATAGGATCCAGCCTCGACACGCCCCGGCGTGCCACACTAAAGGCACACTCACCGGGCCAATTCGGCTCGCGACTCATCGCGCAAAAAGCCCCGGACCAAGTGATCGTCCTGACCCTGGTGTCATCACACGCAAACGGACGCTCGCGATTGAACATGAGCGTCTGATTCACGCGGCTTACCGTCAGTCGTGCCGGCTGAATTGGCGGTAGCGTTACCAACGAAAAGCGAACACATTCCCGATTCCAGGTGCGAGCAGTGTCTTGAACGAGCAGATCGCATATGCTAAAGCTGCGCAGGGAAGATAGCCGAAACGAAAGATCCCGTCACGAGCGTATATCCGCAGAGACGTAGACCCCGTATTGAAAACCGAAAGAAGGCGAATGCCGTTCACAGGGCCATTGAAACAGACCGCATTGACTGAATAGGTGCCTTTTCAAGAAAGAGTCAAAGGTAGCGGGGTAATCTTGTTGACCCGCTATGACTCTCTCGTATCCTTGAGGATTAACGATGGTTATCGATCACCATTCCGTGCCCACGGCACTGCGGGAGTTTCGGCATGAAATCAATCGACTGAGCCGCCTGATGACCCTTGCCTTTGCAGGCATTGCCCTGCTCGGCGCGCTGCTCTGGCGATTCTCCGACGACTGGATCTGGCCGCTCGGAGTGCTGATCGGTTTCACCGCCGCGTGGTACCTGCGATCACGCATCCCAAGGCACCTCGAAAATCTCGAAAAGATCCAACGTGAGCGTGAGCGTTTCTTCATGGGCATCTTGGATGCATGCGATCAACCCTGCTCAGTCACAGCGATCGGCGAACCGGGAGACAAGGAATGGCGATGGCTCTACGTGAACCATCCGGTTCGGGCTGCTTTTGGCAAGCCTCTTAGCGAGTTTCTCGATCGGCCTTGCCATGAGTGGGGCGCCAATATCTGCAAGACCGAAAATTGCGGTAGAGCGTGTCTGAGCAAAGGACAGCCGAACACAATATTCGCTCAAGACTTCGGAGGTGGTCTGAACCATTTCCGGGTCTATACCAAGACCGTTGAGGATTTATCTGGCCAACCGGCTTATGTCGTGGAATGGGTGGATCCTCAGGAGGAGCTGAAGTTCCAGATGTCGCGCGCCAGTGATCGCGTCCAAGAGCTATCGACGAGCACCGCTCATGCAATCCACGAAGTCTCGGGAAACATCAAGAGCGTCGCTACCGCCGCTGAAGAGCTCTCGTACTCGACCTTAGAGATTAGCCGCTCGGCCGAGACTACGGTAGCTACGGTGAACACCGTCGAAAAGATCGCGCAACAGGTCGGCGACGAAGCACAGGAAGCGGCCGACGCCATACGCGCCTTGGCAACAGTTGGCGAGCAGATCTCGATGATGAGCACGGTCATTCGAGAAATCGCCAACCAAACCAACCTTCTGGCGCTGAACGCGTCGATCGAGTCGGCTCGCGCCGGGGAGCACGGGCGCGGCTTCGCGGTCGTGGCGAACGAGGTCAAACAGCTGGCTCAAAAAACCCAGGAAGCCACGCAGCAGATTGCCGAAAAGACCGAAGAAACGCGCCTCCAAATCGCCGACAACGTCGGTCGGATCGTCAACTTGTCGGAGCGAGTGACCGAGGCGAGTCGCCAGATCGGTGAAGTCAGATCCTCAATGCAGTCGGTCGCGGCCAGCGTCACTGAGCAGAACGCAGTGGTGGAGGATATTGCCCGCAATGGGGCCGAGGCAGCACAGGCCACCGACGAAGCGGCTAACCTCGTGAAGAGTGCTCTCGAAGCGGCCGAGGCGTTACGTGACAAGGTGAAATAGGGGTGTGGGGACAAGCTCAAACAAGCGCGAGTTAGTTCTCAAGCCCCCTGAGATTGCATACCCGCTTATTGAATAGCTCAGGGTGTTTCTGCGCCCATTCCTTGAGCGCTTGAATCGGAGCGATGCGTCCGAGCGCTGAGGTTTCCCCGTTTTTTCGACTGGCGCGCATCGAGCGCCTGCAGGGACGCGGCTGGGAGCGGCTGCTCGCGCCCCATTGGCGCCTGCCCGAACCTTCGCTGCTGCGGACCCACCCCTCGACCGAGGCACGCATCGAGCGACTGCGCGCACTCGCCGCGCCACCTCGCCCGAGGCTGCCGACCGGCCCCGGCGGGCTGCACCCACCCCTCTCCCCGGCGCCCGCACCGCGGCGCTCTCATCTCTGGGGGCTGTGGTCGTGAGTGATCGCTCACGTGCCCTCCCATGTCGGGCCGATATCCAGACGGCGATCAAGGAAAATAGCCGCTGCGCTTGACGCCCTTCCGGGGGTCGTCAACCATCATAGGGTCCAGCCTCGACACGCCCCGGCGTGCCCGGGGCGAACCGGATCACCAGGAGTCGATCGATGTCGATAGAAGTCAGCGGATTTTTTGGATTACTGCTGCTGGTACTGAATGTGTGGGCCATCGTCAGCACGGTGCAGAGTCGTGCCGGCACCCTCTCCAAGGTGCTGTGGATCGTGCTGATCCTGCTGCTTCCCCTGCTCGGCTTCATCCTCTGGCTGCTGCTCGGCCCCAAGCGCTGAACCGGCACCACACGCCCAGCGTCCACCACCCAGAGGACTCGCGTCCACATGGCCTCGCAAGACACCAATCACTGGAAAGAGAAGTACTACGGGACGCTCGACACCCTGGAGGCGAAGGAAAAGGCCTGGGCGCAGATCGAGAAGACGCTGCGTTACGCCGTCTCGCGCCTGAGCCTCGCGGTGGAGACCCCGGACAGGACGTTCGAGGAACAGCTCGAGTCCTTGCGTCAGGCGATCCGCAAGAACGCCACGGCCAAGCAGATCGGCCTGCTGATGGAGGACATCTCCGAGTCGATGCTGCGTCTCGACGAGCAGCGCGCCCAGCCCGACGACCTCGATCGCGCCATCGCCCGGCTCGACGACCTGCTCGAGCAGCAGCGTCTCCCCGGCGCGCTGAAGAAGGAGACCAAGACGCTGCGCAAGCGGCTGCGCGATGCGCGACGCGAGCCAGGACTCGGCGCCGCGCTCGCCGCCTACTCCGACTATGCCCGCACCCTCACCGACTGGCTCGCCAGCTCCGAACAAGGCAGCGAGGGGCTGTTCGGACGGCTGTTCGGCGGACATCGCGAGAGCGGCGCCGAGGAGACACCGACGGAGCTGGTCGACCTCGACACCCAGCCTGCCGAGATCGAGGCCCCGCTGCCGCCGCGCGATGACCTCGCCACCACGCTCGATCCGTCGCTACCGGCCTTCAACCTGGTGCTGCTCGACCTGATCCACCGTCTCGACCTCCCCGAGACCTTCGCCAAGCAGTTCAGCGCCATCACCACGCTGCTGCGCGACGAGCCGAGTGCCGAGACCGCCGAGCGCGCGGTCACCGAGATCGCCGACCTGCTGGCACGCGCGCGTCATCATCTCGAGCAGGAGAAGAAGGACATCGAGCACTTCCTCTCCCAGCTCACCGGACGGCTCGAGGCGCTCGACCGCTATCTCGAGGCCTCGTTCGGGCAGCGCGAGGAGAGCGCTCGACAGGGCGCCTCGATCGATGCCGACATGTCCGCCGAGGTCGCCCGCATCCGCCGCTCGGTCGACGCCGCCCAGGACGTCGATCAGCTCAAGCTCTCGATCCAGGGGCACCTGAGCAACATCCAGCAACATATGGATGCCCGACGCAGCCTGGAGCAGGAGCAGCTCAACCAGGCGCGCGCCGAGATCGATCATCTCAAACAGGAGCTGGGCAAGGTCCAGGAGGAGAGCGGCGAGCTGCGTCAGTTGCTGCACGAGGCACGCCAGCGCGCGCTGTTCGACAGCCTCACCGGGCTGAGCAACCGGCTGGCCTATGACGAGCGCATCGCCCAGGAGTGCGAGCGCTGGGCGCGCTACGGCCACCCGGCGGTGCTGAGCATCTGGGACGTCGACTTCTTCAAGCGGATCAACGACCGCTTCGGTCACACCGCCGGCGACAACGTGCTCAAGATCCTCGGCAAGCTGTTGCGCACCTCGATCCGCAAGAGCGACTTCGTCGCCCGTTTCGGCGGCGAGGAGTTCATGATGCTGCTGCCCGAGACCGAGATCGAGACCGCACTCGAGGTCGCCGAGAAGCTGCGCGAGCAGGTCGCCGCCTCACGCTTCCAGTACCGCGGTCAGCCGGTCCCGGTGACCATGTCCTGCGGGCTGGCCGCCTTCGTCGAGGACGACACCCCGGAAGACGTCTACCGCCGTGCCGATGCCGCGCTCTACGAGGCCAAGCGTTCCGGGCGCAACTGCTGCCGGGTTCACGGCGGCTGAGCGCAACCTCAGCCCTTGTCCTTGCCCTTGGCCTCGTCCTCCGGGGTCTCGAACAGATCGCTGAGTTCCTCGAGCTTCTCCTGCCAGATCTCCTCGTCGTCCCCCGCCTGCTGCTGGTCCTCGTCGGTCTCCTCGCCGATCTCGAACTCATCGGCCAGCTCGAAGCTCGGCGCCTCCATCTCCTCGGCCTCCATCTCCATCTCCATCTCCTCAGACTCGGGCGCATCGGCGTCGGGCTGGGGCTGGACTGAAGGCTCGGGCGCAGCGGCATCGAAATCGGCGCCGGCCTCGGCGAGCAGCGCGTCGATGTCGTCGATCACATCGGCGTCCTCGCCGCCCCCCGTCGTCTCGGTCGGGCTGGCGGCAGCCGCGGCTGCCTCCTGCTGCTGGGCGCTGAAGGCGGCGTTGTACTCGTCCATGAGCTGGTTGAGGGTCTTCTTGGTGTCGCCGAGTTCGGCCTCGAGCTGCGCCTTGGCGTCCTCGAGATCGGAGAGCTGCTCGACATCGACCATGTTGGTCGGGGTCATGTGCACCAGTGGCGCGAGCACCTTGGTCAGCTCCTTGGGCAGGTCCTGGAGCTTCTCGCCGCTGCGTTCGAGATAGATGTCGAGCATCGCGTTGTAGAAGGCGCGCTCGCGCTCCAGATACTCGTCGACGGTCGACTGCAGCTCATCGCCTTCGAGCTGGTAGGTCGCGGCGAAGACCCCGGCAAGCGCCTCGCGGCGTGCCTCCTCGCCGGTATCGACCTGCTCGAGCACGGCGCTGGCGTCGGCCTGGGCCTGTCTGTCGCCCTTGCGCTGGCGCCTGAGCATGAAGAAGAGCACGCCCCAGGCCACCAGGGCGAACTCGACGCTGAGGATGAGGCCGCCGATCTCGATCGCGCTCATGTCGTCTCCCCCGTGCCCATCACGCCTCCGCAGCGGCCTGCTTCGCCGCGGCCCGCTTGAACAACCACCAGGTCAGCCCGAGCGCGGCGGCGAGCAGCAGGTTGCCGCCGAGCACATAGAGCGCGAACACCAGCCAGGAGAACGCGCCCGGCGGCGGCGCCGGCGGCTCCTCGACGGGCGCGGTGAAGGCGAACTCCAGGGTCTCGTCGGGGGGTTCGAGCAGGATCGAGCTGCCGTTGACGGTACGCGCGGCCAGCCGCGCACCGACCCGATAGCTGCCGGGCTGTGTGACCGGCAGCTCGTAGAGCATCGGCAGGGACGTCGGCGCGGCGATCTCGAGCAGCGACTGCGCGCCCCCGGGCCCCTCCAGCCGCACATAGCCGAACAGGCTCTCGGGGGCGACCTGATCGCGCTCGAGATTGAGCACCACCCGCAGCAGCGCAGGCGGCCTGGGCGCGGCGTCCTCCGCCGCCGCGTCACCGTTCTCGCTCGGCGAGGCGGGGTCGAGCACCCGCGCCTGATAGTCGAGGGTCAGCGGCGTCGGGGTGACGCGCAGACGACGCTGCAACTGACGCTTGAAGGTCTCGCCGTCGATCAGCAGGCTGAGGTCGTAGACCCCGGCGGCGAAGGCGTTGGCCTTGATCTCGGCGGTGAAACGGTTGCGTGCCGGGTCGAGCGCGAGCGGCTGGTCGATGCGCCGGGTCGGATCATCGGCCAGGGTGAGGATCGCCTTGGCCGAGAGCAGCTTGAGGAAGTCGGTGCGGGCGACCGGGGCGCCGTGATCGGTGATCCAGGCCTCGAGCCTCAGGGTGTCGCCCGAGTGCAGCGCCGCCGGCACCGGGGCGGCGTCGATACCGAGATCGGTGACCACCGCGACGCGGTTGTCGGGGTCGAGCCCGCCGTCGAGCGTCCAGCGCCCGGGCGCCGGGCGCTCGATGGTGACCAGGTCGTAGCCGGGCTCGCCGCGCCACTGCACCATGGGACCGTGGGCGGTGGCCGAGAGGGTCTGGCCGTCGGGACTGACCAGCCGGGTCTCGCCGCCGGGGGCGCGGAACACCAGCAGGGTGAACTCGGAGACCTGGGCGTCGATCTCGAAGTGATTGCCCTCGATCGGCACCGTGGTCGGCGCCGCCGACTGTTCGAGCATGTGGAGGAAGACCCGTTGCAGCTGCTCGGCGCTGGAGGCCGACTCCAGCCAGCCGCCGGTACGCTCGGTGAGCGCCTCGAGCAGCTCGGTGTCGACGTTGTCGGAGAGCGCCACCGCGTGCACCTTCACCCCCAACTCGCGCAACCGGTCGAGCTGCTCGGAGAGGATGCGCCGACGCGAGGCGACATCGCGGGTATCGTCCTTGGCGACGTCGACCAGCCCGTCGGTGAGCAGGATGACGTGGCGCGCGCCCTCGCCGGGCGGACCATCCCAGTCGGCGGTGGCGGCCTTCAGCGCCGCCTCGATATCGGTGAACAGCCCGCGCGAGTGCACCTGGCGGAGGTTCGCGGTGGTGCGCCGGCGCCAGTCGTCGTCGACCACCCCGGGCGCGGCCAGCACCTCGGTGCCCTCGGCGAAGGTCCAGACCCCGGCGCGCGCGCCGGCCGGGAGCAGCGAATTGACCAGCCGCAGCGCCGGTACCCGCAGGTTCTTGGGGTCGTTCTGGCGCATGCTGCCGGAGACGTCGATCAGCAGTCGCACGTCCTCGGGCGCGGCGAACGGCGTGGCGGGCAGGAGCAGCAGGCAGAGCAGCAGCGGCCAGGATCGCACGGAGAGACGACTCACGGCAGCCACAGCTCGAAGCAACCACCGGGGAGATGATGGGCGTTGCTCAGGCCGATCCGCCCGAACGCTTCCGGGGTATGGTGCAGCCGCGCCACCTGATGGGCGAAGTAGAGCCCGAGCCGGGTGCGGCTGGTGCCCGGCGCGGTCTCGGACTCCGAGGACCAGTCGGGCTGCCCGTCATCGGGCAGCAGATCGATCACCGCGGCGGGGAAGCCGGCGCCGTCGTCCTCGACGCGAATCACCAGCATGCCCTGCTCCTCGGCGGCGCTGAGCCGGATACGGGCGTGGGCATAGCGCTGGGCGTTGCCGATGCTGCTGGTCAGCACCCCGCGCACCAGTTCCCAGTCGAAGTAGCCGGTCAACTCGGGGTCGCAGTCGTAGTCGAGATCGAGACCGAGCGCGGTGCACACCGCCTGGCACTCGGCGACCACTTCCTCGCAGAACTCCTCGAGGTTGTGCGCGGCGATGCGCACCGCGAGCTGGGCGTTGCCGAGCTTGTAGAGGGTGAGCAGCTGTACCAGGTTGTTGTTGGCGCGCTGCACCTCGTGCTTGATCAGGCTCGCCTTGCGCGGGTCGGCGAGCTGGTTGGCCGGATCGTCGACCAGATCGTCGAGGCTGTTGAAGATCAGCCCGAGCGAGTTCTTGATGTCGTGGATCGAGGAGGCAAGGATGTCTGAGAAATCCATGTGTTCAGAGCCGTCCGGTTCTAGGCCAGGGCGCACAGGCCCGCTCAGGTCTCGGTCGCCAGTCGCTGCAGGCGCGTCTGCACGTCGTTGAGCCGCCAGTCGCCCGGGGCGACGTGCTGGACGCGCTCGATGTAACGGCGTACCAGCTGGATCTCCTCGGGCGAGGTGCCGTTGCGCTCCATCTTGATGATACAGGCCTTGGCGGCGTTGAGGTTGATCGTCTTGTTGGCCGGCATCTCGTCGGCGGCCTGGCGCAGCAGCTCGATGGCCGCGCCGAACTCGCCCTGCTTGATCAGCCGCACCCCCTGGTTGTTGGTGCGTACCACGTCCTGCTGGATGGCGCGGATGGCCGCGTCGGCCTCCTCGGCGATGCCGCTCTCCTCGCACACGTGCATCACCTCGGCGAGGAAGGCGTGATCGTCGTGGTTGTTGGCGATCGCGGTGCGCAGATAACCCGTGGCCTTCTCCGGCTCGCCCAGCTCCGAGCAGGTCTTGACCATCTCCAGCGCGAGCTGTGGCGAGGCCAGCTCGCCGAGCGCGTTCATCGCCTCGCCGGCGGCGGCGAAGGCCTCGGCGGCGCCCTGGGCATCGCCCTTGCGCCGCTTGACCACCGCGGTGGTACTGGCCTTGTAGAAGGCCGCCTCGGGGTCGTCGCCGAAGGTCTTGTCGATCTCGCCGATCACCTTCAGTGCCTCGACGTGCTTGTCGTTGGCGCTCTTGGCCTTGGCCAGTCCGGCATAGATCGAGGGGTGATTGTGTACCGAGTGCTTGGCGAAGGCCACCGCGCGATCGAAGGCGCTCTCGGCGACCTCGCGATCGTCGTTGCTCAGCGCCAGCTCGCCGAGACGCTGCTGGCGCTCGACGCTGCGCGGCGAGAGCTTGGCGCCCTTCTGCAGGGTCTTCTCCGCGGCGGGAAAGGCCTTCTGCGCGAACTGGGCGCGCGCAAGCCAGTCGTAGCCGGGGATGAAGTTGGGGTCGAGCTCGAGCAGACGCTCGAACACCTCCTGGGCGGCGACATACTGCTTCTGCTGGAACAGCACCCGCCCCTTGCCGAGATGCGCCCAGTTGAGGTCGCGCCCCTCGAGCACCTCGTCGTAGATCGCCATGGCGTCATCGTAGCGATTGGCGGTGATGCAGGTATCGGCCTTGAGCCGCAACAGCTCGGCGAGATTGCGCGGCTTGCCGGCGATCAGGGTGTCGAGCGCGGCGATCGCCCCGCCATAGTCCTTGGCCACCAGCGCGCGGTTGACCTCGGCGAGGTCGGACTTGCGCTCGAACAGCTTGGCCAGCCGGGTCTTGATCAGCTCCTTGGTGAAGGGCTTGGCGAGATAGTTGTCGGGGGCGAACTCCACCGCGCCCATCACCATCTCGCGGGTGTTCTCGGCGGTGACCATGATGAAGATGGTATCGACCCCGATCAGCGCGCGATGGCGCGCCTCCTCCAGCACCTGCTGGCCGTCCTTGCCGCTACCGAGGTTGTAATCGCACAGCACCACATCGTAGTGACGGCGCTCCATCAACCCGATCGCCTCGTTACCATCGCGGGCCTGGTCGATGCGGGTGACGCCGAGCGAGTGCAGGATGCTGCGCATCACCGAGCGCATGTCGGAGAAGTCGTCGATGACCAGATAGGTTTTCTTGGAGAAATCGGCCGGTGGCGCCATCTGACTTGCTCCCCGCGGTGCTGGGCTGGATAGGGATGCCGATCGGGTCGACACCTTCCTGCACATGGATGCGCCCTCGACCTCGGGCAAGGGTCGACCCGATCGCGCCCGGACCGAAGCGCCGGGGCACCGAACGCCGGGCGGTGATATCGGAACCGGATCACAAAAGGGATGCTAACGCCCGCCTCGTCCGGCGGCAAGACATCGAAGGGGTGCGATAGAAACAAAAACGGCCCACAACACGAATGCTGTGGGCCGAGATGTGGTAGCGGGGGCAGGATTTGAACCTACGACCTTCGGGTTATGAGCCCGACGAGCTGCCTGACTGCTCCACCCCGCAACTGAACTGTGTGCCCGCTTGGGCCGGGTCTTGCGACCCTGTCGAGCGGTCTTGCGACCGGCGCGACGAGATGTGGTAGCGGGGGCAGGATTTGAACCTACGACCTTCGGGTTATGAGCCCGACGAGCTGCCTGACTGCTCCACCCCGCAACTGAACTGTGTGCCCGCTTGGGCCGGGTCTTGCGACCCTGTCGAGCGATCTTGCGACCGGCGCGACGAGATGTGGTAGCGGGGGCAGGATTTGAACCTACGACCTTCGGGTTATGAGCCCGACGAGCTGCCTGACTGCTCCACCCCGCAACTGAACTGTGTGCCCGCTTGGGCCGGGTCTTGCGACCCTGTCGAGCGATCTTGCGATCGGCGCGACGAGATGTGGTAGCGGGGGCAGGATTTGAACCTACGACCTTCGGGTTATGAGCCCGACGAGCTGCCTGACTGCTCCACCCCGCAATCGAGACCGAGAATTATAGGGACGACTGTGGAGGGGCGCAAGTCTTTTTTCCATCAAGGTCTTTCACCCCGCCGGACACGGCACCGCGAGCGCCGATGCGGGGACGCTCACAGGGTCTTGAGATACTCGAGCAGCGCGCGGCGCGCCGCCGGGGCGAGCCGGTCGCCGAAGTCGTGCCCCTGGTTGCCGTAGCCGTGGAGGCTGGTGTCGTAGATGTGCTTGCGCTCCGCCCAACTCATCGCCGCCGACTTGCCCGCGGCGAGACGCCGGTAGCGCCAGCCGAGACGCTCGGTGTCGTACTCGGGCAGCGCCTGGCCGCTGCGCTGGTGGCGCCAGAAGGCCGGGCGCGCGCCGCTCTCGAGCAGGTCGGCGAGGGTCGGCACCGCGCCGTTGTGCAGATAGGGCGCGGTCGCCCAGATACCGTCGAGCGGCGGCGCGACATAGCCCAGCCCGGGACGCGAGCGTCCCAGTTCGCCATAGAAGGAGTCGTGGAACCAGTCGAGGAAACGATCGGACTCGGCGAAGGCCGCCCGCGCCAGCGCCGGGTCGGTGCCGACCTTGCCGAGGGCGACGAGCTTGTTCGGATAGCGCCCGTCGGCGCCCTGGGTGCCGTGACAGCTCGCGCAGCGATCGGCGAACACGCGCTCGCCGACGCGCGCCAGCTCGGCGTCGATCGGATAGGGATAGGGCGGCGGGCGCAGGGTGGCGAGATAGGCGCGCACGTCGACGAACCAGGCATCGATCGCACGCGCCTCGGCGACGCTGTCGGTACAGGTGGTCGAGGCCAGGATCATGTAGCGCACATGATCACCGCGCCCCTCGCCGTTGTAGAAAACGGCGTGCTTCTTGGCGAGGTGCCACCAGGGCGGCACGCTCACCGGCAGCGGACGCGTCGGCGGCGGTGCGATCAGCGGCGTATCGGACCAGGCCAGGGTCTGCGGGTCGCGATGGGCCATCAGCGCCAGGGTGAGGTTGTTGGCCGAGTTCACCCCGATGGTGTCGGTCATCATGTAGTCGGCGATGCGCCCGATACGATCGGCCCAGCGCCGCCAGGCCGCACGCTCGGGACCGGGCGCGAGCCCCGCGCCGAGCGCCTCGATCGCCACCAGCGGGTCCGCGGTCAGATCGAGGAACTCGTTGCCCAGCCCGATCACCAGCTCGCCCTCGAGCGGCGCGGCATGACAGCCGAGACAGTTCGAGGTCACCAGCTCGACCCCGGCGGGGTCGACATGGGCGGTGAGCATATAGGGCAGCTCGGCGTTGCGCCCGGTACGCCCGGCGGGATTGAGCGCCGGCGCGCCCCCCGCCCCGGCGCGCGCGGCATAGGCGGCATGGGGCGGGCCACAGGTCACCACCGCGCGATTGAGCAGGGCATCGCGCCCGCGCACCGGATCGCCCGGGCGCTGCTCGGCGGCGGGGATGCGCCCGGCCTCGGCCTTCTCACCCGGACGGTCGCAACCGGCGAGCGCCAGTGCGAGCAGCATCCAGGACCAGCATCGACGATCACGCCAGCGCATCATTCACCCTCCCCGCGTATCCGCTGCCCCGGCCCGCCGGACTCGACCCAGCCCCAACCATCGATCACACGCCCCTCGACGCTGCCGGCGACCCGCACCGCCACGCCAGGCGCGATCGGCCCCGGCGCATCCTCCCAGGGCGCCAGCGCCACGGCCAGCGCGAGGGCGGGGATCTCGAGGCGCCAGCGCGCCGGGTGCGTGCCGCGCTCCTGCGCCTCGAGACGCAGCTCGCGCCGTCTGAACGCGCGCACCTGACCGTCGTCAGTGACCAGCACGCAGCCCGGGATCGGTCGCCCGCCCGCCTCGGCACGACGCAGCTCGACACAGGCCAGGGTGCGGGCCTCGTCGAGCTGGAGCGTCAGCCGGGTGAGGCGCAGCCCGACACCAGCACCCTCCCCGCCCCCGGCCCAGAGATGCTCGAACCAGGCGCGCCCCTCGACCGCGCGCGGCCGGCCGTCGACGAGCAGCTGCCCGCTCACGCTCAGCCCCGGCAACAGATAGCCTTGCGGGCCGGCGGTCGTCGCCTCGGCGCCGAGGGTCGCGGCAAGCCGCGCCAGCCCGAGCGCCGGGGCGCCGCCGGCGAGCACCAGCCGCCTCCCCGCGGCATCCTCGAAGCGCAGACGCCAGGGCGGGCGCCCCGGCCCGAGCGCGAGCGTCCAGTCGCGCACCCACACCCGCGGCGGGTCCGGCCTCGTCCCGGCCAGCCCGAGCACGGCGCGGGCGCGGCGCTGCTCGAACGCGACCCCGACCGGCCCCAGCCGCTGCGACCAGCCCCACAGCAGCCGATCGCCGCGCCAGGCCGAGAGCGGAGGATCGGGCGGTGTCGCCAGGGTCAGGCGGACGACCCCCAGGGTGAGCAGATGCGCCCGTCCATCGGTCTCCTCGACCCGCGCCTGGAGCCGCCACAGCTCCAGCCCCTGGGACGGATGGGTGCCATGGTCGGCGGGCAGGTCCAGCGGACCCGGCACCGCGCCGGGGGCGAGCAGCGCGGCGACCCCGGCGAGCAGCGCAGCATCCTGCTCGACGGGGGGCGGGGGCGCCTCGCAACCGCCGAGCAGCCCGACCAGCGCCAAGACCGGCAGCCGGATGCGGCTCAAGTACCGTCGCTCAGCGCGCCTTCCACACATAGATCGCCTCGGCCTCGGGCAGCAGCTCGCGCAGCTGCGCGAGACGGGTGGTATCGACCGGGTGGGTGCTGAGGAACTCGGGCGGTGCCGCCCTGCCCCGGCTGGCGGCCTGGAAACGCTGCCAGAAGGCGATCGCCTCGCGCGGGTCGTAGCCGGCGCGGGCCATGTAGAAGAGCCCCAGTCGGTCGGCCTCGAGCTCGTGGGCACGCGAATAGGGCAGGATCACCCCGAGCCGGGCGCCGACGCCATAGGCCTGTACCGCCAGGTCGCTACCCGGCACGCCCTGGGCGCCGAGCACCGCCGAGAGCAGTCCGGCGCCGAGTCCGGCGAGCATCTCCTGGGAGCGTTGCTCGGCGCCGTGACGGGCCACCACATGAGCGATCTCGTGGGCCATCACCGTGGCCAGCCCGGCATCAGTGCGAGCGATCGGCAGGATGCCGGTGTTGATCCCGACCTTGCCGCCCGGCAGGGCGAAGGCGTTGGGGCTGGGGTCCTCGAACAGCACGAACTCCCAGCGCGCCCCGGGCAGCTCGACGACCCGGGCGATACGCCGCCCGATGCGCTCGACGCGCGCCTGGGCGGCACGGTCGCGGGCGCGCGGCAGCTCGCGCTTGATCTGCGCGAAGCCACGGGCGCCGAGCCTGGCCTCCTCGGCGTGATCGATCAGCATCAGCTGGCTGCGCCCGGTCTCGGGCGCGCTGGCGCAGCCCCACAGCATCAGCGCCAGCAACCAGGGCAGCAGCCGGCGGGCGAGCGACGAGGGGGACATCCGGGGGCTCTCTCGTGCAGTGATCATTGCAGGGCAGATGGGGACGGAGACGGCGCGCCACCACCCCGGCGCGGCGGTGTACACTGGCCATTCGACGACGCGCCGCATCCCGCGGCCGGACTCCGTCGAGAGCGAGGAGATCGATGAGCAAGCTTCACATCCAACCCCAGACCCTGTGCCAGATCATCGGCAAGGTCCGCGAGTTCCAGGCCAAGGAGGAGGTGGTGCTGCCGGACGTCCCCTCGAGCCCGACCGAGGACTGGGGACTGCAGATGCTCGCCGACCACAGCGACGACATGGCGCTGGTGGCGATGACCGAGGCCATCGCCGAGATGAGCCAGCGTCAGCGTGCCGAGCTGGTGGCGCTGATGTGGCTGGGGCGCGGCGACTACGAGCTGGAGGACTGGGAGACGGCGGTCGATGACGCCATCGGCGAGTATTCGCTGCGCGCGGCGGCCTATCTGCTGGTCCACCCGATGGTCGCCGACGACCTGGAGGAAGGGCTGATCGCCTTCGGCTACTCCTGTCAGGACTGAGCCGGGTCGTCGCCCCGCCGGCGGCGGGGCGACGGGCGACTCAGTAATCGCGCAGCCCGAGCACGTCCTGCATGTCGAACTGGCCGCGCGAGCGCGCGCCGATCCAACCGGCGGCACGCACCGCACCGCTGGCGAAGGTCATGCGGCTGGAGGCCTTGTGGGCGATCTCCACGCGCTCGCCCTCGGCGGCGAACCAGACGCTGTGCTCGCCGACCACATCGCCGGCGCGGATGGTCTCGAAGCCGATGGTACGGCGCTCGCGCGCGCCGGTGTGACCCTCGCGCCCGTAGACGGCGACCTCGTCGAGATCGCGCCCGAGCGCCTCGGCCACCACCTCGCCCATGCGCAGCGCGGTGCCCGAGGGGGCATCGACCTTGTGACGGTGATGGGCCTCGATGATCTCGATGTCGACCTCGTCGCCGAGCACCCGCGCGGCGATGTCGAGCAGCTTGAAGGTCAGGTTGACGCCGACGCTCATGTTCGGCGCGAAGACGATGCCGATCGACTCGGCGGCCGCGGCGATCGCCGCACGCCCGGCCTCGTCGAAGCCGGTGGTGCCGATCACCATGCGCTTGCCGGCGCCGCGGCAGAGTTCGAGATGGGCGAGCGTGGCCGCCGGCGCGGTGAAGTCGATGAGCACGTCGAAGTCGTCGAGCACCGTCGCCAGCTCGGCAACGAGGGTCACGCCGAGCGCGCCGACCCCGGCCAGCTCACCGGCATCGGTGCCGAGCAGCGAACTGCCCGCGCGCTCGGTGGCGGCGCCGAGCACCACGCCCTCGGCCTCGGTGACGGCCTGTACCAGCGCGCGTCCCATGCGCCCGCCGGCACCGGCCACTGCGATCCTGATGTCTGTCATGTGAAGGATGTCCTTGTTGGCGGATGACGCACCGCGCGCGGCGCGGTGCGGCGAGTGCCGGGCCTAGAGCCCCATCTTCTCGAAGAAGCTCTTGACCCCGTCGAGCCAGGAGTGCGATTGCGGGTTGTGGCGCGAGCCGCCCTCGCGGACGCTCTCCTCGAAGTCCCGCAGCAGTTCCTGCTGACGCTCGGTGAGGTTGACCGGGGTCTCGATCACCACCTTGCAGATGAGATCGCCGACCGGGCCGCCGCGCACCGGCTTCACGCCCTTGCCGCGGACCCGGAACATCTTGCCGGTCTGGGTGCCGGCGGGGATCTTCAGCATCACCTTGCCGTCGAGCGTCGGCACCTCCAGCTCGCCGCCGAGCGCGGCGGCGACGAAGCCGATCGGCACCTGGCAGTAGAGGTTGCTGTCCTCGCGGGTGAAGATCGGGTGCGGCTGCACCTGCACCTGGACGTAGAGATCGCCGGGCGGACCGCCGAGTTCGCCGCGATCGCCCTCGCCGGCGAGGCGGATGCGATCACCGGTGTCGACGCCGGCGGGGATCTTCACCGACAGCGTCTTCTCCTCCTGCACCCGGCCCTGGCCACGACAGTGCGAGCAAGGCTCCTCGATCACGTGCCCGGTGCCGCGACACTCGGGACAGGTCTGCTGGATGGAGAAGAAGCCCTGCTGCATGCGCACCTGACCGACACCGCCGCAGGTGGGACAGGTCTTGGGCTTGGTGCCGGGCTTGGCGCCGCTGCCGCCGCAGAACTGACAATCGACCTGGGTGGGGATGCGGATGCTGACATCCTTGCCGTTGACCGCCTCCTCGAGCGTCAGGCTGAGGTCGTAGCGCAGGTCGACCCCGCGCTGGGCGCGGCGCCCGCCGCCCCCGGCACGACCGCCGAAGATGTCGCCGAAGACGTCGCCGAAGATGTCGGAGAAGGAGCCGGCGCCGCCGAAGTCACCGGCGCCGCCGAAGCCGCCCGGAGCGCCCTCGACCCCGGCATGGCCGAACTGGTCGTAGGCCGAGCGTTTCTTGGCGTCGCTGAGGACGTCGTAGGCCTCCTTGGCCTCCTTGAACTTGGTCTCGGCATCCGCGCCGCCGTTGCGGTCGGGATGATACTTCATCGCCAAGCGGCGAAAGGCCTTCTTGAGATCGGCCTCGCTGGCGTTGCGCTGAACACCGAGGACTTCGTAGTAGTCGCGTTTTGACATTGATTCATTCCAGCCGCAGCACGCCAGCCTCGGACGTGTTCATAAGCAGAAAGCGCACGGACGCAGAACGTCGGTACGCTTTCGCCACAAAGGTCGAGGCGGCCGCTTAGCGGCCGCTCACCTCACTTCTTGTCGTCTTTGACTTCTTCGAACTCGGCGTCGACCACATCGTCGGCACCGCCCTTGGCGCCGGACGACTGGGCGTCGGCGCCACCCTCGGCGCCGGCCTCGCCGCCGCCGGCCTCGGCGTTCTGGGCGTAGAGTCGCTCGGCCATCTTCGCCGAGGACTCGCCGAGGGTCTTGGTCAGCGCCTCGATGCGCTCCTTGTCCTCGCCACCCATGGCCTCCTCGAGGTCCTTGATGGCGCTCTCGATCGACTCGCGCTCACCGCTCTCGACCTTGTCACCGAGCTGCTCCATCGACTTGCGGGTCGCGTGGATCATGGTGTCGGCCTGGTTGCGCGCGGCGACCAGCTCCTGGAAGTGACGGTCGTCCTCGGCGTGGGCCTCGGCGTCCTTGACCATACGCTCGATCTCGTCGTCGGACAGGCCGGAGGAGGCCTTGATGACGATCGACTGCTCCTTGCCGGTGGCCTTGTCCTTGGCCGAGACGTTGAGGATGCCGTTGGCGTCGATGTCGAACTTGACCTCGATCTGCGGCACGCCGCGCGGCGCCGGCGGGATGTCGGAGAGGTCGAAGCGACCCAGCGACTTGTTGCTCGCGGCACGCTCGCGCTCGCCCTGGAGCACGTGCACGGTGACCGCGGTCTGGTTGTCGTCGGCGGTGGAGAACACCTGACCGGCGGAGGTCGGGATGGTGGTGTTCTTCTCGATGAGCTTGGTCATCACGCCGCCGAGGGTCTCGATGCCGAGCGACAGCGGGGTGACGTCGAGCAGCAGCACGTCCTTGACCTCGCCGCCGAGCACGCCGCCCTGGATCGAGGCACCGATGGCCACCGCCTCGTCGGGGTTGACGTCACGGCGCGGGGTCTTGCCGAAGAACTCCTCGACCTTGGCCTGGACCTTGGGCATGCGGGTCTGGCCACCGACCAGGATCACCTCGTCGATCTCGCCGGCGGTGAGACCGGCGTCCTTCAGCGCGGTGCGGCAGGGCGCGATGGTGCGATCGACCAGCTCCTCGACCAGCGACTCGAGCTTGGCGCGGGTGAGCTTGAGGTTGAGGTGCTTGGGACCGCTCTGGTCGGCGGTGATGTAGGGCAGGTTGATGTCGGTCTGCTGGCTCGAGGACAGCTCGATCTTGGCCTTCTCGGCGGCCTCCTTGAGACGCTGCAGCGCCAGCGGATCGTTGCGCAGATCGACGCCCTGCTCCTTCTTGAAGGACTCGACCAGGTGGTCGATGATGCGCAGGTCGAAGTCCTCGCCGCCGAGGAAGGTGTCACCATTGGTCGAGAGCACCTCGAACTGGTGCTCGCCCTCGATCTCGGCGATCTCGATGATCGAGATGTCGAAGGTGCCGCCACCGAGGTCGTAGACGGCGATCTTCTGGTCGCCGCGCTGCTTGTCCATGCCGTAGGCCAGGGCCGCGGCGGTCGGCTCGTTGATGATGCGCTTGACATCGAGCCCGGCGATGCGACCGGCGTCCTTGGTGGCCTGACGCTGCGAGTCGTTGAAGTAGGCCGGGACGGTGATCACCGCCTCGGTGACCTCGGCGCCGAGATAGTCCTCGGCGGTCTTCTTCATCTTCTGCAGCACCTTGGCCGAGATCTCCGGCGGCGCCATCTTCTTGCCGCTGACCTCGACCCAGGCGTCGCCGTTGTCGGCCTTGACGATCTTGTAGGGGACCATGTCCTTGTCCTTGCTGACGACCGAGTCGTCGAAGCGGCGGCCGATCAGACGCTTGACCGCGAACAGGGTGTTGGTCGGGTTGGTGACCGACTGACGCTTGGCCGACTGGCCGACGAGCACCTCACCGTCGTTGGTGTAGGCGATGATCGAGGGGGTGGTGCGATCACCCTCGGCGTTCTCGATGACCTTGACGCTGTCGCCCTCCATCACCGCCACGCAGGAGTTGGTGGTGCCGAGGTCGATACCGATGATTTTTCCCATGACTATCGTCTCCGAATTGTGTCGTATGGCGCCTTGGCGCCTGGCTGTTCGATCAGTTGGGGGAGCCCCCCAGGGCGTTCAAGCGATGCTCAGGCGGGCTGCTGGGAGACCAGCACCAGCGCCGGGCGCACCAGGCGGCCATTGAGCATGTAGCCCTTCTGGATCACCCCCACCACGGTGTTCGGCGCGACATCCTCGCGCGGCTGCATCGACATCGCCTGATGGAACTCGGGGTCGAAGGGCTGATCGATCGGGTCGACCTGCGCCACCCCGAACTTGTCCATCACGTCGCCGAGCAACTTCAGCGTCAGCTCGGTGCCCTCGCGCAGCTTGGCGACATCGGCGCCCTCATCCTGCGCCGCCTGATGCCCCAGTTCGAGACTGTCGCGCACCCCCAGCAGCTCGCGCACGAAGCCGTCGAGGGCGAACTTGTGCGCCTTCTCCAGCTCGTTGGCGTGACGCCGCTTGAGATTCTCGCCCTCGGCGTGGGCGCGCAGCAGTTGCTCGCGCAGCCTCTCGGCCTCGGCGCGCGCCTCGGCCGCCTCGGCCAGCGCCGCGCCCAGCTCCTCGGCGCTCGGCGCCGCCGGCTCGTCGGGGGCGACCTGCTGCTCGCCCTCGGGGGCGCTGTCCTCGACCGGCGTCTCGACCTCGGCCGAGGCCTCGGCGTAGGCCGAGACGGCGGCGCGATTGACCGCCTCGTCGCCCTGGCCCTGCTGCTCGGGCTGTTGCTCGGGGCGCTTCTGCTCTGGGTTCATTGTGACCTCCGAAATTCCGTAAACGACCGCGCCACCACGTCGGACATAGACATGGCAGCGCGTGATGAAACCTGGTTCCGCGCTAATTCTGACGCAACGCCGCAGCCAGCAGCCGCGCCGTGACATCGACGATCGGGATCACCCGCTGGTAGTCCATGCGGGTCGGGCCGATCACCCCCAGCACGCCGACCACCTCACCCTCGACCCGATAGGTGGTGGAGACCACGCTGCAGTCGTCGAGCAGCGCGTAGCCCGACTCCTCGCCGATGAAGATCTGCACCCCGTCGGCGGCGATGCAGCGATCGAGAATGTGGAGGATCTCGCGCTTCTCGTTGAAGGCCTCGAACAGCTGCTTGAGCCGATCCATGCTGGAGAGCTCGCCGAACTCCATCAGGTTGGTCTGCCCGGCGATGTAGCAGTCGTCCTTGCGGTCGGCATCCTCCACCACGCGGTGAGCGAGCACCGCCGCGTGCATCATCAACTGGTCCATGTTCTCGTGGGTACGCTTGAGATCCTCGAGCAGCCGCCGGCGCACCTCGTTGATGTCCTGTCCGGTGAACATCTGATTGAGATAGTTGGCCGACTGCTCGAGCTGCGCGGGCGAGAAACGGCGATCGGTGTTGATGATGCGGTTGTGGACCTCACCCTCGGTGGTGATGAGGATCGCCAGCACCCGCGAGTCGGACAGCGGCACCAGCTCGATCTGGCGAAAGGCGTTGCGCTCGTGGCGCGGCAGCATCACCACCCCGGCCAGATGGGTGACCCCGGAGAGCAGGTTGGAGGCGGTCTCGACCAGCGACTTGGCGTCCATCCCCGGCACGAAGGTACTGCGCAGCGAGGCGATGTCGCGCTCCGAGGGCGGACTGACCGTGAGCAGCGAATCGACGAACAGCCGATACCCGGCCGCCGTCGGCACCCGCCCGGCCGAGGTGTGGGGCGAGACCAGCAGCCCCAGGTCCTCGAGGTCGGCCATCACGTTGCGCACCGTCGCCGGACTGAGGTCGAGGCCGGTATCCTTGGCCAGGGTCCGGGAGCCGACCGGCTGGCCGTCCCTGATGTAGCGCTCGACCAACGCCTTCAGGAACAGCAGCGCCCGCTCGCTCACCGGGGAATCGAACTGTCGCGTCTCGCCTGCCAAGGTTTCAGCCGCCTACATCACTGGATCGCGCGGATGGACCATCGTCGACCTTCGCCTCACGCCCGCCACGCGGCGGCGGACATCAGGGGGGTCGACCCCGTTAGCACTCACCGTCAGAGAGTGCTAACACAGGAATTTAGGGATTTGCTCCTACCCTGTCAAGGCTGCCCCCGGACGCCTATTGGCGTGTCTGGCCGCCCATGCTAACGTTTATCGGTCCTGCCGTCCCCAACCCCACACAGAACTCCATGGCGCATTTCCAGACCATCGGCATCATCGGCAAGCAAGGCGACCCCGACAAGGCACGCAGCACCCTTCGCACCCTCTGCGCCTATCTGCGCGCGCACGCGCTCGAGGTGTTGCTCGACGCCGAGAGCGCCCATCTGCTCGATGCCCCCGTCGGCGCCGCCCGCCCGCTCGACGAGCTCGGCGAGCGCTGCGACCTGGTGATCGTGGTCGGCGGCGACGGCACCCTGCTGCACGCCGCGCGCGCGCTGGCCGCGCACGACGTGCCCCTGGTCGGGATCAACCTCGGGCGCCTCGGCTTCCTCGCCGACGTCTCGCCCGAGGAGATCGGCTCGGTGCTCGAGCGCATCCTCGAGGGTGAGTACAAGACCGACTCGCGCGCCATGCTCGAGGCGCGCATCCGCTGCGACCAGGCCCCGCCGCGCCGCGCCTGCGCGCTCAACGACGTGGTCATCCACAAGTGGAACACCGCGCGGATGATCGAGTTCGAGACCTATGTCGACGGCGTCTTCGTCAACGCCCAGCGCTCCGACGGGCTGATCATCGCCACCCCCACCGGTTCGACCGCCTACGCCCTCTCCGGCGGCGGCCCGCTGATCGATCCCGGACTCGAGGCCATCGTGCTGGTGCCGATCTGCCCTCACGACCTCGCCCACCGCCCGCTGGTGCTGCCCGCCGACCGGCACATCGAGGTGCGCGTCGGCCCGCTCGAGTTGGGACACGTGCAGATCACCTGCGACGGCCAGGACGAGCTCCAGCTGCCGCCCGGGGCAACGATCGAGATCACCCGCCACCCCGAGCGCGCCACCCTGCTCCACCCGCTCGGACAGGACCACTACCAGATCCTCCGCGCCAAGCTCGGCTGGGGCGGACGTACCCAGACCCGGCGGGCATGAACGGACACCCCACCGAGCACGGAGGCTGCGCGGCATGTTGACCCATCTCATGGTCCGGGACCTGGCCATCGTCAGCGCCGTCGAGCTGGAGTTCGAGGCCGCGATGAGCGCGCTCACCGGCGAGACCGGCGCCGGCAAGTCGATCCTCATCGACGCGCTCGGGCTGGCCCTCGGCGACAAGGCCGAAACGACGATGATCCGTCCCGGTTGCACGCGCGCCGAGATCGTCGCCGGCTTCGATCTCGGCGCCAACCCAGCCGCACGCGACTGGCTGCGCGCCCACCAGCTCGAGGGCGACGAGGACGCCTGCATCCTGCGCCGCCTGCTGGTGGCCAAGGGGCGCTCGCGCGCCTATGTCAACGGCCACCCCACCACCGCCGCGCAACTGCGCGAACTCGGCGAGCTGCTGGTCGACATCCACGGCCAGCACGCCCACCAGTCGCTGCTGCGCGCCGAGGCCCAGCGCGACCTGCTCGACGCCTACGGCGGCCACCGTGCGCTCGCCGAGCAGGTCGCCGCCGACTTCCGCGCCTATCGCGACCACGCCCGCGCCCTCGAGCGCGCCGAGCAGGAGGCGCAGAGCCGCGCCGAGCGCCTCGAGCTGCTGCGCTTCCAGGTCGAGGAGTTGGAGGCTGCGGCGATCGATGCCGCGGAGCTCGAACAGCTCGACGGCGAGCAGCGCCGTCTCAGCCATCTCGAACAGCTCCAGAGCGGCACCGCCACCGTACTCCAGGCACTGGCCGAGGGCGAACCGACGATCTGCGATCAGCTCGCCGCCACCCTCGCCGAGATCGAGGATCTCGCCGCCATCGACCCCGCGCTCGGCGAGGCCCGCGAACTGTTGGAGACGGCGAGCATCCATGCCGGCGAGGCGGCCGCGGCGCTGCGTCACTATCTCGACGGGCTGGAGCTCGACCCCGACGCCCTGGCCACGGTCGAGGCCCGGCTCGAACAGCTCCAGGCGCTGGCGCGCAAGCATCGCATCTTTCCCGCCCAGCTGCCCGAATACCTCGCCGAGCGCCGCGCCGAACTCGACGCGCTCGAACAGGCCTCGGTCGCGCTCGCCGGGCTGGCCGAGGCGCGCGAGGCGGCCTGGGGGCGCTATCTCCAGGGCGCCGAGGCACTGGGCGAGGCGCGCACCGCCGCCGCCACGCGTCTCGAGGAGACCCTGAGCACGGCGATGGGCGAGCTCGGCATGGCCGGCGGACGCTTCGCCGTCGCGCTCGAACCCCTGCCCACCGAGCGCGCCGCAGCCGGCGGGCTGGAACGGATCACCTTCATGGTCAGCGCCAACCCCGGCCAGCCGCTGCAGCCGCTCGCCCGGGTCGCCTCCGGCGGCGAACTCTCGCGCATCGGCCTGGCCATCCAGGTCGCCACCGCCGCCTGCGGGCGCATCCCCACGTTGGTCTTCGACGAGGTCGACGTCGGCATCGGCGGCGGCGTGGCCGAGATCGTCGGTCGGCTGCTGCGCCGTCTCGGCGCCGAGCGCCAGGTGCTCTGCGTCACCCACCTGCCCCAGGTCGCCGCCCAGGCCCACCGCCAGCTGCGGGTGCGCAAGGAGCGGCGCGAGGGCGAGACCCACACCCGGATCGATCCGCTCGACGAGTCGGCGCGCATCGAGGAGATCGCGCGCATGCTCGGCGGCACCGAGATCACCCGCCGCACCCGCGACCACGCCAGCGAGATGCTCGACCGCGCCGCCGCCACGCCTCCATCCTGAAACCCGCCCAGAGGTCGCCATCGCACGGGCGCCACCCGGCGCCCCGACGAACCGCACATGAACGTACGCACACGCTTCGCCGGCGGACTCATCGCCATCCTCATCGTCGATCTCGCCGTCGGACTCTACGGTTTCCATCTCCACAAACAGGCCGCCGATCGCGAGTCCGAGATCCGCGCCCGCAGCTCGCAGATCGTCACCACCGCGCTCACCGCCCAGGTCAGTTTCAAGACCCAGGTGCAGGAGTGGAAGAACATCCTGCTGCGCGGCCAGGACCCCGAGCTCTACCAGCGTTATCTGGCACAGTTCGAGCAGGAAGAGGTCGAGACCCGTGCCGCCGTCGCCCGGCTGCTCGAGCTGCTGCGCGACCACGACCCGCGGGTGCGCGCCAGCGCCGAGCACTTCCTCGCCGCCCACCTGCGCCTCGGCTCGGCCTATCGCGACGCGCTCGATCACTATCGCGCGGAGGACCCCGCCGCCCAGCTCAGCGTCGACCGCGACGTGCGCGGCATCGACCGCGAGCCGACCGAGTTGATCGATCGTCTGGTGGCCGAGGCGCGCGCCCACGAGCGCATCCAGATCGCCGCCATCGACCGCCAGACACGCGCCGCCGAGTTCAAGGTGCTGGCGCTGGTGCTCGGGGTGATGAGCGTGGCCGTGGCGGCGCTGATCTGGCTGCTCGATCGCACCATCGGCCAGCCCATCGCCACCGCAACGGCGATCGCGCGGCGGGTGAGCGCCGGCGACTTCTCCACCCAGATCCAGGTCAGCGGCAACGACGAGCACGCACAGATGCTCCATGCCCTCAAGCACATGCAGGAGAATCTCGCCAACTCCCAGGAGCACCTGCGCCAGAGCGAGGCGCGCTTCCGCCTGCTGCTCGAATCCACCGGCGAGGGCATCTACGGCGTCGACACCCAGGGCCGCTGCACCTTCTGCAACCCCGCCGGCGCGCGCATGCTCGGCTACGACTCGCCGCAAGCACTGCACGGACGCGACATGCACCGCACCCTGCACCACTCGCGCGTCGATGCCAGCCCCTATGCCGCCTGCGACTGCAAGGCCGCGCGCACCCACCGCGACGGCACCCCGGCGCGGGTCGACGACGAGGTGTTCTGGCGCGCCGACGGCACCAGCATCCCGGTCGAGTACCACGCCAACCCGATCTATCGCGACGGCAGCCTGGTCGGCGCGGTGGTCACCTTCGCCGACATCTCCGCGCGCAAGCGCGCCGAGCAGGCGCTGCGCAACGCCCATCAGGCGCTCGCCGAGGAGCGCGCGCTGCTTGCCGAGCGGGTGCGCGAACGCACCGCCGAACTCGATCGCGCCAACGTCGAGCTGGCGCGCAGCGCCCGCGCCAAGGACGAGTTCCTCGCCGCGATGAGCCACGAGCTGCGCACCCCGCTGACCTCCATCCTCGGACTCTCCGAGACCATCGGTGACACCCTGCTCGGGCCGCTCACCGCGCAGCAGGCGCGCGCCATTCACACCATCCATGAGAACGGCGCCCATCTCCTCGAACTGATCAACGACATCCTCGACATGTCGCGGGTGGCCTCGGGGCAGATGCAGCTGCGCTGGGACCAGATCCCGGTCAACCAGCTGTGGGAGGCGAGCCTGCGGCTGATCGGCCCGGCGGCCAAGCGCAAGTCGATCGCCATCGCCACCGACATCGACCCGGCGGTGCGGCTGGTCCAGGGCGACAGCCGGCGGCTCAAGCAGATGCTGGTCAACCTCCTCGGCAACGCCGTCAAGTTCACCCCGGAGGGCGGGCGCATCGGGCTCGAGGTGCGCGCCGACGCCCCCCGGGGCGAGGTCCATGTCTGTGTCTGGGACACCGGTGTCGGCATCGCCCCGGAGCAGCGCGAGCGCCTCTTCCAGCCCTTCGTCCAGCTCGACAGCCGGCCCTCGCGCCAGTACGACGGCAGCGGGCTGGGGCTGGCGCTCGCCGCAGGCATGGCCGAGTTGCACCACGGACGCATCGAGGTCGAGAGCGAGCCCGGCGCGGGCAGCCGCTTCGACATCGTGCTGCCCTGGGATCCGGCCGCGCAGGAGGCCGGCGACGAGCCCGGGAGCCACGCCGCGGGCGACGACGAGACCGCGGAGGCAGACGCGCTCGGCCAGGTCCAGGTGCTGCTGGTCGAGGACAACGAGAGCAACCAGGAGATGATCGCCACCTATCTGCGCATCCGCGGCTGCGCGGTCGCCACCGCCCGTAGCGGCAAGGCGGCGCTGGCGCTCGCGCGCGAGCGCCGACCGGACGTGATCCTGATGGACGTGCAGATCCCCGGCATGGACGGGCTCGAGACCACCCGACGGCTGCGCGAGGCGCCGGCGCTGCGGCGCACCCCGATCATCGCCCTGACCGCGCTGGCGATGCCCGGTGATCGCGAGCAGTGTCTCGATGCCGGGATGGACGACTATCTGAGCAAGCCGCTCGGGCTCAAGGAGCTCTACAACACCCTCACCGGCTGGGTGCGGCGCACCCGCGAGGGCTGAACGGCCGCAGGCTCAGGACAGCACCAGCCGCCGGCACACCACGCACTTGTTCTTGCCCCGTTTCTTCGCCGCGTACATCGCCTGATCGGCGCGGCGCACCAACAGCTCAGGTGAGCTGGCGTGATCGGGATAGATGGCGATCCCGGCGCTGGCCCCGACTCGCACCCCCTGAGAGTGCAGCTGCTCGGCATCACCGATCAGCGTGATCAGCTTGTTGCCGAACTGGTGCGCGGTATCGGCGTCACCGACCTCGGAGAGCAGGATGGCGAACTCGTCGCCGCCGAGCCGAGCGACGGTATCGGCGCGACGCACCCCCTGGCGCAACAACACCGCAACCTGCTCGAGCAGCCGGTCGCCGGCATGATGGCCGAAGGTGTCGTTGACCTGCTTGAAGCCGTCGAGATCGAGATAGAGCAGGCCGTAGCGCCGCCCGTAACGCATCGCGCTCTCGTGGAGCCGTTCGAGCCGGTCGAAGAACAGCGTCCGGTTGGGCAACCCGGTGAGTCGATCGTAGTGCGCCAGCGTCACCAGCTGCGACTCGTAGAGACGCCGACGGATGATGCCGAGCGCCAGGTACCAGGAGCCGACCGCGATCACCAGCAACACCCCGGCGCCGAGCATCAGCAACCGCGTCAGCAACCCGCCGGTGTAATGCTCGATCACCGCCGCCGGGACCTGCGAGACCAGATACCAGACATAACGCTCGGTGCCCGGCGCGGTGCGCGCGAGATGACCGACACCGAGTCGACGTCCCGGCTCCAGCGGATGGAGTTCGGCAAAGGTGAACAGCCCGTTGTCGGTATGGACCTGACCCTGTTCGTGCGCGCGCAACAAGGCCCACTCGCGCGGATAGTCGTTGTCGAAGCGCCGCGCCGCGCGCTCCGGGATCATGAAGCCCCAGGTATCGTCCTCGCGCGGGCTGAGCATCCAGTAGCCATCGGCGTTGAGCAGCGCAAGCTCACCGCTCATCGCCGCACCGGCGGTGGCCAGACGATCGAGCAAATGCTCGCCGAGATAGTTGATCAGCACCACGCCGCGCTTGTTGCCGACGGCATCGAACACCGGGGTGCCGAGCCGGATCATCGGCTTGAGCGGACGCTCGAGGCCACCGTGCTCGATGTTGAGATCGAAGGGCGAGACATAGACCTGCCCGCGGCGCAGCGCCAGGCTGGCGGTGAAGTAATAGCGATGGTGCTTGTCCTGGAGATCGGCGTTGCGCACCACCGCCGGGGCACCGTCGTTGTAGTTGACCCGCACCCGCTCACGCCCCTCGAGATCGAGGAAGCGCAACTGGTCATAGACCCCCTTGAGGGTGGAGAAGGCGAGATATTCGTCGGCGATGGCCGAGCGCAGGTGTTGCGTGTCGCCATCAACGAGCAGCCATTCGAGCTCGTTCTGACCGGCGAGGACGAAGAGGTCGCCGATGACGTCGTCGAAGGTGCCGTGGACGAGATAGCGCAGCAGCTCGATGCGATAGCGCTCCTGCTCGGCGGTGTTCTCGAGATAGCGCTTGACCTCGGACTGGTAGAAGATGGCGCCGAGACCGCCGATCACCGCGGCGATGGCGAGAAAGATCGCGAAGAACAGGGTCAGCGAGTGCGCAATCAGCCGGTCCTGTCGCTCCCCCCCGCCATCACGTTCAGCATCTTGTCCCGTTTGCACCAGGCTCTCGTCCTACCACACACCCGACCACCATTGCCGCCCCAACCGGTTCACGGCACTGGCGCGATGGTACGCCGCCCCACCCTCGGGTGCCAGTCGGCGGGCGGCGCGCGGGACGGCGAGAGCCACCGCCCCGCGCCCTGGCTCAGACCTTGAACTGGCCGACCATCTCCTGCAGCTCGGCGGCGAGCTTGGCCAGCTCGTCGCTGGAGGCGGCGATCTGACCCGAGGTCTGCGAGGTGGTGTCGACCGACTGGGCGATGTTGGCGACATTGCGATCGATCTCCTCGGCCACCGCACTCTGCTCCTCGGCGGCACTGGCGATCTGGGTGTTCATGTCGTTGATCTGCGCGATCGCCCCGGCGATGGTGGTCAGCGACTGGCCGGCGCGGGTGGCCTGCTCGACCGTCTCGCTCGAACGCACGCGCCCCTGCTCCATGGCACCGACGGCGCTGTTGGCCCCCTCCTGCAGGCGCTCGATCATCGCCTGGATCTCCTTGGTCGAGGTCTGGGTGCGACTGGCGAGGTTGCGCACCTCGTCGGCCACCACCGCGAAGCCGCGTCCCTGCTCGCCGGCGCGCGCGGCCTCGATCGCGGCATTGAGCGCGAGCAGATTGGTCTGCTCGGCGATACCGCGGATCACGTCGAGCACCTTGCCGATCTCGTCGCTGTCGGACTCCAGGCGGTGGATGACCCCGGCGGCCTGCTCGACCTCGTTGGCCAGCAGACCGATGGCATCGATCGTCTCGCGCACCACCCCGGCGCCCTCGGTGGCCTCGCGATCGGCCTCGCGCGCGGCCTTGGCCGCGTCGTTGGCATGGCGCGCGACCTCCTGGACGGTGGCGGTCATCTCGTTCATCGCGGTGGCCACCTGATCGGTCTCGGCGTGCTGGTGCTGGACCTGTTCACGCGTCCCGTCGCTGGTCACCGACAACTCCTCGGCGGCCGAGGCGAGCTGGCTGGTGGCGCCACTGACCTGACGGACCAGATCGTGGATGCGGGTGACGAAGGCGTTGAAGGCGGTCGCCAGCTGCGCCACCTCGTCGCGCCCCTCGGCCGGCAGACGCTGGGTGAGGTCGCCATCGCCGCTGGCGATGTCCTCGAGCGCGCCGACCACGCCGCGCAACGGTCGCACCAGACTGCGGCTGAGCAGCACGATCAGCGCGCTCATCACCGCAAGCCCGACCAGGCCGATCAGCACCACCTTGGTGATCATGGCGTTGACGTGCGCCAGCACCTTGCTCACCGGCAAGGCCATGGCGATGGTCCAGTGCTGCTCGGTGCCGGCGAGCGCCAGCGGCTGGGAGATGACCAGCGCCTCGCCATCGAGGCTGTCGCTCCAGCGCTGGGTGACGAAGGACTCGCCACGCTCGAGCGCGGTGACGAAGCGTCCCATGTCCTCGCCGAGCACGTCGGTATCGGTCTCGCGCAGATCCTTGCCGAGACGGCGTTCGTCGGGGTGGGCGATGACCGTCCCCGTGCCGCTGAACAGCGCAGTCACACCGTCGAAGGGACGGATCTTGGCGACCTGGGCCTGGAGATCGGAGATCAGCAGATCGACCCCGACCACGCCGACCACCCGACCCTGCTCGAGGATCGGCACCGCGATCGAGGTGAGCAGCTGATCGACGCCGCCGAGCGCGTAGAGATAGGGATCGAGTACCACCGTCTTGCCGCTCTGCTTGGCCAGGCGGTAATAGTCGCGGGTCTCGTAGTCCTCGAGGATCTCGGTGCCGATGGTCTCGCCGTCGCGATACCAGTAGGGGATGAAGCGCCCCGTGGCATCGTGCGCCTCGGTGCCGGCGAAGCGTCCGTCCTCACCGTCGAAGGCATCGGGCTCCCAGACCATCCAGGCGCCAACCAGCTCCTGGTGGTCGCGCAGATAGGACTGCAGCAGCCCGGAGAAATAGTCGCGACGCACCCCAACCGGGATCTCGTCGCGGCCATGGAGCACGCTCATCAGCGCGGTTACCCCCTCGAGCTCGGCCATCACCGAGCTGGCCAGCTCCACGCCCTGGGCGCGCGCGACCTCCTGGGAGAGCGCGATGGCCTGCTCGGTGGCCGACTCGCGCACCACGTCGCGCACGAACAGGATCACCCCGAGCAATACCACGATGGTCACCGGGATCAGGGTGACCAATAACTTCTGCATCATCGTCAATCGGTTCAGCATGACTGCGGGCCCTCGTCACGATAGCAATCTATCGATCGGTTGTTCTGTGTACGAAACGGATAGCGACATGCCCGAAGCCGTTTTCACGGACATAACAGCGACGCAGAACCAGGCCGCTGAGCTACCATGCTCGTTTGTCTCGGGCCACGACAGAGGAAGGCGGACCATGCCCCCGGAACTACAGGCATTCATCTCGATCGGGTCGAACATCGCGCCGACCCAGAACATCATATGCAGTCTGGAAATGCTCCAGACAATGCCGCAGACGCGGCTCAAGCGCCGTTCGTCCTGGTATCGCACGCGACCTTGGGGAATTGAGAACCAGGCTGAATTTATCAACCTGGTGGTGGAGGTCGAGACCGCGCTCGATCCCGAGACCCTGCTCGAACACACCCAGACGATCGAACAGCGACTCAACCGTCATCGCACGGTGCGCAACGGTCCGCGCACCATCGATCTCGACCTGCTGTTGCACGGCGACCGGGTGCTGACGCTGCCGCATCTGACACTCCCCCACCCCGGTCTGCACCAGCGCGACTTCATGCTGATCCCGCTGCTCGAGATCGCCCCCGAGGCCCATCACCCCACGCTCGGCCCGTTGCAGGCGTTGCGCGACGCGGTGAGCTACCGCCAGATCATCGAGCGGATCCCTCAGCCGGAGACCGACGGGCTGGCCGAACCCGCCTGAGCCCTCAGCCCGCGCCGGGATAGAGCGGCGCGAGCGGCGTGGCGCGGGCGGTCTCGGTCGAGGCGTCGGTCAGCGCCGGCGCGAGCCGCGCCCAGCAGCCCGCCCCGTCCCAGGGCTCGCCCGTCGGGGCATAGAGCGCACGCTCGAGCGCGGCCAGGGTCGCGCCCAGCCCGGGGCGACCGAGCCGCCGCCCCAGCTCCACCGGCCCGCCAGGGGCCGACGCGCCCCAGCGCGCCCGCCCCCAATCGAGCAGCGCCGCACGCGCGGCGCGCGGGTCGTTGGCGCGACAGGCCGCCTCCACCCGGGCCCGCGCCGCGCCGAGATCCACCGAGGCGCTCGGCGGCGCCACCGGCGCCTCGCCCCCGGCACGGCGGCGCCACCACAGCCAGATCAGCGTCGCCGCCCACCCCAGCCCCAGCACCAACGCAACCCAGGGCCAGGGACCGGCCCCGGCCGAGCCCCGCCCACCCTCATCGGTCGCGACCGGTTCGTCCCCCGCCACCGTCTCGGCAACGGCCGCCGAGGCCGGGCGCGAGGGCAGCGGCGCGCCGGGCGCCGGCGCGACCTCCAGGGTGCGCGCCGGGATCACCGCCTCGCGCGGGCGATCGTTGACCAGGTCCCACCAGACCAGACGCACCTCGGGCAGGTGCAGCGGACCCGGGCGGGTCGGGATCAGCGCGATCTCGTGGCGCGCGCTGGCGCGCACCTCGCCGGCGGCGAGCCCGTCCTCGACCCGCGGACGACCGGGGTAGCGCTGCGCGCCCTCGACCTCGGGCAGCACCAGCTCGGGGAGCTGGGTGGCGCTCGCGCCCTCGACCTCCAGCGTCAGCACCCGCGTCAGCGGCTCGCCGACCACCGCGCGCGGCGGGGTCTCGGCCCAGTCCTCGCGCAACCGCACCGCACTCGCGGGCAACCAGGGCTCGGCGGCGGCGTCCGGGCGCGCTCGCACCTGCAGGGTCAGCGTCTCGGCGCGCTCGACCAGCCGCCGCTCGCCGCCCCCGGCGCCGAAACCCGAGAGGCTGGGGAAGTCGCGATAGAGCGCCCCCGGACGGGGCGCGGCGGCGAAGATGACATCGAGCCGCGGCCCCTCGACCCGCAGTGCCCCGCTGTGCTGGGGGATGAGCAGATAACGGCGCTCGACCCGGGTGTACTCGACGCCGTCGACCACCGCGCGGGAACTCCGGTCCTCGCCCAGCGGCTCGACGATCGCGCCCTCGGCCAGCGGCGCCGAGAGCGCCGCCTGCAGCGGGCGCTCGCGCAGCAGGATCGCCACCCGATAGACCAGTGCCTGCTGCACATAGGGGGCGGCGGTCTCGACCTCGGCCTCGACCCGGGCCAGGGGCGGCGCTCCCGGCTCGGCATCGCGCCGCGCCCCGGCCTCCACCACCTCCACCCGGCGCGGCTCGGTGCGCGCCGCGCCGAGCGTGATCGGGGCGATCTCGATCACCCCGGGATGACGCGGCGCGAGCACCAGGGTCCATACCCGCAGCCGCGAGATCGTGCCGTTGATGATCCGCATCTGCTCGGCATGGCTGCGCTCGAGCACCTCGAAGTCCTGCTCCAGCCGACGCAGATCGGGCTCGCCCTTGAGCCCGCCATCGGCGATCAGCCGCGCCACCAGAGTCTCGTTGAGCGCCAGGCGCTGACGCTCGAGATCGAGCCGCAGCTCAGCCGACTGCGCCAGGGCGCCGAGCGACCAGCCGACGAGCAGGAGGATGAGCAGAACAGGCAACCAGGGTCTCACGGCAGACGTCCCTCCCGACGCAGGTGTTGCAACAGAAAGCGTTCACGCAGCAGCCCGCCGGGATCGTCCGGCACCCGCCGCAGCTGGGCATCGAGGGCGCGCTCGCGCTCGTCGCCGAGATCGGCGTCGGGGGCCTCGCGCGCGCCCGCCGCCTCGGTCTCCGCCCCGCGCCCGGTCCCGCCGTCCTCGGCACCGGACTCGGACTCGGACTCGGACTCGGACTCGGACTCGGACTCGGACTCGGACTCGGACTCGGACTCGGACTCGGACTCGGACTCGGACTCGGACTCGGGATCGTCGCCCACCCCGTCATCCCGGGTCGAGGGCGAATCATCGGGGCGCGACGCGGGCGGCTCATCACCGGGCGCGCCGGGCGCCTCGTCCGACGGGTCGCCGGATCGCTCGCCATCGGCCGAACCGTCGTCCCCCGTGTCATCGTCGTCACCGGGCTCATCGGCGTCCTCGGGCGGCGTCCGCTCACGCGCGGTCTCGACCAGTTCGAGGTTGTGACGGGCATCGGCATGGTCCGGGTCGCTCTCGAGCACCCGGCGATAGGCGGCGGCGGCCTCGTCGAGCCGACCGAGCCGGGCGAGCGCGTTGCCCCGGTTGTACTCGGCCTCGACCCCGGGCACCCCGGCGAGCGCCGCCAGCGCCGCGGCCGGATCACCGGCGCGCTGCAACGCGGTGGCGCGCCAGGCCGGGTCGCGAAAACGCTCGGCCGCGCCGGCGGCGTCCCCCGCCGCGAGCGCCCGCGCGCCCTGCTGGTCGGGACGCCACCACAGCCAGTCCCAGCCGTCGGCGCGCGCCGGCGGCGCGGGCCAGACCAGCACCGCCACCACCAGCAGCCAGCCGCGACGAAAGGCCAGCGCCGCCAGCGGCAGCAGCGCGAGCAGCAACCAGGGACCCTGATCGCGCCAGCGCGCCACCAGTTGCTCGTGCTCGCCCGGACTCGGGTCGCCGAGGGCGAGCAGGCGCTCGGTGTCGCGCCCATCGGCGCGCGCCTCCAGATAGCGCCCGCCACCGACCCGGGCGAGGCTGCGCAGCGCCTCCGGGGTGAAGGGGGCGAGGCGCACCGCGCCCTCGGCGTCGGTGGCCAGCCCGCCCTCGGCCAGCGGCAGCGGCGCACCGCCGGGACGGCCCAGCGCCAGCACCGAGAGCCGATGCCCGGCCGCGCGCAACGCGCGCGCCGCGGCCAGCGCCGCCGCCGGGCCGTCGAGGGCATCGGTCAGCAGCACCACCTCGCCGTGGCGCGCCCCGGCGCGATCGAGCAGGGCGCCGGCCTCGGCCAGCGCCAGATCGGTGCGGCGCGGGCCCTCGACCGGCAACAGAGCGGGTTCGAGCAGCGGCACCTGCGCGGCGATGGTGCGCGCATCCGTGGTCAGCGGCGAGACCAGGAAGGGCTCGGCGCCGAACGCGATCAGCGCCACCGCGCCGTCGCGCTGGCCGCGCAGCAGGTCGAGCAGCTCGAAGCGCGCGCGCGCCAGCCGCGAGGGCGCGAGGTCGGCCGCGCCCATGCTCGGCGAGAGATCGAGCAGCAGCACCCGCGACACCCCGCCCTCGAGCAGCGGCTGCGGCGCACGCTGCCAGGTCGGCCCGCTGAGCGCGAGCACCAGCAACACCCCGCCCAGCGCGGCGAGCGCCAGCGGCCAGCGCCGCGTCCCGCCGTGCCCGGGCACGAGCAGCGCCTCGAACAGCTCGGGATCGACCAGCGCACGCCAGCGCCCCGCCCCGCCCTGGGTCCGCGCCGCCGCGACCAACACCGCCAGCAGCGGGATCAGCGCCAACAGCCACCAGGGGCGCAACAGATGGAAATCAGCCATCCTCCGTCCTCCACGCCCCCAGCCGCGCCGCCGCGATCAGCAGCGCCAGCAACAGCGCGCCACCCGCCGGCCAGGGATACAACTCCACCCGCGGGCGCAGCGCGCGCGCCTCGCGCGCCTCGGGCTCGATGCGGTCGATCTCGTCATAGACCGCCTCGAGCGCCTCGCTCGCCCCGGCGACGAAGAAGCGCCCGCCGGTGCGCGCGGCGATCGCCTCCAGGGTCTCGGGGTCGAAGCCGCGCCCCTGGCGCAGCAATCGCAGCCCGAGCCCGCCGAGCCGACCGTCGGCGCCGCCGCCGATCCCGATCACGTGCACCCGCACCCCGGCCTCGGCGGCGAGCGCGGCGGCCTCCAGCGGGGCGATGTGACCGACGGTGTTCTCGCCGTCGGTGAGCAGGATCAGCACCCGCTCGCCCGCAGACGCCTCGCGCAGACGCTTCACCGCCAGCGCGATCGCATCCCCGATCGCCGTCTCCCGCCCGGCCAGACCGACCACGCTCTCGGCGAGCAGGGTCGCCACCGTGGCGCGGTCGAAGGTCAGCGGGGTCTGCAGATAGGCGCGCGAGCCGAACAGGATCAGCCCCAGCCGGTCGCCCTCGCGCCGCTGCGCGAAGTCGCCGGCCAGTTGCTGTACCACCGCCAGACGCGACACCCGACGGCCTGCGAGCAGATAGTCGCGCTCCTCCATGCTGCCGGAGATGTCGACCGCGAGCATCAGGTCGCGCCCGCTGCGCGGCACCCCGAGCGGGTCCCCGACCCACTGCGGACGCGCGCTGGCGAGCACCAGCAGCACCCAGGCGAACAGCGCGAGCCAACGCCAGGGTCGCGCGCCCCCGCCCGCCGGGCCGGCCAGCCCCGCGGGCAGCAGCGTCGGCGGCAGGCGCAGCGCCGCGCCCGGCGCCCGGCGCGCCGGCGGCAACCGCCGCGCGAGCAGCGGCAAGGGCAGTGCGAGCAGCGCCCAGGGCCAGGCCAGGGAGATCATCGTCCGCGCCCCTGGGCGCGGATCCAGCGCTCGACCAACCCGAGTAGCGCCTCG
This sequence comes from Marichromatium gracile, assembly GCF_004343155.1. Classification (GTDB taxonomy): domain Bacteria; phylum Pseudomonadota; class Gammaproteobacteria; order Chromatiales; family Chromatiaceae; genus Marichromatium; species Marichromatium gracile. Next base: position 263,831 of record NZ_SMDC01000004.1, read on the forward strand.
GCGTCGACCGCTGACGCCTCCGGCGGGCGATAAGCCTGCTCGACCAGCGCCCGGCCGATCCCATTGGAGAAGTCCCCCGCGCCGCCCTCGGCATCGAGGAAGGCGAGCCAGTCGGCGCCGGCGAGACCGGCCACCCGCGCCCGGCCATGACGGCTCAGCGCCAGGCGACGCAGCAGGCGCGAGCACCCGGCGGCGAGCGCCCGCGCATCGCCGCCGGCGACGAACCCGGCACGCAGCCGCGCCAGCTCGGCGAGCGCCGCGCGTCGGGGCGCAACGCGCCGCCGGTGGCGCCGCCAGGCCCAAGCGCCCCAGCCGAGCAGCGCCAGCCCGAGCGCGGCGAGCAGCCACCAGCCCGGCGCCGGCGGCCACCAGCCGACCGGCGACGGCGCGTGCCAGTCGCGCAGCCCGGCGAGCGGATCGGCGAGCGGGGTCATCGCCCCCCTCCCGGGCGCAGCCCGAGCCCGCGCGCCAGCGCCGCGGCCGGGTCCTGATCGGTGCGCAGACGCAGCAGGTGGGCACGATGGGCACGCGCCTGCTCGACGATCTGCGCGCGCGCGGCGGCGCGCGCCTCGGCCCAGGCGGCGCGCCGTCGCGACCCGCGCAGGTCGAGCCAGCCGCGGCGCCCGGCGGCGAGCACCGGGTAACGTCCGGGCGGCGGTGGCTCGCACTCGAGGACATCCTCGATCTGCACCCACACCAGCTCGGCACCGCGCCCCAGCCGGGTCAGGCTGGGGTCGCGTCCCGCGCCGAGCCCGGCGAGATCGCTCACCAACACCACCAGCGCGCCGGGACGGACCACCCGATCGAGCCGCGCGAGCGCCGTCTGCAAGGTCATCGCCGTCTCAGCCGAGGTGGCGGCGGGCGCGGCCAGCGACTCGAACAGCGCGAGCAACCCGCGAGCGCGCGCCGCCGGCGGGTGCAGCCGGATGGCATGGTCGTCGAACACCAACCCGCCGACGCGATCGCCCCGCGCCAGCGCCGCCCAGCCGAGCAGCGCGGCGACGCGCGCGGCGATCACCGACTTGAAGGCCACCCGGGTGGCGAAGCGCATCGTCGCGCGCTGGTCGACACAGAGCCACACCGGTCGCTCGCGCTCCTCGCGGAAGCACTTGACGTGCGCCTCACCGGCGCGCGCGGTGACCCGCCAGTCCATGTGACGCGGCTCGTCGCCGGGCTGGTAGGGGCGCGATTCGGCAAACTCCATGCCGCGTCCGCGCAGCCGCGACGGGTGTGCCCCGCCCCGCGCGGCCAGCACCCGCGCGCGCGGAGCGAGATCGAGCCCGCTGGCGCGGGCGCGCAGCCCGACCAGCTCGGCGACCCCGACGGCAAGCGCGCTGGTCTCAGGCACAGCTCACCCGCGCCAGCAGCAGCGCGATGAAGTCGTCCGGGGTGCGCCCCTCGGCCTCGGCCTCGTAGCCGAGCAGCAGACGGTGACGGAGCACGTCGGGGGCGAGGCGACGCACGTCCTCGGGGGAGACGAAGTCGCGTCCCTCCAGCCAGGCCAGCGCGCGCGCGCAGCGCTCCAGCGCCAGGGTGGCGCGCGGGCTGGCGCCGAAGCGCAACCAGCCGTCGAGCGCCGGGTCGTAGTCGGCCGGGGCACGGGTGGCGAGCACCAGATGGAGCAGATAGTCCTCGACCTCGGGGGCGAGATAGAGATCGAGGATGGCGCGCCGCGCCGCAAACACCTGGGCCTGGGTGATCTCGGCGCCGCCCTCGCTCGCGGCGGCGCCCTCGCGCGCCCGGGCGCGGTCGAGGACGAGGATGGCGCGCTCGGTGTCGAGGTCGGGATAGTCGACCCGCACCTGCATCAGGAAGCGATCGAGCTGGGCCTCGGGCAGCGGATAGGTGCCCTCCTGCTCGATCGGGTTCTGGGTGGCCATCACCAGAAACAGCTCCGGCAGCCGGTAGGTCTCGCGCCCGACGGTGATCTGGCGCTCGCCCATCGCCTCGAGCAGCGCCGACTGCACCTTGGCCGGGGCGCGGTTGACCTCGTCGGCGAGCAGCAGGTTGTGGAACAGCGGCCCGCGATCGAAGCGGAAGCTGCCGTCGTGGGGTCGATAGATCTCGGTGCCGGTGAGGTCGGCGGGCAACAGGTCCGGGGTGAACTGGACGCGGTGGAAGTCGCCCTCGATCCCCTCGGCCAGGGCCTTGACCGCGCTGGTCTTGGCCACCCCGGGCGGACCCTCGACGAGCAGATGGCCATCGGCGAGCAAGGCCACCAGCAGCCGCTCGACCAGGGCGCGCTGACCGAGGATGCGCGCCGAGAGCCGCACCCGCAGCGCGGCGAAGACCGCCTGTAGATCGCTCATCGGATCAGCTGCCGACACGGCGTACCTCCTCGTTATCAAAAGCGTCTGACTCGATCCGTTCGAGCAGCTCATGCGGGCTGCTCAGCGGCGCCCCGGCACCGGCCGCGTGCAGCCGCGTCGGGTCGGTATAGCCCCAGCCGACGGCGACGAAGCCGGTACCGGCGGCGCGCGCCGCCTCCAGATCGCGCAGCTCGTCGCCGACATAGAGCATGCGCGCCGGGCGCAGCCGCTCGCGCGCGGCAAGCCGACGCAGCGCGCGCGACTTGCCGAACAGCGCCGCGCCGCCGACGACGAAATCGAGATGGGGCAACGGGTAGCGCGCGAGATAGGCCGCCAGGCTCTCGCTGGCGTTGGAGGAGAGCACGCCGAGACGCAACCCGCGCGCGGCCAGCGCCTCCAGGGTCTCGGTCCAGCCCGGGACCGGCGGGGTGGCGAGCAGACCGGCGCGCATCTCGCGGCGCATCCGCGCGACGAAGCCCGGCACCCGGTAGGCCGGGATGCCCAGCGTCTGGACGATCTCGCGCGCGTGCAGCCCGCGCAACCGTTCGACGGCGGCGCGATCGAGCCCGGCGCAGCCGAACGCCGGGCCGACCCGGGCGAGCGCCTCGAGGGCCGCCTCGGTGCTGTCGACCAGGGTGCCGTCGAAGTCGAAACAGAGACAGTCGAACATAGGGTCAGGGGTCCATGAGGGTCGGGGTCAAGCACGATCGCCCGGACCGGGCGGGCGCGACCCTGGGGGACGGGACCGCCCGGCGCCGGGGAGAGACGCGACGTCCTCCCGACGCCGCGCGCAACAGGCTACTACAGGGTGGCGCCGAGCTGCACCAGGATCTCCGAGTCGCGCGGCAGCACCTCGACCTCGGCCTTGGAGGCGAGCAGCTGCTCGGTCTCCATCACCTCGAGCACCGTATCGAGCACCTCGGGGTCGCGTTCGGCGATGGCGTTGAGCGCCTCGCCGACGATCGCCGGGCGGGTGGCGGCGGCCTCGGCCATCTGTTGCGAGACCTTGTAGGCGGTCTGGCTCTGGATCAGGCCGACGCGGTTCTCGCCGTCCTGCTTCATCGCGCTGGTGACCTGGATCAGCCGCTTGACCACCTTGTCGGTGATGTTGTCGACCATCTGCCGGTCGGTGAAGGCGACCTTGCGGATATAGACCGAGCCGAGCCGGTAGCCCCAGCGCTCGGAGAGCGGCGAGACCTCGGCGCGCACCCGACGGCTGAGCTGGTGACGGTCCTCGAGCATCTTGTCCATCTCCAGATTGCTCAGGGTGGAGACGGCGGCACTGGCGACATTGGCCTGCAGCGAGCCCTCGGGGTTGGCGTTGTTGAACAGATAGGCGATGGGGTCGCTCACCTGCATCTCGTACCACAGCCCCACGCCCATCGGCGTGCCCTCCTCGGAGTTGACCATCTGGTCGCGCAGATAGTGCTGGCGCAGCGCGGTGGAGACCTTGTAGCGCTTGCCGAAGAAGGGCAGCAGCAGGGCGCGCAGCCCGAAGTGGGCGAGCGGGAAGCGCAGCCCGGGCTCGTCGAGGGTACCGATGACCTTGCCGAACAGGGTGAAGACCTGGGCCTCGCGCTCGCGCACCACGGCATAGAGCCCGAGGCTGCGGGCGATGGCGAGCAGCACCGGGATATAGATGAGACCGATGACGAAGGCGATGGTGGAACCGATCATGTTGTCCATGGCGTCTCTCCCCTCAGCGCTCGAGCCCGGTGGTGCGGACGATGCGCGAGGCGCGCCCGAGCAGCGGCACGCGCAGGTTGCGGATATAGGCGCGCAGCGCCTCGGTGCCGCCGCTCGACTTGATTCGCGACAGCGTCTCGGCCAGCTCGCGCAGCGGCGCGACCTCGGCCTGGGCGTTGTTGCGCGCGATCTCCACCGCGCGCTTGCTCATGGTGATCTGCTGCTCGGCGTCGGCGCGCGCCGTGGAGATATCGGCGGCGACCTGGTTGCGAGTGGAGTTGATCGCCGAGAGCGCGCGGTCGACCTCGCTCGGCGGGTCGATCTGGGTGATCAGCGCGGCATCGAGCTCGATGCCGTAGCGCGCCCCGGTCGAGCGGCACTGCTGCTCCATGTAGTCGTTGAGCAGCGGCAGGTTCTTGCGCAGGTCGTTGATCGAGACGCCCTCGGAGAGTTCGGCGGCCGCTTCGCCCTGCGCCAGCTCGCCCTCGCCGACCAGACCCTCGCCCTTGGGGTCGACGAAGTTGGCGATGCGCTCGCGCAGCACCGAGATGAAGTAACCCATGACGTGCTCGAGCGGGCTGTCGACGCCGAAGCAGTAGGCATAGAGGTTGGATTCGGCGACGCGGAAGCGGATCTGACCGCCGACCCCGGTGGTGAGGTTGTCCTTGGTGACCGCCTCGACCATCACCTGATCCTTGGTCGGGTCCCAGGTCAGGTCGATGGCCTGGGTGACCACGCTGACCTTGTGCACCTCCTGCCACGGCCACTTGAAGTAGGGGCCGCCGGGGCCGATCACCCGCACCTGCGGGAAGCGGTAGCGTTGCTGTTCCTCGGCGTCGAGCGCCGGGTCCTCGACCATCAGCTCGCCGAGTCGCTCGACGCGACCGAAGCTGGTGATCAGCGCGCGCTCGTCCGGGCTCACGGTGTAGAAGGCGCGCACGAACACCTTGAACACCACGAACGCCAGCACGCCGAGCATGAATGCCGTCAGATACATGGCAGCTTGACCTCTCTAGCGGAGGGCGGCGCATCCGCGCCGCCTGGGGGACGCGCCCCGCCGACGGGGGCGGGGCGCGGGCGGAGACGGGAAGAAGGGCCGCGCATCAGGGCGTGCGCTCGCGCGCGGCGCGAGCGATGGCGATGGCGTTGCCGATGGCGGTACGGGCATGCGGGCTGGCGCGCCAGCAGGGGGCGTGGAGCATGTCGGCGATCAGCCCGACCAGGGGCTCGATCTGCTGCCCAGCGAGGGTGTCGAGATCCTCGATGCCGAGCTGTTCGAGCCGCGCGATCACCCGCGGCCCGATCTGATGACCGCCGAGCAGCAGGGCGCGCTCGGCACTGGAAAACGGCATCGATCCCTCCCCGCGCCGGTGCCGACCGGCGCTCAGTCGCCCTTGAAACCCACCCGCTGGTGGCTGCCGTCGCAGAAGGGCTTGTTGGCCGAGGCCCCGCAGCGACACAGATAGGCCTTGTCGCCGCGCCAGGCCGCGCGCGCGCTGGCGGCGCGGATCACCAGGTTGCCCTCGAGCTCGAGCGGCCCGTCGGGCAGCGCTCGCACCGCCAGCGGCCCGTCGGCGGCGAAGGTGCCGCGCCCCTGCTCGCCGACGGCGCCATAGTCCTCGAAGCCGGCGGCACGGTGGCTGTTGTCGCAGAACGGCTTGTTGGCCGAGGCCCCGCAACGACACAGCGCCACCCGGCGGCTGGTGCCGGCGTGCTCGGGCGCCTCACCGGCGCCCTCCAGCGCCAGCTCACCGTGACAGTACAGGGGGCCATTGTAGACCACCACCGCCGCGTTCTCGCCGGGAGCGGGCTCGGGACCGCCGGTCTTGTCGACATAGCTCAGCGCGCCGCTCGGACAGCGCTCGACGATCTCGCGCACCCGTTCGCGCTCGGTGACATCGGGATCGCACCAGGGATCGCGCCCGGAGACGAACAGCTCGCCCTTGGCACGGACGCACTCGCCGATATGGATACACAGACGCTCGTCCCAGTAGACATCGATCTCCTCGCCCGGGAAGTGGTGGATGCTGCTGTCACTCATCAAATGGACTCCTTGTGGTCTCTGTGGGTTGCCCGCCCACGGCGGACGGTGGCTGCCTGGAGAGACCAACCGGCGGCTCGGGGCGCAACCGGTCGGCGCGAGGCACGGCCCCGCATCGCCCCGACAGCGCCGGGGCACGCGCAGCGCCAAAAACAGCACCACGCGCGTGTTTTTCTAATGGGGCCCAGCACCGATCATGCAACGTGCGGAGGTGAACTTCGTCACACCCCTGGCGTCTCACCGAGCATGGCGGACCGCCCTCGCCCGCCATCCGTCCCCGTCGTCACGCACGGCCCGCGCGCCGTCATCCACACGGAGTCGAGAACATGCCCAGTCAAGCCGTCCGATCGCATCAGACCACGCCCGCGCCGGCGCCCACGGTCAGCCGGGTCGACATCGGCGAGCCGCTCGACTGGCTCGCTACCGGTGTCAGGCGCTTCGCCGAGGCACCCGCGGCGAGTCTGCTCTACGGCGCGCTCTTCGTGCTCGCCTGCTGGGGCGCGCTGGCGCTGACCTGGACCCTGCCCTGGTTCACCATCGCCTTCCTCACCGGATTGCTGCTGCTCGGCCCCTTCCTCGCCGCCGGGCTCTATGTCGCCGCACGCCAGCTCGAGGCCGACGAGCCGGTGGCCATCCACGACAGCCTGGCGCTGATCTGGGCGCGGCGTACCAATCTGGGGCTGTTCGTGCTCTTCCTCGGGCTGATCGCCGCGGCCTGGGTGCGCTTCTCGGCGCTGCTGTTCGCGATCAAGTTCAACACCCTCTCGCCCTCGTCCGACAGCATCACCGGCCTGCTGGCCGGGCACTTCGATCCGGTGGTCACGCTGTTCTTCCTCGGCATCGGGCTGCTGCTGGCCGTGGCGGTGTTCGTCACCAGCGCCGTCTCCATCCCGATGATCCTCGATCGCGACGTCGGCCCGCTCACCGCCATCCACACCAGTCTGCGCGCCTGCCGCCAGAACTGGCCGGCGATGACGCTGTGGGCCGCGATGATCGTCGCCCTCACCGGCTTCGGCATCCTCACCCTGTTCATCGGGCTGGTGGTGATCTTCCCGGTACTCGGCTATGCCACCTGGGAGAGCTATCGGCGGATGGTCGCCTGAGCCCCCGCCCCGCCACCGCTCGGCGGGGCGCGGCCCAGGCCACAAGGACCCCAACCCCGCGCCGCCCGACGGCGCATCTCACCGCACCATGGAGGATGCAACCATGCGTCAACGTCCGAACCTCACCCATGTCGTACTCTACGGCGCCCTGCTCGCCCTGGTCACCAGTCTCGGCGCCCGCGCCGAGACCAGCGCCAGCGGCGTGGTCGAGCGTGTCTGGGACGACGGCTTCCTGCTCGACACCGGCAGCGAGCGACTCGACGTCGAACTCGACAGCCTGCGCGCCCTGGGCATCACCCCGGGGACCCGGGTGACCATCGCCGGCGACTACGACGATGACGACCACGACGACCACGACGACCACGACGACGATGATGACGACGACGGTCGCGACTTCCGCGCCCGCCGCGTGACCATCGACTGAGTGAATCGGCTGTCAGCGTCTCGCTGACAGCTTCCAGTCGCCAGTCGCCAGCCGCCAGCAAGAGGGTCGGCGCTGACGGCTTGCTCGTCGGTTGGACTGCCCATCGGACCACGGAGCGGGACGGGCAATCCAGCAGCCAGCAGGAGAAGCCAGGCGCTGGAAGCTGGCGGCTGACAACTGGCGCCCATTTGCCTCAGCCCTTTCGTACCGTCTAGACTGTTCTACAATCGTCCAGACCGGTGATCCATCCATGCCCGAAACCCAAGCCCCCAAGCCGTCGCTGCGCGAGCGCGTGCTCGATGCCGCCGAGACCGTGGTGATGCGCGATGGCGCCGCGCGACTGACGCTCGACGCGGTGATCGCCGAGGCCGGCGCCAGCAAGGGCGGGATGCTCTATCACTTCAGGAGCAAGGAGGCGCTGCTCGAGGGGCTGGTCGAGCGTACCCTGGCACGCGACGAGGCCGACATCGGCGCGCTGCGCGACACCCTCCCGCCCGATCAGCCCAACCGCGAGGGCCGCGCCCGGCTCATCGCCTCGCTCGCCCCCTGTCCGGTCTCGCCCGAGCTCGGCATCGCGGTGATCGCCGCCTCCGCGCACCATCGCGAGCTGCTCGCGCCGATCCGCACACACGTCACCGAGACGCTCGACGCGCTCGGCGCGCTGGAGGACGAGATCCCGAACGCCCGGCTGCTCTATCTGGCGATGGCCGGGCTCTACATGTTCGACGTCTTCGGCATCTCGCCGCTCGACCCCGACGAGGCCGACGCGCTGCGCGCCCAGGCCCGGCGCATCCTCGACGATCACGGAGCCCTTCGATGACCGCCCTATCCCCCCGTCCGTCACTGCTGCTCGCCGCCCTGATCGCGCTGCTCGGCGGCGCGCTCGGCGGCTGTGACCGCGCCGCTGCCGAGTCCGACACGACCACCAGCGCGCCGACCTCGCAACCGGTGCGGCTGTTCACCGTCGATACCGCGCCGAGATCCGAGCTGCGCCGCTTCCCGGCCACCATCGAGGCCTCGCAGACCTCGGCCGTCTCCTTCCAGGTGCCGGGCAAGCTCGAACGCTTCCCCATCCGCGAGGGCGAGACCATCGGCGCCGGCGAGACGATCGCCGCGCTCGACGCCACCGACTATGCGCTCGCGCTGCGCGAGGCCAGGGTCCAGGCCGATCTCGCGCGCAAGGAGCTCAAGCGCAAGCAGGCGCTCAGCGAGCGCGGCCATCTCGCCGAGAACGCCCTCGACGACGCCCGCGCCACCGCCGACCTCGCCCAGGTGCGGCTCGAACAGGCGGCGCAGAACCTCGCCTACACCGAGCTGGAGGCGCCCTTCGACGCGCTGCTTGCCGAGCGTCTGGTCGATCGCTTCGTCAACGTCCGCGCCGGCGAGCCGATCGCGCTGCTGCAGGACATCTCGGTGCTCACCGTCGAGGTCGACGTGCCCGAGCGGCTGATGGCGCGGGTACGGCGCGAGCAGGTCGGCGCCATCACCGCCGAGCTCTCGGCCTGGCCGGGGCGCAGCTTCCCGCTGAGCATCCGCGAGTTCGCCACCGAGCCCGACCCGCGCACCCGCACCTACACCATCACCCTGTTCATGACCAACCCCGACGACATCCAGGTGCTGCCGGGGATGACCGCCACCGTCAGCGCCGAGATCCTCACCACCGCCGAGGGCACGATCGAGGTGCCGATCGGCGCGCTCGACGCCGATGCCGCCGGCGACTTCCGCGTCTGGGTCTACGACCCCGAGCGCGGTCAGGTGCAGCCGCGCGCCGTCGCGGTCGCCACCCTCGACGGCAGCCACGCGCGCATCCTCTCGGGGCTGGCCGAGGGCGAGCGCATCGTCGCCGCCGGGGTCGGCTTCCTCAGCGCCGGTCAGCGGGTGCGCCCGCTCGACGACACCGCCCAGTAGCATCGGGAACCCCTACCCATGGACATCGCTCGCGCCGCCATCGACAAGCCGGTCAACACCTGGCTGCTGATCCTCATCTGTCTGCTCGGGGGACTCTGGGCCCTGTTCAGCCTGGGACGGCTGGAGGACCCCGAGTTCACCATCAAGCAGGCGATCATCACCACCAGCTATCCCGGCGCCTCCGCACTCGAGGTCGAGCAGGAGGTGACCGACCAGCTCGAGATCGCCCTCCAGCGCCTGCCCCAGATCAAGGAGATCCGCTCGCGCTCCGAGCCCGGGCGCTCGCTGATCGATGTCGAGATCCTCGAGCAGTACGACTCCAGCCAGCTGCCGCAGATCTGGGACGAGCTGCGGCGCAAGGTCCGCGACGCCAGCGCCGCCCTGCCCCCGGGGGCAGGCACCCCGCACGTCAACGACGACTTCGGCGACGTCTACGGGCTTTACTACGCGCTCAGCGCCCCGGACTACAGCCAGGCCGAGCTGCGCGACTTCGCCCGCACCCTGCGCCAGGAGCTGTTGCGGATACCGGGCGTGGCCAAGGTGGCGATCAGCGGGCTGCGCGCCGAGCGCATCTTCGTCGAGCCGCCGCAGTCGGTGCTCACCCAGCTCGGCATCGCCCCGACGCTGATCGCCAACGCCATCTCGGTGCAGAACGCGGTGGTCGAGAGCGGCGCGCTGCGGGTCGAGGACCGCTCGGTGCGCCTCGCCCCTTCGGGCACCTTCGACTCGGTCGCGCGCATCGAGGCGCTGCCGCTCGGCGGCCCCGGGGCGAGCAGCGAGCACGCCAGCCTGCGGCTCGGCGACATCGCCCGGGTGAGCCGCGGCGAGGAGGAGATCCCGACCCTGCTGGTGCGCCACAACGGTCGCCCGGCGGTGGCCATCGGCGTCTCGGCGCAGAGCGGCACCAACATCGTCGAGGTCGGCGCGACGGTCGAGGCGCGAATCCACGCGCTGCTCGAGACCCTGCCGCTCGGCGTCACCATCGATCCGATCTACCAGCAGCACCGAGTGGTCGATGAGGCGGTCAACGGTTTTCTCGTCAACCTCGCAAGCTCGGTGGCGATCGTCATCCTGGTGCTCTGTCTGGCGATGGGCTGGCGCGGCGGGCTGGTGGTCGGCGGGGTGCTGCTGCTCACCGTGCTCGGCACCCTGCTGCTGATGAAGATCGGCGGCATCACCATGCAGCGCGTCTCGCTCGGCGCGCTGATCATCGCCATGGGCATGCTGGTCGACAACGCCATCGTCATCGCCGAGGGGATGATGGTGCGGATGCGGCGCGGGCTGGGGGCGCTGGAGGCGGCGCAGCAGATCACCAACCAGACCAAGTGGCCGCTGCTGGCGGCGACGGTGATCGGCATCCTCGCCTTCTCCGGGATCGGGCTGTCGAACGACTCGACCGGGGAGTACACCTTCTCGCTGTTCGCGGTGATCGCCATCTCGCTGCTGCTGAGCTGGGTGCTGGCGGTGACGGTGGCCCCGTTGTTCGGCAGCTATCTGTTCCGCAGCGCCGCCGAGCGCCGCGACGAGGAGGAGGCCGGCGGCGTCCTGCTCGGCGGCTATCGCGGGCTGGTGCACCTGGCGCTGCGCCACCGGCTGACCACGGTGGCGGCGCTGGTCGGCTCGACCCTGGCGGCGGTGATCGGCTTCGGCGCCGTGCCCCAGTCCTTCTTCCCCGACAGCGCCACGCCGCTCTTCTATGTCGACGTGTGGCACGAACAGGGCACCGACATCCGCGCCACCGCCGCCGACATGGCCGAACTCGGCAACGCGCTCGGCCAGCTCGACGGGGTCACGGACGTCACCAGCTTCAGCGGCTCGGGCGCCGACCGGCTGATGCTGGTCTATGCCCCGGAGCTGCCCAACAGCGCCTATGGCCAGTGCATCGTGCGCGTCACCGACGCCGCGCGCATCCCCGAGATCGCCGCGCGCGTGCGCCAGTGGATCGGCGAGCACCAGCCCCAGGTCAAGGGCTGGACCAGCCGCATCCGCCTCGGCCCCGGAGGCGGCGCCAAGATCGAGGCGCGCTTCTCCGGTCCCGACAACGCCACCCTGCGCGCGCTCGCCGCCGAGGCCGAGCGCATCTTCCGCGACCACGGCCTGATCAACGTGCGCCACGACTGGCGCCAGTACCGCCCGCTGATCGTCCCCCGGCTGGCCGAGGAGCGCGCCACCGCCGCCGGGGTGAGCCGCGCCGACATCGCCGATACCCTGGCGATGGTCACCGAGGGGCGCACCGTCGGGCTCTATCGCGAGGGCGATCGGCTGATCCCGATCGTGATGCGCGCCCCCGATGACGAGCGCAACGGCAACACCGACCTGCGCGACCGTCGCGTCTGGTCGGCCACCGCCGGCGCCTACATCCCCATGACCGAGGTCATCGACCGCTTCGAGACCGGCACCGAGGACGGGCTGATCCGCCGGCTCGACAAGGCACGCACCATCACCGCTCAGGCCGACCCCGCCTACGGCGCCAACACCGACGCGGCGCTCGCGCAGGTGCGCGGCGCGGTCGAGGCGATCGCGCTGCCGCCGGGCTACCGGCTCGAGTGGGGCGGCGAGTACGAGGACTCCAGCGACGCCCAGGCCGCGCTCGCGCGCAGCGTCCCGCTCGGCTTCCTGGCGATGGTGCTGATCACCGTGGCGCTGTTCGGCCGGGTGCGCCAGCCGCTGATCATCTGGCTGTGCGTGCCGATGGCGATCACCGGCGTCACCGCCGCACTGCTCGCCACCGGACAGTCGTTCGGCTTCATGGCCCTGCTCGGCTTCCTCAGCCTCTCGGGCATGCTGATCAAGAACGCCATCGTCCTGGTCGACGAGATCGACCTGCGCATCGCCGACGGCCACCACCGCCACGACGCCATCGTCGCCGCCAGCGTCAGCCGTTTCACCCCGGTGATGCTCGCCGCCGGCACCACCATCCTCGGCATGATCCCGCTGCTCTTCGACGTCTTCTTCGCCTCCATGGCCGTCACCATCATGGGCGGACTGGCATTCGCCACCGCCCTCACCCTGATCGCGGTGCCGGTGTTCTATGCCGGATTCTTCAAGGTGAGCGAGGATGAGGCGCGGACGGGGTGAGCCGGGCGGGTGCGGTGGTTCGGGGTCGGCGGGACGAGAGGTTTGTCGGGCAGACGCGCGGCCTGACCAGGCGGCATCGGCAAGTCAGACGCCCAGGCGACTCACGCCGCCCTGCCCGCCTGCCCAAACAGCGCCCTGGCGCGTCCGAGCCCGCGCAGATAGCGACACTCGCGACGCGCAGCAAGCGCCGCCAACCGCTCAGGCGCGCCGATCGCGACACCAAACCCCTTGAGCAGGAAACCCGCGTGCTCGACGAAACGCTCCGGCGCGATGCCGAGCCGGGTGAGGACGTCCAGCAGATCCGCCGGGATCGAGCCGCGCTTGCGCGGATGCAGAGCACGGCCAAGCGAATCGACCAGGGTCAGATAATCGTCGAAGGTGAAAGGAATCGCCGCAGGGACCTCGGCGGGATTGCCGAAGGGCAACAGCGGCGCGGACGGCAGGCGATTCAGCGCGGTCTCCCAAAGATTATCGCTACGCGAGTCTGAAGGAGAGTCGATGGCCTTGGTCTCGGGCGATGTGGTCACACGGACCGACGGCGATGCCTCGCCCGTCTCGACAAGCGCTTCACCAGACGCACACGCATCGTCAGCCCGCAAGGCGGCGATCCGCGCCGCAATCCCGGTATGCGCACTCTCCTCCGGCATCTCCGCGATCCCCGCCCGAATCGGGTTGAGATCGACATAGGCCATCACCGCCAACAGCGCCGTCTCGTCGAGGATCGCCTGCGAGCGAAAGCGTCCCTCCCAGAACCGTCCCCGCACCCCATCCTCCCGATTCGCCGCCCGCGCGATCGACTCGTTCAGTATCCGCATGAACCAGGAGAGATCCGCCAGCCGCGCCCGGTAGGTCGCGACCAAGCCAGCGACCACCTCCAGCTCCGCCTCGGTCATCCCCGCCCGCGTCGCAGGCGACAGGAACCGCTCCACCACCACCGGCCCCCGGAACAGACACCGCCAGCGCCGCAGCACCTCGGTATCCGACCACCCCGCCGCCCGATCGGCATCGACCCTCACCACCAGATGTACGTGATTGCTCATCACCGCATAAGCCGCGACATCGATCGCGAACACCCCGGCGAGCTGACGCAACCGCAACTCCACCCAGCCGCGCCGATGCTCGAAGCTCCGTCCGCTCAACCGATCAAAGCCACAGAGATACGCCCGGCTGACGTGTCGGTTCTTCACCTTCGGCCGGGCCGTGCCCCTTCCTCGGGCCGTAACCAATGCCTCCCGGGTTCCGCGCAATAGACATCCGCACATGCTTCGGGTCTACGACTCCGGGGAACCGATCGGCCACTTGCGCTGACGCGACCGCTCGTCTTGCCTTCCCGCTCACCCAACGCGGTCAGCGTTCCCAACCTTGATTTCGGAGCTCCATACCGAGCCTATGCATGCCCCTGTCAACGCTTAACCGCTGCCCTCGCGGACAGTCCGGCCCATGACTCGGGGTCCCGGCGGTTCGCTACACCTTTCCGGGGAGAGGGCTTTCACCTCCAATCTCTTGCCGGCTTTTCCCGGCGCTCTGGATGTTCTGTAACTTCTTCCTTAAAATTCTTCAAATCTGATTTTTATTCGATTAATACAAAATGTTTTTTATTCAATTTTCCGGGAAAACGCAGTGAAGCAAAATCCTAAGTTCATTAATTTCACGGTCGCGGTCTGGCCTACATCCAAATTCTCGAGGAATGGTGTTCAGCAAAGCACAAAATGGCACAAGCCCACTTTCTGTTAATTCCGGATAATCCTCGCAAGCTCTAGCAACACTCCATGCAACTTGGCGCGGCCTGCCATCTAACTCTATTTCATTTAATATTCGATGCCTTCTCCCAAGAGCAATCTCAATAAAGCTTATTCTTGATTCCTTGATTCCCCACCCAGGCAAATTAAGTAGCAAATCCCTCACCCTCTCAACTGTTTGAGGCTTAAAAAAACCACCTTCAAAGTCATTCGTAAAACCTTCCTTTTTATTTAACTCTACACCCACTTTAAAACAAAAAAAACTGACTGATTCCGGCGTGATAGCCCAGCCCCCAAGGTCTGTCTGAGTGTCATTACTGAAACGGGTAACCCCAACGATTTCGCCTGTCCCCATATTAATTAAAGGACCACCACTAAAGCCGCACTCTATTCTCCCTTGCTTTAGCTTAATTAGCTCTAAATCAACTTCTTTTTTTGCGTATTTTATTGTTGTAAAACCCTCAACGCGAGCCGTAAACTCATCAAACTCTGGCCTATGATCACGAACCGGAAAGCCAATACCAAGAACCAGCGCGTCACGCCGCGGCCTATTGCCAAATACTGCATTGACAGATTTGACCTTAAAATCTTCGAGCAAAGCCAAATCTAAATCTCTCTCAAGATGGCGCAAAATCGATGTGCGTAAAACCCCATCCCAAAGACGAACTTCAACGCTATCATTAATCTTAATATCAGGATTTAAAACATGTGCACATGTTAAAATCCAGCCAGGAGAAACAGCAAAGCCACAGCCGATACTTCTTCCTGCTACAAGCACGCACTCTTTACGCAACTTAACGACTATCTGCTCAACCAAACTACTATCCACTAGCGCATCTCCTTACATGTCAATTCTACTTAGATTGTATACGGTAACTGTCAAGGTAGATGTCGCCTCTCATGAGGCTTGTTATGCAGCTTCGCCCTCTGGGCATCTGTCATCGTCCTCGCGCGCCGGGTTGAGTGTCACGCTGGCAACGAGTGTCCAGTTGCGGGTCGCGCGCCTCCAGCGCCTGCCTCGGGTTGGCGTCGAGGACTCATTGCACCGCCCGCTCCGCTTCTCCACGACGCTCTCGCCCGCGCAGGAAGTCCTTGTGGTAGCACTGCGTGAGACGCGGTTGCTGCCGCTCGACGATCTGTTGGTGGTGACCCGTGAGTTCATCCATCCCAAGGCCTCGCGCTCGGCACTCGATCACTGCTTGCGCCGCTACGGCGTCTCCAACCTCAAGGCCCTGATCCCACAGGAGGCCGACGCAGCAAAACGTCCGGTCAAGTCGTTCAAGGACGACGAACCGGGGGTCGTCCATGTCGACGTCAAGTCTCTGCCCCAGATGCCCGATGAGGACCGGCGCCGCTATCTCTTCGCCGCCATCGACCGCGCTACCCGCTGGGTCTATGTCGAGATCCTCGACGACAAGTCAGCAGCCTCGGCCAGTGGCTTTCTCGAGCGCTTGATCGCCAAGGCCCCGTTCGCCAGGGCTATCGCATCAAGTACCCCCAATATTCCATTTCGCTAATATTGATTATAATTCAAAGCGATAGGGAGGTCGGCACTCGTTGCTCAAGACGAGGCTTTGCCGAGGGCTCGCTTCTTGGCGCCATGATCAAGACGAAGTCTCGCTCCAGTTGTGGATCTTGTCTTGCACAGTCCGAAACCTTTCGTGGGAATAACGACGGGGTTTCGATGCAAGATGGCAACAATAGACTGATATCAAAAGATATTGGCGCCTTATAATATTGGAGATCCTTGATGCGATAGCCCTGCCCCGTTCGCCCTCTCCAAGATCCTCACCGACAACGGTAAGGCGTTCACCGATCGTTTCTGCGTCACCGGTGAGCGTGCCCCGACCGGACTGCATCGCTTCGATCAGGTCTGTGTCCAGCACGCCATCGAGCATCGTCTGATCAAACCCAGAATCCCACAGACCAACGGCCTGGTCGAGCGCTTCAACGGACGCATCGCCGAGGTGTTGGCCACCACACGCTTCGACTCCGCCCTGAGTCTGGAGCAAACCATCACCCGCTATGTCCAGGGCTACAACCAGTGCATCCCCCTAGAAAGCGCTCGGGCACATCGCCCCGATTCAAGCGCTCAAGGAATGGGCGCAGAAACGGGCCTGAGTTATTCAATAAGTGGGTTTACAATCTTAGGGGACTTGACATTTAGGATCTCTTTTTCTCGGAAAGCACAAGCCTAAAGCCTCTATCTGAGAATGAGTTCACAAAACCATGCTTATTACGAGAGGTAGTGCGCACATTTATTTGATGCTCCATAAAAGACCCCCCCCGCAAAGCACGCAGAGAGGGGCTGCCAACTGAAACATCCTCAGGGTCATCATAAGAGTTTATACACCACTCCCAAACATTACCACTACAATCAAATAACCCGTAAGGCGAAACGTTTTTCAGATAAAACCCCACAGCAACAGTCTCACCCAAGCTAAGAGTTCCTTTTCCATCAAAAGACTCATTAATATTTGCACTACCACATTCATATTTATCGCCCCACGGAAAATTCAGACCATCGACCCCACGAGCAGATTTCTCCCATTCGTATTCAGTTGGAAGCCTAACCTCTTCTTTATCACCAATGACCCCATTCAACTTAAAACGATTAGTCAGCCAAGCACAATAAGCCATAGCCTCAATCCATGCCACCATAACACGCGGACGATTAGGCTGCTCCCATACCGAAGGAGCTGACAAAAAATCATACCCCCCCCCACCATTTTGGGTCTGCATAGTCCTTAGATTCAAGAAATAGTGAATACTGAGCATTTGTCACTGGATATTGTGCGATTTTATAGAAACCAGTTTCACGTATTTCTTTTTCTTGCCAAACAAATCGTCCTGCCGGTATGTCCTTCCAAACTATATTAGGCAAGCCATCACGAACACCAACTCCTTCACGGCAATCTCCAAGCGCCGCCAATAAATCCCCAAGGCGGAGTCGTCGCCAATGCCAATCGATATCTAATCCTTTCTCAAGACCTTTAACTATAGCTGTGATTCCAGAGCGCAACCAATCAGCGACCTCGTTTTTTTCTTTAGCGATTTTAGAACCAAGTAACTGGATAACTTCCGCACTTCGGCTCTCCGCAGTAAGCGTACGCAAAAGCGCCACAAGATCATCATTTGATTTTTTTTCGCAAAAAGCATGCAAAGTTAGATCAAATAATTCTCTCTCGTTGTCTCGCGCAAGAAAATGTGCAACGTTAGAATTGCGCGCGATACAATCCCAAATAAAAGCGCTCTCAAACTCTTTGCGTATTTCAACGATAATATCTTTTTTATAAAGTCTTCTATCCGGACGTCCCTCAGAATCCCAAACGTCCGCATCAAATTCAACTTGAGGCCTTCTCATTATCCCTATGCGACTATCGTTAATCCATTTACTTAAAGCAGGCCAAGCATTAAAAAGGGCTTCGTGAGCAACCTCAACCGTAGCATCATAAGCGCAACCAATCTCAACAGCATCTTTTTCTGGCAAATCAAAACCAACCCCTTCGTTAGACTTAACCAAAAGACGCACATCTTTATCTGCCAGAGCATCAATTAAGCAAATAGCATCAGGGTCTTCTTTCCAGAAGTCTAATTTTTCACGCAATTTTGCTGGTGGACCTTTATGTTGAATCGCTAACAACCTTGAAAATATTCTAGGAAGCACTTCTTCACTAGAAACTCCAGATTTTTTAACCGCATTTTCAGCATACTTCTTGACATAAAAATCTAACCCCTCCTCGTAATCCTTAGAAGTTATTTTTCCAGAATCTTTGCACTTTCCATAGAGGTCTTTAAGGACAAAAGCTAAAATAGCAAGCCCGCCAACATGTCCACCAGCGTCACTAACGAGCTTGTCAACTAGTTCTTCTTCTATTTCAATTGGATTTGAGAGTCGAACCTTTGATATTGGGTATTTTATTATTTCAACCATAGCAGCCGCCCCCGGAAGACCAAGCGTAAAAATCGCGCCCCCATTTATTTCCTTAATCAGCAAATCATGCGACAAACAATTGCCCAAAAAATCTGAACGCACTGTTGCAACCACATTAAAACGATCGTTTGCAATAGCAGCAGCCAAAAATTCATCGATAAAATATTTAGCCAAACCAGGCTCAATGCTAGTAAACAACTCTTCAAATTGGTCTAAAATCAAAAGCCACCTTGATTCTTTGGGGCGTTCACATAAAACATTTCTAATTAAAACTGAAAAAAAAGACAGGTCCTGACGCAACGCATCCGCCTCTTCATAAGGATAATTGAAACCCGGTACATCTTTAAGGCTTGCCACCAATGATTTAAATGGATCCCTGTCATTGCAAGCAGGCGTCATTGAAGTGATAACCCATTTGCTCGACCCCGCAATAGGTTCATTTTCTAAAATACTAAGCTTTGCCCATACTCCAGCGTGAACCAAAGAAGACTTCCCAGCTCCTGAAGCACCAGCAACCAAAATCAATCTATTTTTATTTAGCTTTATCTTCTCAACTAAATCCCTAACCTCCTTTTTCCGCCCAAAAAAAATCGAAGATTGAGAATTCATTAGCGGCTTCATTCCAGGATAAGGATCGTGAAACCACTCAGGATTATCTAAAAAATCACACCTTAGCTTTTTCTCGAAAAATAATATTGAATCACTTAATTTTTTATCAAAAATTCCATCATTATCGCGAACACCAATCAACAAAGAGCAAAGCGGAGAAACATTGTATGGCGTGGGTTGAGGAAAGTCTTCGCAGTTACTCACTAAATCCCAAGCAACATCTCTAGCCGTACCACCCCAGCGCACCCTTTCTATTACAGGATGTTTTTTTCCGAGTGCTTTCTGAGCAAATCTTAGTCGCCACTCTCTCTGCCCCCATTCCGGCAAGCTTAGAAGCAATTTTTCCAACCCCACAAGCACATCATGCTCTATTTCCATTACCACAACCTATTTGTTATGCCACGTGTGATCATATTCACCGTCGAAGCGATCATTTGTTCCGAGCCCGCGAGGCTCTTGAGCTTTTGATTTACGAAGCCACCGCTCGCGCAACAGTCCACAGCTCGGGAACCTGATCGTCGATGGAGATCTATTTGCATAAGAATGCCCGCACCACCCCGGCGATTCGTCGTGAAGTGCAGGCCTCGACGTTGCCGACCAAGGTCTTGGCCGCGCAGTACAACCTCTCGCCCCTAACGGTACGCAAGTGGCGTCGAGGATGCCTCGCACCGACTCTCGACGACGCTCTCGCCGGCGCAGGAAGTTCTTGTGGTAGCGCTGCGTGAAACGCTATTGCTGCTGCTCAATGACCTGTTGGTGGTGACCCGTGAGTTCATCCATCCCCAAGGCCTCGCGCTCGGCGCTCGATCGCTGCTTGCGCCGCCACGGCGTCTCCAACCTAAGAGGCTCTATCAAAAAGCCGTTCGCGTTGTCAGAGGCGTCGAGATCACGCACACATTGACGGAGGATAGCCATGGCCAAGCCGTTGCTGCCCGATGACCTGTGGGCCGAAATCGAACCCTTGCTGCCGGCGCCCAAGCCGCGCCGATATCGCTACCCCGGTCGTAAGCCGATCGACAATCGTCGGGCGCTGACCGGGATCCTGTTCGTGCTCAAGAGCGGGATCCCGTGGGAGATGTTGCCGCAGGAGATGGGGTGTGGCTCTGGGATGACCTGCTGGCGTCGGCTGCGCGAGTGGCAGCAGGCCGGGGTGTGGGAGGCGATCCACCACAAGCTGCTCGAACGGCTTGAGGCCAGCGATCGCATCGACTGGTCGCGAGCGTTGGTCGACAGCGCCTCGATCCGCGCCGTCGGCGGCGGTGAGTGCACCGGCCCCAACCCGACCGATCGCGCTCGCCCGGGAAGCAAGCATCATCTGATCACCGACGCCCGGGGCATTCCGCTGCATGCCGTGCTCACTGGCGCCAGCGCCCACGATGTCACGCAACTCATCGCCCTGGTCGACGGCATCGCGCCCGTGCGCAGCGGACGGCGCGGTCGCCCCCGCCATCGACCCGAACGCGTGCAGGGCGACCGCGCCTATGACTCCAAGGCTCACCGTGCAGCGCTGCGCACGCGCAACATCCAACCGCAGCTCGCACGACGCAACACCCCACACGGCAGCGGGCTGGGAACGACCCGTTGGGTCGTCGAACGCTCGCTGGCGTGGTTGCATCAGTTCCGTCGACTGCGGGTGCGCTTCGAGCGCCGGGCCGATATTCACGAGGCGTTTCTCTTCCTGGGACTCGCACTCATTTGCTGGAATGCCTTGGAGTGGGCGTAGGGCTTTTTGATAGAGCCTCTAAAGACCCTGATCCTGCAGGAGGCCGACGCCGCGAAGCGCCCGGTCAAGTCGTTCAAGTACTACGAACCGGGGTTCGTCTGTCAACTCCCCCTTTTTAGAGGCTCTATCAAAAAGCCGTTCGCGTTGTCAGAGGCGTCGAGATCACGCACACATTGACGGAGGATAGCCATGGCCAAGCCGTTGCTGCCCGATGACCTGTGGACCGAAATCGAACCCTTGCTGCCGGCGCCCAAGCCACGCCGATATCGCTACCCCGGTCGTAAGCCGATCGACAATCGTCGGGCGCTGACCGGGATCCTGTTCGTGCTCAAGAGCGGGATCCCGTGGGAGATGTTGCCGCAGGAGATGGGTTGTGGCTCTGGGATGACCTGCTG